>JBLWXT010000005.1:0-207709 GCA_048267305.1 Owenweeksia sp. | reverse complement strand
AAAGCCTTAGTGGGTCATCGAGGAGCCAAGCCTTGATCTTTTGGTTTCGTTTTCCATCAAGGGAAAAGGAAAGAAAAACCTATTCTTACTTTTTTCTCGAGTCAAAAAAGTAAACAACCGACCAACGGGAGCTCATGAACACTTACAAGAATAAAAACAAGTGAATAAAAACCCCCAGGCTTCTCAGTTTTTCCTCGAAGCCTACATTCCGTTTCGCTAAAATTTAGAAACTCATTCCGCCTCTCTGCGGAACTCAAACAGCCTAAATTTTTACGCTCCACTTCATTTGCCTTTCTACGGAAAAGCTGAAAGGCCTATCCTAAAACACTAACCTCGCGGTTGGCCCATGAACTTTTTCAAGAACTAACGAGTATTCAAATGGAACCGATGCCATAAAGGCTGAGCTCACGAACTCCACTGAAATAAAAGACTGTGAGTAACTGCATTCCTGCCCGTTCCGCAGCATTGCGGGAAAGAATGAGGGATAAGCATGAAATGTAGAATGAACTGCGGTTTTGCTTTCGCAGAAAAGCAAAAAGGCCCTAAAAAGTTCTCCCCGATAGCTATCGGGCTTGCTTCCTTTTTATCAACCGAGGACGAAGAACGAGCTCACGTACGATAGTGAGTAGCAAAAAGTATGAGCCATGCGGCTTGAGCAAAGAATTAATGTTCATTTTGGCATTATTCACACATTCACCTAAGGAGAGTATACAAGTTCTGTGATTCCCTTTTCCACTAACTATCATGTCTCTCCTGCTTCTGAAAACTCTATATTTCCGCTTCAAAATTTAGCCCCTCCATACAATAGTGGAATAAAATCATAAAATGAATACCGATAAAGTTTTAGAATCCATAGGTGAAGCCTACTCCCCACTATCTATAGAGTGTCAGGAGGAATTGATGACTCATTCAACACTTAAGACATTTAAAAAGGGAGAAGTGGTAGTTCGTGAAGGGCAGTATTCTAAAAAGGCATACCTGATAATAGAGGGCTGTTCACGGGCATACTACCTTAAGGATGGCAAAGATATTTCGGACTGGTTTACCTTTGAAAATCAGTTTGCAGCTCCTATTGTTAGCTTTTTCAGTGAAAAGCCCAGCCCACACTACGTTGAGTTTGTGCAAGATTCTATGGCTTATGAATTTTCAAAAGATACCATGGATCACCTATGCGACAGATACCATGACTTTGAGCGTTTCATCAGTAAAGTAGTTACGGAAACTCTGCTCGGATTGTGCCAAAGGTTAAACGCCATTCAGTTTAATAAAGCGGAAGACCGCTACAAGCAACTGTTAACTATTTATCCGGATATCACCAACCGAATCCCTCTCACCCACATCGCCTCCTATCTGGGCATTACCCTTGAGACCTTAAGTAGAATTAGAAGCGCCCAGGTGCGAATTTGATATAGATCAAATGAAGCCTCTTCCCTTCGTATCACCTTTGCCAACAGAATACGAAATGGAAGAAAATGAATATCCCGTTGATATCTGTTTTGGGAAAAATGGTGGACACCCGCAAGAAAATGGTTTTAGCCCCTTGGCTGGCCCGCAGTGTAGCCTCTTGTGATACTGGTACTGCTCTGCTCCCCTGCCTGCCCGTGTATTCTATACATTTTTTGATACCGCCAACTTTAGCGGCTGAAAGATGGAATATAAAATGAAACCCTTTTACCCACAGCTATGAAAAAGATATTAATCATAAACGGACACCCCGACAAGGAAAGCTTCAACTTTGGATTGTCAGAAGCCTACAGAAAAGGAGCAGAAGAATCCGGTACAGAAATAAAAGAGATCAATATCAGAGAGTTGAACTTCAATCCCAATCTACAATTTGGATACCGGAAGAGAACGGAATTAGAACCCGACTTACTGGACGCACAGACTAAGATAAAATGGGCCGACCATTTAGTGTGGGTATATCCTGTTTGGTGGGGTTCAGTACCGGCAATTATGAAAGGGTTTTTAGACAGGATTTTACTTCCCGGTTTTGCTTATGAAAAAAGGGAAAACTCTATATGGTGGGATAAGCACTTAACCGGCAAAACTGCCAGAATCATTTGTACGCTGGATCAACCCGCCTGGTATTACAAGTGGTATTATGGCAAACCAAGCCACAACGCTATGAAAAAGCTGACCCTGAATTTTGTGGGGGTAAATAAAGTGCGGATCACAACTATTGGCCCCATAAGGCTCTCTAAAGAAGAGTATAGAAAGAAGTGGCTAGTGAAAGTTGAAAAACTGGGACGCTCAGGCAAATGATAATCGGGAAACAAATCTCCCAGCTGGCGCGGATTTACTTGCGGTGAGCTCACAAGCCTGTATGCTAGCCGTGCCTCTTCCTCCCCCCTCTTAACTTTTATTTAACGGTCAATTAGTTGCATGCGCAACTAATTCATCTACTTTTGCGCCCCTTATAATTGAGCGTTAAAAGAAATGAACTTTATATCATCAGAGGATAACATAATGCCATGGATGGTGAAAACCCTGAAATGTGTGGATGCCTTTATTACGCAGGAGCTTGCTGCACATGGCATTGCCCTTTCGCGTAAGCAAATGGTGGTGCTTAAAATCATAAAGAAGAATGGTCCGCTGCCCCAGCATGACCTGGCTTATGTAACCGACCGTGACAAGGCTTCACTCACTCGCTTTATCAACACATTGGAAAAGAAAAACCTCGTGGCCCGCATTCCCTCTAAGGAAGACAAGCGCGTAAACCTTATTCACCTTACCAAACAGGGCGAAAAGCTATTGCAAGACTGCCTTCCACTGTTTAGAACCATCGCTGCCAAAATGCATGAAGGTGTGAGCACCGAGGATCGAAAAACGGTTTTAGACACCCTCTCTAAAATTCAAGAAAACACCAAAAAACACAACAATCGTTGTAACGACAACTAAAACTATCATGACGAGAAAAATTATCATAGTTGCCATTAGCGCGCTAATACTGCTTGGCAGTTACCTGATTTCAGGAGCACTTAAAGACAGTAAAAAAGACCCCCCGAAAAAGAAGGGCGTAAAAACCGCAGTGGTATTTACACAAATCATACAAAATGGAGTTGTGCCAATTGAGGTTACCGCCACCGGCCGCCTATTGGCCAAAAACCGAATTGAGCTATACTCCGAGGTTCAGGGTGTAATGACGTCTCCTGCCGGAAGCTTTAAAGCCGGTACATCTTATAATGCCGGTGCTACATTGGTTAAAATTGATTCTGATGTTTACAGTGCCGGGCTAATGTCGCAAAAGAGTAATCTCCAAAATCTGGTAACTGCGGCTTTGGCGGATATCCGATTGGACTACCCGGCATCCTTTGACAAATGGAATAATTTCCTCTCTAAAATTGAAGTAAACAAGGCCCTGCCTGCTTTACCCGAGCCATCATCCGACAAGGAAAAGATGTTTTTAACCGGGCGTAATGTGTATTCCACTTACTACAATGTGCGAAACATGGAGCTTACCCTGGCCAAGTACAATATTACCGCTCCCTTTAATGGAGTTTTGGTGGAAGCCCTTGTAACACCAGGTTCGCTGATACGTCCCGGCCAAAAGCTGGGTGCCTTTATTCAACCCACCGTATATGAGCTGGAAACCCCGGTAAGCTCTTCCATGATTGGCTATCTGGAAGTTGGCCAAACCGTGGATTTATATTCCACCTCTGATGCCAATCAAAAATGGGAAGGCAAAATTGCCCGAATCAACAATTTGATAGATGCGGCCACGCAAACCACCAACATTTACATAGATGTGCAAGGCGAAGGCTTAAAGGAGGGCATGTTTTTAAAAACAAACATAATGGCCATTGAAATTGACGATGCCGTAGAGCTTGACAGAAGTGTGCTGTTTGATACCGACAAGATTTTTGTGGTAAAGGATTCCATTTTGGTGGAAAAGGAAATTGAACCTGTTTATTATAATGACAAAACTGTTGTAGTACGTGGCCTGGATAATGGTGAGGAAGCTTTGGCCAAGCTGCCCACAGGTGCCTATAGTGGTATGAAGGTGAATATTTATCAGGACAATTAACAAACTGAAACGTCAGGCAAAAGTGTCCGTATCACTCGTTCACTGCTTAAAAACATACCGCTTTACATGAAATCGATTATAAGCCATTTTATAAAATTCCCTGTTGCCGTAAACGTGATCATACTTGCTGTGGTCATCCTCGGTACGTTTGGGATGCTCAATCTCAAGTCCTCTTTCTTCCCGCTGCAGGACTCTAAGATTGTAACCATACAAGTAAACTACCCCGGTGCTTCGCCCCAGGAGATGGAGGAAGGCGTGGTTTTAAAAATTGAGGATAACCTTAGGGGAATTGTTGGTGTGGATAGATTTACATCTTCCTCATCAGAAAATACTGCCAGCATTACCGTTGAAGCCGAAAAAGGCTATGACATTGACATTTTGCTGGCCGATGTAAAAAATGCAGTGGACAAGGTTCCCTCCTTCCCAGCCGAAATGGAACCGCCCATTGTAGCCAAGCAGGAAAACCTGAATGTAGCCATTGAGCTGGAGTTGAGCGGAAAGAAAATTGATTTAACCACCCTTAAGAGCCTTAGCCGCGAGGTGGAAAACGACCTTCGCTCCATTGATGGTATTTCTCAGGTAACCATTAACGGTTACCCGGATGAGGAAATCACCATTTCTGTAAATGAGGAAAAACTAAGAGCCTATGACCTCACATTTAATGATGTTGCAAGGGCTGTTTCCTCCAACAATATTTTGGTTACCGGAGGTACCATAAAAACCGAAAGCCAGGATTACCTGATTCGCGTTAGCAATCGCTCCTATTATGCCGAGGGTTTTGAAAATATCATTCTAAAAACCAATAGCAGCGGGGGTATTGTTTATCTAAAGGATGTAGCCACCATGGCCGATGCCTGGTCTGAAACGCCAGACCGTACTTACTTTAACAGTGAGCCTTCCATTTCCATAAGTATAAGCACCACCAATAATGAAGATTTAGTGGAAGCTGCGGCCAATGCTGCGGCTTACGCCAATACCTATAACGAAACCCACGGAAACTCTACGCTCAACGTTACCAACGACAGATCTCAAACCATAGTAGAGCGAACCGAATTGCTATTAACCAATGGCCTTCAGGGAATTGCCCTTGTGCTGTTTTTCCTTTCGCTTTTTCTTCGTCCACGCCTGGCGGCATGGGTGGCATTTGGTATTCCAATTTCCTTTATGGGAATGTTTATGGTGGCCAGCTATTTTGGTGTTACCATCAATGTACTCTCCCTTTTCGGGATGATTATCGTTATTGGTATTTTGGTGGATGACGGTATAGTAATAGCCGAAAACATCTTCCACCATCATGAAAAAGGCAAGGGACGTATACAGGCCGCCATTGATGGTACTATGGAAGTTTTGCCGGCTATTGTTTCGGCCATACTCACCACCTTAGTGGCCTTCTCCACCTTCTTCTTTTTGGATGGGCGAATAGGCGAGTTTTTCGGAGAGGTTTCCATTGTAGTTATCCTCACCCTTGTGTTTTCATTGTTTGAGGCTCTGGTTATTCTACCGGCTCACATAGCACACTCCAAGGCTTTATCGCCACAGCAAAAAACCTATTGGTTTAATAAACGGGCCACAAGCTTTCTGGATTTTTTAAGAGATAAACTTTACAGCCCGGTTCTCCATTTTTTAATGGAAAATAAGGTTTTGGGCTTCTCAATAATTATTGGCCTGTTTATGATCACCACCGGAGCCATTGGTGGTGGAATTATAAAAACCACCTTCTTCCCTGTTATTGCTTCTGATCAGGTAAATGTTACCCTTAAAATGCCACAGGGTATAAATCCGCTCATTACAGATTCTATAATGGGAGATATTGAAAAGGCGGCACGAAAGGTAAATGAGCAGTACACCGAAAAACAAACGGGAAACAAAGAAGTGTTTCAAAGCATGATTACCCGCCTGGGGCCGGGCAATGCGAATGCCTCCTTAAAAATAAACCTGTTGCCGGGAGAAGAGCGCGACTTTACCTCTTCAGAAATTGCCAATGCCATTGCTAGTGAAGCCGGCAGTTATCCATCCGCAGAAAGCGTGGTGTTTGACGGAGGCTCAAACTTTGGTGGTAAGCCTGTTTCCGTTTCACTATTGAGTTACAATATTGACGAGCTAAAAGCCGCCAAAGCAGAACTCAAACAAAGCCTTGGTGAGAATGCCTTACTGAGAGACATCAGCGATAACGACCCTGCAGGTATCAACGAAATTGAGGTTACCTTAAAGGATAAAGCCTATTTGCTTGGATTTACGCTTAATGACGTTATCAGCCAGGTGCGGGCCGGTTTTAACGGCCAACAGGTTCAGCGCTTCCAGCGTGGGCAGGATGAAATAATTGTGTGGGTGAGATATGCGCGTGATGAACGCTCCTCCATCAAAAATTTTGAGGATATGCGTGTGGTTTCCCCAACGGGAGAGCGTGTACCACTAAGCGAAATTGCCGACTATTCCATCGCCCGTGGCGATATCAGTATAAATCACCTGGATGGAAAACGCGAGATAAAAGTAGAGGCCGACCTGAAGGATCCCAAGGAAAGTGCCACAGATGTAATTGCAGACATCAGGGAAAATGTAATTCCAGATATCACGGCCAAATATCCATCGGTAAGTGCGCTGTTTGAAGGTCAGAATCGTGAAGCAGGAAAGGTTTCCAGTTCGGCAGGAAAGGTTTTCCCCATCATAATATTATTGATTGTGCTTATTATCGCCTTTACCTTCCGCTCCTACATGCAGCCCATAATACTTCTGGTAATGATTCCCTTTAGTTTAATTGGAGTAGCCTGGGGCCACTGGATTCATGATTTCCCCATCAATATGCTTTCCGTACTGGGTATAATTGCCCTTATCGGGATTGTGGTAAATGACGGCTTGGTGCTTATCAGTAAGTTCAACCTCTATTTGCAGGAAGGTTTGAATTTTGACGATGCCTTGCTTAAAGCCGGAAAATCAAGGTTCAGGGCCATATTTTTAACCTCGCTAACCACCATAGCAGGTTTGTCTCCCCTAATTTTAGAGAAAAGCCGTCAGGCGCAATTTCTAATTCCAATGGCCATCTCCATAGCCTATGGCATTGCCATTGCCACTGTACTTACGTTAATAATGCTCCCCATGTTACTGGCTCTGGGAAATAGCATAAAAGTGTATGTGCTATGGCTTTGGGAGGGCAAAAAGCCATCAAAGGAATCTGTAGAACCCGCTGTGGAGGAATTGCACAGCAGTGATGATCATCATCAAGCCATTAATGCCACATATGAAAATCACTAAAATCTCTCATTCTGCAAATCATAGATTTATGAAAACGAAAGCTTCAAAGGTTAGTTCAATATTTAGAATTATCTCCGCCCTGCTGCTGCTTTGCCTTACCATAGGTGTAAAAGCACAAGAGGTTTTAACGCGTGATAAGGCCATGGAACTGACCTTGCAAAACAACTACGACATACAGGTTGCTCAAAAGAATATTGATGTTGCCGAAAACAACAGCAGTATTTATAATTCCGGATACCTGCCCTCGGCCAGCGCCTCAGGTAGCGGAACGGTAACCTACTACGAAGGAGAAAACGAAACCGTACAGGGCACCCAGAGCTTTGAAGCCGCTGAAGCCTATAATTACAATGCTTCCGCTGGATTAGACTATGTGCTGTTCAACGGTTTTGGCCGGATGTATGATTACAAACAACTCAAGGAGCAACACAATTTAACGGAGCTTCAGGCCAGGCAAATTATTGAAAACACAATGCTGCAGCTTTCCAGTGCTTACTTCGAAATTGCACGTCTTACCGAAAGCACCTTAATTCTCAAAAGTGCTTTAGACATATCAAACTCACGGTTAGAAAGAGCACAATACAGCTATGAGTACGGGCAAACCACACAAATAGATTTGCTGAATGCAGAAGTGGATGTGAATAATGACAGCATAAACCTGCTGAATGCCGCACAGCAATTGGAAAATGCCAAGCGCAATCTTAACCTTATTATGGGCAGGGATATTGAAACCAGTTTTGAAGTGGACACCAGCCTTAGTTTTAGCATGCCACTTTCTAAAACCCAGCTTGCAGAGATGTCGCTGGAACGCAACGTGCAGATAGAACAAACCAGAAGTCAGCTTAGGAATAGTGAGTTTGCCATTAGAGCAAACAGGGCGGGTTGGTTTCCTTCCCTGTCTGCCAATGCTGATTATGTATATTCCGGTAGCAATAACCCCAATGGCGCATTTTTAACGGGCAGTAAAAGCTATGGGCCCCAGGCCGGACTTACCCTTAGCTGGAATATTTTTGATGGTGGCACTACAAAAACCCGAGTTCAGAATGCCAGGATAAATTTGGAAACTCAGGAGATATTAAGGAAGCAAACTGAGTCATCCGTTAAACGGGATGTGCTAAACGCCTACTCTACCTACACCAACGCCCTGTTTGTGCTTAATGCAGAGAAGGCCAATTTGGCCACCAACCGCAGAAACTTTGACAGAAGTGACGAATTGTATAAGCAGGGACAGATAACCTCCATAGAGTTCAGACAGGCACAGCTAAACCTCAGAAATGCCCAAAATAACTACAGTATTGCCAAGTACAATGCAAAAAATGCAGAGCTTGTACTTAAACAATTGGCTGGTATTTTACTGGAGGAATAGCAATACACGGACGGTGTTTCCAGACTTGGAAACACTGAAATCAATCGGCCGTCCTTTTCAATTTGCTTAGGGTGGGCTTCAATTTATCTCCTTCATAATAAATATTGAGGATGGAGTCCATGGCCTGCTCTCCCTTGGCAATGGCTTCCACCTTACTCCAAAGCGAAGAGCTTATCAGCCTTTTAAGCGGCTGCTCAAGGTTTGGGATGTTCTTAAATGCGGATAACAACTGCTTATCCCAGGTTTTGTGATAGCGAATTAAATCATCCGGATAAACGGTTTTACGCCTGGTACCTTCGGAGTACGCCTTAAAAGGCTCAGATATATTCAGATAGCCATAGTCATCTGTAAGTTGCTCACCGGGCTGTATATCGCGCACAGCAACCTCAAAATCATAAGCGGTAGACAGGCAGGTAGAGTTAAAACTGTGATTTACAAAACGGCCATTATCCCAGCATAACACAAAGTTTCCACTGCTATTCCGGTAAGAATAGGTATCCATCATCTCCCTGGCAACCTGCCCCATCTGCTCAACTTCGCTGGGGCTTATTTCCCTGTCCAGTTCATCCAGTACCCAGGTAATAGTACCTTTAGGGATCAATTGTTTGGCAACCACGCCATACCCGATTTCCTCGGATATAAATTTCACTTCAGTGTGAGGATGTATCATTTTAGTATTGGGGAATTTTTACCGAAATTATTGAATTGTAGAATCCAAAAATCACTACCTTATCCTCTGATACTAAAATAATTAAATTGATATTGAACTACTTAGCAGGGCCTTTCAAAAACCTGCCTTTTTAGAGCTCAAAAAGTTTCCCAAAAATCGGTTTTTAAAACAATTTTCAGCTAAAACTAATCCTTGTGGTTTTGCAGGGTTTGTTTTTCACTTTCCGTTAAACTATCCTCTCCTTCCCTGTTTATTTTATCAAGGATGCGATCCACCTCTTCGGCCTGGGCTCTTTTGGCTGCATTGTATTTGTGATCTACATCCTCTTTTTCAGGTTCGTAGTACTGATAGAACTGCTTTCCTCCGCTAATCAGCATTTCAGGCTTATAAATAAGGATGATAATAAAAATAAGAGTGGGTATCAACACCAATAAAATGGGTAGAGTGTTTACCATGAGCATTTCGGGCATTATGGCCACGGCAATTAGTAAACCAACAATAGCACCGCCCAAATGGGCTTCATGGCCAATACTATCGCGTTGGGCGCGGATACCATAGATGGAATAAAGCACAAAGCCCAACCCAAAGGCCCAGGCAGGAAATGGAATTGGAATCATGATAAAACCTAACTCCATGCCCGGGAACAAAGCGATGGCAGCGAAGATCACTCCGCTAACTGCTCCACTGGCACCCACCGCCCTGTAATATGGGTTTTTACGATGTATGAACAATGCCAGCAGGTTTCCTCCCAGCAAACTCCCCATATAGATAAGAAGGAAAAACCATGGCCCCAAATAGCCTTCAATATTTCCTGCAAAGAAGTAGAGACTAAGCATATTGAAGAAAAGGTGCGGCCAACTTACATGCAAAAATCCGCTGGTAAGCAGACGATAGTACTCCTTGCCATGTAATACTTTACCCACCTGAAAGGTACCGGCCTCAAATGCAGCCGGATTGTTAAACCCTTGCCAGCTAATGGTTACGTTGGCAATGATTATTATGATTTCAAGTATTCCAAAATTCTGCAGCATATAGCTCTTTTAAGTAAAAATTTATAATCGCCCCTGGGCACAGCCATACATAAGGCCATGGGTGAATAATATCAGCAAACACTTCAATAAGCCCTATGGGATTTCAATATCCCGGTGGCAAACTCTCTAAACTATGATAGATTTGAAATA
The DNA here is from genome assembly GCA_048267305.1 of Owenweeksia sp. Classification (GTDB taxonomy): domain Bacteria; phylum Bacteroidota; class Bacteroidia; order Flavobacteriales; family Schleiferiaceae; genus Owenweeksia. The sequence continues at coordinate 197,222 of JBLWXT010000005.1, read as the reverse complement.
TAGTTTGCCCCTCTTCCACTTCAAAATTAAATACCTGCTCACCGCTGGCATTTGCAGACGGGCCCTGCGTTTTTAGAGTAACACTATTGCTTCCCGCTTTAAGCGGAACGCGTGAATACCACACACTATAAGGCAAGGTTTGCCAATTGCGGGTATCTGCTTTTTCGGTAAGTGCATTTACAATGGAGAGCAAAGCTCCGGCATCCTGATTTTCTTGACGGAGGGCATACTCAGCCGCCTGTTTGGTTGCCAGTCTCAACAATGAACTCCCAAGCTCCCGCATCATTCTGTCCTGTAAAATGGAGTAGGCAATTTCATTTATATCCTCTGCTTTTTCCAATGGAAAACTATTGCCGTTTACGCTAAGCGAAGCAGAATTAAATATGGGTTTGCGGGTTTCATATTTTGGAAAAGCCACACGTACCAGTTTTAAATCACCAAGTCCACCGTTTGGTTTACCGTTATCCGGAAGAGGAAAGGGAAAGTTCAAACCCATTTCCTCGTTTACAAAAGTGGCTGTTCCGCCCTGTCCCTTTACCACGGTGAAGTTCATACTCCACTCACTTTTTACGGGACCAAGGCCATTGTGCCAAAAGAAGATAAGCTCCGGCTTGTGGCCATTTTCAGCATTATACTTCATTCCAAACTCCTTCTCATATTGCTGTAATTCATCTATAAACCCCATGGCAGAGGCCGTTCGCAGCAAATCCTTCTTCAGCTGATCGGGGGCCTTTACGCCAAACTCCGGCAGGTAATTGGTTTTGTAACTTTCATACGCATTTCGATAAGCGATAAACGCATTGTTAATATCATTATCCATTTCATACGCAATCCCCATAAGGATATGGGCAAAGGCATCATCGCTATAGCGGTTTTTCCTGTCGCCATACTTATCATTGAGAACGTTCAGTTTATTATTGAGGCGCCTGGCTTCCACCAAAGCCTCTTGCGGCTTGGCCAGCATTAGATAGTTTAGCGCCTTATAATAATGGATCAATACCTTTTCGTGATCTTCACCTGTGTAAGGCCTCATCATGGGGTTGCTTACCAACACCAGGGCTTCATATCCGTAATTTTTCTTGTAATCTTCAGTATAGATATAGGCCTGCTCCAGCATTTGGTTGCTGAGCTCATACTGGCCCTGTAGCTGAAGTACCGCGCCCTTCTGCATAAAGTACAGCAGACGATTGCGGTCTTCCGCTGCCTTTTTGTTTTTATCCAAAAGCTTATTGGCCTTGTCCAGATTACCTACAGCAAAGGCCTCCTGAAATTGAAGGTTTCGCTGGTAATAGGTAGCACAACCGGTAGATATTACTAACAGTAAAACAATAAGCAATCGGGGAAATACAGATATGTTTTCCTTGAAGAGCATTGAAAATGTAGTTGGGATTTTTATTGGATCACCTTCTTGATCTTCTTAGAGCCCACCCAAACCTTTTCATTGGTTTCAATATTGGTAAGCTCCATATCCACCTGATAAAAAACAACTTTGGTGTTTCCCGCCTGATCTGTAATGGAATTTACGGTGCCTTGCATTATAAAATCGGCTCCAAGCTCACGTCCAAAGCGTTTTACAGTTTCTAAAGAAGCATTGTTTTGTTGATCAGCTTTCTCAGCTCTCAGCTCCTCTCTAAACTCTCCGCCTTGCACCAATCGCACTTTACCGGAGTTTATAAACTCTCTTTCAATATCATTGATAAAGGTTTCTGTGGCAATATGCTCGCTGCTGCGATTTCTTACAAGCCCCACAATTATAGCGGGTTTCTTTCCTTCACGCTCTACAAAATCCTGTAACCATACACGGCTAAGGCCATCGGCCACCATTTCGTTGGCCACCAGGCGGCTGTCGGTATCATTCCATCGGCCACTAAGGTCAATCTGCTCGCGCTCATCTACACGGGTAACTTTTTTAGTGGTGTCGCAACTTAGTACAGAAATGGAAATTGCTGCTGCGGTCAAAAATATCTTCGCTTTCATATTGGATTGTTTGAGTATTAATAATTGTGCTCCGGGGCTCAGGCAATTTAAGTGCCAATCTAATTATGCCGCCAAGAGCGTATGTTGCATTATACCTGCTAAAGGTTTGGAATAGCCTCCCAATTAAATTCCATTTTTTTCAATTTCCTTACAAATCTGATTTCTAAGGTCATCAGATATTCTCCACAATGGCTGACGCATGTGCTCCTCGCAAATACCCTTGTGGGCCAAAGCTGCTTTTATTCCTCCGGGGTTTCCTTCAGCGAAAAGCATTTTGGTTACTTCAAAAACCTTGTAGTGCCCTACTCTTGCCTTTTCAAAATCACCAGCCAGGGCATCGCGCACCATTTGTGTAAATACTTTTGGGAAACCTTGTCCGCTTACAGATATAACTCCATCGCCACCACTGGCAATCAGAGGAAGTGTAATGTTATCATCTCCACTAATCACCAAAAAGCCTTCTGGCCTGCCGTTTATGATTTCCATCACCTGCTCCAGGTTACCGCTGGCTTCCTTAATAGCAATAATATTGTCAAAATCCTTGGCCAGGCGCAATGTAGTTGCAGAAGACATATTGGAAGACGTCCGCCCCGGTACATTATAAAGAATAACAGGAACCGGACTGGCCTCACTTATTGTTTTAAAATGTTGGTAAATGCCTTCCTGGGTTGGTTTGTTGTAGTAAGGAGAAACAGAAAGTATGGCATCGATTCCGTTGAAATCGGTTTGTTTAATGGTTTCCACCAAAGCAGCGGTGTTGTTTCCTCCTATACCATATACAATGGGTTTACGGCCATCATTCACTTTTTGTACATGCTTCAGTACTTCCAGCTTTTCAGAAGAGTTTAAAGTAGCATTTTCGGCAGTGGTACCCATCACAACCAGGTATTCCACATTACCATCTATACAGTGATTAACGAGTTTTTCAAGACCATTGAAATCTACATTATGGTCTGTGTCAAAAGGGGTTACAAGGGCTACGCCCGTTCCGCGGAATTTATTCATGTGATTTTGAATTCGATGTTTTAAAATTTGAATATTGGTGGGTCTTAATTGGGAGGCAAAGGTAGTCAGTCAAACAATCTTTGAGTTAAATGAGTCTACTTTTTAATAGTCATATGGGATGCTTCTAGAAGGAAATTGTTTCGGGCAAAAACTAAAATCTGGCTAAGGCTGTAAATCACTTTGCATGTCACTCCCCATTCAAGTAATCCTGATAGGTTGATTTTTTACCGTCATTCTTTAAATAGCCGATTATCTTAAATTCCATTTTGGCAGTTTCCGGAATAAATGTGATTTCGAATATTTCTCCATGTAAATAATGAAACTTCTGTTGAGCAAGTACTTGCAGCGTTCCCTTTGGCTCTTTCCTACTCTCAGTGATTTTAACGGACTTGGGCGAGAAGAGACACATTGCAGATGGTATATGTGCAAATGTAATTAGTTCATCTGTCTCTAAGTCCTTTATTAATACTACAGTATCTTCATCAAATAGCGCCAGTAAGGTATCTTTGATTGATAAGGGCCGAAACGCTAGCCTTCCCATTTTTGCGTTATTATTCGGCCAAATATTATAATCGCTACATGGATTTAACCCAAATGAATATGTTTCACCCGCTCGAAACTTAGCTAAGGCCAACGATCCAAAATTATCATTTGTAGTGTACCCTACAGAATCAAATCCTTTTTCATTAATGGCAATTTCATGTACCAGGGAATCAGGCTTGAGCAAAACTCCATTGATCAGAAATTGACTATTAGCAGAGCCTGATTTCAAAAGTTCCAGGTTGCTAAAACGGATAAAGCAAGTTGCCTGAGCTAGTGAACTATTACAAAAAAAGCCATTCAGCGAAAAGGCGATAAACAGAACAATGGGTTTTATACACTTCATGAGCCTAGTTTTTCTAAACCTCCCGACATCTTTAACAAGGATGTCATTTGTGAAATCGCAATGGCATTAAGCTGCATTAATCTTTTAGACTGCTCCATTTGTTGTTGGATAAGCATAGCATTTATGCTCTCTATATTTGACAGCACAACCAGTTGCTCAATAGTGGCATAGTCCCTAATATTTCCTTCTTTATCAGGATTTTGCTCCCTCCATTCCTTGGCCGTTTTGCCAAACAATGCCATGTTCAGCACATCAGCTTCTGTGGCATAAACCAATGAAACTTGCCTTTTAGCCAAAGTTTCTGGAATCAAATTTTCTTTAATCGCATCGGTATGTATACGGTAATTCACCTTTGCGAGGTTTCGTTGAAAATTCCATTCGAGGTTAAGTCGGTCGCTTTCTTCTTCTTTTAGTCGCTGAAATTCTTTTATCAGATATAGTTTGAACTCCACAGAAATCCAGGAGGCAAACTCAAAAGCTATGTCTCTATGAGCGAAAGTGCCACCATAACGCCCAGATTTTGAAACAAGCCCAATGGCTCCGGTCCTTTCAATCCATTGCTTTGCGGATAAGGTAAAACTATTAAGACCAGCTTGATTTTTAAACCCATCGAATTCGATGGGTTTAAAATTTTCGTTGTTTAAAGCTTCCCACAAACCCAGTAATTCAATGGTATTCCTATTTCTGAGCCAATTTTGAATTATATAATCTGTTCTTTCCCCTCCTTTGTATCGAGCAATATCTGTAATGGAAATGTAGTCAGAGTTATTCTGGGTGTAAAGCACTACATCTGTTCCCTTCACATTGATCTTCTTACTTTTTGCCATGCTCAATTATTATTAATTGTACCGAATTCGGTAGGATTAAAATCAGCCTCAGTTTTCAACCATTTATAAACTTCAAATAATACTCCACTTCCTTAAATACGGCTTTGTAGTCATGGGTTTTACCAGCGCCAACCAGCAAATCAATTCGGGCCACTTTGCCATTACTAAGGCCCACCACAAAATCGGCTTTAGCCGCTACAGTAATAAACTGAACGGGGCTCTCCTCACTTTCATTTAAGGTGATAAAGACTTGATAAGTGCCATTTAGGAATTGGGTTACCTCCTCTGATTTAGGCTTTCCAAACCAATTGATTTCACTTTTGGTAAAATAGTCAAATGCTGGTGGCTCCAGTATTTCCTTTCGCTTCTGCGGGATATAGCCCAGCAGCTGCACCTCCTTTCCGGCCGCTTCCATTTGCCTGGCAAAATCCTGAATTATGGAGTTTTGTTTTCCTGATTCAAAAACGATGGCCATGGTTTTAAATTTCTCAAAACCCGGATAATCCGCAGGGCGATATGAAATATTACGGCTCTTCTGAAGGGCATAATCCCTTATTTTTTTCATCCAACTCATGCGTCCCCAATCATTTTGGCAAATTCATCTTCATCAATAATTTTTACGCCAAGGTCTTCCGCCTTTTTGCGTTTGGATGGCCCCATGCCTTCTCCTGCAACAATTAAATCAGTTTTACCCGAAACGCTACCGGTGTTTTTCCCACCATGTTTTTCTATCAGTTCCTTTATCTCCTTGCGGGAATAGCGCTCAAAATTCCCCGAAATAACAATGGTCTTTCCATCCAACCTGGTAGAAGCACCTTCCTGCTGCACTACCTCAAACTGCAATCCCGCTTCCTTAAGTCTCTCTACTATAGCCACTTTGGTTTCATCCTCAAAAAACTCACGTACGCTCAAAGCTATCCTTTCGCCAATCTCGCTCACGTTTACCAACTCCTCAAAGGGAGCTTTCATCAAACTGTCTATATCCCCAAAATGACGAGCCAGCTTTTTAGCCACCGTTTCTCCCACATAACGGATGCCGAGCCCAAACAACACCCGCTCATAAGGTATTTGCTTGCTGGCTTCTATGCCATCCACAATGTTCTGAGCCGATTTTTCCGCCAACCTGTCCAGCGGTAAAAGGTCTTCCTTGCTAAGTTTATACAAATCCGCATAACTGTTAATCAGTCCTGCATTTACAAAAAGCTCCACCGTTTCTCCACCCATGCCTTCTATATCCATCGCCTTACGGCTGATAAAGTGCTGTATTCGCCCCTTTATCTGTGGCGGACAACCATCGTCATTGGGGCAGTAATGTTGGGCCTCACCTTCATTTCGTATCAACTCGGTTCCGCACTCAGGACAATTTTTAATGTATTCCACAGGCACCAAATCTGCCGGACGTTGTTCCAGATCAACACCAACCACTTTTGGAATAATCTCCCCACCTTTCTGCACATATACCTGATCGCCCACGCGTAAATCCAGCTTCTCAATCTGATCGGCATTGTGAAGCGATGCGCGTTTTACCGTGGTTCCGGCCAATTGCACCGGCTCTAAATTGGCAACAGGCGTAATGGCTCCTGTGCGGCCCACCTGATAGGTAATACTGTTTAATCTGGTGGAAACCTGCTCAGCCTTATACTTATAGGATATAGCCCAGCGCGGTGATTTGGCGGTACTTCCCAACTTATGCTGCTGTGCATAATCGTTCACCTTTATTACAATACCATCAATCTCAAAAGGCAACTCATGGCGGTGCACTTCCCAATAATTGATAAAATCAAAAATCTCATCTATGTTTTTTGCTTTCGCGATGTAGTTCTTCTCTGGTGGCGGAATTTTAAAGCCCCATTCCCGCGCTTTCATCATGCTTTCATAATGACTGCCATACCTGCGGTCTTCCATCAAAACATAATACAGAAAGCAGTCCAGCGGGCGGGATGCTACTATGCTGCTATCCTGCATTTTCAAGGTTCCGCTTGCTGTATTTCTTGGGTTGGCAAAAGGATCCAGCCCCTCCTCTATCCGTTCCTCATTCAGTTTGGCAAAGCCTTCCAGTAGCATAAAAATCTCCCCACGAATTTCAAACTCATGCGGATAGTCGTCTCCCCTCAATACCAATGGCACCGAGTTAATCGTGCGCACATTAGCTGTAATTTCATCGCCCTGAGTACCATCACCACGGGTAATCGCCTTGTCCAGCATCCCGTTTTTATAGCTCATACCGATGGCTGCACCGTCATATTTCAACTCGCAAACAAACTCCACCGGGTCAGAAATGGATTTAGCGATCCGCGCCAAAAATTCCTCCAGCTCCTCCTTGCTGTAGGTATTGGCCAAAGACATCATAGGGTACTTGTGCCTTACCGTAGGGAAATCTTTGGTAATTCCGCCACCAACACGCTGTGTGGGCGAGTTTGCAAGCTTAAACTCCGGAAATTCATCCTCCAGTTTTTGCAGTTCCTTCAGCTTTTGATCAAACTCAAAATCCGAAATTTCGGGAGCATCCTTAATGTAATAGAGGTAATTATGATGTTGCAGCAAAGTGCTAAGCGCCTCAATCTGCTGTTTTGCCTGGTCTTTTGTCATGCGAGGAAATTGTAGATCAACAAAAATAGGAAGATGGGGACAGGGATTGAGCTATGAAGCACACCGATATACACAGATTTTTGAACAGCCAAAACTGATCTCAAATAAATTTCACGAAAGCTTATCTAAAAAAAGGGCAACCAATAAAAATCAGTTACCCCATTCCATTCTTTGCCATACATTTTCAGGAAGTGTTTTACTACTCAAACTGAAGTACTACCCCGAGCTCAATAATGCCATTAATTCCCCCAAGCTCAAATTTTCTATTTGTATAATCATCATTATCAATGGTAAACGTGTCTAAACTGCTTATTGAAACTATTTCCCTTTCAAAAGTATCCTCCGCTCTTGTATTTCCTGAAAACTCAATAACATAGTTGTTGGTAACGGGCATATTAAGAGCAAAAGACGCCCTGATATACCAGGGGCCATAAACCCTTACATCCATAATTGCCACGGGCATCAGGCTAAATGTCCTGTTGGATATGGAGACATCAATATTAGACTCTATGAATTCAGAGTCATTGATATTCAATTGATCTCCAGTTGGCATTTTAAAATCCTTCATTTTTATTCTGGCATATTGGCCAGAATACATCAGGCCTGGTTTAAACTGAAATCGCTCACCACCGAACACCCATCCAAAGCCACCATATAATCCCCTCATGGTGGCAGCTCCTTCTACACCACAATATCCTATCTGAAAAAACAAATCATCATTACCAAACTCAAAACCGGCATTAAAGCTATTTCCACCTTCACTACCTTCAAATTGTAAAACATCTTCATAATCATGCTGGTTTTTACTAGTGTATTTAATACTATAAAACCCAGCCTGCGTATTCAAGGTGCGGTAGCCTGCCAATCCATAAAATGCCACAGTACCCTTTTCTCCGTACTGAACTGGTTCTGCAGACTGTGCGCTAACATCTAACTTTTCACCATCATAAGTTGACACTCTTCCAGTGGTATAGGTTACGGAAGAAACCAGGGAAAGGGCGATGTTTTTAAGTTCTTCACTGGTGTAGCCGCGGTAGTACACGGTTTCACCATCCACATTAACAAATGAAGCGCCAATTTTACTACCATCTTTTAGTCGTATTATATTTTGTTCATACACCACCTTATCCTTCTCCCTGGCGGTTGATTTTGTCACCCTTTTATTCAGGGCAATTTCTACTCTTCGGTTAGCTTTTCTGCCTTCCTCGGTTTTGTTTGAGGCCTTTGGTCTTTCGCTGCCATGAGCTTTTATCAACAACCTGCTCTCTTCTACTCCCAGGTTTGTAAAAGACGTTTTCACCGATTTGGCCCGTTCAAAAGACAATTTTGTATTCACGGCAAAACTCCCTGTGCTATCGGCATGGCCCTCAATACGAGCATCAAGGGTAGGAACCAAAATTAAGAAGCGGGCAATTTTTTGAATATAGCCAGAGGCGTTGGATGTAAGCTCCGATTTGCCTGTTTCAAAATTTATATCCCCCAAAACAATCACACTACCCGAAACAGGATTTCCTTTCTCTAATTCTGTGAGAAGGGAATCTATCACATCACTTGTAGCATCATTTGATTGGGAAAAAATGGTAAAACTGAAGAATACGCAGAATGCCGCCATAGCGGCAAATTTGGTTAAGGTTTGCATGTTGGTTGTTTTTGGTTGGTTATTAACTCCTACCAAAATAATAAAAATATTACAAACCCAATCTATCTACTTGAAATTTATACATTTATATACGCAATTAATCTTAATGCTTATAAGTAAAATCTTAAGCCTGTCGCTGGTAATCCGTATTATAATAAGCTGCAGTTATTTTAACCCGCTCTTAATATTAGCGAGAATTCAGAGCTACATAAAAAATATGCACAGCACTATTGTATGACAATTTTCAATGCATCTCCACAGTTTTTTGAACAGCCACAAAATAATTGTGAATTGAGCCTGAATTAACTTTTTAGCTAGATTTGGCAAAGAACCTTTATTTACATTCTCAACCAATTAACGACTTCTCATGAATAAGATAACCTTGTCCCTACTTACCTTGCTTTTATCACTTGGCTGCTTTGGCAGCGACATTTTGGTATTAAATAACGAAATGGCTTTTGAAGGTAAAGTGGTTCGTATTAAAGGCTGCTCCGTGGTTTTTAAAGCTGCCGGACAGAAATACATTATTCCGGCCTCAGACATTTATTGCCTGCAATTTGAGGATGTTCAGGACAAGGTGTACACCAAGTACATGGAACTGGCCGATAGCGACCCTTCCAAATGTTTAAAGGCAGATGATGATGCGCACCTCTTACATGGTAAAAAAGGCGGGCATTTTATGTTAGGATTTTTATTTGGCCCTTTTGCCATTGTTGGCACTTTACTTTCAACTCCAGTTCCTTACAGGGGCAAAAACACTTATATGCTATCTCAAAACAGGCATTTGTTTAAAGATCCTGAGTACTTAAAATGTTACATGAAAAGAGCAAGGCAAGACCTCATAGCCGCAGAAGTACTGGGTTGGGCTGCGTGGGCTCTTCTTGTTCTTATAGCAACAAGTCAATAGATTAGCGTTTTTTACAGGTTGAAATAACTCTTCAAATTGAAGTTTATGTACTCTTGATGTCAAGCATGGAATAGGCCTGCTGCTCGTACAAATTGCATCTTTTACTTTTTTCTCGAGTCAAAAAAGTAAACAACCGACCACACGTTAGTGTGGGAGCTCATGAACACTTAAAACAATTCCAAGGAGTGAATAAAAAGTCCCAGCCTGTCAATATTTTTATTGAAAACTACATTTCGCTTCGCTGCAAATAAAAAGGCCTGCGGCAGCTTTATTTGCGGGCGCTCCACTCCATTTGTTTTCTACTAAAAATGCTGAAGGGCTATCCTAATAAAATGAACGTATCGCTCGGGAGTTATATACGTACCGCACCTGAGCGTTGAGGAATTTACCTTTATCAGTTATCTCCATCGTCAGGTGACCGGCATCGGCTCCACAGATGGGGCACCCACTGGCTGAAGCGGAGGGTCAGCACAAAACGCTGTTTGAAGATCACGCCCAAGCGGGATCAAGTTCGTTTTGTGCCCGTAGCAAAGCCTTAGTGGGTCATCGAGGAGCCAAGCCTTGATCTTTTGGTTTCGTTTTCCATCAAGGGAAAAGGAAAGAAAAGAACCATGCGTCTTGAGCAAAGACTTCTTGTTCGTTTTTGTCTTGACACAAAATGAACCAAAAAAGTCAAGGCTGATTATGAATTTCTGAAAAGCTACGATTTACTTAACCTTTTAATTCCCAACCGTTTCGCTATGCTACACTTCGGCACTTTTCTGGGCTAAGTTTCACCTTGCTTTTGCGCGAAATTGATAATAGGCCAATCCAAAAGCACGTACCTATGGGGTGGCCCAAGAGCATTTTTGAGAACTAGCGGCAAATAAGGCGGAACCGAAGCCGACAGGCTGAGCTCACGAACACCTATAAATAAAAATATGGACTAGTGAGTAACTGCGTTCTTTGAAAAAGAACAAGCATGAAGCTGAAATTTGACCGCGGTTTGCGGAGTGCAGCGAAGCAAAAGTTCCTTAAATGCTCTAGATTTTTTGTTTCGTTTTGCATCATGGCAAAATGAAAAAAGAATGAGATTTACGGCTTGATCAAAACCACTACATTCATATTTATTTTGAGGTTGAAAAACAAAAGAGCCGCAGCACCATTGTGGTACTGCGGCTTTCAGCTTAACTAAATGCAATCTACTATGCAGTCAGGTTTTTAAAAGACCTTTCTACAAAGTTGGTTAACTCCTCACCATGTAAAAGGTTCTGCGAAAGCAGAGCAAGGTCTGTACCATTTTTAATCATTTCGGCACGTTTGGCCTCGTCTTCCTCTTTCAAAATGTTGCCTACAAACTCATTGTTCGTATTTACCACCAAAGTGTACATATCAGGCATATTGCCCATACCCATCATACCGCCACCGCTCTGGCTCATCTCCTTCATTCTGCGCATAAACTCAGGCACGGTAATAATAAACGGACTTTCATCAGAGCTCATATTCTCCATTTGTACTGTGTACTTTGATTTTTCCACGGCACCTTCAATAATGGGTTTTAGCTTTTCAATTTCCTCTTCAGTAAGCTTACTTGGCTGACTATCTTCTTTTTTGATAAGTGTATCAATCGGCTCAGAATCTACACGGGCAAAGCTCATCTTGTCATTGCTCATTTCCAGCTTTTGCATAAGGTGGCTCACAATAGGGCTATCCATCAGCAATACATCATAACCACGGTCTTTAGCACGCTTTATAAAGCTATGCTGACCTTCCTTATGAGCGGCATAAAGAACTATCAGTTTTTCGTCCTTATCCGTCTGTAGGTTTTTGATTTTCTCCTTGTACTCTTCCAGCGTAAAGTATTCGCCATCTACATTTTGGTAAAGGGCAAATTTTTGGGCACGTTCGTAAAACTTCTCATCACTCAACATACCGTATTCGATAATCACCTTAATGTCATCCCACTTTTTCTCAAAGTCTTTACGGTCATTTTTGAATAGTTCGTCCAGTTTATCCGCAACCTTTTTAGTGATGTGGCTGCTGATTTTTTTCACAGCACCATCACTCTGTAAATAGGAGCGTGACACATTTAGCGGAATGTCTTTAGAATCAATCACACCGTGTAATAGCGTAAGAAAGTCAGGAACTATACCCTCCAGGTTATCTGTTACAAAAACCTGATTTTGATACAGCTGAATCTTATTTCTTTTGATCTCCATATTAGGGTTGATCTTAGGGAAGAACAGAATTCCGGTAAGGTCAAATGGATAATCAACATTTAGATGGATATGGAACAAGGGTTCCTCAAAGGTGCTTGGATAAAGCTCACGGTAAAAGCTTTTATAGTCTTCATCCTTTAGCTCGGTTGGAGTTTTGGTCCAGGCCGGCTCAGGATTATTGATAATGTTATCAATGGTTTTCTTTACCTCTTTGGCATCATCGCCCTCTCCTTCCTTTTCAGTAATTTCCTTGGTACCGAACTTAATGGGGATTGGAAGGAACTTACAGTACTTATTCAGCAACTCGCGAATGCGGTGCTCTTCCAAAAACTCTTTAGACTCTTCATTAATATGAAGAACGATATCAGTTCCGCGATCTTCCTTTTCAGTTTCCTCGAGTGTAAAGTCAGGGTCGCCACTACAAGTCCAGTGTGCAGCAGGATCACCTTCCACATGGTTTTTAGAGAAAATCTCCACTTTCTCGGCCACCATAAAAGATGAGTAAAAGCCAAGGCCAAAATGGCCGATGATCGCAGCGCCATCTGCCTTATCTTCATATTTCTGTACAAACTCCTCAGCACCCGAAAATGCCAATTGATTGATGTACTTCTCTACTTCTGCGGGAGACATCCCCACACCTCTATCACTTACAGTAAGGGTTTTAGCTTCCTTGTCAATCTTCACTTCAATGGTAAGATCGCCCAGTTCAGCCTTTGATTCGCCAATACGTGTAAGGGTTTTAAGTTTTAACGTGGCATCCACGGCATTCGAAATAAGCTCTCTTAAAAAGATCTCATGATCTGAATAAAGAAACTTTTTGATGATGGGAAAAATGTTGTCAGCAGTTACATTAATCTTTCCGTTTGACATGGTATATTTAAAATTTGGTGTTTGAAAATTAAATTTTTCGAGCCAATACAACTAAATGGCCAGCGATTCAGTTAGCAACAGATATGCCGTGCGTATCATTGTGACAAAGTGGCCGAAAGCAGGTTTTCATTACTTTAGTACAAACCAAAATCCCTACACATGAAAAAGGTAACTGCTGCTCTCTTTATTATTGGCTTTCTGCTGCTTACGCTCAATTTACTAAAGATACTAGCTGGCTTTTTCCTGCTGCTACTCAGCATTGTGTGCCTGCTTATTGCCGTAATATTGTGGATGGTAAGTCTTTTAAAATGACCCAAACGATGCTGGTATGCTTAAGTAAATCTATATTTAACCCCTCAGAAATTCGAACCTAAAAAAGTTAAGATTATGCGCATTTTCAAAGTATTGTTCCTGTCCTTTGTTTTGATGGCTGTTGTGGCCTGCTCTGACGAAGAAACCAATATTGAAAAACACTACGAAGGTGGCTGGGTATTAAAAACCAACACTGCCCAAATGGATTCGGTATCAGATATCTTCATCTCTGCAGAGGGCAATTTCAGCTATATTCTTAATTATGGCACTGCTGACCACAGGGTAAAGGGTTCTGTTGGCAATAGCGGGATGCTTGAAGGTGATGTAACTCTCGATACACTTTTATTGGGTTCAATCAATGGTACATTTTATACCAACGGTACCGGTAAGGGCGAGTACAACATTGTCAATAGAAAAATTAGCTGGACGGCTACAAAGAAATAACCTTAGCGGCAAGTGGCGAAAGCTTTTCACCTTTGGCGTCTTCGGCTGTAAAGCTCACTTTGCAAAATATATAGTGGCCTCGCAAGAAAGTGGATAAGTAGTAGGTAGTTGTAGTATTATCCCCCGTCCCTTTGTAAACCACCTTAGTAGCTCCAATGCGTGTGCCTTCAAAAACTACTGTAGCCTTTTCATCCTTTTCAACTAAACCGGGGCTTTGAGCCTCAGTAATTGCCATGTTTATCTGCCGGGCCATTAGGGCGTCATCTGCCGTTTTGTATAGCGACCAGTACAGTTCTCCCAAACCATCACAGCTAATGGTGTGAGGACTAGCCCAACTGCAAACGTTTCCAAGCTCAAGGGTTCTTCCGGCAAAATCCACCACTGTGGCACTATTCCCGGTAATAACATAATCTGGAAGTCCGTTGTCAACAATATCCTTAACCAATACTCCTGCCCTCTCAAAATCAAGCATAAAGGCACTTTCCACCGTTATGGCGTACATAGTGCTATCAGGTGCAGGAACTATAAAAAGCAAGGAAGTAGTGCTGTACTGATCTACAATTAATTCTCCGCCAAGGAGAAGTAAGCTGGGTTGGCTAAATGTTGTATTCTCCAGTGTATAAATATCACCATCAGCCATGTAGGCATTTTTTATCTTGTTTAAGGATTTATTAGAAGGCGGTAAATCCACTTTTTCAATAGTAAAGCTCATGCCCTCACCTTCCAGTATTACAGTATTGGGGCTGGTTTGCAATCCATGAAAATTAGCAAATGGCTTCTTTTCCGATGGCTTTACGTAATCAGATGAATTGGGCGTTAAGCCTGCATTTAAGGGAAGTTTAGAAACGGTACATGCACTAAAGGTAAACGCAATAAATACTAAATAGAATAATCTGCTCATGGTTATGGGGTAGTTAATTTGTGCTTCAACCTGGTGGAACGTCAATATTACAGAAATTCATGGAAAGGTTTGTAAACTTCTCTGCGAGGCATAAAATAAAAAAGCCCTGCACATTTGTACAAGGCTTTACTTAATATAATTGTCAATGGATATTATCCAATCAATTCCTTCACTTTATCGGCAGCTTCCTTAAGTACAATGGCGGAGTGTACTTTAAGTCCACTTTCGTCAATCATCTTTTTGGCTTCCACAGCATTGGTTCCCTGCAGGCGCACAATGATGGGCACTTTAATGTCTCCAATGTTTTTATAGGCATCAATAATACCTTGTGCCACACGGTCGCAACGTACAATCCCTCCAAAAATATTCACCAAAATGGCTTCTACCTTATCGTCCTGAAGAATAATACGGAAAGCTTTCTCTACGCGAGCAGCATCAGCAGTACCTCCTACATCAAGGAAGTTAGCAGGATTACCACCAGCCATCTTAATGATGTCCATAGTAGCCATAGCCAAACCAGCACCGTTTACCATACAACCTACGTTTCCGTCAAGGTTTACAAAGTTTAGCCCAGCCTCACCAGCTTCTACATCAATAGGATCTTCCTCACGCTTATCGCGAAGGGCAGCATAATCTGCATGGCGATAAAGACCGTTATCATCAAGGGTAACCTTGGCGTCAACAGCCATAATTTTATCGTCTGATGTTTTAAGTACCGGATTGATTTCAAAAAGAGAAGCATCAATACCATCGTAGGCCTTGTAAAGGGCGCTAACAAATTTGGTCATTTCCTTAAAAGCCTTTCCGCTTAGGCCAAGGTTAAAGGCAATCTTACGTGCCTGAAATCCCTGTAAGCCTACAAGTGGATCTATTTCTTCATGAAAAATAAGGTGAGGAGTATCCTCAGCTACTTTTTCAATGTCCATTCCACCCTCGGTAGAATACATAATCATATTACGTCCTGAAGCGCGGTTAAGCAATACGGACATATAAATTTCAGAAGTTTCGCTTTCGCCAGGATAGTATACATCTTCAGCGATAAGCACTTGGTGAACTTTCTTTCCTTCGGCAGAAGTTTGAGGTGTTACCAGCTGCATTCCAATAATTTCGGAAGCAATTTGCTTAACTTCATCCAATGATTTTGCAAGTTTTACACCGCCACCTTTACCACGGCCACCAGCGTGTACCTGAGCTTTTACTACCCACCAGCTAGTGCCAGTATCGGCATTTAGTTTCTTAGCCGCTTCCACAGCCTCTTCTGGTGTTGATGCCACAATTCCTCTCTGTATGTTAACTCCATAAGAGGCCAAAATTTCTTTTCCCTGATATTCGTGTAGGTTCATCTATTATCGGTGTTTGATATTACTTTTAAAAGTGGCGCAAAAATAGAGGTAACATTGGTTTAGGGAAAATTTTGGAGAGGTTTTATCTGCTAGTTTCAAACTTGCTGCTGGCAGCCATAAATTTGATAGGTTTGGCATTTCAATTTTTACCCTGATGATCAAAGCCCAAAAAATCACCAAAGCCTACGGCTCACTACAAGTACTTAAAGGCGTTGACTTTGAAGCTGCCAAAGGCGAGATTGTATCTATAATGGGTGATTCAGGCGCTGGAAAAACCACTTTCCTTCAAATATTAGGCACGTTGGAAAGACCGGATTCCGGAACTCTTGAGCTTAATGGCGAGCAGGTTTTTATGCTTTCGCAGAAAAAGCTTTCCCGCTTTCGCAATGAAAATATTGGCTTTGTATTTCAATTTCATCACCTTTTACCAGAGTTTACCGCATTGGAAAATGTGTGTATTCCCGGGTTTATTGGTAAAAGAAAGCGCAACGAAGTAGAAACCCGTGCCAAGGAACTACTGGATTTTTTGGGATTAAAGGAACGGATGACGCATAAACCCTCTGCCATGAGCGGTGGTGAACAGCAGCGTGTGGCTGTTGCCAGAGCCTTAATTAACAACCCCGCTGTTATTATGGCCGATGAGCCCACCGGAAATCTGGATTCTAAAAACGCAGAAGAATTGCACCGCCTCTTCTTCCAATTACGCGATGAATTTCAAAACACCTTTATAGTAATTACCCACAACCCCGAGCTGGCCAACCTGGCCGACAGACGGATGAAGATGGTGGATGGATTGTTGGTTTAAGGTTATAAGGTTGAATGTTAAAAGTCTCCAATCTAAGGTCTATTGTCTCACATCTAAACCCTTTATTTTTGCCCTATGATTACAACCAAGATTAAAGACATTATCGCCAAGGAAATTGAAGCGATACAAAGCATACCTGTTGATGGAATTATTGATGGCGCCATTGCGCTGATCTACGAACAGGTGCATCAAAAAAATGGAAAAGTAGTGGTAAGCGGCATGGGAAAGGCCGGCCAGATAGGCGTAAACATCGCCACTACATTAAGCTCAACAGGAACTCCTGCCATATTTCTTCACCCAAGTGAGGCGCAGCATGGCGACCTGGGCGTAGTACAATCCAATGATGTAATGTTTATGATTTCCAACTCGGGTAAAACCAGGGAAATTATTGAGCTGGAATTTTTGGTAAAGCGCCTGCACCCCGGTATTAAAATTATTGGACTTACGGGAAACCCAGAAGGGCCCTTAGCCAAATTCTGTGATGTTGTTCTCAGCACCGGAAACCCCAGGGAGGTTTGTCCACTAGGCCTTACTCCCACTACCTCCACCACCGTAATGACCGTTGTGGGTGATATACTGGTAGTGTTACTGATGGAGAAAATCAACTTCACAAAAGAGGAATATTCCAAAAGGCATCACAGCGGGTATTTGGGGGATCAGGCGAGGTTGAAGTGAGAGCGTGTGCCATAAGGTATATTTAATGGGAGCGGACAAACGTTAACCACTGGTAATGATAATTTAAAGAAATGGCAACCAAGATTACTGAACTTGAAATAACCAGATACAGGACTTCCCATCAAAAAGATGCATATGGGAATCGCCAAAAAATCAGAACCCCATATATTGCTAAAAGACCCGTAAAAGTTGTTTCCGGAGGAAGGCGATTTGCTCATTTTTTCATAGACCTAATCATCTTCAGTTTTTTAATGCTACCATTAGAGATGATTGATGCCTTTGCTGCTTATCTGCCACAAACGTTAGCAGGAGTCATTTTTATGAGTTTTTTCCCAACATATATTGCTTACGCACTTTACTACTTTCTATTTGAGAGTCTAATTCAATCCACTCCAGGCAAATTACTGACACAAACTATAGTTATTAACGAATATGGGCAAAAGCCAACTATAAGCGAGTTAATTGTTAGAAGTCTTGTACGAATTGTTCCTTTTGAACCTCTTTCCTGTCTTTCAGAGCGTGGCTGGCATGACGTATGGTCAAAAACATGGGTTGTTAGAAAAGAGGAAAAACAAAAGATTCTAGAGTTATTAACTGAGAAGGCTTTGGATAAACAGGAATAAGATTGATTTTAAAATTCAACAATGATGTATATCGTTTACATCATTTCAGTTACCTCAGGTTAAAATGAATAGAAGTCTCTTTTCAATATTAGTACTTCTGTTTTTAATGTCATGTGATAGCCAATCATCTGAAAAAATCTCTTTTGATGGAATTGGAAATATTCATATTGAAGAGATTCTTGTACAATCAAAGCGACTCAACAGGTTTCCGTTAATTTATTTTACCAGTATTGCTTGTGTCAATTGTAGAAACATGGAGAAAGCTATAATGAAGGACATTGAGGTTAAGAAGGCTATTAGAAACGACTTTATGCTTATTCCGTTAGTTGTTGATGACCGAAAAATTGCAGAAAAAGATTTTTGGAAGAAGAGTCTGTTTTCAAATAAGCTTTTAAAACGAGTCGGAGAGATAAATAGTGAACTTCAAATTGAGTTAACCCAGTCAGGATGGCAACCAGTCTTCGCTATTTTAAATAAAGAAGGAGAAGTTATTTCACAAACTGGATACTCAAAGAATTTGGATGAGTTTATGACTTTCTTAAATGACGGAAAAAAAGCCGTTAAATCTTCACCCTACTTGAGGCAGTAACATTTAATACCGGTCTGTTAATCACATTTTATCCAGTTCGTTTTTAGTTTCCGCCACACAGTTTCTCTGTGGCCGGAAAGGGCCCTACGCCTCTAGGTTCTCTCATTACTTTCAATCATATTTTAACGCTTGCAAGTACCCCAGCCTTCGGCCTCGAAGGGGAATACTTTGGGCTGATGACATTCGGTAAACCACGAAAAGTTGTAGTGAGCAATTTCCCTTCTGGATAGAAGGGGTGTCTCGGCTGAGCGGAGACGGATAGTTGAAATAAACCTGAATCAATATTCATTCAATAAACTCATTAAGCAGCCTCTTCGACTGATATTTCATTCACCAACATTTGTATCCTAAAATTTATCCATACCTTTGAATGCTTATTCATACATTAACCTAAATACTAAGGCTCTATGAATGATACTTCATACAAAAACTGGTCTTCCATGAGTGATGCCGCTTTGCTAAAAACCATTGGCAAGTTTGTACAGCACCACAGGCTCAATCAAAATAAATCACAAACTGAGGTGGCAAATGCTGCCGGAATAAGTCGCTCTACCCTTAGCCTTATGGAGCGTGGCGAAAAAACTGTCCTAAGCAGTCTGCTGAAAGTGCTGAGGGTATTGGATCTATTAAATATTATGGATGCCTTCAGCGTAAGCGAAGAAATAAGCCCCATTGAATATGCCAAACTGCAAAAGAACAAAAGGCAGCGCGCCAGTGGTAAAAGTAGCGAAACCCCAAATGACGACTTAGGATGGTAGACGTAGCCGAAGTAAAAATATGGGGCCAACTGGCCGGAGCAGTGCGCTGGGATGCCAGCCGCGAATTGGCAATATTCCAATATGCTAAATCCTTTTTAACAAAGGGATATGACCTCTCTCCTATTAAAATGCCTATTAGCAATGGAGATCGTATTTACAGTTTTCCGGAACTCCGAAAAGGTAAGGACGAAGAAACAGCAACATTTAAAGGCCTTCCAGGCTTACTGGCAGACTCTCTCCCCGATAAATATGGAAATCAGCTGATTAATATCTGGCTGGCACAAAATGGCCGACCACCCAATAGTATGAATCCGGTGGAGCAACTATGCTTTATGGGCGCCCGTGGTATGGGAGCTCTGGAGTTTGAACCCACACAACTACAGCCCAGTAAACAAACCTTTTCGGTAGAGTTAAAAACCTTGGTGGATGTCGCCAAAAAGATGCTTGCTGATCGTACCCATTTTGATGTGAATATTCAAAAGGACGAGCAAAAGGCCATGACGGAAATATTGAAAATCGGGACTTCTGCAGGTGGTGCCAGACCTAAAGCCGTAATTGCCTACAACAAAAAAACAGGCGAGGTACGTTCCGGGCAAACCAATGCCCCTAAAGGCTTTGAGCATTGGTTGCTAAAACTGGATGGAGTAAGTGATGCCCAGTTTGGCGAAAGCCTGGGCTATGGACGGGTAGAATACGCCTACCACTTAATGGCTGTAGATTGCCAAATTGAAATGATGGAATGTGACCTTTTGGAGGAAAATGGCCGTGCCCACTTTATGACGAAACGTTACGATCGTGAGGGAAACGACATCAAGCATCATGTACAAACATTTTGCGGTATCCAGCACTTCGACTATAACCATCTCTTTAGTTACAGTTATGAACAGCTGTTTCAAACCATGCGGATGTTAAGACTCACCTACCCTGAGGCTGAGCAGATGTTCCGCAGGATGGTGTTTAATGTAATGGCCACCAATTATGATGACCATACCAAAAACTTCTCTTTTATGCTAAAGCAAAACGGCAGATGGCAACTCACCCCTGCCTATGACGTTTGCTACTCCTACGACCCAACCAATGTGTGGGTAAATCAGCACACACTAAGCATTAACGGCAAACACAAGGATCTTACAACAGCCGACCTGATGACTATCGCAAAGGCAAACAGCATTAAAAAAGGAGAAAAGATAATTGAAGAAATAAAGGAAGTAGTGAGCCACTGGCTGCAGTACGCTGATAAAGTAAAAGTATCTTCCACCCTGAAAAATCGCATTAATGACAATTTGGTGGCCCTGAGGTTTTAACAGATGTATATTCTCAATACACTATTTGTGCAAATCCTCACAAACAAATGCAATTTATGATTCAGGAAAGCATTAACCATTGAATGCATCTTCCATAAAGAACATTTAATTTTGGCAAAGCAAACTGAATCTCTAAAAAATAAAGGTGAACGGCTAATTTTTGAATACCACTCAAAACATCAATACCAACCACCCTATACTAACTACTCTGTACTAAATACTCCACAATGAAATTTACACTTATAGCCGGCCCCTGTGCCATTGAAGATAAAGAAACCGCCCTCCATATCGGCAGAACCGTAAAAGCCATTTGTGATGAGCTGGATATCCGATACATATTTAAGGGTAGCTACCGCAAGGCCAATCGCTCGCGCCTTGATAGCTTTACCGGAATTGGAGATGAAAAGGCTTTAAACATACTTAAAGAAGTTGGCGAAGAGCTGGGCGTGGAAACCATTACTGATATCCACGAAAGCCACGAAGCAGCCCTGGTTGCCCAATATGTAGATCATATTCAAATTCCCGCTTTCCTCTGTCGCCAAACGGAACTGCTCATTGCAGCCGGAAAAACCGGAAAGGGTATCAACATTAAGAAGGGACAGTTTTTATCGCCTGAAGCCATGCAATTCCCCATAGAAAAGGTGCAAAGCACCGGTAACCAAAATGTTTGGGTATGCGAACGCGGGGTAACCTTTGGCTATTCCGATCTTGTGGTGGATGCAACTTCTATCTACCGATTGAAAGCGCACGGTGTACCGGTAATTATGGATTGCACCCACTCTGTGCAGAAACCCAATAAAACCGAAGGTGTAACCGGTGGCGATCCTACCTTAATTGAAACCATTGCTCTTTCGGCTGCCGCTACTGGTGCCGATGGATTTTTTATTGAAACTCATCCTGATCCTAAATCAGCGAAAAGCGATCCGCATACTATGCTACAACTGGATAAATTGCGGCCAATTCTTGAAAAAACCATGAAAATCAGAAAGGCACTTAATGACTGATATAAGCCAATTCCGCGAGAACCTCGACTATCTGCTTGCCAAAGGATTAATTCAAAATATCCCCACACAGGCCAGCGAGCTGGATGGCCTGATACAGGTAGCTGCCGAAACCTCCATCCCAATGGAACATCTCCTGACAAGGGATTTAGCAAAGCGTGAGGAAATAAGGAGCCGGGATATTAAAATGCTAATCATGGACTGCGATGGCGTTTTAACCGATGGCGCCATGATATTCAGTAAAAATGGTGATGAGATAAAGCGCTTTAACGCCAAGGATGGGCAAGGCATTAAGCTTTTCCGCCTACAGGGTAGGTTAACAGGTATTATTAGTGCTGGTATAAGCACGGGTATTGTGGAAAAGCGAGCAGAAATGCTGGGTGTGGAGCACGTTTATGTGGGTAAACACCCAAAACTGGAAATCCTAAAAGGATGGATGGATCGCCTGAAACTGGATTTTGAAAACATCGCCTACATAGGTGATGACGTTACCGATATTCCTATTCTTGAAAAGGTTGGTGCCTCCTTCTGTCCTGCCGATGCCGTATCTGCTGTAAAGCAAACTGCCGAAGTGGTGCTAAGCCTGAAAGGCGGTGAAGGCTGCGTAAGGGAGTTGATTGAGGATTATTTATTGCCCAACAATTGAGAAGGATATCCATAGTACTATCCTTTTTAACTTTACTTCTAATCTCTTTTGAAAGCCATTGCCAGGAGATATCAAAATCAGAATTCAATAAAGACTTTTATCCTGTAAATAGTGACAACCCTTTAGAGGCTTATTATCGCCTTAAAGCTGATTCCATTTTGATAGCAGATGCTCCACGTAGAGATCCATTCAAATCAGATTATGGTGAGTTACTAACTTATATAGAGGGATTTAGAGACGAGGCCAGAAGAAATGGAAATGTCAATTGGGATCGCTCTTATGTAAGATCTGCCAAGTGGATTGAGTTTGTACTTGTGAAGGATACCGAGCTATTTTCTGATGAAATTAAAAAGGAAATTAAAAATGACCTTAAGCGAATTAGAAAGTATAGACGTCCTTACACCTCTCACGATGTTTATGACAGACTTGTAAGAAGAGTAATTGAATATTTTGAGGCCGGGAAAGGTTACTATTATATAAAATAAAATCGCTTCACAGCAATAAAAAAACCCTGAAAGATATTACTCCTCCAGGGTTTTGCTTTTCGTATTTCGACTTTCGAACTTCCTACTTAAAATTATTCTTCCAAATTGTTGTTCATAAACTGAGCCATTACAGCATCACTCACGCCCATATTGCTGAATCCACCATCGTGATAAAGGTTTTGCATAGTTACCATCTTGGTATAATCTGAAAACATACTGATTACATAGTTGGCACATGACTCTGCACTGGCATTGCCCAGTGGGCTCATTTTATCTGCATACTTTATAAAGCCGTCAAAACCCTTTACACCACTACCGGCAGTAGTTGCCGTTGGCGATTGAGAAATGGTATTTACACGTACTTTTTTGCGAACACCCCAGTGGTAACCAAAGCTACGGGCAATGCTTTCCAAGTGGGCCTTATTATCTGCCATATCATTATAATCAGGAAAGGTACGCTGTGCAGCCATATAAGTTAACCCCACTATACTACCCCACTCTGCCATGCTATCAAGTTTCCAGGCAGTTTGCATTACTTTATGAAACGACACTGCTGAAATATCCCAGCCTTTAGCCATCCAATCGTAGTTGGCATCAGTATAATGCTGTCCTTTCCTTACATTGATAGACATACCAATGGAGTGTAGCACAAAGTCAAGCTTACCACCCAAATGCTCTTCGGCCTTGGTAAAAAGGTTCTCCAAATCCTCAACACTTGTAGCATCCGCAGGAATAACAATTGAACCGGTTTCTTCTGCCAGTGTATTAATGGCTCCCATGCGCAGGGCCACAGGGGCATTTGACAAAACAAATTTGGCACCGTGATGTGCGGCTTGTTCTGCCACTTTCCAGGCGATTGAATTGCTATCTAGTGCTCCGAATATGATTCCTCTCTTTCCTTCTAAAAGTTTTGCTGACATAGTTTGATTTTTTCAAGGCGTAAAAATAGAGTTTTTACCAAACCACAGCCTATCAGCAGCCTGTTTAAAATTCATGAGAACCTTCTGCAAACGAAATTTTGGGTGTTTGGAATTTTGGATTTACCTAAAAATAAACTCTGAAGGAAGCCCCTTCACCTATCTGACTTTCCACCTCTATGGAGCCGCCAAATGCTTCTATCTGATTTTTAACCATAAATAAACCTACACCTCGTGATGACCTGTCTTTATCAAAGGTTTTATACATACTGAATATCTTATGGCCATGCCTTTTAAGATCAATTCCGGTACCGTTATCACTACAACTTAAAACCATCTGCCCCGTTTCCTCACTTCTGAAGGTTTTTAAATACACCTTTAAGGGCCGGCTGTTATCTCTAAAATTAATGGCATTGCTAAGCAGATTTTGTAAAATTGAGTCGAAATAGGTCTTCACAAATAGAAACTCATCTACCAAAAACTCTGTTTGAATTTCCACACCACTGCTTTTTATAACATTAGCCAATTGGCCGTTTATCCTTTGATAAACTTTGGAAACAGACACCACTTCCTTTACTACATCAACCGAAGACTGTATTTTAACCACTTCACCCAGGTGCTCAATAGTTTCACCCAACTTGTCAGCAGTTTCATTAATATGGCCCAGCAATACTTCCTTTTCCTCTTCCTCACACATGCTAAGTGTATTGAATATCCCCTTTAAATTACTGGTATGCGAGCGCAAATTATGCGAAACGATATAGGCGAAATCCAACAATCGGTCATTTTGTTTTTGGAGCATCTTCAGAGTCTTCTTCAGGTCCAGTTCCCTGTTCTTTTTTTCATCGATATCCTGAAAAACCCCTCTTATCCCAATACAAGTACCTTTAGAATCCGTGATAGGCATTCCGGTTGACCTCACCCAAATTTCCCTGCCCTTTCCGGTAATCAACTTACACTCCAAATCCCAATTAATTCCTTCCTCAATACATTTTCTTGCCGCAAGCTTCACCATTTCCTTATAATCATCATGGTAAAAATCTATAGCGTTCTCCAGTGCAATTTTGTTTTCTGACGGAATTTCATGAATTATATAAACTTCATCACTCCAAAAGAGGGTTTTTAAGCACAGATCGATCTCCCATGCTCCAAGCTTCGCTGTACGCCCGGCTTCTTTAAGCAATACTTCATGACGTCTCTTTTCCTGTTCCCTAAGCTTTTCCTCCTGAATGTCTATTATAGCACCAGCCATTTTTACCGGCACACCATCCTTATTAAGCGTAGCATGACCATAAGCTATAAACCATCTGAATTTCCCATCACCATGTAGGAGTCTTACTTCAATTTTAAACGGAGCACCTTCGTTTAAATGTTTTTTGAGGGCGCCAACCCAGGCTGTTTGATCATCAGGGTGTACAAAGTCTAAAAAGTTTTCATGATTTGTTGTTACCTTATCCGGGCGATATCCAAAAATTTCATACAGCTTTTCTGACCAAAACTCTCTATTAAATTGTATGTCCCAAATCCATATTCCAGCCCCCATGTCATTGAGTATATTATGCAAATTCTTACTCAATTCGTCATCATGTAACAAACCCATTACCAACTGATCAACCTTCTTTACCTCCTTATTTTCAATATCATTGGCAAGCGCGCTTTTTGCAGCCTCATTATTACCTTCAATTTTTATATCTTTTTTATTATCCTTTTTTACCATAACCCAAATTATCCACCTTTTTAAACGGAGCATTGGTAAAATAATGCTTTTCCCCCCTCCTCTTACAGGTTATTTTTTTGGTAAAAACATGTAATACCAGACCTACTTATGTAGTGCTAAGTGTACATATTACATTAGTGAGTGTGAGGTGAGATATTTACTTTTGAGCTGTTGAAATGAATTATGAAGAGAGAGGCCAGCACATACAAAAAAGGGAGAGGTGCACAAATAGAAACCCACAACCGATTTTCCGAATATCAATATAACACTCTGGATAGCTATCTGGAGCATCTGCGCCTTAATGGTGAAGATGTTTCTCAACAGCGCAAAACCAAAATCATTGAGGTTTCCCCAAAAACCATCGTAAATAAGGTAGTGAGTCCTGATGTAGGCATGAACTGGAGTCTGAATCCCTATCAGGGCTGCGAACACGGCTGTGCCTATTGCTACGCCCGAAACTCTCATGAATACTGGGGATATAGTGCTGGCAGCGAATTTGAAGAGAATATCCTTGTAAAAAGAAATGCACCGCAGCTGCTGGAAGAGTTTTTATATAAAAAGAGCTGGAAGCCTCAAAGCATTGTGTTATCAGGTAATACGGATTGTGTTATCAGGTAATACGGATTGTGTTATCAGGTAATACGGATTGCTACCAACCCATTGAGCACGATTTAAAAATTACCCGCCAACTGCTCGAAGTATTTTTAAAATTTAAACACCCCGTTGGCATTATCACTAAAAACTCGCTCATATTGCGCGATTTGGATATAGTGGAAAAACTGGCTTCGCACAATCTTATTAGAGTTAACGTGTCTATCACAACCTTGGATGAAAAATTAAGAAGAAAGCTTGAGCCGCGAACCGCTTCCGCTAAAAAGCGAATTGAAACTGTAAAAACCCTATCTGATATTGGTGTTCCTGTAAATGTGATGATGGCACCCATTATTCCAGGGCTCAATAGCCACGAAATAATGAACCTGGCGGAAGCCGTGGCCAATGCCGGTGCATCCTCCATAGCCTACACCATGGTGAGGCTTAACGGGCAAGTGGCTGAAATATTCAGAGACTGGTGCCTGGTCCATTATCCAGACAGAGCGGATAAAATCCTCCATCAAATTGAGGAAACCCATGGTGGAGCATTAAACGACAGTAATTTTGGCCGCAGGATGCGCGGTGATGGTAAGGTTGCCGAAAACATTTCGGCCATGATGAAATTGGCGCGGAAGCGTTTTTTTATGGGACGGAGCATTAAGCCGCTCACAACCTCCTTATTTGAAAGGCCTCCAAGAGATGGACAAATAGCCTTGTTCTAAAGTTGTTTATTTTGGGAAGATCTTCTACCATGTTGTTCACTCCTTTACTTCTTTTTTATCAAGAAAACAGGGAAACAATTACTTAATCCTGAGAAATCCTTTTTGGCGGAATGCTCAATCGGGGATTGATCTCCGGAAAAATCTCCGCCAGCTGATTGATCTGAACCTGTGCCATATCTATGTAGGTCCACGTTTTGCCTTCGTCAGATGACACAGCCAACAAACTCGATTCTGAATACAATTTACCCAATGGCCCACTAAAAGTGAGCCGCATGGGCACAGCACACATCAGGAATTTTCCACTTATATAAACTGCCAGGGGTTCAGAAAGCTCTGCTTTTTTTAACTCAAAGCCACGTTGTAGCATCTCTGCTTCAAAAGCTTTAGACTTGTTAATCATCGCCTGCCGACCACCATTTCTGGTAATGATTTCGGGATAGGTTAAATCTAAAACCTTTTCCCATTGCGCTTTTGTGAGGGCTTTGGAGTATTTGGCCGCTCCTTTGGCAATGGCAACATCATGTTGGGCAAATGCTCCATTTGCATAAACAAAAAGGGCTAAAGCAAGAATCAGATACCGGAATCCGTTTTTAGTTATTTCCATTCAAAGGTGATTGTTTGTTTCAAATCTGCTGAAAGGCTTTGAGCTACGGGACAAGTACGTCCAATCTTTTCCAAAACCCTTTTGGTATGATCGTCACAATTATCCTTTAGAGAAACTTTAACCTGAATTTCCCCCACTCTTCTGGGATTGGATTCCATTACCTTAACTATCTCTGCCGAAGTTTCCTCCAGATCAAAATCCATGGAACGGGCTTTAATACCCATAACTGTAAGCATACATGCGGCAAGTGATGTAGACATTAAATCGGTGGGAGAAAAGGCCTCTCCCTTACCGTTATTATCGAGGGGCGCATCTGTAATAAAATTTTGGCCAGAATGTATGTGTTCTGCTTCAGTTCTCAACCCACCCTGATAAACAACTTTTGATGTAATGCTCATGTATCGATTTTATGCGATGTTATTATAAACGGCCTGAACATCGTCATCCTCGTCAATTTTGTCCAGTAGTTTTTCAATGTCCACCATTTGTTCTTCAGTAAACTCCACCGGGCTGGTAGGTATGCGTTGTAAAGATGATTTTTCAACTTCAAGCCCCATTTCCTCCAGGGCCGAGGATAGCCTACCATAATTTGTATAATCTCCATATACAAATATCATATCGTCCTCAGTATCTATTTCCTCCAGTCCGGCATCAATCAGTTCAAGCTCCAGCTCTTCAATATCAATAGAATCAGTTTTTTTGATTTCGAAAATCGCCTTTCGATCAAACATAAACTCCAGCGAACCATTGGGCACCATCTGCCCATTGGCCTTATTGAAATACGACTTAATATTTGCCACGGTACGAGTGGTGTTATTAGTAGCACATTCTACAAAGATCAACACCCCATGCGGGCCTTTACCCTCATAATTTACCTCAATGAAATTTTCGGCATCGTTGCCCGCAGCGCGCTTTATAGCGTTGTCGATATTGTCCTTGGGCATATTTTGCGCTTTGGCATTTTGTATTGCCGAGCGCAGTGAAGGATTCATATCAGGATCGAGGCCTCCTTCTTTTGCTGCCATGGTTATGGCTTTTGCCAACCTGGGGAAAAGACGTGACATCTTTCCCCATCTTTTCATTTTTGCCGCTTTGCGGTACTCAAATGCTCTTCCCATTTCAATAAAAAAATTAAGGCCGCTAAGGTAACAGCATTAAGCAATCTTAAAAAATTGGGGCAATCACATTTTTTCTAAGCCCTTAATTTTTTACCTCCATACCTCTTTATCAAAAGTTTAAGTGCCGCTGAACTAACGCCACTTACAATGGCCCATCCCAATATTTTGCCCCAATTAAGCTCCTTATCCTTTATAGCATCCGGGGGTTCTTCATGATAAACCCTCTCATAACCTTCATCCAAAATGCGTTTTAGCAAATAACTTGCGGCAAAAGCCCCTACAGCAAGTGCTACCTCCTTTACTCTTCTTTCTGATGTATCCATAATACAACTAAATTTTATTGTTTAATCAAACTACCTCCTTATCCGAGTCGGCCGCTGGTTGCTCACCATATTGCAAAATATGCTCGGCACTCCACTTCGCATGTTTTGAGGGACATATTTTATGCTGATACTTACGAGCGTGTACCTGCGTAAACTCTGCTCCAAAAAACAGAATGAGGCAAGTATAGTTTACCCACAACATCACCAGGATCACAGTACCTGCAGCACCAAAGCTGGAGCTCGGATCGGCATAGCCAAAGTACAACCCCAACAGGGTTTTACCAATGACAAATAGCACTGCTGTAACAACAGCACCTACCCATACCGATTTCCACGAAATATCAACATCCGGTAAAAACTTAAACATAACCGCAAAAAGAAGAGTAACAATGCCCAACGAAATAATAAAGTTTATAACCTGAACAAGGTATAGAAGATACTCTCCAAAATTGCGCTCCATCCAAGCTCCAATAATGGATATAACAGCCGACAATACCAGGGTTATCAACAATAAAAAGGCAATCACCAATATAAGTCCCAATGAAGAAGCCCTGTCAACTATCAACTTTTTGATACCGTTTTCCGGATCTGCTTCCACCTCCCAAATATGATTTAGTGATTTTTGAAGCTGAAAGAATAAAGTGGTAGCACCAAAAACCAAAGTGAGCACACCAATGGTTTTCATAACAAAACTGGATTGATTGAGCTCGGCATTGGTAAGTAAGTCTTCTATGCCCTTTGCCGCATCAGGTCCCATTACATCACTAATCTGGGCACTTAGTTCGCCCCGTATGGCTTCTGCTCCAAAAATGGCTCCTGCAGTCCATATTATTATCATCAATAATCCGGGGATAGAAAAAATGGCATAATAGGCAATTATGGCACTTTGCCTGAAGGGATCATCATCATTCCACTCTTTGGCGGTTGCCACTATCATTTTCCAAATGCTTTTCGGGTTGATCCTCAGGTTCATAGGTAACAGATTTTAGTTTATACCATTCCTTATTTTAGTGATGGCCGGGTTTTACTATTGAAAAGTAATTTTCACTATCATAAAACTAAAGAACCGCCTTAAGGTTTAGCTTGTAAATAAATTAGCATTGAGTACAGACGCCTACATCCTCATAGGAACCATCGCCCTGGCCCTTTTTCTGTTTATTACAGAAAAGGTTTCCATAGACTTGACAGCCATTCTTATAGCCGTTATTCTAATGATAACAGGCGTGGTAACCATCCCCGAGGGATTGTCCGGATTCAGTAATCAGGCCACAATCACCATCCTGGCCTTACTAATATTAAGTGCAGGATTAGAGGAAACCGGACTTTTAGATCGACTCGGGATTTGGCTCTCGGGTATGGCATCATCCAGTGTACCCCTCACCCTTTTGGTCATTATGATTCCTGCGGCTTTCTTCAGTGCTTTTCTCAATAATACTGCAGTAATTACGATTCTACTCCCGGTGGTAATTACCATGGCGGCCAAAAAAAACATTTCACCTTCTCTCCTGCTCATGCCACTGGCATTTGTAAGTATCCTTGGCGGGATGACAACGCTTATTGGCACCAGCACCAATCTTTTAGTAAACACCGTTGCAAGACAATACAATACTGAGGTTCTCAGCTTTTTTGAATTTACTCCTTACGGACTTGCAGGCATAGTAATTTGTGTACTGTTTTTTGTTTTTGGAGGATACAAGCTAATACCCGAAAGAAGAAGGGTTAAGGATTACAACCAAAAGTTCAGCAATGACAAATACCAGGCTGAAATAATACTGGATGGAGAAGCGGCTTCTGATTCCCAAAAAATCAAGAGGCTTCTGGAAGCTAAAAATATAGAGGTATTGAAGCTGCTGAGAAATCGGGAAGTGCTTAATTACAGCGATAATAATGAAGAGCTAAAACATGGTGATCGCCTCATTATTAGAGCAGATGTATTGGAGCTGATTGGCTTACAGGAGGATGATGGAATAAAACTTCACACCGGTATTGCCTCCAGTTTAGATGAAAACCAGGACAGCTCTATTATGGAGTTGGTGGTAAGTCCTTCCTCATCCCTGGTGGGCAACCTTTTTAATCCACGCTCGTTTAAACGTAAGTATGGTGGAAATGCCCTTGCCTTAAGACAGGTTAATGATACTTATTTCAGAAACCTCGGCACCAAGTTATTTGCCGTAAATCGCATCAACATTGGCGATAGCATATTGGTTGAGGCTACGCCCGATTTTTTTGAGAACCCGGATGTGCAACACGATCTGATTCTTTATCGCAGGTTTGAGCAAAAGGAAGACCGCCCCTGGTGGAAACAAGTTGCGGCTCTATCCATAATAGCTGCCGTTGTAATGCTGGCTGCCTTTAATGTAATTTCCATTGCTGTGGGCGCTCTGGGCGGTGTGGTGCTTATGGCCTTTCTCAGAATCTTTAAAACCGAAAAACTCTACGAGCGTATCGACTGGCGTATTTACTTCCTCCTTGCGGGAATAATTCCGTTGGGTGTAGCCATGCAAAACACCGGGCTGGATACCTTACTTGCCGAGCAGGTAGTAGGCATTACAGATGGACTTGCTCCTTTCTGGGTAATCTTCAGCTTTTTTGTAGCCACTACGCTTGTTACCAATTTTATTTCCAACAACGCTGCCGCATTACTTATGGCGCCTGTAGTGCTTAGCCTTGCCGGACAAACCAACATTGACCCTAAGGCGCTATTAATGGCTATTACCTTTGGGGCCAGCACCTGTTTTATTTCTCCTTTGGGATATCATACTCTGGCCATCATTTACGGCCCGGGTAAGTATAAGTTTAGCGATTACCTCCGTGCAGGCCTGCCCATTACCATTATTATTACCATTGTTTTTAGTTTAATGCTGGATTATAACTTTAATGGGGATGCGGCTATATTGAGGGGGTGGTTGAAGTAGTTGGGAGTTTGGAGTAAACATTATCATTCCTCTACCCTAATCAATCTTATTTCAATTCTCCGATTTAACATGTTGGCTATTTCCTGCCATTCAGGATCAAAGGTTTTTATGTATTCCTCCGTAAGCTGTTTACCAACTTCGAATTTGGAATATGCTTTTTTAAGTTCATTTGTTATAGCAATAGGCTCAGACTCCCCAACTCCAATGGAATGTACTCTTAATGAATCTAAACCATTTTCAATGAGAAACTCTTCCATAACTTCCGCCCTATCTAAACAAAATTTAGCGTTGTCAGCCTCAAAACCTCTGTAATCGGTATGAACTCTAATTTCAATAGAAGCCAATGAGTCCTTCTTCAAATAATTTAGGACATCCAAAAGATTATATCTTATTTCAGGACTTACCTTAGGCATGCACATATAGGAATAGTTTGGGAAAATAAAAACATCTCCAACGGCAAAAGCTGAATCTACAGGCGTCATTGATCTGAAGTTATCCTGTGCCCAGCCGGCAACTAATCCAAGTGTGAATATTACAAGTAGAAATTTCCGCATATCGTAAAAATAGAAAAACCCTGCCTCGCTTTCGCGAGGCAGGGTTACTTAGCTTAATTAAAACCAAAATTCTATTCGTCTTCAGCCGGAGCTTCAGCCTCACCTTCTGGTGCTTCAGTTGCTCCCTCCTCGCCTTCGGCTGAGTTTACAACTCCTTCTTCACCTTCCACTAATTCCTCATCCTCCTCTTCAGCGGCTGGTACTCTTGCCACAGAAGCTATAGAATCGTTCTTCTTCAAGTTAATGATACGCACACCCTGGGTGGCACGTCCCATTACGCGTAGTTCGGCAATTCCCGTACGGATCATTACACCACTCTTGTTGATAATTACCAAATCATCTTCATCAGTAACGGCTTTAATGGCTACGAGATTCCCGGTTTTATCAGTGGTGTTAAGAGTTTTAACTCCTTTACCACCACGGTTAGTTACGCGGTAATCCTCAAGATCAGTACGCTTACCGTATCCTTTTTCAGATACCACAAGTATGGTGGTTTCTGTATCACCTTGCGGAATAGTAACCATTCCTATTACTTCATCCTGGTCATTTTCAAGACTTACACCACGTACACCACTGGCATTACGACCCATGGAACGAACTTTCTCTTCGTTAAATCGAATGGCCTTTCCACTTTTCTTGGCAATGAGGATTTCATCATTACCGGTAGTAAGCTTAGCTTCCAGCAGTAAATCTCCCTCACGGATAGTAATGGCATTAATACCATTTACACGTGGGCGTGAATAGGCTTCCAATGAGGTTTTTTTAATGATACCCTGCTTGGTAACCATTACAATAAAGTGACTCTTTATATATTCCTCATCCTTAAGATCGCGGGTATTCATAAAGGCACGTACCTTATCCTCCATTGGGATATTGATAAGGTTTTGGATGGCGCGGCCCTTACTGGATTTAGATCCTTCAGGAATTTCATAAACGCGCAGCCAATAACACCTGCCCCATTCCGTAAAGAATAGCATATACTGGTGATTGGTAGCCACAAAAATGGTTTCCACAAAATCAGCATCACGGGTTTGTACGCCCTTATGACCTACACCACCACGATTTTGTTTTTTGTATTCACTAAGGGCAGTCCTTTTAATATAACCAGCGTGAGAAATAGTAATTACCACTTCCTCATCAGGAATCATATCCTCAATGCTTACATCGCCACCTGCATACTCAATATTAGTTCTGCGCTCGTCTCCGTACTTTTCCTTAATCTCAAGAAGTTCCTCCTTAATGATGCTCATTCTAAGGTCTTCTTCGTTAAGGATACGCTTATAGTAAGCGATTTTTTCCATCAACTCGGCATACTCCTCCTTAATCTTGTCGCGCTCCAGACCTGTAAGCTTCTGCAAACGCAAGTCAAGGATAGCACGAGCCTGCAGTTCTGACAGGTTATAATTTTGTATTAAGCCATTTCGGGCTTCTTCCGGAGTTTGCGATCCACGGATTAACTTAATGATCTCATCAAGGTGATCCAGGGCAATAAGCAATCCCTCCAAAATGTGAGCTCTTTCTTCAGCCTTACGAAGTTCGTACTTCGTTCTCCTTATCACCACATCAATTCTGTGATCCACAAAGTGATGAATCATGTCCTTAAGATTAAGCTGCTCGGGGCGGCCTTTTACAAGGGCAATGTTGTTTACAGAAAAAGAGGATTGAAGAGCTGTATACTTATAAAGCTTGTTGAGCACCACATTAGGCACAGAATCACGCTTTAGGTAATACACTATGCGCATTCCCTTACGGTCACTCTCATCCTTAATATCGGAAATACCGTCAAGCTTCTTATCATTGATGAGGTCAGCCGTCTTTTTAATCATATCGGCCTTATTCACCTGAAAGGGAATCTCGGTAACGATGATACACTCACGGCCTTTTACTTCTTCCATGGTGGCTTTACCGCGCAATACAATACGTCCACGGCCGGTTTCAAACGCCTCACGAACGCCCTCATAGCCATAGATGGTACCACCCGTTGGGAAATCCGGTGCAGTAACATGCTGCATCAGTTCCTCAATAGTAATATCCTTATTGTCAATATATCCAACAATACCATTTATAACCTCTGTAAGGTTATGAGGTGGCATATTGGTAGCCATACCAACTGCAATACCGGATGCACCATTAACCAATAGGTTAGGTACACGGGTAGGCATTACCGTGGGTTCACTAAGGGTATCATCAAAGTTTAGTTGAGTGTCAACAGTTTCCTTGTCGATATCAGCAAGCATATCTTCAGAAATCTTCTGAAGCTTGGCTTCGGTATAACGCATGGCAGCGGGTGGATCACCATCCACACTACCAAAGTTACCCTGCCCGTCAACCATCATGTAGCGCAAGCTCCAGGGTTGGGCCATACGCACCATGGCATCATAAACGGACGTATCACCATGTGGGTGAAACTTACCAAGTACCTCTCCTACAATACGCGCAGATTTTTTATAACCACGGTTAGAGAGTACTCCCAATTCGTACATTCCATACAAAACCCTTCTGTGTACGGGCTTCATCCCATCGCGAACATCAGGAAGAGCACGGGATACAATCACCGACATCGAATAATCGATGTAGGATGATTTCATTTCCTCCTCAATGTTGATAGGTATTATTCTTTCGCCTTCGGCCATGTTGTCAGTGTTTTACCTTACTTTAAAGAATAAGTTATTAAAAGGCCAAATATAACCACTCAAATCCCGCCAAAGGCCTTATGCGATGGGTAATTTCTTCACAATATGCACGTTGGTAGTGTTAATAATTAAAACAAAACCCCGACTTGTGTGTCTCCGGTATAAAACTAACTTTGATGTAAACTGGTGTTGGCACAATAATCGTAATTGATTAGGCTCACTGAATACTCTAATTCCCTTTTTAAAATAGATATGGACGAAAATTTTTCACCCCGCGTAAAAGACGTGATTAGCTATAGCAAGGAAGAAGCCTTGAGGCTAGGCCACGACTACATCGGCACCGAGCACTTGATGCTCGGATTGATACGGGAAGGTGAAGGTAGTGCCATCCAGATTTTGGAAGATCTGGGTGTGGACGTTCAAGCATTTCGCAGAAAGATAGAGGCCATTAGCGCCCCCAATATTTCCGGACAGATAAGCACTAAGAAAAACCTTCCTCTTACCCGACAGGCAGAAAAAGCCTTAAAAACAACTTTTCTTGAAGCAAAACTTTTTCAAAGTAATCAGATAAGAACATCACATCTACTGCTTTGCATCCTCAGAAATGATGATGACCCCGTTTCCAGAATTTTAAGACAGTATGAAATCGACTATGACAATGTAAAATCCGAGTATCAATCCCATTATGCGGATGAACTGAAGGATAAGGACAAGCCCCGCGCAGAAATGTCATACAGCGATGATGACGATGATTTTGAACGCAAGGACCCTGGTTATAGTGGAGGTGCCGGCAAAAAAGCTGATGCTAAAACCAAAACCCCGGTGCTCGACAACTTTGGTCGCGACCTTACCAAACTTGCCGAAGATGGTAAGTTGGATCCTGTTGTTGGCCGCGAAAAGGAAATTGAGCGCGTGTCGCAAATCCTTTCTCGCAGAAAGAAAAACAACCCCCTGCTTATTGGTGAGCCCGGTGTGGGTAAATCTGCCATTGCCGAAGGACTGGCTCTGCGTATTGTAAAGAGAAAAGTATCTCGTGTGCTTTTTGACAAGCGCGTGGTTACCCTTGATTTGGCTTCTCTTGTAGCCGGTACAAAATACCGCGGACAGTTTGAAGAACGTATGAAGGCTTTGATGAATGAGTTGGAGAAAAATGAAAACATCATTCTCTTTATAGATGAGCTTCACACCATTGTAGGTGCCGGAGGTGCTACCGGATCTTTGGATGCCAGTAACATGTTTAAGCCAGCTCTTGCACGTGGAGAAATTCAATGCATCGGAGCTACTACACTTGATGAGTACCGTCAGTATATTGAAAAGGACGGAGCCCTGGAAAGAAGGTTTCAAAAGGTAATGGTTGATCCTACTACTCCTGAAGAAACCATTCAAATCCTTAATAATATTAAGGACAAGTATGAAGATCACCACAATGTAAATTATACCGATGCAGCTATAAAGGCCTGTGTGCAGCTTACTGCCAGATATGTAACAGATCGCCACCTGCCAGATAAGGCTATTGATGCTTTGGATGAAGCCGGCTCTCGTGTACATATTACAAGTATTAATGTTCCTAAGGAGGTAATAGAGCTTGAGAAGAAGCTTGATGAAATCCGTGAGCAAAAAATACAGGTGGTTAAAAAGCAACGCTATGAAGAAGCTGCCCGTTTGCGTGATGACGAAAAGCGTGTAGAGGGGCAGCTACAGGAAGCACAGGCTGCCTGGGAGGAAGAAGTAAAAAAGAACCGTGAAACAGTAGATGAGCCGGATGTGGCCGAAGTTGTAGCCATGATGACGGGAATACCTGTACAGCGCGTGGCCCAGCAAGAAAGCAAGCGCCTGGGAGGTATGGCTGAAGAAATCAAATCTCACATCATTGGGCAGGATGAAGCTGTAGGCAAAATCGTAAAGGCTATACAGCGTAACCGTGCCGGCCTGAAAGATCCCAATAAGCCAATCGGTTCATTTATCTTTTTAGGACCTACAGGTGTTGGTAAAACGCAATTGGCTAAAGAACTTGCCCGATCTCTGTTTGACAGTGAGGACAACCTCATTAGAATTGACATGAGTGAATACATGGAGAAATTCGCCATCTCAAGATTGGTGGGAGCGCCTCCCGGATATGTAGGTTATGAAGAAGGTGGACAGCTTACTGAAAAGGTGCGCAGAAAGCCCTACTCGGTAGTTTTACTGGATGAAATCGAAAAAGCACACCCGGATGTATTCAACCTTTTGCTTCAGGCTTTGGATGATGGCCATATGACCGATTCTTTGGGCCGTAAGGTGGACTTTAAGAATACCATCATTATAATGACCTCAAACATCGGTACACGCCAGTTGAAAGACTTTGGTACTGGTGTAGGTTTTGGTACAGCAAGTCGCACCAAGGGTAAGGATGATATCACCAAGGGAGTAATTGAAACCGCATTAAAGCGCGCCTTCTCCCCTGAATTCCTAAACAGAATTGACGATGTGGTACTATTCAACAACCTGAGCAAGGAGCACATTGTTACCATTATAGACCTTGAGTTGGAGAAACTGTACAAGCGCATACACGAGCTTGGCTACAAAGTGGAAATGACCAAAGAAGCCAAGGAATATATTGCTGAGAAAGGTTTTGACGAGAAGTTTGGAGCAAGGCCACTGGCCCGTGCCATTCAGAAGTATGTGGAAGATCCATTAGCTGAGCAGATCATAAACTCTGAAATTGAAGAAGGTGATGAAATTGCCATCGACTTGGAGAAAAATGAAGCTGGTGAAGATGAAATCACTGTAAAGGTGAAAAAGCACGAAAAGGCTAAGGAAGAGTAGGTCTTAAGTGATTCAGATAAATTGACACCCCGTTTTGCTGAAGCAAGGCGGGGTTTTTCATTTAAAGGGGACATAACTATTATTAAAACATGAAACAAAGGCTTGCCTATACTTTTATGGCAATGGCGTTTTCCTAAGACCTTGAACAATGACTCCTCCTTTTAAATGGATTTAGTGACTAAGACATAACCATACTTTTGAGGTTTCAAAACATTCATCCTATCCTCCCCCTCCTTCACCATTAAAAATCCTCCGTTCACCATATTTTCCAATAGACAATAAGGATTTCGCCTTTAATTGATTTCTGAAAGAAAGATTAATCACGTCAATGCATTTCTTCTAACTTTGACTATGCCTCAATTCAAACCTGTCTTACATTCAACGGAAGCCACACTAAAGTGGTTTATACTGATTTTTCTCCTTGCAACTACCTTCTTTGGCAATAGCCAAAACAAAAAAGACTTTCGGGTTGATTCGCTATTAGCAAAATCTATAAAGGCTCGATCTGAAAACTATATTTTAGCCGAAACCTTTGCCGATTCAGCATTGCAACTGGCCATCATCAAAAATGATCAACCACAAATTGCAAAAGCGCACTTTTATAAAGGCGTGGCTCAATCTAAAGGTGGTAAAGGAAAACTTGCTGAGTCATCCTATTTAAAGGCTTTGAAGCTTTATACCAAATCCAAGGACTCTTTGCACGTTGGGGACAGCTATATGCAACTTGGAAACCTTAGCCGAATCCTTGACAGAGGTGATGATGCCGTCAATTATCTATTTGAGGCTTTAAAGATTTTTGGGGCTCTAAAAGATAGTTCAAGGATTGGAGATACGTATTTGTCTATAGCCATCGTACATGGCGTAAATCGAGACTATTCGGAAGCAGAAAAGTATCTTTTGTATGCACAGGACGTTTTTAACAACATCCATGATGAAGAACGGCAAATATTAGTGCTTAGTAATTTGGGTACTTTGTACAATTATAGTGGCAAACCCAAAAAGGCCCTGGTCGTAACTGAAAAAGTAAAGGAGTATTACGCTGAAAATGGTCCACCAACTCGATATGCCCTGGCACTACACAACCTTGGTCTACAGTATTTTTCTCTGGGTAATTATAAAAGTGCCCTGCAGTATAACAATGAGTCACGGAAAATATATTCAGAGCTAGGTGATAAGTTTCAGGTTTGTGGAATAGAAGTTACCCTGGCCAAAGTTTATCTGGCGCAGGGAAATCTTAAAAGTGCAGAAAACCTCGCTCAATCTGTTCTTAAGGGAGCCGAAGAAATTAATAGCAATAGTCTTATTTTCAACGCCTATGACATGCTTTATGAGGTATATAAAAAGCGTGGCGATTATAAATCTGCTTTGGATTACAGATTAAAGTTTGAGGAAGCAAAAGACAGTGTTTTTAAATCCGAAAAGCAAAAGCAAATTGCAGAAATCAACGCTAAGTACCAGAACGAGCTAAAGGAAGGCCAGCTGAAGGAGCTGGAAGCCACAAATGAGTTAAGCCTGCTTCAACTCAAGCGAAAGCAAAATGAGCAAAATATACTTTGGGGGCTGTTGGGTTTAGTGCTGGTAATAGCTCTTTTGTTGCTAAATCAGTTTCGCATAAAGCAGCATAACAATCAGCTACTTAGCGATAAGAACAATATCATCCAAAAGTCTTTAGACGAAAAGGAGGTTCTGTTAAAGGAAATACATCACCGTGTTAAAAATAACCTGCAGTTTATATCAAGCCTATTAAATTTACAAGCAAGGCATGTAAAGGATGAAAATACACTTGCGGTACTCAATGATTGTAAAAATCGAGTAAACTCCATGGCCATGGTACACCAAAGGCTTTATCAGGAAGAAAATCTGAAGGGCGTTTATATGCCGGTATTTGTAAATAACCTCTTGGACAGCCTTAATCACTCCTACAGAAAAGATCTGAACAAGTTAAATTCCGTGGTGGATATAACCCCTATTTCCCTGGATATTGACACAGCCATACCCATTGGATTAATCCTTAATGAATTAATTACCAATGTATTTAAATATGCTTTTGAGGTAAACACCAATGGGCAAATAAAGATATGCCTGATAGAAACAGGTGCTACTTTAGTACTTACAGTAACTGATAATGGCAAAGGACTTCCTGCTGATTTTGACAGGTTCAATTTAAAATCCTTTGGTTTACAATTAGTTCAATCATTATCAGAAAAACTGGGAGCTGAAATGCGTGTAAAATCTAAAGGAGGTACTGAAGTTTCTCTTTTCGTTAAAAAATATAAAACGTCCTAATCCAATGGCTACCTCACAAATTACTGTTTTGATAGTAGAAGACGACCCGATAATAGCTGCTGATTTGAGTTATTTTATGAAAGACTTTGGGTACTCCCCCTATCCCAGCGTTAGCAATGGTGCAGATGCTTTATTATTACTCAATAACGTGCGGCCCGATTTTATTTTGATTGATGTAACTCTTGAAGGTGAAATGGACGGAATACAGCTGGCTACTGAAATTAATAAACTGTACGATTTACCGCTTTTGTTTTTAACGGCTCATCACGACAGGAAAACCATAGACCGCATAAAAGCAACACAGCCCAGTGCCTATTTGGTAAAACCCCTGCAGGAGTTTAATCTGCAAACCAGCATTGAACTCTCCCTTTATAATCACTCTCATAAAAAACTCGCCAATACGCCAAATGACTCTTCCAGTGATGACTATGTATCAGGAGAACATTTCTTTATAAAGGTTAAAAACCAACTCAAGAAAATACTGCTGGAAGATATTTTGGTTTTGGAAGCCTATGATAACTACTCCTTTTTACATACTACTGAGCACAAGCATCTTATTGGGTCCACGTTAAAGTCACTGGACAGAAGGCTTGCGGAATATGATTTTATACGAATTCACCGCTCTTATATCATTAACCTTAAAGCTATTGAAGGAATTGAAGAAGATCTGGTACTGATCAACAATCTTCATTTGCCCATCGGCAAAACCTTTAAAGAAGACTTTATGAAGAAAATCAATTTGCTATAATTTTCTTTACCCTCCGTTTTCTGGCGTTCACCATTTTATAGAGTTGGTTCCCTAACAAACGGAGGCTCAGCCGTTGAATCCCCTCTAATATTGATCTCGAATTACAAACCAATAATTCGAAATCATGAACCACACCACCTTATTGCAATCTATTACAGGTTTTGGATTTGATACCCTAACCCAAAAACTACTTAACTCATTTCATAAAAAAAGTGAAATTGAGAGAAGGCCACGGATTACACTCCCTCATCCTAACCCAATAAAATTACCGATGACACTCTTCCCTAACCCGGCTGTGGCCACAGATCCCGTTAAACTGTCTTTTGGCCAAATCACTTTTGGAAACATTTTTATCAAGATTTTCAATCAGCAAGGAAAGTGTGTGTTGACCAATGTTATTTTAAACTCTGATGGCATTACCAGTCATCTCTTAAATATTCAAAATCTTGAACATGGCATATACGATGTTCAAATGCAAACCAACGGGCAAACCGGTAACCAAAAACTCATTGTTCAATAAGCCCTTAATCCGGATACCCATTTAATGCCGGTTTCAAACAAAATAAAAAAAACCCAAAATCACACAATTTATTATTATGAAGAAAAATATCATCCTAACAGGTGTTGCCTTAATGATTTCCTTTTCAGGAAAAGCACAATTTAACGGTGAATTGGACTCCACCTATGCTCAAAATGGAATTTCACTGATAGACTTTAACCAAGAAACCCAGATAGGCGTCTGTGCAAAATTTCACAGCAATGGAAAACTTTACCTTGGCGGGATTACAGGAAGTCCTAACATCAACTTTTTACTTACCAGGCTAAATGCTAATGGAACGGTAGACAATGCCTTTGGCAATCAAGGCTTATTTTACTATGACTTTTCAATAGGTGGACATGACTATTTAAAGGATATGGACATATTTCCCAACGGGAAAATTGTTATGGTGGGATCAGTACCTAATGGAGGAACCGATCAGGTAATAGCTTTGGTAAATGCAAACGGCAGTTATGATACCGGTTTTAATAAATCGGGATTTTTAATTACCGGAGGAAATTATATGGATAGTTGGCAAACCTGCCTGGCAGAACCCAATAATCAAATTCTTGTGGCAGGAATACACAGTGACAGCCAGCAGCAAGACATTAAAGTAGCACGTTATAATTCAGATGGTGCACTAGACCAAACCTTTGGGACAAATGGCGATTTTTCTGTTGATTTCTCGGATGGTGAAAGCAGTATCGCGCTGCACCGCCATTCTAATAATGAGTATTACCTCCTTATCCAAACCTCAGTTTACAAATACTCGGTGATAGGGTTTGACAAAAACGGGCAACCCTTGGCCAACTTTGCTAGCAACGGCACGATGTCGGTTAGCTTACCCAACACTTCAGAACTATTTCTCACTGATATCATTACCGATGCTCAGGGTAACCTCTACGTCTTGGGTGGATATAGAAACGCTCCCGCGGATTACAAAGCAATGGTTCACAAATTTGACAATACCGGCTCTGTTGTCAATACCTTCGGTGTAAATGGCAAATTTGTGGCAAACCTTAGCACTCACAGTACCGACTATATTAATTCAGGCAAAATTTTAGCCAATGGAAGCCTTCTACTCGCTGGTGTTACCGACAACTGGGACCAAAATATGATGAACTTTCTCTTGGCCCCTGATGGTTCCCTGATTTCAAGCTACGGACAAAATGGTATTATGGAGTATAAAGTTCAAAATAACAATACTGAGAACAACCCATTTTTGATAGAAGATGCCAGCGGAAGAATATTTATGTGCGCTACATCCGCGCAAAGTGGTACTAAATCAGACATGGTGGTAGCCAAGCTAAAAGGCACAAGCAATGTTGGAATAGAGGAATGGAAAGATCACTCTGCGAAGCTGAATCTTTACCCAAATCCCACCAGTGGCTTAGTGTCAATTGATATTTCTGATTTAAACAGCCACTCGTGTAAGGCTCAGTTTTTTGATCTACAAGGAAAACTAATGTTGCAAGCAGACCAGAACTCATCTAGCCCGACCATTACTGCTGACCTATCGGCCCTCCCTGCCGGAATCTATATTATACAGATTTCTAATGGGCAGTTTATTTCCTCTTTTAAAGTACAGAAACTTTAATTGTAGAGGAGTATAGGGTAGGTTAAAAAAGTCCCGTACTGCGATGGTGCGGGACTTTATCCAAAAAATTTAAAAAGTTTAGTATGACCATCTTTAAATGGGTTACTCAGGGATTGATAATGGCGATTCTTAGTTCATGCGCGCTCAAACCTTCTATTGAACAGCTTCAATCGTTTTCAGCCATAGAGGAGTATCCTTTTGACAACTATCTGGATACTGTTTCAAACAAACGTGCCTTGATTATTGTAGCACACGATGATGACGACTGTGCCATGTCTGGTACCATTGCCAAACTATCAGCAAGCGGATGGTATATCAAGCAATTGAGCTTGCAATCCCATCTAAATCCTGAAACAGGAAAAAACGCAGCCCACATTATTTGTAATGGCAATGAATTGATTCTAGAGGATGGAATTTACAGGCCGGGATTGGACACTATGAAAAATGCTTACATCCCTATTCCTTACGAAAAAATCAAAAGGCAGTTTTTACATAACAAAGTAGCTGAGGTACTCACCTTAAAAGTAAATGACTTTAATCCCACTGTAATATTCACTCTAGATAATATAAAAGGTGGCTATGGCCACCCTGAGCATATTTTTATTAGCCAATTGGTACTGGACTTATTGGAAGCCGATAAAATCAATACCAAAAGAATTTATCAGTCTGTATACACCAGTCACATGGAGGAGGAAATTGTAGACAAATGGTTGAAAATAAGAATGGAAAATTGGGGGTACCCGCATGCCAGCGACATTGCAAATGAAATGTACGGTATAGATGGAATGCCCGAACCTACAGTGCAAGTATCCATTAAAGACTATGCAGAAACCAAAATGGAATACTTGAGGGCCTATCCTGAAAGCGTGCGAAGAAACCTAAGAAAGTTTATTCCTTATTATGAAGAGTTTGACGCTCAGGTTTACTTTTCAGTATTCGATAAGGAGTTTTTTCGAGTAATAGAAAGAAAAATGTCTAGTTCATCTGCAATCGATTGATTCACCAAACACATAGTTTCCCTATGAAGATATGGGGAGATATTTGAGATGTAACCATGATAAATATATTATCCGATAAGAGTGATTTTAAAATTAGATGAAATAAATACTTATAGATCGAATATACTTTTATAGTGTATCTACAGCTCATCTCAGACATGAAGGAGAAACTATGACCGACAGGGAATATTTAAAACAATTAAGAATACCAACAAGCGGCAATCCACTTAGACTTTTAATGAGCGCTTGTTTATCCGGGGCTAGTTGTGGATGGGATGGAACTGCAAATGGGGAATATCCAACTGCGTTGAAAATCTTAAGGTACAACACTGTAAGGATGGTGAAATTTTGCCCGGAAGACTTTTCATTTAGCTCACCTCGTCAAATGTGTGACATTCACGGTGGGACGGGTTTTGATGTTTTAGACGGCAGGGCAAAACTGCTAACAGAAAGCGGAGAAGACTGGACAGAAGGAATAATTAAAGCCTCAGAAAAAATGCTGAAAATTGCCCGAAATGAAAATATTGAACTAGCTGTACTAATGGATATAAGTGCTTCTTGTGGAAGCCAGGTTATTTATAATGGCAACAGGTTGGACGTTAACAAAGTTTATCAAATTGGAGCTGGAGTTGCTGCTGCTCTATTGATAAGAAATGGTTTTAAGGTAATCAGTCAAAGAGACCATGCTTCGCTTGAAATTTTATACTCAAAGCTCAACCCAAAACATCAAATTGACACTGCTAAAATTGACCACCATGAGACAGATTGGTACATTAAATATTTTGCGATAAACTAATACAATACTATTATGAAAAAACAAAATAACTACCTATTTCTATCCGGACTTTTCTTTGTAGCATTTCTTGTTGTAGAATTCACGGATATTTACGCCCCCCCAATATGGTTTAAGGCATTTGTAATAATTCTGTGTATCACC
The DNA here is from genome assembly GCA_048267305.1 of Owenweeksia sp. GTDB lineage: Bacteria > Bacteroidota > Bacteroidia > Flavobacteriales > Schleiferiaceae > Owenweeksia. The sequence goes on along the minus strand of JBLWXT010000005.1, from coordinate 152,435 downwards.
TTTTTTATCAGTTCCCTGGAAAGGAAAATTAAAAACAATAATTAGGATGCATGTCCCTTTAAAAAAACGCCTCCACCAATTCCTCCTCCGAAATATTATTAAAATACTCGCTGCTGCCGATTTCCTTTAGCTTAGCCAAAACTGCCTCTTCACGGTGCTCCACTCCTATTAATGCTTGTTTTACTTCCTCGAGGTCGCGGTTCACAAAGAAATCGCCAAAAATGTCAAGTTCTGAAATTGTCCCCTTATCTACATTCAGGTGAACCTCTACATGGCCTCCATTGGTTTTTATCCCTTTTTTTAAACCATACTTTGGTGAATAGCCAAAATTCCACTCCCATGTACTGTACTTCTCATCTGCCAGTTTTTGGATTGCCGCTTTGTCTTCCTCCGTTAATTGATAAGGAATAGCATCTGGATACATTTCTGTAATATGATCCATTACCTTTTTGCGAAACTGATCCACACCAATGTCTTCCTTGAGGTGGCTGGAGATGTTGGTTACCCGACTTCGTACAGATTTTCGCGCCTTTCCTTCAAACTTAAGTGGATTTACATTTAAGGCATCGGATATATCCTGAATTTCGGAGGCATATAACAATGTACCATGATGCAGCACTCGTTGCTTTTGATGAAATATGTGCTCTGCATTACCCGAAAATTTTTGATCATCAATAAGGATATCATTTCTTCCGGAAAAATGAGCCTTTACCCCCAGGCCGGCAAGCACATCAATAATCGGCTGGTTATACTTCTTAAAATCCACCTTAGCCCCTTCTGCACCATATCCCATAATAAAGGTATAGTTAATATTTCCTAAATCATGGAACACAGCTCCTCCGCCAGTAAGGCGCCTTACCACCTTAATTCCCCGCTCCTTAACGTGATCCACATTTATTTCAGCCAGTGTATTTTGATGTTTGCCAACTATTATGGCGTTATTATTCCGCCACAACATAAAAATGTTGTCGTCAAAGTTTTTTAAAAAATACTCTTCAACAGCCTGATTGAAATAAGGCTCAAGGCTTGGGCTATCAATGCAAAGCATTGCCATGTGATGTGATTTTAAGGTGAAGTGCGAAATTAGAAATACCTGTTAGTTTATAAGCATATCACTACATAAACTCTCCTCATTTTGTATCTCGTGAGTTAAACCTCTGTGAATCAATTATTAATTATTTCACAATTTGAGTCATTGTGAATTTTAAAGCTTACATTTGCAGCATTATTACATTTTTATAATTTATTACCATGAGTAAAGGCACAGTAAAATTCTTCAACGAAACCAAAGGTTTTGGATTTATCAGCGAAGACGGTTCAGGAAAAGAACATTTTGTACACGTTTCCGGACTAATCGATGAAATCCGTGACGGAGACGTTGTGGAATTTGACCTTAAAGAAGGCAAAAAAGGATTGAACGCAGTTAACGTGAAAGTAGTTTAATATATAAGCTTTAACTTTTTTCAGTATTAAAAGCCCATCCTAACGATGGGCTTTTTTGTAAACCTTCGGCTTTCTCAGAAGAGTCACTAAAAACCTAAAAACCAAGCCTTTCAAAACATACTATCAGCTATAAATACTACAAGAGTGCAGTAATTTTGGTAAATAGTTTGAAATTAAAAATAAAAACCTCCCCTTTGGTACGATATTAAGGGGTATATCTTTCAATTAGGTTTTAAATCAATATTAATGAGTGTACACGGAATAAAATTCAACACCAACGACCGACCAGAGTTTGTAAAAGAACTTCGTAAAAAAGTTGGTCAATACTTTAAAGACAACAATATATCACGGCACGCAAACTTCAGCATGAAGTTTAAAACTGCCTTTATGATTGCTCTATATTTTATCCCCCTTGGGCTTATGCTTAGCGGGTTATTTTCATCAACATGGTCTGTAATGCTTTTATGGGTATTGATGAGTTTAGGAATGTCCGGAATCGGTCTTTCTATTATGCATGATGCCAATCACGGCTCATACTCCAAAAACAGAAACGTTAATCGCGCTCTGGGATTTTTAGTAAACTTTTTAGGTGCTTACCACGTAAACTGGAAAATTCAACACAATGTACTTCACCACTCCTTTACCAATGTAGATGGGCTTGATGAGGATATTGCAAATCCTGTTATGAGATTTTCACCTCATCAGGAACGCAAGAAAATATTTAGATTTCAGGCTTTTTACGCACCCTTCTTCTATGGTATCATGACTATCTACTGGTTTGTAGCCAAAGATTTTTTACAGCTTGTGCGCTACCATAAAAACAATCTTCTTGCCGGACAGGGTATCTCTTTTAAAAAGGCAAAACGTCAGATTCTGTTTAATAAAACATGGTATCTGGTATTAACCTTAGTAATACCAATGATAGTTGTGGCTCTGCCCTGGTGGCAAATACTCCTTGGATTTTTGCTTATGCAGTTTCTTTCCGGTCTTTTGCTTGCGCTAATATTTCAACCTGCTCACGTTTTGGAAGAAACAGATTTTTTTGATGACCAATCAGGTACGCTTGAAAACAACTGGGCCATTCACCAAATGCGAACCACGGCTAACTTTGCCAATGGCAGCAGACTATTTTCATGGTTAATTGGTGGACTTAACTATCAGATTGAACATCATCTGTTTCCAAATATTTGCCATGTTCACTACCGCAAAATTTCAGAAATTGTAAAGGATATGGCTGAGCAATATGACATCCCCTATTATCAGCACAAAACATTTTACGCTGCACTTAAGAGTCACTTTACCTTGTTAAATGACCTTGGTACTGGCAAATACGACTTAAGGCTGGCATTGGCAAAAGCAGCCTAATCGCCAACTCTCTTATTAAAAAAGGCCGATTGCAAACTGCAATCGGCCTTTTTTTGTTTCAATAACTCCCTTGTGCTGACTTTCTCCTGCTTTTGCCTGGTAATGTACCTTTACCCCCTTCAACTTCATCATAGGATAAGTTTGGGTACAGTTTAGCCTTATTAAATTGTGTTTCGCACTAATGAGAGGCTTTGTACTAAGCTTCAAGCCCATTTTATATATAGCCGGTATCCGCCAACAAAAAAGCCGATTGCAAATTGCAACCGGCTTTTAGATTCTACCATTGTTCTGTATTATCTAATAATCAGCTTACGCTGAATGATTCCCTTACTGGTAACTATTCTGATCATATAATAACCTTCAGCCAGGCTACTTACATTTATAGTTTGCTTTCCCTCAGCTCTGTTATTTACCGCAGGATTCAGTATTAGTTTACCCGTAGCATCCACAATTTCCATATCAAGCGCCTTTACAGAAGTAGCATCCCATTCAACTGTCACTACATTTTTTGCAGGATTTGGGTACAGCATGAATGAAGCCTCTGGATCAAACTCCTCCATTCCTATTTCATTTAACCTGAATGACATCACACTTAAATCCCCACAGGTATTGGTTACTTTAAGAGTAACCTTATAAAATAAGCCTGGGGTTAAAAAGGTATGTTGTGGCATAACCTGTCCGGTAACTAAGGGACTTCCATCCCCAAAATCCCACTCATAGGTAATAGCATTTTGAGAAGCCGATGCATCAAATTGAGTGTTCATACCTGAGCTGGTGGTGGCAATAATATTATAGGTCCAGTTTGCTTTTGGAGGCAGACAAACTTTTACATTCTTTGAAATCTTCACACTATCACCACAGGCATTGTATACCGTTAGGGTAACAGATTTAGTACCCGGGCTTGGGAACTTATAATTTATCATCTGCCCCGTCATGGCAAAACCGTTCAAATCCCATGAATATGAAGTGGCATTTGAAGATGCTGAAGCATCAAAACTTACAGTATCTCCTTTGGCGGTAAATGTAAAATCAGCGGAAAGCGTATCACAAACTCTGATAGTATCCACAAACTGAGCTGTGGAGCCACAATCCGAGAAGGCACCCATGGTAACAATATAGGTGCCAGCTGCAGCATAAGTATGGGCAGGGCTTGTACCAGAGGTACCATTTCCATCTCCAAAGTTCCATTGCAGCGAATCTGCGTTTACCGTTGCGCCTGAATTGAAGTTTACCCCAAGCCAGCTATTGGAGCTACTAAAGCCTGGTGTAATAGGCGGGCAAACCAAAGTGGTTTTGCTGGCATTAATCCATTGGCTATAAAGCGTGATACCGCAACTATCCCGCACATACACATCATAGGCTGTATTGCTTGATAAGCCAGTAACTGCTAATGGCGAGCTAACATTATAAAATGTAGTCCCGCTTCCCTGAGGTTGCCCACTTAATACAACTTCAACCTGAGAATTACCATTACCTATCCAGTTCACTGTAAAACCAACCGGTGTAACGGATGCTATGGTGAGATTGGTTGGATCGCTACAGGATGGAGAGCCAGGATCTGCAATAACACTTACTTCATCAACAGCAATATCTCCATTGAATCCACTATTAGTGCCTAAAAACCTTATGCGGATAGTATCTCCTTTATAAGTGTTGAGTGAAATAGAGTCAAAACGCCAGGCTGCAGTATTTGAAGTTTGCTGAGCACCGGTTATGGTTTTCACATTTGCCCCAAACCCGCTGCCATTGTCAATCTTAACTGCCAATGAAGTTATGCTGTTTCCAAACATATGATAGGCAAACTTGAATCGCGGATTTTGCAGACTGTTAGGTACATAAATATAAGGAGTAGTAATCTCTCCTGTTCCTGCGGCTCCGCTAGCCTCTGTATAAATATATTTCCCGTTTCCTGATACATCAGCACTCGGTCCTGTGCCACCACTTGTTGTTCCCCCCAATTTAGATCCAAAATTGGGATTGTTAACCGATGGCCTCGACCAGCAACTATTAATTATGTTTCCAACATTTTGAAAACCGGTTCCTTCAACCCAGCTTGATCCATTAAAGGACTCTGACCATGGAGCCACAGCTATACCACATTGGGTAGTACCACCAAATGGACCTTCCCATAGGCTCACATCACCAAGGGCACAACTATCCTTCACGTAAAAGTCATAGCTCGCTGATGGTGTTAACCCGGTAATGGTAAATGGGTTGGTGTTGGCTGCAACAATGGTAAGTGGACCGGTAGTACCCGAACCTCTATAACCAATTAGCCAGTTGGTTGCCCCTCCTGTTGTCCACGAAAGTGTAATGCTTGTGGTGGTAGAAGTAGTTTGAGAGATATTTACGGGACGCGGACATGTTGGAGCCTCTTTCACTGAGATATCATCCACTGCTGCATCAGCCAAATTGCTGAAGCTGGCCTTTGTTGCCTTTATCCTGATTTGGATAGTATCATTTACATAGCTACTCAAACTTACAATGGCTTCTTTCCAGGCGTCTGTTCCGGAAACCTGCTGTTGGCCGGTTTTTGTCCAAATCTGGGTGTATCCACTACCGTTATCTATTTCCACTGTCATGGTTCCTATGGCTGTACCAAACATATGGTACCAAAAGCGAAGCTCAGGAGCGGTAAGCGAGCTAAGGTCAATTAATGGAGATTCTATTAGGGCATCAAATGGTGCAGTACCTCCCCCAAAAATGGATTCAGCATAAATGAATTTACCAGTACCTGTTGTATGATCAGCTGCCGGGCCGGTAATGGCAGATATAAAGGCCGGAGGTCCTGTTTTCCACAGATAATTAACAAGGGGCGTACGTATCCAGCATTGAGCCACTGTGCCTGTATCATTAAAATTAGGACCTGCAGTCCAGGTTGAGCCATCAAAATTCTCTGTAAATGGAGCCAACACAGGCAAACAGTCTGTAGCGCCCGTTGCTACACCATACCAATCACTTAAATCTGTTGCACTGCAACTATCTCTTACATAAAAGTCATAGGTAGTGGAGCTACTTAAACCTGTAACAACAAATGGGTTGGTTGGCGCATTAACAATTGTACCTGAGCCAAGAGTGAAACCCGCAGTACCATACTCAATTTGCCAGTTGGTTGCCCCACCGCTGGTCCAGGCCAGTGTTGCAGAGTTTGAGCTAGTGCTGGTAATGCTTAGCGCAGAAGGCTTAGGACAAGCAGGTTGCTCGTGAATGTCAAAATCATCAATGGCAATTAGAGAATTGAAGGCAAAAGTGCTGTTTCGGTATCCTATAAACCTCACCTTAATGGTATCATTGGCATAGGATGAAATATCCACAATAGCCTCCTTCCATAAATCTGTTTTAGAGGTTTGTTGAGGCCCAACGATGGAAAGCTCGTGTTTCCATGAGTTACCATCAAATATCTGAACAGCAAGCGAATCAATTTCAGCACCAAACATGTGATACCAAAAACTCATTTCAGGGGTTGTTAATGGCGATAGATCAATTAAGGGTGAAATCACCTCGCCTTCCATGGATTGTATAACAGTTCCAAAGGTTCTTTGGGTATGGATAAACTTTCCGGTACCTGAGGTATGATCTGCAGTAGGACCTGTAGTAAAGGGAGTAGTTGTATTTTGAGGTGCCCAAACATAGTTTACAGTTTCATCTCTATTCCAGCAGGCATCAAGATTTCCTGCTGTACCAAAGGCTCCAATAGTCCATACACCCCCATCAAAATTTTCTGTATAGGGAGCCGCTATGGGGTTACAATCCGTTGTATCACCAACAGCCCCTATCCAATCAGAAACATCCGCCAGCCCACAGCTATCACGTACATAAAACTCGTAACCCGTATTAGCTGAAAGCCCCGTAATTGTAAATGGATTGGTGGATGTATTAATCAAGGTTCCTGTTCCAATTGTAAATCCGGGACTGCCATATTCTATATTCCAGTTGGTGGCACCTCCGGTGGTCCAACTTAGCGTAATTGTACTATTGGTTTTACCTACTATCGCAAGGTTCTGTGGCTTGGGGCATGATGGTGATTCATGAATATCAATGTCATCGATGGCAGCATCTGCCTGTGTTCCAAAATTGGCCTTTGTAGCCTTAAACCTAAGTCTGATGGTATCATTAGCATAGGCAGAAAGGCTGATAACAGCCTCCTTCCAGGGATCTGTACCCGAATTTTGCTGCTGCCCGGTTTTACTCCAAATCTGAGTATATCCCCCACCATTATCGACTTCAACAGCCATGGATCCAATATTATTACCAAACATGTGGTACCAAAAACTAAGTTCAGGTACCGTTAAAGCCGAAAGATCGATTAGTGGTGTTTCCACAAAGCCATCAAATGGTGCAGTGCCACCTCCAAAGATAGACTCAGCAAAGAGGTATTTACCGTTCCCTGAAGTATGATCGCCAGAGGGGCCGGTGAAATTTGATCCAAATATGGGAGGCCCTGGCTTCCAAAAATAATTAGCAAGGGGGGTTCTAACCCAGCATTGAGCGATGCTGCCTGTATCGTTGAAATTAGAACCTACAACCCAACTCGGGCCATCAAAGGTTTCGTTAAATGGAGCCAGCAAAGGAAGGCAGCTGGTAGTACCAGTGGCTCTTCCCACCCAAAAGCTTACATCAGCAACGCCACAGCTATCCCGTACAAAAAAGTCGTAGGAAGAAGAACTGTTGAGACCTGTAATAATAAATGGATTGGTAGAGGCATTAACAATTGTTCCCGTACCAGCTGTATATCCGGAAGGACCATATTCTATTTGCCAGTTTGTTGCCCCTCCTGTTGTCCAGCTCAAAGTAACAGAGTTAGCATTTGTACTGGTAACACTTAGGTTTGAAGGTTGCGGGCAAGTGGGTTGTTCATGAATATCCACATCATCAATTGCCAAGGCAGAGTTAAAGGCAAAAGCAGTACTCCTATAAGCGGTAAATCTCACCTTAATGGTATCATTGGCATAGCTACTAATATCCACCAGAAGCTCTTGCCATACAGCACCTTTGGAGGTTTGCTGTTGTCCGGCCAGAGATGCCTCCCTACTCCAGGAACTTCCATCAAATATTTCTACCTGAAGTGAATCTATATCTACACCAAACATGTGATACCAAAAGGTTAATTCGGGTATGGTTAAAGCTGTTAAATCTATAAGTGGACTCTCAGCAACAGCTGTTCTACTCTGTGCAAGACTACCAAAAAAGCGCTGCCCCACTAAAAACTTACCGCTACCAGTAGTATGATCGCTGGTAGGACCGGTAGAGAAAGCTGTAGTTGTGGACATGGGTGTCATTTGATAATTCACGGTGCTGTCTCTATACCAGCAGGGATCCAGGTTTCCGGGAACTGTAACCGTTCCAATGGTCCATGCTGTACCGTCAAAATTCTCCGTATATGGGGCTGTTATTGGATTACAATCCGTTTTAGTTTTAACTGGCCCAACCCAATCAGACACATCTGCTAATCCACAGCTATCACGAATATAAAACTGATAATTAGTATTTGCCGAAAGGCCGGTTACCGTAAAGGGATTGACTGCTGCATTCACTCTGGTACCTGCACCGGGAGTAAAGCCTACCGGGCCATATTCCACATTCCAATTGGTGGCGCCACCACTCGTCCATTGCAGAGTGGCCGTTGAATTGGTTTGACCCAATAAAATCAAATTTTGGGGTTTTGGGCAGGTAGGTTTTTCATGGATATCCAAATCATCTATAGCCACAGCAGAATTAAAAGCAAAAACAGTACTTCTATATGCGGTGAACCTCACCTTGATGGTATCGTTGGCATATGCACCTATATCCACCACAAGTTCTTCCCACCCCGCATTTTTTGAAGTTTGCTGCTGACCAATAATTGATGTCTCACGGCTCCATGAGTTGCCATCAAATATCTCCAACTGTAGTGAATCAATGTCAATTCCGAACATATGATACCAAAAAGCCAGTTCGGGTGTGGTTAAAGCTGTTAAATCTATAAGCGGGCTTTCCACCACTGCGACTCTACTTTGAGCATGGGATCCGAAAAAGCGCTGTGCTGCTAAAAATTTCCCACTACCGCTGGTATGATCACTTACAGGACCTGTAGAAAAAGTAGGGATATTAGACATGGGCGTCATTTGGTAATTCAATGTGCTATCTCTGTTCCAGCAAGCATCGAGGTTACCGGGAATAGTAAAAGTTCCGATAGTCCATGAAGCACCATCAAAATTCTCCGTATATGGGGCTGAGATTGGATTACAATCGGTTTTAGCACGAACTGGTCCAATCCAATCAGACACATCTGCCAATCCACAACTATCACGAACATAAAACTGATAAATGGTATTTGCCGAAAGACCGGTTACGGTAAAGGGATTTGCAGCGGCATTTACCCTGGTTCCTGTTCCCGGAGTAAAGCCCACCGGCCCATATTCCACATTCCAGTTGGCAGCACCCCCTGTTGTCCACTGTAATGTAACTGTTGAATTGGTTTGGCCAACTAAAGCTAACGTTTGTGGCTTAGGGCAAGTAGGTTGTTCATGAATGTCTAAATCATCTATTCCCAAATCAGACGCAGCTCCAAAATTCAGGTGTGTAGACTGAAAGCGGATAATCACTGTATCATTGGCATAGGCTGAAAGATTTACCACAGACTCCTTCCAGGCTGCCACATTTGAATTTTGAAGTTGACCGGAAAGCAATAAAACCTGACTATAACTAGCGCCATTATTATTCGAAACTGAAACGATTAACTTATCTATATCTCCTCCGAACATATGGTACCAAAAGCTCATTTCCGGAACAGTAAGTGGCGACAGGTCAATGGGAACGGAAGTAATTGTAGCCGTATCCAAAAGAGTGGAAAATAGGATGCGCTCAGTTTGAAGATACTTTCCTGAAGAATTTCCCTGAGTATGGTCAAATTGAGAGCCCGTTTGAGTAGATACAAATGTTGGTGGCCCGGATTTAAAAATATAGAACATTTCATCTCTGTTCCAGCAGGTATTTATAGTACCAGGTGTGTTACCAGCCACACCCTTATTCCAAACCATACCATCAAAGTTTTCAAAATATGGAGCAACAGCCGGAGCACAAGTTGTTTTACCCTTTAGTGCAATGGACCACAAGCTTTTATCAGTTGCCGAACAACTATCCCTCACATAAAAGTCGTAATCAGTATTTGCCGTAAGGCCCGAAATGGTAAAAGGATTGGAAGCGGCATTAACTATAGTACCGGTACCAGGTGTAAAGCCTACCGAACCATACTCTATTTGCCAGTTTGAAGCTCCTCCGCTCGTCCATCCAATGGTAATACTACTTGAACCGGAGGCTATAAAATTGAGATTTGTGGGCCTTTTACATGTAGGAGCTTCGTGAATACTGATATCATCAATGGCAACATCTCCTGCTACACCATTTGTATTCTGTAATACCTCAAATCTCAGGATAATGGTATCGTTGGAATATGCCGATAAATTTACGATGGCCTCAAGCCAGGGGTCGGTTTTTGCAAATTGCTGCTGCCCTGTTATTGAAAATACTGAAGTAAAATTTACTCCACCATCTGTTGAAACCAAAGCCCGTAGTCGGTTTACGTCCGGTCCAAACATATGGTACCAAAAGGTAAGCTCAGGAGAAGTTAGCACACTAACGTTGATTGGCGGAGTATTTATAGTAGCTGTGGAAGGAAATGCTCCGAAGAACAAGCGCTCCGAATAAATGTACTTGCCACTTCCTGTAGTATGATCTCCGGAAGGACCCGAATTAAATGCCGGAAAGGCTGGCGGCCCGGCCTTCATCACAAAGTTATTTTGATGGTTTCTGCTAAAACAAGTATCTATACTCCCATTCACACCAAAAGCGGTTCCCGGTATCCAATCTGCCCCACTGAAATTTTCAGTCCATGGGGCATTAATAACAGAACAACTACTTCTGAAGCTAAATGGCAATGACCAGAAGCTAACGTCAGTAGCGCTACAACTATCTCTCACCACAAAGTCATATCTAGTACTTGTTGAAAGCCCTGTAATGGTAAAGGGGTTTGTAAGGGCGGCCAATCTGGTACCTGTGCCCGGTGTAAATCCTGCAGGACCATATTCTATTTGCCAGTTTGTGGCTCCTCCTGTGGTCCATCCTATATTGGCTGTAGTTGCAGTAACTGTATTTAAAGTAAGTGCTGTTGGTGGTAAACAAGTGGGGGCCGCCACATGGGTAACGGTAATTTTAAAGGTATTGTTAACCACACGCTGAGTAGTAGTATTACAACCACCGGCAGAAAAAGATCTGAAAGCGTGAAGTTTGAATTGAAGCCCACCTATGGGCACCACACCATTGGCAATGGTTAAACCTGTCCGATTGTAGGCCACAGTGCCTGATGCACTTACATTTGGCCCTAATGAAACTGAAGCCTCTTTGATATTTGTGGTAACACATTCCAGATAGGAGCTTTGCTCTCTTTGCCATGTAAATCCCTGAGCTTCAAAATCATACTCCACATCAACCGAGGTAACAAACCTCCCTGCCGGAACAGGAACGGTTAATGTTGCAGGACAAGTGGAATTTTGAGTAATGGGAACACTACCGGTAAAAAAATCAGAGGAAATATGGCCTGTGGTATAGGTGGCAATTGTTGTGGATTGTGCCTGGGAAGGAGAGCTTAAACCTATACACAACGCCACAAGAGCTATAAAGTAATTTTTCATCATACAAATTAGGATTGTAGTTTTCGTGTAGTGAATTTACAACTAAAGGCATGAAATGTAGCTGACACAAGGTCTTAATTAGCAATCAGTTGTGGGGATTTATTTAACGAATAGCAACTACCTTACACTTTGTAAAGCAATTCCTACTTTGATAATGAAATTCAGGTTAGGGCGTTTGTGAATAACCTCTAATTTTGCCAACATGCGAAAAATAACCATCTTCCTCTCCTCCTTAGCATTGCTGCTAATGGCTTTTGCCACACCGCAATACTCTTATAAATTGGCACTCCTTAAATATAATGGAGGTGGTGACTGGTACGCCAACCCAACGGCACTTGTTAATCTTATACTATTTGCCAACCAAAACCTGGGAACAGATATCGATCCTGAGTACGATGTGGTGGATGTGGGCTCCACTGATATTTTCAGCTATCCATTTATTCACATGACAGGGCATGGAAACGTTGTTTTTTCTGACGAGGAGCGCAAAAACCTTAGACTGTACCTGGAATCTGGTGGTTTTCTGCACATTGACGATAATTATGGCATGGATAAATTCATCAGGCCAGAGCTGAAAAAAGTGTTTCCGGATATAGCGCTACAGGCCATACCTCCAACTCACCCCATATTTAATCAGCATTTTACTTTTAAAGACGGTATTCCAAAGATTCACGAACATGATAACAAGCCTCCTGAGGCCTACGGTATTTTTATAAAAGACAGACTTGTTTTGCTGTACACTACTGAAACTGACTTGAGCGATGGTTGGGAAGATGAGGAAGTGCACAACGACCCGCCCGAAAAACGCCTTAAAGCACTGCAAATGGGAGCCAATATTTTGGAATATACCTTTAAGGGAGAAACAGAAAAGTGAGTCCCGCAGAGATTAACTACATCCTAAAGCATAGGCAGTTTATTGAAGACCATATTGGCGATGATCCATTTCGGCTTTCGCTCAAATTTTCTGGTGATGCTGAAAAACGACTTTTGATTGATCAGATACAGGCACGTCAAAAAATAAGAAAAAAGCTCCCTCAGTGGTATTCAAACCCCCATGTAGTATTTCCTCCTGCACTGAGCCTGGAACAGGCCAGTTCTGAGGCTACTGCCAACCTCAAGGCCTCCCTTCTCAATGGAACTGAGTTGTTGGACATAACAGGTGGACTGGGTATAGATTGCTATTATCTTTCCAAGTCATTTAAAAAAACGACTTACGTAGAGCGGGATGTCGATATGGCGCTACTCGCAAAGCATAACTTCCATCAGTTAAATACAGAAATTAACACTGTACATGGTGATGGCATAGATGCTTTAAAAAAATCCACAGCCGATTTTATTTACATAGATCCATATAGGCGGGATGATGCCAAAAACAAGCTCGTAGCCCTCTCCGATTGCCTTCCGGATGTTACACGTATTTTGGATTTATTGATAGCCAATGGGAGGCGCGCACTCATCAAGGCAAGCCCAATGCTGGATATCAAACTGGCCATTGAGCAGCTTCAATATGTTAGGGAGGTTTGGGTAATCAGCCACAAAAATGATTGTAAGGAAGTCCTCTTTCTATTGGAAGAGCAATCAAGATCCATAAAAGTAAAAACCTTTGACATTTACCCTCATACGGATAACTCATTTGAGTTTGAGTGGATTGATATTCAAAACATAAAAGCCGTTACGGGTGAACCCGGGCAATACCTCTACGAGCCCAATGTATCTTTATTGAAATCAGGCGGGCAGGATATTTTAGCTCAAAGATTAAAAATAGAGAAACTCCATATAAACAGTAATTTTTATACTTCCAATAATCTGCTTGAGAGTTTTCCCGGTAAAACATTCATTATAAAGAAATTACTAAAGCCCTTTGACAAAAGCCTGGCAAAAGGTCGCTTTAATGTAATCAGCAGGAACTTTCCGAATAAGGCTAATGAAATTGAGCAGAAATTAAAGCTAAAGCCTGCAAAAAACGACTATCTGATAGCCACCAGGCTGCAGGATGGCAGCTATAGCTTTATCGTTTGTGAGTTGTGCACCAAGACTGAATAGAGCAAGTCCGCTTAAAATAAGTCCTAAGCCCATAACCTATATATCTTAATGATTAGTGGTATTTTAGTGGGTTGAATACAAGAATGCAAAAAGCTACTCAATCCATAAAGATTTGCTTATTAATTATTGTCCACTCACTGGCTTTTTCAGTGTGGGGTCAGGCCACCTTTATACCTAACCAAGGGCAGTGGGATGGCGATTTTCTTTATAAAACTGAGCTTACCACTGGCGCCATATTCTTTGAAGAAACAGGCTACACCACCTTATTATCCGATCCGGAAGCGATAGAAAGCAGACATCACCACGGTGGCGAAGATCATGACCATCACGACCATAAAAAGGAATTTTTGTCCGTAGCTTATAAAATGAAGTGGCTAAACGCCCTGCCCTCTTTATCAAAACAAGTTTCCGGCTTCTCAGAAAGAGAGTATTATCACAACTACTTTCTCGGAAATGATTCTACCCGTTGGAAAGGCAATGTGCCTGTTTACAGAGGCATCAGCTACAATGGTCTTTATGAGGGGGTAACCATTAATTATTTTGAAGATGGTGATAACCTGAAATACGATATTCTACTAGCGGCAAATGCCGACCCTTCTGTTTTACAAATGGATTTTGAAGGACTGGATGGGTTGGAAATATCGGAAGGCCGCTTAGTGCTTAATACGGCCATTGGTCCCGTTTACGAGTATATACCAGAAGCCTATCAAATTATTGATGGACAGAAAGTAATTGTAGCCTGTAACTACACTTTAGAAAATAATCAAGTTGGATTCAAACTCGGGGATTATGACCTCTCCCAAGCACTCATCATTGATCCTGTTTTGGATTTTGCAACCGTTAGTGGTGCCACTAATGATAATTGGGGCTTCACTGCCACTTATGATAATTCAGGAAATTTTTATGGGGGAGGAATAGTTGAAGGAGCGGGATATCCAACCACTTTAGGATCACTTCAACTAACTTATGGAGGGGGAAAGTTTGATGTAGCAATCAGTAAATTTTCATCCACAGGACAAAACTTACTTTATTCCACCTTTATTGGAGGTAGTAGTATTGAAATGCCTCATAGCATGATTGTGGATGACAGTGATAACCTCATAATACTAGGCAGTACAGGCTCAACAGACTTCCCTATGACGACCATTGCGTACCAGGATTCTTTGATAAAGGGCTCCGCTGTAAATTGGGATCCGTGGAATGTTAAGTATCAGAATGGAACCAATGCATTTATAATTAAATTAAATTTCACAGGTTCTTCCATGCTTGCAGGAACTTTTTTAGGCACATCACAAGGCGCAGTGGGCACCAATACTCATATAGTAAAGAATTATTGTGATGAAACCCGTGGTGAAGTCATTATACTCAACAATGGTAATATAGCCATAACCACAAGCTCAGAATCTGACAACCTTCCATTCCTGAAGCCTGGTACGGGACTTGGCACCAACTCTCAAAATGCCATAGTTGCAGTATTTAACCCCTCCCTAACACACTTGATTTGGGGTAGCTATTATGGAGGGGCTGATGATGAAACTGGAAACTCCATTAAAACCAATGGAACGGACGTATTTATATGTGGGGCCACTAAAAGTGCTAATCTCCCAACTCATCCCACTTCATTTCAATCTTCATACTCTGGAGACATAGATGGCTATATCGCAAAATTCGATGGAAATAATGGCCATTTTTTGGGAAGTACATACATTGGAACATCAAGTTATGATCAAGCCTTTTTTATTGATGTTGACAAATTCGGTTCTGTATTTGTTTTAGGTCAAACTAAGGGATCAATACCTGTAACAAGCGGTAAATACGCCAATTCTGGTTCGCGTCAATTCATTCAGAAATATTCGTCTGATTTGAGTAATAGAATTTGGTCAACAGTAGTTGGTAGTGGGCAAGCCAAAAGTGACTTAGTTCCATCAGCATTTATGGTGGATAATTGTTTAAGAATTTACGTTAGCGGTTGGAATGGAAGTTCAAATGACCTACAAGACGGAAATGGGCAATTAGGAAATACCCATGGATTAACTACCACCAAAGATGCTATTGACAGCACCACTGATGGCAGCGACTTTTATTTTATGGTATTGGATAGAGATGCAACAAGCTTTCTTTATGGAACCTACTATGGCGGCAGGGCTTCGGAGCATGTTGATGGAGGTACCAGTCGCTTTAGTCCTGATGGCACCATTTACCAGGCAGTTTGTGCCGCATGTGGAAATAAAAATACATTCCCAACCACCCCTGGCGTTTATGGCCCGGCAAAACCTCTAAACACAAACTGCAATCTTGGGGCTATCAAAATCAGCCTGGAACAAACCGTAAAAGCAACACCGGACATTGAAATCACCTATGATGTAGATACTGTCTGCGATCAACTGATTGTAAGATTTGATAACAGAAGCCAGCATGCCAACAATTATTATTGGGATTTTGGCAATGGTTTGACCTCAAATGACTTTGAGCCTACTACCATATATAAGGGGTTAGGTGTATATACAGTTATGCTTGTAGCAGAAGATACCGTTTGCGATATATCTGACACCGCAACTATTACAATAAACAATGACACCCCCAGAAAGCCAAAAGCTTCAATGGATTACGATTACTTTGGCTGTGATAAAAAATTTCAAGTGAACTTCAACAACACCTCTCCTGAGGTAAACCAGTTTTTTTGGGATTTTGGGGATGGTACAAAGTCAAATGACGAAAACCCAACTCATTTTTTCCCGGGAATGGGAAACTACCAGATTATGTTGATAGCAACCGACACCATGTGCCAACTTTCTGACACCGTATATGCAAATGTTACTTTTGAAGACAGCACTGTTGTACCACGAACCGAAATATCCTATAAAGAGTGCAGCACCGGAGAAATAGATGTAGTACACGTGAACTACAGGGCAAGGTATTTATATGAATGGCAATACTCCGGCAAAAAGGCCACCGGAGCTTATCCAAATATTAAGTTTGATAAGCCTGGGATATATGCTGTAAATCTCTCCGTAGAAGATCCTTTATGTACTGAATTATATGAGCAGAATTTTAAAGTAGAGATTGAAGCCATTCAATCAGAAATTTTTATTCCCAATGCCTTCTCCCCCAATGGTGATGGTATTAATGATGAATTTGAATTATCCGGTGATCGCTGTAATCCCAATGACTATTTCCGCATATTCAACCGATGGGGCCAGATAGTCTTTGAAACCGAAAATCCCTTTACCGAATTTTGGGATGGTACCAATGATGGTCAGGAGCCTAAAGAGGATGTTTACACTTACATTCTAAATACAGGAAAAGAGATCAAACGCGGGTATCTTACCTTATTCAGATAAACTCAGGCTGCAGGTAATGTTATCCTGAAGATCGTTCCTACTCCTACCTCACTTTCAAAATCAATACTGCCGTTATTCTGCACAACCATTTCCTTGCACAATATAAGCCCCAGTCGTTGCCCCTTTTCCCCAAAGGTTCCCTCTGTTGTGGCCGATTCCAAACTAAACATATTGCCCTTTTGCTCATCCGTTATTCCCGGGCCAGTATCACTTATAGAAAGTATTACTTCGCTATCTACACGTTGTGCCCTAAATGAAATTGAATCACCCGGTGAACAAAACTTTATACTATTTGACAAAAGATTGCGAATCGCCACCTTTATCATATCCGGGTCGACATCAACGTAAAAGTCTTCATTCACAAAACTTTGTACACTTATTTCCTTCAGGCTTGCCTGTGATCTAACAAGCTCTACATTTCGCTTAACCAACGATTTAATACTTACAGTGGTACTATTCACCAAAAAACCATCAAGCTGATTTTTGGACCACTCCAATAGGTTGTCGAGAAAAATACTGGATGAATACACCGTATCCTCCAGTTTGAAAAGAAGAGGATTAAGTTCATCCTCGGCAACCTTCCCTTCTCTGTGCATGCTTAGCAACATTTGTATTGTACCTAATGGGGCCCTCAGATCATGAGACAATATGGAGAAGAGCTTATTTTTAACCTTATTAAGTTGAGATAATTTGGCATTTTGACTCTCCACCAACAACATTTGCTCGTTTAGTTTTTCATTTAGGAGAGCCAGTTCATCCAATACCTGTTCCATATCACGCTTCTGCCTTTCCAGCAATGTGTTGGACGCTTTCTTTTCTACATTCCTCTTATACAACACTATAAGCAACAATATCACCAAAACGAGAATCAGAGAGGTAATGACAATAGTTTTTAAATAACTTAAATTTTGTGAGGTTATAATTTCATTGTCTTTTGTGAGGTTTTGATTGCGCTCATCCATTCTATTAAACTCGGCCAACATCACCTCATTAACCTTGCTTTCGGCCCTCAGACTGTCTTCCACAGCAATAAGTTCTGTTTGGTATTCCAGAGCCTCTCTATAGTCTCCCGATGTCCTGAATATCCTTACAAGAGAATGGAGAACATCGGCCGTGGCCTTTTGAGATTTCATTTCCCTTGCCTTCGTTAAAGCCTGTAAAGCCTTGCTTTTGGCCTCATCAAAATTTCCCTTTAATAGATTGGCATTTGCTATTGAAATAAGCACAGTGGACTGATGAAAATTATCCTGTATGGTAGCATTGTGTTCCGAGGCTATTTGGAAATATTTCAATCCCTGATCTATATTCCCTTCTTTTATCTCCAGCTCACCAAGAGCTCCGCTTGTACTGGCAATACCGGCCAGATCTCCCTTTTTTTGGCGGATGGCCAGACTTTTATCAAAATAATCACGCGCAGCGGGAAAATCGCCCAATGCCATACTTACGTTACCCATATTATACAAAGCCCATGAAGTACCCTTCTCGTCTTCATATTCAGTATAACTCGCCAGTGCCTCAGCAAAATAGCTACGCGCCAGTGTATATTGCCCCAGATCAAAATACAAGGCTCCAATGTTGGTATAACATTGATTAATACCGTGTTCCGACTTGATTTTTTTAAATATTGGTAAAGCTTCGAGGTATTTGGTCAAGGCGGCTTCGTCATCATCCAAACGGTCATAGGCATACCCCATGTTTACCAAGCTACGCCCCACACCTCTTAGATAATTGCACTCCCTGGCCTTGTGGTAACCCAGAGAAAAGTAATATAGTGCACTATCCGCTTTACTCCTTATACCGTAGGAAATACCCATATCCAAATAGGCATCGGCCACCATAGAGTCGGCACCGGTCTTTTCGGCCAGCTCCCGATAAGTGTTGGCATAATAAAATTTCTTCACAGGATCAACAGATGAGTAGGCAATGGATAAGTCCTTTAGCAACTTAATTCGCGCACTATCCGTCATTTCCCTGCTCAGTTCCTTTTCAAACTCGTTTATCTTACTTAGTTGTGCAATAGATGTATTGGTAAGTAAAAAGCTGAGAATAAGAATGTAATACAGATAAAACTGATTACGGCCCCCCATATGGTTGTAAATTGGTTTCAAGTCTCCAATATACTATATGGGAACTGTAAAATGCCGATTCCTATCTTTTCCTCTAAAAGATCAATTCACCGTCAATTTCAAGTCCCGCAATGAAGGCTTTGGCATTGGCAATATCATGGGCTATAATTCTGTCTTCCTTAATAAAGGGAACTTCTGCCCTAAACGATTCCAGAAAAGACTCCAGAAATGGCGAGGTTTTATCCTTGCGGAAGAAAAGCGCCTGTGAAGCACAGATCAGCTCAATGGCCAAAACGGTTTCCAGGTTTTGACAAACCTCCCAGGCCTTGGTGGCAGCATTGGCTCCCATACTTACGTGATCTTCCTGACCATTAGAGGAAACAATGGAATCCACCGATGCTGGCGTACACAACTGTTTGTTTTTACTTACGATGGAGGCTGCTGTGTACTGCGCAATCATTAAACCTGAGTTTAGCCCGGGTACAGCTACTAAAAACGGTGGTAATTCCCTTTGTCCGCTTACCAACAAATAGGTTCTCCTTTCGGAGATATTGGCGAGTTCCGCTGCTGCTATCGCCATGGTATCAAGAGCTATGGCCAAAGTTTGCCCGTGGAAATTTCCTCCGGAGATGATTTTATCCTCATCAGGGAAAATGGTGGGGTTATCGGTAACGGAATTGATTTCCGTGGTAAAAACCTTTTCAGCATAATCCAAAGCATCCTTAGTAGCACCATGTACCTGAGGCACACAACGGAAAGAATAGGGATCCTGAACGTGTTTTTTCTTTCTGCAAATAAGTTCGCTGCCCTCCAAAAACTCCTGAACACGGGTTGCCGTGGCTATTTGCCCGTTATGTGGGCGAACATGGTGAATCAACAAATCAAAGGGTTCTGGCCGGCCATCATAAGCATCCAGCGAAAGCGCAGCAATAAGGTCGCACAGGTAGCTCATCTTTCTCAAATTGAAAAGTATGGAACAACCGTAGGCGGCCATAAACTGTGTGCCATTAAGCAGCGCCAATCCTTCTTTAGATTGCAGGCTCAAGGGTTTTAAGTTTAGAGCTTCCAACACCTTAGCCGTTGGCTGCAGCTTGTTTTTATAATACACCTCCCCTTCTCCCAACAAGGGTAAGCTAAGGTGTGCCAGTGGTGCCAAATCACCCGAAGCGCCAAGCGAGCCTTGCTCATAAACCTTGGGGGTTATATTGTGATTATAGAATTCAATAAGCCTTTCCACAACCTCCACGGTTATACCTGAATGGCCATAGGAAAGCGAACGCGCTTTTAGCAGCAACATCAATCTCACCAGTTCCTTAGGAACTTCCCTGCCGGTACCACAGGCGTGTGAACGCACCAGATTGGTTTGAAGTTGAGCAAGATCCTTACCCTCTATGGTGATGTTATAAAGAGAGCCAAAACCGGTATTAATCCCATAAATGGGATCTTCTGATTTTTCAATTTTCTGATCGAGATACTCACGACATTTTGCAATGCTTTGCTTTGCCTTTTCAGAAAGGTCAACGTCAATGCCCTCAGAAAATATGGAATATAAACGTGAGAGGCTAAGATGTTCCGCTCCTATTTCGTAATTATCAGTGGAGGCCATAGTTTGAGTTTTTACGGTTTGTAAAGTATTCAAGAATTTCAATTCGGCTATAGTCTTCCTGCGTGCCTTCGTTCATATTTTTCATGGTGAACTTTTCGGCTTTCATCTCATTGCTGCCAATCAATATTACATTGGGAATATTCTTTTTATTGGCAAAATCCAGCTGCTTTTTAAGCTTACTGCTATCCGGATATACTTCTGCCTTTACCCCCAAATCTCTAAGCTCATTTGCAAAAGTGAGGCTGTACAGGCTTTCGGCTTCTCCAAAATTTACAAATAGCACTTCCGTGGAATTGCCATCCATTTCAGGGAAAAGATTCAGCTCTTCCATCACTATCTGTATGCGATCCAAACCAAAGGAAATTCCAATGCCGGAAAGATTCTTCATTCCAAATATCCCTGTGAGATCATCATAGCGGCCACCGCCACCAATCGAGCCCATTTCCACACCTACAGGTTTTACTTCAAATATGGCTCCTGTGTAATAATCCAGCCCACGGGCCAAACTTACATCCAAAACCAAATCATTAGTTAGTTTTAGGCTGCTTAGGTTGTTGAGCACAAATTCCAACTCAGCAATGCCCTTCTCTCCCATTTCATTTCCAGCCAATGCCTTTTTAAATACTTCCAATTTTTCTGCATTGCTACCTTTCGTAGATAGAATTTCAAAAAGCAGCGTACTTGCCTTTTCAGGGAAACCCTTTTGTGTTAGTTCCCTCGCTACACCTTCATTACCAATTTTATCCAGTTTATCAAGGATAACAGTAAACTCGGTAAGTCTATCGCTAATACCCATTACTTCGGCCAAACCAGCTAACAACTTGCGGTTGTTCATGTGGATGGCTGCCGGAACTTTCAACTTTTTAAAAACTTCATCATACATGCGGATGAATTCCAACTCCATTAAAAGAGAATCAGAACCAACGGCATCAGCATCACATTGGTAAAATTCACGGAAACGTCCCTTTTGCGGACGATCAGCTCTCCATACCGGTTGTATTTGATAGCGTTTAAAAGGAAAGGTTAAATCATTTTGGTTTTGTACCACAAAACGAGCGAAGGGAACGGTAAGGTCGTAACGCAGGGCTTTTTCTGAAATGGAGGCTCCAAACGCATTGCTATCGTCATCAGCGTAAGCTTGTTTATTGGATTTCTTAATAAAGTCCCCGGAATTCAAAATCTTAAAAATAAGCTTGTCGCCCTCCTCTCCATACTTTCCGGTAAGGGTACTGAGGTTTTCCATGGCTGGAGTTTCTATCGGCTGAAAGCCATATTTACAAAAAACAGTCTTTATTGAAGACAGAATATACTCCCGCTTTTGCATGGCTTCGGGCATTAAATCGCGGGTGCCTTTGGGTAGGCTGGGCTTTATAGACATATTGTTTTGGTGCTTTTTTTAAGAGGGCTCAAAATTAGTAGAAATAAGGGAGCGGCAAGGGCGGATGTAATAATGGTGTTTGGGGACGTCATTTCTCAGCCTACTCCGCATTTCTGCGTTGAAGAAAAGGTTGTTATTTAACCGCGAAGGCGCAATGAGCGCAGAGATTTCGCGGAGGTTTACTAAGAACCTTGATTTTATTTAAACAACCGAAAGTCTTAAAGAAATTCTCTGCGAGACTCAGCGTACTCTGCACCTCTGCGTTGAAGAAAACAGCTTACCGCTTAACCGCAATGGGCGCAGAGATTTCGCGGAGGACTGCCTGGAAGCTTTATCATTTTTAAGCAGTAGCAAGACCTAATGTAACAACTCTGCGTTAAAGTAAAAAGTATCTGCTTAACCACAAAGACGATATATGAATTTCAATAACGTACCTGCATAGAATCAGAAGCGCAGGACGCCTCAATATTCAGATACTCCTCGCTGGAGTTTAAGTTAGTCCAGCTCCAGCTGTTGTGCGAAAAGTTGTCCAGCGGATTTACATCCTTATAATAAACGGTGCTGAGGCCGTCAAATCCAAATTTATTAAACACCAGAAGCGTCATACAACTGGCACGTATTTTTTGATCATGAGCTGGCAAACCCGCCCATTCATCCTGATAAATAACCAAAAACCTGCGCGCCACCAAATCCATATATCGCCTTAAGGTCTCGGCACTCACCTTTTCAAAATTTATCCGGTGAAAACCGGGCTGGCTATGTGAATAAATAAGTTCAAACTGATCTCCAATTTTAAGTGGCATACCATTGCCCGACAATATATCTATGCCATACTGACTGGCATAAACCCGCTCCTTTATAATGGTATCCTCAATAAAAAACTGGTACTCCATACGCTTGGTGCCCAGTCCGGTAATTTGCACTTCGGTAACCTGAGGATCGCGATTGATAACCAGGTTTTTATAAAAACCATAGCCTTGCCAGGTGGCTACTCCAACCACTACAATTCCAATTAATATAAAGATGGCTTTTTGAAACTCGGCTGATTGCTTCTGCTCCTGCTTTTTCCTAAACTCCTTTACCCGCTGGCGATACTGCGCTTTGGCCTTTTCTTCAGCGGCTTTTTTCATCAGATCGTAAAACTTCTGAAGATCTTCGGGATTCATCCCCCGCCCCTGGTTCATTTTACGAACACCCGTTAGGTATTCGTAGGCCTCCAGTACTTCCAGAAATTTCTTTTTAGCACCTTCTCCCGGATTTACATCCGGATGATACCTCATAGCCATCATGCGATAGGCCTTTTTCACCTCTTCCTTAGAAGCACCCTCGCTGAGGCCAAGTATGTCGTAATAGCGTTTCATTTTGAAGGCGGGAAAATACAAAAGGCCAACATCACCGCAAATACCTTAAATCCATGGCGTACATTTTTGTAGTCCATGCCACTCAACATTGCCTTTTGAAGTATATTCACCACTTAAATTTGAGTACCTCAAAATCTTATTCTATACATTATGAATTTACCCATTGGTCTTATAGTATTTATAGTTATTGCATTGTTTGTTTTAAGCGGTTTTTACATTGTGCGTCAGCAGTATGTAGCCGTAATACAACGCTTCGGTAAGTTTATAAAAGCCCCAGAAGCCGGTATTCACTGGCGTATTCCTTTGGTAGATCAAGTGGCAGGACGAGTAAACCTGCGCATTCAACAATTAGATGTATTGGTGGAAACAAAAACCAAGGATGATGTATTTGTGAAGATGAAGGTTTCGGTGCAATATCTGGTGCTGAAACAATCGGTATACGCAGCATTCTACCAGCTACAGAATCCTGAGGATCAAATCACTTCCTATGTATTTGACACTGTACGCGCAGAGGTTCCCAAGCTAAAGCTTGATGATGTATTTGAAAAGAAAGACGACATAGCCGTGGCCATAAAACGTGAATTGAAAGAGGCTATGAATGATTATGGTTATGACATTATAAAAGCCCTGGTTACAGATATTGACCCTGATGAGCAGGTAAAACATGCCATGAACAAAATTAATGCAGCTGAGCGCCAAAAGATAGCGGCTGAATATGAAGGGGAAGCTGAGCGTATCCGAATTGTAGCAAAAGCTACTGCTGAGGCAGAAAGCAAGCGTTTACAGGGACAAGGTATTGCCGACCAGCGTAGGGAAATTGCCCGAGGATTGGAAGATTCTGTGGAAGTTCTAAACGCTGTAGGCATTAACTCTCAGGAGGCCTCTGCCCTTATAGTGATTACCCAACACTATGATACGCTGCAAGCTGTAAGTGAAAACACGGATAGCAACCTTATCCTATTGCCCAACAACCCAACGGCAGCCAGCGATATGCTTACGCAGATGACCACCAGCTTTATTGCTGCCAATACTATGAAGGATGCTAAGGAGAAGGCTGAGGGTGGCGATACAAAGTAAGATGACCTTAAACTTTATTTAAAGCAACGCGCTAAGTGTGTAGTTCAGTGAAGAAAGAAGATGAAATAAGAGTATTAATTGACACCCTCCGAACTCAGGAAAATTACGATGAGGGCTATATAAGTTTTCATCAATTTAATGATAATAAAGAACCAGTTGACGGTTATATAAGAGCGAACCGCCAAGGGTTAGAGATATACGCTGCTCAATTGTTAGATGCTTCTCTAATCACAGAAAAGAAATCTGGCACCAACCAATTAATAGATTATCAACTTGACACTGGAATTATTGGTAGTGATAGCCTTTTCTTTTTTGATTATGTGGAAGTTGATCTAAAAAATCGAAGTGATATAGGTGTTAATTCTGATGATATTGTGACGTGGAAGGATCAGGCTTTTAAGGCCGGTTGCCTGCTGGTTGGGCTTATTTTGGTGACCCTGATTATTGTAGGTGCCATATCTGTGTTTTCTTGGTTTGGAGATGTTTTTAATCCAAATATGGATTGAGAATTTTCACAGGCATATCGAGATTTTTTAAATGGACAACTACTACTTTCAGTTCAACCTCAGAAAATACACCAACCATGATCCGCTGATTCAATCCAAAAACTTTGCAATAGCCCGCTAAACACTAAAAACCAAAATGAAAAAAGCCGAATTAATCTCTGGAGCCGTTGCTCTCATTTCCATTGTACTTAGTAGCCTGTTGATTCCGTTGAGTGATGTATTATTGGTATTATCCTTTACCCTACTTGGCGTAATTTATGGCTATTTAAGTTTTGCCCTTTTTAACAATATCCCGTTAAAGCGCATTTTTAAGAAGAGCTCTTACAAAGGTGTCAGTGCCATGAGGATTGTTGGAGCCATCCTTACCGGGCTGGCCCTTTCAAGCACTTTGGTTGGTATACTATTTACATTGATGTCTTTCCCCGGTGCCTTCCCCAACCTGGTCCTTGGAGTAGTTGGATTGGCTATAGCCCTCATCGTGGGCTTAGTGAAGTATTCAAAATCAAAGTCTGAATACTATACCAACATTTTTAAAAGGATAGCCCTTATTGGAAGCATTGGTTTAATCCTTTTAATTCTCCCAAGTGGTTTATGGCAAGACTTTAAGTATCGAGACTATCCTGCTCTATTGGAGGCAATGAAAGAGGCTCGCGCACATCCTGAAAACCCTGACCTTTGGGAGAAGGTACAGGAAGAGAGGGATAAAATGAACTTGAAAAACCCGAACCAAGAATCCAAATAAATGACCCGTAACTATTTTATACATGAATAACACTATGAAGGAAGCAAAGAAGTAAGTTGATGAGAGCAAGAATGAAGAGTAAACGAATCCACTTAAACACCAATAAGTCAGAAGCTATCCTGAAGTTTCTGTTTCTCATAATTACTCTTTTTCCCGGGCAATTACTTAAGGCACAGAATTTTAGCAAACAAATCCTGACGCAAAATTTGGAAGAACGTGGCGATTCGTTGTTTTCAACTCTAATATTTTTCAATGATACTAAGGATAGCGTTTTTTACATAATTAAGCCTAATGACGGGTCAGGTATAAGTTCTAACGAAGTCTTGAATATCTCTTTAAAATCAGACTCTGTTTTTAATTTAAGTAGAAATTGGCGAGATGCTACTCACCTTTTAAATTTCATTGTTCTTAAACCGCAAGAGACCCATTCTTTTAGAGTAAAGGTAAGTGGGGGTTTTAATGTGACATTGAAATATCAGTACTTAATAATGTCTCGTAAAGACTTTCTTAAAAGTCAATCTAAAAAGCTTGATTACCGGGAGCTGCTTCAGTTTATTGGAGCCAATACAAGCATGGTGATAAGTGAATTTTTACTTTCTAACGGTAATAATAGTAAAGAATAGATTCTGGCTTTCTCCGCCTTATCGCCTCTAAAACCGATTTAACTAAATATCGGCTCTAAAACCGATATATTTAAAAACATTGCCAGCACGCCTTAAACTCAGATCATGCCCACTTTTTTTGCCAATCCAACAGAATTCAGAAACTGGTTACAGAAAAACCACAAGAAGGAAACCGAGCTGATTGTTGGGTTTTATAAAGTTAAAACAGGCAAGGCATCTATCACCTGGTCTCAATCGGTAGATCAGGCATTGTGCTTTGGCTGGATAGATGGAATACGAAAATCCATAGATGAGGAGAGCTATTGCATCCGTTTTACGCCAAGAAGAAAGTCTAGTTTATGGAGTGCCGTCAACATAAAAAAGATGGCAGAGCTTACCGAAGCGGGGCTAATGACAGAGGCTGGTCATCACATTTTCCGTTTGCGAACTGTGGATGAATCCAGTGCATATTCTCATGCACATGTATCCTCTGAGCTTCCTGCCGAATACAAAAGACTGTTTAAGCAAAACAAGGCCGCCTGGGATTTTTTTAGCAGCCAGGCGCCCTCCTACCTTAGGCTTACCAAACATTGGATAATGTCTGCCAAGCAAGAAAAAACAAGACTTTCACGTCTTGATAAAACCATAATTGCCAGCCAGAATCAAAAGCGAGTATAGTAATAAAAACCCAAGAGATGAATCTGGAGCAAAACAAGAAAAACGCCATTGCCTTTTATAAAACCGCTTATTTAGGAAACCCCAAAAAGGCGATCGAACAGTATGTGGGAAAGGAATACATACAGCACAATCCGGATGTGGCCAATGGCACTCAGGGCTTTATTGAGTACTTCGAGAGGATGCAAGTGGAGTATCCTGAAAAGTCGATTGAATTTGTCCGCTGCATTGCAGAAGGAGATCTAGTGGCTTTGCACACCCACCAAATCTGGCCGGGAAACGATGAATATGTTACCATGGACTTTTTTAGGTTTGATGAAAATGGAAAGATTTGCGAGCACTGGGATGCTATTCAGCAGATTCCTGAGAAATCAGCCAATCCCAATACCATGTATTAGGCAAAAACTGGAACTCAGGGCCATCAGAGTATCATATTTGGCCTCCATACCTTTATAACACTCATTTCAAATACATCATAATGATTGATATCTGAAACATAAGTAAATATTTGTGTTTAACTTAATGTGCAAATTGCATCTTCAAAGGATTAAACAGCAATATGCCCTTAACCTATCTTATACTGTCCTTTTTTCTGTTTTTCACCTTACAGATGGAAGCCCAAACTCCGTTTAGTGACAAGGAAAAACTCCGGACACTATTTGAGCAAGCCTTAGATGATTATAAAAACAATTCTATTGAAGAGGCCCTCAGGAAATTACAGTCAGTCAGACACCAAAGTTCCATTCAGGGCAATGATCAGCTATACTTCCGCTCTGCATTCAGAAATTATGTTTATGCAAGGGATTTGCGTGATTATCATATTAGTATTGACTCAATAACCTACTACCTAGGTAATTTTGAGGATCTAAATGACCATTTGTACATAGGAAAGGCAAAGGCATATCTGGCGGAGATTTACAGAGGCATGGGTGATGTTCAGTCTCAAATAAACCTGCTCTATGCCAGCAACAATTCATACAAAAAGATAAATAACCAGATTGGCATTGCCAATAACCTTGAGGATATCTCCCTATTACACTACGATCAGGATGATCTTAAAAGTGCCCGTCAAACTATAAATCGCGCCATAGCACTTTTTAAGCAATATGGCACTCAGCGTGACTTGATTGGAGGCTATAACAATCTATCCATCATCTTTGAAAAATCCGGCCCTGTTGATTCCGCTATCTACTTTCAAAAAATAGCATTCCAGATAGCTAAACACGAAAAGTTTTACCAATCTATGGGCCTGCTGCTAAGTAATCTCGGCCACAACTACAGCACCATAGGCCAATATGAGCTTGCTGAAGCCACCCTCCTAAAAGCACTGAGGTTAAGAGACAGCATTAATGACAGACACGGCATGGCATATACCAACGTCAGGCTCTGTTATTTTTATGGAAGAATAAACAAGCCTGAAAAAGCCATAGTACATGGTAAACAAGGTTTGGCTATTGCCAAGGCAATACCTTATTTGAAGGTACAAAGAATGGCACATGGCTCCCTGTCTATTGCCTACTCCAAACTCAACGATCCTGTTAATGAACTTTACCATTACCGCAAGGAGCAAATAATAATGGATAGCCTTCAGAATTTGGATAATACCCGAAACATTACACGTTCGGTAATGAATTACGAGTTTCAGAAAAGGCAACTGTTGGATAGCATTAAAGATGCCCAAAAGGAACAGGAACAACAATACGCCTATGCCCAAAGCCTTACGGCACAGAAAAACCAGCGAAACCTGTTTCTCATCCTTGGCATTGCTGCCACAGTTCTAACGCTGAGTATGTGGAACCGCCTCAAATATATCCGTAAAACCAAGGCTATTATAGAAAGGGAAAAAGAGCGTTCCGATAGTCTATTGCTCAATATACTTCCGGCAGAGATAGCTGAAGAATTGAAAGAGAATGGAAAAGCTGAAGCTCGTGATTTTGATATGGTTTCCATTTTATTTACCGACTTTAAGGAGTTTACTCAAACTTCTGAGCTGCTAAGTGCCAAGGAACTTGTAGGTGAAATCAATATCTGCTTTGAAGCCTTTGACAAAATTTGCGAGAAGCACCATGTAGAGAAGATAAAAACCATAGGTGATGCTTACATGGCTGCAGGCGGACTCCCCGTGCCTTCTCCCTCTTCTGTTCAAAGCACCGTTTTGGCAGCACTCGAAATGCAGGAGTTCATTACTCTTAGAAAGGAAAATAACCAACAACATCAGGAGCTGGCTTTTCAAATGCGGGTGGGAATACACACAGGTCCCGTGGTGGCTGGTATTGTTGGGGTAAAGAAGTTTCAATATGACTTATGGGGCGATACCGTAAATACTGCCAGCCGCATAGAAAACAGCTGCGAAGCCGGAAAAGTAAATATCAGCCAGGCCACCCATGATCTTCTAAAAGATGACCCTCAATTTGTTTTTGAAAGCCGTGGTAAAATTGAAGCCAAGGGTAAGGGTGAAATCGAAATGTGGTTTGTAAACCTCAAAGGCTGATATTAAATGGAAATGAATCCATAATTCATTCTTACCCCTTTCATTTCACTGCCGTTCATGATTAGAACGGGTATTCCCCATTCATTCGTGATCATGTCCTGCGAAAAGGTATCAAACTGAGGAATCAGGCTCTCTGTATAATGCACTATAGCAAACAAATCTGCATCATTCTTTTTTCCATATTCAATAACCTCATGAGCTAATGAATGTACGCCTCTCAACACATCCACTTCATGCTCAACTCCCTCTTTCATCATGTACTGACGTGCCCTTTTAATGTTGTTTTTCAACTGATTATTTAAAAATTCGTCTGTCTCTGGCTGACATAGCAAATGAATTTCCGCTTTAAATTTCCTGGCAAGTTCACTGGCATATTTTACTATCTGCACACTTTCTTTGGTCAGATTCACAGCCATCATGATCCTTTCTATGTCTTTGGGAGCTTTTTCCTGAGTTATTAAAAACGGGGTGCTTGAGCTGCTGATGATCTTAATGGCATGCGAGCCAAACAATTTTTGAAGCCCATGGGCACCATGAGTTCCCATTACAAGTAGGTGTGCATCTCCATCCTCGGCCTCCTTACTTATATCCTTAAAAATATTACCTACCTGTATCTTGGCCTGCACTAGGGGTTTATCTACAGCGGGCAAGTCGTCTATCAGTTCATCAAATAGCCTTTCTGCTTCTGCTCTATCGCTCTCTTGTTTAATTATGTGGAAGACTTCAATATTGGCTTCAAAGGCATGTGCAAGTGCCAATGCGTGATCTAATGCTGTTCGGGTAACTTCAGTAAAATCGTAAGGAACTAAAAACTTCATAATTAAGGGTTGGCTGGTTAAATTATGAGCTAAAAGTACGCAAACCTTAGAGTTACGTACCTTCGGTAACCAACCAAATAGCGTTTCAATGAAAATTGAATCAAAAACCAGAAAGGCCGTTTTAGGCTTTATTGCATTTTCAATTGCCTTTGCGTCTATTGCTATATATTTTTTCTTTTTCGTACAGCAGCGAAAAGAAGAGCTCATCAAAAAAGACTTTGGCATTTTAGCCCAAATCAGTGAAAATGTGGTGGCTAAGGTCAATACATATCATCAGAATATTGGAAATGTAACCACACTTCTTTCCAACGTAAATACTACACCCCTGGGTAGCGGATTTATTGGACCTACGCTAAATGGCAGTCCTGAACTCCCCGCTCTATTTGATTGGTTAAAATCTCAGGGGGCCATTAATAAAAACCTAAAAGCCGAACTTCTTCATAAAGACAGTACTTACGCGTCTGATGTTCATATTGAAGAAAACTCCATTGCCAGGGTGGTTGAGGTAGACAACTATCCTAAAATGTTGATAAAACAAGACCTAAAATCGTTTTTGGGGCCATTGCTTTGGCATGATGATTTTGATGAATATCTGATACTCAATGGCAAAAGTAAACTGGTGTATCAAAACGGAGAGCTGGGTATTTTTGAGATGAACCTCGATTCCATACTTCATGAGGATGGCGGAAATTATTCACTAAAGGCCAGCAGCCAAAAGGATATACAGCTTAGCGGAACAGATTACAAGTTATTTGCCTATCCCTTCCGGATAAGTAATACCCAAAAGTTTGTACTGATCGGCCTTCGCTCCTCAAAAGCCTTTAATGAAGAGGGCATGCACATATCATCTCTTACCATAGTTGCCGCCACCACTCTGTTTTTTATACTGCTACTGAGTTTTCCGTTTTTAAAAATTTTCCTGATATCCAATACCGAACGACTCAATCGCTTTGACCTGATATTGTGTGTTGTTTCTCTTTTTGCTGTTACCGGATTGGTAAGTCTGCTTACGCTGGATGTATTTCAATACAGGAAATATTCGGAAAACAATATTGAAACAAACCTCAAAATTGTAACCCATAGAATTCAGGCCAACCTTGAGAAGGACATGCGGCAGGCTATCAGGCAACTGGAAAGCTACGACAGCCTGTATGCCTCAAGTGTACAATGGAGAAAGGAACAGATAAACCTGATGAAGGATACCTCCAAACCCGAGCTATACCC
Source organism: Owenweeksia sp. (assembly GCA_048267305.1). Classification (GTDB taxonomy): domain Bacteria; phylum Bacteroidota; class Bacteroidia; order Flavobacteriales; family Schleiferiaceae; genus Owenweeksia. The sequence goes on along the minus strand of JBLWXT010000005.1, from coordinate 121,028 downwards.
CAGGTATTTTAGCGATTTTGGAATGGTATTCTGGATTGGGGAAAATGGTGTACAAACCAACAAATGGTCTGTAACATCCGGAAACACCTCACTTATAGATGTGAGTGAACGCAATTACTTTAAAGCCATACAAGATAACAGTGCATGGTCATGGGGAAACACAAAACAGTTTTTCCTTGAATCTATCTACTCCCTCAACACAGGTAAGTCTTTTGCCGCCCTCTCCATCCCATCGTCTAAAACGAAAAATGAGGTAATCGCAATGACCACGGAGCTCAAATCACTCTTTACCCCGATATTAACTCACGGATATAGATTTGCACTGATAAACGCTGATGGTGACGTTCTTTTTCATTCAGACAAAAGACGAAACCTACAGGAGAACCTGCTTGACGATATAAGCGCTAAAAAGGCTCTGAAATCTGCCATTGGCAGCCGTAGTTTTGACATTTTCTCCACCAGCTATCACGGTGGTGATTATAAGGCTTGTATAGAACCTCTTCAAAACTGGCCCCTGTTTATAGTAACCTTTTACGATCAGGGATACTTTAAATCCGCTAATGCCGAAATTCTAAGCATCAGCATTATTCTTATGACTTTTTATGGCTTTCTGGTAATTATTCTTTTTAGTTTTATCTATGCCAACTCCTACTCTACCTCCAAACTTCACTTTACAAAAACAAGATTAAACTGGATAATTCCACATCCTGATAACGCCACATTTTACGGGCGTGTGGTCATTTTCAATATTATCGTGGGGGTGGCCTTCGTTTTGTGCTTCCTGCAAATTCAAAAAAACCTGGAAGCCACATACACTCAACTCATACTTCTCACCTTCCTGGCACCTGTGTATCATATTGGAGGCAATTATCTGATATTAAACAAGAAACTGCACTTTCAAAAGTTTATGAAAAGGCATTTTCCTGTAATTCTTTTTGGTTCCCTTTGCATATTGGCTGTCAATTATTTTGCCTTTTCCCGTTCCCTTCCACTCCAACAGCTTGTCCTCTTTCAGCTTATCATCCTGGTTTCAATTATAGTTTTAAAGCTGATTTTTCCAAGGATGAGGATAATACGCTTAAAATATCCCGTTGATTATAAACTGGCCATACTTGGCTTTATATTGGTTACCTCACTGCCTCCTGTTTTTACTTTCTTTAAGATTAGTCACGATACTGAGTTCAGGCTTTACACCAAGCTAGTACAAATAGACTTTGCCAAAGAACTGGCCAGCTCTAGTTGGAATCCCTGGATTACCGAAGACGGAGAGGTGAAAATGCCTTCAAATGTCCACTACAGCCCGCTGGTAAACCCCATAATTGTGCATGAGGAACCAAAAAATCAACTGCAATACGATTCGGCTTTCAATAGGCTTTACTCCTTCCTGAGAATAGTTTTTAGCGATCACCTTGGGGAAATGCATAACCTGAATGATCCTAAGGTAGTAGGCCGTAACTGGGAGTGGATGGATGGACTTAAGCATGTAACCCTGGATTATAATTCACCAAAGTTTATTCAGGATGACAGACATATCGAATTTCATTCTGATCTGAGCTCCTATGATCTTGAATTGAAGAAAAATCAAAATATACTTGCCTTTATTGGTATTGCCGGCCTATTGGTTCTGCTACTTTTCTTCCTGATAAGTTTCATTTTCAGAAAGACCGTAATGTCTAAAATGCTACAACAGAGTAATCCTCTCTTGCTTGACATGGACTTGTTTGGCAGCATACTTTCCGTAGAAACGGATAAGAATGCCCGACATCACAACATATTTCTGATAGGGCTACCCAATGCTGGTAAAACAACTTTTATAAATGACAGGATTATAAGTCGCAACCCGGCAACCTACAAGGTGGATCTTACTGAACTTAGAGACCGTACGGCAGATGAAATCTGGAAAAAGGTTAATCCCAATGCTCAAATCATTATTCTCGATCATTTTGAATTTGGACTTCATGCTTCGGATATCATCCGCAAGAAGCTGATACTTATGGAGAACTTTGTGAAAAAGGGAAATCTAAGGCTTATTGTTGTGTCTTCTGCCCAGCCACTTGACCTGATTGATGAGGTTTCGCTACAACTTATGACCGATATTGATGAGCAGGAATCAATAATCATCTCTGAGCGCTGGATCAGGGTTTTGGGAAATTTCTATAAATCCTACTTTACGATAGCCTTTAATCCCGATACAAACCGCGAGGAACTGGATGACGAAGACCCTATACAACTAATTGAAAGTGAGTGTCGCCATGGCAATTTCCTCAAAAGTATGGAAGCTGGGTTGAAAAAATATGTGGCTGCCAATAAGGTTAGTAATGATGAAATAATTCTGAAAATTCAAAGCCTTACCAACTTCTACTATTACTCTATCTGGAAGAGCTGCACGGCCGAAGAAAAGTATCTCCTATATGACCTTGCTCAGGATGGCATTGTAAACACAAGAAATATCAAGGTGATAAGCTCACTCATCAACAAGGGGCTGGTCATTTCCCGTGGTACGCTAACCTTGCTCAACCGTAGCTTCAGAAACTTTATCCTAAGCACTGTTAATCCGGGAGAAGCCCTGTCGCTGGAGATGCAGGTAAACAAATCAGGGACGTGGAAGATCATCCGCGTGCCATTGTTGATGACTATAATGGGGCTGGCTATTTTCCTTTTCTATACCCAACAAAGCCTTTTTAAAAATATGATGGCTGTAATTGCAGCCATAGCAGGCGCTATTCCCTTGATTATAAAAATACTTGGATCGTTTAAACACTCCGGACAATCGAATTGATTGTATTTTAAAATCCGCCCCGCTGCCTTGTGTGTGGAAAAAATTCTGCTCCAGGTAAATTTCACGAAACGATTTGACACTAAATTTGCCACCACTTCTTGAATACGTTTAATGAACACAATAGAGGATAAACTCATAGAGTACTACTTTCAGCGGAAGATTAATGGTATGGATGAAACCGAGATTCAGAAAAGTCTGGGTGAACAGTTTATGGAGGATGGCGAACGCGAGCTTATTTTCAAGCAGGTTCAGTTCAGGGAAATGGTTTACCAAAAAATGCTGGCCCGTAAACGGCAGGCCAAAAACACCATGTTGGTTGGCCTGGGTCTTATTTTGGCCGGATTTGTTGTTTTCCTGATTACTCTTATCAATCGTCCATTCCCCTATTACACACAAATCCTGTACAGTCTTCTGGTCTTGGGCTTTGCCGTTTTCCTTGGCGGGATGGTTATTTCGAAACGCTAGCATTTTTGTAAGCCAAAGCGCAACGGTCCCAAAGTGTATTGTGCAATTTTCTTCTTAGCGTGCATTGCGCATCCCTGGCGTGCTCTGCGGTTACTTTTCTACCGCAAGGTTCGCAGTGGCTTTCGCAACGGTCCCAAAGTGTACTGTGCAATTTTCTTCTTAGCGTCCATTGCGCATCCCTGGCGTACTTCGCGGTTACTTTTTTTACCGCAAGGGTCGCAGTGGCTTTCGCAACGGTCGCAAAGTGTATTGTGCAATTTTCTTCTTAGCGTGCATTGCGCATCCCTGGCGTGCTCTGCGGTTACTTTTCTACCGCAAGGTTCGCAAAGATTTTCGCAACGGTCACGAAGGCTGTTGAACAATGGTAATCTTAAAGGTTGATTACGTGCTTTGCGGTTATTTCAAAAGAGCACTTCTCAACCAGTTAAAGCTATAAAGTGGAATCATTTTAAATAATAAACTTTCCCCACCCATTTTTCCTGAATTACCTTTGCGAGCATGTTATCACAGGTACTGGAAATTTTTAAACTTAACTTTAAGTTAGAATGGCGCAGAAGGCAGAGTTTTTTGGCCGTAGTGCTATATGTTATTACCACTACCTACCTCAGTTACCTGGTTTTTAACGGCAATATTTCTACCGAAAGCTGGAATGCGCTGTATTGGATCATTTTAATCTTCGCCTCCCTGCAGGCAGCCTTCAGAAGTTTCCAAAACGAGGCCGACCGCAGGTTTCTCCTCTATTTTGGAATGGTAAAACCACAGGTATTAATCCTGGGAAAAATTCTATACAACTTCTTTTACATGTTTGTGATTGGCCTTGTAGGACTTATATTTTTCAGTTTTTTTCTGGGAAACCTCATTGCCGATCCCCTGGCATTTTTAGTTTTACTGCTGCTCGCTTCCGCGGGATTTTCGGCTATACTCACATTTGTTTCTGGAATTTCTGCAAAAGCAGGAGACAACCCTGCCCTACCGGCAATTTTGAGCATACCGCTATTATACCCACAAGTGCTCACTTTGAGCCGCACAAGTATAAGAGCACTTACTGGTTTTGACTGGAGTGTGAATGCCCCGCTGCTATTGGTTTTGCTGCTATTGGCATTGGTTACTTCACTACTCTCCTATATGTTATTTGCCTACCTTTGGCGCGACTAAAATTATGAGATGAAAAAACACTGGTGGAAGGCTCTTGGAGCCATTTTAGTTCTCTACACCATAGTAATGGGTTTTTTGGGCGATGTTCCCCGCTTACCTATCCTCAACGAAACTATTCGTAACCTATATTTCCATGTAACCATGTGGTTTGCCATGGTTTTATTAATGGGTGCCTCAGTGGTGTACAGCATTGGTCATTTGGCCAATAACAGTAAAAACAGGGATTTAAAAGCAAAGGAATTAGCCATATCAGGCTTCTTCATGGCTTCGCTTGGTTTAATAACAGGCAGCCTGTGGGCACGCTTTACCTGGGGAGCATTTTGGGTAAACGATCCAAAGTTAAATGGTACTGCTGTTACTATGCTTATTTACCTTGCCTATTTTGTATTGCGTGGTTCGGTTGAAGATCCTATGAAAAGAGGACGCCTATCAGCCGTTTACAACGTCTTTGCTTTTGTAATGATGATTGTATTTATTGGGATATTACCAAGAATGACCGATAGCCTGCATCCCGGTAACGGTGGTAATCCCGGTTTTGGAGGTTACGACCTTAACAGTAGCATGCGAATGGTGTTTTATCCTGCTGTAATTGGCTGGACTTTAATAGCAGTATGGATTACCAACATCCGTGTGCGCTATCAAAAATTGATTTCGAAAAAGAATGCATAAAATGATGAAATATTGGTTAGGTTTTTGCTTTGCGATCTTAGGTTTATCCTTACAGGCTCAAAGTCAGATGCCAGAAGTGGAAATGGCTGATGCCCTAAGGGCAAATGGAAAGATTTATGTGGTTGTGGTAATTCTATCCATCATTTTTATTGGGATAGTTGGATACCTGATTACGATAGACCGCAAACTGAATAAACTGGAAAATAAACAGAAATGAAAAGATCGCATATCGCCATCATAGTTGTTATTGCTGTTGCCATTGGAGCCATAATGGTTACTATTAATGATGCCTCTACTTATGTGGGATTTGCCAAGGCAGATGCAGTACCAGGCACCAAGTACACAGTAATTGGATATCTGGATAAGGATGCGCCCATGGATTATGACGCCCGCGCCCAAACCTTTGCCTTTACAGCCATTGACAAGGAAGGACTAAGAAAAAAGGTGATTTACAATCAGCCTAAGCCTCAGGATTTTGAGCGCAGCGAAGAAATTACCATGAAAGGCTATGCCACTGATGACGCTTTTGTAGCTGAGGAAATTCTGATGAAGTGCCCCAGTAAGTACAATGAGCAAAACGAAATGGCCGGCTACGAAACGTACTGATACAATCTTTTGAATTATAGCAGTACCAGGGTGCTGCCTTCATAACGCTGACAACAAAGTTCAGCAATCACTAAGCTTTTTTGATGGAATACATAGGAGAACACCTTTTACCCGGACAACTGGGTCGTTTTTTCGTTAGTCTCGCATTTGCCTCGGCCATCATAGCTGCCGTTGCTTATTTCCTTTTTATTAGAAGTAATCTTGCCGCCTACAAGAAACTGGCACGAGCCAGCTTCCTTACCCATACCGCCAGTGTATTTGGTATTGTAATCACCCTCTTGTATCTGCTACTTAGCCACTACTACGAGTATGATTATGTGTGGAAACATAGCTCCTCCGAAATGCCTGTACAATATGTTTTCAGCGCCTTTTGGGAAGGTCAGGAAGGGAGTTTCATTCTATGGCTTTTTTGGCACGTAGTACTTGGAACGATTTTAATGTTTACCTCCAAAAAGTGGGAAGCCCCCGCAATGATTGTATTTGCACTCGTACAAGCCTTTTTGGCAAGTATGATTTTGGGCATCTACCCATTTGGTTTAAAGATCGGCAGCAGCCCCTTTGTATTGATGCGCGATACCGCTGATAATTTTATGTTACCCTGGACACAGATGACAGATTATCTTGAGCGTATCCCTGCCTTTATGGATGGTACAGGGCTTAATCCACTCCTTCAAAATTACTGGATGACGATCCATCCCCCTACCCTGTTTTTGGGTTTTGCATCTACACTTGTGCCCTTTGCCTTTGCTATGGCGGCTTTGTTTAACAAGGATTTTAAAGGATGGATAAAACCAGCTTTGCCCTGGGCCTTCTTTAGTGTGATGATTCTTGGTGTAGGTATTTTAATGGGTGGTGCCTGGGCCTATGAGGCACTAAGCTTTGGCGGCTTCTGGGCATGGGATCCTGTTGAAAATTCATCACTGGTGCCCTGGATAGTGATGGTTGGTGCCGCTCACTTGTTGCTCATTGTTCGAAACAAAAACACAGGCCTTACGAGTGCCTTTTTCATGAGCATTCTTTCCTTTTTGCTAATCCTGTATTCAACCTTCCTTACGCGTAGTGGGGTTTTAGGCGATTCATCTGTGCACGCCTTTGTAGATTTAGGCCTGAGCGGTCAGCTACTTATTTACTTGCTCTTCTTTGTAGTAATAGCCCTCGGTATATTTATTTACAGATATAAGAGCATCCCAAAAAACAAAAAAGATGACAACCTGAGCTCACGCGAGTTTTGGATGTTTATCGGGAGTTTGGTTTTACTGATCTCAGCTTTCCAAATCATTTTCAGCACTTCTATTCCGGTGATTAACCAGCTGATAGGACCAGAAGGATTGATGCCCATCATGAAAGACAAAATGGCTCCCCCACTTGATGCCATCAAACACTACAATAGCTTTCAAGTGCCCTTTGCTATTATCATCTCACTGCTCATAGCCATCGGTCAGTACTTTAACTACGGTAAAACAACCTCCAAGGCTTTTTGGAACAACATTTTGATTTCCGTAATGGCTGCTCTTCTTCTTACAGCCCTTTTGGCTCAGTTGTTTGCCTTTTGGCAACAGCCTCTTTATCTCATTTTACTTTTCTTAGGTGTATTTGCTACAGTAAGTAATCTCTATTTCTGGTTAATCATTAAAAAGGGGAAAATCGGTGTAGCCGGTTCCAGCATTGCCCACGTTGGTTTTGCCTTGATAATAGTTGGCTCCCTAATTTCCAACGCCAAGAAAACAGTGATTAGCAACAGTGATATTTTCTTGTCAAAGGATCTTCCTCAAAATGAAAACCTTTTGATGGAACTTAAAGACACAGCCGAACTTGGCGGATATATGGCCATCTGGGAAGGCAGAACACAAGAGCAGGATAAGGATTATTACAATGTAGGTTACTATAAAAAAGACAAGGCAACAGGTGCATTGGAAAAAAAGTTTGAACTACAGCCGTTCCTTCAAATGAGTGACAATATGGGCCCCACTCCCAACCCCAGCACCAAACACTTTTGGGATCGCGATATTTATACCCATGTACAATACTCCTCATTTTTAGAACCTGTAACCCCTGATGGCTATGAAGCGGAAGTTGAAAAAGAAGTTAACCGTGGCGATACTGTATTGTATCAACAGCACTTTGTGATATTGGATAGTCTTTTAGTTAGTGCCAATGTGAGCGAAGAAACCGGAGAGTATACCAGTGTAAAGGTTACTGCCCTATTAAAAATTGTAAATGTACTGGGCGAAGAGTTTGTTGCCGAACCCACCTATACCTTAGAGGATAACTCTGTTTATCACGAAGACGCAATTCTTGAAAAACAAGGTTTTAAGTTTAGGCTTAGCGATATAAACCCACAAACCAAGAAGTTTAAACTTACTGCGTGGACCAAGGCTGATCCCAATGAAAAGCCATTCATTGTAATGAAAGCCATTGTTTTTCCATTGATAAACCTATTGTGGTTAGGAAGTATCCTAATGGCAATTGGCACTGGAATAGCCGTTTGGCAGAGAGTTAAAAATCGCTAAAAAACACTTTATTTCCAATCACTATTAATTATAGTGATTGGCCCTTTGGCGGTAACAGTTCTATCACAAAACAAAATGTAGTAGTAGGTGCCATCAGGTAAAGGTCTGTGGGCATTATCCCAACCCGGCCAGTCGTTTTCGTACTTTTCGGCATGATATACCTCACTCCCCCAGCGGTTCATTACAGTAAAGGCACAATCCCGCCCCAGCATATAATCACTTAAATCAAGAAAATCATTGCGCCCATCACCATTGGGGGTAAGGATGTTGTACCCACCGCCTGATGGATCAGCCATTACATATACCTGCATTGTATCCATGCCCTGGCAGCCATTGGCATCTGTTACCCTCAGGAAGAAAAATATTGTATCATTACTTGTAGGTATACTGGCTGTGGTGTTTTGCGAAAATGGATTGCTAATACCCACAGGATCACTGGAGAACCAATAGTGTTGAATGGCATTGCTGCCCCTCAGTTCCAGCAGCTGCCTGTAAGAGATGACGGTATCGGCACCAGCATCAACAGGAACACTCCAGGCCGGGGTGAAAACGGTATCAACCTTAGTTTCTGAACATGTTCCTTTAGTGGCTGTAAGGCTTACTATATGCATGCCAGCATCAGACCATGAGATATTTGTAGCAGACGGATTATTGACCTTAGGCTTATTGGCTGTGGGACCTAAATCCCAGGTGAATCGGGTACCTATAGGGTAACTGCCAACTGCCTCAAAGTTTATCTCCTGAGACTCAAAACAAAATCTGCCTGTTACCTCCATATCAGGCACAATACGTGGAAAAACCTCAAAATTATAAGAAACCGTATCCCAACACAGGCCGTCCTGTGTGGCTATAAGTTTAACCGTATAAAAGCCCTCGCCCGGGTAGGTATAGGATACAGTATCTCCGCGGGCTGTATCAGACAAGGTATTGAGATCCCCAAAATCCCACTTTACATCAGAGGCATTTTTAGTTTCAGAAATCAGCTGAACATTCAATCCCTCACAAACCATTTGTGGATTTTCAGCAATTGTAATAATATCTGCTTCAAGCTTCGGACGTATAGTTATGGTATCTCCATGTATCCATTTACACTTTCCGTTTTTCACGCTCACCTTCACGTAATGCTTACCACCTGATGACCAACTTATAGGCGGTGGTATTTTTTGTGTTGAAGTGGTAATATTCGCGCCCGGGCCAAATTCCCAAAAATAGGTAGCACTGTCAGGATAAGCGCTATTAACATATAGATCAACAGGCTGATCATAAAAACAGTAGGATGTGTCTTTTCCTATATTAATCGATCCTGCCTCATGAATTACAAATTCAGCATAAGTGGTATCGGCACATCTGTCTCCGGGTTCGGCTATTAGCATTACCTTATATGATCCTGGTTTGCTGTATGTATAAGTTGGATGACGGACATTTGAAGTATCAGCCAAAGTGGTAGTATCTCCAAAATCCCAAAAAAAGGTGTTGGCATTTTGTGTTTGCCCGGTAAAATTCATGCTGAAACCAGCGCATAACAAGGTTGAATCTTCTGCCTGGGTAAGTATATCACTTACAATTGTATAACATGGTGTTACATTAAACTCATAATCTACGCGAACTGTACTTAAGGGTACACCATTTCTCCAGTCTGTTACACAAATACCCAATACATAATGTCCAATTTGATTTGGTGTGCCTCGCAAACGACCTGTTATAGGATCAATACCAAAGGGCGGAGAAGACGGCATGGGGAATAAACTACTATAGGGCGTTGTAAATACAATGGCCGATGGAGCGTTGTTGCCTGGTAAATTTGATCGGTATATGTCGCAAAGCTCGTAGGAAAGTGAATCTCCATCAATATCCCTTGTATGCAGGGTATCAGTTAAAGGTTGGTTTAAGCAGAGCAGCACGGGAGGAGGCGTTAAAAATTCAGGCGAACTGTTTCCTGCGGTATCATTTGGCGGAATATTACAATTCCAATAGTAATCCACCCTTGTGGGGTTAGATACATTTTGTATTAAACTATTGCGACAACAATTTGACACTGAAAGTGAATAACCTCCGGGGCTTGGAGGCAAGGTAATAGTGTCACTAAACTCATAGAATTCAATACAAACTCCAGCCGGCATTATTATACACTTTGAGGTATCCAGTAAATGAGGGAAAGGTCCTCTTCTTTCCAATCTTAAGGTATCGGTATTATTGTTAGATAAGTTTTCAATATCCACTATCAGAGTTCCATCCAATATTGCGGTACCGGGATTGCAGTCTCTGTAAACCCGCATATTTATTTGGTAAAGGTTACTTCCTAGATGTGTATACGTGATATACCCCCCTACAAGGTGAGTGGCAAAGGAAGTAGCCGAAATACTCAGGGCCAGGATAACAAACAGAAATCGAAACCTGATTTTATATAAGATGTCCAGGGGATTATGAATTGAAATTAATAATCACAAAAGGTTAAAGTTAAAAATAACCTTCAGTACACCCACTCACAAAGCTGAATTATCTGACGAGTGTTTTTTAGAGTTACTGACCGTTAATAATAGTCACCGGCCCTTTGAGTACAATCTCTCTATCGCAAAACAGTACATAGTAATAAGTTCCATCAGGAAGTTTATTCGAAGAGTTGTCTACTCCTGTCCAGTCATTAGCATATTGCTCAACTTTATACACCTCACTCCCCCATCTATTCAAAACGGTGAGGCCACAATCACTACCTGTAATGTACTCACTTAAATCCAGGAAGTCATTACGGCCATCGCCATTGGCCGTGAGGATGTTGTAACCACCACCGTCAATGTTTGCTGTTACATACACCGCCATGGTATCCTTGCCCTGGCAGCCCTGTGCATCTGTTACCGTAAAATAGAAATAGATACTATCGCCAATATGTGAAAGTTCTACCGCTGGATTTCTCCCAAAGGGATTGCTAATCTTAACGGGGTGACTGCATGACCAGTAGTAATCACTGCCAAAACTTCCATCTAAATGTAATATTTCACCGGGCTTTAGTACCTGATTTGGGCCGGCATCCGCAAATGCTGTCCAGGCTTCGGTTTTAATCGTATCATAAACTGTAGCAGTACACAGGCCATTGGTTACCGTTAGCTGGATGGGATAAGTTCCGGGAGTTGTAAAAACAACATGAGGTACCAGTGGTGTAGTGGCAAATGGCTTATTCGCTTGCACACCCAAATCCCATTGAAAGGCAGTACCTGGGGGATAAAACCCATCCGCTTGCAATAAAATATCCTGACCCTCAAAACAAAATACACCTGTTTTTTTAATCTTAGGATTAAGAGACTCAAAAACATCAAACACAAATGTGGTTTTATCAACGCATCCTGCCGGTTGCTCCGCTGTTAGTTCAACCGTATACGAGCCCGGTGCAGGATAAGTGTAGGCAGGATTGGCAACATTTGATGTATCTGCCAATGTTGATCCATCCCCAAAATCCCAATGTAGGCTGCTGGCCCCGATGGATTGTGACGTAAACTGAGTGGTAAGTCCGCTGCACGTAATGGTAGGGTCTTCAAGTGGAGTAAGCATGTCACTCTTCAACTTAGGAGTTATCCTCACCGTATCACCATAAACGGCAATACACTTTCCATTGGTTACAGTCACCTCTACATAGTGATCCCCTCCCTGGCTCCAACTTACTGCTGGTGGTACCACTTTGTTTGAAGTTGATGGATTGGCAAACGGACCAAAATCCCAATTAAAGACTGCTGGTGCAGGATTTAACACGTTAGACATTAGCTGTATGGGCTGTTGAGGGAAGCAATATTTACTATCTACATTAAAACCTGCAAACACTGGGTTGCGAACATCAAAGTAGCTAAAGGCTGTATCTGCACAGGTATCACCAGGTTCCGCAATAAGCGTTACAAGGTAATTGCCAGGTTGATTGTAGGTGTAGGTAGGGTTGGCTTGTGTAGAGGTATCGGTTGTAATGGCCGGATCACCAAAATCCCATAAAAGCTTGCTGGCATTCTGACTTTGGGATGTAAAATTCATTGTTAATCCTTGACAAAGGAGTGTGGAATCCTCAATTTGACTAATAACATCGCTATAAAAATTGGAGCAGTTTGTAACATTAAATTGGTAATCCAATCTGATAGTACTCAGCGGAATTCCATTTCTCCACTCGGTTACACAGATCCCCATTACATACTGGCCCAGCTGATTGGGTGTACCGGTAAACTGCCCCGTAACGGCATCAATCGCCATAGCTGGCGATGATGGCAAAGGGTATTGACTGCTATAGGGAGCTAAAAAAGTAATTGGCACATAAGGATAAGAACTAGCATATATATCGCACAACTCATACGACAGAGAGTCATTGTTTGCGTCAGTAACATTGAAGTTTAAATCCACAGGCCTTCCCAGGCAAAGCAAAACAGGTGGTACATCCAAAAAAGTGGGTGTGGAATTACCTGCTACTGCCGGAGAAATATTGGTATTGTACACATAGCCCGTAGAGACGGGGTTAGGAATATTACTAATGGTACTGTTTCTACAGCAAGGGGAAGCGTCTATTAGGTATCCTCCGGCTATAGGGGGCAAAATTGCGGTTACGGTGTAATCAGAATATTCGGTACAAATCCCGGGAGGTGCCGGTACACAACGCGAAGTGTCCAGGCTAACTGGAAAAACAGTACCTCGCAAGGCACTTAATGACTGAAGTTGCCCGCCCGTACTATCTCTTACAGAAACCGTAATTGAAGGAGGAAAGGCAGGGTTTCCGGAATTGCAGTCTCTATACACACGCATATTGAGCTCATACTGATTACTTCCCAAAAACTTATAGGTAATAACACCGCCTATGTAATGGCGGGCTGATGTATGCAATGAGAGCAGAATTATGCCCGACAATAGTATTTTCTTCAGGAGGGGAAAACTGAAATTCATAGAAGGTGTGGTTAAGATTTAATCGCTGAAAAATTTTCAAGTTACTAATAACATCCTCCAATGAAGAAAAGGGGGTACCGGGCGAAACTCTGAAACAGGCTCTATCTCTGAGATCTCAAAATTGTAACGGCATCCTTATGCCGCACCTCATTACCGCATTGCAAAATCCAATAATAGGTTCCATCGGGTAAATCATTACCACCACGGTTTACACCAGTCCAGTCGTTTTTATACTTCTCGGCAGACCATACCTCCGTACCCCAGCGGTTTAAAATAGTAAGCTTACAATCCAAATCTGGATTTAACTCACCGATATCAAACACATCATTTATACCATCTCCGTTGGGAGATATAAAATTGATGGGACCTCCTGGCCTTGTAACAAATACGTACATAGAGTCAATTCCCTGACAACCCAGGGGATCGCTTGCGCGGAGGTAAAACTTAACGGTGTCCTGACCTGGCTCTAGCCTCGCAGTGGTAGTTTGTCCAAATCTATCTCCAATATCAACTGGTTGATCAGCCCACCAATAAAACTGGGTACCGCCTGTTCCTGAAAGGAAAAAAGTTTCATCCTCTTCAATTATTTGATTTGGTCCGGCATCCACACCCACTATGAGGTTGCTTATCTCCACTGAATCCAATTTGGTTTTTTGGCAAAGCCCATAATTGATGGTAAGGCTCACATAATGTTTACCGGGGCTGTTCCAAATAATGGTTGGAGGCACTTCTAATATGGATGTCGGAAAATTGGCATCAGGCCCAAAATCCCAAAGAAAGGTAGTACCCGCAGGGTAATTTCCCGCTTGAGTGAAATCCACGGCATTGGCCTCTAAACAAAAAACACCCGAATATCTAAAGTCGGGAATAACTTCGGGGGTAATGGTAAAGTTCACCCTCAGGGTATCGCCACATGGCGAACCAGGGTTGGCATAAAGGGTTACCGTATAAGTGCCTGCTCCCGGATAAGTAAAGGTGGGCTTAGCCTTGGTAGAAGTGTCAAGACTTGTACCCGACACTCCAAAATCCCAGAGCAAACCTGTTACGTTTTGGCTTTCAGATTCAAAGCTTACTGTAAGGCCATCACAAAGTATACTGGGGTCTTCTAAAGGAGTGACCATATCACTTACCACATTTGAAATACAACTGGCCACATTAAACTGATAATCCAAACGGGTTGTGCTCAATGGTATCCCGGCACGATACTCTGTTACACAAATACCTACCACATATTGTCCGAGCTGATTTGGAGTACCAGTAAGTGTTCCCGTAAGGGGATCCACCTGAAAAACCGGAAGTGATGGAATGGGATTTATACTGGTAAAAGGTGCTGAAAAAGGAATAATGGCATAGGGTGGCGGGCATGGTGGATTGGGCACGGTGGTGTTACAGCCGCTACCTCCTCCCGAAGCACCACCATTTAAAATGTCGCAAAACTCAAAATGTAGTGAGTCACCATCAGGTTCACTCACTCTAAGCCCTAAGTTCACCGGGCTATTTAAACATAAAACGATAGGTGCTACACCTAAAAATTCAGGAGAACTGTTGCAGGTGGTGTCATTATCAGGAATGGATACCGTGTAGGTATTTCCAAATGTACCTGAGTTATTCACGTTGGCAATAGAGTTGTTGCGGCAACAGCGTTGGTGGGTAATAACATAACCTCCTGCAATGGGAGGCAGGTTAATGGTATCGAGGTACTCGGCATATTCGGTGCACAATCCCGGAGGGGCAGTTACACAAGGATTCCCTGTAGAATCTGGTGGAACGTTTATGGTTGGCCCCTTTGCCGGAGTTAACATGGTAATGAGCACATTATTTATATCGTAAATGGCAATATTGGCCTGTGCATCAAACTGGGCTCCTCCACCCCCACAATCCCTGTATACCCTAAGCCTGATTTGATAGTTACTGCCTCCTAAACAAGTGTAAGAAATCTGTCCACCGACCAGATGTGCCGCTTCCACTGAAAAGGTTAAGAGAAATACCAAGCCTGCTAAATACTTTTTCGATGATCCGGTGAATATTCTTAAGATATTTAATTTCAAGGCAATAGGATTGTATTATGAATCAATAGGGCTTAAATGGAAAACTTTTAAGACTTTCTTTTAAACTTGCCACTAAGTAAGTGATTTTAATGAAAATCAGAACCTTCGAATACTAATTTAGACAAACCCATGGCGCGTGTTTAAATTTTGACGCTAATGATGTACTAAGTGCAAAACGTCATTTGCTACTTTTGCGGCATGTCTCAATTGAAAATTGCAATTATAGGAAACGGTAATACCGGGACCTATTTAAAACAAGCGCTGGACATTTATCCGATAAAGGTGGAAACCTATGCCCGAAAACCAGCCAGCGATGAAAAAAGTATTGATTTACTGCCTGAAGTAATACATGATTTCAACATGCTTATTTTGGCAGTTAATGATTCTGCCATTGCCCCGGTAAGCGCACAACTACCCTCTACCGAAACGCTTATAGTACATTGCTCCGGAGGGTTAGGCCTGGAGCAGATTGACAGTAAACACCGGCACAGAGGGGTGTTTTACCCTCTTATGAGTTTAAAGGGAAAACTGAAGATTGATGCACGTACAATCCCGTTTTGCCTGGAAGCAGATAATGATGAGGATTTTGACCTGATGGCCGATGTGGTACGTAAAGTTGGCGCCACTTTTTATCCCATAGACTCTCAAAAAAGAGCCTACCTCCACTTGGCAGCGGTATTTGCACAAAACTTTACCAATCATTTGTATTATCTGGCAAAATCCACTTTACAGGAAGTGGAACTGGATTGTAAAATCCTTATTCCATTAATTGAAACCTCTGTAAAAAAACTAAGCAATAAAGATCCCGAAAACCTGCAGACAGGTCCCGCCATCCGCAAAGATGATGTGACTATTGAAAAACACCTTAAGCTCATAAAAGATCCGCTTATTGCGGACATCTATAAACTGCTTACCCAAAGTATACAGCAAACCCATGACAAAAAATTATAAGGAGTTACTCCACCGCATCAAAGCCTTTGTGTTTGATGTTGATGGTGTGCTTAGCAGCGGTATTTTTCAGATTGGCCCTGACGGTCAGCCCGTCCGTAACCTCAACAGCAAGGATGGCTATGCCATGCAGCTAGCCATAAAGAAAGGATTTATTGTAGCTGTAATTTCAGGAGGGAAGTGTGAAGGTGTAAAGGCCAGTTTAAAAAGACTTGGACTTTCGGATATCTATATGGGCTCGGCCCACAAAATGGATAGTTGGAAAGACTTTTTGGCTGTGTATGAGCATACAGGGCTTAAATCCGAAAACATTTTATACATGGGAGATGACATTCCCGATTATCACGTTATGCTTGAGGCCGGCATTGGTGCTGCGCCCTCTAATGCTGTAGCAGAGATAAAAGAGATAGCACAATATGTTTCTCCAAAAAACGGAGGGGAAGGCTGCGTACGAGATGTAATCGAGCAAACCCTGAAATTGCAGGACAACTGGATGCTGGACGAAGACTTTAGCTGGTAAAATGAAATACTTAAAACTAATACGCTGGCCTAACCTCTTTATCATAGCCCTGGTGCAGTACCTCATCAGATTCTTTATAATTGAGAGTCTTGCTGTTCCTCACTTTCTTGATAACATGTGGTTTGCCGTAGGTGTAATTTGCAGCATCTCCCTGGCGGCAGCCGGATATGTTATAAATGATATTTTTGACATGCCCAATGACCGCAATAACAAACCTCAGCGGGTACTTGTGGGAGTATCTGTTTCCGAAAATGTGGCCTGGGGAATTTATGCAACCTTCAATATTACAGCATTCATCACGGGCTATCTTTTGGCACAACATATAGAAATGCCCGGCCTCTGGATGTTGCCCGTAGTGGCTGCCGCCCTTCTCTACCTCTACTCCATTGATCTTAAAAAGCGAGCCGTTTTAGGAAACCTCCTAGTTTCCCTGCTTACGGCACTACCGGTTTTTCTTGTTGCCGTGTATGATATCTTACCCGCTGCCAATGCCGAAAATGCAGAGCTCATAAAGCCTATCTTCTATGTGATTATCGCTTATACCGTATTTGCTTTTTACACCAATTTTATCAGGGAAATCATAAAGGATGCAGAAGATATGGAAGGTGATGCCTCCCAAGGCTTTAAAACGCTGGCAGTGCTCATGGGCCGTGATTATATACGTTATGTAATTGTGATACTATCCCTGGTTTTACTGGTTTTTACAGGCTACTATAACAGCTATCTCTTTTACAGTGATCTGTACTCGTCCATCTACCTTTTACTTTTTATCAACTTACCTATCGCCTACCTCATCTTTAAAGTTGCAATGGCTAAAAGCAAGCAGGATTTTAAGCAGGCCAGTACATTGATGAAACTTATTATGCTCACAGGAATTTTAAGTATGGTGGTGTTTACCCTTTCTTTAAACATAACTATTTAATGCAGTTTTTACCTGAAGGAAAAAAGCTGGTGCTAGCGAGCAAATCGCCACGCAGGCAGCAACTGTTAAGCGATTTAGGTTTCACCTTTGAAGTGCGCACAAAGGAGGTGGATGAGTCTCACTCACCTCATCTCAAGGGTGTGGAAATAGCCGAACATCTGGCGGCCAAAAAAGCAGAGGCTTTTAGAGGAGAGCTTGCCGCTAACGAAATTCTTCTTACCTCCGATACTGTGGTGTGGTGTGACGGAAAACACCTGGCGAAAGCCAAAAATGAAGAGGAAGCATCAGCCATGCTGCACAAAATATCGGGCCGCACACATGAGGTAATTACCGGGGTTTGCCTGTTTTCACAGGATAAGGAAGTAGTATTTAGTGATACCACTAAGGTTTTCTTTGGCGAGCTCACAGAAGAGGAAATCAATTATTACATACAAAACTTTAAGCCCTTTGATAAAGCCGGGGCTTACGGTATACAAGAGTGGATTGGCATGTGGGCCATTGAAAAAATTGAAGGCTCTTTCTTTACAGTGATGGGCCTGCCAACACATTTAGTGGCAAAGAAGCTCAAAGCATTCTGATAATAATCAACTATGCGCTGAGCTATGGTCTGTGGGCTACAAGCAATAAGCTTTTTCGAACTTTCCTCATTTCTTCGTAAACTGCGCTACATTTTAGCCCAATATGACGAAACGCCCAAGCCTAACTGTCGCCCTCATTCCAGTTGTTTTTCTTTTAGTTGCCCTTGGCATTAATGTAATTGGTGTTTTTGGTGATGATGCCTTGTCGGGCTCCAATCAATTTATTTTACTGCTGGCAGCCGCTGTGGCAGCCATAGTTGGTGTAACGCAAGGTTTTAGGTTTAAGGAAATTTTGGGAGGTATTGAAAAGTCGGTTGGCGGCACCACCGGAGCCATTCTCATACTTTTGACGATTGGGGCATTATCAGGCTCATGGATGATAAGTGGTGTAGTACCTGCCATGATTTATTACGGGCTTCAGTTACTTAATCCTGAAATCTTTTTGCCGGCCACGGCCATTATTTGCGCTGTGGTTTCGGTATCAACGGGCAGTAGCTGGGGAACTACAGCCACAGTAGGAATAGCACTGGTAGGCATAGGTAAAGCCCTTGGAGTTTCAGAAGCTGTTGTGGCAGGGGCTGTTATTTCAGGAGCCTATTTTGGGGATAAAATTTCTCCACTGTCTGATACCACAAACCTTGCTCCTGCGATGGCCGGCACCGATTTGTTTACGCATATAAAGTACATGATGCTCACTACTGTTCCCTCTTTTACCATCGCTCTTCTTTTATTTTTGCTTATTGGTTTAAACCTGGATGCTTCAGGAGAAGTATCAAACGTTCAGCCCATACTAGCGGAGTTGGATGCCATGTTTAACATTACTCCATGGCTATTTGTGGTGCCAGCTCTGGTTATCGGTCTTATTGTAGCCAAAATGCCTGCAATACCTGCCATATTAATCGGCACACTTGCGGGAGGCCTTTTTGCCTATATATTTCAACAGGATTTACTCCTTAGCTTTTCCGAAACGGAAACCTTAGACTGGCAAAGTACCTACCGCGTTCTAATGAATTCCTTTACTGTGGATATGGGGTATGATGCAAAACATCCCATCCTTTCAGAGTTGCTGGGATCTGGCGGAATGAGTGGTATGATGGGAACCATCTGGTTAATAATTACGGCCATGACTTTTGGGGGCGCCATGGAAGCATGCGGCTTTTTAGCCACTATTAGTGCTGCTTTGCTCAAGCTTGCCACAGGAACGGCTTCATTGATTGCCACTACTGCTGGTACTTGCATTTTTGTAAATTTCACTGCAGCCGACCAATACCTCGCCATAGTAGTGCCCGGGCGCATGTATGCTGATGCATACCGCAAACAGGGTTTGGCTCCCGAAAATCTGAGCCGTACTCTTGAAGATAGCGGAACCGTAACCTCTGTACTTATTCCATGGAACACCTGCGGAGCTTACCAAAGTGGGGTATTAGGTGTAGATACGATGGCCTACCTGCCCTACGCCTTTTTCAATTACATCAGCCCAATCATGACACTGATATTCGCCATTTTCAATATAAAAATCAAAAGGTTGATTTCTAAAACACCAGAGATTCAGCCCGTGTAATGCTATTTTGCACTTGACAATCCAAAGATGAAATCTGCATTGTATTGCAAACCCTCTCTTCCTTCTATGGTTCCAAACTTGGCGTGTTTGTGGCACCCCATACAGTTTGACTTACTCTGCTTATAGGTTTCCATTAGGCTATTGGCCAGTTTAGGTGGCTGATACTCTCCTCCACTCGTAAATAAGGTAGGGTCAAAAGGCCATTGCGTACCTACCAGCTGATAGTTTAGCCACACCGAATTTGGATTGGCATCTTTTATCATTGTATGATATATCTCATTCATCTTTTGGGTTTCCTTAATTATCTCAGTAAGAGTTACCACTTGAGATGATTTTCTTTCTGAGCGCTTAGGCTGAAAAACCTTCTCAGGAGGTCTGTTGTAATCAGCCGGCACATTGTTCTCTTCATCAAAATAGGTGTAATCCTTACCGGGATGCAATACTGCGTAGCCATCCGCTCCCAATTTGGGTGAATTATCCAAATGCTCAAATGAGGCCCAGGTCCATTGCGTGGCTTCCACTACCTTATGGGCAATATGCATAGCCACCAGGCCCAGTGTATACTTCTCTCCTGTTGGTAGCTTTACCTCTCTCGTATGAAACCTGGAAGGGTCATCCGTTTTATCCAATACCATCCATGCTGATTTTACGATAATTGCCCCCTCTCCTGTTTTAAAGATGTACTGTGTTCCATTATTTGGTGGAGGCATACTATCCTTAATGCTGCCCACAGGAAAGTAGGCTCTCTTAAATCTTTCCTGAATATTTACAGTATCCCCATCCTGAATATAAGTAAGACCTGAGTTGTAATTGGGCCACTCCCTGGTGTACTTAGCCTGTCCCTCTATAGTATTAAGGCCGTTTTGGACTAAATAGTCGTAGGCAATTTGGTTGTAAAAAACTTCGTAAAACGTATATCTCCTGTTCTTATCAATCACAGGAAAATCCTCTGGCCCAACGATAGTCATTTGACTACTCTTACCTAAAATGCGCATCTCTGATTCTCTACCTCCATTTTTTGGTCGGCTATTCCAAAATAGTGATCCTCTCTTCCACTCTCTGGCCTTTTCACCCGGCTCCACAAATATTTCAGTAGAGGGCATCCAGTATTCCCAAACACTTTGCTCATTGCTGGAGGTAGCAAAACACTTTGCTGAATCTGCAAACCCCTTTTTATCTGCCGGCCAGTTAAGTGCAATAAAACTCCTCCAAGACAGATCATCGGCCTTACGCTGTAAAAACACTATTAGAGTGTCATCACGCTTTTGCTTATCGGGAATATCAGCTCCCGGTATCAGCTCCACCTTGGGTAAATTAACGCTATAAGGTATTCTCCAGGCCTTACTCTCTTCCCCGCATATATTTGATATAGCCGGGATAATAAACGGATCCTCCACATATCTACTTCCAATACCTACACCTCTTATGTAAAGCAGGCAAAATAGAATGGAAGCCACTGTTATTATTAGTATTTTTTTCATGATAAATTGGTTTCTATTGGTTTGGTGCCAAAAGCAAAAGGCATTTGGTCTTTGGTAATAAAGCCGATATAAGCTTTGGCCTTAAAGAGAGCTTCCCCATCAAAGCCTATTTTAAAGTGTGAAAAAAAGCGATGCCTCAAAGCCGTTTTATCTACCTTGAGATCAATAAGATGATCATACAGTCTATCGCACTTCTCTTTAGTGCAAAGTTTCTTTTCCTCTAATATTCTGAGAAAGTTTAGTGCCGATTCCATATCATCAAAATAGAGTTCAATTCCAATTTTCTTCCCTACCGTGGCGGCAATATCCAAATCCAGTTCTACCTTACGGCAATGCTCACTGGCCAGCTGTAGCCAGCTCAATAATCCGGTGTTCATTTTACCCTTATACTCAATACTTTTAAGTAAGCCCGGAATACTTCCTTTTGGTAAATCCTGAATAAATACACGAAGGTGCTTATCTCCCCTGGCCAGCATTTGACCAATTTGAGATAACCAGCTTCCCTCCGGCAACTTTCCTAACACATTCAATAGACACTTGTAGGTGACCGCACTTGTACTACCGCCCAACTGTCTGAATAGTGGCTGAACCAGAGAAATCATGTGAAGTGGATGAAAACCCCTGCCGGGGCCCACAAAAAAGTTGGGTACATAGTTGGATTGCACCATTTCATCACAATCATATTCAAACCAAATGTTGCTGATGTGAGGTTTAAGTTGCCTTGTCCAATTACTGCTAAAAGCATTAAGACCTTTAAAAAATGGATTTTCATTGAATGAAGGCTCAAGGCTCCTAATCCAGTTTTGCAACTTCTCAGGCTTATGTACACAGAGCAGAAAATCCACTTCACGGGTATCGGATAATGGTATCTCAAACCCCCAGAATGAACTGAGGTTTGCCGGAAATACTTCATTGAATGTGATGATGCTATCCCACACGCAACCATCAGCAAATAAATTACTCATTTCTGATTTTTGCCTCTCGAGCAAATCTCCCAACGTAGCATCTGATTTTTTGATATCCAATAGGTGTTTCGGCATAAATAGCAAGGTAGATACACCTTAGGGAATGTGCCTGTACTAGTTTTTATCCCAATAGGCCTGGTTACCTTCGGGCGATTTATTCCAATAAGCGGAGTCGGAACCCGAATCTTCACCTCCGGTTTCAAGGTAACATTGGTAAATTTCATGGATTTCCTTTACCTCTTCATTAGTTAAGTTTGAAGTGGGCGGCATATCATATACCACTATATCCATAGCTTCCTTAAGTGTAACATTTAGCACATTTTCAGAATATTTGTCTTTTTCTTCTGAGGGGAGAACATCACCTATGGTAAGGTCTGAGTTGGTCATAATTGTTGTGTATGTTTTGATTATTGTCGTAAATGTATCAAAAATAAATACTGACAATCAACCTACTAGTAATACTGAGTGTAGATAAATTGTAAATTGGCCCATAGAACAGCTATTTCATCAGCAAATTTATCAAACAACAACCTAAGCAAAGCGATAGCGAATGAGCGAATTACTTAGTCAGAGTGAGAGATCGCTAATTTTCAAGGAAACTAATCACGACAATAAAACTGACCTGATTTGGAAGGTTTGCGGCCATGCCACCAATGATATTACCGAACTTGAAAACGAATTCAACATAACCAGCAGCCTGTCTATAGCAGGTATCAGAAAACCTGTAAAACGAGGAGTATATCAAAACAAGGAAGCTTTCGCCTATGGCTTTTTGGATGGTACTCCACTCTCTGAAGTTCTTGCAAAGGGGCCAATGGCATCAGGCACGGTTTATCAGATTTCACTGAGTATTGTTCAAACCCTTAAGCAACTGCATCAATCAGGGGTATTTCACCTGCGGTTAAATCCGTATAATATTATTTACAACTCCCGCAAGGGCGAAACCTACCTAATAGATTTTAGCATTGCTTCCAGAGATAGCACCACCAGATCTTTTCAGCTCGATAAATGGGGTGATGAACTGCCCTACATGGCTCCGGAAATTACCGGCCGGCTAAATCAAAACCTCGACATGCGAACCGATATGTATTCGCTGGGGGTTATTATCTACGAGATGCTTTGCGGTAAAAAACCATTTGACAATGACGACAGAGCCGAGCTGATTCATGAAATTCTGGTAAAAAATCAAATGCCACTTAGCAAGGCAGGTGCACAGGTAAATGCAGCTACAGAAATGCTGGTGGAAAAACTTTTGGCCAAAGACCCCAAGGATCGTTATCAAACCACTCATGGATTGGAGTTTGACCTGGAGGAAATTTTTGAAAAAAGCCAGAATCCATCATGGAATGGGCGAATGACACTGGCAAAGGAAGACAGCGTTGAGAAATTCTACCCCTCGGAAAAATTATACGGAAGACAAAAGGAGCTTGCCCTGCTTACTCAAATGTTTGAAAGCGTGGGCAGCAAAAACCTCAGTGAGATATGCCTCATATCAGGCAAGGCTGGCCTGGGAAAAAGTACATTGATTAATCAATTTAAAAAGGATGCCGAACGTAAAGGTGCTTTAGTGCTTACCGGAAAGTTTGAACGCATGGGACAAAACATACCACACCAGGCTATGGTTAGTGCCCTTCGCGAATTTTCAACCTTTATCCTTTCCAGGCCTGATGAGGAACTACTGCAGTGGAAGAAAATTTTAAACAAAGCCGTTGGCGAAATTGGAAGTGTATTAACAGAACTTGTACCTGATTTTGAGTGGATTATTGAAGATGGCCCCACAAGCCCCAATCTAACCAGTATTCAAACAGAAAGCCGGATAAACTTTTTGTTTCAGCAGATTATTGAGAAAGTGGCCTCTCCTACACGGCCCTTAATATTAATTTTTGACGATCTTCAATGGGCAGATCAAGCCTCTATAAAAACCTTGGTATCTCTGGTGGGAAATCGATATGCCGACCACTTTTTGTTTATCGGAACTTACAGTACCAATGATGACAATGAAGGCAAATGGTCTGGTCAATACAAAAATGACATCCTTACCGAACGCCCTGATACAGTTGATATAGAACTTAATAATTTATCCGTAAATGACGTAAGAAGTTTTGTAAACGATTCCATTAAAGTGCAGGATAGCGTTGAGTTAAGTGAATTAATACACGCCAAAACTCTTGGGAATCCATTTTTTGTATGGAGCTTTTTAAACAACCTCCAGAAACAGGGAATACTTCAATACAACTCAAGGCTCAAATCCTGGGCCTGGGACAAAAAGCAAGCCTCCAACATCCGGATTTCAGACAATGCCATTGATTATATTACTGAAAAGGTCAATAATCTTGAGCCCGATCAAAAGTCAATTTTAGGATTTGCAGGGCTTATCGGAAATCCCTTTTCTCCCGGCCTGTTGCATAAGATATCTGGCTACAGCGATAAAACAATTTTGGAGACGCTGGAGCTTTTTGAAATTGAACATTTCATTGAACCCTTCGGTTCCGGCTCCTTCATTTTCACTCATGACAGAATTCAGCAAACGGCCTATAAATTAAACCGTCCCGAGGAGCTGGGCCATAAACACTATCAGCTCGCTGCGATTTTAAAGCCACAAGCCGAAAAATCAGGGGAAATGTTGGATCTGTTTGAACTGGCCCGACATTTTAACCTGGGAAAAGACTATCATATCATTGAAGATCGGCAATATGTAATTGACCTAAACCTCAAAGTTGGACTGGAGGCAAAGAAAAATGCCTCGTTTCAGTTAGCACATGACTTTTTTAAGGAAGCCATTAACAACGTCAATGAATCAGACTGGAACAATCATTACAAATCCACCTTAAGATTGCATCACGAGGCAGCTGAGGCAGGAATGATGCTGGGTGAGCGCGAAGATGCAGAACGCTGGATTGAAATTACCCTTAGCAAGGCCAAAAGCATAAATGACAGGCTTAGAGCTCACGAAATAATGCTCAACCATCTGAGCGAAACACATCAGTTTAGCGAAACCATAGACTATCTCCTAATAGCTCTGGATGAAATTGGATACGGTATTAAACGCAACCCCAGTAAGCTTACCATCCTAAAGGAGTTTGCCCAGGTAAAGTGGCAACTTCGAAACAAAAAAATTGAAGACATTCCCAACCTCCCCATGATGGAGGATGAACGTGCCAAGGCTTTTGTTAAACTCACGGTAATGGCCACCATAAGTATATATGGCTATGCAACGGATATTTTACCCATCATATTTTTCAGGCAGGTTAAGCTGTCGTTGAAGTATGGCAACTCTATTTACTCCCCAAATTCCTATGCCTCCTATGGCTTTGCGCTGATTGCCTTTATGGGGGATTTGGAAAAGGGATATCGCTTTGGGAAAATGGGCATGGAACTGGCCGAAAAGCTTGATGCCAAGGTGGTAAAAACCAAGGTCAAAGTAATCTTCTATGCCTTTTTATCCTATTGGAAGGACAGCCTCATAGAATCATTACCACAGCTAAAGCAGGCCTACATAATTGGCCGGCAAACGGGTGACTTGTTTTATGCGGCATTTGCGCTTTCATTTCAGAGTGCAATAAAGCTTCAAACAGGAGAACCATTGGATGAACTGGCCAGCACAATGGAGGAAGATGGAATTACCCTTCTAAACATGGGGCAGGAAATGGTTCATTTTACCTTTGAGAATCAACGGTTGTTTTCAAAATCCCTGGCCGGGGAAAGTGAAAATCCAACAGTTTTAAAAGATGCGGAGTATGAGAGGATTACCATTGAAAAAATGGCAACCCTAAACGACAGTGCCACTGCCTTTGAGTTTTACTATTATAAAATGGCATTGGCCTTCATTTTTAATGACTACCGCCAGGCGGAAACGCACTATTTACAGGCCATAAGCTATGCGGATGAAACCACCCCATGGCAAATCACCTATCCTAATTTTGTGCTGATTAGCAGCCTCTCGGCATTGATGCAACTAAATGCCAAAAGTTCTCAGCTATCCAAATCCAAGATAGAAAAGCTGATAGCCAGAAATATTAAACTACTAAGCTCCATTACCCAGGGCGCTCCCCATAATTATGCCAATAAACTTAGCCTGGTTAAGGCCATGGAGTCGGTTTATAGAGGTAAGGATGAAGCAGCCTCAAAGCTTTTTATGGAATCTATCGCCCATGCCCAATCATCGGGCTTTGTGCATGAAGAAGCCCTGGCACGTGAGCATTTTGCCTATTTCCTGATCAATACCGGCAAGGAGGAATTCGGCCACTTAATGCTTAAAAAGGCCTTTAGCAGCTATCAGGATTGGGGCGCTATTAGCAAGTGTATACAACTGAAAGAACGATTCCCTGACATCCTGAAAAATGTACTTACAGGCCGTGACAAGGGAATTGCTGCATACCAGAACACTTATGATCTTAACACAATTATCCACTCCAATCAAGTGTTGTCATCAGAAAATACACTGGAGGGATTATTGGGCACAATGACTCGAATGATGATAAATAATGCCAGCATAGGCAAAGTGGTTATCATTTTAAAAAATGAAGAAGAGCAGATTTCAACCATCGCCTACAGTAATAATAAAGATACCAAGGTGATAACCGAAGGCTTTAGTGATGTGCATGACCTGTACCCAAAGGCGGTGGTAAATGTGGTTAGCCGTACTAAAAGCCCTCTGGTAAATGCCAATCTTAGCGCAGATCGCAAGTACAATTTTGACAGATATATACAAAATACACATCCGGTGTCGGTTTGTTGCTTACCGATAATGGCCAAGGAAGATATACTCGGTGCCATATACTTTGAAAACAACCTTGCAGAAAATGCCTTTGATGCGGGCCGTGTGGAATTTTTCTCAACAATTACGGCACAGCTGGCCATATCTATAGATAACGTTATGCTGTACACTAATATGGAGCATAAGGTAAATGAGCGCACTACAGCACTTGTGGAAAAGAACAACGAACTCGCTGTAGAAAAGAAAAAGTCAGATGACCTTTTACTCAACATTTTGCCGGCAGAGACCGCTGATGAACTGAAAAACTTTGGAAAAACCACCGCCCGATCCTATGATGCGGTAACAGTATTATTTGTAGATATACGCAACTTTTCACAGATAGCAGAATCACTTAGTCCGGAAGTGTTGGTTTCTGAGCTAGACCTTTGCTTTAAAGCCTTTGACAGCATAACGGTAAAGTACGGGCTCGAAAAAATAAAAACCATTGGTGATGCCTATATGGCTGCAGGAGGCATACCTGAAAGCAATGACCAAACAGCTTCAAATGTGATAAACGCAGCCATTGCCATGAGGGATTTTACCCTGGAAATGAGAGAACAGCGAAAAGCTTTGGGCGATACATTTTTTGAAATCAGGGCGGGTATACATACCGGCCCCATAGTAGCGGGAGTGGTAGGTACAAAAAAATTCCAGTTTGACATTTGGGGAAATACGGTAAACCTGGCCGCCCGCATGGAGCAAAACTCAGAGCCCGGCAAGGTGAATGTTTCTCAAACCACCTATGATCTGGTGAAGGGTAAGTTTAGTGCTATCCATCGCGGTAAAATAGGCGCAAAGAATATGGGAGAAGTGGATATGTACTTTGTGGAACACAATGGTGTTTACAACTAAAAAGCTCGCAGTACTTTTGCCATGATCACTTTTTCCGTTTCTGTAATAATATGAAGAACACACAACGCTTTATTTTGATGCTGCTTGCCCCTCTCCTATGTGCCTCCCTGTTTGGGCAAACAAAGCAAAACGATTCTATAAATTTTAACCGTATCCAGTTTAAGAAGCTTACCAACTTATTAGAGCAAAACCACCTTTTCACAAAAAACGACCTTAAAAATATTGAGGTAGCCTGTTATTCACCGGGCGATGACTCTGGCAGCTACAGCTCTCATACCAAGACTTTTCTGATAAAGGCGGATATAGAAACGGTTTGGAACGCCTATAAAACAGTGAGCCCAACTTCCTCAGGAAACAAGAAGGATGTTGTAGGCTTTGGAATGTTATATGGCGAAAAAAGGGATAAGATTTATTACCTGGAAGATGCCTATGACGGCATGGAAGAGGGCCAACTGGTATTTTGGAACCTCAGACTGGCAGGCGGATTAATAAAGATATCGGTAGGACAAAGAATTAATCGCATTGACGATGAAGCCAAATTCTTTGAAATATGCTACCTCGCACCGGGCATATCGCACGGATCGCAGTATATCCAGTTATACCCTACCGAAGAAGGTTATACTCAGGTGGTACATTACACCCGTTTCAGGAGTGGGTCCAAATTTAGAGATAGGCGTCTTTACCCAGGGCTTCATGAAAAAGCCATAGATGAATTCCACGAAAGCATCCGCAAAAGCGTAGAAGAAAAAGTACTGAAGGATTAGCGCAGCCTGTCAGCCGCCCGTACCAGCATTTCATCCTTCATAATTCCACGATTGGCAAGGGTGATAAGCACCACCACCACCAAAGGCATAAACGAACCCAAGCCCAGGGAAGCCTCTTCTTTGGCTAAACCTCCAAAATACATGTAAAGGAGAAAACCGAAGAAAATGAAATTGATAATAATGTTGATTCTTCCGCTTACCAGTTGCTGCCTCCTGTTCTTAAAACGAAAAATGCTATAGAAGGATATTAAGGTGGAAAGTACCGTGGTGCCTGTAAATATGGCATCATCAAGTATCATATAGTTTGAGTCTGTAAGCACAAAAAGAGGTAGAAAGAAAATAACGCAGCCACTGGTAATAACGGCCAATAATAGATATACAGATTGAATACGTTGAATCATTGGTATGTTTAATTTGCGGCCAAAGTTCACAAAATTTGAGTGATAGAAGCATTGTACAATATATTTATTTGTAATATTGCCTCGTAACGCTTTATAATGGCGTTATTCTCAAATCAAATTCCCCAGACTTTAAAGTTGATAATTCCATCTTAAATGGCTTTCAGCTTTTTTATAGTTCTATAAAATTTATCACAAATTTTTTCTTAATGTACGATATCAACGAATTGAAGGGTAAGAAGTTACCTGAATTGAAGGAGATTGCGGAAACCATTGCTCTACCAAAATATAAATCCCTGAACAAACAGGAATTGGTATACAAGATTCTCGATCACCAGGCTGTAAATCCAGAAGCCACAGCTAGCCTGGCTAAAAAGGAAACGCCATCTGCGCCCGCAGAAAAACCACAAAATACTGTGGAAAAGCAAGCTCCGGAAAGTAAACCCGAAGCCAAACCTGAAGTAAAGACGGATACCGCTCCGCGCCCTAAAAGACCACAAGACACAAAAAGAGAGCCTCGCAAAGAGGAAGCAAAAGGCGATAGTCGCCCTGCTCAAAATGATAAAAGTGGACGGATAAACCCCGCTCGCCCCAATCCCCGTCCTTCAGGTAAAAATCAAAATGCCGACAAAACTCAGCCTGAAGCGGCTGATAAACGTGCTGATGATACTAACAAGAGCCAGGAAAAGGAAACTCAGGGCCAGCCTCAAAATCAGAAAAACGAACGCAATCAGGCGGAAAGGAATCAGAATGAACGTCCACCGCGCAATGACAATCAACGCAACGATAACCGTAAAAAGGATAATCGCAGAGAAGATAATCATGGAAATACCCATGGTGGAAATCATCATCGCAACCAAAAAGGCCGCGAGTATGAATTTGACGGTATTATAGTAAGTGAAGGTGTATTGGAAATGATGCCTGATGGCTATGGTTTCCTGCGCTCATCTGACTATAACTACCTCAACTCTCCGGATGATATTTACCTTTCTCAAAGTCAGGTAAAGTTATTTGGACTTAAAACCGGAGATACTGTTCGAGGACAGATTCGTCCGCCAAAAGAAGGTGAAAAGTATTTTCCACTTGTAAAAGTTGAGAAGATCAACGGCCGCGAGCCCGACTATGTGAGAGATCGCATAGCTTTTGAACACCTTACTCCCCTATTTCCTGAAGAGAAATTTAACCTTACCGGAAAGCGCGGAACATTAAGCACCCGTATTATCGATCTTTTCTCACCTATTGGTAAAGGTCAGCGTGGACTTATTGTAGCCCAGCCAAAAACCGGTAAAACCACCTTGCTTAAGGAGGTGGCCAATGGTATTGCTGCCAATCACCCAGAGGCTTATATGATCATCCTTTTGATAGATGAACGCCCGGAGGAGGTTACAGATATGGCCCGTAGCGTAAATGCCGAGGTTGTTGCATCTACATTTGATGAACCAGCAGAACGCCACGTACGTGTTGCCAACATCGTTTTGGAGAAAGCCAAGCGTATGGTGGAATGTGGACATGATGTGATTATCCTTTTGGATTCCATCACCCGTTTGGCAAGAGCCTATAACACTGTATCCCCTGCATCAGGTAAGGTATTAAGTGGTGGTGTGGATGCCAATGCCCTGCACAAGCCAAAACGCTTTTTTGGTGCAGCGCGTAACATTGAAAACGGAGGTTCACTTACCATTTTAGCTACGGCTCTTATTGATACAGGCTCTAAAATGGATGAAGTGATCTTTGAAGAATTTAAAGGTACCGGTAACATGGAGATGCAGTTGGATCGTAAGATTGCCAACCGTAGAATATGGCCAGCTATTGACCTTGTTTCTTCTGGTACTCGTAAGGAAGACCTACTTCTTGATAAGGAAACATTACAGCGCATGTGGATTTTAAGACGCCACCTCGCAGATATGAACCCCGTGGAAGCCATGGAATTTTTACACGACCGCATAAGCCGTACTAAAGACAACACCGAGTTTTTGGTGAGCATGAACGGATAGTACCGGCCTTCTATAAAATCAGAACCTCTCCTATTGCGCTTATCGCAATAGGAGTTTTTTTTTTGCGTCAATGTCTATGGTTTCTTTTGGGTGATTTTTACCAAAGTTGACATTGGCATTAAACTTTTGAATAAACTTGTATACAAAAACTGATATACCATAAACTTTACAGGATGTAATTTGGTTCTTAATACATTATCTCCTTTATATGAATGACACCACCATAATTAAGCGCCTGCTGATATTCTTTGCAGTAATAGTGTCTTTTTTTCTGCTTAAGATTCTTCCCTTTATTTTTATTCCGTTAATATCAGCTGTTTTTCTGGCATTGCTGTTTATGCCAATGATGCGTTGGCTAAATAAGAAAAAAGTACCTCAGCCTATTTCAGTAAGTCTGGCCACATTAATTATGGCTGCTGTATTATTTGGTTCCTTTCAGTTGATAAGACTCAGTACCCGGCAGATTGTAAATGATCAGGAACAATTTTGGGAGAAAGCCAATACCAAGCTGCATACTGAGTGGAAACCCGCTATGGAAATGCTGGGAATTCAAATTACCAATAGTGATGACAGCAGCCTGGCCAAAGACCTTATGAGCAGTGAAAAAATTTCCAAATGGGTTTATGAACACTTTGGAGATACGATAACCTTTGCCCAAACGCTGGTAGTAAACATACTTATGATGCTCTTTTTCCTGATTCTGCTCCTATCGGGATCTCTGAATGTTCAGCAGATATTCGGTACTCTTATCTTCAACAAAAAAAATTCTTCGGTAAGGGCTTTCCGAGCTATTGAAAACAGCATTGTGAAATTTATTCAGGTAAAAACCCTCACTAGTTTCCTTACAGGACTTGGTTTTGGACTTACCTGCTATTTTTTCGGGGTTAGCTTTGCCCTGTTTTGGGGCTTAATTGCTTTTGCCTGCAATTACGTACAAATGATTGGTTCGGTGGTAGTTACTATTTTTTTAGTGCTATTTGCATTTGTAGATCTCAGCGCTCCCGGATCACTTCTTGCCTTCTCCTTAATACTAATTGGAATACAGGTCTTATTTGGCGGAGTACTGGAGCCAATTTTAATGGGACAATCCTTTAGCATCAACACCATTACTGTATTGGTAATGCTAATGTTGTGGGGATACATTTGGGGAGTAGCTGGCCTTATCCTTTCCATACCCATTACGGTTATGTTGAAGATAATATTCGAACAGTTTAAAAGCACTCAGGTCATAGTGAAGGTAATGTCTTAGCGGAGTGAAGTTCAATTCTTATTTACAATACGTCCCGAACCTGAAATTTTTGAATTGATGGTTGGATTGCCCTTATAATACACATCCCCACTACCGCTGATTTTCACATCAAGCTCATCGCTCACTCTTACTTCACAATCGCCACTGCCACTTATCCTAACGGTTGTTTCGCTAGTGTTAAGCCCAAAGTTATTGGCCTCTCCTGATCCGGAAAAATCAAGACGCTGGTAAAGCGCATTTCCTCTAAATCTCATCTCCCCGCTACCTGAGCTATTACAGTAAAGATTTTGCACGTCAATATCAAAGTCCATGCTCCCGTTTCCTGAAACATCCGCCCTAAAATCCACCGATTGAAAAGTTCCTATACCTTCAATACTACCGCTACCGGAAAGGTTTGCACCGATAAGTTTCGGAGTACTTATATAGACCTTAATGCTTTTGGCACCTATAAAGCAATTTTTTCTACCAATTTGTAACTCCTTATTTCGCACTTCAACATCTAAGGCGTTCAGCACATTGCTTTGTGCTTCTATCCTGATGGAGCGAACAGAATCATGGCGCACCAAAACCTGACCATCACCATAAAAAGCAAGTTCATTAAACTCACCCAAATCGTAATATCTTGTTTCATAGTGTCCCTTTCCCTGTATGCACCTGTAATCACCTTCACAGGAAGTTATTAAAAGTGCAGCCACCGTTAAAAGGCCGGCCATGGTTAATGACTTAAGTTTATGAAACTGTATTGAAAGATTGAATGATTTCATTTGATGGTTTTTATTGTCTTATTTTTTTAAGACAACCCACCATAAGTTTACCCTTATCCAAATGCTGAAATTATTTTGAATAAATTCAGCTTAGATTTGAAACCCTTACAAATACAGCATTTTAGCCTTCCAACTAATAGGAAGTTAAAATTACATCCTCACTTGAGGATGTAATATATATGTATAGAAAGATAGATATACCTAAAGCTGAATCGTTGCGCCCATCACTTTTAAAAACTCTGCAATAAAAGCGGGATGCCCCGGCCATGCTGGTGAAGTAACCAAATTGCCATCCACATAGGCCTTATCAGCAGCAATGCTTTGAAACTCGCCACCTGCCAAAGTAACTTCAGGACCAACTGCCGGATAAGCTGTGAGCTTGCGACCTTTTACCACACCTGCCGCTGTAAGTATTTGTATACCATGGCAAATGGCCGCCACTGGTCTGTTATCCTTAAAGAAGTCCTTGGTAATTTCAATTACACGATCATTTAATCTCAAATATTCAGGAGCGCGACCCCCGGCAATTACCAATCCGCTATAGTCGCTGGTATTTACCTCATCAAAGCTGTAATTGAGTGTGAAATTATGACCTGGCTTTTCGGTATAGGTTTGGTCTCCTTCAAAATCGTGAATGGCCGTTTTAATCTGATCGCCCTTCTTTTTATCCGGACATACGGCATGCACTTCATAGCCTACCATTTGCAGCATTTGAAAAGGCACCATGGTTTCATAATCTTCGGTGAAATCTCCGGTAAGGAACAATACTTTTTTCATGTGTTTTTGATTTTTCTATTAAAGAGTTCTATGGACTAATTATTTTGTGCCAGAAGCAGGGTATTGTAGTTTTCCTTAGCTCCAAAGGCTGCACTAAATTACGGATTACAATCCTTCATCCCTTTGATAAAGGCATTAAAAAACAAGGAAATATTCCTTGTATAAAACAACCCTATGTATCCTTCCTCAGCCTCTTTGACAGCTTCACCAACTCATACCACATAACGCATATAAAGCCCATGCCTATGCTTTGCATAAGCTGCAAAGCGGTTAAGGTTTTAAATTGGAAAAAGGCCGTGAGAGGATTTATATAAATCAACAAGGCTGTTATGCCAACGGTTATCAGGATTATTAAAGCCACCAAATTGTTTTTGTATCGCAAAGTGGTAAAAATGGAATAGTAGAACGAACGATTTACCAGAGTAAGAAATATATTGGCGGAAATCAGAGTGGTAAAAACCATGGTGCGGGTAATGGCCTCATCATGGCTTTGACTTACCGCATAATGATAAGTCAGCAGTGTTCCCATCGTAATCACTAAG
Source organism: Owenweeksia sp. (assembly GCA_048267305.1). Lineage (GTDB taxonomy): Bacteria > Bacteroidota > Bacteroidia > Flavobacteriales > Schleiferiaceae > Owenweeksia. The sequence goes on along the minus strand of JBLWXT010000005.1, from coordinate 86,820 downwards.
CCCTGAATAATACTGGTAGTAAGCTCCTTCCAACTAAAGAAGGTACTTGTAAAGGGCCTGGGCATTTGAGTCATGGTGTTTTTCTCCATCGGTTCATTTTCATAAATAATGGAACAGGTGGGGCCCATTATCAACTCGAGCAAAATAATGTGGATGGGCGAAAATATATTGGGAAACACCCAACCGAGCGCCAACGGAAGAAACACCGTAAGAATAATGGGAATATGAATGGAGATGATATATTGAATAGCCTTTTTGAGGTTGGCATATATCTTCCGCCCCATCGCCACGGCATCCACCATTATGGCCAAATCATCATTTACCAAAATCAGAGATGCTGCCTGCCTGGCTATTTCAGTTCCCTTTTTTCCCATGGCAATACCAATGTGTGCAGCCTTTAGTGCCGGACCATCATTTACCCCATCACCCGTCATGGCCACAATATCACCATTGGATTTTAAGGCATTAATGATTTTTAGCTTAGCCTCCGGGAACATTCTGGTGAAAACCTGTAAATCTGAAACACTGCTCTTTAATTCGGCCTCAGAGAGTTTCATGAGTTCATCTCCCGTTATGCTGTGTTCATAACCTTTAAAGCCTACCTGACGCGCAATAGAAGTTGTAGTGGCTGTGTTATCCCCGGTAATAATCTTAACCTGAATACCGGCTGTATAAAAGTCTTCAAATACTTTTTGGATGTTTTTTTTGGGAGGATCATAAAACGCCACTATACCCTTAAACCTAAATTTAAATTCCTGCTGTGTTTTTGGAAAATCGTTTCCGTTAAAGTCTGCCTCACCTACTCCCAAAACCCTATAGCCCTCCAATGCCAGATTTTCAATCGCCTGTTGTATTTCACCTTTTTCCTCAGGTGATAAATTGCATACTGCCACTAAAGCCTCCGGGGCTCCTTTGGCAGCGATAATCCTGTTTTGATTTTTATCCTCAAAAATATGAGTCATCATAGGAGGCTTTCCCCCCAGGGGGTATTCATGAAACATGCTGTAAGCCGGACGCTCATCTTTGGGAGCTATTTTACCATACTCATGGTGAAGAGCTACTTCCATCGGGTCAAAAGGAATAGGCTCACTCGCCCACATGGCCACACGGATCAGGTCTTTTTCATCGGCAGTTAAATCAGCATCTGGTTTAGAAACCCGTTTGGAGCCCAGGGTATATAAAGCGGCAAGGCTCATTCTGTTCTCGGTAATAGTGCCCGTTTTATCCGTGCATATTACTGTGGCACTACCCAGCGTTTCCACCGTTTTCATTTGTTTTACCACTACGCCTATTTTCATCAGCCGCCAGGCCCCCAGTGCCATAAATGTGGTAAAGGCCACCGGAATTTCCTCAGGTAAAATACTCATAGCCAGGGTTAATGCCTTCAATAAACTGTCGAGTACATCTCCCGAACGGAAATAATTAATACCCCAAACAATCAGGAAAACGATAATACCTGCAATTACCATCTTCTTTACAAAATTGGTAATCTGACGCTCCAGTGGTGTTTTTTCCTCCTTAATATCCTCCAGGCTTTTACCGATTTTGCCCAGACTTGTGGCCTTTCCTATGGCTGTAACTTTAACTATGGCCAAACCACTCGCTACAGTTGTACCACTAAACACCAGGTTGTCTTCCTTTTCACTGTCTTTAAACACAGACATGGATTCTCCCGTAAGGATGGATTCATCTACGGAAAAGTCGTTGGAATGTAAAATAATACCATCGGCCACAATGGTGCCTCCTTCCTCTATCATCAGGCTATCGCCTACCACCACTTCAGTGCTCGGAATTTTTTCCGTTTTGCCATTTCTAATTACATCACAATCGGGTTGTGTAAGCGTTTTTAACTTCTCCAAAGCGTTGCGGCTTCTGGAATCCTGATAGAGGGAAATGGCGGCCACCAGTACAATGGCCGATGAGAGAAACAGGCCATCGCCTATATTTCCTGTAATGAAGTAAATGGTTGAAACCACCAATAGAAGAATCACCATGGGCTCTTTGGCAAGACTCTTTACAGCTATTATAAAACCATTCTGTTTTTTAAAGTCAAGGCTGTTATAGCCATTGATTTCTCTGGAGCGTAGCACCTCTTCATCGGTAAGGCCCGGAATATTAAACTTATTGGCTGACATGCTTGAGGCTTATGTTGCGGAGATTGATTTTTGAGATCAACGATTTCTATACACACCAAAAATACTGTATTGAAGTATTGGCCATAAGCAAGGTTGAATTTAAATTATCCGATTCATCAAAGATTTCAGATTGGCTCTTGCCTTTATTACATTTCAATTTTAACAAGATACCTAAAAGCCCACTTCCAGCGGATGCTGTATTGGAGAAATCCGGCCTTTTTTACAATGCTAACCAGCTCCTTACGCTTAAATGCTCTGGCAATAGCTGTTAATCCATCCCGCCTAACCATACCGTTTAAAGGTAAAAAAGTAGAAAACACTTTAAAAAGGAAATAGGGAATCGGACTCCTCTGTAAATCTGTAAAAAGTATAACATGACTGATTCCCGGGGCTGATTTAATAAGAAAATCACTCAGCCCATCATCTGTAAAGTGATACAAAAAATGACTGCTGATCAATACATCACAGCTGGGTATTTCAAATTCGGGATTTAAAATATCGGCCTGATAATAGGTGATTTTACTTCCAATAACATTTTGCTCCCGAGCATAATTTACCACATTATGATTTCCATCAATACCCACCAACTCAATATCTGTATTGTGCAACTTACACCAGGCCTCTATGGTTCTAAGGTTATCTCCTCCTCCACAGCCCAGGTCAACAATTTTGAGCTTTTCAGCAGGAAACTGCTCCACAATTTTCACAACCTCCTTTAAGGTTAGTGAAGTATTTCCTAGCCATGAGTTGATAAGCTGAAGACCCGTAAGTACTTCATACAAAGTGTTTGGCTCAATATCAAAATTATCAAGCTCCTCCCCTTCCATGCTCCTATTGGCTAGCATATAATCTTCAAAAAATCAAGTGTGTACCATTTTCACAGTAAGCCAATGTACGATCTTCACCTATTTTTAAATTAAAAGCTACCGCCTTTCTGCAATTCATTTATGGGGATGTTTTAAAAAACCCACAACTATGCTGTTTACTTCTGCTGCCTGATCTATGGAAAGAAAATGTCCGGCATTTTTAATGATGGCTGTTTTTACATCCGGAATATTTTCGCGGGCTTGCTCAATGCTGTTTTCATTATTGATAAAGTCATTATCACCAATAAGAAGCATTACCGGCATGGAAAGCGCAGCCAGTGCATCGTCATCAAAAGGTGTCATTTCCAAAAGAGAGGTACTTACCTCAGCCTGGGTTGTAGCCTTGTAATATTGATCAATATATAACTGAGAGATGTTATCCACATCATGGCTGAGTGCTTCCAGTGATTTCCGCAAATCTTCGCGCTCCGGGCGCATGGTGTACATAATGTTAGTAAGCATCTTACGGCTGGGCGGTATCCATATCAAGGCTTGGGCGGGGCTTAACAAAACAAGCCTGTTTACCCGTTCTGGATTTTCAATGGCAATTTTAGTGGCAAGCCACCCTCCACGTGATGCTCCCACCATACTAAACTCCTGAAGTCCGAGGCAAGTAAAAACCTCATCATACCACTTCATTACAGCTGCTGTGCCGGCTACATCTCCCTTCATAGCCGACTTATTCACCTCCAGCAAAAAGTCGATACAGTACACTCTATGGTTTTCGGAGAGAGCTTCAATATTGGCGTACCACATGGTTGAACTTGCATTCATCCCATGAAGCAAAACCAAAGGTGGAGCATCTTTTGGCCCTGTGATTATTACATGTGCGTTACCATATTGTGTTGGGCAATCCACTTCTTCAAAAGGCAATTCCCAAAGGTTGAGTGCCCTATTATAAAGTTGGGTATAATTGAGGGAATCCGGATTTTTATTCAACAGATAGGCATATTTATGCTTTAAGACGTTTTTCTCCTTAGCTGTGTCAGTAGGTCCTTGACAACTAATCAGCAATACAAATAATGGCAGTAGTGCAAATTTTTTAAAATATTCAGGCATAAAGTAATAGAGGTTTAAATTCCAGATTAGGTTTAGCTCTGAAGTGCTAATCAATAAACCAGGTTCCCGCCAAGTGCACCACCAGCTGCGCTGACAATGATGTATTTTTGTTGAGAACCACCAATGTTTACATATTAATGTGTGCTCCTCAAACCAGTCAAGGCACTAAAAGTTTACCGAAAAGAGCGGCCCAAAGTAAAAAAGCAAGTCACAGCTCATTCACTTCTTTTTTACCATTCAAAAATTTTTACTTTGGGTGGCTGTTAAATAATCCAAAAGTTAAAATATCCTGAGCCCCACGGTAGTGCCGCAAAGCCTTCCTGGTAAGGTCTCCGGATTTCAAACAAGTTTAGCTTTTCCCTTTTCATAATTCGCCAATAAATGACTGTAAGGCTCCGCAACACTATTTTAATATCAATTTTTGCCATTAGTGCGCTGATGCATGTAAAGCATTTTTCTACGGAGCTTATGAGCGTTCATGTTTGGCGACAAACTCAAACGCAATCCACCATAATCAACTTTTATGAAGAGGATATGAACATATTAAATCCTCGGAAAAATGACAGAGGAAACTCCAGTGGTATTTTTAGGATGGAATTTCCCTTAATGCAGTGGCTGGTTGCCTGCCAATACAAGTTATTTGGCAATCACCTGATTATCACCAGAATTTTCATGTTTATAGTTGGTTTGATTTCAATTTTAGGAATATATAGGTTACTGGATGTTTTATTTCAAAATGTACTCCTATCCCTAATTGGAGCCTGGGCATTTACTTTCTCCCCAAGTTTTTTCTACTACACCATCAATCCTCTGCCTGATAACCTGGCCTTATGTTTTTCCATTTGGGGTCTGGCTCTGTTTTTTAGCTGGCTTCACAATAAAAAATACAGCACACTGGTAATATCCGGATTATTGCTAAGCCTTGGAACCTTGTGCAAGCTTCCTTTTGTAATCTATTTTGTTGTTCCTGCCACCCATTTTTTCATGCGAATGCTTCAAACGGGGCTTAACCGTAAACTGTTTCTCCAAATGCTGGGAGCCATGGGCTCCATTGTTCTGCCATTGATATGGTACGCCAGCGTTATACCCACATGGCAAAACAATCCTATTGTGTTGGGTATTTTAGGCAATGAAGATTCGTCATCAAAATTGCTAGACTACTTTCAACACAACTTAATCTCCACCCTGCCGGAGCTGCTTCTTAATTATGGCTCTGTACTGTTTTTTCTGGCTGGTTTTTACTTTCTGTTTAAAAACCGAGCCTATAAGGATTCCAGATTTGTACTATTAATAGCGTTAAGCCTTCTTGTATTAATCTACTACATCTTTGAAGCCAATGCCATTGCCAAGGTGCATGACTACTACCTATTCCCTTTCTACCCTTTACTATTTATGCTTGTTGCCTACGGAGGATTCCACATATACAAATCAAAAAAATACCTGGCTATTGCCTTGCTAATCATTCTTCCACTAAGCTGTTATTTAAGAATGAACGGAAGGTGGGATCCGGACTCTCCCGGATTTAACAAAGATCTGTTACAACACAAAACAGAGCTTAGAAATGTAGTGCCAAAGGATGCTTTGGTGGTGGCAGGAAATGATCAGTCGCACTTTATACTCTTCTATTATATCGATAAAAAGGGATGGGGCTTTGACAATGACAACCTAAATGCCAGAGACCTGAAAGCTATGATTGACAATGGTGCTGAATATTTATATACCGACTCTGAAAACATCTATACCAAGCAAGAGATAATCCCAAATCTGGATAAGCTAATCCTGGAGAAAGGCTCCTTTAGGGTTTATAGTTTAAAAAAGCAGCTTCCTCTAAACTGATAAAACAGCCAACATGAACCTATGAGACAATAATCTCTCACTGGCAGTGATTTTTCCATCATTGAGCTGAGCCCTAAATTATCCCATTCATAACTTAGCGATGACACTTAATAATACTGGTCAACAATTGAAGGTTTTAAATGTCTATATCCTATGCAAGAGCCATTGAACATCACCTTTCACAATATCCAAAACCAAAAAATAAAGGATAGTTTTATAAAAGTGCTAAACCGCTATGAAGCTCTTCACAACTGCAGGGTTTCGCTGAGGCAAATCCATATAAAATCTTCCACCATGCAGGCCCAGCCTGTTTTTAGCCTGGGCAGCCTTATTAGCGGAATAACCCACTACAAGGTAAAACTGGCCATTTTGGTAAGAGACAGTAAGCAGCTAAAGGTGGCCGATCTACCCGAAGATGTACTTACCGGCTGGTTTGCTCACGAGCTGGGACATCTGGTGGATTACCGCTCTCACCACAACCTTGGTATGATACTGTTTGGAATTAAGTACATGCTCTCCGAAAAGTTTAAAAGGGAAGCCGAGCATGCCGCAGACCGCATTGCCATAAGGCACGGTTTCCGTCAGGAAATTATAGCCACCAAAAAGTTCATCCTGGAGCATCATCTGCTGGATGAAAGCTACAAGGACAAAATCCGGAAATATTATATGCCCATAGAAATGGCCGAGGTATGGCAGCATAAACATCCACCGGTTTCGGCTAAGCCGGATGTGGAGTTATGACTTATTTATAAATTCCAGAAATCCCTTCATCTTCTCTTCTCCCATCACTTTTGGCGTTTTTACCTGTCCGCCCTTTTTCTTGCCCTGAGCTAAAAAGTCATAATAAACCTTTTTTCCGATGGCTTTTACCGCAATCCCTTTTAGCGCCTTCTCCCTGGCTACGCCATAGTTTTTATTGGCCTCTTTAAGGGATTTATCCAGCCTTTCAGCAAAATCTTCTTCATTAATATCCTTTTCAGAAACCACCACCCACTGATGGATGTAATCTCCTGCATCGTTTTTTACGGCCGCCACAGAGTACTCATTAATCGTATTTCCCAACTGCTCAGCAACCTCTAGTATGGCAGCATCCATTTTATCCTCAGAAAGCTGAGAACCCACAACATTGAGGTAAAACTTGGTACGTCCGGTAATCACTATTTCATGCGGTTCAAGGCTGGTGAATTTAATAACATCGCCAATTTGGTAACGCCAGGCCCCGGCACAGGTAGATACGATCATAACATAGTCCTGATCCTTCTTTACATCTGCTATAGTGTGTATTTCAGGATTTTCAAGAAGATTCCCGAATTCATCCACTCCCTTTTCATTAAAGGGAATAAATTCATAAAAGTAGCCGTGAGACAAGGCCAACTCCATATCAAGGGTATTAGGCCTTGCTGTATAGGAGAAGAAACCTTCTGAGGCCAGGTAGGTATCAATAATTGTTATTGGCTTACCGGATATGGCCTCAAAATCCTTGCGGTAGGTTTCAAAGGCCACTCCACCTGTGGCATATACTGTAAGGTTGGGCCACAGCTGATGGATGTTTTCCACCTTATTGTACTTTATAACCTCCTTTAGCATAAGTAGTACCCACGAAGGAATACCGGCTATGGCTCCAATATTCCAGTTGGGTGCCTCCTCAGCAATTCTGCGCACACGCTCATCCCAATCGGTAATGGCGGCAATTTCCTTTCCGGGACGATAAAACACATCGTACCAACCAGGGAAGTTGCTCACATTTATGCCACTTATCTCTCCTTCCAAGTGTCCCTGATCATTTTTACTGAGATTAGCGCTGCTGCTCAACATCAATATTTCACTTTCAAAAAGTTCTTCAGGAAAATCAAAATTGGGAACTGAACGAATAAGTGAAGTGCCTACACTGCGCATGCTTTGTAAAAACTCCTCAGTTATGGGGATACGTTTAGACTCTTTTCCCGTGGTGCCACTGCTCAGCGCAAAAAACTCGGGTTTACCAGGCCAGGTAATATCTGGATGTTCCTGTTGCTTTTCCCACCACTCATCGTGCATTTTGTGGTAATCAAAAATGGGGACTTCTTTTTGAAATGCTTCAATCACATTTTCAGCCTCCAGAATTTCCGCAAAACCGTAATATTTGCCAAAAGCCGTGTTTTTAGCCTTCTTAAGTAGCTCTCTTAATTGTTTCACTTGCTGAGAGGTAGCGTCATCCGGCTCAAATCTCAATTTTTGGTTTATCTCAATTCCTTTTTTTACAAGGACTCCAAGTATAGACATATATCTAATTATAGTTTGGTAAAAACAGAAATCTCTGAATCCAGAGTTTCCTTAGCCTCCACTAACTCTAAAATGAGCCATAAGTTCAAGAAAGGGTGAAATTACAAATCACAGAGCTATAGCTTTAGCAAATTGAATTTAGAAGGATTAAAAAGTATGGATTTGGATGCCCAACAAAGAAAGGATAACCTCTCTCTGCAGAGCGTCCGAAACTTAGGGCACCCAAACCCACTACTTAATATTTTAAAAAGTCACCCTATAGCTAAGCGTTGGAAAAACGGCCCATTGGTATCCATAGTCCAGACTCTGTGTGGTTTCATTATAGTAACTACCAAGCACCGCCTGATTGTTCGTGAGATTTTGAATGTCGATCTTCCATTCAGTGGTTACCTTTTTGTGGTTTCTTCTCATCCCCACTGAAAGATCCCATTTAAAAATGTCATCGCCCTTTACACTATAGGGGTGATCCTCATCCAAAACGGTGGTGTTATCAGCAATGGAGGCCTCCAAATCAACCGGAGTGTATGGCTTGCCGCCAATCAGGGCAATACGCGTATTCACTAATAGCACACGGTTTTTCTCGGATTTTCCAATCCTAAACTCCTTCCCGGCAAGGGCATTTACAACATAAGTTCCATCAAAGGCAGAGCTACGCTCCACGCCATCCTTGGCCGTATATAAAGATTTGTAGAGAGATGCAGTACCCATATAGTAAAACCCATGGTGCAGATATTGCTCCAGCGTAAGCTCTAAACCGTAGTTTCTCCCGGTTCCATCGTTTACCAAACTTTCTGTGGTATAGCCACTGCTGGAGTTTAGGATGGATCCATAACTGTTTGGCTCATTTACTACAGGCACATTATACAGATGCTGATAATACGTTTCCAGTTTCAGGTGGGTGTTATCTCCCAACATGTGTCCATAGCCCATTACAAAGTGAGCCGCCTTTGACATGCCCAAGTTGGTATTGGGAGTTATATAGCTGCCATCCTCCTGTGGCTGCCTCGCCAGATAAATAGCCACACTCTCCAGTTTGCTATGCATACCGGCACCAACGGTAAAGGTTTGCCTTTCGTCAATTTTCCACTCCCCTGCCAGCCTTGGTTCAATGGCAAAATCATCGTTTAGCATAAACTGTAAATAATGTATGCCTCCTACTAAAGAAAAGCGCTCATTAAGCCTGTGTTTCCATTCTACAAAACTTTGAATACTACCCGAGGTACCATCCTGTGCCAACAGGGTTTCCAGCCGATTTCTATCATCATTAAAGTTTTTGCTCTGCATATTGTACCCCAGATGATTATAGGTAAAACCCACCTTCAACTTATTTCGGGCATTAGCCTTATAGTGCAAAATGCTGGTAGTCGCCACCATGCTTTTTACGAAATCCTCCGTGTAATCATCATAAAACCCACCATTCCCGTTATCTTTTTCATAAGAAAATTCTGACACAGTTCCGGAACCGGTAAGTGAGGTTTGCAGATATGCCTTGTTGTTGATTAAGTAAGTGTGCTTAATACTCGTAGCTCCAAGCCTGGATGTCATATCCGCTTTGGCTAGTACAGTGGCTTCATCGTCTTCAGGAGTTTCTTCGGTAGTAATACCACTTATCCCGCCCAGGCCAAATATGGAAATACTGTGCTTTTGATTTATGGGAAGCAGCACCTTAAAGGATGCATCCTGATATCGGGGAACACCATCAAAATCCACTATGCCTGCAGCATCAAGCAAGGCCAAAGATGAATATCTGTAATTGGCCAAATAAGAACCATTATAACTTTTGATAAAAGGACCTTCGGCTGTAAAGTCCATTCCCAAAGTACTGGCCTGAAAGGAATACTCCCGTTCCTGATTATTACCTGTGCGCAGTTTCATATCAAATACTCCCGAAAGGGCATTGCCATATTGTGGAGCAAAGGCACCGGTGTAAAAATCGGAGTTTCCAAGCATTGAGCTGTTAAGCGCATTGATCGGGCCTCCGGTTCCTCCTTCATCTGAAAAGTGATTGGGGTTAGGTATTTCCACTCCTTCCAATCTCCACAGTATTCCCCGTGGCGAGTTACCTCTAACAATAATATCGTTATTCCCTGCAGGATCATTGGCCACCCCGGCAAAGGCAGATACCATACGTGCAGGGTCGTCAATGGCGCCCGCATAGCGCTTGGTTTCCTCCACCGAAAAGGTACGGGCGCTTACCACGGCCATTTCGTTAATGGGCGTGGCCTTGTTTGTGCCATCGGTTACCACCACTTCTGCAAGATTATTCAGCGCTTCGGTTAATTCTATATTCAACACCACTTCTGTGGCGGAGTTTACCAATATATTGGGGAGATTTTTTTCTTCATAACCAATAAAGGTTATTTGAAGATTTACACGTCCTACAGGCACATTTTCGATTCTAAAAACGCCCTCACCATCTGTGATAGCGCCTTGTCCCGTAGAGAGGATAACCACGTTGGCACCGGGCAAGGGCATACGGGTATCGTAATCTATTACGGAACCTCTTATGGTTTGTGTTGGCTGTTGTGCCCTTGTTTGAAAATTAAAAAGAACAAGAGCTAATAAAATAGAAAGTTTTAAGATTGGTCTCATTTTTATGTTTGTTTGGTAGTAGGACAACTCAGAAGGAAATCACCCTTATCCGGATAGAGAAAAAGTGGATTTTTAATTGCCATGCGGAAAAACCCTAGAAGAACCTCAGAGCCAGCCTACCTCCTATCCAGGCCTGATAGCTATAGTCGCTTTCGGTACCGGATGCAAAAGAGTATGAGGACAGGTTATTGGAAATACCTTCAGCGTTGGTTTCTGCCACATATAGATTAATACTTGGACCAATGGCCACACCTACCTTTTTAAAGGCCTGAAAATTCAAACTCGGTGTAAAACGAACCAGATAGCGATCGTCTTCCCATCTAGCATTTCGGTAACCTACAATGTGACTGTATGTTAAATCAAAACTTGCATCCAACCTTTTACCTAATGGCACAATGGTCCCCAATCCATAACCGAGTTGAAAATCATCTTCACCAAAACCTAATTCAAAAATGTTGTAAAACCTCTTTACCCCCGTTTTAAAGGCAGCATTTACCGGAAAGGTTTCAGTGGCTGAAATTTCCAATACATGATATCCCTTTTTAACAAAGGAGAAAAATCCAATGGGAATACCAGAAGAGCTATCCGCATAATTGATGAATGACAATTGTGTCCCGCTGTTATATCCGGCATAATTGAAGAATCCCGAAAGCTGTACACCCGAATTTTCCTTAGTGGCAATATTGGAGAAACCCGCGAGCTGAATTCCCCGAGCGTATGGGGTGTAGTTAAAGTAACCAGCCACCTGAGCAGCCTTGGATTCTGTTGTGGCTATATTGATAAAACCGGAAACTTGAGCACCCGTTACATTGCCGATAGCCACGTTAGAGAAGGATGATACTTGTGCGCCTGTTAAGTTCCCTTTAGTAACATTGGAGTAAGCCGCCAGCTGAAGCCCGTCAAGATCTCCTACCGACACATTGCTTACAGCGCAGATTTGTGCTCCCTTTAAGGTAGAGCCATTATCGTTTGAAAGGGTTGAAAGTTGAAGGCCCTCAAGCGAACAATTGGAAATATTGGCCAGACAAGCCAGTTGCAAACCTTCTATATCTCTGTTGCTAACGTTGGCCAGCAGCCCGATTTCCACATTGCTCGTACCTAAAGTATAACATCTAACTTCCACGCTATCCGGATCATTAACGGACTTCACACCTATAAAGGATATTCCTGTGGAATCCACAATGAAACCGGGCCAGAGAGGTGTACATCCTTTAGGATGCTGTGCTGAAATACAAAAGGCAGTAAGTGTTAAAGCAATAAGTGCCAGGAGCTTGGTTTTAGAATCCATCATTAATTATGTTTAGTTTAATGATGAGACAAGCCAAAAGGAATTTACCCCTACTGTGTTTGAAAATAATAGTGGATTTTTTTTGTCATGGTTTTCATAATAATCTACCTGAAAAATGAAAAACCACGCCAAAAAAGGGTACACGACCGGGTTCATTATAACCCCTTTGGGGTTTTAGAAATCAGTTTATGCAGGCAAAAGGAGAGCTCTCAATTGTCAGCAGAACTAGCTATAATTTATTGACTGATATTTCCGAGAATTAGATGGGCGTCAATTTGCGCCTCTCCCACATTGGTTGTGCTAGCGGCATAAAGGGCTGTGGCTAAAAGCATTTCAAGGTTCATAACTATTATGTTTTAGTTCATATAATAGTATGACACCTAAAAAGGGCTTTACCCGTATCCGAGAGGCAAAAAAAAATGAAGATATTTTTAAAACATCCTAATGGAAAGCTTACCGCCAATCCACATCTGTTCGAAGTAATTGCCTTTAGTGGTTTGATGAAAGGCATAGGAAGATAAGCTTGTCACTTCACTCTCACCATCAGTGCGCGACCTGTAGTAGTTGAGTGTTGGCCCAATGGCGATGGCAAATTTTTTGAAGGGTTGATAATTAAGAGCTAGCGCAAACTGCAAGTAGTACCGTTCCAATCCCCATTGTGTATTTTCATACTCATAAAGCGGGCTCCCGGTTAAGTCAAAATTTAATCTCAATTTCTTGCCCAAAGCAGGAGCTGTACCAATACCGTAGGTAGGCAATACATACTTATCGGTAAAACCAAATCCCATAATGTTGTAAAATCTGTAGTTGCCCGATCTAAAGCTTATAGAAGTAGTAAGGTTTTCAGAAGTAGAAATATCAAGGACGTGGTAGCCTCTTTTTACAATACTCAACAAACCGATGGAAAGCCCTGAAGATGTATCGGCATAATTGAACAGGCCCAATTGTACACCTTCATTATTTCCGGTATAATTGATAGACGAGGCTAATTGCATCCCACTGTTTAGTTCACTTGCTACGTTAACATATCCTGATATCTGCGCGCCTTTGCTGATTTTGGCATAATTGGCAAAACCACTTATTTGAGAAGAGCTAACCTGATTGGTGGCCACATTGAGCAAACCCGCCAACTGTAATCCTTCAATGTTTTGGCTGTAATTAACCCCTCCGCTAATCTGGGCCACTTCAACATCCTTTGCGGCTATATTCACGAAACCAGACAGTTGTGCTCCATCCACATTTTCTGTGGTAAAATTGGCAAAGCCTGAAATCTGAGCACCATCCATTTTTCCTCCCAAAATATTACAGAAGCCGCTAAGCTGCACCCCGTTCATATCACCCATGCAAATGTTGCTCATACCAGCCAACTGAAGACCATCAAACAAAAGCCCGGTGTAATTGAACATTCCGGCCATTTGTACCCCCTTCATAAAGCGACCTGTAACATTGGCTATGCCAGCCATTTGCAGGCCATTCATATCCCTTCGGTTGATATTAACGAGGCTTCCCACCTCAATGCCATCCGTGCCCTGAGAATACCCGGCCAATAGGTTCAATGAGAAATTGTTTGTGCTATTCGCGTTAAGTAAACCATTGGTACTGATACCGGGAATAACAGAAAACTGAACAGGTACTCTTTCAAAAAGTGTGAGGTTGTTGGAGTTCTCAATAACTCTGTCCGGCACTATTAGTTGAACAATCTTGTGCTCGTTTACATCCGGATAGCTTAGTTTTTTGGGCTCCACCCCTGTAATAGGTTTTTCCAATGTTAAAAGGGTAAAATCAAGATTTGATTTTAGCAGTGGCTGCACATATACCACCTCCTGACGATAACCACTTTTACTTACTGTAAGCCCCAGTTTTTGATCATCACCAAAAACCGTCATTTCGTAATATCCCCTGTCGTTACTGGCCACCATTACATTTCGCTGTGGATTGTACAAGGTTGCATTGGCCAGTGGTTTATTACTTCTGCTATCCCGGATATATCCGGATATCAAAACCTCTGTTGGAGCCTTCTTTTGTGGCTTAAAAATCACCACATGGTTGCCCACGGATTTAAACTCCAAAGGTTTGGGTAAAATCCTCTTGAGAACAGAGCCTACCCTTTCATTGGTAGCTTTTACGCTTAGTATACTATCCACGGGAATAAGCTCCGAATCATACGAAAAGAAAAAGCTGCCTTGGGTTTCCATGGCTGAAAGTACCCGTCCCAAATTCCAGTTTGGAATTTGCAGACTCACAGTTTTATTAAGATGGTTTTCCTGCCCCATCCCCGTAAGGGAAATACAAAGCAGGATGAAGAGATGATATAGACAACACCTAGCCTTCACCACAATTATTGTCTTGAGAGTTTACCTGAACGGTATCGCCATCCACCACAAATTGAATATTGAAGGTTGCTGAAATAACCTCCAGAATGGATTCTATGGATTCCTTCTCAAATCGAGCTGTTAACAAACACTTTTCCACCGATTTATCATAAGTTGAAAAACTGAGTTTATAGTTCTTCTCCAAAACCTCAAACACCCTTGGCAGCGGCAATTTATTAAATACAAGCCTTTTGTTCAACCAAAACAGGGCATCTTCAAACAAGGGACTTTCCTTATACACCCTTTTGGTTTTATGATCAATGATTCCTGTTTCGCCAACTTCCAAAATCACCATGGCGGTATCGGCAATGACACCCGGCAATGAGAGCTGTACCTTTCCTGTAACCACATGCACCTTAATGTCGCTCCCTTCCTTGGCCTCCACATTAAAGGAAGTTCCCAAAACCCTTATATAGCCGGCTCTGGCATCAATCACAAATGGTTTTTCAGCATTTGGCTGTACCTCAAAAAAGGCCTCACCCTTCAGTTTTACTTCGCGTAAATCTCCATCAAAATCCTTGGCATACTCAAGTTCAGAGTTGGCGTTTAGAGCTACAGAACTTCCGTCTGGCAGTGTTTGCTGCACCAGCATATCTTTGCTGATAACCGTTATATCCTGCCCACTGAAATACTGAAAAACACCAAACAAACCAATCAAAGCCAATAATATAGCTGCCGCGGCCCAATTCCATCTAGGGCGAAGGGTCCGCAGCACGGGTTCCTTCACCTCTGCTTGCTCATCTTCATCAATTTGAGCCGAAAGCTTAGCCCAGGCCGCATCTGTATTTACAGGCGCTTTAGGCGCAGAAAGAGTGCCTTGCCATACCTTTTGCATACGGGCATACTCCTTTCGATTTTCATCGGAAGCCTCTAACCATTTTTCCACCAGCAAATTTTCCTCATCATCGGTTTCCCCGATAAGGTATTTCACCAGCAGACCATCGTCCATATGTCCGTATTCGTCAGCCATCTCCTAGTTATGACAATTCAAAATCAATATACCCTTACTCATCATTCTAAAAATAAAATAAGACTCAACCACAAAGGCAAATAATCGCTCAGTTGCTCTTTCAAAAACCTTAGCGCCTTGCCCATTTGGGCTTCTACCGTTTTCACGGAGATATTTAGCTTCTCCGCAATTTCACGATACTTCAAATCCTCATATCGGCTCATTAAAAATATCTTTTTCCGCTCCGGTGGAAGTTGATCTATAGCGGCCTTTATTCTCTCTTCAAGCTCTACAGCTTCCAACTCATTCGTTCCCTGCAGCTCGCTCACGGAGCGTTGCTCCTCATTCATTTTTTTATAGTTCTCCCTTACCTCAATATGTTTTAACACATTAAGACAATGATTACGAGCAGCTTTATATAAATATGATTTTATGGAGGTGGTAATCTCCAGCTCCTCGCGCTTTTTCCACAGGTTAAAAAACAAATCCTGCACTACTTCTTCCGCAGCGGCATAATCCTTTAGGTAAAAATGAGCATAGGTGCACAGGCCCTCGTAGTGCTCACGGAAGAGCGCTTCGTATCCGCTTTTGGTACGGATATCATGGGAAAGCTGTATGGTTTCTGAGTTTGGTTGCACCAATATTTTGTGAAGGGCAAATGTAAACCCTCCATTGGGTTTGAGAAAGTTTGGGATTTTTTATCATCCTCAACGGAGAAACAGCAATGAAGTTATAATGAGCTGTTGTGTTTTCCTACATTTGGAATTCTTTGTTATCAATCAAAACTAATAATGACACCAAAGGAATTTAAGAATACTTGGGGAAGTGATAACGGCTTTTCACGTTTGTTTACAATTAAGCGATCACAACTTGAACTACTGGACTTAAATATTATTACCACAGATTTTCTTAATGAATCAGGTTTACCAGATAGTGCTGCTCCCTATTTGTCATTTATAGATGATTCCCAAGATGTTTTTAAGGGAATAAATAGGTTAACCAATCAATATAATTTCCTTGACGAAAGATTTTCGAAGTACATCGTTATCGGTTCTGACGGAAATGGTGATCCCGTGGTAATAAATAAACAGCTGAACTGTCAAATAGAATGTCTTAATCATGAAAATGACTTTGAATGCCGGTTCATGAATTCCTCGGTTCTTCACCTGGCGGAGTTTCTTATTATCTATAGAGATTTCGTCCAAATAGTCCAATCTGAGAATGGAGAGGAGGCAATTATGAACTCTACATTTTCAAACAAGCATTTTAATGACTTAAAAAGAAAAATGACATACTGTGACAAGCGAGCTTTATCCACTCACTCTTTTTGGAATGAAGAACTGGAAATGCTGTTGACTAATCGAGAAGGATCTGATTTTATTAGCTAGAAGAATCTGAATATCCACATACATCAGCAAATCCTTATCCAAGAGCTTTAACTGAAATGTCATAGAATTACAACGAGAACAAACCGTTTAATATATGGTCTCTTAAATACATATTAAAGTAAAATCCCCAATCAATGTCTCTAAGATCGCTATTGTATTTTTTTCTTGCCACACTCATTCTCCCCTCCTGCAACACCACTTTCATTTACAAGGACCAACCTCTAACATCAAAAGCCAAAGCCGATTCATTAGCCGGATATGGTGTACCATCCGATTCACTGGCTAATCCTTATGTCACAAAATCGGTGTACAACTTCAGCTCGGTGCAAGGTTGGGAAAACGGACAAACCCCAACTGCTCCGGAAGGCTTTGAAGTTTCACTTTTTGCTGGTGGTTTAGACCAACCCCGCTGGGTTTACGAAATGGAGAATAGCGATATTATAGTTTCAGAATCCAAGGCAGACAGGCTTACCCTTTTCAGGGATTTGAATGCTGACGGCAAGCCTGATACTTCCTTTGTATTTAAGGATGATTTGGATAAACCCTTGGGAATGCTGTATTTAAATGGTTATTTCTACGTGGCAAATACCGGTGAGCTATTGCGATTTAAATACAATGGCAATGGCCCTTTGCAGGGAAAGGGTGAAAAGATACTGGATTTACCGGCCAACGGCTATAATGCCCATTGGACGCGTAATCTCATCGCTGCAAAGGATGGCTCTAAAATTTATATAACGGTAGGTTCTGCCAGCAATGTGGCCGAGGATGGTATGGAAGATGAAAAGCGCAGGGCCAATATTTTGGAAATAAATCCCGATGGTAGTGGTGAGAAGATTTATGCTTCCGGTTTGCGCAACCCTGTTGGGATGGATTGGAATCCCGTAACCGGTGAATTGTGGACAGCGGTGAACGAGCGTGATGCTTTAGGCGACAATTTGGTTCCAGATTACATTACTTCGGTAAAAGAGGGCGGATTTTACGGTTGGCCTTATACCTACTTTGGCAATAATATAGATCCACGTTGGAAAGATGATCTCCCAGCCAATCTCCCTAAATCCATTAAACCTGATTTTGCTGTGGGTTCGCATACCGCTTCTTTGGGTATTGCCTTTTACAACAAAACGGCCTTCCCTGAAAAGTATAGAAATGGCGCTTTTGTGGCGCAACATGGTTCGTGGAATCGCACTACCCTCAATGGCTACACCGTGCTTTTTATCCCATTTGAAAATGGAAAACCAAGCGGAAAGGTGGAGAAATTCCTAAACGGCTTTATCTCCAACCTTAAGGATGAAAAGGTGTATGGCCGCCCCGTTGGCGTATTTGTTTTAAAGGATGGCAGCATGCTGGTTACCGAAGATGGTGGCGGAACGGTGTGGAGAGTGAAGGCTTTATAATCTACTTTGTAAATTGAAAATAATATTGCCTATTCCCATAAGTATGCGTTCGCTTCTGCTGATGATAACCGGTTGTGTCATTATTGTATTTACATTTTCCTCTTGTTTAATCTCTATACATGGAAAAGGCCCTGGAAATGATTATAAGCTCCTATCCGAAACCGATAAGGAGCAAGTGATTTTTGTGGATACAAATAAGGATATCTGTGACCTACCACAAGACAGCACCAAAATATATGCGGTAACTGGCGCGCAGTTAAAAAATTGCCTTAAGCATAATGATACCTCCGTGGTTTATATGTGGGGCCCAAACTGCCCTGGAAAAAGCTGCATATTAATTTCCGCTTGTCAGGAATACTGTGATGCCCATAATTACAAGCTATATGTAGTTGCAGATTATTATGACATGAAACAGATGAACGCCCAGAATGTAGCTGTTGAGCCTATTTTAATCGCAAATCATTTTTACTACGAAAAGAAATATTTCAATGGAATAAACAAACTTTTCGAAGCAGATTTGCTGGGACGTAAACCGAGTAAAGAGGAAACCGGCTGGTGCAGGTTTATGTTGTTTAAGGGCGATGAGCTATTTGAATATCGATCTAATCTGTATGATATGTAATCTGATATTAACTTTCCGCAAAAGCTAAATGCACCACTAACTTAGTATCTTTCCCCAATGATCTTCAACATTTTCCTCTGGCTCCATATTATCTCAGCTGGTATTTCGCTAATTGCGGGAGCTATAGCAGCCATCACTGTTAAAGGAAGTAAAATTCACAAACGGGCGGGGAGATTTTTTGTGCCAGGAATGGTTGTAGCAACTACTTCAGCTATTGTGCTCAGCCGTTTGCATCCAAACTCCATGTTATTGGGCATTGGTGTTTTTTCACTATATCTTACACTTTCAGGCTGGGTTTGGGTTAGGCATGGTCATCAAAGCACAAAAATCAAACAGTCAAAAATATTGGGAGCTTTAGCCTTTGGCAGCGGTTTGTTTTTAGTGGGCATAGCTTTGGCAAACTGGCCCAATCTCAACATAGTGGCCCTGGTGTTTGGACTTCTCCAGCTATTTTTTGGTATAGTGGACTTAAGGGGAAAAAGTGATATTTCCAAAAACATCCCCAGGCATGCCGCCCGTATTGGTGGAGCATATATAGCCACCCTTACCGCATTTTTGGTGGTTAATGTAAACTTTATTCCCTTCTATATCGTATGGTTTTTACCTTCCGTAATTGGCACAGTGCTTCTCGTAAGAAGAATAAACAAATGGAATAGTACAGGAAAGGTTAAAGCAAATTGAGCAATTGATTTTTCAAACTACTAACTGCCGCGGTGCTATCATCAAAACCAAACATATAGTAACAAAAAACCCTGAAGAAAATCATTCCTTCAGGGTCTTTAACACTTCTCTAAAAAACTTTCCTTTTGTGATGTTAACCCCTTAACCTTAATTTAAAAGAAAATTTCTATGTGTCCTTTATTGTTGCTGTATTTGGAGTAAAGCTTCCAATTAATAACGCTGCAAAGGTATGCGTGTGCAGTTAATAAGCAAACTCAAAGTTGTTGAATCGCAAAAAATTAAGGTTGGCTGAATGTTTTGTTACGACAAACAGTTAGCCTCTATCGTTAGAAGGTATTAATTCGGGAAAGGAGAGCCTCCTTGTTGGAGCGGCTTATCGGAATTACCTTTTGATTAATGAGTAAGCTGCTGTCTTCGATATCCACTACATGTTCAAGATTGATAATAAATGATCTATGCACTTTTAAAAACCTGGCCGGATTTAGTTTTTCCTCAACCTTCTTCATTGTAGAATGTACAATATGTCCCTTTTCCACTGTTTTAAAAAGTACATAGTCACCCTTTGCCTCCACATATAAAATATCTTCTTCCTTAACTTTTACCAATCGGGTTTCCACTTTTAAAAACAAATGATCATTTGTAGCCATGGCCGGCTCGGGGCTCACATTTTTCAGTTCTCCAATCAACTTGTGATTATTCATTGCAATCTCAATAGCAGCAAGGATATCCTTCATACCATACGGTTTTACGATATAGCCGTATGGCGCGTGAGATGTGGCCTTCTTGAGGGTGGCTTCATCTGCAAAAGCAGTGGTGAAAATAAAGGGCATATCACCCAGTTGGCGAATGTGGCCAGCCACCTCAAGACCATCCATATTTCCCTTCAATTGTATGTCTAGCAAAACCAATTCGGGTGAATTATCCTTCAGATATTCCAGCACAGCCCTGCCATTATCAAAAACATCCAAAACGTAATGGCCCAATGCTTCAAGCATATCCTTAAGGGTATCTGCAATATTGGGGTCATCCTCAACTATTAATACCTTATACCTATCCATATTCCGTTAAATTCATAAAGTTTAATCAAGGGTATGCACTATAGTGATTTCTGTCCCCTCGCCCTCCACACTAAATACTTTTATGTCTGCATTATGCAGTTCTACAAACTGTTTTACAATGGCCAGGCCCATTCCTGTGCCATTTATAGCTCCGGCATTGCCAGCCCTGAAAAATGATTCAAACAGGCGCTCCTGATCCTCATAGGGTATACCTATCCCAAAATCCTTTACCATCAAATACATTTCGTCATCTGTAAATGTAAGATGTAAAACCGGTGAAGGGTTTCCCTCCGAATATTTTAAGGCATTGGAAAGCAGATTTATAATGATATGGGAATAAATACTCTTATCAATCATTACCGGACGTGCTTTTCCTGTAACCTCCACCCTTATTTTTCTACCATCCTTTTGGTAGGCAAAAGATTGTGAAATAATTTCCTGGCAAAAATCAAGCATATAAACCTTGGTAGGCCTGAAAGTGAAATTACCCGACTCAAGTTTTCCTGCCATTAATATGTCATTAACCATATTATTAAGGCGCGTAATTTCAAAGTTTATACGATCCAGGTTTTTGCTAAGGACGGAGCTGCTTCCCACATTCTCCCTTTCTAAAATAAAGGAAATAAGATCCGTATTGCTTTTGATGGTGGTGAGTGGAGTTCTAAATTCATGGGAGGTCATGGAGATAAGCCTGGACTTCAGATCGTTTAGCTCAGTTTGCTTTCGCAGAGCTTCCTCCATATCTCCCAGGGCTTTTTTCCTCATGGTGATATCCCTTACAAAGGCCGAAAACAAATAATATTTGTTCATTTTGATTGGCACTATGCTGATTTCCACCGGAAAATAATTTCCGTTTTTATGCTCAGCATGCAATTCAATATGCCGATTCAGCACAGGACCTTCCCCCGATGCCAAAAAGTGCTTCATGCCATTGGCATGCGCTTCTCGGTATTTTTCAGGAATAATCAATGACGACAAATCCGATCCTAAAGCCTCAGCTTTGGTATATCCAAAAATCTCTTCTGCCCTATCATTCCACTCCTGCACCAGCCCCTCTTCATTTATGGTGATTATTGCATCCAGGGAAGAGTTAATTACCGAGCGAAGTCTGGTTTCACTATCCATTAATGCCAGCTCAGCCTCTTCCCGCTTTTGCCTTATAAGTAAACTCTTAATACGTGATGCGGATAAATTGGCTATGGTTGTGAACGTTTGAATATGCTCCGATGTAAAAAAGTTTTTTTGGGGGTTCTCGGAATCTATTACGCCAATAACCTCCCCATCAGAAACAATGGGCACCGCTAACTCCGAGTGGTTGGCACCTCTGCTTGCAAAGTACCTCTTGTCATTGGTAGTATCATTCACAACAAGGGTTTCGCCACTTTTTGCCACTGCTCCCACTATACCCGTGCTCAGAGGTATGCGTCCGTGGCTTTCAAAGGTGCTTTTGTCTTTCAGTTTTACGGCACTTGCCCCCAGCTTCAATTCCGATTTTTCCTGATCCATCAGATATACCACACAATCCTCAAATCCAAGGCGCCTGGTGATGTACTGAGTAATTTCATGGGCTACTTCATCTATATCGGAAGAGCATATGAGCTTTGCTGCAAAATCATTTATGACGGTGAGGTAATTTTGTTTTTCATGGAGCTGCTCATTCCGCACGGACAGTTCTTCCAACAGTTCCTGTCGTTGTAACTCCTGCTCTTTTCTCTCGCTAATGTCATTGTGAATCCCCAATGATCCAATCACTTCTCCCTGGCTGTTTCTTACCGGTGCCCCGGAGATTATCATCCACACGGGGCTGCCATCCCTTCTTCTTATTTTCACCTCATAGGCAGAGGCATTTCCCTCCTTTCGCGTATCATTTGCCCTTTCTATTTTTTGTTGTTCTTCTACATCTTCCTCTTTTAGAAAAACATCACTGGCTTTTTTCCCGATAAGTTCGCCAAGCTCATAGCCCATTATTTTACAAAAGGATTTATTGGCAAATACAATTCTTTCCTCAAGGTCAACCTCCATCAACCCTAAGTTGATGTTTTCAATAATATTTCTGTATTTTTCCTCACTATTGGCAGCCAACTGGGTGGCTAAAACCTTTTCGGTAACATCATGTGCCACTACCAGCACTTCCCGGAGCTCACCATTTTCGTAAACCAAATCAACTGTTTGCCCTACCCACATTGGCTTAATATCAATGCGCATCAGAGGAAACTCAAAATAGGTGGAAGCTATTTGTTGCTCGATTTGCTGGCTATAAAACTCCTGTACCCTTTTGCGATGCTCCTCCTGTACAAAGGTCAGATAATGCTCTCCCCTTAGCTCATCAGCGCGTTTACCCAGAGTTTTGGCTGTAGCCTCATTCAAGTAAGTATATTGGCCCTTAGCATCCAGCTTGTAAATCATATCAATGCTGGAGTTAGGCGAATTTTCCTCAAATCTTTTGGCCTCTTTTTTCAAAACGCAAATTGAATTTCTCGTGCAAAGTAATTTAAAAACACCAAATGCCTTTGCTAAAAGCCCACCTTCAATTTATTGGCTATCAAAAACATAAGACCTATATCCCTGTATAACAATCACCTCCTACTTGTGCGCAATGCGGTAGATTCTAAAATCAATATTTTCCAAAAACACCCTTTTGATTACCTTTCACCCTGTTCCCATACCCTATAATATCCTATTTATGAAGTATCTAAAATGTATTTTGGTGATCACCCTTTTTATGGGTGGTTTGCCGTTGAGTGCTCAATCTTATGTAAAATCTGATTTTCATATCAATGCTGATACAGAGCGGCCATACAAAACAGACTACAGCCTTCATCACCCGGAAGGGGCCAGCAACACCTATGATTACCAATATGCACGCTGTGAGTGGGAGATTGATCCGGCAGTGCGCTTTATTTCAGGTAGCATTACCACTTACTTCGCTCCGCGCCAAGCAGGTTTCACCAATATGGAGTTCGACATGGACTCTACTCTACTAGTGGATTCCATCATTTATAGAGGAAACGCCATCAACTATACCCGTCCCTCCTACTACATTCTTAACGTATCGCTGGGCAGCAGCCTCCCTGCCAATGTTACCGACTCTATAACCATTTACTATCATGGCGTGCCAAACAGCAGTGGTTTTGGGGCATTTGAGCAAACCAACCACAGCGGAACCCCTGTGCTTTGGACACTCTCCGAACCTTATGGCGCTCAGGAATGGTGGCCCACCAAGCAAGACCTTAACGATAAGATTGATTCTCTTGACATTATTGTAACCGTCCCTTCCGGGAATAAGGTGGGAAGCAATGGAAAACTAATTTCTGAAGTAACAAGCGGCACCAAAACAAGGGTACACTGGCGCAGCCAACATCCAATTGCCGCCTATTTAATAGCCATTGCAGTAACTAATTATACCGACTACACGCATCAGGCACAGCTCACCAATGGCCCCATGCCTATTGTTAATTACGTTTATCCCGAAGATCTATCCACCGCCCAAAACCTTACTCCGGCCACTATCGAAATCATTGAATTTTTTGATAGCCTTACTATCCCCTATCCTTTTGACAATGAAAAATACGGCCATGCTCAGTTTGGCTGGGGAGGCGGTATGGAGCATCAAACCATGAGTTTTATGGGAGGCTTTAACTACTCACTGATTGCCCATGAGTGCGCCCATCAATGGTTTGGAGATCACATAACCTGCGGCAGTTGGGAAGACATTTGGCTAAACGAAGGTTTTGCCACCTACTTTGAAGGCCTTACCGTAGAGCGCTATCAATCCAGAGGTGTCTGGGATTTTTGGAAAATCCAAAAGAGGGATAATATTATCAAACAACCGGGAGGCTCGGTATTTTGTACCGATACCAACAATATCAATCGCATTTTTAGTGGAAGATTGAGCTATGACAAGGGTGCTTACCTGCTCCATATGCTCCGCTGGCAAGTTGGTGATTCTGCCTTTTTTCAAGGAATCCGCAATTATCTAAACGATCCCGCCTTAGCGGGTGGCTATGCGCATACTGAAGACTTTAAGGCCCATATTGAAGCCAGTAGCGGTCAAAATCTAACCAACTTTTTCAATATGTGGTTTTATGGTGAAGGGTATCCTACCTACCAAATCTTTTGGAGTCAACAGGGAAACACCCTAAATCTTACGGTGAATCAAACTACTTCTCATCCCTCGGTTTCATTTTATGATATGCCCATACCTGTAAAATTAGAGGGTTGGGGCGTGGATACCACATTACGTCTTAATCATACCTCATCCGGACAAACATTCAGCCTAAGCATTCCCTTTAAAGTAAATAAGGTGGAGTTCAATCCCGGGCTTTGGATTTTATCCGGTTTAAACCAGGTTATTGGCTTACGCGAAAACACATTGGATGCTAATATATTATTGTATCCAAATCCAGCAACTAATCAATTGAATATTGAAGGTTTTAGCGGAGACAATCAACTACTGGAATTGTATATCACAGATATGTCTGGGCGAAAAGTATTGACCCAAAATATCTCAAACTTCAATTCCAAACTTGCTTTGGATGTTTCCTTCCTCAAAACAGGGCTATATCTCATCCTTTTCAAAATGGAAGATGGCATTTATCAGCAGGAGTTTGTGAAGGAGTAAAATATTATTGCATCAAACATCCTTCAATGCACCACGCTTGTGGCGTGACACTCAGTATAACAGAGCTCCTTCCTTTTAAAGTGAGTATAGTGTGTTGCTGGGTTTTAACTTCTGTGTAAGTAAGAAGTTGAAGTATCAAAGCATAAACGAATTTTAAAAACGGAATTCCTATCCCTACTTTAGGAAAGAAAAACTTTACATTATTAATTTCTTTACCCAACTTTTACGGATGTTAGCTCGTAAACCCAAAGAGCGGAAAGTATCAGCTCAATAACTTAAACCATAATTTTCATGAAAAATGTCATTTACGTACTCGCCTTTTTCCTTGTTATAGCATGTGGAAAAGACGATGCCCCAGAGCAAGTTCAACCTCAAAATTACAGTATTGAAGGAGTGGCCCAAAAAGGCCCTTACCAGATTGGCGCCACGGTAACTGTGAGTGAATTGGATAATCAGCTTAACCCCACTGGTAAAACCTATAACACTTCAGTTGACAATAGCTTCGGTCATTTTCAGGTGCCAAATGCCACTTTTAGCTCCAAATATGTAAAAGTTCGTGTGTATGGACAGTATTATCATGAAATAAGAAAGGGCGTGCCGGTTGGTGAAGATTTAGGCTTGGAAGCCATTGTGGATCTATCGCAATCCACAACCGTAAATGTAAATGTACTTACTCACCTCCAACAAGCCCGAATGGTAAAGCTGGTTCAGGATGGGGCAAGTTTTTCTCAGGCCAGAGATCAGGCTTATGATGAACTGCTTGACATCTTCTTTCTGGATCACACCCTGGTGGATTATCCGGAAACAATTGACCTTACCGACAATACCTATAGCGGAGCGGTGTTATTTGCTGTCTCTAATATTATTGCCAACCATCAAGGAGCAAGGTCTGGTACTCATACCCCGGAGGTGATGAACGAGATTAGCGCAGATTTTGCTTTGGATGGAACCATTGATGTTGTAAAAATGCAGGAGGTACTGGCAAGTGGCGCACTTTTCCTTGAACTGAATACCCCTCGAGAGAATTTAATTGATAAATATGCCACTTTAGGAAAATCTATAAATCCCAAGGTCTCTACCAAAATTCTAAAGAATTTTTTGAATCAAACTACATTTCCATCATTGGCGAGTGGAGTATTTCCCTCCTCAAGTGGTGCGAAGTTGAGTTTACTAACTATTGAAGACACCCTTTTTCTTGATAAATCCAAACAGTATATGCTTTCGGTTGATCCTTCACAATCAACAGCATTTTCATCTATTAATATTTTCGTCAGAACCCTAAGTGGCTCTTATTCCACCCCTGGGGTATCCTGGACAAGTCTCAATGGGTCACAAATGAAACAAATCAATCCAACCGATCCCGCCATTGAAATTCCTTTCACTTTTACAGGATCTGGGACAATTACCATGGATTTGTTAATGATTATCCCAGGCGCTGGTATGCCAGCAATTTTCCCCACAAAAACTATTATTTGGCAATAGCAAACTAGAAGATGCAGCCACTGACTGCATCTTCTTTCCTTCTTTATTCACAAACTTCCTTCTTCCCTTTTATTTGGCTTGCAGCTGTATAAAAGCCTTTACATTTGGTTTTTAAACCAAAGCGTAAATGCGCAAAATATCCCGCACCGTTTGGGTACTCTCATTAGTAAGTCTGTTTACCGATGTGAGCAGCGAAATGCTATACCCCGTAATGCCGCTCTATCTCAAAAGCATTGGGTTTTCCATTGTTTTAATTGGAGTGCTGGAAGGTTTTGCAGAAGCAACTGCGGGGCTGAGCAAGGGCTACTTCGGTAAACTATCTGATGTTAGAGGCAAGCGCCTCCCCTTTGTGCAGTTGGGCTATTTCTTCAGTGCGCTATCCAAACCCATGATGGCAATTTTTACCTGGCCGCTATGGGTTTTTTCTGCGCGTACATTGGATCGATTAGGAAAAGGCATAAGAACCGGAGCGCGTGATGCCCTACTCTCTGCGGAAGCTACCCCGCAAACACGGGCTACGGTTTTCGGTTTTCACCGAGGGATGGATACCCTTGGTGCCGCTATAGGACCGCTACTGGCACTGGCATTTCTCTATTTCTATCCAGGCTCGTATCGCACACTTTTCTTTTTGGCTTTTATACCCGGCCTCATCGGAGTCTTCACCACCTTTTGGATAAAGGAAAAGCCCATGGAAACCCCAGATCTGACCAAAAGGCCCGGCCTTTTCAGTTTCCTCAAATATATCCCCAACAGTAAACCAGAATACCGCTGGTTATTAAGCGGACTAATAGCCTTTACACTTTTCAATAGTTCAGATATATTTCTGCTGCTAATGCTCAAACACCATGGCCTTAGCGATACCGAAATGATAGGCGCCTATATTTTCTACAATTTGATATATGCACTTTGCGCTTATCCCATTGGTATACTGGCCGACAAAATTGGCCTCAAAAAAATGTTTGTTGCAGGTCTACTCATTTTTGCCGCCACCTATTTTGGAATGGCTATGGCACAGGAAACCTGGATGCTCTACCTACTGTTTTTAGGTTATGGAGTGTACGCTGCTGCTACAGAAGGTGTTTCTAAAGCATGGATCAGTAATGTGTGTGAAAAGCAAGACACTGCCACCGCTATCGGAACCTATGAAGGCCTGCGAAGCATTGCCACTATGCTCTCCAGTTCCCTTGCGGGATTGATTTGGTTTTACTACAGCCCTGAGATAGCATTTTTGATTACAGCCGTTGCCGTACTTGTCATTGGAATTTGTTTTACCAGAGTGCCCTATAAATCGGTGAAACCAGCCAATCCCTAGTAAACAGCACTTTGACAGCCTAAAAAAAGCTGGAAATGAAAAAGCCCCTTGATTATATAATCAAGAGGCTTCCTTATAGTATTCCAATAGGTTTAGAGTATTCGCTCCCAAACTTTTTGCGAAACTACTTCAACCACGTCCTCCCACTCTTCAAGGGCATCATCCCAGGCACCCTCGCCATATTCCTTATCAAACTCATCCTTCATCTTCCAGTCCTCATTATCAAGGTCTGCCCACTTATCTATAGGCCAGGTTATGGATACATCTCTTCCATCCCCTTCAGTAAATTGATTCGTCCACACATGCATTTCCTCCTTCTTGTTCTGATGAACCTTAGCCACTTTTTCCATAAATGCCTTGAAACGATAGTACTCGCCTCGCTTTATATCTAAAAGCCAAAGGGTTTGCAGAGGTTCAGAATCATCATCCGAATAGGATAACTCATCAAAGTGCTTCCAGAATTCAGAACGACCATATTCCTCCACATAAGGAGCAATGGTTTTTCGCCAGTCATCAGCATGAGCTCCTTCCCCTGGTGCACCATCAAAGTCAGTAAAGGTCATCATCCCCATAGTCCAAACGAACCATCCGGCCTCACTTCCTGTGGCTACTCTAAATAAACTAGATTGATAGGGCGCATCGGCATGATACTTTTGATTGTGACTTTTTACAGCGGCCACAAACTTTTCCTCCATGCCCACTTTCACTTTGATGTATTCAACGGCAACCATGCCGTACTTAGCCGGTTCTTCCTCCTGAGCGAAGAGCAACATTGGAGCACATAAAAGCGCAATTAAAACTTTGGTTAAGATTTTCATAGTATTAAACGTTTGGTTAAGTCAGCAAGTTAAACATTTATTTTAATGATTTTCAAAGAGTTGTACTAGGACAGATTCATCTGAGGGGAGTGGTTTAAATCCAGTTTTTCCAAACAAGGACAAATAGACCTTAGGGATTGCCTTGATTTGCTGCCCGCACGTGATTACCTCATAGGGACTTATATCTATTAGCCTAAGCACTTTGGCTAAACGGGAATATTATCTCCCTAATTAACATCAACTATCAGTAACATGCTGATGTATATTTGGAGCATATCAACTACCGCTCATGGCATATCAAAAAATGAAGTATGACTTTCTACGCCATCCATTGCTTTGGAAACTCCATATAATTGTAATACTTCTAAATTTCATTAGCCATAGTTCATTTTCTCAAAATGAAACTAATATCTGGTACTTTGGGAGCTATGCAGGATTAGACTTTAATGGCCGAGTTCCCGTCACTCTGAAAAATAGTGCAATGAGCACAAACGAGGGATGCGCTACGGCTTGCGATATCTATGGGAACCTACTATTCTATACTAATGGAGTTAAAGTATGGAATAAAAATCATCAATTAATGCCCAATGGAACTGGCTTAGCGGGAAGTGGCTCAAGCACTCAGAGCTCAATTATATTAAAAAAACCTGGATTAAACCCCAACTATTTAATATTTACTGTTGATAATGTAGGAGGGAAAAATGGATTGAGATATTCGGAAGTTGATATGGGCATGAATAATGGTTTAGGAGATGTTAACTACAAGAATATCTTACTTGTAACTCCAACTTGTGAAAAATTGGCAGCCATCAACCACAGAAACGGTACTTCCTATTGGATTGTAACAAGATTGTATCTTTCGGATGTCTATCATAGTTATTTATTAACTTCCACTGGTTTAGATACAGTTCCCGTTATTAGTGCAGGAGGAGGTCTAAGTACAGCCAATGATTCTCTGGCTACCCTCGGATATTTGAAAGCATCTAAAAGTGGTGAGAAATTGGCATCGGTATTTACTTACCTCAACAAAGTAGAAGTATTTGACTTTGATAATGCAGTAGGAAAGCTAACTAACCCAAAAACTCTTTTGTTTGGCAATAATGAAAACCCTTATGGCGCTGAATTTTCTACTAATGAACGCTTCCTTTATACATGCAATTTACGCCAAGCTCCATTGGTTCAATTCGACTTGACAAAAAGCACTTCTAGCGCAATAAATAATAGTAAAATTACCTTAGGATCCTACTTCGAAAATGCAGGATGAGCGCTTCAAATGGGACCTGATCAAAAGATTTATGTTGCACGATACAATAAAGGATTCCTAGGTATAATTCATAATCCGGATACAATTGCACCACATTGTAATTTCAGTTTAAATGGATTGTCATTGGATGGGAGAAAAGTAATATACGGTTTACCTTCATTTGTCAATAGACCCCAAAACCAGTTTGCCTTGAATTTTGAAGCTCTCGACCTATGTGAGGGAAAAGCTGCGCGTTTTTTAACCAACGTGGTTCACGCGGACTCCCTTTCTTGGAATTTTGATGATCCAAGCAGTGGCGCCTTAAATACCTCAAGTATATATAGTCCTTCACATACGTTTACCACATCTGGTAAATTCAGTGTCCAACTGATTGTTTATTACCGAAATAATAGTGATACTATTATCCAAAATTTAGAAATAGTAAAAAGCCCTTTCATCAATTTAGGGCCGGATCTTCAGGTTTGCAATTTCGACTCTTTAGAACTTAATGCTGAAAATGAAAACGCAAAATACCTTTGGAATACAAACGATACATCCCCCAAAATTAAAATCCTAAGATCAGGAAAATATTGGGTTAAAGTTCTGACAGGAAATTGTTTGGCTTCAGATACCATAGTAATTGAAAAGAAGGAATGTGCAATTAATTTAGTGATGCCTAATGTATTTACACCTAATGGAGATGGTGAAAATGACGTCTTTGCACCAGTAGAGTATAATAATATCGTACAAGCTGAGCTTCAAATTTATAACAGATGGGGGCGTTTGGTTTTTTCTAGCAACAACATTGAGAATGGTTGGGACGGTAAGTATAATAGAAATGAATGCGCCACTGGTGTTTATTATTGGATTCTATCCTATAAGGATGTTGATAATAACCAGAAGAACCAAAGAGGAACGGTTACATTAATGCGATAGCACCCAATCACCATTTTAAAGCAGTGAACTAGAAATTACATTCCAAGCATCTCATTGCAACGTTATCAATGGAGCTTGAATTGCCGATAATTCAATGCCCTAATCACATTGAATTATCGGCTCAATGGTAGAAATTTCAAAACAGAAAAATCGAATATCTAGAGGTATTATTAATCTCGTGGAATGAAACCACATAATTCCCCAACTTGCGCTCCTCAATACATGAAGCCGCAAAATCCCAAAGACATACAGCAAACCTTCGAGCCGTTTAAGCGCGGTGAAACCTCCGTGGAAGACCACCTGGCGAATTATCCTTCTGCTAAAAAGGAGCCACAGGATGATACGCGCACTATAGTTGTGATCGGTCAGCACAGGTACTACAAACTGTTTAGCGCCCAGCTGATACAATGTAAGGTTGGGAAAGACGGGCAGCTTAAAAATCCGCTAAGGGTGGCCAACCCCATCGACTTTATGTGGAAGGCCGAACGACCGGAGGAATTGAAGTTTTATGCCGCTATCTCTAAGTTTCAGAGTTTTTATGATAAGTCGCAGGCCGATAAGGAAGCACTGCGGATGCTCTTTAAAAACCCGGCCCGGTATGCCTTTTACGAGCACAACCATCAGATTTCTGAAAAGATAAATGTCCGCTCGCTTTCTCCGGCAAGTATCAGCCAGCCGAAAGTGGATTTCCGCATTCGCATAGAGCGGGAAGATAAAACCTATACGGCTTTTGGTGAATTAACCATTAATGAAATGCCGGTTCTGCTGACTGAAGTAAATGTTCGACTAAACCAGTTTATCGTTGGCGAAAACCATTGGTATTTATGCGAAAACAATGAAGTGCTGCAAAGCATCGCCTACTTCAAAAAATACGACAATAGCTTTAGTTTAAAGGAAGATTCATTTCAGGCTTTTCAGCGGGATGTGCTGGCCGAAATGGAAAACCATGTACATATTGACCGCACTTATCTAAAACCCGCAATTAAGCCTCATGCTGGCGATTCCGGGGATTTAGCATTTAAAAAGCTCATTTACCTTGCGGAAGATGGGGATTATATTTCGCTACTGCCGGCCATGCGGTATGGCGAACAGGAAGTGGAATTGCGCTCCAAAAAGCAGCTGTATGGTTTGGATGCCCGTGGCGACTCTTACTTCATAAAGCGCGAGGATGAAATTGAAGATCGCTTTACGGCCCTGTTGACACGGCAGCACCCACACTTCCCTGAGCAAATGGAAAATGCCCTGCATTACTATTATCTGCACAAATCTCATTTTTTAGATGAAAACTGGTTTTTAAAAGCTTTTGATGAGTGGCAGCGAAATGACATTGAGGTACTGGGCTTTACCGAAATTAAGGGCAATAAACTCAATCCCCATAAGGCAAAGGTGAACATTGAGGTAACCAGCGGCCTCAATTGGTTTAACACTAATGTGGATGTGATTTTTGGCAATCAAAAGGCCAGCCTGAAGCATCTGCGCAAAGCAGTAAAAAACAAAAGCAAATATGTGCCGCTGGATGATGGCACCCTGGGTATTATTCCGGAAGAGTGGATGGAGAAGTTTGCGCGATACTTCAGTTCGGGAGAATTGCAAGAAGAAACGCTGCTCATACCCAAAGTGAGTTTTACCACTATTGAAGAGCTGTTTGATGAGCAAATGCTGGACAGTGAAGTGAAAACGGAAATTCTGCACTATCAAAACAAACTGACTGACTTTAAGAACGTTGAAACCGTTCCCACTCCCAAAAAGTTAAAAGCCTCTCTCCGCCCCTACCAA
This sequence comes from Owenweeksia sp., assembly GCA_048267305.1. GTDB lineage: Bacteria > Bacteroidota > Bacteroidia > Flavobacteriales > Schleiferiaceae > Owenweeksia. Next base: position 54,130 of record JBLWXT010000005.1, on the reverse strand, counting down.
AGGGAAGGCTTGAACTGGCTCAACTTTTTAGATGAATTCAACTTTGGCGGCTGCCTGGCAGATGATATGGGCCTTGGCAAAACCATACAAATCCTAGCCTTTATTTTACACTTACGTGAAAAACGGGGCATGGAAACTCACCTGCTGGTATTGCCCACCTCATTAGTACACAGCTGGGAAATTGAATTGGAGAAGTTTGCGCCTTCCATAAATTATCATATCCACCATGGTCCTGATCGCGCTAAAAGCGTGATGGGTTATGAAAACCATGAGCTGATAATTACCACATACAGCAATCTGGTTACCGATATTGAATTTTTGCGCCACTTCAGGTTCGGCTATATATTTCTGGATGAATCTCAGAATATAAAAAACACCACCTCCCAACGCTATAAGGCGGCCCGTTTGCTCACAGCACGAAACCGATTGGCCATTACCGGAACTCCCATTGAAAACAATGTATTTGACCTTTACGCCCAGCTATCATTTGCCTGTCCGGGCTTGTTGGGCACCAAAACCTTCTTCCGCCATACCTATGCTGTGCCTATTGATAAATTCAAAAAGCGCGATAGCTCCAGGGCCTTACAGGATACGGTAAGCCCCTTTATTTTGAGGCGTACCAAAAAGGAAGTGGCCAAGGAACTTCCCGAGAAAACGGAGATTACCCTGTTTTGCGAAATGGGCCCCCAGCAAAGGCGCGTATATGATGCCTACGAAAAGGAATTTCGCGAATACATTTCCGCACATGATGACGATGAAATTGATAAAAACCCCATGCATGTGCTGCGTGGCATTACGCGCTTACGCCAGATATGTAATTCACCACAATTAGTGGGTGAAGACAAGTTGAATGACGAAGTTCCGGCCAAAATCCAACTATTGATGGATCAGCTCAGAAGCATAACCGCTAGTCATAAAGTGCTGGTTTTTTCGCAGTTTGTTTCAATGATTGAACTGATCCAAAAAGAACTCAAAAAGGAAAACATATCGCACGTAGTCCTTACGGGAAATACCAAAAATCGTGGTGCTGTGGTAAAACAGTTTCAGGAAGATGAAAACACCCGCGTATTTCTTATCAGCTTAAAAGCCGGTGGTACGGGATTAAACCTTACTGCTGCGGACTATGTATTTTTAGTAGACCCCTGGTGGAACCCTGCTGTTGAAAACCAGGCAATTGACCGCGTGTACCGCATAGGACAAGAAAAGCACGTAATTGCCGCACGCCTAATTTGCCCTGATACGGTAGAGGAAAAAATACAACTGATGCAGGAGGATAAATCGCATTTAGCGAAGAAGCTTATTGGGACGAGTGGTAGTGTTTTTAAATCGCTGGGAAAGGAAGGGCTGATGGGATTAGTGAAAGAGTAGCAAGCCTTTTAAAACTTCTAAAACACCTTAGTAAACCCAATAGAAGGAATAAATACATTGAGCCTATCCTCCACCACATCGTTCAGATTAATCTTGGTATTCATATAGGTGACCTTTAGCACAAAGTCAAGTCCACTGTCAAACCTAAACCCAGAGCCCAGGGCCAGGTAAATACCACTACCAATTGTTGTAGCCGGTGTTGCCTGCTGATTAAGTTGGTTGGTATAAAGTGGTAACGAATACGTTCTCTCTGCAATTCGCATTTTGTTTTCCTTCACTTTTACAAAGTTCAGGTCAAAACCCGCTTCGGTTAGTACAAACACATTATTATCAAAAACAAACTCCTTTCCTAACCCAAGTCCAATGTGTGAGCGCGATTCCTTGCCACTGATTTGAGCTTCCTCCAGATAAGGATCAAGGGTTTGTGGATTACTGGGATTGGATCGCTCAACTCTCAATGTGAAGATGCTACTGGCCTCTAGGTTTACCGAATGAAAACGCAAAGAGACATTCCAGTTGTTGCCAAATAAGTAGCTGGCCTGTAATTCAAAGGACGCTGTTTTGTTATAGCGCATATCCCGGGCATATTCTTCTAAATCAAAAGGGTAGTTATTTAGCGATTCCTCAATTTGAGTTTCTATCTGTTGAATCTCTATGTAGTTAACTAGCCGGTTATTATCGCTGGCATTGAAATAAGTGGCAGTACTATTGCCCGAAATATAATATCCTGCAAATATCCCCACACGGAAACTGGAGGAGTCATTTCCCTCCTGCCCCGACAGAAATAGTGGAACAATGGCCAAAATCAGGTAGTATGCTTTTTTCATTTATTGGGTTGATTTCAAAACTTCCGAAACTAATAAAAACAAATTGAGTAACTCTCTTTGTACCGGCTCATGATTTTAAAATGAAAGTAGTAGGTTTACTCTATTAAGAACAATTCTTATAGCGCGATAGAAACCAGTAGCTATATAAATCATACATAACAAACTAAATATCAAATGCCCGAATTAAAATTTCATACCCGTAAGTGGGTTAAACCCGAAGACCTCAACCCCAACAATACCCTTTTTGGAGGAAGCCTGCTAAGGTGGATAGATGAGGAAGCTGTGATTTACGCCATCGTTCAGTTGGAAAACCACAAGGTGGTTACCAAGTATATTTCTGAAATAAACTTTATAAGTGCGCCTGTACAAGGCGATATAATTGAGTTGGGAATGGTGGCCACGGAATTTGGCCGCACCTCGGTAACCATGCGTTGTGAGGTGCGTAACAAGCTTACCCACGCTCCTATCCTATCTATTGAAAAATTGATTTTTGTAAACCTTGGGCCTGATGATAAGCCTGCACCACACGGCAAAACTGAGATAACGTATGTAAGAGATAGGTTGGAATAAAAAAAGGCCGAACCACTCATGTGATTCGGCCTCCATGCCAAAAGGCAAATATTTTTTAAAATCCAAAAAACTGGCGAGCCAAAGTAATTTCGGTTTCGCCTTTTTTGATTTTTATACGAGCAAGATTCTCGCAACCATCAGCTTTAATAAAATCTATGCTCCCGGAAGTTTGTGTAGTGGCTGTGTCCATGGCAAATTGCATATCCACTATACCTTCCAACAACCGAAACTGGCAGCTATTGTCTATTACCATAGGTTCCATTATAGTACTCGTAAGGGTATTGGCAAGTTGTTTTCCGGTAGCCATTCCCTTAATCTTATAAACATCATCAGCAGTGCTGGCACTTTTAAAGCCGTTCATCCAAACAATGGTTTTGCTACCATCAAGCTCAAATGAATCTACCACTGCAAGCCTTGAAGCATTTAGCCTAAGGCTATCAGCACCAAAATTTTCAACGCCTAAAACTCCCATTACGTTAAAGTTGTCAACTACATAATTGCTAAGGTCAACTGCAATCACTCCGCCCGCCTGGCGATAATCGTTTGTTTCGGTTACAGCAATACTTCCTGAACGGGTTCTTCCATCCTGACCGATAACTCCTGGCTGAAAATCTATTAAAATGTTATTACCTGTGCGGATAACCCTTGCTCCATAAACCTCTGATGTATCTGTAGCTCTCAATACTGAGTCGCGCATGGTATTATCTACTATGGTATAAATATTAGATAAGGCAGCTTCTGCAGTCATGTATTTATCGCTCATGGCAGTTTCGGCCTCTGTAAAGCCGCCTAGCAAATCATCCTCACAGCTGGTAAGTGTAATAGCCGAAGCGGCAAGGGTCAGGATCAGGTAATTGTTTCTTAAATGTTTCATATTAGTTGTTTTAAGTTTAGGTTTTGATATTGAGATGTTTCTGATTCTTCTTTACTTTCTCTTTTCTTTTGCTTTCGTTCTTTCTTAGCCGTCTTATCCTTTTTATCAAACAAGGTTATGTTTAGTCCCGCTCTCACATTAGTGGTTTGCAGATTTTCATACATCATAAGGTGAAGCACGTTATCACTAATTACATAAATCTGAGCCGGTCCTAATTTTAGCATAAGCCCTGCTCCTACATTATTGTAAGTACCATTTATTACGGAGTAGCTCAGGCTTAGCTGTAAACCTCTTAGCAGTTTACCCTGATAGTTTGCACTAAAATCATTGTACAAATGGTTTTCCCAAATTCTGCCATGATAAAGTAATCCAAAAGTATGGCGATCAGAAAGGTGGTAATTCGCTCCTAAAAACACTCTTGAACTTAGGGCCTTATTATAGCTGTTGCCGTCTACTTCCTGAAAATCAAAGGCTGCTTCTAAACTATCTGTTATTTCTTTAAAATCTTCAATGGGCTTATCATTACTCAGATTGGCGTTTAATCCGTCATATTCAAAAGTGCCGCTACTAACATAATCTCTGGTATTGCTCTTCCAGTTTATCATACCCAAATCTATCACGCTTGCGCTGAAGTTCCACTTCTCTGTTAAGTCATAGCTCGCACCCAAATCAATACCAAATCCGTAGTTGTTTGAGAAAAAGGAATTTCCAAAATCAAAGCCATTCTCCGGTTCAAAAAAGCCTGAGATTCCCGCGGAACGGATCAACACATCAGTTTCAACAAAAATGCTTGAACTATCAGTGGTAACAACTCTGGCCTTCATCCTATCTACATGTGTATTGGCTTGCCCGATAATAAATTTCACAGTACCTCCCAGGCGTAACTTCTCGTTAAGATCGCGCTGAAAGCCGAGATAGTAATTTGTACGAACCAGAGATTCAAATGTAAATCCCCCAACATCCAGGTTCCTGTATTCATCAGGTGCGTTACCAAAGTTTATAAGCTTCAACAAGTCCACGGGATAGGTCATACGGTAATCAATATTCTGGGTTGCCCCTAAGGTTACAAATCCCTTGAAAGCTCTAAAACCGATTCCCAATAATTCAGTAGATTGATTAAAGGCAATTTGGCTTTTGTCATTCAAAGACAATATTATCTTGTCTTTATTCTGATTGATATCCGTATCCTTTTCATACAAGTCAATTAGCGCAAAGCCACTATTGTGATAATGCAAATGTACTCCTGATAAAACAGGCAAACCCACCCAAACTCTCGACTGTTGCTTCAATGCCGGGTTTACATGGAGGCTTTGAGCCACAGAGTTAAAGTTGTAAAGCATTAGATCCGACTGGGCATTAAGTCCCAGGCTAAAAAGTAAAACCAACAGGGTATTTCTTAATGTTTTCATAGCTCTAGAGTTTAACATTAAGTTTTATTTGTGTGGCGATTTTAATCTCCAGGTCGTAATCAGTGTAAAAGGTCACTATTTGCTGCCCATTGTTGGGGGTGCTTACCCTTGCACGAAGTCGCATTTTATCTGAGCGCTTAAGATTTTCCATTAGTATCTTGTCTAAAGAAATAACTTCCCGATGCTCCGATCTGCTCACCACCTTTCCCTGTGCGTTTACTGCAGGTGCTGTAAGTATCTGTAAACTTATACCATCAATACTGTCATTGGTTAAAGTGTCCATAAATGCCACACTAACATTTACATCAAACGGAAAACCATTCTTGGTATTAAAAATAAGATTGAGGGACTCCACCTCGTCTGGGTTTTCTTTAAGAAAATCAATGCCATCAAGGGTTTGTTCGAGCAAAAGATTGTTGGCCTGTACTTCCAGCGGAAGCTTAACGTTTATGCCCATCACTACCTTTGAGTCTTTGTGAATAAAGTTATTTGGTGTTGTGATACCAGGATTCAGCTCTACCCTTCCACCATATAAAATGCTGGTGGGCAGTGCAGCAATAAAATCAGCAATGTTGCTATTGTTTTTAGTAAAACTCAAGGTATCGTACTTAAAAGTTCCCATTGATGCCGGTGCAGAGATGATTTGCGGTTGAGCACCCAGTGAGGTAAGTTCACCTGCTTTATTTATACCATCAAAATCGGCTTCCATGCCCAGGTCAACTCCAATGCTGCTTTTTGAAATAAGCTTAATTTGAGGATTGGTAAGGTACAGGCCATTTACAAACTCACTAATTCCTGAAATATCAAAATCAAAGGCACTGTTGGGGATATTTATATGTCTGTTACCGAAGTTTCCTGAGGCGCTGAGCAGCTCAAGTTTGGTAAACCTACACGATAGCTCAAGCACTCCTGCCTGTGGAGTTACAGTGCCAGCATTTAGAATTTCGGCCTTAAGCCCTAAAAAATTTACCCCTCCACTGCTGAAATCAATTTTTCCAGCTGTAACATCCAAGGAATCTTCTACTGACATTACACCAACAGGTAGTGTAACTGTTTTAGACATAGGCAAGCCTCCAATATCTCCATTTTTGATCGTAACCTTTACTTTTACCTCAGTGGCAAAAGGCGTTGTAGTGGATAGCCCAAATACCAAAAAGCCATTGTCAAACCTGGTTTCTGCCAGTTGCACACCTCCCAGTGTACCAATGTTCATATCCAAATCAAATGGATTGAAAAGCGGAGAAATAGGAAATTCAAAAGCTTCCTGATCGGGAATCTTCACAAAATCCAATGCGCTAAATGAAAAGAGCGAGTCTTTGAAATATTCAATGGAAACCCGATTGTCGGCCCCGACCTTAAAAGTCGAATCCTTAATGGCCAAATCTGCCAGTGATAGTTTTGCCCTGATTAATGGTGCCTCAAACTCTGGTGTAAAACTCAGGTCATCCGTCATATCAAAGTCAATTTTTTCCCGAGTACAGGAAATGGCAATCAGGACTGATGCCATAAGAAGTAGAGCTCTTTTCATACGTTAAGTTTAGGTTCGAATGAGGCCTCAAACATACAAAAAGGTTTAGATAATCATTGTAAATTACTAACTTTCAAAGTGATATGAGGAATTTCCCTGTAAATGTCATAGTCTAATCCCCTTTTTTTAAGCTCATTTTGTTTAATACCTTGCGGTAATTTTTACAGTCTCCGATGCGTACACATTATATCCTATTTCTCATGCTTGGCGTTTTGCTAAGCTGTAAGCCCGATCCCAAGGTTCCCAAGTGGGACATTGAGGCTTTGGCTCCACTAATACATTCAAGGGTCAATATCACGGATATTGTGCCCGATAGCAGTATAGCCACTTCGGCTGATGGTGCCTTGAGTTTGGTTTATCAAAGCAAACTGGCGGAGCTTAAGCCTGATGAAATCTTTACCCCCCTCAATGTTACCTACAAAAACACAATCAACCTCAATAGTATTGATTTTGGTAAGCGAGTTGTAAAAAACAGTATTTCGCTGGGTGAACTATCCAAGGTAGGCGGTGCTCAAGGGCAATTCATCATTTTCAACAATGGCAAAAGAGCTATAGTTCCTCCCTTTCCTCCCGTTCTTCGCAAAAAATTTCCGGTAGATGCCACCAACCTTTTTGAAACGGTAACGCTGCAAAGCGGAGCAATTGAGCTGATACTGAAAAATGAATTTCCGGTACCTTTGGTAGATCTTACATTTATCCTTCAAAACAAGGTTTCTCAAACACAGATATTCAAATCATATGTAGATACCCTAAAACCCGGGCAAACCTATTCGGAGCGCTTCTCATTGAATAATGATACGATAGAAGGACAGCTTATAGCCGAGCTGAGACGCTTTGAAAGCCCCGGAAGTCAGGGCGATACAGTACTAATCGATACAACCAACAAGATATTAATTACCCTTACCCTTGACAGCCTGGTGCCTACTTCGGCAACAGCCATCTTCCCACGGCAGGATTTGGCAAATGACACTACTATAACCACAGTACCAGCCGGTAATTCCGAGTTAACATCTATTAAAATCAAGGAGGGTAAAATATTTCTGGATGCTACCAGTACAATTGAAGACCAGATAACACTGGACTATGCCGTGCCTAATGCCACTAAAAACAGCCTGCCACTGGCCTTTAATGAAAACATCCCCCCTGCACCCAGCGGAGGAGCATCAACATCATTCAAAGAAGTGGATTTGGTTGATTACACCGTTGACCTTAGCGGTTTGCCAACAGATGTGGGCATTTATAACTCATTTTACACCACCCTAAGGGGTAAAATAGATTCTACGGGAAACCTTGTCCACCTATCTCTGGAGGACAGCGTATTGTTAAAAACAGGAATCACAAACCTAATTGCCTCTGAGGGATATGGCTATCTCGGTAAGGATACCATTGAGGGAAGCGAAGAAAGTAAGGTGGATGTATTTAATATTATAAATGGCGGCACATTTGACCTGAAGGATGTAAAACTGGGTATCGGGGTTGAAAACAGCATTGGTTCACCTATAGACATCAGGCTGAATAGCCTCAGAGCACAAAGATCAAGTGGCACTGTGGCCTTAAACTGGACGTCTTTAGGCATAAGCCAAACCGTACCACCGGCAACGCTCATCAGCAGTATTCCTGAGCCACAAAGGCTGGATTTGAACATAAACAGCAATAACAGTAACCTCGATAAGCTTTTCGAAAACCAGCCAGATTTACTACTGGCAGATTTCACAGCCTACATAAATGGTTCAACCACCACTCCATCCTATCAGCAGTTTATCTTTTCGGATTATGGCGTGAATGTTTATCTGAATATGGAAATTCCATTGGATTTTTCTGCCAAGGGATTGTTGCTGGCCGATACAAACGACTTTGACTACTCTGATCTGGATCCAAAAAATCAATTGCAAAACGGTGCATTAAAAATTATTGCTGACAACAACTTTCCACTGGAGTGCAGAATTGAATTGGTACTGCTGGACGCTATGGGTACTGAATTGGGGCGCCTTACATCTACTGATATTGTAGAGGCTGCAGCTATGGATAACAATGGAGTAGCCATTGGCTCAGTTCGCTCTATTTCCGAGTATCCCCTAAATAGTGAAGCCGTTCAGATGCTTAGGAAAACGGAACATCTCGTTTTTCAGGTGATGTTGGATACTCCCCTTCCTCCTCAAAAGGTGAAACTTTACAGTAACAATTATATGGACCTCACCCTAAGTGGTGACCTTACCATCCGCACTAAATAAATGAAATACTTTTACTCTCTCATCCTGATTTTTTTGGGCATTACAGCTATGGGGCAAACAGAGCCTTCTGACAGTGCCCTAGATGCCGACCTGTTTATAAAAACCAAGCGTCCATACATCTCAGCCAAGTATGGCTTTGGAGCTCTTAGCAACAGTATATCTGTTTCTGAATTGGTGAAATTCACATCAAAAGACTTTCTTACCACTGATGATAAGGACAACCTACTAAGTAGCATACATGGCCCTTTGAGATTTGGATACTTCCGGGAAATCAGCCTTACATATCAAAAACCCGGCTATCGCATACTGGATATTTACAAAAAGGGCAATGGCTTCAGCATTAAGAATAAATTCTACACCAGCGCCAAACTAAGTAATGACTTGCTAAAGCTTGCCCTATATGGAAATAAGCCCTATTTAAACCAAACTTTGGATTTGGGAAACACCAAATATGAGTCGTGGTATTACACCACCCTGGATTACAATTTTGATGTAATGGTAGATTCCCTGCACCCTGTAAATGTTTCTATTGGCATAAATGTGGGTCACGACTTCAGCCTGTATAAAATCAACAAGGGCTCCTTAACTACGGCCCCGGATGGTGAATACCTGGATTTGGATGTAGATTATCAATTGCGAGATCGGATCCTGGATACACAACCCATCGCAGGCCTGGGGCTGAGCGCTGGAGCTTCAACTGTTTTTAAGATAAGTCCAAAATCATCACTTTCCCTTTCGGTTGAAGACTTTGGGTTTATCTTTTTTACCAGTGGCGAAATGCTGGATGCGGACAGTACCTTTAGATTTAGTGGACTTGAATTCTCCAACATATTTGATTTAAGCGACAGCATTACCTCAGCAGCAGAAGACGAATATGAAGATGCTTTTTATTATAATGAAGAGGGCAATTTCACTCGCCTCACCCCATTTAAGTTAGAGGCTACTTATTTTTATAAGCTAAATAAAAGCAGGCTCAGGGGTATTTCACTAACTGCTGATTATCGCTATTTGGCAGGATATTACCCAAAACTGTCTTTAGGAGCGCACTTAAAAATGGGCCGCAAGCAAAAATTGCTTGCACAAATTACATCAGGCGGTTATAACCTTGCCAGCCTCGATTTAGCCTATGAAGTTACCATCGCCCGTTATTGGAGGTTAAACCTGGCTATCACCAACTTTAGTGGTCTGGTAGTACCTGTTATTTCCGGTGGTGCCTATGGTGTTATTGGCCTAAGCTGGGAATATTAATTGGTGATTTGAAAATTCAAAAATTAAACACATTATGGATAAGGCTGAAAGCAATGGCAATCCCCAACCCAATAATCCACTGCATGGAGTAAAACTGGTGGATATACTGGAGTTTTTAGTTGACAAATATGGTTGGGAAGAATTAGGATTAAAGATTGACATCCGTAGCTTTAACAACAATCCATCTATAAAGTCAAGTCTTACCTTTCTACGAAAAACCCCATGGGCACGCGAAAAGGTGGAGAGGCTTTACCTAAGAGCCATTAGAAAGTAAATAGCACTTCCCTTTCTTTATTGGGTGTAGCTTTGCAAAATGAAAGATGCACCAAAAAATCAGGAGGAAATATTGAGCAAACTAGGGATTGACAAACTCAACCCCATGCAAGAAGAGGCCTTCTCAACTATTCAATCCCAGCAAGAGGTCGTACTGTTATCTCCTACCGGTACTGGTAAAACTCTTGCCTTTCTACTTCCGGTTATAACCCAACTTGATTCTGATAACAATGAGGTTCAGGTGTTAATACTTACACCTTCAAGGGAACTCGCTATCCAAATAGAGCAGGTAATTCGTGAAATGGGCACCGGATATAAAGCTAATGCCGTTTATGGTGGTCGCCCGTTTTCAAAAGACAAAATTGACCTTAAGCACCCACCGGCTATACTGATTGGTACACCAGGACGAGTAGCTGATCATTTAAGACGTGGTACTTTCTCAACAGAATTCATACAAACTTTGGTTCTGGATGAATACGACAAATCTCTGGAAGTGGGTTTTGAAGAGGAAATGAAGGAAATTATCGGGGCCTTACCAATGGCTAAAAGGAAAATTCTCACCTCTGCTACACAGCAAAATAACATACCCTCATTTGTAAAACTTAAGAATCCTGCCATTCTAAATTACAATCAGGGTGGAACTTCGCAGCTAACGCTCAAAACGGTAATTTCTCCTGACAAGGATAAACTGGATACTTTGGTGGAACTGCTTAGCCACATTGGAAACCATCCGGGTATAGTGTTTTGCAATTTTAAGGAAAGCATTGAGCGTGTAAGCGAATTTTTAGTGGATCACAATATTGTGCATGGCATATTTCAAGGTGGCATGGAACAAATAGATAGGGAAAGGGCATTGATAAAGTTCAGAAACGGTACACATCAGTTATTGATAGCCACCGACCTTGCTGCGCGAGGCATTGATATTCCTGAATTGAAATTTATCATCCACTACCATCTGCCATTAAAAAGTCATGAGTTTACACATAGAAATGGCCGCACGGCACGTATGAACAGTGATGGCACGGCTTATATTTTGAAATGGAAAAATGAAAGACTTCCTGATTTCATTAAGGATGCCGAAGTGATGGAATTGACTAAAGCTCCTATCCCCTCGCCTACAGGCTGGAAAACGCTTTACGTTACCGGAGGCAGAAGAGATAAAATTTCCAAGGGAGATATTGCAGGCTTGTTTTTTAAACAAGGCAAGCTAAAACCCGAACAGCTTGGTTTAATTGAGCTAAAGCAGGATTGCGCATTTGTTGCAGTTCCCGCGGATACTGTTAAAAATTTACTCCCTTTGGTGAATGACTATAAGCTAAAAACCAAGAAGGTTAGGGTGAGTGTAATTAGATAAGAATTAAGCAAGCTCAACAAAATACATAGCTATTTTACCCTTTCCCTTAGCCTCTACATAGCCCCTGTTTTCAAACACAAACTGAGGATCCCGCTTTATAAGGTCATAAGTAGATTGGCTAATGTTTACTTTATTTGCTTCCCCCATGGATTCCATACGGCTTGCTGTATTTACCGTATCGCCCCAAATGTCGTATTGGAATTTTTTTACCCCTACAATTCCGGCCACCGCTGGCCCGGTACTAATACCAGTACGCATTTCAAAGCTCGGTTTGCCTAGAGATTGCTGCATCGCTCTACGTTCCATTATAAAGCTTTGCATTTCCAAGGCTGCCAACACCGTGTTTTTCGTAGCCGATTCAGACGGAACAGGCAGCCCACCAGCCGCCATATAAGAATCACCAATTGTTTTTATTTTTTCCAAACCATACTTCTCAAGGATATGGTCAAAACTCATAAAACAAAAATTCAATTCCTTTACAAGATCCTCCGTACTTAGCGTTTCTGTGGTTTGGGTAAATTCAATAAAATCTGTAAAAAGTATTGATGCTACTTCAAACTGCTTAGCCTTAGCTTTACCCGTAGCCTTGAGTTCCAAGGCTATCTCCTCAGGAAGAATATTTAAAAGAAGATCATCAGATCGTTTTCGCTCCTTTGATAACTCGGTATTTTTTTGAGCAAGTAAGTTCCTGTTTTTACGAATCGTAATAAAGTTAATCGCTAAAATCCCTAAAATAATGAGCAAGATAAGACTGCCAACAATTAAGGTATTCTGATTTCTTTTATAGGTAAGCTTCTCAACCTCGGTGTTCAGGTTCTTAAGCTTTAAGGCCTGTATTTCGTTTGACTTTTTTTCCGCTTCATACTTCTTTTCCAGCTCTACTACAGCTTCATACCTATCCAACTCTATAAGAGTATCTTTTAGCTCCACAGCCTTCCATAGCTGTGTATAGGCCTCCTTGTATTTTTTAGTGTGATATAGAAAATATGCCTTGTTTTCGAGAAAAGTTTGCTCGTTTCTTAAACTATGGTTTTGTTTCGCATAGTAAATAGCCGAGTCTATATTAATTAAAATCTCTCTGTCATCCCTGGCTAACCCGGCAAGGTTATTAAATAAGTATCCCAAATATTCCAAATCTCCTCTTTTCCTGGCTACTTTAAGAGCTAGCTTGAGATTAGCTTCAGCCTTATCAACCGAATCCATCATCGCATACATAGAGCCAATACTTATAAGGGCCTTCTGTTGCAGAGAGGGATAGTTGTATTCTACAGCCAGATTATAAGCCGTATCCAGATAAGGCAAAACCTTATATAAATCAGCTTCCCCAAAACCAATATTCATATACAGCTTTATCAGGCTAATCTTGTCTGGCCAGGATGGTTGAAACATTCTTATAGTTGAGAGACAGATCGAATCCACTTTGTCAAATTCCCTCATATTAATATAGAGTTGACTATAGGCCAGGTTGATAAAAGCTAATATCTGCTCATTACAAGTTGATTGATCATACTTTCTTTGTGCTTCGAGAATATTTTTTAACGATTGCTCATAACTACTGGCGCTGCTAAGGCATATACCTTTTTGAGCCAGGGCTTTTATCTGTCTGCACTTCAATCCCTTTTTCCGGTAAAAACTTATTAAGTCATCACACAAGGCCTGTGCTGAGTCCAGATCATCAATAGCACCTTCATGCAATTGCATCAAAGCATTATCCGCCTTTCTCACATCTAATTGAGCATAGCCTTGAGTACCTATTATTAGGCCTATTAATAGCGCAATGCCTTTAATGGACTTAACTAAGGAATATCTCAAAATAACATAATTAGGAAGTTTGAACTATGAAGTACATAATTCAGTTGCAACTTGTAGTTAAATACATATCTAACTTAAACCACCGTCACCATTTGGCCTCACAAATTTCCACTTTTGCTTAGGCTCCTCATCCGCGGCTTGCACTACAATTGCTGAATTTTCTTCCAGAGCTGACATTGTTGCAAAAACCTCATCTCCGTCCTGGTCAACCGTACTTATGGTATATACCGCATTATCCCCATCCCCTTCTACGTGATGTATCTGAAAATAAACAGGGCTATCCGATATAGCCTCAAGGCTTGTGGTCTCATTATTATTTACTGGTATAACAAACAGGCCCGATGGCAGAGAACTAATGGACCAATGAGAATCACTGCCATCTACTTTAGCAAATGTGAAAAGCGAAGTATCACTACCTGGCTGATCAGGTCCCATTACCACCACATCATTACTTGTATTTACATATATAAACCTTGGCGCGTTTGTATCGCCAATATTTCCAAGCATTAAGTAATTTCCTTCTGTAAGCATATTTTTTAATATTTCAGGTTTGATAGGCCTGGATTGTTGTGGACTGATTAGGCCAAATTTATAGTTTTAATCCTAAACAAAAGGTACGAGTGGCGAGGCACTGTAAAAGAATCTTGTCAGGAAAAATGCATAGCCATCATTAAAAAAGGCACTTAACACAATCAAGCGCCTTCATTAATATATAAATGATCCGTTTTTTATAGATAATTGAACAGGCCAACCAGTTGTGTCTGAAACAGCTAACTTATAGCAAGTGTGGATGAAATTTATCCATCCATTAGTAACCCATGGACAGAAACCTTAACACAGAAGGCTCAGTATTTTTTTACTTACCTATTGAAGTGATCTTAACTTCCGTTCTACGGTTTAAGGCTCTGCCCTCCTCAGTATCATTGGTTGACACTGGCTGGCTATCGCCAAAACCCTTATAGCTCAGCCTGGTTTTATCTATACCTTTTTCAGCGAGATAGGTATAAACTGATTTTGCCCGGTTTTCACTTAAGGACTTGTTATAGGCAGAGGATCCTTCATTATCCGTATGTCCTTCAATACTAATCTTAACACTTGGATTTTCCTGCAGGAAGTGAACAATGGTGTTGAGCTCCGCAAACGATCGATCCTCCAGAGTGTAGGAGTCAAATCCAAAGAAGATGTTCTCCAGTTTTACACTCTCTCCCACCTCTATTGGGATTAATTCCACGTTGAGCACAAAAGCCCTTTCTGCCGATTCCGTACTCAAACTAAAATTTTTGGAGTAAAACAGGAATCCCTTTTTCTGAATACTCAAACCGTAATCGGAGTTACCCGGCAGTACAGAAAAGTATGTACCATCGCGGCCACTGTTATCTGTAAGCACTACCATGTTTTTATCCAGGTCACTGAATTGGATTTCGGCAGCAATAGGTTCCTTCGTTTTTTTATTGGTCACCTTTCCGGTTATGTAGGCAATCTCCAACGCTCGAGACTCTTCAGGCAATTCAAAACTATAGAGATCCAAACGGCCAAAACCGCCCTCAATATTATCAGAAGCAAAAAAACCGGTTTTACCATCAGGTGATACTATAAGGCTAAACTCAGCGCCAGCGGTATTTATGGGGTAACCCAGATTTTGTGGTTCACCCCAACTACCATCAGGCTGCTTACGACTCACAAAAAAGTCAAGCTCTCCCATACCCGGATGCCCGTTTGATGCGAAGTAAAGACTCTGATTATCAAAATGGATAAAGGGAGAAACATCCTGCCCTGAGGTGTTTACCGGCCCTTCCAACTTTTTGGCTTCACTCCACTGCCCTCTTTCACTTAAGGTAGAATACATGATATCTATGTTGCGAGCAGTACTTCCGGCACCTCTCACAAAATAAAGTGTACGGCCATCTGAAGAAATTGAAGGCTGGCTTTCCCACATTGCTGAATTGATATTGGGACCTAAATTCATAGGCTTACTAAAAGTATTATCACCTTGTAGAAAGGAAGCATATATATCGCAGGAACCCATACCCTCCGGGCGTTCACAGGCTGCAAAAATAATTAGATTACCACTGGCCGATAGTGATTGTGCACCTTCGTTAAGCCTTGTATTCAACTGACCTTCCACGGGTCTGGCCTTTTTCCATGGGCCATTTACAGAGTCTCTGGTACTAAACCAAAAATCTTCATCCCCCTGATCTGCATCGGGATCACGATGTGTAAAAACAAGCGTTAAGCCATCTGCCGAAATGGATGGAAAATACTCCATCTCCCTGCTATTTACCTTATTTCCCAGATTTACCGGATTATAGGGTTTGACATTTGCCGTAGCCTTTATTGCAAACTCACTATTGGCGATAAGCTCCTCGGCCTGCTCCAAATACTTTCTGCTGGCCTTAGGACTTTCGGTATACATCGTTAAAGCCTCTACGGCACGCTCATACTCCTTAGCTTCAAAAAGTGCCTGCCCAAAAAAGAGGTACACATAAAATGGCGCTCCGGCAGATAAGGCCCTCTCATATAAAGGAATTGTTTTTTCAGGCTGCCCGGCTCTCTTCAGCAAATCTGCTTTAAATAATAAGGCATCCAAATAGTCCGGACTATCGGCAAGAGCCTTATCCAGATTACTCAAAGCACCATTAAAATTATTGTCACGGACTTCCTCTCTTGCCTTATTAAAGTATTTCAATGCTTTTTTGGATTGCGCATGAGCTGCACCTGCGGTAAACAGCAAAAGGAAAGCAAGTATCTTAAAGGTATTCATGAAAATGGGCTAGTCTAAAATTTCAGATCAGGAAAACTGGTGCCAATTATGGCTCTTTTTGTAAGAGCTTTAAAGCACAAACGTCAAAGAAACAAAAAGTGTGCATAGGTTTCCCATACTTTGGGTTCAGCTTCACCGCTGAAAATTATTTTGCCTTATAGAAATAAAGCCTCGGAATAAAGGTTGCTAACTTTTCACTTAAAGTGAAATAAGAGTCTTCGTCCCAGCAAATGGCTTCTCCCTGAAACTCAACAGGGTCATAGGGCGCACGCATAGGTTGGCGCGAAAGCAAATGACTTATTGATTCTTCCTTTTCCTTTTTCCAATAAAAGATGGCTGTATAAGCCTTTAGCAATACACACCTCCCGTCAGCTGAAATATCAGCCGCTGTAATTCCTGTAAAGGGAAAGGTTCCACGTAAAATTGCAGTGTCAGTGGCGCCCCAATTTTGCGGATAAGGAGCTTCAAATAGCTGAACACTATCCTCTCTTTTTGATACTATATAAAGGTCTTTGGTAAATGGATCAACCATAAGAGCCTCTGCATCACGAGCGCCCTGCGGGTAAAACACCGAGAGCACATCAAAGGTATTGACCTCCACCGTGGTTCCACTATCGGCTGAATTGTACACAGGTTCAGGGATGCGATAAATTTTCACATTTGTACGGATGGCATCATTGTCGCCAATATCAGCAAGATACAGAAAACCGATACCTGACTGAGGGCCCGGACTAATGGCCATATCTTCCCAATCAATATTTTGTGCTCCCATTATTTTATATCGAGCCACAACCTGAGCATTGTTCTTGCTCAGAAGTATCACCTCCGCATCCGCTCCACTGTCTTCATGCGTCCATATATATCCGGAATTAACAATGCTGTTGGCCAGGCCCGAAGCTTCATTTAAACTTACCTGGCCTTTCGATTTTGCGGGAGCTTCAAATTCATCCGATAACTGCAGAGTGGCAATATCATAATCAGCGGTAAACGGAAATATTATTTCAGGCTCAACAAGCGGCTGCTGTGGTTTGGCTTCGGTTTTACATGCGCAAGTGGCCAAGGCCAAAAGTGCAATTGCCAAAGCAGCGGATTTTCCCATTACCCAAAGATTTCGTTGAGAACCCCAGCCAGGCGTATGCCTCCTTTTTCGATTTGATTTTGCAACAGATCCCAATTGAGATACATATACTCATAGCTCATATAATCGGGATTTTTAGTGTTATAAATCTGCTCGCGATACGTCATCGCTTCATGTGCCCAATCAGCAGCACTCCCCTGTTGCCAGTTCTTAATTTCACTCTCAGTGGCATTATCCACGGCCAGGGCCAGTTCAGAATAACTCAGTTGTTTATCGTCAATCATCTCGCTATCCCACACTCTATGAAGGTTTGATGAACTTCTAAACCACTTTACCTTGAGGCTGTTTCCTCCACGGTCGTCTCCTCTCCCTACGTGCAATGGTTGATGAATATCTCCCACCAAGTGAACCAGAAATTTCAGGGCTCTTACTTTATGTTCATCTGAAGCAGTGTCACTTTTCAAAATCACCTTCATCCTTTCAATAGCTTCCACCACATCGCCCTTGGGGTTCTTTTCACTTTCGGCATAAGTTTGCCCATCGGGGATGGTTACCCAATGCCATTGGTTAGCATAATCAAAGGTGCTATCTGATTTTATTTCGTCCATCCAGGTGGAAACCAGCGCCAGCCCTTCACTTCCCAAAAGCTTTTTTATATTCTTTTTTGCCTTTTTGGTAAGATGATTTTCGGCTACCTGACCAACGGCTCTATGGCCCGTTTGCCCCCAGGCCCACAAACTGCTGGTTGCGCCAAAAAGAAAAAGGATGAAAAATGAGATTCTGAAGATATTCATGCAATAGTTTTTTTTATCTCGGCCAAAAATAGGCCTCATATTATTTAGGGCAAGCTTTGTGATGTTTAATTTTCATGATCATTTTGCTCGGGCCCTACCGCCACGTCTGAGGGAGCTATTCCAAACACCTCCTTAAACGATTTGGAAAAATAGGAAGGTGAGTTAAAACCACATCTATAGGCAATTTCAGCTACTGTTCCACTTTGGTTTTTCAGGTCGCGATAGGCCAGTTTTAATTTGTAATTCCGGATATACTCGGTGGTATTCATACCTGTATAGGCTTTGATTTTACGGTGAATCTGCGACCGATTGAGAAACAACATATTGGACAGCTTATCCATATCGAGATCATCTCTGGATAAATGTGCATCAACCACCCTTTCCAGTCTTGTTAAAAAAGCTTCCTTGTTATTTTGATATTTAGGCTTTGCTGAAGGCATATTACCATCTGCCATAAGTTCCTGGATCAGCTTTTTGCGCAGGTTCATCAGGTCTCCAATTTTCTCAAAAATCACCGTAGGAGAAAGATTGGCGTCAATATTCAAATCCGCCTCGTCCAATTTCGACTTATCGCTAATCCATATTAAAGGTACCTTCTTGGTTATTTCGTGGCTTTTAATTGTTTTAGCCACCTGATCGGAGGTAATCTCGCCATATTGTCCATCGTGAAGAATTATAAAATCTGGCTTTAGGTGAAGTGCCCTTGCAATTGCCAGAGCGCTATCCTGCCCGCGCATAAGCCTTATTTCGTTGTTAAAATAAGAGTCAAAACCCTGCAGAAGCTCATCATTACTCAGGGCCAGTATTGTTGTATTGTTGAAAGCCAGCTGTTGTTGTGTTCTAAAATCCTTAGTAAAGGCTATCTTCCTCTCGTGAGAGTCCCTGTACTTTTCGCTGTCGTTTACCAGTTCAAAGTTGTTGAATGGAATATCATCCGCATTTTTAATTAAGGGCAAAGTCATTGTAAATCTGGTAAACACCATCTTTTCACTTTCTACAGAAATGGTTCCCCCCATGGCTTTTATATAAAGTAACACAAGGTATAGCCCGGCACTGGTAGATTGATACAGCTTCAGGTGGACGGGATCATCATCGTAAAGGGGATCAAAAACGTGAGCCAGCTTTTCCGAAACAATACCAATTCCATCATCCTGAACGGTAATTTTAAACCAGTCATCATTAAGCGCATCAAGGGTAACATCCACACGTACACCAGACTCTTTGGCAAATTGTATTGAGTTACTAATAAGAGTAGTAAGAATTTTATAGAGCCTGTCGGCATCAATAAAGGCTTCCTGTGCATCCATGTTTAGGTGCAAATGAATTTCTGAGTTGTTACTCAATGGGATTTGAAAGCTGCTTACCACATCCTGTATAAAGCGTGCTATCTTTACCTTGGAAATTCGCAATAACGCCATCCTGGTTTGCTCGAGGGCGGCAAGGTTTAAGTTGTGCATCAAGCCGGCAAAACGTTGAGAAAGGTTTGTGGCAATCTCAAGCTGCTCCTTTTTTGTAGCATCCGTTTCCTCTGAAGCCATTTGCCTTAAAGTGGAGTTAAGAAGCCCCAAAGGAACCTCCAATTCCTCTCCAAGGTTTATCAGCCATTTCTCAAAGGATATTTTATCAGCATAAGTGGGATTAGACATCTTTTCAGAATTTTTACGGAAATATACAACATCTATTAAACTATCCTCAACATAACCTATCACAGGCGTAAGTATCAAATATAATCACAACATAAGAACAACACAACGCAACATATGTAAAATCCTTAGCATATATCTCAAAATACATTTGCCTTGGTTAAATTATAAAATCAAGCTGCCATGAACGCAAGAAACTCTACCAATTCAAATTTCGCTCTCCCTATTGCTGAATCTGCAAATATTCCTTCTACAGCCGGTATTGGCTCTATGTACTTAAAAATTTTTCAGCTATACCTGGACATGTTTGCCAGAGACAAGGCTTTGATTTATGGTGAAAAGGCCAGACGCCACTATGAGATGATTGGCGATAAGAAAACATTAGTTTATATATTGGAACGCATGGGTGAGTTGTACGATTTTTATGATAGATTTGAAATGGCTTTATCCTGCTATAGCCAGTGCGAAAAAATCAAAAAGTCTGACACTACTGAGGCCTCCTGCATATAATTTCAGCATCATACATTAATATCACCAAATATATATTCCCTCCCGAAAACCCCTTTCGGGAGCCGATTAGCCTTGATTATTTATTTTACCATTAATACTTCTGATAAATATGTGGTAGTGCTATTTAGGTTGAAATAACTATTTTGCGAGGCTAAACACTACTCTCTCACAATTGATGTCCTTTCTCAGATTTTTTACTTTACTCACATTTGTATCAGCATATTTCAATGTCCACTCTCAGGAATTTAGTGACCTGAAATATGATTATTCCAGCCGTATTGATGACTATTTGTACACCAATACCGATAGCGCCTTATACTATTCTCAAAAGTTATTTCAATTAGGTATTGAATATCAGGATAGCCTTACCATTGCCGAAGGGCTTGAATTTATTGGTAATTGTTACTTCTATCAAAACAATATCGAGCAAGCCCTCAATCAGTATAACGAGGCTTGTGCCATTTATGAGGCTTTGGGAGACAGCACCTATATGGGCCTGATCTATGCCAATTATGGCAATATCTATAGTGAGTTAGGTCAATTTTCAAAATGTTTAACCTACTACAACAAAAGCGAGAAGCTCTTACAAAACCACAGTAAGTATCCTGAAGATCTGGCTCTACTGTATTACAATATGGCTCAGGTATTTCTGGATTTGAATGACATCTCTAATCTTGAGAAGTATATTTCAAAATCGAAGGAAATTCTGTCAAAGGAAAATATAGAATTTTTAAATCCAGCTCTAAATAATACTGAATCGGATTTAGCCATCAGGCAACTAAGGCTTGATACCGCTGAAAAATTTGCATTAAAAGCTCTCGATGGAGGCAAGTCTCTCAAAAACCTGATTGCACAGATATCTGCATTTAATAATTTAGGAACCATTTCCTATAAAAAAGGAAAACTGACAGAGGCTATTCATTTTCAAGATTCTGCAGTTCATTTGGCAAAAAATTATGGGGATCGAGTCATATGTGCCATCCAGCAATCTACTCTTGCCTCCTATTATCTGGATGCAGGTAATTTAATTGCCGCTGATTCACTCGCTCAAAGAAGCTATGACATTGCAAAAAAGTTAAACTCTCTGCTTCTTCTTAAGAAAACATCCTTAATACTTGCCCGGGTACTGGAGGTTAAAGGTGATTACCAAGGTTCTCTACAACTTTATAAAGTCTATACCCAGGCAAAGGATTCACTCCAGGGGTTTGAGTTGAGTGAGAATATTTTGAAATCCGAAAACCTGCTGTCCGAGCAAAAAAACATACGACTGAAGGCCGATGCCGAAATTCTCAAAGCCAATAATTCTCAAAATCAACTAAAAATTAATGCTGCAATCATTGGCCTGGTTCTTTGCATCCTAATAATCATCCTGCTAACTTTTATACTATACTCACGCAGAAATGCGGTTATTGCTCTCAATGGCAAACAATCCCTCATTGATGAAAAAAGCCGGGAGCTCACTTTAAAAAATGATGAGCTGGAGAGAATGAATCGCGCCAAGGATAAGTTATTCTCAATCATCACGCATGATTTACGTCAACCCTTCAATCAAATTTCCTGCTTTATTCAAATCCTGGAGCATACTCCCGAAATTGATGATTCCCTGAAGGAGCTCATCGCTGAGATAAAGGAATCCACCAACCACACACTCTTTGCCATGAATAATCTCTTGATATGGAGTAAATCTCAGTTTCTCAATGTAAAAACCGATCCCGAGAAAATAAGAATTGCCGATCTTGTAAATAGTGTACTAAACGAGATGAAGGCCAGCCTCACAGAGAAAAAACTAAGCGTTAATCTTGCTGTTGACCCCTCTGAAATTGTGTATGCCGATAGAAATCACATGGAAATTATTTTCCGAAACATTCTTAGCAATGCTGTGAAGTTTTCGCCCATAGAAGCACCACTGAATATAAGTATCCGTAGAATAGAAAACCGTGTGGAAATATCCTTTAAGGATAAAGGCAAAGGCATGACAAAGGAGGAAGTAGAGCGATTGTTTGATGCCGAAAGTCATTTTTCCACGCCTGGTACTCTAAACGAAAAGGGTAGCGGATTGGGAATGCTTATAGTTTCTGAATTTGTAAAAGAGAATAACGGAACCATTAATGTAAGTAGTGAGAAAAACATTGGGACCACCTTTAAGGTTACACTACCTGCCTCCTGATTAACAATACTGCATTTTGAAGGTTAATTGAACCCATACTCATGTTATCTGAATACCTTTCTGATCACAATAGATCACTTGATACCATTACAGGTTCAGAAGACGACCTGCTGAAAAAAATACGCGAAGGCGAACATCAGTGTCAGGATTTCAAATTTCGCATTGACAGCTCTCAAAAAATTGCCAAAACATTATCCGCTTTTGCCAATACTGATGGAGGAAGTCTCTTAATTGGTGTTAAAGACAATGGCAGGATATCCGGAATAGATCCACAGGAAGAATTCTATATGATTGAAGGTGCGGCAAAACTCTATTGCAAACCACCCGTTGAGTTTAAAAGCACAGTGTATAGCAGTGACGAAAAGCTGGTTTTAGAAACCTACATCCCCCCATCGGCAAACCGGCCGCATCAAGCCAAAGAATCAAACAACAAGTGGCTGGCCTATGTGCGGCAAAACGATGAAAACTTTCTGGCCAACAGGGTACTTTTAGCTTATATGAATAATAGAAGCAGCGTACCGAAAAAAAATCTTGTAGAGTATGGGCCCAATGAAAAGCTCCTTTTTGACTTTTTGATAGAGCACGGTGAAATATCCCTAAGTAAGCTTATTAAAATTGCCAAAACAACTGTGCTAAAAGCAGAAAGAATGCTCGTGCTTTTCCTAAAATGGGAGGTTATTGACTGGAAAGCAACCGAAAATGGCATAAGATTCTATTTAGTCGAATAACTTCTTTACGTTTAACTGCAACAGCCCATCATCAAGGCCTATATACCAGTCTAGATAAGGACTTAGCTCTCCACACCCCCCTTCCCAGTCAATACAATATATTTCGGGATGGGAATTATCGCAGCGAGGGCAACGTCCTATAGTTTCGAATACATTCCACTCATTTCCACAATGTTCGCATGTCCAAAGTGAGGTTTTACGCGGCTTCCAGCAGCATTTAGGGCATTTTATTTGCATTGAGACTTGAATATTCCATTCATCGATAAATTCAAATCTAATATCTAATTGTTGAATTCAGTATGTAAGGAAACGATATTTTCGCAAGGCTCAATGAGAAATCTAACTATTCTTCTATTACTTGCTCTGAATTCGTTCGGAAATGTTTCCGAACAAATGCCAAAAGAGTCTGCTATCCCTAATCAGGGAGATTCTTTGGTGTATCATCTATTCGCTCAAGCCAATAGCCAACCATCCAGAATATTGGATGCTGCTCAAAAACTGCAAATACACGCCCTGCGATCTCATGACAGTGTGTTGTTTGCCAAGGCTTTAGTTGTTGAAGCAAAGGCCGCCTACAACCTTTCTAATATCACCTCGGCAATAGCAAAGGCTAATGAAGCCATTACAATTTTCAACTTGTACTCGGCCAATGACGGATTATTACTTGCTTATTATCAACTTGGTATTATTGAAGGTTCATCCGGTAATTTTTATCAGGCACTGCTTAAACTTAAGAAGTGTTTAAAGCTGAGTGGCACTAATCCTGACAAGCGATGGCGTACACGCACACTATACCAAATTGCACTTATTAATTATCTCCAGCACGAAAATGAACTGGCATGGAACCGGAGCCTCAATGCTCAAAAAACCATTCCCTCTTCCATTGAACCGGAAATCCACAGCAAGTTACTCAGCTTACAGGCACAAATACTCATACTGCGAAACGACCTTTCGGGAGCGAATAATAAAATTGAGAAATCCAAAACATTAGCAGCACAAACCAACGACAGTACGGCTTTTGAAAAGCTGTATGTTGCCATGGCCCGTTTAAATCTGGCTAAAAACAATATGGAAGATGCTGAAGCCTATGCCCTAAAGGCAGCTAGAATATCATCCAAAATGGGAGATCCATGCTCCTACCCGGCAAATCAGCTTCTGCTTTCTCAAATATACCTTGCCCTGGGCGATATCAATAAGGCGGTAAATGCAGCCTCCATTGGTTACTCAAAGGCATCTTCTCTCGACAATATGGCATTGTTGCAGCGGGATGCTGCACAAGCACTTTCTGAGGTTTTCTTGGCCAAGGGCGATTCATCAAAGGCCTACAGGTTTATGAGCAGGGTAAAATACCTTGATGATTCTGTGCTTAATGATGAAGTAAACAAGTTTGTTCTGTTACCCGGCAATCAAACCACAGTAAAAAACAATACGCCTGATGTGGATGCCGTCACAAGCAATAAGTCAAATGCCGATTTCGGCCTTTTTTCAGATGAAAGGGTGAACCTGTTTATTATAGGTGCTTTGTTCTTAATCTGCGCCATTCTCACAATCATAATTATCCGAAGAAAAAGCGATACAGAAATTTCAAACACAGAAAAGGTTGTTGCGGTTGAAAGTAAAAGAGAAGCCGCTCCTGCCCAGGTAGAAGAAGCTAAACCAAGCGTAGCGCAGGAAAAAGCTGAAAGCAAGGTTCTGCCCGTAAAAAAAGAAGTTGACGACACGGAAGCTGAGGAAAGATTTAGGGAACTTGAGTATCAACTATTGGAGCAGAAGCGTGTAGTGCAGGAAACCCAGACAGAACTCGATGCACGAAATAAATACTTTGAGGAAATGGATAAAACCAAAAACAAGGTTTTTTCCGTACTAACCCATGATTTAAGGCAACCCATTAATCAGATTAAATCCGTTCTCAATTTATTGGAGATGGAGCAGCTTGATGGAGATGACCGAAGGGAAATTGTAGAGAAGCTAAAGGAGTCTGTAGACAATTCAAGTAATGCTCTCGAAAACCTTTTGCTATGGAGTAAAAAGCAACTTACAGGCATCAGTACTACTATAGTGGATGTACATTTACTTCCCCAGGTTTGGCAGCTTGAAAGTCACCTTAAACCCAATTTTGAAGCAAAAAAATTAAAATTCGAAATAAATATTCCTGACTTCTTTAAGGTGAAAGCCGATATGAATCAGCTGGATATTTGCCTCAGAAACCTGATTACCAATGCCATCAAATTTTCCGAGCCTGGTGGCACCATCACCATAGATGCTCTTGAAGAAAATGGACAAAAAATCATCAGGGTAATTGATCAGGGCGTGGGTATGACAAACGATCAGCTTGAAAAGCTGCGCGGAAAAAGTGATAATTTCTCAACCACGGGAACCATGAATGAAAAAGGTACAGGGCTGGGTATAATGATCACCAGGGAGTTTATGGAAAATCAGGAAGGGAAACTTGACATTATGAGCCGAAAAGGAGAAGGAAGTATTTTCAGCTTAATTTTTCCGGCTGGCTCTGCCTCTCGCACCCCTTATCAAGGTTGATCAATAGAGTTCCAGGCCCGCAGATTGTAGTTTCTTTTTAATCTTTTTCAGGCGTAACTTATTGAGTCCAAAATCCCAGGTTCCCAATCGAGATGCACTCCGGTAATGAATCTGCCCCCCTGCTTCCGGTAAAAAAAACTCCAAATCATCTATAAACCCAAAAAGCGGAACAGTTACCTCAATATGCATATAGTTTTCCGTATGCTCCTTAATACTATAATGCCTTTCGGCAGATAGCACGGTTGACAATAATTTCATTGCTTCACTTTCTGAAACCTTGTACTTCCATGGAGCCTGAAAATACTTTTGCTCTTGAGGGTACTGCGAACATACACAGTTCAGCAATTTCGGACAGGGATTTAAGAATCCATCCTTAAGCCCTACATTTTTATGAGTGTTGCGAGACATGTTTTAGCTAATCCTTTAAAATTATGATGCGCGTAAAAAAAAAGAGGCCGCCTTTGCCGACAGCCTCTTTACTATGACTTTCCCAACCGTTTAAGACAGGTTCAGTTTCTTTTTTACATCCTTTGGCAATGCATCCTTATGCATTAATATCGAAATGGTTTTATAATCGAAAAATGGCTTGGAAACATGTAGGTAACCTGTTCTAAACTCATTTTCCCTTTCACCCCAGCTATTCTTCACAACATAGTATTCCTTGCCATTCTGGTCTTTCACCTTGCCGGTAATTTGCATTCCATGATCATCTGTAGTACTGTAGTTGTCATATCCCTCCTGGCGCAACTCAGCAGTAATCTTCAGTTCCTTTCCTGGTTTATCAAACATGGTTTTTCTTTGTTCTTCCGTCATGTCATAATAATCTATTTCCGGAACTATGGCTACACCATTTTTTAGTGAAAATCCTTTTTCGCTTACATCTGTTGCCCAGCTAACTGAATAGCCATTTTCAAGACTATAATCCACAACCCTGCTCAAATCCTCAAAAGGAATATTATAGCTAACGTCCCAAGTCCAGTTGTCTGGCACCTCAATTACCACTTCCTCATACATTGGCCGGTGCGTAAAGGAAGTTACCTGCACATAATCATCAGGGTTAATTCCGATCACCTGATCAGCAAATGTGCGTGGTGTGTATTCCTTTCCCTTGTAGGTAAACTTCTCGGGATAAGTTCCTAAGTAGGCATCCAATGTTGCGGTAAAGGCTTTCTTCCACGATTTTGTAAGAGTTTTATTTGGATTCTTAATAACCATGTCAAGCTGAGCCTTTAGCATACCCTCCAACTCACTATGATTATTTATATCACCACCATACTCCAGGCCTTCATACACTTCCTGAGGAACAGCACCATACTTTTTGAGTACGTACATCACATCAGGCAAGGCGCCTCCCTGTCCAAAATTAAGATTACCATGAAGCCTTACATACTTTTCAGCCTTATCAAGATATACCATTCGTACGGTAAACATTTCTGAGATATCCACAGGTTCCTTTCCATTTCTAATCATCTCCGACTCTATGAATGAGGTTGTTGCGTAACTCCAACAGGTACCACTTCTACCTTGATTTTTCACAGGAGTGGCTTCCAAATCTATTACAGTTTCAAACTTATAGCCAGTTTGAGCGTCACTTCCATTATCCTTTACCTTATTAATAAGCTCATCCTGAGCAAATAACGGCATAGTCAATCCTAAGGCCAGTATAATAGCCAAACTCTTTACCTTCATACTTATATATGTTTTTTGATTTTTTATAAGAGTCACAAAAATATCAAAACCCATTCAACTTACGGCTGTGTAAATGCACAGCTTTAAAAGCTTTAGGTAAATTTTAACAAGATATTAAGCCACCCTATTCCTCTCTTGTAAAGAAATTAGCTGTAGCTCATAAATGGCCCTCGCAATTTTTTTGGTTTTGCCCTTGTGATTTTCTTCATGTACAAAAACCTTCAGCAACAGCTTCCTGTGCTCATTTTCGTAGAGCTGTGCTTTTACATGAGCCACTCCCTCCGAACCGGGTTCTTCAAATAAATTAAGGTTTACGTTATTGATCTTTATATCTACATCTTCAGACAAAACATGTCTTAATTTATCAATAAGGGCACTTGCCATATCCTCGGCCAGGTTAATGGCCTTCCATTGGGTAATGGTGGCATCGCCTTTTCTGAGAGGTACAGTTTTAAATAATCTGTCTTTTTTGCTGGTTTCCAAAACCTTGAGGTAATTCTTCATAATCGTTTCCTTTTCAATTATTAGCACAAAAAAAGCCCCACGCTGCTTGCAACGTGGGGCTTTACATATTTTCAATTAGCTTGTCTAATCTTCATAATACCCCACTATACGCACATTCCACATCTTATTGATGCAGTTGTACATATTGTGATTATGGGTATATGCTTTTTTCATTTGCTGAATCAAACTTATAAAGAATATCCTTTCCTTCAACTAGAGTGAAATTTTATTTTTGTGGCAACATGAAAAAATATATTCTGTTTTACGGTCTGCTGGCTTTTTCATTACTCATGCTTTTTCAACTTTCATCTATGGCCATCCTCCAAGTGGGAGCATCACGAGATTGGATTTTAATGTTAGTTGCAGTGGTTTCTATTGCCATAGGAATCTTTTTCTCTAAAAAACAATCTACAGAGCCGGAAGTACAGAAACACGTGCAGCTTGTTCCTTATTCCGATTCCGGACTCACCGAACGCGAATATGAAGTTTTATGTCTGCTGAATGAGGGCCTTTCCAATAAAGAGGTAGCGAATAAACTGTTCATCTCCGAAAATACAGTCAAAACACATGTTTCCAATTTGTTGGTAAAACTTGATGCCAGGCGAAGAACTCAAGCCATTAAAAAAGCTAAAGACCTGAATATCATAACCTGAATTGAATCATCCTTTGGAGTGATAAGCTATTTCATACTTAAGTATGAGGCCGGATAGCAATGCATAATCGTTCTTAGCCCCCTAAATCAAAATCCTTGTAAAATGAAAAGTGTGATTGTGAAGTATGGTGTAATTGGAGGAGTAATTGTATCCTTATTGTTTCTGGGTCCTATGGCTTTAAGGCCCGATAGTTACATGAATCCCGAAAATATGGGCATTGGTCAGGTTGTTGGCTATTCCATTATGATCCTCTCCATGTTGTGCGTGTTTTTTGGGGTTAGAGCCTATAGAAAACATCACATCGAATTTGAGTTTAGCTTTGTGCAGGGCTTGCTTGTAGGTTTGCAAATTACAGTTGTGGCAAATGTGATCTTTTATTTAGGCAATGTGCTACTATATGAGGTTATAGCACCCGACTTCCTTCATGACTTTGGAAAATTCTACAAAGCCCACATGATATCAAATGCTCCTGATGAAGCCACTAAAAAATTGGTTGCAGCCGAATTTGATGCTCAGGCCGGTATACTCGAGAATTCATATTTATATGCGTTGATAATGGCTGCTAGTACGTTTTTTATTGGTATTATTATCAGCTTAATCTCCGCCCTATCACTAAAGCGTACCAAAAAATCCGTGTAATGAAAAACTGCATAGTCCTCATCCTACTGATATCATTTTATTCAATCAATGCCCAGGATGTATTTACTACGAACAAGGCATGGCGGGCAGAGCAAAATAAGGAGTTTGCAGATTCTGCAACATCTCCATTAACGACAAAGGCCAGAGCTTCATTTGATAGCTTGAGCCACTTCCCTATTTCTGAAGAATATGCAATTATGGCTTATCTGGAGCTTACACCAAACAGCAAGCCTTTCAAAATGCAAACATCAACAGATAGACTGGCAGACTACAGGCAATATGGCATTGCACATTTCAGCCTTAAAGGTGAGGAATTTGAAATACCTGTTTACCAGAATATGAGGCTGCTGAAAATTCCCAAATACAAGAATTCACTCTTCATTCCATTTACTGATTTAACAAATGATGTTGAAACATACCCTGGTGGCCGATATGTTGACACTGAACTTCAGGAAGGAGACTCCTTGCTTATAGACTTCAACAAGGCTTATAACCCTTATTGCGCCTACAACGATCGCTACTCATGCCCAATACCCCCCAGCGAAAATCACTTGGAAACCAAAATTGAGGCCGGTGTACTTTATCACAGCCAGAAAAAGAAAAAAAACAGAAAAATTAAAAAACCAAAAACTTCAGTGATTCACTAAAAACTTGCAGAACTATTTGAGGTATACCTTTATTGGAATATTCATCAGCGGCCATTCGCCTTCATCCACATCCACCTCACTTATTTTCTCAACCACATCCATTCCCTCCACTACTTCTCCAAACACGGTGTGCTGGCCGTCAAGATGTGGAGCCCCTCTTCGGTTTTCATAAAAATCAAGTGCTGCACTGCTTAGCTTAAACTTGTGTTTTTCAGCCAATCGTTTTAACTCACCCCTTGTATAGGCCTTACCCAATACAATGTAAAACTCATAGGGATCTGATTTTTTTCCGGGGTTTTTAGCATAGCTTCTGGCTGCAGCCACAGCCCCGTATTTGTGGTAATTGGAGGGCACCATCTCAGCCGGAATGCGATATTCACCTATAGATTCCCGTTTATCAACAGTTTCCCTCCCATCTGTATTTCCCGCCTGAATCACATGGCCTTTACTTACTCTGTAAAACCATGTATTGTTGAAATACCCTCTGTCAATCAGATATCTGAAATTGGCCTTGTGCAGAGGTGTATTGTTGTAAAGCCTGATAGTAATAGTACCATAGGAGGTTGATATAACAACGAGGCTGTCTCTTAATGATGTTGCGTATTTCTCAAGAAATTCCACCACATTCTCTTCATTCAAAACCTCTTGCCGGGTGTATGAAGAATTAGCCTTGCTAGAGGATGCGTCTGAATCCGATACTACCTCTATATTTCCGTCATTACAGGAAATCAAAGACCCAAACAATAAACACAGCGTAATATATCTCAACTTAATTGAGGTAAATATTGTGATACACACTTGCTTCCTGTTCTTTTTGAAAATTAATGTACCTGATGTAGTTCAACAAAAAACGCTCACGTTCGGAATAATCAGTGCAAAGACAAAAGTCTAATTTATCATTATCAGACATCATCAGCTCAATGGCTATTTCCAAGATATTAAAACTGGATTTAGCTAAAAGTGAATCATTAAGTATTTGATCCTTTTCAAGAATTGCCACGAAAGCCTGTTTGAGCTCATTACCTGCCTCCTTATTGTCTATCTCAATAGTTAGATCCACATTAGCCCCCGGGTAAGGTTTGCCAGCCTGCTGCATGTTAAATGAATTTAATCGGAAAAGACCGGTGGCTTTCACCAATATATCCATAGCACCACTTTTGTGAGTCTTTAATACCTCCGAAACTTCTACCAAACTTCCAATATTTGTATTATTTCCCTTGCCCGTAAATGAAATACCGAATGGCTTTTGGTGAAGTATGGATTCATTAACAAGCTGCTTATATCTCTCTTCAAAAATATAAAGCTGGGTATATTCTCCGGGCAGTAAAAACAACTGGAGCGGAAAAAGAGCGATATGTTGATTTGTCTTATTCAAGATTTTTATTCAAAATACCTGCATTAAGCAGACCGTAAGGGGCTGATAACTGCATTTTGATCAGTGAGCATCTTCTCCGGTACGTTTTTCATTATAATTTTCTTAAGCTCTTCTATAACCTTTATCTTAAGTTCAGCTCTGGTGTACACCAAACTGATCTCTCTTGAAGGCTTTGGATCAGCTATTGGCTTCACTAATTTTTGATCTTCCTCTGATAAATCGATTGCATGAAGGTAAGGTATCAGGGTCATTCCAAAACCTTGTTTACTCAATTTTATCAAGGTCTCAAAATTTCCGCTTTCCAGTTCCACCGGTCTGCTTTCGCTATCCATCAACTTATTGCAAATATTCAGTACGCTGTTGCGAAAACAATGTCCTTCATTGAGAAGCAGTAAATCCTTAACATTCAATTCTGAGTTGGTGATAAACGACTCTTTACCCAGCCTGTGATTTTCTGGTATAAAGGCCATAAAGGGTTCATAGTAAAGGGGCATCTCAATTATTCCCTTGGCTTCGAGAGGCGTGGCCAGCAAACCTGCATCCAGCTCATCCATCCTGAGTTTTTCCAGAATTTTATCGGTTTGAAGCTCCTGAATCTGCAACTGGATTTTTGGGAATTTTTTGTGAAAACTCTGAACAAATCTGGGTACTAACGAAGAAGCTACCGTGGGTATAACCCCAATTTTAAACGGTCCTTCAAGCTGATTTTTACCCTCCTGAAGAATTTGGGTAATACGCCCGGTTTCATTTACCACCGTTCGTGCCTGCTCAATAATACGCTGCCCAATTGAAGTTGGTCGTACCGGATGCTTGCTTCTATCAAACAGTAAAACACCCAGTTCATCCTCCAGCTTTTGAATTTGCATGCTCAAGGTGGGCTGCGTTACAAAGCATGCCTCTGCTGCCCGGGCAAAATGTCTGTGATTATCTACGGCTATGAGATATTGGAGTTGTGTTATAGTCATGTTCAATAGTATTTCAATTATAATAGCGCGAATTTAATAATTATTCCTTATTCAATGTTACGCCATTGAATATTTTAATAACGGTCCTTCCTATCTTCGTTGTTCAATTAGGTAATATCTTCCACAGTGAATTTTCAGGCATTTAAGAACAAACTTCAAAGTGGGCTAAACACCCCTCTACCTGGGTTATCCGCACAGCACTTGATGGCTCCTGCCGGCAGAGAAACTTCAGTTACACAAGGTTTAAATAGCCCTAATGTAAAAACCGCAGCTGTTCTGGCTCTTTTTTTTGAACAACAGAATACAGCACAGCTGGTTCTAACTTTAAGGAAAAAATATCCCGGAGTGCACTCCAATCAGGTTAGTTTCCCTGGTGGAAAAAAAGATAAATCAGATACCGGCTATCTTCAAACCGCATTGCGCGAAGCGGAAGAGGAAATTGGAATAACACCCTCTAAAGTAGATGTTTATGGCCAACTTTCTCCATTATATATCCCCCCCAGTAACTTTTTAGTACATCCATTTGTGGGGGTATATAACTCCAACCCCGGATTTAGCAAGCAAGAATCAGAGGTAGAGGAAATTTTCTCGGTGTCCGTAAACGAACTTCTTGACGACTCGTTTATTACAAATGTCACTCTTAACCTTAGAGGAATCAATGTAAAAGTGCCCACATTTGTATTTAAAGGCCATAATGTATGGGGAGCTACAGCAATGATGTTGAGCGAGTTACGGCAAGTACTGCTACAGACATAGCTATCCAACACTTTTATTAGTCATATATTTGACCTCACGAGACTTACATTTCATGAAAATCAGACTATTTGACGCATTCGGGAATTCGTTGATAATCAAGCGAGTGTTAATTTTTGTTTTTGGTTGTATAAGCTTTTACAGGTTCAACATCGCTAACAAAACAAAGATCTCAGGCACCAAATTTTTAAAGGATTTACCCGATACCAACGTACTATTTGTAAGTAATCATCAAACCTACTTTGCTGACGTTACAGGGCTATATCAGGTTTTCTGTAGTGTTAAATGGGGTATTTATGACCGTATTGACAAAGCCAGATATCTTCTCAACCCAAGGCTGAACATTTACTTTGTAGCGGCACAGGAAACCATGAAAGCGGGTATTTTGCCAAAACTCTTTGCCTATGTAGGGTCCGTGTCCATCAAAAGAAGCTGGAGGCAAGCAGGAAAAGAAGTTGACCGAGGAGTTGACCCCAGGGATATCACCAAAATATACAAAGCACTAAATTCAGGTTGGGTGATCACATTCCCCCAGGGCACCACAACGCCTTTTGTGCCCGGAAGACGGGGAACCGCTCATATTATAAAGGAAACAAAACCAATTGTAATTCCAGTTGTAATTGATGGTTTCAGACGTGCGTTTGACAAGAAGGGCTTGTATATGAAAAAGAAGGGAGTACAACTTTCCATTACTTTTAAGGAACCCCTCAAAATAGACTATGACAATCATTCATCTGCTGAAATATTGGCACAAATAATGCATAGTATAGAGCAAACGGATGACTTCAATAAAATAAAGCAGATAAGCAATCACCAAAAGTCACCCAACCAAACAAGTACCAGCAACGTATAATAATCAGGGAGGCCGTTTAAGAAACCCACGGGTTCGTATCCTCAGTATAAATAGTACATTTGTTATATAACAGTGAATTCCATGAAAAAAATATTGATTTTAGTTCTTTTTAGTGGCCTTGTAGCCTGTGAGGAAAAAGACCTGACCTCAGAAAATCCCGCCCCTGAGGATAAAAATACCATCATGACAACTTCATTTATATATGGAAATGAAGGGATACATCCTGATACAGCTCTCACCAATGATCTTGGATATTCTTTTTTCATTACAGATATACAAATTGTGGTCAACAAGTTTTTCTTTGTTGAGGAGGGTGATACCGTAGCAAAGAGAACAGACCCCTTTATTCTTACCATGGAGGAAACGGATCAACCCTTGGTAAAAATGCTTCCCGGTGGTTATTCCGGATATTATGGTGTTCAGTTTGGACTGGATTCTGCAGAGTCTATTGGAGCCACCCCTCTATCACTACCTGAAAACAACGAACTCCGCAACTCTGATGTTTACAGAAAAGGAGCTGATGGTATAGATCACTTTGTAATTAAAGGCCGCCTGATTGACCCCAACAACCCACTTGACTCTATCGGCACCATTCCTTTTGAATACAGAATTGGAACTTATGAAACCACACGATCCGAGGCAAGCTTGCATCAAAATTTTGCATTGGCCCGAAATAGCAATGTGAAGTTTATACTCCAGTTTGATATTAAACCAATTTTCAAACCCCTTGATATCGCTTTACTTCCACTTATAACCTCAGACCCAACAATTCCAGTTGATATAGCCGCAGCAGTGGCCATGTCTCAAAATATTGAAATCGGTTTGTATTAAAATTTATAACACTATGAAAACTCTAATAAAATCCTCACTGCTACTGGCCTCTATAATTTTTTTCACCTCATGTGAAGAAGATGTAAAGAAGACCTATGAAAAGAAGGCGGAGTTTTCAGTAAGTCTTGAAAGTAACTCCATGCCTGCCAACTTGCATGACACTGTTGATTTCACGACTGATTACAGGTTATACCTTTCAACCTTTAAGGCTTACCTTAGTAACATTACCCTTATTGAAGAAGGAGGCAAGGAAGTTATGGTTAAGGATATTGTACTTATAAATCTTGACCACGATGAATCTTCAAGCTTTTCCATCACCCTACCTTCTGGCCAATTCACCAAAATGCGAATAGGTATTGGTTTGGACCCCGAACAAAATGATTCCGATCCAAATTCATTTGCCAACAGTAGCAATCCACTTTCTTCTTATCAGGGAATGTACTGGAGTATGGTAAAATACCGCTTCGTAGTGTTAGAAGGTTTGGCCCTGCCAAAAAGAGATACGGTAAATATTCCCTTTGCCTACCACGCAGGAACCGACCCATTATATCAGATAAAAACCTTTGAAACAGATATCAACAGTTCCAGCTCGGCACTAGGCTATAGCTTTAATTTATCCATCGACCTCAATACGCTGTTTGATGGTCCTGCTGGCAAAATTGATATCCCTACACAATCCTTTACTCACAGCGAAGGCCCAAATCTGGCCGTAGCCGCCACTTTTATGGAAAACCTAAAGGCTGCAATTCATTTAAATACTACCACTGCTTTAGAATAATGCTTTCATAGATTTGCGCTAAGCAAACGATTTACATGAAAGTACATTTTATAGCCATAGGTGGCAGTGCCATGCACAATTTAGCTCTGGCCATGCACCATAAAGGTTTTGAGGTTTCAGGCAGTGATGACGAGATTTTTGAACCTTCAAAATCAAGACTTGATAAATATGGACTGCTTCCAACCACTATCGGCTGGAATCCAGATAAGATTGACTCAAATCTCGATTACATCATTTTGGGGATGCACGCCCGAAAAGACAACCCTGAACTACTCAAAGCCAACGAATTAGGACTAAAGGTTTACTCCTATCCCGAATTTATTTACGAGCAAAGTAAAAACAAAACAAGAGTTGTAATTGCCGGAAGCCATGGCAAAACCACAATCTCAGCCATGGTTTTACACGTTCTCCATTATCATGGAATGGATTGTGACTTCATGATAGGTGCTCAATTGGACGGCTTTGAAACCATGGTAAAGCTTACCGAGAAAAATGAGTTTATCCTGCTTGAAGGTGATGAATACCTATCCTCTCCTATTGATCTTCGTCCAAAATTCCTGCACTATAAACCCAACATTGCTCTGATATCAGGTATCGCATGGGATCATGTAAATGTATTTCCAACCTATGAAGAGTACTTTCAACAATTTGAACTGCTGTTGGACAGTATGGAAATTGGCGGTGCTGTGGTTTATAACCAAACAGATGCCGAGGTACAAAGAGCTGTTGATTCTACTAAAAATGAAATTAAAAAGTTTGGATATGGCCTTCCTGACTATACCATTGACGATGGCAAGGTTAGCCTAAACACAGCCGATGGGATTGTTCCACTTTCCATATTTGGTAAACACAATATGAACAATCTGGAAGGAGCAAGATGGATTTGTAATCAAATGGGGATTTCAGATGAGCAGTTTTATGAAGCCATACCCGGTTTTACAGGCGCCTCAAGAAGACTTGAAATATTGCATGAGGATAAAAACCTCGTCATATACAGGGATTTTGCCCACGCCCCATCAAAGGTAAATGCTACCGTAAATGCCGTAAAGGAAAATTTTGAAAACCGAAAGGTTATAGCCTGTTTTGAACTCCACACCTTTAGCAGTTTAAGTATAGATTTTATGAATCAATACTCAGGCAGCATGGATATGGCGGATGAAGCCCTGGTGTATTTTAATCCGGAGGTAGTGGCCCATAAAAAACTCCCGGCTTTAAACGCTGCGGAAATAAAGGAACGTTTTGGAAACGAGGCTATACAGGTTTTTGACAACAACCAGGCTCTTTTGTCGGCTATAAAGAAATCAATAGGAACAGAGCGCTGTGTTTTGCTTATAATGAGCTCTGGTAGTTTTGACGGTATTAATTGGAAGAAAGAGCTTGGCATAGTATAGCCACAACACAAATCATTAATTACATTTGCGCAATCCTTAAAAAATGATCAAAAAAGAGTTACTAAGTGGTAAATCCATCGAGATCATTCTTAATCGCCTCACTTGCGAGCTGATTGAAAATCACGGTGATTTTAAAAACACCGTACTCATAGCATTACAGCCTCGCGGGCTCACCGTGATGGATCGGATTCTTGAAAATTTACAGGCCAATGGCATAAGTGATGTAGCACATGGCGCTCTGGACATTACCTTTTACAGGGATGACTTTAGAAGACGGGATGCACCGCTAAAACCCAATCAAACCCGAATTGACATTATCGTTGAGAATAAAAAAGTTGTATTTATCGATGATGTTCTATTTACGGGAAGAAGTGTTAGATCTGCCTTGGACGCCATACACAGTTTCGGTCGCCCTACGGAAATTGAACTGTTGGTGTTGGTTGACAGGAGATTTTCGAGGGAACTGCCCATACAGCCGGATTATACCGGAAAACAAGTGGATTCGCTGGCAAGCCAGAAGGTTTTGGTGAGCTGGGCTATAGAAGGAGAAAAAGATGCTGTTTACCTCATAAAACCAAAAAATGAGTGAGTTAAGTGTAAATCATTTGTTGGGTATTAAAGGCCTGAGCGCTGAAGACATTCAATTGATTTTTGAAACTGCCGATCAGTTTAAGGATGTTATCAATCGCCCTATAAAGAAGGTTCCCTCCCTAAGGGACATTACTGTTGCCAATCTTTTTTTTGAAAACAGCACCCGCACACGCCTGTCGTTTGAACTGGCAGAAAAAAGACTTTCTGCCGATACCATCAACTTTTCGGCTGCTTCATCTTCAGTAAAAAAAGGTGAAACGCTTATAGATACGGTAAATAACATCCTTTCCATGAAAGTGGATATGGTGGTTATGCGTCATCCTAATCCAGGTGCTGCGGTTTTTCTAGCTCAAAATGTAGATAGTATTATTGTAAATGCCGGTGATGGTGCACACGAGCATCCAACCCAGGCTCTGCTTGATGCCTTTTCGATAAGAGAAAAACACGGTGATCTAAAGGATAAAAAAATTGTTATTGTAGGAGATATTCTCCATTCGCGGGTTGCTCTTTCCAATATTTTTTGTTTGCAAAAACTTGGCGCCAAAGTAAGGGTATGCGGACCCACCACTCTCATCCCCAAATATATGCACTCTTTAGGAGTGGAGGTTAGCCACAACCTACAGGAATCACTTGAATGGTGCGATATTGCCAATATGCTGCGGGTTCAGCATGAACGTCAGGATTTGAAATACTTCCCTTCAGTAAGAGAATATACAAGGCAATTTGGACTTACCCTACCGATGCTCGATGATCTTAAAAAAGACATTACTATAATGCATCCGGGGCCGATCAACAGAGGTGTTGAGATTACCAGTGAGGTGGCAGATAGCGATTACTCCATAATACTAAATCAGGTAGAAAATGGAGTGGCCATTAGGATGGCAGTTTTGTATCTTTTAGCCTCAAAGAAAAAAATGAATTTTAAAGCGGAGTGATATGAATTTTCAGATTGAAAGGAATGATGATCATCTGCTAATTCGGGCCATGAATGAATCCTTGGGCACTGAAGATAGCCGTGCCTTGGAAAATATACTC
Organism: Owenweeksia sp.; assembly: GCA_048267305.1. Taxonomy (GTDB): domain Bacteria; phylum Bacteroidota; class Bacteroidia; order Flavobacteriales; family Schleiferiaceae; genus Owenweeksia. The sequence goes on along the minus strand of JBLWXT010000005.1, from coordinate 15,713 downwards.
GATGAATATCCCAAAGAAAATGTTATTTTGCACCTACTAGCCGTGCGAAGTATACGTCAGGCCTCTGTGCTGAAAAAACTACATGACCACCGTAAGAAAAATGATCTGAGCTTTATAGCTATTGTAAACAATGGTCTGGAGGATGAACTAGAAATTACCACAGCCCTTACTGAGCAAGAAGCCTATGACATTTTGGATTTAGAAAAAATGGAACGTTAAAGACTTTATACTATTATGAAAAAATTATTACTTGCCTTATTCCTGGGAACGTTTGTAAACGTAAGCTTAGACGCCCAATGTGTTCCAGACACTACTATTTCAGGCGTGGTAGCTGCCCCGGCAGGCACCAAGCTCGATACCATAAATAAAGGGGCCCCCAATGAAGAGGCTATAGCTATTTTACCTTATGCCACTGTAGGAATGCCCTATTCTGAAGTAATCTACTTCAGGGTGCCCAAGGATACCGTATACTTCAATACTACTGTACCGATCAACTATGTAAAACTTAATGGCGTTACCGGGCTTCCTGCAGGCTTTCAGGTGGATTGCAGTATAAGCACCTGCAAGTTTCCCGGAGGTACTTTTGGTTGTGCAAGGCTAAGTGGTACTCCTACCACCTCCGATTCCATAAGATTAGGAGTCGCTATTGAATTTGAAATCACCTATGGAGGTCTTACTGCTCCAATAAAGGATACTCTCAGAAATTTCATTTATGTAGCAAAAGGGCAGTCCATCGGTTTGGAGGAAAATAAAGTTCTAAGAACCACCGCCCGTGTTTTCCCGAATCCGGCAAAGGATAAGATCATTTTAAATTTTGATGCAAAAGGAGGCAGATCGGCTACACTTCAAATCAGCAGCATAATTGGCACACTTGTTTACAACAGAACTTTCACTGCTGCTGCAGGCGATAATAATGTTGAAGTAAATACCTCAGACTTTAAGCCCGGAATTTATATGTATAGCCTCAAGGTAGATAACAAAAACATTTCGGGGAGATTTACCATCTCCCGTTAATGGAGATAGCCCTTAAAATTCTTGGTGCCAGTTCGGCTATTCCGCTTAGCGGAAGAAACCCAACATCTCAGTTTTTAACCATTTCCAACCGTCATTTTTTAATTGACTGCGGGGAAGGCACTCAGGTTCAGCTGAGACGAAATGGCGTTGGCTTTAGTCGTATTAATCACATACTTATCAGCCATTTACATGGAGATCATTTTTATGGACTGGTGCCACTTTTAAGCACTCTCCATTTACTTGATCGGTATAAGGAAATACATATTTACGGCCCTCCTGCCCTTGAAAAAGGTATTTTTGAGCTTTTGACACTCTCCCATTCCACCCTCAGGTTTGAAATAATTTTTCATCCCCTGGATATGAAAGAACGTGCCCTGATTTATGAAGACAAGGCCGTAACTGTTCATTCCTTTCCGCTGCGCCACAGCCTCCCCTGTTGTGGCTTCCTCTTTACCGAAAAGGATAGGCCAAGAAACATCCGAAAGGATGCCCTGGAAAAATACAGTATTCCTACAGCAGAAATCAGGCAAATAAAACAGGGAAAGGACTGGATAAATGAAAAGGGACAATTGATATCAAACTCTGAGCTCACTACCGAACCTCTAAAGAGTTTGAGTTATGCTTACTGCACCGACACCTCTCCACTTAATAATCTTGCCGACCTAATAGGATTGCAGCCGGATATGCTTTATCACGAGGCTACCTTTAAGGAAGAGCACGCCAAGAGAGCTGCTCAAACTAAACATTCAACAGCAAGGCAAGCCGCTGAAATGGCCTTGTTAGTGGGTGCAAAAAATTTAATTATTGGCCACTTCTCAGTTAGATATGACGACCTCGATGAGCTACTTACTGAAGCAAAGGAAATATTCCCCAATACCTACCTGGCCAAGGAAAGGCTCACCTTCCGCCTGAGAAGTAAGGAAAAACTTGAAGTAATTCTTCCTTAGTACATCAATTACTTTTGACCACTTAACAAAGAAAAGCCGATTCACCCTTTCGGGTAAACCGGCCCTTACAAAAACTTAATTATTACTACGATTTGATTAGCTTCTCTGTGAATACCTTATCGCCTTGTTTAAATAACAACAGGTAGGTACCATTTGGAGATTTTTCTAAATCTAATGTACCCTTATAAACGCCTGTATCGTTTTTTATAAGCTGTTTTATTATTTGCTTTCCCGACTGGTCGAGCACTGTAACACTTAGTTCTCCTCCTTCTTTTAGCTTTAAGCTATAGGAAAAAGCTCCCTTTCCTGGGTTTGGGTAAACATTAATATCAACATAGTCCAAGGAGTTGGCTTCATCAACATCCACTCCCGTACTTTTCTTTATCAATGCCTTGTCTGACTCACTAAGGCTTTCCATCTCAATGTTTACTTCTATTAGTTCAAAATTGCTATCCGCATTAAAGCGATGCATTCTTATGGGATAAGCTCCTATCTCCTGCTCGCCCAGTGTAACTTCAAAGAGCATTTCTTTTCCGCTTCTTCTTACCCCTACTTTTATCACATCACCAGGTTTCCGGGCTTGTACAGCATCAACCAACTCATCATAGGTATGTATTTCATGTCCATCAAAGCTCATCAGAATATCCTCGTTCCTCAGGCCTGACTCGTAGGCTGGTTTATCCTTTATCACTTTTGTGAGCCGAACCTCTTTCGGTCCTTCTCCATCTGAATTTGTAGTGTATCCCGTAACTCCCAAAAAGGCAACTTTCTCCATTTCAGATTTTTGGTCAGACCTAAAGCGCATAGCATCTTCACCCGCAAATCTCTTTTTGATCACAACCCGCATATTTTCACCATCCATATCAATATCAAGGCCTTTCACCTCCCTCAGCTTTTCCATGATATCCTCTTCCGATATCTCACTCAAATCATATTCTTTGGTAATATGTTCCACTTCACCATCATCATTTACAATGGTCATGTCTATCTTTACCTTTCCGGTTTCACCGTCCTTATTAATATTGGTATTAGTAGTTGACTGAGCAGGCAGCTTAAGGCTACAAATGCCAATTAAGAGAGCCGCCACCCCTGTGTATATAATTTTTTTCATGGTAATAGATTTTTGTTCACACCAAACTTAACCCGTAATACCCTGAAATAAAGTTAATTGAAAAGTTAAGAAACGGTTAAACTCAAAACAAGTGTTACTCCCCTATGGAAGAATATTTCTACAATTGCCCGTATTGCTTCAGCGAGGTGTCTATACTGATAGATCCTTCAGTACCGCACCAACAGTATATTGAGGATTGCGAAAGATGTTGCAATCCCATTGAGTTCAGTATTGATATAAATGAAGAAGGTGAAGTGGCTGGATTTTCTGCAGAACCTATAGGGCAATAACTCCACCTATAACTTCAGCTTCGAGGTAACGCTCTATTATACTGTCCGGGCTAATCATCATTTCCTTTGCTGTTATACTCAGATAATTTCCTTTGCTCGACTCCCGCACCTCTATGGTAGATTCCTTGCTATTAAACAGGTTTTGAACCTTTGCCAGTTTCTCATTATCCGCAGGAATAATAAACTTGAACAAATAAACAGTTGGCCATTCAAAACCCTCTTCCAATTGTATTTTAAGCTTTGCGTATTTATCCTCTCGTTGATCCATTACATCAGTGTTTATATGAGTACGAAAGTAGTCTATGAAATTAGAATAAATTGTTGTGAAAGCAAATCAGCTTATAATAAATGACGAATAAATACAATCCATATAATCTTGGCAGCATACCCCCAGTTGCTATATTTGTAGCCATTGTGTGATAACTGATTTTAAATTGGCTTTATGCCATAAGTCTTTAAGCAGGCCTAAATAGCAAAAGCTTTTGTTATATAGTTACACTGATTAATTATATGTTGAAAATTAGATAAGCACAAATCAATATGCCTCAAACTAAACGCATCATAATTACGGGAGGTCCGGGAACCGGCAAGTCAACGATTATAGATTTGTTGGAACAGCGCGGATACGCCTGCCATAGCGAAGTTTCCCGAGCGGTGATAAAGGAGCAGCTAGAAAAAGGATCAGACTTGTTGCCCTGGCATAACCTGCCAGGATTTAGCGACACCGTATTCAAGGGGCAAACTGGTCAATACCACGAGGCTCAACCAAATAAAATCAACTTTTTTGATCGCGGATTACCCGATGTTATAGCCTATTTGCGCAAAGACCTTTTGCCAACAGATGCACTTGACGCTTTGGTTCAGCACTATCCCTATCACAATGAGGTGTTTGTAACTCCACCCTGGGAGGATATTTATCAAAAAGACGATGAAAGACGGGAGGATTTTGTAACCATGCAGGCTATTCACAAGGCATTGGTTGAAACCTATCAGCAATTTGGATATACCGTTGTTGAAGTTCCAAAAGAAGACTCCTTTAAACGTGTTAACTTTATACTGAATCGCCTCGGACTTTAATGGTCGAAAGCATCCATAATGTTTTAAAAAAATACTGGGGATATTCCACTTTCCGCCCCTTGCAGGAGGATATCATCAACTCCTCACTTACCGGAAAGGATACTTTGGCCCTGCTTCCTACAGGTGGAGGTAAATCAATTTGTTTTCAGGTACCTATTATGGCCAAACCCGGGCTTGGCATTGTGGTTTCCCCTCTTATTGCCCTTATGGCCGATCAGGTTCAAAACCTTAAAAAGCTAGGCATTCCTGCGCTGGCACTTACATCGGGCCTTACCCAACGGGAAATAGACATGGGCCTCGACAATTGTGCCCACGGACAGTACAAGTTCCTTTATGTATCTCCCGAAAGGTTACAAACAGACATAGTACGCGAACGGATTAAGCGTATGAATGTAAACCTTTTGGTTGTAGATGAGGCTCACTGTATTTCGCAATGGGGTTATGACTTTAGACCTCCCTATTTACAAATTGCAGAAATAAGAGAACTACTACCCAAAGTGCCCATAATGGCACTTACTGCCACGGCCACACCAAAGGTTGTAGATGATATACAGGATAAACTGGCCTTTAGGGAAAGACACGTTATTCAGCAAAGTTTTTACCGATCAAACCTCTATTACAACGTAAACCACACGGAAAAGAAGTGGAGCAAAACCCTTGAAATCCTCCATAAAATAAAGGGAACCGCTATAGTTTATGTCAGGAATCGAAAGCACACCGTAGAGGTTGCCGACTGGCTAAAAAAAAATGGCCTGTCTGCTGATCATTACCATGCCGGGCTTAGTATGGAAGTACGAAAGCTAAAGCAGAAAAACTGGATAGATAACAAAACCCGGATTATAGTTTGCACCAATGCCTTTGGGATGGGAATTGACAAACCGGATGTTAGGGTTGTATTGCACCTCGATTTACCTGACTCTCTGGAGGCCTACTTCCAGGAAGCCGGGCGCGGAGGTCGTGATGGAAACCCCTCCTATTCAGTGGTATTGGTAGGTCCATCGGATATAAAGGAGTTAAAACGCAGATACCTTGAGACCTTTCCTGACATCAAATTTGTCAAAAGAGTTTATCAGGCCCTGGCCAACTTTCTTCAACTTGCCACAGGTTTGGGTGAGGGTATCTCCTACCCCTTTGACATTAGTGCTTTCACCAAGCAATACGATCTCCCGGCTTTAAAAACATATACCACACTGAAGGTGTTGGAAAAAGAAGGATTGCTCATCCTCAATGAAGGCTATCGACAACCTTCAAGGTTATTTATTCGCGTAAACCGTACGGAGTTGTACGACTTTCAACTGCGAAACCCAAGACTGGACACCTTCATTAAAACACTATCAAGATCCTATGGTGGGCTGGATGTGGAGTACACTCAAATAAATGAAGGCCTGCTGGCTATGAGATTAAAAACCACCGAGGAAAATGTCATTAAATCTCTTTTACAACTAAAAAAACAAGGGCTTATTGATTACGTACCGCGGAAAGGCGATTCAGAAATCATTATAACCCAGGCCCGGCAAAGTGTAGAGTATCTGGCCATTTCTGATGAAAACCTGAAAGACCGATATCAAGACAGATTAGCCCGAATTACAGCTGTGGAAAACTTCCTGATTGATAATAAAACCTGTCGTAGCGTAAATCTACTCAGCTATTTTGGTGAAAAAAGAAGTGAGCCTTGCGGGCATTGCGATATATGCCGGGGCAAGGTTTTCACTGCTAAGTTGGACGTTGAAATGGAAAAAGCCATTACGAAGATCAGGCAGCACTTTGATACCAATACACAGGAAACGCTTACGTCATTGAAGGAAGTTTTAAAAATTAAGGAAACTACATTGATAGCTGCCATACGTTGGTTATTGGATAATGACGAACTTATGTATACTGATAACGTTTACAAAAAATCCTAAACGAATTCAGAGCCATTAGGATATTCTTATCTTAAGCATCCACAAAATAGCCAAACATGAAATTTACTGCTACCCAATTTACACTTAGCCTAATTGTAATCACTATCGGGTCAGCTGCCTTTGCCCAAAAGATAAACCCCCTTCCGGTAATTGCCGGAGCTAAAGAAGATATCAATTACTTAGGAGGTAAATATCTTGGCCCGGTAGGCATTGCTCTGGGGAATGGCCTCAACAACAGCTGGTACAGCTCAGCACGGGTACACTCTCCACTTGGTTTTCACCTAAACATTGCTCCTTCTCTGGTAATCATTCCTTCTGATGATCACACTTTTGTAATAAAAAACAGCGAACTGAAGGAGCTTGAACTTGTGGATGAACGAGATAATATTGCTCCCACGGCCTTTGGGGAAAATGAAGAAGGCCCCTTACTAAGATCCAAGGCTATTGGAAATTTTCAAACCTTCAACTCGCCCGCAGGTGTTGGTTTTTCATTTTTGCCTTTGGCCAATATAAACCTGGGCGTGGGAATTGGTTTTAATACAGAAGTAGATGTTCGCTACTTCCCAAAATCGCAGATTTCTGGTTTGGAAGATGCTAAAATCGGACTGTATGGTTTCGGGGCCATTCATGAGATTTCCAAATGGTTTATGGATGAAGATGAGCCTGCCTTCAGCCTTTCAATACAAGCCGGTTTTAGCAGCATTAGCTATGAACAGCCTATTAAAGATGGAGCGGATGATCAGGAACTTGTAATGAAGTCTAATGGAACTACCTTCAGAGGTATAATTTCAAAAGAGTTTTCATTTTTCACACTATATGGTGGCGTAGGTTATAACAGTGCAGATACCGACATCAACCTTAAGGGAACCTATTCCTACCAACCTCCCCTTGGCCCTGCCACAACCATCAAAGACCCTATTTCTATTAATACTACAGCCAATAGTATGGTTTTTAACTTAGGAGGAAGAATCCTAATTGCAGAAACCGTTTCCTTTTTTGCCGATTACACCTTCGCTCAGTATTCATCCATCACGCTTGGACTGGGTGTTGACCTTAACTTTGAATAATCCTTTTCAACCACTATCGGCTACAGTACCTTTGGCATCCTGATATAAAACTATATTCATGCGCATCGTATTTATGGGTACCCCCGACTTTGCAGTTGCCTCTCTGCAAAAGTTGGTAGAAGCAGGTAAAAATGTTGTTGGTGTGGTCACAGCACCTGATAAACCTGCCGGTCGAGGAAGAAAGCTTAGCCAATCAGCCGTTAAGGAATATGCCGTTTCTCAAGATCTTCCGGTTTTTCAACCCACCAACCTCAAGGATCCTGAGTGGATCAAAACCCTTAATGACTTAAAACCTGATTTACAGGTGGTAGTTGCCTTCAGGATGTTACCGGAGGTAGTTTGGAGCCTGCCCGTCAAAGGCACTATTAACCTTCACGGATCTCTTTTACCCCAATACAGGGGTGCAGCACCTATTAACTGGGCCATTATTAATGGTGAGAAGGAAACGGGGGTAACCACATTTTTTATCAATGAAAATATTGATACAGGAGCTATCATTGATAAGTCAGTTGTAAAAATTGATGAAGATGATACCGCAGCAAGCCTCCACGACAAACTGATGGAAACCGGGGCTACATTATTATTGAATACGGTAAATCAGATAGAGAACGGGAAGGCTGTGAGTAAACCTCAAGCTGTATCGGAAGAAACCAGGCATGCTCCAAAAATATTTAAAGAAGATACCCGAATAGATTTCGGCAAACCCGCAGTGGAAGTTTACAATTTCATTCGGGGCCTTTCTCCATATCCCGCAGCCACTTGTAATTTAGTTATGGAAGGAGAAAATTACCCGTTGAAAATATTCAGTGCATCCATCGCCACAGATGAAAAACCTCACGCTTTGCCAGGCAAAATTGAAACAGACAATCGCAAAAATATGAGTGTAAAGTGCGGAAAAGGCGCACTGAACCTGCATGTGCTGCAACTTTCTGGTAAGAAAAGAATGAAAGTACATGAGCTTTTGAACGGTTTTAAGCTAAGTACTGACGCTATTTTGGAATGAATATTCCTACTTACAGTTGATTTAGAGCCTGTTTTTCAACAAAATTTCAGAATTGTCAACATTTGAGGCACTTTTTTTAGCCTAATCTTGCGCAATCCCGCTATTAGTCTAACTTTGTGAGTGTTTGTTAATTGTTTAACTATTTAAAATTTCAAATTATGAATAAATCAGATTTGATCGATGCAATGGCAGCTGATGCTGGTATTTCAAAGGCAGCAGCTAAAAAAGCATTGGATTCATTTACCGACAACGTAGCTAATACAATGGCTAAAGGTGGCCGTGTATCTTTAGTAGGTTTCGGTACTTTCTCTACTTCTGAAAGATCAGCTCGTGAAGGAAGAAATCCTCAAACCGGAAAGAAAATCCAGATCCCAGCTAAAACTGTTGCTAAGTTTAAAGCAGGTTCTGAGCTTACTGCAAAGCTTTAATTGTATTTTCAATACGACCTTTAAAACCCTTCTCAACTATGTTGAGAGGGTTTTTTTATTTATGGCCAACCACAAACCTATCGTTGCCACTCAAATCGATTAGCAACTCTGCATCAAAACCCTTATTCCGAAATACATTCAGGGTTTCCTCCCCCAGCCTTTGATTTATTTCCACAAATATTTGCCCTCCTTCTGTTAAGTTATTTTGGGCATAATCAACAATAGCATTGTAAAAAACCAATGGATTGTTGTCTGGTACAAATAAGGCTAAATGAGGTTCGTTTTTCAGCACCAGATCATCCATTTTGCGCTCCTCCGACAAGCCTATGTAGGGTGGGTTACTCACTATTACATCCCATGAATCCTGCGGTAAAGTTTCATACTTAAGAAAGTCCATCCTTTTAAAATCAACATTTAGCTGATTGCTTATTGCGTTAGCAGATGCCAGATGAAGAGCATCATCCGAAATATCCCAGGCCTCCACTACTGAATTCTTGAAATTTGAAGCACAAGCCAGGGCCAAACAACCAGTACCGGTGCCAATATCAAGTATTCTTAAACCAGGTTTACTCCTAACTCTCTCTTTTATTAAATAGGCCAACTCTTCTGTTTCCGGCCTGGGAATAAGTGCTGCGCTGGAAACGTTTAACTTCAATCCTGAGAAATAAGTGAAGCCTAAAACGTATTGATAAGGTATCCCGGCTTTCAGCTGCTCAAGAGACTTCAACAAGCTCCCGGCTTCAGATTTTTCTATTTCCCTTTGAGAACTGGATAGAAATTGCAAGAGGGATATTCCTGAAATTTCTTCAAGAAAAATAAAAAAGAGGCGATCTGCCTCTTCTTTACTGTATGATGTCAATCCTTCCCTGAAAAGGGACTTCAATTCCTTAGTCGTCATTTTGCTCTTCTTCCTTAGCTTTTTCAGCCTTCTTTTTAGTACTGTTATAAGTACTCCACGCTCCGTAAACAATCATTGCGCCAAGTAATGCATACACCCACCACGGAATATTCTGACCTGCGATAAAAAGGTAAATGTAGGCCGAAACAAAAAACAATCCCGCGCTTATAACGGGCAGAGTTATAGACTTTTCCTTTCGGTAGTTGCGAACTATCCAAGCCACTGAGAGTGTAAAAAAGGGAATCGCACCTACATAGATGCTTCCAAATATTATTGGATCCACTCCGTACTTATCTCCCAGACTAAGAAACCACTCACTAACCGAATTCCATATATCCTGCATTGCCATTATTTTAATATTCAAATAAAACAATACCTACGTAATAGCTCTGTAGGATAGATGACATCTCAAAAAAGTCTACAATTTGCCGTCTAAAGATCTATTCAAAATCTTTAAGGGTTTTTGTGATAATATCCACACACTCCAAAAGCTGTTCTTCCGTCATAACCAACGGTGGTGCAAAACGAATAATGTTGCCATGAGTAGGCTTCGCCAAAAGGCCATTGTCCTTTAGTTTTACACATATATCCCAAGCTGTAGAGCTATCCTCAGAGTCGTTGATTACAATTGCATTTAGCAAACCACGGCCTCTCACCAAGTTCACCAATTTGCTGCCAGCGATGTACTCGTTCATTTTAGCTCTGAAAAGTTCGCCTAACTTCTTAGCATTTTCGGCCAGATTTTCATCCTTTACAACCTCAAGAGCCTCCATGGCTACCGCTGCGGCCAATGGGTTTCCTCCAAAAGTAGACCCATGCTGACCGGGCTTTATAACATTCATAATATCATCATTGGCCAATACCGCAGAAACAGGGTATGCACCACCACTAAGTGCCTTACCTAAAATGAGCATATCCGGCTTTACACCTTCATGATCAACAGCCAGTAAATCTCCCGTACGGGCAATTCCCGTTTGAATTTCATCGGCAATAAAAAGTACGTTGTGCCTAGTACAAAGTTCCTTAGCAGCTGTTAGATAACCATCACTTGGGACAAATACACCTGCTTCACCCTGTATGGGTTCCACTAAAAAGGAAACTATGTTTTTATTGGATTTCAGCACTTCTTCCAGAGCCTTGGCATCGTTATACTCAACCTTAATAAAACCGGCCGTGTATGGGCCAAAGTTCTTTCTTGCTTCCTCATCATTGGAAAAGGAAATAATAGTAGTTGTACGGCCGTGGAAGTTATTGGCACAAACCACAATTTGCGCCTCATTTTCATTTACACCTTTCTTTTCGTATCCCCACTTACGTGAGATTTTGATAGCGGTTTCCACAGCTTCTGCCCCACTATTCATAGGCAAAACCTTGTCAAAACCAAAATACTCACACATATACTTCTCAAACTCTCCTAATCGAGAATTGTAAAAAGCACGGCTGGTAAGCGTTATACGCTCGGCCTGTTGCTTAAGCGCATTAATAATACGGGGATGGCAGTGGCCTTGATTTATAGCGGAGTAAGCGGACAAAAAGTCGAAGTATTTCTTTCCCTCCACATCCCATACATACACACCTTCGCCCCTATCCAGCACTACAGGTAAGGGATGATAATTATGGGCACCATACTTTTCTTCCAGTTTTATGGCCTGTTCGGAGGTGAGGTTTTCTGCTACGGTATTCATATATAATCTCTTAAAACATTTACTAATTCTAAAAATCTAAAAGCTGTTAGCTCGCTGCAAAATAACGGTAATTAACAGCAACAAAAAAAACTATATATAGCATGGAAACGGTAGAGTGGTTATCCCGTAATGACTTTATAGATTACCATCATCACATGTTTTCGGGGCACATTTTTGGTAAACCTTATATAATTTTAGAAACCTCCTCCACAGGCCTCTCCAACTATTTTAAATCCCTTGCCCCGCCTACCTATCTGTTTCAATTATATCATTTCAAAAAGCTCATCAATAGGACGTCTTACTTTTTGAAAATGCTGTGTTTCATCGTCTGAGGCACGATAGCCAATCGGAGCAATGACTGATACCTGAAGCCCTTGACTATCTAATTCCAGAATTCTGTTGTACTCGGCTTTGTTAAACCCCTCCATTGGGCAGGCATCAATTTTCAATTCAGCACAAGCGTTTATCAGGTTAGCCATTGCCAAGTAAGTTTGCTTTGAGGCCCATTGTTCCAGTTCATATGGTGACTTACTTCCCAATGCTCCCTTTATGTGGATTCCATATCCCTTAAGGTCATCAAAACTTTTACCCTGAGCCGCGGCTGTGCGAGCTATAAATTCATCAATTGCTTTAGAGTTAAGAGATTTGTGATGAGCGAACACCACCAACTTTGAGGCATCAGTAATTTGGCTTTGGTTGTAAGAGGCGGCCCTAAGTTGTTGTCTTATTTCTGAATCTTCAATAATCAAAACCTTATATAACTGAAGGCCGTAAGAGGAAACTGAAAGCTGAATGGCCTCTTTAATGTATTCCAAATCTGTATTGGAAATATGCTTGTTTGAATCAAATTTTTTGGTGGCATAGCGCCATTTTAGATTTTTAATGAATTGCATGTCTGTTGATTTTATAATTTGATAAATGATAATTTTCCATAATGAAATCGGCTCTGAAATCCAGGCTTTGATATAATCCAATTGCGGCTTGCGAAGCTTGAAGTACAGCGTAATTATAGTTTCTATGTAAGGCCATATTTAAAAGCTTATGCATAGCTTTTTCAGCAAATCCTTGTCTTCTGAACTCGGGAATTACACCAAGTGAATGAATTCCTACCAATTCGCTATTGGTACTATAGAGCATTGCTGTGCCAATAGGATGCAGGCCTAAGAAAAGGAGAAAGAACTCCACATCTTCAGATAGTGAAAGCACTAATTCGTGGGGTATCTGATATCCAAAGGATTCGGTAAAAAGCAAACTCCACAGTTCGGCACTTTCTTTTTCGTTTACACGCTCAAATCTCAGGTTGTTTTCCGGAAAGGAATTATGAAGCTTTAGATGCATTCCCACTTGTTCAGAGGTCTTTTCAAACCCTGTAGCTTGCATCAAGTTTTGCGACTGCTGATTGCAAAAAACCGACAATGTGGTGGGGATGGTTTCGGAAGCCATAAAATCAGCCGCAATACAGGCTTCCTCGTTGTTTAGCTGGTTTTTAATCCAAATACGATTGGGCCATTGGGAGCCGGGAATTATCACACCATTAAAGGAATCGCGCATTACAAGTGCTTCACTTTTGATGCCCGCCAACTCCCACATGGATGTTAGGTTTTTAATATTTTCTTCTTTGAGATTCATAAAGTTTTTATTTAAAATTGATTAGAGTGATTCCAATAGTCATGGCTAGCACACCTATAATTTTGGTAAAAGAGACAGGGCTAGCGGGCATACCAAACCAACCATAGTGATTGGCAATAACCGAGAACAGTAATTGACCACCCAAGCCCAATGATATCATATTGGCCATGCCCAGTTTTGGAATGGTGTAATAGTAAAGGCTGATACCTACAACGCTAAAAAATGCTCCGGTAAACCATAAATAGATGGGAACCTTCAGTATGTTTTGCCCGTCAGGAAAGCTTTTGTTACTGACCAAAAAGAAGATTAAGGCAAAAGCTGCGCTGCAAAAAAAGGCTGTCATCGATGCGGCTAAAGGGCTTTTTAGCTGCACTCCCAATTGAGAATTGAATCCTCCCTGAGCCGCCAGTAAAATACCGCCTAACAAGGCTAGTGCTGAAATTGGTAATTGGCTTGACATAATAAGTCGATTATTTAATTGGGATAGCTATAGGGCGCATTGGGGAACCGCTGGCTCCTCGAAGTTTTAGACTGGCTGCGATAAAAGCAAACTCGTATACCTGATCCTGGGCGAGGTCTTCGAGAAACATTTGCTCAATAAACATCATTCCCTTTTCAGCAAGGAGGTAGGTATGAACGGGTACCCAGTTATCTTCCCTTTCAGGAGGAAAAGCTTCAAAACTCAGGTTGTCAGCACCCAAAAGCATTATCTCTTGGTCTTCAACCAGCCACTTCACTGCATCTAGATTTATACCCGGATATTGATGTAGATATTCTTCGGCATTATGATAATGGCGTGCCTGCCCCGTACGGATGAGTACCACATCGCCTTTCTGCAGTTTTATTCCCTGCTTTTGTAACGCTCCTTTTAAATCGTTTGAGCCAATTCGGTAGTTGGCAGGTAGGGACTGTAAATTTTTATAAGCGGGAATGTCAATCATTACACCACGCGCAACGATAGGAGGAATTGACTCCGCACCTGTCTTTTTCCAGCCCTTGTCACCTAGGTGTTCTTCAGGGGTATAGCCATTCCATATTTTGCCGTTTAGCCCAAAGTGATTTAGTGCATCTATGTGCGTACCCATGTGAGTGTACATCGAGATAGCATCTCCGGTGTAGCTCACTTTTACGTTCATTTTTCTACCCATTTCATTGGGGTTGTCTACCACCGTACCGTGTGGAGTATGGGTGAGCCAATATTGATAGGACGGGTCTCCAAGTGAATGGAAGCTGGGCATACCTACAAAGTATTCTACACTGAGGTCGTAGGTTTTTCCAGATTTTACTTTTGAAAGAATCTTCAATTGCGAAGACTCGTTCATCATATTAAGGGTGCCAATTTCATCATCAGAACCCCAGGGGCTCATGCCCACTTCTTCTTTTTGTTGTGCTAAAGCGGAAAGCTGAATCAGAGCAAAAGAAAAGACTAATAACTGTTTAGTGAATTTCATGTGTACCGTGTTTTAAATTATTACGGTACAAAGGTTTGGAAGCTCCGCAGCTTAAAAATTAAGATTTCTTAAGAAAAACTTAAAACAGTTTTTTGCGAAGGCTACTGAGATGTTCGGGCGTAATACCTAAATAAGAGGCCACCATATATTGTGGTACACGCTGCTCTATGTCTCTGTATTTGTTGCGAAAATCAATGTAGCGTTGCTCCACGGTTTTACTCATAGAGTGTATGGTACGTTCCTGAAGTGCCACATAGGCCGATTGTATTTTCAAACGGAAAAAGCGTTCCATGGCAGGTACAGTTTTAAAAAGCGCATTGAGTGAATCTCTATGTATTTGAAGGACGGAGCTGGGCTCCAGCGCTTGTATAAATCCTTTTGCTGGCTCTTGGGTGATATAGCTATATAAATCATTTACCCACCAACCTTCTATACCAAATTGTAAAATGTGCTCGTTTCCTGAGTCATCAATATTATAAGCTCGTAGACAGCCTTTTTCAATAAAGCGCATGTGGTTGGACACGTCTCCTTTAAAAAGCAGCATCTCCTTCTTATCAAGCGCTTTGGCAGCAAAAGCACTAGCTACAATATTTGCCTCCTTTTCTGATAAAGAAACTTGCTCTTTTATGTGCTGAATGAGAGGGTGCATATGATTTTTGGCGTTTTGAAAATTTGCGTAAACAGTTTCTATTTAAGTGGTGGTGCGAATGGTTCAAATTTCCTTTCCGGTCAATTTTCCAAGATTAGCCGTAATCTCATCCACTGCCCAATCCCACCATTGCATCTTCAATAACTCGGCTATTTTTTCTTCAGTAAAGCGCTTGCGGATAAGCTTGGCTGGATTCCCACCAACAATGCAATAAGGCTCCACATCTTTGGTTACAACACTTTTGCTACCAATGATGGCTCCATCTCCAATTGTAATTCCAGGCATTATGGTAGCATTAAAGCCTATCCATACATCATTGCCAATTTCAGTATTCCCTTTTGTGGGATATGATTTTCCAGCCATGGCATCTTTCCAGTCTTCACCAAAAATGGCAAATGGAAAAGTGGACACGGAATCCTGAAGGTGTTTGGCGCCATTCATTATGAAAGTTACTCCTGAGGCTATTTGGCAGAATTTGCCAATTATGAGCTTATCACCAACAAAATCGAAATGGTACTTTACATTTTTCTCAAAGTTGTAAACGTCTTCAAAATCATCGT
>JBLWXT010000004.1:0-214522 GCA_048267305.1 Owenweeksia sp. | reverse complement strand
TTGATACGGGCTAACGGCCTTTATACTCCCTGCTTACCACCATCTATCCCCGTGGAGAGTATGTTCTAAACATCATCGTTAAGAAGTGTTTGGAGATAAGATCCTCAGCTTACTGAAATCCATATCACATTTCAGCTCCTCTCTTCGTCACTCCAAATTCCCCAAGACTCATGCTGAGCGCCCCTGGAAAAGTTAACGCAAATCCTCATAGGCTGCCGTCACCATGGTGGCAGCTTTAGGATGTCCATCATTAAATAAAGGGCAAGTCAATGGCACATACAAACCAAAACACTTAAAGGCGCTAAGGTCATCACAACATCACTACCCCTTATTAAATCTGTGATTATATATCCACCACCAAACCTTGTGGATATCAATCCCAATGAATAGTTTTGGTGTGGTGGTGTCTTGAGTTTGCATTGTATAGGTCTTTTGAATGTTTACCTAAACTTAAGACACTGCTTTTACAGAGGTACTATTGCAAATGCAGGCTAATCGTTAGAATAGAAAGTAAATACAATCTCCCTAAACAGAAACGTAAGCGCCTTAAAGTCCCGCACTTACCCTAACCAAACTGTTTGCTGCTATTATGAAAAAAGTTGGAATTTTATGCAAAAGATTATTTACTACGTGGCAAGTTCACTAGACGGCTTTATAGCTGCCAGGAATGATGATATTAGTCAGTTTATACTTCAGGGCAAGGGAGTTGAAAAATATCAGTCTGACCTTAAGATGTTTAACACTGTAATAATGGGAAGGAGAACCTATGAATTTGGGTTTCAATTTGGATTGAAGCCAGGGCAACCTGCTTATCCCGATATGGAGCATTATATATTTTCAAACTCTTTGACCATTAACAATTTGGCAGACTCAGTTCATATTGAGAGGAGATCCATTGATCGGGTAAAGGAAATAAAGGAAAGTGCTCAAACAGACATTTATTTGTGTGGTGGCGGGCAGTTTGCCGGTTGGCTATTGGATCATGGTCTTATTGATCAGCTCAAACTAAAGCTGAATCCTACCATCATGGGAGAGGGAATTCGCCTGTTTGGAAATTCAAAATCAAGTGTAAATTGGAAGCTCATTCAAAATGAAGCCTTTGAAGATGGCCTTCAGATTTTAACCTACGAAAGGCAATAGCCAAATACTCCGCTTAGCCGTTCGGCTCCTTCTTTAATGGCCCATTGGTACCCTGCTCTTCCGCTTACAACCTTTGCATAACTTCCTGCAGGACTACTTTGTATAAATCATGGTAAATAATGACTGTAAAAAATTTATCATACACGTCTTTTGACGAATTATTCAACTGCTTCATTTTAGCCTTTGAGGGCTACTTTGTAAAAATGCCTGCCGAAAAGGATTATTACAAACAGCGTTGGGCAGCCTCCAAAGTGGATTTCAATCTATCCTATGGAATGTTCCACAACGAGCATCTGCTAGGATTCATTCTTCACGGTATAGAATGGAGAAATGGTGTATTAACGGCATATAATGCCGCTACAGGTGTTATTCCCAAACTCAGGGGAAAAAGAATTGTACAATCTATTTATGACTTTGCCATAAAGGATTTGAGGCAACATGGAGTTGAAAAAAGCAAACTGGAGGTAATTACCAAAAACATACCTGCCATAAGAAGCCATCAAAGTATTGGCTTTGAAATTTGCCGAAATTACAAGTGTTTTAGTGGCGACATAAATATTGAAGCGCCAGAAATATTTGAATTGCAAGAAGTACATACCACACAAATAGATTGGGAGCAATTGCCGAATCAACAGTTCTATTCGTGGGATCATCAAAGGGAATCAATACTGCAAGGGAACTATCGCTTTTTTCAGGTTATGAACAACAACATACCGGAGTCGTATTTTATAATAAAACCTGATAGTGGCTATTTGGCGCAATTTGATCTTCTGCACTCAAACAAGCGCGGGTGGAACAGGCTTTTCTCAGCCATCAAACATGTTTCGGGAAATATCAAAATCAACAATGTGGACGAACGCCTCACAAAAAAGCTTGCCTACCTCAATACCATTAAGTTGGAAAACCTAATCGATCAATATGAAATGGAATTGAATATTAAAGATGGATGCTAATTTGTTTCAAAACCATACCTCCTGACATAAGTCACTTTAGTAAACCTGCATTCCCTTGCGGATATCAATCCCTATCAATAGTTTTGAGCTAGCGTTAGCTGATCTGGAAAAGACATCTGTTCTTTCCAGGTTATGGCATACCAAATACGTAGATAAACCAATCACAGGTAAACCAACAATAATTTGAAGATGAATTTAAATCTGGCAGTACTAATAGACGGAGACAATATACCCTCTGCTCATGTTAAGGAAATGATGGAGGAAATCGCCAAATATGGAAATCCCACCATCAAGAGAATTTATGGTGACTGGACCAGCCCGCATTTATCAAAATGGAAAAACCTGCTGTTGCAAAACGCAATTACCCCCATTCAGCAATATGCATACACCACGGGTAAAAATGCTACAGACTCGGCAATGATAATCGATGCAATGGACATTCTCTATTCTGAAAAAGTGAATGGATTTTGTCTTGTTTCCAGTGATAGTGATTTCACTAAACTAGCCACCAGACTGCGCGAAGCAGGTATGCAAGTTATAGGAATAGGTGAAAAGAAAACACCAAATCCCTTCATAGTGGCTTGTGATAAGTTTATCTATATCGAAATTATCAGAAAGCAAACAGAAAAGAAAGATAGCCCTACCCAAAAAGACAAGGTAAAAGAGAGTATCGATAAGATTACCCCTAAAGTCATCTCTCTTATATCCACAACTATATCTGATTTGTCAGACGAAGAAGGCTGGGCATTTCTTGGTGATGTTGGTAGTTTACTTCAAAAAAAGCAACCCAACTTTGACTCAAGGAATTATGGATTTGAAAAGCTAACACCTTTAATTAAATCCATTGGCCAGTTTGAACTAGAGCAAAGGGAAAACCCAAAAAGTAAATACAAACTAATCTACGTAAAGAATAAATAAGGTTTCCATACACCTTATATGATTGTACTCCAGGCGGTGCTTCCATGTTTTTATCGGGATATAGAAGTACCGCCAAATCAAAAAAGCATCGGTTTGGGAGGAGAGTTTTTTTTCCAAATCGCCCACCATCATCAGATAATTAGTTTTTTACAACCTTCAGCTGATTCAGTAAAATTTGACGGTGGTATATCTCAATAAAATATAATCCTACAGCTCCTTCCAGTTCAATAAACATTGAGGCTCCATCATTAAAGGTATACTGACTAAGCAGCTGGCCAACACCATTTCTCACCTTCACATTTAATGGATATTGCACAGCCTTACCCGCCCTAATCTCTATAAGCCCTTTTGTTGGACTTGGATAAACCATAAATTCAGATACTTCATTTTCAAACAAACCTATATTGTCTATTACAAGGCATTTTGATGTATCCACACAACCGTTTCTGTTTATTTCCACACTATAGCTGCCATTTGCAGATGGTGAATATACCCGGTTGGTTTCTCCCGCTAGGGCCACGCCCAGATTACAATCAATCCATTGATAACCGGCCTTCAGATCATTGGAGGTCAAGATGCTCCCAACCTGACTTACCGTAGTGTCTAATGGAGTAATGTCCACATTCACCGTCAAGATACTATCACAGCCCCCTACGTTCATCAGAGTATCCATATAAACTCCTGAGGTATACCAAGTGTGCTTTCCACTTGGTGAAGCGATACTGTCGCAGGACGAGAGAAGAATGCTATCGGAGTTTGGCCCGCAGTCATATTCTATTACATAATATAGTGGATTACTCATCTTAATATCGTTCCATTCACCGGCATTTCCGTAAAGGGGAGTACTTGACGGCCAGCCGGCCAAACCAATGGCCGCTCCATCCTGATTGGTAAAATTATCAGGCTCCTGTACCACAGCATTGGCATTTCTACCCCAATTTTCATAATGTCCGGCAACCAGGATTCCATTATTAAGACCATTTGCACCTTCTCCATTCCAGAAATTAGTTTCACTGCTATCGTTATTCCCATTCCATACCCATCTACCTTCAGTACCCATGTCGTGTCCGCCAATCCAGACGTAGGCCACTCCTCCTCCATCGTTTACCACAGTATACACTGATGATATACCTGCTCCGTTTACTATGGCATCATAGATACTGTCTTGCTCCGCCTGATTGTTAATCTCTGCCAGATAGCCTCCCCTTCCTGCCGCACACAGCGATGCCTCCAGCCATGTTTTTGCATCACGAACAACTTCATACTGTTTACCATTGTACACAAAGGGATAAATGCCGGGCGGATTGCATGGTGGCGGGTTCTTAAAGAGATAGAGGTTATCAATCCAGTCTTTACACAACGACAATTCAGCATCACGGGTAGTAAAGGAATACATATGATTGATGCCGGGCATGGGATTAAACAAAGCCTCTTTGTTGTTTGTAATCAGGTTGTTATACACAGTTTGACTATTGGAAAAAGAGTTATCTAAAGTGCCCGAGCAAATACATGTGGGAATGTCGGCACTCGCGTAGTTATATCCTGTTAAATTGGGAAGCCATGGGTTAAGGGGAATAAGTCCTCTGAAAGGATAAATATTACTCCATCCCTGCTTCATGGTTTCCTGCCCATTACACGAAAAGCCGGTGAGGTAAACGGCTGTTGTATCAATATTATAGCCCCCTGTGGCATCGTCAATAGCTTTGTTTATTAATCCGCCAGTTGCTCCGGCCATCTGACCTCCCGAATTATCCGGACAAACCAATATTGCATTGAGCGTATTGGCCCAGCTCACAAAACTGTTTCTATGGGTAACTGCACTTACACCGCATCCATGCAATGCCACAATTAGTGGATAACTATTGGAACTGTTATAATTTGTAGGAACATAATAGGCAAGTGTGTGGCTACTTGAATTAAAGGTTACTGTAGTTTGAAAAGAACCCGTTGTTTGAGCAATCATTAATTTATAGCAAAGGCTCAATAGCAATAAAAAGTAAACTTTTTTCATTCTTAAGGATGAGATTACGCTTCTGTTAAATGGATAAACCAATCTACGATTGCAGAAGAGGAAGGAAAGCGGGTTTAAATATAGGTAAACTTCACAGATAAGCCCCGGCTGCTTTCGGGGATGTATTTCCTTCGTTTCCAAATCCCATATCCCAACATATACACTCCGGAAATTCAGAATTCTGTTTTTTTATGAAAACAGCAAACCGGGGGAAATGGATAAGATCCTTATTCAAAAACCCTTGTTCATCTGCCAAAAGCTTAGCCAAGCACTTGATGTAATTAATAAAAATCACCGCCATGATATTGTAGAAATACCATTATACCTATATTCGATGACACTTCAACATCTACCACTTAACCTATGATTACCAGACGTCACCTTCGCCTTGGCACTGCCCTGCGCTATTCATGGAAAAATATTATCTACAGTTTCGTTTGTGCCGGACTGGCCTGGCTGGTACATGTGGGCTGGGGCCTTGACAAATTCTTTATTCCCAAGGAAGCTGTGGGCATATTAGGAACGGCACTGGCCATCATACTGGGGTTTAGAAACTCATCAGCTTACGACCGGTGGTGGGAAGCCCGTAAAATTTGGGGTGGCGTGGTAAACGAAAGCCGAACCTTTACCCGGCAGGTTCTTACCATTGTTGATCCCCGCCATGTTCCTGCAGAATTACTGGAAAACTGTAAAAGACTGGTTCGCGGACAAATAGCCTGGGTAAATGCACTGAGGCTCCAACTGCGAAATCAAACCGATAAGGAAGTCTGGCAAGAGGAAGTGGGTATTTACCTCAATACAGACAAGTACAATGAAATTATGACCAAAAGCAATAAGGTTACCCAGATAGCCATGTTGCAGGGATATGCCATTAAGGAAATAAATGCCCACGAAACCCTGGACACCTACAGTTATATACAGATGGATGATACCCTTACAAGACTTACTGATTTACAGGGAAGATGTGAGCGCATAAAGTCAACGCCCTTGCCAAGGCCTTATGATTATTACACCATGTTATTTCTCAATTTATTCATATTCTTTTTTCCATTTGCCTTTATTGAGATGTTCATTTCCCTTTCAGCTCCGCTACTCGTAATACCCGTTACGGTAATCATTGGCTGGATCTTCTACCAGATATATGTCTTTGGGCTGGTGATGTCTAACCCCTTTGAAAACTGGAAAACCGATGTAGCGCTTTCAGCTATCTCCAATGTTATTGAAATTGACCTTAAGGAAATTATAGAAGATAAAGAGGTGCCTGCCAAAATGGAAGCTAAGAACGGATCAATAATGTAGAAGCTGAACTTACCTCAAAAACCCCAGCGGGTTACCTACAATATACCTTTCCGCCCCTGCCCGGAATTATCAATGCTCCATGAGCGGGATATGGCCCTTACAGGGAAATAATTGCGGAGTCAGCATCTCTATATTATCAACAAAAACCAAAAGGAATAAAGCCTTCTTTCGCTTTTACAATCGTAAAATTTATTCATCAGCTTAAACCATAAAAAACCAACACCATCAAATAAAGTGTTATAATCGTAGTCCATTTGGATTTAAGATCTGTTGCCCGACCATACCAAAATATTAGAATCCATAGCCCAGGGCGATCGCCAGGCGTTTGAAGAGTTGTATCAGCTCTTCAGCATAAAGGTGCACAATACGGCCCTCTCCTACCTTCAAAATGTGGAAGATGCCGAAGAGGTTACTCAGGATGTATTCACCACCATTTACCGAAAGGCCGATCAGTTTCAGGGAAACTCTTCCGTAAACACCTGGATATACAGGATAGCGGTAAACAGTAGTTTAAACTTTATCAAAAAGAGAAGCCGCTCGCTGTTTTCTGTTTTCAACTCCCAAACCATGGATCCCCCCAACTTTGACCATCCGGGAGTGCAAATGGAAAACAAGGAAAGTGCAGCGCTACTGTTTAAGGCCATTGATACGCTCCCCAACAGCCAGAAAACTGCCTTTATACTGAGCTTTGTAGAGGAGTTGCCGCGGCAGGAAGTAGCCGATATTATGGAAATCTCACTGAAAGCCACTGAATCGCTTTTACAGCGAGCTAAGGCAGGCCTGAGAGAAAAATTGGAAAAATTGTATCCCCACCGAAGGAAATCGAAATAAGAATTGTCTAACAATATGAGTTCTAAAAAACAAACTGTAAACCGCCTTGATAACCCTATATAACAAAATATGTCAGGGCTTGCGCTACTGTTCAGGTGGGGTTCTCCATTGGCCACTCTTTTGGTGGGGAAAACCATAACACAAAAATTGAACTCACTTTAACCTACAACAACTTCAAAAAAAATGATTAACGATAAAGAACAATGGATAAACGAGGTTTTTAATAGCCTTGAAGGAATACAGCCCGCTCAGCCTGATGCAAAGTTGTTCTCTAAAATAGAGAACGAGCTTTTTAACCCGGAGGCCAGAGTAATTCCACTATACTGGGTAAAGACAGCCGCAGCCGCAGCCGTGCTTGTATTAAGTGTAAATATATATGGCATAATGAAATACGCTGATAGCGATACCCAGTCCACAGAACAGAACGCTCAACAAAACTCATACGAATTGATACGCAGCTATAACTTATACGAATAATGACACAGCTACAGTTTTTTAAGGCTGGGTTTATAGTGCTAATTGTACTCAACCTGGCATTGGTTACATTTCTAATTATTGGCCAACCTAATGGCGATATACCACCTCATGCCCATCAGGATCCCAACCCTTTTAAGCAGGAAATGATTCGGATTTTAGATTTGAACAAGGACCAACAAGTGGAATTTGAAAAACTTGCCAACGCACATCATGATGATATGGTGAAGCTTGAGGACAAACAAAAAGCACTGCTTCGCCCCTACTTCAATGGTTTGATAAATCCTGAACAAAGTATCGATAATGAAAGCCTGTTGATGGAGGTTGAACATCTGGAAAGACAGAAACTAGAGCTTACCTACAATCATTTTATGGATATTAAAGCCATGTTGTCAGAATCTCAATTACCTCGATTTAAAGAATTTACAAACCGTGCCGTGGGAAGAATTTTGGTTGACGACAAGAACCGTCCCCACCCACCGAAGGATTTGAAAACACCTGGTGTCTAAAACAACAAATACTTAATAAAACTATTTATGAAAAGGAAGAACCTGTTTTGGGCTTTTGCCATCTTAGCTGCATTTGGAGCAACATCTTGTGAAGATAAAGAGGATGATAGCGTAGACAAAACCAATACCGATGGTCTGCATTCAGCTTTTGCTGATTTTGACTCAGACAACTTCACCATTTACATGGATGGCTCTGAAATTGTTTTAGAAACAAACGGCCTTCCCAATCATACCTCACCCTATTGGAGCAATACCACAGCACGATCAGCGGTTGACCCTATGGGTGGAACGATTACCACACCGGCAGCAGCCACAAATCACCCTCTGTTTGTAGAGCCTACAGTTACTTCCTATGCCGATATGGCACCCGGTAATATTGACGACTTCAACGGTTCTTACACCCTGCGTGTACCTGCAAATCCCGTAAAGGCAGCCAGCACCAGTTCCACAGGTTTGGGTTCTATTGGTTTTGCAGTAAGCGGTTCTATGATTTACAATGATGAGGAAGGCCCCAATGTACCTCTTGACAATGCCGTGGGTGGACTTGATTACACAGGTGCTCATACAGGCCCGCAGAGTTATCACTACCACCTTGAGCCGCACGCCTGGAGTACAGATGATGAAAAGCTTATCGGTATTATTGCTGACGGATTTTTCCTTTATGGACGTAAGTGTCACTCAACCGGTGATTACCCAACAGATCTGGATGCATCAGGTGGCCATACCAGCACTACCCAGCATAGCACCGAAGCTGAGTACCACTACCACATTCAAAATGATTTATTCCTCAATAGCTTTTACATCCTGTTTCCGGGAGATTATCAGGGAACACCTAATGGGATACAATAAGAGTATAACATCTGCACTACTGATATTTGCTTGCTTTGCTTGCCAGCAAGAAGCTACAGAGCAGGTAAGCCATACGGAATGGACTAGCCCGAGCGGTATCAGCGTAAATGCAGATTCATTGCAATTAAAACCTACTGAAGGGCTTGTTTACTATAAAAACAAGCCCTTTACAGGTACATCCACTTCCACTTTCCCCAATGGAAACCCGGCCACTTCCACAGACTATATGAATGGCAGAAAACACGGATTATTCCTAAAGTGGTTTCCCGATAGCACTGTGAGCTATCAATCACACTATAATATGGGGAAACAACACGGCATCACAAAATCCTGGTGGAGCAATGGCAACCTCCGCAGCCAATCACAGTTTAAGGAAGGCCTAGTACACGGCACCCAAACCCAATGGTATAATAGTGGTGCAAAGTTTAAGGAGCTTAACTATACCAATGGTAAAGAGGAAGGTATGCAAAAGGCCTGGCGGGAAAATGGAAAGATCTACTCCAACTATGAAGCCCGCGACAATAGAATTTTCGGCCTAAAACGAGCCAACCTCTGTTTTGAACTTAGCGATGAAGAAGTGCAATACAATGAGTAAAATCCTCTCCCTTTTAATGGCCTTTACCCTGTTTGGCTGCAGCCAAAGCCAGGAAGCAGATCACAATGCCCCAGGCCTTCCCTATTACAGTGAAGCCACCTTTACCCCTCATTGGCTTTCGCCAGATAGCCCCGAACTAAAGGACTTCCACCGCATACCTGCTTTTAGCCTGATAAATCAGAATGGAGACACCATTACGGAGAAAACCATGGAAGGAAAGATTTATGTAACCAACTTCTTTTTTACCTCCTGCCCCGGCATTTGCCCAAAAATGACCAACAACATGGCTTTGATACAAGAAGCCTTTTTACAGGATGATCAGGTGTTGCTCCTCTCCCATTCGGTTACACCGGACTATGACTCCGTTGCCGTGTTAAAGGATTACGCCACCGCCAAAAACATAGTGAGCGGCAAGTGGCACCTCCTTACGGGAGATAGAGATGAAATTTACAGCCTGGGCCGCAACAGCTATTTTGTGGAAGAAGACCTTGGCGTGGAAAAAACCAATGACGACTTTCTCCATACCGAAAACATTATTCTGGTAGACCAAAACCGCCACATCCGTGGGATTTACAATGGCCTAAATAAAGCAGCTATAGCGCAGCTGGTAGAAGATGTGAAAGTGTTGGAGGGGAAGTAAAACTAAGCCTCTGGTGATTCCTCCTGTTTTTTTGGATTTATGAATTAGCCTTTAAAATTTTCAGCGGGATTAATACCATTACCTCCGAAAGAGTCTGCTACCACTACAGCATGCCCTGCATGAAAAACAAAGCCATCTATTACTTTTTTACGGTAATGTGAAAACAATTTTGCTTTCGCTCCTTAATCACATAAATCTCATCATCTGCTTGCATCGCTGCTAAAATACCTTCTAAGATTTGGGTTAATTCATAATTCCAATCTTTTTGACCATTGTAGCGGATGTATGAAATATCAAAACTAACCCCGCGTGTATGCGTGCTTTCCTTTTTGGTAGCGTTTCTATTGTATTTGGATAGTTTTTTCTGTGTTTCTTCCGTCCGGGTTAATGAAGTAATGGTAATGGTGCTGCTGTCACCCGAATAGGTGTAAAAGCTAAGGGCTATTTTTTCGAGTGTCCGTTTGGCATCTGGCGTGAGATAGGTATAACTGTGTGTCATATCCTCTAGCGTATACCCAACACCCGCTTCCACTAATTCTAGTTTATTTTGAGCCACAAGACTGTCGAGCTCCTTTTCATTCTTTATTACCACAACACCCGAGCGATTGGCCGCCATCTGATGCACTAAAAGATAGTCTTTATGAAGTTTTCCCCTGGGCGCCACAGGCAGCATTTCTTCCTCAGTCTCAATACCAAGGCTATCAACTCCTTCCGTAATTGAGCCTGCATTAGCCCCCTGCTTCCCATCAAGGCGCTTGTAAATTTCCGGTTCAAAAAAATAGGTGATTACAATAAAAGAAAAGCCCGCCAGCGATACCATGAAAAGGGCCTTAAACCATTTAGCTTGCCCTTTTGTAGTCTGATTTTTAAATTTTCTAGCCACGCTGCAATAATAGCATTCTATGTAGGGTATTGCTTTTAGAAATACTCTTTTTCACAAAAGCTTATCAAGAAACGGATGTTGACAAAACAGGTCACCTATCAGCATACTTAAACTTGCCGGGTATAGAGTTTGCCAAACCAGCTGTTGGAGGATATGAAGGTATCGGAGGTTAAGTAAACTACTGATGGAAACCGAATTTACTCCACGGTATATCTAACAATTACCTCATTGTCTAAAACCACATTGGTTGACCATATAAACTCAGCATCATTTACAGTGTTGTCAAAAATATCTGTGAAGTTTGTATAGGCAGGTTTATTATCAACTCCTATTTCAGCATTTGAAAACTCTGTTGCATTTGGCCATTCACTGTCATCAAATCCTGTTGTTTGCCAATCTGAAGGCAGTTTCCAATGCAATGCGTAAGAAGTATTTCCATCAGCTGAAGATTCGGTGTCACAATTATCACTCAATCTCAAAGTCCCTTTTTCTGAAGCACAGGAAAGATCTTTTAGGGGTGCCGTATAAAATGTTTGTGCTTTCCAATTTGAATTGGTTGTTGCTACTATTTCATCTGTAGCATCCTTAAAAACAGCTACCATTCCACCATCGCCAGCGTGAAAATCATTCCCTCTATTGCTCTCCGTACCCAAGCCACTATTCTCTTCCCAGTCTACCAGCTTCATTGCAATGGTGAATGGCCTTTTTACTTTAAACCGAACAATGTTGGAATTGAACTCAGTGAAAGGCACATTGTCTTTCCCAACCGGAACACCATTTATGTACATTTCAAAATAGTTGTCGGCAAACACAAAGCCCGTAATTACTTCACCGTCTGCATCAATTTCTATTATGTCGGTGCCATCTAAAGCCGCCAAGGCATCATTTGCAGTATTGTATTCCACCTTTGTACAAGGATTGAATAAATCGGACGCAAAAGGAAAACTATCATCCGTAAAACTGACTACAGCCGGAACCGTCCAGATGCTACCATCCATAGCAGTAGCGGTACCTATGGGTGCTTTTCTTCCTCTATCACAATCATAAATATTTTGAGTTACAACTGTTGCCGCGCCCTCAGAGACTGCAGCTGTACCCTTATACTCACCGCCAGAGTTGTGGGGGTCACTTTGTGTGGTGGTTTTGCCATTGTTACAGGCTACCATTGTAAGTAATGCCAAGACAATTAATGGAATAGTATTTTTCATTGTTCTCTTCTTTTGTAGGTTTCAACTGTTTTTGTCCCGTCAGGGTTTACAAATTCGTAAGTGTAATTATTAGCATCGTCCCAGCTATAGTTAATGGTATAGTTTTCTGCATTTAAGCGGTAAGTTAATGCATACGAGTTACTACCCAACATTTTAAAATCAATGATTTGTGCTCCTCTCAAAGGTCTTAATGCAGGTCTGAGTTCATGCGTTCGGGCTTGTGGAAAAACCTGATTTTCCGGAGCTTCTGTTTTTGGGTCTAATTTCACTTCCCCCCTCATGCCTGCTATGAAATAGGGATAATCCTTAATAGTGTGGTATTGATACGAACCATCGGCATTCATTTTTCCTAAATATTCATCCAGAGGCTCAGTTGTTTCTCCATAAACAGGAAAACCGTCCACAGCATAAGCAATAGGGTTGCCCGCTCCCACTTGCTCCTGCAAATGCAATGGTGGCAAATGATAATGGTAATCATCCGCACGGCCGCAATGCCCGCCCCATTGGTCTAATTCGCCAATGGCATTTGCATCTTCACCCCGGTTATTCAAAGGGTTAAAAACCGGAATTCCATTTACAGCCACTGCAATAGCTCCTTTAAGTAAATTGGTTTTGGTAGAAAGTGGATGCTCAGCCATTTTTGGATGTAGCGGTATGGCCCAACTATTTGTACCGGTATAATCCTGATTAATGGGCACTTGTTGTTGCCAGGCCTTTATACCAACCATCATATCGTGGGCAGGCAATCCATTAGATGAAACGTATAGATAGTTTTCATCTGAATGTGTTGTAACACCCTCAAATTTTTCAAAAAGAGATTGCATCCATGTAACATCATTTTGCGGAATGTCACCCGCAATGACTTTAGAACTGCTGCTGCTTTGACATGAAACGACTAAAATCATAGCAGCGCCAAGTACGCCATAGGTAGAATGAGCTATTTTTTTTCGCTTTGCTAATTGAAAAGCAGAGAGCAGCAGAAGACCTCCTCCCAATAGAAAAATCAGCATTTTAAAATCTGAAAAGGAATGCAAACCCAACTCCGTAGCGGGTTTAGTATTTAATGACTGCACCAATTCACTTCTTGTCTTGATGTATTTTTGGTCTTCGCTCGAAAAGTCCGAAATCTGATAGGCTTTCAACTTATGCTGAGTATCTATCAGCCAAACCTCATTGTTTTCATATTTTACAAAATCTGCCTTTATAGATTCTGCCTTAGTATCAAACTTCCATTCTTTAAGAGGTGTGCCATGCCCCCCTTGGTGGGCGGATAGGTGTAAGGATGTTGTTATCAGAATAATGGCTAGCAGAAACTTTTTCATAGAAGTACATATTTGTATTGCACCTTTCAGATGCACAGAGATATCATAGCTGTAGAACAGTATCCCCTATTAGACACTTTTGTATTAAAAATCCTTCGGTGGAAATGGATTTTTATTGTGGTTTATGTTAGCCGCAAAAAGGGTTTTACAATGGACTAATCAAAAACTGCTATAGCGCAGCTGATAGAGGATTTGCAAGGGTTGAAGAGACAGTAATACTACCCTTCTGGTGTTGGCTCCTGCTTTTTAGACTTATTAATTAGCCTGTACGCAAAATAAAGGGGGATTAATGTAAAAAACCCAAAACCGTTTTTCACTACGCCATAAATTACAACGCCAATCATAACTCCAATTAGAACGGCATTTAGCAATGCGGTGGACTTCTTTTTGTTCGCTTCCTCCTGTGACTCCTGCTCATTTACATCTGATGGTTGTTTACGCTTCATTTCTTTCTAGGTAATGAGGCACGGATTACAAATCCGCGCCAGCTGGTTTGAATCCAAAGTAAATCTTGTTTTTCCATTCCACGGATTGCAAATCCGCGCCAGCTGGATTACTAATTAACGAATCACAATTATCAATTTTGAGAATTGACGCTAGCTCATGGTCAACTGGCTGTACACTTTCTCTACATGAGCAAAGTGTACTTATAAGGAGGTATATGATTAATGTTCTTTTCATTTAAATCAATTACAGCACTTCTCTAAGATTTACTGGAGGTGGTGTTTTTTACTTCTACTCTATTCTGGTACAATTTCCACCAATTTACTGGAGGCTCAATATTTCGATCGACTTCAAATTCAATTCTGAAAACTTTGTGCTCAGCATCTTCTCTGATCTTTATTTTATTCATCTTTATTTCGCGATCGCCCACCTTTAACACTGCATTCTCTAAGACCTCACCTTTCGAAAGGATTCCAACTAATAGAATTCCATCATCGCCTTGATTAGGGAATCCGTTATGTAATACTATTTCAGATGTAACTTCCTTCATTATTTAAAATGATAGCTCGATGTCCCTTCCCTCCTTTTGCTAAATCCCCTTCACAAAATCCATAAACACTTTTTTGTGCAACTCCAAATCCATATTGCCGGAAAGTGAGGCTCGAACGATATAATCCTTGTCGCCTTCCTTGGTGGTGCCCTGGGTAGAGGTGGCAGGTATAGTCCAGTAGCATCCCTTTAACTGGCCATAGCTCACACAAAACTTACTCTCTTTAGGGATTTCAGTAATCATCATGTTGATGAGCTTCAGATTCAGCGCTCTTTTATAGGCTTCCCTTTCTTCATCGGTATTTCCCTTGGTGGGGAGGTCTAATGAAAAAACAGATGGAGTAAATCCTTCCCTGGCCAACTCTTCGGACACAAAATTGATTTTGGCCGTTGGCAACACCTCATGAATAAAGTTTACAAACTCACGGGTATTTTTATAGGCATCCTTAATTCTCTGGTTCATGGAAGGCAATTGTGCCGCCAATATTTCCATTTGAAGGTCTGTAGCTTCGTTATCGCAAAGTCGCAGGTGTAGATCTATTTTATCCATCAGGCCTTCTGTTTTGGTGTTGCCTACACAGTAGCCAGCCGTACACTTTCCGCCACTCGGGAATTTTGAGCCACTTACGTAAGAAATGGTTCTAACGGTGGAGAGAATAGCGCCTTCCCCCAAAAAGTGCACATTGGGGCAAAAGGTTTGATCCAGAATAAATACCGGGTCAATGGCTACATTTCCCTCCGGAGTTTTGCGCTCTTTGCTCAGCACAGCCTTTAGTTTCTGCAAATCGGGAACCTCAACCCTGGGGTTTGTTGGTATTTCTGCAATGATATACGGGATGGCATCTTCAGCGGCAATTTTATCTAAAACGGTATCTACGCTCTGCACCATATCATTGCCACCATCTACGGGCAAATCCACAACCTCAACATTGTCAAGACAGGCCGCCACACGCCTGGCCTGGTCATTGGTGCCTCCATAGCAATTTGGAGGAACCACAAATTTGATAGCCTTACCGGGATGATTATCCACGGCATCGTGAATGAGCCCCATCATTATGGCATATTGAGTAGACAGTCCGCTGGAAGCCACCAACGCCTTTGTATTGGAACCTGTAATGGCTGCAATGGATTTTAATACGCCTGCCTTATTGGCCTCTGTATTGTGTTTCTCCGTTTGCAAATCAGACTGCTCTACCAACGACTTTAGGGCCGTAAGGCAATTGGCAGGGGTCATGGCAATGGTCTCTCTCCTGCGCACATGCTGAATCTCTGAAATATAACTTTCATTTTGCTCACCATTTACCACCAAAACACTTCCAAGCTCTGTGTACAAATTGATAAAAAAGTCAATATCCACCCGAAGTTCAACAGCATTAATTCCACTTTTATGAGAAATCATAATAGTGCTTCCGCTAAAAGGAGGAATAGCTTGTTCCTCCTCTACTTTCTTTAATTCGAAATTATAACCGTAAACACTTCGTATTACTTCTGCATCAAAGCAATCAGGTAATTCACCTGTGTAGAGGATTTGGGTGTTTTTATTAATTAACAGATTTTTTCGAAGCACTGCCAAAACAGGCACCGTAACTGACGAAAAGCTGATTACACTTTCGGACTTGAGATTATTTAATTTGGCCAATCCCCATTCGAGCACACTCGATAATGGATGTCCTAACCTGATATAGTCGTAAGCTGTGGGCAATTCTGCCAAAGCAGCCGTATCGCTGATATTGGCATTATACAAAGCTTCAAACTGATCCAGGAATTGCGTCTTGGCCTGTGATTCATCATAAATATCCAATCGATGCGTGGTTAGGTTCAACCAATCCGCTGGCATATTATTCAGTACATCCTTAATGTAATTGCGCGTTTTATTCTCTTCCATAGTATTCAATTCTGCCTTAGGCTGCTTATCTGTATTCGTCCGCGATATTAATTTTTATATCCAAGGGGAGCAACCTATTTGCTGATTAATGTAAACTGTTCCCTAAGTTGATTATCACATCTGACAGTTTCATATAAAAAAAGGTACGGATCAAACACTTTTAATAAAGCTATGGCATTAGTCGTTTTTCAGGTTACCTCCATTTTTTACTAAAAGTATGACCACTTTTAAAGATACTAAACTTACTGAGGCTTATTGAGTATGAAAAGCTATCCGAAAACTATTTAGCGAACTTTTATGAATAAAATTAAGTTAATGACAAATAATACTTGAAATTTTTTAAATAATATTAAACCAATAGTAAACTTTATTACCTTTGACTCAAATATTAATTAATGAAACCTAAAAATCTACCATCAACATGTCCGGCCTGCGAATCACAGCTAAGCGTTCAAAGACTCTACTGTAAATCATGCGGAACTGCGGTTGAAGGCGATTTTAGTATTCCTATATTTCTTCAGCTTAGTACTGAAGAGCAAGGATTCATTCTAAAATTCTTAAAAGCATCGGGTAGCCTCAAGGAAATGGCAAATCAATTAGGCTATAGCTATCCAAAGGTTCGCAATATGTTGGATGAAGTTATTGCCAAAGTGAGTCAGGTAGAACAACAAATAACGGAGGACTAGTATGAATACCAAATCTTATACTACCAGCGTGCTGGACTACCTTAAACGTCCTTTTGAATATATTGCTGGCATTCAAGCCTTACTCTTGGGATTGTTGTTTTTGGCTGTCAGTATCTTTCTGGGGGTTCTTTTTAATGCTCGCTTTGATGGCTTACTAAATCTTCACTTTGTACAGGAAACAAATATCTCCCAGCTGGTGACAGAACAGCTGATTAATTTCTTCTCCTTATTGATTCTCTTCTTTCTTATAGCCAAAATTATTGGTGCCAGGCAAGCCAGGTTTATTGATCTTGCGGGAACGCTCCTTCTTGCCATGGCCCCTCTTTCCATTATGCCCATCCTGAATTACAATGAACTTTTGTTCACCGCATCCCAAGGGCTTTTGGAACAGATTCAAAGCTCCCAGCCAGTTGAAAGTAGCATTACGGCCATTATAGTAGTCACATCCCTGCTTATGGTGTTAGCCATCATTTACATGGTTAGCTTAATGTTCCAAGCCTATAAAATTTGCACCAACTTTAAGGGAACCAAGCTTATAGTAAGCTTCATGGTAGGCATACTTTCCGCTGCTATTCTATCCAAATTTCTCATAATTCAAATTTCCTAAACATGCGTTACCTGTTTTTTTCAATACTATTATTAGCTGTTATACCCTCAAAGGGTCAGGTCATCAGTGAGAATGTAACCTTTAATCATGGTGGTTGCAGCTTTGGGGCTACTCTTACTAAGCCGTTTAATGGGGGACCTTATAAAACCATTGTAATAGTACCTGGAAGCGGACAAAATGATCGCAATGGAACCATACAAATGAGTGGAGGAAATATAAGTTGCCTTTACCCCGGTCTGCTTGGCCAAACAATTACCATTTACAAGGATCTTGCTGAAAACTTGAGTGATTCGGGTTATGCGGTTTTAAGGTATGATGAGCTCGGTATTTCGTGCCCAAACTTTAGTGGCTCCTTCAATTACGAAAACCTGTTTTTACCGGCACTAAGTGCCATAGATTATTTAAAAACCCGCTCGGACATTGATACTAATAACATCATTTTGATAGGACATAGCGAAGGTGCTCAGCTCATTTCCTACATGGCTCCACTAAGAAAGAATGTTATTGCCACAATTTCTTTAGCCGGTGCCTATACCCCATTTGATTCCATTCTTGCTTATCAGCTGGTTTATATCGCCAAAACTTGTGGGCAGGATACCGTCCAGGCTAAAACACAAGCGCAGCAAATTTTAGCCTATTTCAATATGGCAAGAAACGGAACTTACAACGCATCTACTCCTTCCTTTGGCGGAGTTACTCCCGCAGTATGGGAAAAATATATTTCCGTGGGAGACTCTGTGGCTATTATGTACCAGGCCAATAAGTTGCCCAGCCTTTTTGTAGGTTTTGGAGATGACTTTAATGTTCCTCCTTCTGAGCTAATTAGATTCCGGCAGTCGCTTAGCGGAGATTTTACATTTAACAGTCTTGCCGGACTTAACCATTATATGACCCCTGCGAACGATCCAGAAGTGGCGCGTACTGTTGCAGATACCATCGTATACTGGCTAAATCAAAAAAACATTGGATTACAAGAACAGCAAATTTCGCAATCAGCTATTGAGTATTATCCCAACCCTGCTCAACAAAAGCTTAGTATTAAATTTCCTGAAAGTAGTAGCGAGCACGTTTTGATAAAAGTAGTTGACCTAAATGGAAAAGAGGTAATAAAAAGCAGTGTTGCCATTGGCGAAAATCAGACCTGTGAAATAGATCTAAACAATCTTGACTCTGGAATTTACCTATTGACGTATGAATTAAACGGACAACACTACTCTCATAAAGTTGTAAAAACCTAGCTCCTTACAGAAAATCGTATCTACCTCATAATCACAAGAT
Source organism: Owenweeksia sp. (assembly GCA_048267305.1). Classification (GTDB taxonomy): domain Bacteria; phylum Bacteroidota; class Bacteroidia; order Flavobacteriales; family Schleiferiaceae; genus Owenweeksia. The sequence goes on along the minus strand of JBLWXT010000004.1, from coordinate 195,441 downwards.
TCTAAAAGCTATTATTTCAGTAGGCTTTCTCCAATACAATTCTATAATCAACTTATTCTTTGCAAAGCCTATTCGTTCTGAAATAAAATCCCCCCTTTTCTCTCCAACATCAATTAAACCTTTCTGAACCTTGGCAGTCTATTGAGCAACGCCTTGCAGTTACGCACCCTCCCTTCAAATTATCAGATTTCAAATTTTTGATATTGTTTCCGAAGGAAAAACTCGTGTAACTTGTCTAAAAGTTGAGGCCCACAAAATATGAAGCTCAAAAATTCTCTTCTTCTAACGGCATTTCTGCTCACTGCCCAAGGGCTGTATAGCCAGCAAACGGTTGGGCTATTTACCAATACTACTCAGTCTTTTGACGGCTATACGCTGTTTGCCCCTATTGGCAGCACCACTACCTATCTTATAAATAATTGTGGCGAAAAGGTACATAGCTGGCCTTCGAACTACCGTCCTGGTCAGTCGGTATATTTACTGAAAAATGGAAATTTACTCCGCACCGGTAATACCAATAACTCCGCGTTTAACGCTGGTGGCAAAGGCGGAATCATTGAAATAATTGACTGGAACGGAACTGTGATTTGGGATTACACTCTTTCGAGCACCACCCAATGCCAGCACCATGATGTGGAGTATTTACCCAATGGAAATATTCTGGCCATTGTATGGGATGCATACACTTCTGCGCAAGCCACAGCTGCCGGACGGACTACTTCTGGCGCCAGCCTGTGGGCAGATAAAATTGTAGAAATACATCCCGACTTAACCAACGGTGGCGGCACTATTGTTTGGGAGTGGAAAGCCTGGGATCACCTGGTGCAGGATGAAAGTGCCACGGCCAACAACTTTGGCAGCGTTGCCAGTTCTCCTCAGCTTATTGATGTAAACTATGTAGGCGGCCCTGCCACCGGCAGCGATTGGCTTCATATCAATTCAGTAGACTACAACCCTGCCCTTGATCAAATTGTATTGAGCAATCACAACTTTAGTGAGATCTGGATTATTGATCATTCTACCACCACTGCCGAGGCCAGCGGACATACAGGAGGCACCTCGGGCAAAGGCGGAGACTTGCTGTACCGCTGGGGAAACCCACGTGCCTACGACCAAGGCACTATAAGCGATCAGCTTTGCTTTGCCCAGCACAATGCCTATTGGATTGATAGCGGATATACCGATGCGGGGATGATCATGATCTTCAACAATCAAACGGGGTCTAATTACTCTACGGTGGATGTGCTGAACCCAGCTGTTGATGCTTCGGGTAATTACAGCTATACAGCAGGAAAGTATGCTCCCTCCAATTTTCACTGGACGTACACCGCTTCGACACCAAGCGATTTTTATGCCGCCAATATTTCCGGGGCACAGCGCCTACCCAATGGCAATACACTTATTTGCCAGGGGCCATCGGGTAGATTATTTGAAGTGGATAATGCCGGAACCATTGTTTGGGAATACATAAGCCCCGTAAGCGGAAATGGCATAATTGCCCAGCAATCTCCCGCTATGAATAATCTGGTTTTCCGTGCAGAACGATATGCCGCAGATTATGCGGGCTTCAGCGGAAAAACTCTGACTTCACAAGGATATATTGAAAGTGGATCTACTTTTCCATGCAATCTTTTTATGGGTATACATGAAGTTAAAAATCCAAAACCAGACGTTTTTCCTAATCCAGCCAATGGCACTTTAAACCTCAGTGCAGATGATAAATTGGAGTATGTGGTGATATACACCACTAGCGGAAAAAAGGTGCTGGAGTCAAAACCAAATAGCAAAAAATTCACCATTGGTGTTGCCCACCTTACTGCGGGCATATATCTTTTGGAACTAACGATTGACAGCCATAAACAACCGCTGCAAAAACTGGTGATTAATTAAACGTAAATGATTTCAAACAAGCCTTTCGCAAAGATCTCTAATGTAATCAAAGGAAGTTTACTCCTCCTTGCTGCCGTTTTTTGGTCATGTAACAATCCTGAAAATAGAACAACACAGAACTTAGCTCTTACGGACACCGTGCCGGTTTACAATTTTAAAGAGCTTGAACCCATACTTCAAACAAGTTCAGACACTACTTATATTGTTAATTTTTGGGCAATGTGGTGTGTACCCTGTGTAAAAGAGCTTCCCTATTTTGTGGAGTACGCCAACAAACATAGAGATCAAAAAACGAAGGTTATTTTTATTAGCCTGGATTTTCCGCAAGACATTGAAACCAAACTCCTTCCCTTTTTAAAGAAGAAGAATGTTTCCTCAAAGGTGATTTTACTTGATGACCCCGATTCCAACTATTGGATTAATGAAATAGACCCGAACTGGTCGGGAGCCATTCCTTTTACCATTGTTTTTAATAATGAAAAACGCGAGTACTTCGAACGCCCCTTTGAAAGTATAACAGATTTAGAGACCACTATAAATACACACTTTAATACAGATTAAAATAATATGAGAATTTTAAACGTATCCGTTGCCATATTGGCAATAAGCCTTTCGTCTTGTAACAATCCGGCAAACCAAAACACAGCCCATCAGGAAGGGGAATCTCATCATCATGAAGGTCACCACCCTGAGGATGGAGATCGAAAAGGACCTCCACCCCACGGTGATAAAGAAGGACACCCTCCACATGGCGACAGAAAAGGCCCACCAAGAGGCGGTCTCCCGGAACAAACTGAGACTTTGGAGGAAACAGGTGGGTACCTAATAGGTGATGTTGCCACCGATTTTTCACTTAAAAATGTGGATGGCAAAATGGTTTCCCTAGCCGACTATAAAGATGCTAAAGGCTATATCGTAACCTTTACCTGCAACGAATGTCCGTTTTCTAAAATGTACGAGGATCGATTAATTGAATTAAACAATACCTATGCGCCAAAGGGATATCCGGTAATAGCCATAAACCCCAATAGCCCCGTAAATGAAAAGGAAGGCTATGAAGCCATGCAGGCCCGGGCAAAGGAAAAAGGCTTTACATTTCCATACTTGGTAGATGAAGGTCAAAAAATCTATCCACAGTACGGAGCGCTGAGAACACCACATGTATTTTTATTGGATAAAAAGCGGGCTGTACAATACATCGGCACCATTGACAACAATTCAAAAGAGCCAGAAAAGGTTACTATAAAATATGTGGAGGACGCTATAGCAGCTTTGGAAAAGGGCGAGAAGCCTAATCCAAATTTCACTAAAGCCATTGGTTGTCCTGTAAAGGCCGCTAAATAGATTTACATTGAGATATCCAGGCATTCTTATATCAGCACTCCTCCTTTTAAGTTATAGTGGTACAGCGCAAAAGTCAGATACCCTGACTTTTCGTTTTGTACCTACTTTTAACAAGGAGGAGATGCAGCTTGGACAAAGCTATTTTCTCAAAAGCCTCAACGACAGTGTTTTGTTTGAAACCCTAAAATTCTACGTTTCCAAGCCTGAAAACGTGGAGGGCAAAACGCTCACTTACAATACGAGTCCCAAATACCAACTGATCGATTTAGAAAAACCCACTTCGCTGGAAATGCAGGTTTTACTTCCGCAAAATTCCAATTTCAACACATTTCGCTTCCTTTTAGGTGTAGATAGTATTACCAATATGGGAGGTGCCCAGGGCGGAGATTTAGATCCTACCAAAGGCATGTACTGGTCGTGGCAAAGTGGCTACATAAATCTTAGGTTAGAGGGGAAATCCAAAAGCTGTCCCGCCCGAAAGAATGTTTTTCAATATCACCTTGGCGGATATAGTGCACCTTATAATTCTTCTCAAACAATAGAGTTGCAAACAAAAGTCAATAAAGAGATAGTGATAAACATTGCTTTGGATGAACTTATTCAGAAAGTGGACATCACCAAAAATTTTGAGATTATGAGCCCGGGGGAAAAGGCCATGGAATTTGCCGATTTTCTACCCACAATCTTCAGCATCCGCCAATGAAGCTAAAACTCGGCATATTGCTCATCTGCGCGTTAATAGGTATGGCGTTTTACTCCGCTTCACCTTATGCCTTTTTATACCCCAGCTGTTTTCCAAAACCTGAGTATGATTTGGTTAAAAATCCCATTGCAATGGAAAAGGTGGAATTGGGACGGATGTTGTTTTATGAGCCGCTGCTCTCTAAGGACAATACCATTTCCTGCGCCTCCTGCCATTCGCCCTACAATGCCTTTGCCCACACCGACCATGATTTGAGCCATGGCATAAATGACAGGATCGGAACCCGTAATGCCCCTGCCCTTTTTAATCTGGCGTGGCAAAAATCATTTATGTGGGATGGTGCCGTAAATCATTTGGATATGCAGGCTTTGGCTCCCCTCAACCATCCCGATGAGATGGGCGAAACCATTGAAAATGTGGTTCATAAACTTCAGGTTTCGCAAACATATCGTTCCTCCTTTTACAAAGCCTGGGGCGACAGCAACATTACAGGAGAACATTTACTGAAGTCTCTTTCGCAGTTTCAGCTTACGCTGATATCCTGCAATTCTAAATACGATCGCGTAAAGCAGGAAAAGGAAAAGTTTACCGAGCAAGAGCAGGCGGGTTACGAATTGTTTAAAACCCATTGCAACTCCTGCCACAGCGAGCCTCTGTTTTCGAGTTATCAATTTGCCAACAATGGCCTGCCGATAGACACTAGCCTGAATGACTATGGTAAAGGCGCCATCACTAAAAAGGCCAGTGATAGCCTGCTGTTTAAAATCCCATCGCTAAGAAATTTATCCTACACCTACCCCTATATGCACGATGGGCGCTTTAAAAAGCTAAATGAAATTTTGAACCACTATACCAGTGGAATCGTGGCCAGTCCAACGCTATCGCGTCAACTTCAAAACCCCATTAATCTTAGCTCAAATGACAAAACAGACCTCATTGCTTTTCTGCTTACGCTAAATGACAAAGAGTTTGTTTTTAATCCCAAACATCAGTTTCCAAAAGAAATTTTAAATGCCGCGAGGGATTGATCCTGTAAAGTGGTCTAATACTAAACATCAACAAAAAAATGAAGAAAATTCTAGCATCATTGGTTCTATTGTCATCTGCTTTTACAGCAAGTGCACAACTTAGCCCGGCTATAACTTCGTGGTTGCAAAACACCACCCAAACCGGTACCTATTACATGTCGGGTAACTCTACCGCCATTTCAAATAACATTTTGGTAAACTGCCAAAAAGTGGAGTACAGCAATGATTTTGTTTATGTAACAGCTACAGGTGTGCCCGCCTATCCTACAGGTCCGTTTTTGGACGGCAATCCTTCTCAGGCTGCGGATCAGGCTGCTATATTTAAAATTCCGCTTTCGCCACAGCAAAATACAGGTACACCAATCTCCACTACCGGTGGAAACATTGGGGTATTTGTAAACGGTGTGGCCCTGTTTGATTATCGGGATGGCGTAGCGTGGAACACCAACACCAACTCCCCTTGCGGTGGACCGGGAAATTCACCTTGCCCGGGCGGCCCTGCCGCAGCTCAATCCTGGAACCGTGATGCCGTTCCTTCTGAAAGAGACGGTTTTGACTGTAGCAAAGGACACCCGGCCATGGGTAATTATCACCACCATCAAAATCCTTCCGCTTTCAAGCTGGATCTAAATGTGGTTTCAACTATTTGTAATCTTTATGATGCAGATGGTTTGTATGTAATTGATAGCACCAAGCACTCTCCACTTATCGGGTTTGCCTATGATGGTTTCCCTATTTATGGCGCCTATGGCTTCAAAAATGCCGATGGAACGGGTGGAATCACCAGAATAAAATCAGGCTACTCCTTGAGAAACATTGCAGTACGTACGCACCATGCCGGTAATGTGGATGTACCTGACGGCCCTCCTGTGGATGCCACCTATTTTCTGGGCTATTATAGAGAAGACTATGAGTTTATCGCCAACACTGACGAAGACTACCTGGATGAGCACAATGGAAGATTTTGTGTTACTCCAGAATACCCAAACGGCACTTATGCCTACTTTGCTACAGTTGATGCCAACTGGAACTCCGCTTACCCTTATGTAGTTGGCCCAACATTTTACGGTGTTTCTGCCAATAGAAAAGTAACAAGCATTACAGAACCAACAACGGTTTACACAAGTACTATCGGTTTAAGCGAAGAAGACTTTGGGGCTTTAAACATTTCTGTTTTTCCAAATCCATCGGCAGATTTAATAGCCATACAGGTAAACGGTTTGGTAACGGACGATTTACAGGTTGAACTATTGGATATGACAGGTAAAATAATAATGAATGCTAACATCAATAAGGGAAGTACCATTGCCTACTTTGATGTACAGGCCGTTTATGAAGGAACTTATTTGGTGAAAATCTCCAACAACAATCACACATCAACAAGAAAGGTTGTTATCTCAAGAGGGTAATTAGCTTTAGGAATGGCTCTTTGGTTTTGCCAAAGGGCCATGGTGTTTTAAGGGTGTGGATTTGTAAATGGTTTGGTTATGCGTAGTCGCATCCAACGGGGTGATATTGCTTTAGTTTTCTTTTGTGTTGCTTCTAATTGTTTAATTTCAATAAAACCTCGTTAGTCAAAAAGTTAATTCATTTTATACTTTTCCCTGTATTCTGTGGGACTGATTCCTTCTTTCTTCTTGAATAGTCTTGAAAAATAGGGCGGGTATTCAAAGCCTAAATCGTAGGCCACTTCAGAAACAGTCTTATTGGGCTCCATCAATATATTCTTCGCTTCATCTATCAGAAAGAGTTGCAAATGTTCGGTTGAAGTTTTTCCTGTTTCTTTTTTCAAGGTATCACTTAAATATCGCTGTGAAACCGAAAGTCCCTCTGCAATTTGCTCAATTTTGGGAATGCCATTTTTCTGTAATAGCCCCGAATCAAAATAGGATTCTAGCTGTTTATTAAACTGCTCCAATAAGTCATTAGACATCGCCTTGCGATTGATAAACTGCCTTTGGTAAAAGCGGTTGGCATATTTTAATAATGTGCTTAGCTGCGAAATTATGATGTCTTTGCTAAATTCATCTTGGTTGTTCTGGTATTCCAGGTCAATGCTTTCTACAATCGCTTCCATCTGCTTTTCCTCTTTAGGCGAAAGGTGTAGGGCTTCGTTTACAGAATAGGAGAAGAATCCAAATTTCTTGATGAGAGGTGCCAACTCAGTACCTTTTAGAAAATCTTCATGAAAGTTTATGGAAAATCCTTTTTGTTGGAACACCACACTTTTATCCCACTGAATAATTTGCCTTGGAGCTATAAAAAACAAAGTGCCATTTGTAAAATCGTATTTGGTACGGCCGTAAATTATATCCCCTTTTACAAACTTTTTAAAGCTAATGGTATAGCAATCGTTAGTGATGGGCGGAGAGCTCTCTTTTGGGCAGGGTAGATAACCTTCTGCTAAAGCGGTGAATACGCTAAGCATGGGGTGCTCTGCAGGTGGAAGTTCCAGATATTCTAAATATGCCGAAAGCGTTTTGAAATGCTCCATTTTATCTTTTCAATTCTTGATTTACCTTCAGTAATTGTTTGTTGTATTCGTTGATTCGGGCATGAGCCAAACCATCAATGAACAAAATTACTGTCAACATAGCTATGGTGGTAATCATGCTGGCACGCCAAATGGTTGAGCTAGTAAATAGTAAAACCAAGCCACAGGCTATAATAATGAGTGGAATTGCCGTAAACACTATGTTTTTATACTCCTTTAATGTCGCTTCGGCACGTTCCAATTCTGAAGTAACAAACGCCACTGAATCTTCATGGTAAGCTTTCTCAAACTGCGTAATTCTCGATTTATTGGTGAAAAATAGCCCGAGGCCAATAATTGTCAATAAAGCACCTGCCACTAAGGTAGGGATGATATAGGCTTTGGCCAGATCGGTTTTCCCCAATTGCCATAAACTCATACTAGCCACCATAAACGCCACACCAAAAAGAACAAAGAATGGCGTGGAAATAAGCTCGGCTTTTGCCCATCCTATTGCTTCCTTTAAAATATCCATATCTAATACGTTTTATATGTTACTAATTTAAATCTTCCATTCAATACCTGTCTCTCTTTCTGACATGTCCCACAACGCTTTCGCTGTTTCTTTATCCTTGGTATGTGGAGCAATATAATGTGGTCCAACTGGCCCGACCCAATTGCTTCGTCCTGTTGGACCATAAAAAGCCGTTTGGTCTAAATCTGGTTCTGTAGCGCACATCAATTCAGGATAGGCGCCCTTTTCAGCAGGTTGTGTTAGGGGGGACAATTTCATCAGACCAAAAATCATTTTCATCATCAAGCTTCCACTTGAATTGATAAGGTTGGTTCTGGAAGATCCAGGGTGGCAAGCATAGGCTTTCACGTCAGTATTACCCGCTTTGTTGAGTCTATTTTGTAATTCGTAGATGGACATAATCTGCGCCAATTTACTTTGACTATAAGCATCATTAGCGGTGTAATCTTTGTCCCAATTCAAATCGTTAAAGTTAATGGTCTTAATGCCCATATTGTATCCCATACTACCTACAGTTACAATACGTCCCTGCGATTTATTAATCATCGGAAATAATAATGCTTGCAGTGTAAAGTGCCCAAAGTAATTTACCCCCATTTGACTTTCCCAGCCATCTTTGGTGATCTTTTGCGCAGGTACTTGTGCGATGGCACCATTACACATTAAGGCATCAATACGGTCAACTTTTTCTAAAACTTCTGCTGCGGCCTTTTTCACGGAAGCTTGTTCACCCAAATCCAGAGTAATGTTGATGACATTGATGGTGTTGCCTAATTTTTCTTTTAAAGCTGCGATAGTGTTTGCCGCTTTCTTCGGGTTGCGATTCAGCATCACTACTTTTCCACCTTTAGAGAGGAGTATGCGTGAAGTTTCAAAACCTGTACCGCTGGTTGTGCCAGTTATCACGAATGTTTTACCGGTTAAGTCTTTAATTCTGTCGGGGGTCCATCCCTTTTTGCCAAATTGATTATTCTTATTCATCTCTGTTTTATTTTATTGATACAAAGATCAATACAGAGTAGGATTGTTGTGTTATACACAATTTCGAAAGGTGTATACTTTTTGGTTTTTTTCCAACTTCACACCACGTTTCACTAAACGCAATTGCGTTTAGCCACGCTATGGCTTTTGTTATTCAATGGGCTAAACATCCTGGTGTTTCCCGCACCTCTATCCCCGCACTAAAACTAATGCAATTTTTCAAAGTCCGGCCATTTTGAAATAAGCAAGTTCAAAAGTCTTTTGGTTAAAAAAGCCACCAAGGGGATGTTTGGCAGCGTGCTTGACAAGTATTCTAAAAAAAATAGATTAGAGATTCAAAAGTGTAGAATTGATGCCAAGGTTATAATTTAGGCTTCTTAAATTCACTAAGATGAAACCTTCCCTAATCCTCCTCCATGGTGCCTTGGGCAGCAAAGCCCAATTACTGCCATTAGGCGATAAGCTCAAAGATCACTTTGATATTTATACTCTCAACTTTGAAGGCCATGGTGGGCTCAGCATCAATAGAGAATTTTCACTGGATCATTTTAGCGAAAACCTTCTCCAATTTATTGAGAATGAAAAACTGGTTTCTCCAAATATTTTTGGCTACAGCATGGGTGGATATGTTGCTTTAAAACTGGCAATGAGCCATCCCGACAAGGTAAAACACATAATGACTCTCGGAACCAAATTTGACTGGTCGCCAGAGTCTGCTGCCATGGAAGTGAAAATGCTAAACCCGGATGTAATTGTGGAGAAAGTTCCAAAGTTTGCAGAGCAGCTTAAAGAACGCCATACACCGGAAGACTGGAAACATGTACTTCGCAAAACCGCGGATATGATGCTGGCTTTAGGTAATGGTGAAGCTCTAAGGCCGGCTGCGTTCAACAAAGTAAACTGCCCGGTACATATAACCGTTGGTGGTGCAGATAATATGGTCTCTATTGAAGAATCTAAAAATGTAGCCGATTCTATCCCCAATAGCGCCTTTGAAGTTTTTGAAGGTTTTAAACACCCTATTGAGCAGGTGGATGTGGGGATGTTAAGAAACAAAATTGTAGACTTTTTTAAAAACTAGCTTACCGTTCCCAGAGGAAATATACTTCTGAATATATTGAATTACGGCCCCTTGGCATTGGCTACACAGTGATGCGCTTTTTCCAGAACCATAAGTCTGTCCTCCGAAATTGCTTTGTGAAAAATAACAAGCTTGATCATTCCAAAAAACGTTAAAGGGTTTTGAAACATCACTGAATGAGAAAAACGACATTACTAAAAAACAGGAAAGAGACCCTAATCCCCTTTTCCCATCCCCTATCTTTGCCGCCAATTCAAAGATTAGTAAATGTCCACAGTTCTGCTTCCCATCATTTCCAAAAACCTCAACATTCCTTTAAAACAGGTACAAAACACGGTCTCTCTTTTGGAGGAAGGTGGTACAGTGCCTTTTATCTCTCGCTATAGAAAAGAAGCCACAGGTAGCCTTGATGAAGTTCAGATTGGTGATATTCAGCAAGAGCTGAAAAAGCTTGAGGAGATTGAAAAGCGCAGGCAAAGTATACTGGAAAGCATTGCTTCTCAGGAAATGCTGACTCCGGAGCTTGAATCCAAACTAAATGACAGTTGGAGTTTAACTGAGTTGGAGGATTTATACTTGCCCTATAAGCCTAAACGTAAAACCCGCGCTTCAGTGGCTCGTGAAAAAGGTTTGGAACCTTTGGCGGGAACACTGATGAAACAGGAAATTAATGATGTAGAGAGCTTTGCTCAGAAGTTTGTTAAAGATGAAGTACAATCGGTGGATGATGCCTTGGCTGGAGCCAGGGATATTATGGCCGAATGGATAAATGAAAGTGCTTACGCCAGAGAATCCATACGCAGGCTCTTTAGCCGCTCAGCAGAAATCAGTTCAAAGCTTATAAAGGGGAAAGAAGAAGAAGCCGAAAAATATCGCGACTATTTTGATTTTAGAGAGCCGCTGAAACGCTGTCCCAGTCATAGAGTACTTGCCATCAGACGTGCCGAAGCCGAGGGTCTGCTGCGCGCGCATATTTTACCCGATGAAGATGAGGCTTTAACAATTCTCAACAAGATCTTTGTAAAAGGAAGAAATGAAGCTGCCGAACAGGTAGAGCTGGCCGCAAAGGATTCCTATAAAAGGCTATTGAGTTCTTCTATAGAAACTGAGTTTAAAAACAGTAGTAAGGAAAAAGCTGATGAGGAAGCTATTGCCGTTTTTGCCGAAAACCTGCGACAGTTATTAATGGCCCCACCCCTTGGTCCTAAACGCGTATTGGCCATTGACCCTGGTTTTAAAAGTGGCTGTAAGGTGGTAGCGCTTGACGAACACGGTGGATTGCTTACCAACGAAAATATTTATCCTCATGCTCCGCAAGCTCTTACAGGGCCGGCTGCATCTAAAGTTAGCCGACTGTTGCAAACCTATAAGCTGCAGGCTATTGCCATAGGTAATGGCACTGCGGGCAGAGAAACTGAAGACTTTGTACAACAAAAAGTACGTATTCCAAATGGTGTAGAGGTATATTCTGTAAATGAAGCAGGCGCTTCCATCTACTCTGCCAGTAAGGTAGGCCGTGAAGAATTCCCAAACTATGATGTTACCGTTCGTGGTGCTGTTTCAATAGGTCGCAGACTTATGGATCCACTGGCTGAATTGGTAAAACTTGATCCTAAAAGTATTGGTGTTGGCCAATATCAACACGATGTGGATCAGAACAAATTAAAGGACAGCCTGGACAGGGTGGTGGAAAGTACCGTAAACCAGGTGGGTGTAAACCTCAATACCGCAAGTAAACACCTGCTTACCTATGTATCAGGCCTGGGCCCAAAACTGGCAGAAAACATTGTAAAGTATCGCGATGAAAATGGTGCGTTTACTTCTCGTTTGGAATTAAAGAAGGTAAGCGGACTTGGACCCAAAGCCTATGAGCAAAGTGCGGGTTTCCTTCGCATACCAGGTGGGGTTAATCCTTTGGATAACTCGGCAGTACACCCCGAGAGCTATGCTATAGTGGAAAAAATGGCGAAAGATCTGAACAGACGGGTTTCGTCACTCATTGGCGCCATTAAAAAACTGGATGAAATGGATCTGAGCCGCTATGTTACTAAGGCTATAGGCATACCTACTCTTAAAGATATCACCTCTGAACTTGGAAAAATTGGCCGTGATCCGCGTGGAAAAGCCAAGGTTTTTTCCTTTGATCCCAACATTCGAAAAGTGGAAGATCTGAGTGAAGGAATTGTACTTCAAGGAATTGTAACTAACATTACCCAGTTTGGCGCTTTTGTGGATATCGGTGTTAAACAAGACGGCCTGGTGCATGTTTCGCAACTGGCCGACCGTTTCGTTAGCGACCCCAACGAAGTTGTGCGCCTGCAGCAACAGGTAACCGTAAAAGTTGTGGAAGTGGATATCCCGCGAAACAGGATACAGTTGAGTATGAAGGAGGTTTGATTGGACTATACATTAGAGCAGTCGAAGTGCCACTTATAATGCGTGGTGTATTGAAGTATAAACAGTTTCTGCAACTAGTGCCCTAGGGCGGTTAGTTGCTACTAATTGCAAAGACAGATTTTCGTCCCATCTTTGCAACCCCAAACGAACTTTCAACATTCACCCATGCCTACCGGCAGGCAGGCATTAAACATTGAACCACCGTGGAACTCGGAAAATACAATACCCTCACCATCGTACGCCACACCAGTGTTGGCTTTTTTTTAGAAGATGAAAATGGCGATGACGTCCTGCTTCCTGTAAAGTGGGTGCCCGAAGGCGCCAAGGAAGGTGATGAAGTAGAGGTTTTTATTTACCTCGACTCTGAGGAAAGGCCTATTGCCACCACTATGAAGCCCAAAGCTATTGTGGGTGAATTTGCATTTTTAAAGGCCAAGCAAGTTACCAGCATCGGGGCCTTTATGGACTGGGGATTGGAAAAAGACCTTTTTGTACCCTTTATAGAGCAGGAAGGCCGCATGCAGGAAGGCCAGTGGTACATTGTGTATGTGTACGTTGATAAAATGACCGATCGTATAACGGGCTCCGCCAAGATTGAAAGCTTTGTAGAGAAGCGCGATATCATGCTAAAGCCGGATCAGGAAGTGAAGCTGTTGATTGGTAAGCAAACCCCATTAGGCTACAACGTAATTGTTGATAACCAGTATATGGGACTGATCTATGAAAATGAAATTTTCAAAAATGTAACTACTGGAGATCGCACAACGGGTTATGTAAAAAATATCCGCGAAGACGATAAGATTGATATCATCCTTCAAAAGCCCGGTTATGCGGCTGTAGAGCCAAATGCCCAAAAGATATTGGATATATTAAAATCTCATGATGGGTATTTGGATTTAAACGACAAAAGTGATCCGGACGAAATCTCCCGTAGATTGGAGATGAGTAAAAAAACCTTTAAAAAAGCTATTGGTGGCCTTTTCAGGCAAAAACTAATTGTTATTGAGGATGATGGAGTGAGGTTGGTCAGGTCGTTCAATTAACTAAGATTGGGGCGCCTAGCTAGGGCATATCATGCAGGTGGATGGGGCCGAAATGGAATTAATACATTGTTTAACGTTATATGAGTTTTATCACTTCACAGACAATACCCCTTTAGTTGCTTGTCCTCTTGCTGAAAATGGCCAATGAGTTCCAGTAAAGACCCATTTGGCCTCTCTTTTCCATCTCCTCTCTATCAATACTAGTTGGCAATTCAGTTTTTAGTTCATCTTTAAGTCTACCTTGTAAATCCCTGTAATTATTGAACCGCTCAAAAACGAAATCCCAACCAGAGTAATAGTCCAACATCCAGTCTAATTCATAGTCTGTGTTACCTCTTTTTATTCGGCTATCAACGCTATCGATTATTTTTCGTTCAGCTTCTGGATCTAATTCTTTAATTCCGATAAAACAGGAAGGTTCAACCATGGAATACCAAATCAGAAACAATCCTCTTTTAAGAGCTTCTATATTGTCCTTGCTTTGTTTTGCGTACTCGCGATGTATTGTTGTGTATTCATTATAAATGCCAAGCTTTTTTAATTGATCATCTTTTTCCTCCATTGATCCTTCTAATGAACATACTTTTTTATAAAGTTCTAGCTCACATTTGGCTAATTCTTCTAAGTTCATCCTCCGTACTTTATATTCATATACAACAGCCTACTTCTCGGCCATTAGCCTTTCGGTAGCAGAAATAGCTTCGCCTACTGTTAGCATCTTTTCGGCCGTTTCATCATCAATCTCAATATCAAACTCCTCTTCCATATCCAATATTACATCTACAAGATGGGCAGAGTTTATCTGTAAATCCTGAAGCATATCAGTTTCCGGGCTAAGGTTGTTAAAAGCCTCCGCGTTTTGCACGTAAGGCTTAATAATAGTTTTGAGTTTGAGTTCTATTTCTTCGCGTGTCATGCACGATATTTTTTTAAAATGATACAGGAGTTTACATCGCCAAACCCAAAGCTTGACTTCGCAATGATAGTATTTTCCTGCTCTACCAATTGTCTTGGGATACAGCTGGCATCAATGATTTCAAGAATATTTGGATGAACCTCTTCACAATTGATGGAGGGATGAATATAATTACCGTAAAGTTGCAGCACACAAGCCACAGACTCTATACTACCCGCTGCACTAAGGCAATGGCCCGTCATTGATTTTACCGAGTTTACTTTTGGAAAATCCTTACCAACCAGCCCTAAAGCCTTGCTCCAATTGGCAATTTCGGGAACGTCACCCATAGTGGAGGTAAGATGACCGGAAATCAGATCTATATCCTGAGGTTTGAGGTTAGCTTCCTTCAATGCGCCTTCAATACATTTTTGAATACCCATGGAGTTTGGAGCAGTCATGGTGCCCCCTCCCCTTTGTCCACCTGAGTTTACAAAGCCTCCGGCTATTTCGCCATATATTTTCGCTCCTCTTGCCTTCGCAGATTGCAGAGATTCCAGAACCAAAGCCCCGCCACCACTTCCTGGTATAAATCCCGAGGCATCGGCAGCCATTGGTCGGGATGCCTTTTCGGGTTGCTCATTGCTTTTGTAATTGAGCACTCGCATGGCATCAAAGCCACCCCATACATGCGGACTGTCGGCATCACAACTCCCCGCCAGCATAACTGTAGCCTTTCCGTCCCTTATGCGCTCATAAGCCATTAAAATAGATTCTGTACCTGTGCTGCAAGCCGAAGCATTGGTGGTAACCTGATTACCCAAACCCAACTTTCCGCCAAGGAAAGCACTGATAGCACTGGGCATGGTTTGCTCCACCATAGTGGTACCCAGTTTACGCACTTTTAAATCATCTGTTCTGTAGATAGCATCTCGCAGAGTATTGATGCCACTTATTCCCGCACCGAAAACGGTTCCATACTCCCAATTAGGTTCGCCATCGCTTTCCGCGAAAGCAAGGCCAGCATCCTTCCAGGCCTCTAAACCTGCGAGAATACCGTAGATGACGCCACGAGCCGAAAGTCGCTTAAGCTCTAATTCGGTAAAATTGGCCGCTAATAATTCCTCAGTGATTTTTGGAACACCACCAACCGTACAACGAAAGTTCAGCTCCTCCAACTCAGGTATAAACTCAATCCCGGACTTACCCGCCTTAATGGCGCGTTCAAAATCAGGGATTCCAACACCATTTGGAGCAACAACGCCTAAGCCGGTTATTACTACTCTATTTTTCACTCCTAAATCTGTGTTTTCTCATTGCCCGCTTGTACTCTTTTTTCAACTCCTTATTTTTCTTTGGGTCTTCATCAAAAATTGGTTTACCATTTAAAAAGTATTTTGGGCCTAAGCCATAGGCCGTATCTACATTAAACTTTAAAGCAATAAACGGATGTCGATCTCGTAAACTGAAAATGAACCCCATCCTCGGCAAATTTCTGTTTTCTGAATAAGGACCCTCGCTAACCATATCACAGTAAATAAGCGAGTCTTGAACATAGACAAGAACAGTATGGAGTTCATCATGCGAAATAATCCAACTAATTGTGTCAGAATTTTGTTTTGAATCTCCAATTGCGTTAAGATAGATTATTGGTGCCTCAGGACCCCTCTGCTTTACCCAGCCAAATTCTTTCAATTCATCATTTGCACTTTTTTGAGAAAGCCTTTTTATATAAAGCCCGTCTTCTTTTTTCCAAACAATTTTTGCATAAGCCGCCATTCCAAGTTGGTGGGATAAGTGCCTATAGAGAATTAACGTATCTGTCGTATTAAGTTCCTTCCTAATTTGAAGAAGCCTTCTATCTATCTCTAAATTGGAATCAAGACTACATTCCATTTTAGCAGCGGGAGAAATCCATAATAAACCGAACAGCACAAATGCCTTCCACATAAAATATTATATCTTAATAATTCCACTCAATTCCCCTGAACAAACCCTCTCTCCTTCTTCATTAAACATCTCCACCCGGCATTTCAATTTCCCCAGGCGCCAGTATATTTTGTGAGAAACCACTTTTACCTTTTCGCCTGGGTAAACGGCTTTTTCAAAAAGCACCTTGGATTCGGAGAAGACGAAAGTTGAAGTCTCACCCTTCGAGGCTTCGACTCCGCTCAGCCTGACAGCTTCCTGCTTGCCAGGTTTAGATACACTGCGGCTTGTGGCCGGAGCACTCAGGGTGACAGAACCCTTAACTTTTAACTTTTCTACTTCAACATTCAACTTTGAACCTTCAACCTTCAACTTTAAACATTGAACCAAATATTTCCCCAAACAAACCAGGCCTATCTGCGCCATACACTCTGTAAGGATTACACCCGGTGTAACCGGATTGTCTTTAAAGTGCCCCTGATAGAAAAATTCATCCTCCCGAAAGGTGTATAAACCCTCGCAACCATTATCATTTACAGAGGTCAGTTCATCCACAAAAAGGAAGGGACGGCTGTAGGGCAATTGCTGAACTATGGTTTTAAGTAAATCCATTAGCTTATTGATTCTCCGCCATCTACGGGTATAATAGCGCCATTAATCCAACTGGCCTCCTTCTGCGAAAGCAGATAAACCACATTGGCTACATCTTCAGGTGTGGTAAGCCTCCCAAAAGGGTTTCGCTGTATGGATTGTTTCTTCAAAAAGTCACTTCCCGGTATCATCCGCAAGGAAGTGGTGTCTGTTATCCCGGGTTGCAAAATATTGGATCGCACACCATGTTGAGCAAACTCCAATGCCATATTTCTGCTAATGGCTTCCAGCATAGCTTTGGCAGCAGATACCGCTGCATAATTTCTCCAGGCTTTACGGCCACCCTCGCTCGTAAGAGCAATACAACTGCCCTCTTGGGCAAACAAATCGTTTTCCAACAAGGCCTTGGCCCAGTTGTAATAGCTCACAGCCATGGCCTGTGCCGTAAGTAAAAAGTCGTCTTCTTTTAAAAAATTGGCTTGGTCCTTAAAGGCATTTTGCAAACCTGCCGGCAACAGATCAGAATTTGGAATTGGCGCCATTAACTTCAGATTGCCCTTGGCTATGGAATGCAGAAGCAAACTTATTTTGATTTTCTTCTCCCCCAAAACATCCAGCACTTCGTGCATCACCTCTTCCTTAAGTCCATCCTGATTAAAGGTAAGGCACTCCACCTTGTTTTTCCTAATCTCATCAAAAGCGGCCTCCGCCTGCTCCAATTCAGCCTTGCGGCTACGGTAAAGGATAACCAGGTTAAAGCCTTCTGCAGAAAGCTTTTTAGCACAGGCGAGGCCTATGCCTGAACTACCTCCTAATATTAATGCCCACTTTTTCAACATTATAAATGTTTTAATTTTCCTTTTTTCTTGATAAAAAAGAAAGAAAAAATCAAGGCTTATCAGCTTCTTTTTGAAAACTACGCACTTTAATTTCTCCCGAAATCCAAGCCGTTCCGCTTTGCTCCACTCGTGGATTTCTCATTTCATTGAAATTAAATTACTTGTTTTCTACAAAGATTCTGAAAGGCCGGTCCTAAAAATCCTGACTCTTAAAAATTTGAATTTAAATATCTAAGCCCATTCAAGCAAAACGCGTTGTGCGGAAAAGCCCGGACCAAAGCTCAGCATAAGGCCTTTCTCACCTTCCGCGATGTTTCGATTCAAATATTCCTCTAAAACATAAAGTACGGTGGCGCTACTCATATTTCCATAAATACGAAGTACTTCTTTGGTTACATCTATGTTTTTATCCATTCCATGAAGAAGCTCCTCTACCATTTTCACAATCTTCTTTCCTCCCGGATGAAAAATAAAGTGCTCCACATCTTTTACCTCCAAATCATTCCTATTCAAAAATGGCAATAAAATATCTTCGAAATGATCTTCAATTTTTTGAGGAACCTCCACATCCAAAACCATCTTCAGGCCTCCGTTGGTAAGATCAAAACCCATCATATGGGTTTCATCAAAAAAGTGATACATACTGGTATCCATTATCACCGGAAGTACCTTGTCCTCATTTGGGCCGAGAATAGTTGCTGCCACGCCATCCCCAAAAATAGCAGCACTCACCATATTGGTCATGGTGTAATCATCCAACTGAAAAGTACTGGTAGGCGATTCCATAGCCACAATGGCTGCCCGCTTACCAGGATTGGCCTTTAGCAAATCATGGGTATAAATCAATGCTGAAACCCCAGCCGCACAGCCCATTTCCGTAATTGGCATACGGATAACGTCTTGCCGCATCCTCAGGTTATTTATGAGATAGGCATCCACCGAAGGAATCATTATTCCTGTACAACTTGTAGTTATGATATAGTCAATATCTGTAGGCACAAGTCCTGCCTTATCAAGCGCCTTTTGAAGAGCCTCTTGAGACAGCTTTATCATCTCCGTGGCATAGTGTCGGTTTTTATCCTCAAATGAGGTTTTGGTAAAAACATCCTCCAGATCCATAATGCTATACCGCCTGTCTACCTGCGCATATTTAAAAATGCGGGTAACCTTATCCACAAATCGCTTGGGCTGATCGTGCAACCAATGCTCAATCATCGGAATAATTTCCTCCGTGGTGCGGGTATATGGAGGCAGCGCTTTGGCTGTAGCGAGAATCTTGGTTTGAGGGCCTTTCAGACGCTCTGTATTTTTGGTGGAATTCAAATTTCTTTTATTTCAGTAACCAGTTGCTGGCCTTAACAAAGTTCTATAAAATAATGTTGCAACTTTAATTAATACCATGCTATAACCTGATATCGAAATGCCCATTTCCATTTAATCGAAAATTCGGTAAAGCCTGAGGCAATCATTAGCTCTTTCAAATCCTTACGGGTAAAGGCTTTGCGTATGGACAAGAGACCATCATGTCTGCTTATTCGTGAAAAATTAAAAACTCTGGAGCTAAACCTGAACAAGGTATAAGCTACAGCTGATCTCTGTAAATCATTGATTAAGACTACAGCCTGCTTCTCTCGACAAACCTTTAAAAACGAAATGATCTGCTTTTCTTCAAAATGATGAACAAACAAATTAAACATGATAATATCGTATTCCAGCGCCTTAAATTCCTCTGAAAAAATATTGAGCTGCCGGTATTTTATTTCAGGATAATTTGTTGAATGATCTTCCGCGAAAGCGATGGCATTAGCATTGGCATCAATCCCCGTTAACTCCAAATTGAAATTCTTTTTCGCACTCCATTTGGAAAGTTCCCTTAAAGTATCGCCACCACCACAACCAATATCCGCAATGCGAACCTGCTGGGCCAAACCTTTCTTTTCAATGATTTGCTCCACTCCTTCCTTAACAAGGGAGTAGCCCCCCAAATTGGAATTAACCAGTTGTAATTCCCTTAGGTTTTGAGCAAGGTCATTTCCCTGCAACTCAAAGTCATCAAGGATTTCCTTTTTTCGGCTTCTGTTTTTAAAGATGAAGGACATTGAGTGAGTTAAGTGTGCTAAGCTAATGCTAAAGGTGTAGAAAGAACAATTGTTCTATTGGCTTTAGAAGTCCTCGACCAAAGCCTTTGCTGAGCTTGTCGAAGTGCTCGAACCAGACAACCTGAGATAAAGTTTTGAAAGCCAATAGAGATTTTTAAATACTAAAGCTGTTAGTTTTAGGTTTGTTTTCCTCAAACCAACATGAGATGGCAAAAAATATCAGAAAGAAAATTTTTAAGGTCGTAGGTATTGCACTAGCTTCCGTTCTACTTGTATTTTTTTTAACTCTCCACTTTCTGGCTCCGGGCTTCATCCTAAAGAGGGAACACCATCAGCCAACATATGCAGTGAGTGACTTAAAACTCCCTACTGAAGAATTTACCATCACTACCAAGTCTGGCCTGATACTCAAAGGAGCCTTAATAAGAACTCAGCAGCAAAAGTCATTGGGCCTACTCATTTTTGTTCATGGAATTGGAGCCTATAAAGAAGCTTACTTACAGGAAGTTGCAGACTTTACTTCGCTTGGTTATGATTGCTTTATTTACGACCAAAGGGCGCATGGAGAAAGTGAAGGAGATTACTGTACCTATGGCTATTATGAAAAACATGACTTAATTGAAATTGTGAATCATTTTAGAAGTTCAGGATACTCTAACCCCATTGGACTATGGGGAAGATCACTTGGTGGGGCTGTGGTATTGCAAACATTGCCTATTTGTAAAGATGTAGATTTTGCTATAGTAGAAAGCACTTTTAGTGACCTCCGCTCCATAGTTTATGATTACCAAAAACTGTGGTCGGGAATTGGATTTCAATGGACTGCTGACTACGCATTAATGCGGGCTGAAAAAATAGCGGACTTTGAAGCTGACTCTGTAAAACCAGCTATAGCTGCTCTACATATTTCCCAACCCATATTAGTTATTCATGGCACTGATGACAAACGGATATCAATTGAATATGGTAAAGAGATTTTTAAAAACATCAACTCCACACAAAAGGAGTTTATTGAAGTTAAACATGCCGGACACCTTAATGTATCTTCAGTTGGTGGCGATCAACTGAGAAAGCAAATAGTTGAATTTATAAGTGGAAACTCTCAACTGACCCCTCAATAAGGTACCAACCTTTGGAGCTTGCCTCCCCGAGCGCAGTCGAGGGGCTATATTTACGAGTCTAAGACTTCAAATCTTCCCTCTCATTTCGAAGCCAATGTGTTTTATTTCTACACCTCGCCAACTCCTTCAGCTTATCCCAATTGTCTTCAATTAATGCCCTCTTCTTTTGAGCAGACCACCCCTTTAGTCGTTTTTCCCATTCATAGGCCAGGCGATAGTCAATGAACTGCTCAGCAAAAACAAGACGTACAGGTCTTCTTTTAAAGGTATAGGCTTCCGGATTTATTCCATGTTGATGTTCATTAAATCTTCTATCCAAATCATTGGTAACACCTGTGTATAATGTTCCATCCGAACACTCCAGAATGTATAGCCATAAAGACATGTTTAAGAATTTTGATTATTTCTAAAGTATGGAAAACTTTGAAGCGAGATGAAAAAATCCTCGACTGGGCTCGGACCAGACATTTTGAGGGGAACGGACTTGATATTGGTAGAGTGTCTTAATCAGTTGCCATAAACACTGCTAGCTACTAATGGAAATGCCTATGCTAGTTTGCCACCTCGAGCGGAGTCGAGGGGCAGCAGTAACAACAAGTCCTCGACTGCGCTCGGACCAGCCAACTTGGGTGGCCATGGTATTAAGCTGAAGTGGGTGTTTGAAATAACTAATAGGAAACTTTACCTATCCATAAGGCACCAACCTTTGGAGCTTGCCTCCCCGAGCGCAGTCGAGGGGCTAAACTACCTCTCTCCCATGGCTCAGCTTTACCACCTCCCTCAAAACAAAGGGCAAGGCTTTGGCCACTCCCACTCCAAAATTGGAAATACGTGATTTACCGAAAAGCCCCTGAACAGTCCGTCCAAAGCGCAAGCGTGAATTGAATGTCTTAATCCACTGCTTCTCATAGTTCTTCTCCATTTCCTTACGGGAGATTTGGCCACTTAAAAACTGATCAATAACCTCCGAGCATATTTTAGCTGAATGTATAGCCATAGCCATCCCATTGCCGCATAAAGGATGAATAAGCCCGGCCCCATCACCACTCATCAGGATATTATTTTCAACCACTTTTTTGGTGGAAAAATTAATCTGACTAATAACCAATGGAGCAAACATCTCCTCCGCATTTTTAAGGAAGGTCTTCAAATGAGGATTTTGAGAAATATGCCTTTCTTCAAACTCTGCAATAGAGCCATATTGCTTAAAAACCTCGGTAGTAGTGAGGTAGCATAGATTTACGTGATTATTCTCCACTCGGGATAATCCACAATAGCCGCCCTCAAAATTGTGGAGTTGGACCAACTCATCCGGAAAATCAGCTTTAAAGTGATGCTTGATGCCCACATAGTCCGTCTTCTGTTTAAAGAACTCCCTATCCAGGTTTTTATCGAGCACCGAGCGCTTGCCAAAAGAACCAATTACCACCTTAGCAGTGAGCGTCTCCCCCGTTTTAAGGAATACCTGAAATTCTTCATTCTCAAATTTCACATCCGTTGCAGTGGTATTTAGCAAATACGCCACTCCCAACTCCTTTCCTCTTTCGTATAGAAAATTATCAAAGGCATAGCGACTAATGCCAAAGCCCCCCATTTTCATGTTGCAGGCAGCTAGTGCTCCAGATGGGGAACTGATCTCAAAGCAATGAATGGCTTTTGGTTTTAGCTTTTCAGGAAAAGCGCCAAGTCTTTGCAGATAAGGCTTCACTTCATTTGAGATATACTCCCCACAAACCTTGTGGTACGGATACTCCTTTTTTTCGATAAGCAAAACCTCATAACCTCGCACGCGGAGGTCTATGGCGTTGGTAAGGCCGGCAAGGCCACCACCGATTATGATTATTTGAGAGGAGGTTTTGATAGGTAAATATTTAGTTGCCAATTAGAAAAAGTACACCTATCTCAAATAGAAATCCAGAACCACTAAATCGCTTCACCGATGAATAATTTTCATTTGGCCCGTACCTGTGGTTAATGCTTGGCTCTTTGATAGCATTTGAATATCCTAAGCCCAGTTGAAATCCCCAATCTTCTTTAGGAAAGTATCTAGCGCACAAATATGTATTAACAAACTGACCTAAACCAACTCTGTAACCATCTGTGACATCATTTCCCTCCTCGTAGGTAAGGTCTCCACCAAAGCAAAAGGAATAGTCAATAGACGGGACAACTTCTAAATAATCATTACTAAATAGCTTTAACCCTACCCCACCACTTAATACCAAGCCTTGACGAATTCCTGTATATAACTTCACTTCAAAAACATCAGCAATCGTTCTGCCATACATTACACCAAAAAGCCCCATAGAAGATCTGCTACTGAACCCTGCTCCAACTAAATTGGCTGGCCTGTCATTCTCACCGAATTGGGCATTCAGTAAAGGTGAAATGGAGATTAAACATATAAACAGAATGCCTTTCATTCGAAAACATTAATTACCCCTCAAACCCCTCTCTCTTGTGCGCCCCATCGCAAAACGGTTTGTTGGCCGAATGGCCGCAACGGCAAAAGGTTACGCGGGTTTGTCTCACTTCGGTGGTACCATCTGTTTTTGTGATTACACAATCGGAATGCACCATAAGTGGTCCGTTTTTTAGCACTTCAATTTTAATTCCTTCTTCCATAGTATTTGTTTTTTCTTTTGATTCACTTTTCATGCTCAGCGCGCCTGAGGGGCATTGAGATACTTGTTCTGTAATTCGTTTTGAATCCATGCCGTTTGGTTGTACCCACGGTTTTTCCTTTGGTTTAAAAACCTCTGGCAAACCTCGCCAGCATTTCTCAGAGTGTATGCACAGAGCTGGTTTCCAAAGCACTGTTGCATCTCCGTTGGTGTATTCTCTTATCTTTTCCATAATGATAGATCTATTAAAATAGACAATGGCTAAATGTAGAGTTTTTCATCACCATTCTCCGCTCTGTCAAACAATGATATCTATTTTTTGAATACCTAAAACCTTAATAGTAATCTCAGTATTTTGCACCACCCTGAAATCTTAATATGAGATCAAAAATTTTATTCTTAATCATGTTTTTTGGTGGATTAACTGCTTCTGCTAAAAACTTCTACTTAAGCTTTGATAAGGCTGAGCTTGAAGAATGGAACTGGCAATTTGAGCTCGACAGCATTATTGATGCCCGTGAAGACAAGGATTTGATAGGTTTTATTTACAAGGGATTTCCAAAAAGAAAACGAGTGGCTTATCTCCAATATCCCCTTCATCGCTCATTGAGAGGAGTTTTTAAACAAGCCAAAAAAAACCAGCAGGGTATAAATGAAAAACTCATTTTGAGAATCAATCATCTCTACATTTATGAACTTAAACATCCCGAAAAAATTAGCGCAGCGGAAGCCAATGTTAGTTTTCTAAAAAAAGTGGGAAGTGAATATATTGAGGTATTTCAGGCATCAAGATACTTTCAGATTGAAGTTTTAGGTGCCCCCTATTGGCATGCACAAAATATTGTAGATGTTTTGCAATCTTGTTTCAACGATTACGAAGAACGCAAAAGTTCAAATCAGTTAAAACCCTTAGCTGGCAGTATAAACGAGCTGAATTACAACCCCATTATCGCAAACAGACCCTACCCTATTGAGAAGGTGCTGAAACTAAAAAAAGGAATTTACCGAAGCTTTTACGACCTGCGCGAAAACACCATTGATACCACCCTAAAGTTTTACCCCGACTACTATGAAGAAAAAAAGGGTCTTCGCAGGGCAAAACTGGATTTTGTAGATGAAAATGTAAATCCGGAAGAGATATATGCTTTTTGTGATGGTGGGACTATTTTTATAAGGGGAGGTAAGAAATTTTACGAAATGGTGGATTCTAATGGTAACTACTATCTGGATAGACATGCTTTGGATTACTCCGATTTTTCAAGCGGAATGATTTCCGCTGGTATTTTATTTGGCCCTATCGGTGCGGCTATTTACGCAGCCAGTGCGATACCCAGTAAATCCAAGTATGGCTACCACCTTAATTTGGATCTAGGCACTATACTTCCTGCCGAGCATCATTCATTAACAAAAATTAATGCCCAGGTTTATATATATAACTCCAGTTTTAATGATGAGGACGCAGTAGTGAAAATGACGATTGGCGATAGCCTAATTTGCAGTATCTCTCCAAACAACTATTATCTGTTGGAACCACCACTTAAGGGAGCCTCCATACCGGTATGTGTTATTTTTAAAGAACAGAAAGCATGCCTCGAAATACCTAGTGGCAGTTTTTATAAAGATGTTTATCTAATTCGTATTAGCCGAAAGGGTACACTAAAATTTGATTACGTGTCTACGGAAAAGAAACAATCCATATTAAGTGCCATCCGCTATGGCGAAGCCCGACAAGCCTGTCCACCAAAATAACTCTCTGCCAAAATAAACCCATGCGTAAAACACTCCTCAGTTTAGCACTCTTTTTAAGCCTTGCACCGCTACATGGTCAAAAAATGTATCACGACTTGTCAAACCTAAAACCCATGGAAAACTGGCCCTGGCACTTTACCATTGACAGTATAATAGACGCCAGGGAAGACAAGGCTGAATTTGGTTATATTTTGAGCAAAAGAGGAAAAACCAAAACCCCTGTTTATCACAAACAACCTGTTCTCCAAGATTTAAACCGATTATTAAAAGTTGGTGAACGGATAGAGTCAACCCCTGCTTATCTGCTCCGAATAAACCACTTATTTACCTATGAGGTGATGGTTGGACGCAGGCCCAAGGCCGTAACTGACGTAAACGTGAGTTTTATAAGAAAACATAAGAATGGCTATACCGAGGTGTTTCAGGCCATGGCTACGATAAGTGAAAAAGGTAAAGATGCAACCTCCTGGGTGGGCTATACGGTGGAAAAAGCCCTGCTGCAGTGTTTTGATGATTTTGAAAAAAGAAACACCCTAAAAAGGCTAAACCCCATTCCGCTTACTGAAGATAATATTGACCAAAACCCTTATGGGGAAAGGGTTTACCCTATACAACAAGCTCAAAACCGCAAAAAAATCCTTTACTTCAATCTATATGATATGAGGGATAATGTTGGGGATACAACTACCCGCTTTTATCCTGATGTCCGGTACAACCGAGATGATAAAGCAGAAAGCGCCACTATAGATATCCCTGATAATAAAGAGATGCAGAAGTCTGTTTTTGGATTTTCTGATGGCAAAACAGTATTTATTAAAGTGGGACGAAGTTTCGTTCCTCTTAAAATGCGAAATGGCGATTTGACTATTGACCGCTACGAGCAAGACAATTCTGCAGCCATAGCCTCTATGATTATTGGTGGTGTTACCGGTGGCTTCATAGGTTTTGCCATAGCTTCTGCCATCAACCCCATTGAAAATGTTGACTTTTGGATTATTGACTTTGACCGTGGAACCATTATTCCCAACACTAAAAAGAATGTAAAGGAAATCAGTGCCCAGACTTTGATTTACAACAGCAACTACAACCAAAGTACCGATACATTGATGGTATCTGTTAATGATAGTGTGGTTTGTCAACTTCTACCCAACCAATACTACAACTGTTATACTGGCTCAAAAACGGATAGTATAAAAGTTTGTGTGGAATTAAAAGGCGCCAAAACGTGCGAGACCATTACTCCTCAGCTTTTTGACAGCGAAATTTACGTGGCTCGCAGCAAGCGAAATGGAGAGTTAGATTTGGGAGCCTTAAAGGGAAATGCCAAGTCTGAACTTTACAGGGATTTGAGAGATGGCAGACTAGAACGGGTTATGCCTTAACTATTAGTTAAGGTCTTGCTCCTCTTCGTGAAATACAGGCTGCCCAATAGCCTCTTCCATAAAGGTTTTTAAGATTTTCATCTGATCCTGGGCCTTGGCCTTACCACCAAGGGCAGCCAGATAAAAAAACAGAATGATGGC
Organism: Owenweeksia sp.; assembly: GCA_048267305.1. Taxonomy (GTDB): domain Bacteria; phylum Bacteroidota; class Bacteroidia; order Flavobacteriales; family Schleiferiaceae; genus Owenweeksia. Next base: position 168,596 of record JBLWXT010000004.1, on the reverse strand, counting down.
AAACCCCACCGGAATCAGCCATAAGGCCAGCACCCCTTTTCCTAATGTCCATTGTGAATAGCCCAGCACCAAGCCCGCTAGCATGGCCAATCCACCTAAGGTGTAAAAAAACATAAACATAGTCCAGATGGAAGGCTCAGGGCCGATGAGTACTCTAACGGTGGTCTTTCCGTTTTGGCCGTCTTCAAGGTTTACATCCAATGTTGGGCTCCAAAAGTGTTTGTGCTTTTGCGGAAAGGAAACTATCAGATGTCCTTGTACTGAGCGGTATTGTAACTCAAATTCATTAACTGCTTTATCCTTTAAGGCAGTTCTCAGCCCATTGCGGATGTCCTCAGATGAAAGCTCAGTGCTAAACTTATAGCGGGGGCGTAAGGTGGTGTCGGTCATTGGTGGAGATTGAGTAAGATTGGTGATTTGAAGATTTGAAGATTTGAAATTACATCATGATGGTCAATAACCAATGATAATGTCATTCCCAATTACCAGAATCTTTTAAAGAATCAGGAATAGGTGGCGGAGGTGGCGGAACTGCATCTTTTTCAATCATCAAAATAAACCTTGGCATTTCTGAAACGCTCTGTAAGGAACAAAAGTCAGCTTCATCCCCGGCATATTCTTGCTCCAACGAATTGAAATAAGAATTTAAAATGGTTTGGAGAACTGATTTCTTAAACTCTTCTGTGACAAGATCATTCCAGTTCAGGTTGTATAGCGCTTGTTTATGTTTTCCTTGAATAAAAAGAAAGTTAGTTTGATACATTAACTGTTTGTAAAGGAATTTTTGATCCAATACATCTCCATTAAAAAGGATTGAGTCAGTACTCATATCTATGTTAATTCTACGCAATTTTACTGCTGGCATATCTGGACAACAGACGCAATAGGGATTACCTACCCATCCTGGAATATGAACCAAACCATATTTGGGAAGATTTGCCCTCAAGTAGATAACCTGAAGACCTTCACAGCTATCAGTACCAGTTTGGTCCAAAACGTCCAATAGAAAGGAATCCATTGATAAACCTAAATCCCAAACTGCGGTATCAATGGCATTTGTTTGAACCAAAAGCCTTTGCTCATTGTCGCAGAAACGTCTTGCTCCATCGTAATGTTGGTTTTCACAAGACATCAGCAGAATTGCTAAAACAAACCAAATCACCACCTTTAATACTTCCTTCATAAAACCCTTTTGAAGTCTCTAAATAACAACTTAATCAGGTTTCGAAATAACTTAATACCCAATTTGCTTGAAAGAACAATAAAAATCACCCCCCTGCGTGCCCCCAAGGGGGGATTAATGCAGCTCCTATACAGGCAACGTTTTGTTTATGGGTAAAGATTGTTGATTAATAGGGGGATAAACGCAACGTGCAGCTATCACCCTTGAGGGGGACAGGATGGTGAAATTAGAACTCCCCAACCTACCTTTTCCAAATTAATCGTCTTACTTTTGCACGCTCAAAATTAAGGCTATGATTCAGGCAAATAACATCTCCCTTCAGTACGGCAAACGAGTTCTTTTTGATGACGTTAACATCAAATTTCATGGTGAAAGATGCTATGGCTTAATTGGTGCTAACGGTGCCGGAAAATCTACTTTCCTGAAAATTCTTTCGGGCGAAATATCACCCACCACTGGTACGGTGTCTTTAGAGCCAGGAAAAAGGATGGCCGTGCTTTCGCAAAATCACGCAGATTATGACATGCACACTGTGCTACATACGGTGATGATGGGCCACAAGCAGCTTTGGAAATTAATGCAGGAGAAAGATGCCATCTACGCTAAGGAAGACTTTAGCGAAGCTGATGGAATTAAAGCCGCAGACCTGGAGGAGAAATTTGCGGAGATGGACGGCTGGAATGCTGAGAGCGATGCCGCTTCACTACTTAGTGGATTGGGTATTGAGGAGGCCGATCACTTTAAGTATATGAGTGATATGGAAGGTAGCTACAAGGTGCGTGTGCTTCTGGCGCAGGCCCTTTTTGGTAATCCTGATGTATTGATATTGGATGAGCCTACCAACGACCTTGATTTGAAAACCATTGGTTGGTTAGAGGATTTCCTTTTGAATTTCAGAAATACGGTAATTGTGGTTTCGCATGACCGTCACTTTTTGGATGCCGTGTGTACCAACATTGCCGACATCGACTTCCAGAAAATAAAACTATATACAGGAAACTATTCCTTTTGGTACGAGAGCAGCCAGTTGGCACTGCGCCAACGTTCATCAGCCAATAAAAAGGCCGAAGAGAAGCGCAAGGAGCTTCAGGAATTTATTTCCCGCTTTAGCGCGAATGCCTCTAAAAGTAAGCAGGCCACCAGCCGTAAAAAGCTTTTGGAAAAAATTAATGTTGACGAAATTCAGGCCAGTAGCCGTAAGTACCCAGCTATCATTTTTAATCAGGAGCGCCAGGCTGGTGACCAGGTACTAGAAGTTGAAAATCTAAGTGCCCATTCAGAAGATGGAACTTTACTGTTTAAGGACTTAAACTTTAAGATTAACCGTGGCGATAAAGTTACATTCATAAGTGATAACAGCCTGGCCATAACCACTTTGTTTGAGATTTTGAACGGTAATCTACAGCCCGATACCGGTAGCCTTACCTATGGGCAAACCATTACCACCTCTTACCTTCCTAATCATAACGACAAGTTTTTTGATACCAAAGACAACCTGGTGGATTGGCTTCGTCAGTACTCTGAAAATAAGGATGAAGTATATGTACGTGGCTTTTTAGGAAAGATGCTTTTTACAGGTGAGGAGGTTTTTAAATCTGCTTCGGTACTTAGTGGAGGTGAAAAAATGCGCTGTATGCTTAGCCGCATGATGTTGAAGGAAGGAAACGTATTGATGCTTGACGAGCCTACCAATCACCTTGATCTGGAGTCTATTCAGGCCCTAAACAACTCATTGAAGGAGTTTAAGGGTACCATACTGTTTACTTCTCATGACCATACTTTCACACAAACGGTGGCCAACCGTATTATTGAGATTAGTCCTAACGGCATGATGGATAAATTGCTGGAATATGACGAATACATCAGCGATCCAAAAATACAGGAGCAACGCGAGGCGCTGAAAGGAGCGATGGTTTAAGATTCTTCGAAATTAATGTTGAAGGTTATTAGTTGAAGGTTAAAAGCCTTGTCAGCCTGAGTGCTTCGACCAGAGCGGGAAGCTGAACTGTTCATATTATGCTTAATTTAAACCTGTATGGCAGGCTCTAAAGCCATGAGGTAACCAACGGCCATTTTTTCGATTTCGGATTCTTCCACCAAAGGTGTGTCTCTGTCAACAGAACTCTTTACCAGAGCTACTCTGCAATGTTGTGGATCACCGTTAAATAGATGTTTGTTAAACTTAGTTGGTACAATCATAATCCGATAATTGAGCTCGGCCCACTCCAATGGCATGTTCGCGATAGTTACTTCATACCAGTTAAAATTTCCACCTACCACCATTCTTTTTGTCAAGACACCCTCTAGTGGCAATTGCTCTGAAAGCTCATCCAGTCTAACAGTCCATGAGGTTTCGGCACTGCTCAACCGCACTTTTAATCCCAAATAATTGGGGTAACGGTTTATGAGCGGAAGAAGCATTTTTTTAATACGCAGTGGCATGATGTAACCATGCACCACATTGAGGCTGGTAAAGCTCACCACTAAATACATCAACACATACGAATCGAAAAAGGCGGCACCCCTGGCAAAGGCATAGGCCCACTCCTGCCCTTTTGAAAAAAGCATAAACACAAAACCCAGCACCAAAACTGCCACCAGATAAGTGGTGAGGTAAAACTTGTACTTAGCGGTGCGCAACATCCGTTCAGGTTTGTAATAGGGAGAGATATTGATCAGATTGTTGATCATCATTACCAGCACATGAATAGAGGCCAAAAAAAAGAAGATGGTAAGCAATGGGTATGAAACACTTTCGGTGATAACCCAGAAATCATAGAAACCATGGGCAAGCGCTGCCAGAATGAATCCCTTGAAAAAGGCTAAAACTGAATTTTTCTTTTTGAAATGGGCTATAGCCAGAAAGTAGCAGATAATACTGGTATCAAAAATATGGCTTACCGTGCTGTAAAGTGCCCTCCCGGCAAGGGCCATCATACTTGAGCTATTGAGATATTGGATATTCTCCATAAAGGCAAACCCTAAAGCGCAAACTCCTCCGTATAAAATATAATCGTAGGGCTCATTAATAGATCGGGTAAACCGCAGCATCAGCAAAAAGGGAAGGATTTTCACCAATTCCTCAGGAACTCCAATTACAAGAACACAATAGATAAAATCGCCAACAAAGGTGCCGTCCAATGCAAAACCAAAGCCTCTCAAAAAATCACCAATGGGGAAAACCAGAAAAAGTGAGACGCAGGCCAGCACAAAAAGAATAATCAATGGACCCGATTTCTCCCTTTCAAAAATATCGAGAGCCCTGAAAAACATAAACCAGAGATACGAAATAGCAAAAGCGAAAATTATAGAAGCAGTAAAGCGAGCGTTGTTGCTTTGGAATATACCCAACCGGGCACTTATATCCGGATGGATGAGATAAAGCCCATAACCCATAAACAGCAAGATCCCGATGATAGTTACCGACCTTCTTTGATAGGCCTGGGCTTTCTGATTGTTGGTTTCCCTGGCTTCAACAAAATCTCCATAACCGAAGTAGATCAATAGAATTAAGGAAATTGCCAGTAGTACCATAGTTGCTTTTAGTGATTGAGCTTCGAAAACTAAGGAATAATGGAACATTATGTCCCTATCACTTTCAAATTCTATCGAAGCTGCCTAATCAGGAGCTAAAACTCTCATCGCTTGAAAAAGTACATTTGCTCTCTACTCCTCTTATAAATATGACCAATCAAAAATTACTATTCAAACAACAGCTTTACACAAATTGCCTCACTTTAATCACCAAAAAACTGGAGCAATTAAACTCCGCTTTCGCAGAAAGTAGAGAGGCGCTTGGCTCAGAGGCCAAAAGCACGGCTGGTGACAAACACGAAACCGGCCGTGCCATGATTCAGCTGGAACAGGAAAAAATGGGAAGGCAGCTGGCCGAAACTCAAAAGCTGCAAACTATTCTGAGCCGTGTAAATGCAACAAAGGTTTACGATAAGGTGCAATCTGGCGCTTTAGTGGAAACCGATAGTGGCTATTATTTTATTGCGGTAGGAATAGGTAAAATGCAAATTGACAATCAGGAGGTTTTTGTTATGGCCCCCACCTCTCCTCTGGCTCAGGCTATGCTTGGGAAAGCTACAGGTGACGGTATTTCATTCAACGGAAAGTCCTTTCAGATTAAATCTATAACATAATGAAGGATAAGCAGCTGGATGAAATTGAGAAACTGATTCAAGAGGAAATTACAAAAACCGAGAATTCAGTATTGGAATACAAGGAGCTTACAAAACCCATTGGTCCTGAAAATGCTATTGGACGAGTATCGAGAATGGATGCCATCAATAACCGCTCGGTTGTTGAAGCTGCTTTGCGCACTGCCGAGCACAAGCTTTTGGGCTTAAAAAACATACTGCCCAAAGTACGTGAAGCAGACTTTGGCAAATGTGCCCGCTGTAAACATGAAATTCCATTGGGGAGAATTTTATTGATGCCTCAAAGCCGGTTTTGTGTAAACTGTGCCAGCTAGCCTACTCCTCTACCCTCTTAAAGGCAAAATCAATTTTACGATTTCCTGCAGCTACATGGGCGTATAAGTTGTTCCCATCCCTTCTGTAGGCAATCTCCTTAGGGAAATCGTGTATAGGGTTTTCACATATAAAAAGGGTATCACTAATGGTAGTAAACTTAAAAAACACCGGAGACTTATTATGCGATACATGCGCCACATAAAACAGATCGCCAGCTTTTTCTATGATTTCCAATTTTTCAGAAAAGGTGGTGTCTCCATTTTTTAAGGTGTAACCAAACCCCTTGTATTTGGTGTCCGAAACCTTTTCCCAAATTTCAAAGGATTGTCGCTTTTCGTTATTGGCCGGGCGGGCCCAGGTCCCCAAAATCCAATCTAGCTGATCTATGGGAGATTGCTGTGGTCCTACATTTACAAGAAATAATGCTAAAAGGATGCTTAGTGCTTTCATATTTTTTGAAAAGGCAAAATTAAGGTCTGAAGGCCTCTGTATCGCCAAAGGTTAGTCAATACTAATGATAGGTTGTACGGTTTCAACTTGGTGGTTTTGTAAGTCATTCCGCGCATTCAATTCATTTTTCTGACTGAGGTACACTATAATTGCGTAAAATTAACGTTGTAATAACTCACCCGAACTCCTTTTTTCATGCTACGATATTTCATCTTTCTTCTTCTTCCACTAACTATGCTGGCTCAATCCAAAAATGAATACCAGGGCCTACTTTGGAAAATTAGCGGCAATGGACTGGAAAAGCCCTCCTACCTCTATGGCACCATGCACGTAAGCAACCGTGTAGCCTTTCACCTTGGTGAAACATTTTTTGATGCGCTGGAAAGTGCTGATATAATTGCTTTGGAAACCAATCCCGAATACTGGGTGGAAGATTTGACAACCTCAAAATTGTACCACGATTTCTTTTCCGCTTCCTACGGAACCTCTTCTAACCGATATCCTCTATACAGTTCATTTGTGCCCAAGGAGCCTAAGCAAAAAGAGCTTGAATACTACCTCTCCCGCGATCAGGATATGCTAAACTCCCTGCTTTACAGGAATAATACCTACGAGCAAAATTTTGAGGAAAACACCTATCTGGATTTGTTCATCTTTCAAACAGGAAAAAAGAAAAACAAAAAAATAGTGGCGCTGGAGGATTATCAGGAATCCTTTAAAAGTGTGCTTATGGCCAATCGTGCAGATCCGGATGCCGTAAGAATTACAGACCGTCAGGCTAAAGCTCTCTTAGGGAATTTCACCAATTGGAACGATTTGTTGGAGGATGCCTATAGAAAGGGAAATCTCGATTTACTGGATACTATTACCAGCTCTACAAATCCGGGGAAATACCATCGCAAATACATGCTTGATGACCGCAATGAAATTATGGTAAATGGTATGGATTCCTTAATGAAAACCGGGGTTGTATTTACCGGGGTTGGCGCTGCTCACCTCCCGGGAAACCATGGCGTTATAAACCTGCTGCGGAAAATGGGTTATACCGTTGAGGCAGAAGACAGAAACATCTCTGCCCTAAGCATGGGCAAAAAGGATGAGATTGATGAAATCATTTACAGCCAACCAATTACAGACTTTACCTCAGATGATAATTTTATAACTACCAAAGCTCCCGGAAAGCTCGTAAAGTTTATCAGTCAGCCGTATCAGGAGTATGTTTTTGCAGATATGGCCAATGGCAGCTTTTACTCTATCCGCAGAATCAGCACTTTTGGTTTGGTGTATGGCAAGGATGAGAGCTTTTATATGTCGCGTTTGGATAGCCTGCTCTTTGAGAATATCCCCGGAAAGATAATTGACAAAAAAAGTATTACCGTTTCTGGATTTCCCGCAATGGATATTACCAACAAAACCAGACAGGGAGACTTTCAGCATTATCAGATAATCTTCACCCCACTGGAGATCATAATCTTTAAAGTAGGAGGACATAAAGACTTTGCAAAATCTGCCCAGCCCGAAATCTTCTTTAAAAACATCAGGCTACATCGGCAAACTACATCTGAGGTTTACTCTCCCCGATTTGGGGGCTTTAAGGTAAATATGCCGGGAAACCTTAGAACAGAGCTATACGAAGCGGCATTCTACAACCCCAACTACACCTTTTGGGCACAATCTACCGACAGCAATAAGAATTACTACGCCACCGGTTTACGGCAGTATTACGACTTTGATTATCTGGAAGAGGATGACTTTGAACTTACCTACATGGCCCGAAAAATAGGAGAAGAGAAAAAGCTGGAATTAGATACGGTTTATCTTCTCAATAATGGCAAAAGAGACTACTCTCGCTTTCAACTCTCAAATAAAAAAAATCAGCTGCTTTACGGAGAGATACACCTTGAAGGCCCTAAGTATATAATCCTCCTCACCACGGATAAATCGGAAGAGGCACGGCTCAAATTCTTTGAATCCTTTGAATTTGAAAACTGGAATTATACCAATGGATTTGAAGAATATCAGGATACTGTTTTTCACATTACAATGGCTGCTCCCAAGGATATCAATAACTATGACTCCTTTTTTCAAAGCTTGCGCAGAAACTCATACAGCAATAAGAATAAGGAAAATCACGATTACCGCGGAAGCACAAACATCAAAGTGATAACCAATGAACCTACCGGTGAGCAGGTTAAAATTCGTTTTGAATATATGGGTAAATACAGTTCCGCTAAAAGCCTGGGGAATTTTTGGAAATACAAAGAAGAAGCCTTTAAAGATGGTTCTCTTAGGATTTTAAGAGATACCACCTTATACACCATTGAAAGGCCTGGCTATTTATCTCAGGCCCGCGAATACTGGCTTACCGATACTAACACAGATCGTGCTATCCGCGTAAAACACATACTTGAAAACGATGCATTGTTTTCCATTTTTGCCGGGGCCGATAATCAATCCAGTATTTCACCTTTTATAGAAAAAGCCTTTGCCAGCTTCCGCCCCACTGGCGATACGGTAATTGGAATACCGGTTACCAACTCAAGAGCTGATTTGTTTTTTGCAGATTTGGAAAGTGGCGATAGTGTAAAGGTTTTTGAGGCCAAAAATTCCATCTCTTCGGTGCGGTTTAGAGATGCAGATGCTGCAAAGATTAAGGATGTGGTGGTAAACTTTAAGTACGAAGGTTTTACACGTACCGAAAGGCTGGAATTACTCAACCAACTGGCCTGGCTCAAGGATGATGATAATATTCCGTTTTTGGAACAACTCTATTATACCAATATAGACTCTTCAGCCTATCAGTTTATGATACTGGAAACCCTGGCTGATTTTGAAACCCAAAAGGCAAACAAGGTATTTTTAAAGCTTATACTGGATGAACCTCCGTTTACATCAAATGAATACACCTACTCCAACCTGATAAATGAGCTGGATGATTCGCTTGAACTGGCCCCCATGATGTTTCCGGGTTTGTTGGGCCTTACCGACTTTGAAGACTACAAACCACATATTTACGGGCTCCTTAGCACTTTGGTGGACAGTGGCTTGGTAAAATCATCTCACCTGCGTGAAAAGTATAATACCATATTGCGATTTGCCAAGGTAGAGCTGAAAAAGCAACGGGCTAGGGACGAACGTATTAACACCTATAACTCCTATAGTTCCAGCAAACAAAGTGATCTTACACTTTACAATAAACTTCTCATTCCCTTTGCAGGGAAAAAGGCTGTAAAGGAGCATTATACCAACGTGCTAAAGCTCAATAACAAAGTGGTGCTGGCCAATCAACTGACACTGATAGCCCCACACTTTAACGTACCTGATACTATGTGGAACTACGTATCTAAAGATCCGCAAGCACATTTTGTGGCCTATGAATACCTGAGCAGTGTAAAAAAGCTAAACCTGCTGGCTGCAGAGTATTTAACAAAGGAAAGCCTGGCTAAGGCCATGACGCCCAATTACAACAACAATAATTTTGATTCAATACATTTCATCCGCAGTGAGGAAATTAGCATTAAGCCTTTTCCTGCAGTGGCTTATTTTTTCAGAACAAAGAAGAAAGATGATAAGTTGTGGTCGCTACGCTATGTAGTGGTTGAGGACAAACCCGAAATGAGTGTGGATTATGTAATGGCTAAAAAGGGAGAAAACTATAATAAGAAACTGGATGACATTGATGAAATAATTGAGGATACCCTCAAGGAAATTGAAATTTACCAAAGGAAGCGTGCGGCATACAGTGGAAGGTATAATAATTACGACTACAATGACGACTGGTAAAACTACCGTTACAACAAGGCATAATAAAAGCCCTCTTGGTTAAACCGAGAGGGCTTTTGAAATACTAGTACTTATTCCTTTTCTTAAATTTTGAAGAAGGTCTACCTCCGCGTCCACGATCACCGCCACCGCGGTCATCACGACCACGACCTCGGCCACCGCCACCTCCTGAAGGTCCACCAGCAGAATCATCCTTATTTACCCTGATTTCACGGCCATCAAACTTTTTACCGTTGAGGGAAGCAATAACGCCATCCGACTTTTCAGCTACATCAAAAAAGGCATGACGCTGGTCAAGAGTAATTCTGCCCACCTCGTTTCCACTAAGGCCAGTATTGTCACAGATAAATCTAAGCAAACCACCCTTATTGAGCTGGTCAACAACACCGAGGTTAATAAAATAGCGACTCATGCCTGCCTCGTTTCCACGAGAATCGCGTTCGCGTCTTTCACCACGGCCACCTCTTTTTCCGCCACGGTCATCACTATAATCTCTGTCTCTGCTGTTTCCGCGTGAGTTATCATTTAAATCACTAAGCGAATTCTTAGCAGAAATACGTGAAAGTTGTCCGCTGATAAACTTGGCAATAAGCTCTTCCCTGCTAAAGTTAACCAGTAAAAGATTAGCTTCACCCATCATTTCGGCTGTTACGCCTTTGCTTATTTCCTGATCAGCAAGCTTTTGAGCCCAATGTGAAATTCTATTTTTTGCAATATCCTCAATAGCCGGAATCATGGCTTTTTCAAACCTGATACCCAGTTTGCTTTCCAGAAATTTAACTCTGCGCATTTCACCTTTGGTAATCAACGAAAGAGAAATACCCTTTTTACCGGCACGAGCTGTACGTCCACTACGGTGAGTATAGTACTCGGCATCATCTGGCAAAGCAAAGTGCACTACGTGAGTAAGGTTGTTTACATCTATACCACGGGCTGCTACATCGGTAGCAATCATCAACTGCACCGTTTTAGACTTAAACTTGCGCATAACATTATCGCGCTGTGCCTGCGAAAGATCACCATGTAAAGGTTCTGCAGCATAACCTGTTTCCACAAGTTCATCAGCTACCCTTTGGGTGTCGCGCTTGGTGCGGCAAAAAACCACACCATACATTTCCGGATCAAAATCCAGCATTCTACGCAGGGCTTCAGTTTTATCCGAGGCCTTTATTACAGCGTATTGGTGTTCTATATTTTCATTAACCACCTGACCAGAGTTGATTTTCACCTCTGCAGGGTTAGTCATGTAGTTCTTTACGATACTCTTAATTTCCCTGGGCATGGTAGCCGAGAATAGCCATGTGATTTTTTCAGCGGGTGCCTGTGCCAGGATGTAATCCAGGTCGTCTTTAAATCCCATGTTTAGCATTTCATCAGCCTCATCGAGGATAATGTACTCCAACTGATTAAGCTTAACCGCACCTCTCTGACTAAGGTCAATAAGGCGACCGGGAGTGGCCACAATAATCTGTGCTCCTCTGCGGATTTCAGAAATCTGTCCTGAAATACTTGCTCCTCCAAATACGCAAGCTATATTGAGTTTGCCTATATGCTTGGCAAATTGCTCCAGCTGTTTCCCTATTTGCTGTGCCAATTCACGCGTTGGCGCAAGAATTAATGCCTGAGTATTTCTTTCTTCAGGTTCAATAAGTTCAATAAGTGGTAATCCAAAGGCGGCCGTCTTTCCTGTTCCTGTTTGTGCAAGGCCAATAAAATCCTGTGGTTTAGAAAGAAGTAATGGAATTGCTTGTTTCTGGATGTCGGTGGGGTTCTCGAAGCCCAACTCATTGAGGGCTTTAAGAACTGGTTGTGAAAGCCCTAAGGCTTCAAAATTATTCAAATCTGTATTCTTAAAATTGTCCGCGAAGATACGCTAAGTTTTGATGCCATTATCAACTGTTAATCAATTTATTAAGAGAAGGAATGTAAAAAGTCCCAAACTGCCAACCCAAATATTTTCATAATCATACATCTACTTCGTTTATTTCTGCCATCTGGTTTATGAACAATTTAAGGCGTTTGAGCCTTAACAGCCTGAACTATTTATAAACCAAATAAAAATATTTTATATGCTACGATGGGTTCTGATTTTTCTTGTGGTTGCACTAATTGCAGCCATTTTCGGATTTGGGGGTATTGCAGCCGGTGCAGCCGGAATCGCCAAAATCATTTTTTACATTTTTCTCGTATTATTTGTAATTAGCCTTATTATGAAGCTTGTTCGATGAATAAGATTCAATCAAGGTAAAACAGCAAATAATATTAGATAGCTTTGGGGCTACATTAATAATGTAGCCCCATTTTTTTATTCAATGATTCATACAATTGCTTTTTACGTCTTGGCCTCGCTCCTTATACTGGCCACACTTATTCCCTTTATCAGAAAGGATCACTGGACATTTAGGGTTTTTGAATTTCCACGTCTTCAAAAGTTTATAATAGCACTTGTAACCCTCGCATTGGGCATACCACTGATCATGGATAGTGTGGGCGTTCAAGTGGTATTTTCTCTTTTGGCAGTATGCACAGGATATTTAGCCTATCTTATTTTTCCCTTTACCCCTATTGCCTCAAAGACGGTTGAAACTGACCGAAACTCTACAGATTCGATTAAAATTTTAATTTCCAATGTATTTCAGGATAACAATAGATACGACAAGCTTTCAGCGAGGATAGAAGATCAAAATCCGGATATAATCCTGCTGCTGGAAACAGATCAAAAGTGGCAAAACGAAATCCAGGCCTGCACAAAGCACTATCCCTATAAAATTGAATATCCGCAAGACAATACCTATGGAATGCTTTTTTACTCTAGAATTGAAATAACGGAGTATGACCTTCGATTTTTAATCAAAAAAGAATATCCCAGCATTAAGGTAAATCTCAAGTTAGATTCAGGTGCTGAATTTTTGTTTTTTGGTGTACATCCCCCACCCCCTTCTCCAACAGAGAGAACCTATTCTACAGACAGGGATAATGAATTGTGGATGGTAGCCAAAGAGGTAGAAAAAATACAGATGCCGGTAATAGTGGCCGGAGATCTTAATGATGTAGCCTGGAGTTTTACCACGGATAGATTTTTGGAGATTTCAGAATTACAGGATCCCCGCAAGGGACGGGGAATATTTGCAACATTTCATGCCAAAATTCCAATAATGAGATGGCCGCTGGATCATCTTTTTTGCTCCAAACACTTTAAGCTTGTACAGATGAAAAGGCTTAAAAGCATTAACTCCGATCACTTCCCCGTATTGGTGGAACTTACGGAGCCAGCATCGCGCCAGCGATAAAATGAAGCTAAAAAGAAATATACCCCATAGCACATTGTACCAAAGGCTATAACCGTCAATATTAATCTTCCGAAAGGCTGACGGATTAAATAATAAAAAAGGCTATCCTGTCCCTGAGCAAAAAAACTGTTAGAATAATAAATGGCCACACTAAACAAGCTTCCAAGGATAAACAATGTAAGCCCGTAGCCCAGATATCCAAATAAACCGGTAAGTCTGGCTAATTTGGGACTATTTTGATAAAAACCCCTGCCCGTTAGCATTATAGTATATCTACCGGTAAAGGCCAGATAAAAAAGGGAACCCGCATTTACTAAGAGGGTAAAGGCCACAAAGCCCACTATCCATTTCCCCCACCAGGTAAATAGTATTTCCTGAAACACACTTTGATCATTGGGATTGTAGTTAAAATTTCCGCTATACCAATTAAAGAGCTGAATAGCGGCATGGCCGCCAAGTACGAGGTAAAACACAAACGGCCCCAACCATGTGGTTCGCACCAGATATCCCCTGATATTATCCTCATATCCTTCTACATTAAAAGTCATTTGGAAGAACTTCCAAAGGGAATAACAAAACAGACCGATGGACATAAGGGCTGTAATAACCCGGCCAATCCATCCAAGGCTGATGGTGTATTTTACGATTTCAAAAAGACCTACAGGATCATCCTTGGGTATATAGGTTGCCATAATAATGAGACTACCAAAAATGAAGTATACCACACCTTTGGCCACCAACCCAAGTTGAGCAACGTGTTTCAGCCATAGGGGATATTTACTAACCATATTATTCTGTAGAAAATGAGCCGGCAAAGGTGACCATAAACCTAAGTTTAAAGAAACCCCTGCCGGACATTGATTGGAGGCTATATCAACCTCTAATTACCTTATAAAGTTTATAGGTGTGGAAAATTGCCACCACCCAGGGTACGCTGAAAACTATAGGCCATTTCAGGTGATCCGACATTCCAAAACCTCTAAGAACTAAAAAGAACACTACAAACAGAATGGAGAAGGCCAGATGCTTCAGAAAATAACTTTTGTTTTCTAAAACCACCAGGGCTACTAAACTTGAAATAATCTGTTGGGTGCCCAGTACAAACTCCACTATAGCAGCATAGAGGAATACCTCTGGATCAAACAACCCAAGCACGGCCATAAATGCTGCAGCAACCAGTAAAAACAGACTTGTGAAAAAATGAAATTTCATAGTTGATTTATTTCAAATATCCAGGATATTCGTTTTGACTTTAGCCATGCTTTTGTAAAGCTGAAAAGTATGTACAATACCAATTATCCATGGAAAAACAATTCCAATGGTAACAAGCAATGCAACTCCAAAATCCAGATCGGGGCTTGCTACAAACAAAAGGCTCAGATAAATCAGGCAAATGATTAAATGAATAACGAACCACGGTTTTTGAAGGCCAAATTTGCTTAATGCAAATAATGTTGAAAGCAAGTGCATGCAACCTAAGCCAAACTGAATGTATAAAATTAGAAAGGCTATATCATGCTCGGCTATAGCCAAAAGAGCTAAACCTGCTGCCAGCATTATAAAAACTATACTACTGTAAAAGAAAAACTTCATAACACTTTGTTTTATTGGTAAATGGCCTTAGCTCTCTTATCGTCAAGATGTCTTCTCCTCAGCCTATAAAAAATGAAGATGTTGCCAAAGTGCATGGCTCCCAGTATCAGGATGATGATGCCTACTTTTTGACTCAGCATTTCTATCATCTCTTTGGTGTCTGTTATCATTCCTCCAATGGCCAGTGTATAAACGGCATAGCCAATATTGATAAGATAAAATCCCACTAACAAAAGTTGGTTAACACTCTCGGCCAGATCTTGATTTTGCTCAAAAATGTCAAGCAAGAATATTTTACCGTTTTTAAAAAGCTTATGCCCCACCCACGCTGTGAGAGCCACTGTTATAGGTAAGTAAATGAGGTAACTTGTTACGTGATAGTCCATGATGTTGAATTTATATATTACTTATTATATTTTCAATAAATATTGAAAGTTTGATTAAAAAAAATATCAGCTAATAAGGCTGATAAGTTTTTTCTTCCACCAGCTAGGTTCAGAATCTCCAAACTGTGAGAGCAAATCATTTATTTGCCTGGTCATCTGAAGCATATCCTGCGTTACTTTTCGCAGTTCTTCTTCCTTAGCTCCTGTTCCCTCTACTTTAGTGAGTTCTTCAAACATGGTTACCACCGGGCTCACCTCCCGTTTTTGTCTTTCCTTGGCAATTCTGCGCGCAACGGTAAAGCTGTCCTTTATAGCGATGAAAAATTCCTTTCTATCTCCCTTTATATAAACCTTTTGCACCAGCGCCCAATCTATCAGCGCCCTGATATTCATATTGGCATTGCCACGGGATATCTGCAGCTCCTCCATTACATCATCAGTACTCAAAGCCTCAGGGCTGAGCAACAACAAGGCGTGTATTTGCGCCATGGTGCGATTAATCCCCCACTGGGTGGCCAGGTTTCCCCAGGTTTGTATAAACTCATCCTTGGCTTGTTCGTATTGCATGGGTCAAATGTACAATTGTTTTCCAACTTTCAAAATATTTTGAAAGTTTAATTTGAAGTTGCGTTTTACCTTTGGAACCAACAAAACAGTTTTATGGATTTAGAGCACCTTCTTCTTTCTGAGCATAGCCGGGAACAATCGGACCGCATTATGGCCATGGCCATTGAAAATCCCTTGTTAATTGGCGATCTTATAAAGATCATGAATTCACAAGAAATGGTATTGGCACAGCGCGCAGCCTGGCCCGTAGGGCTGCTGGGCAACACTTACCACCATCTTTTTACACCTTATATCTCTCAACTTATTGATTGTTTGGAAAAGCCCATTCATCCGGCAGTAGGCCGCAATGCCTATAGGGTTTTACAATTTGTTTCTGTGCCAGAGGAGTACGAGGGAGTTCTCTTTGAATTATGCGCCAGAGATTTACTTAATCCTAAAAGCCCTGTAGCCATCAAGATATTTTCTATGACCGTGGCTGCTAACATCTGCAAAAGGCATAATGAGCTTAATCACGAACTGCGCCTGCTTATAGAACAGGGTTTTGAGCACTCTTCAGCCGGGTATCGCTCGAGGGCGCGAAAGATATTGAAGAAGCTTTAATCAAAGCGGCTCTTTTTCTTTGGCTGGGGAGGAACTTCCTTGGAAGCAGGTACGGCCATTGCCGATCCCTTTTTCGTAAAGTTATATCTAAGGCCCACACCTAAATACCATTTCGAAAGGCCCATACTCTGATTTTCTGTAGAAATCTCCTCAAGCGTATTATACAATTCTGGCTCATACAAATAACTGAGCATATACGAACCCGTTAGATTTAGAGACAAGTTCTGATCTAAATAGTACTCCAGCCCCAATCGCATTTCAAAGGCTAATGTTTGCCCCGAAATTTTTTGATACAAATCATCTATTCTTGTAATATTCTGATAATTCAAAATACCGGTAGATACTCCAGGATTTAATGAAAATGATTTGCCCACTTCAAAATGTGGATCTACTCTAAGGGAAAAATACTGCTGAGTAACCTCTCCTGACAGTTTACCAATGAGTGTGCTCTGTGAGCCATTAAAGTATAGGTAGGTTAGTGTAAGAGACTCCTTAGTGCTGGAGATTGCCTTTAAATAGGAATAACCGAAACCGATATCTATAAAGCCGCCCCAATTATATAGTATCGAAAAATCGGCTCTTGGGCCCTCTCCCATCTTTTTATAAAAATCATTAAGCGGGTACGGAATTGAGTCTGGTACTGATTGTAAATCCCAATAATAGCCAATTCGAGCCTCAATGGAAAATAGTTTTTTCTCTTTCGGAAATTCAAGAAACTCCAGCTGCTCCTGGCTTATGGCCGTAAAGCTGGCAAATAAAACAAAAGCTATCAGGCCAATTTTTTTACTAAACATAATTTGGTTAAAGACCAGTTTTGGGTAGCATGGGTCCAAATATAGTTAAGTGATAAAATCTGGCATTTTAAACTAACCAATAATACTATAAATCAGATATAGAGTAATAAAAAGGTAGATAATCCAGAAGGGACGAATGTTTTCAGGATCGGAGCCATACATAGCTTTAGTTAGTTTAAACATGAAGTTGCGATTTTTAGCAACCCAATTATATCCGCCATCACTAAGTTTTTGAAACCACTTTTTACTGGCATACCACTTATCTAAAAAACCCCATTTACTGCCATAGGTTAAGGTTCTATAAGCCGAACGTGGCCCGCTATACACAAGCCCATCTGTTTCGATTAATCTACTGGCCTGTTTAAAAAGCCTGGGATCAATATCGGTAAAGTCTGCTGCGGCATCCTGATATGGCCGGTATTCCACCTTATCTCCGGTAATCTTATACCAGCGCGTGGTCCAGTATCTGCAAAACCCACAATGCCCGTCCCATACCATCACCGGTTTTTGTTTTGGAGGAAATTGAGTTGACTTAATTTTTTCAAACATAGCGGTACCTGACAGAGAGAAATTTACTTAACAGCCCCAAATAACAGAGCCGGCACAAATGTAATTGTACCGGCTCTATTGATTATGATTAAATGCCAAGAATACTAAATACTGGCGATGGCATCTTTAACAGGAGTATTTCCGTCAACCAATTCTATCACCTTTTTATAGGTATTTCTTTTATCCAAAGCATCTACAATAGCATTAGCCAAATTGTCTCTGCTCGTTTCTATATTATCATAGTTATCAAGGCTTTCAGCAGCTCTAATGCTTCCATTCCCGCTTTCATCGGTTAGCCTGCCTGGTCTAAAAATGGTATAATCCAAAGCACTTTGTACTAAATGCTGATCAGCTTCTGATTTTGCTACAAAATAGGTACGCATATCTTCTTCCATATTATCGGCATCATTGGCACCAAGGGCACTTACCATGAGGTAACGCGGAACTTTATGCTTTACAGCTTCATCAATAGTTTTACGAGCGCCCTGAAGGTCAATGGCCATCGTTTTGTCCTGTCCTGTATGGCCTCCACTTCCCGCGGAAAATATCACAGCGTCCAGGTTATCCTTAAAGGCATGGCTAATGTCTTTTTCCAAATCAGCCACCACCACAGTTGCTCCCTTTGCTTCCAATGCGGATCTCTGACTCTCATCCCTTATCATGGCTACAGCATCATGATTTTGGCTTTTTAATTTTTTGATGATCTTTTTGCCAACTTTACCATTGGCCCCTACTACTAACACTTTCATAAAATATTATTTAATGGGTTTTTAATTAACATGGAGTGTATCCCGAAGCTCATCTGCATCAGAATCGCTATACTTTTCCTCCATTGTTTTATTGTGGGTATTGTCTTCCTTGGTTGAGTTAAAACCTTCCTCTGCAGGTTCCGTATCCTGATTTACAGAAGAAGACTCCGGTGAACTACAACCAAATGCCACTGCAAGTAAAACTGCTGAACTAAAAATTCTCATCCGATTCATTTCTCATCTATTTAGTGATGTTTGATTCTGAATTTAGCATGTTTTTAAATGTTCTAATCCAACCGCCATCAGTGCAAATTGTTTATGGCAAGCTGTAAAGAGGTATGGCCAGATATATCAAAATAAAAAAATCCCCTACGCTGGTAGAGGATTCGGGGATCAATAATGTTGAATAGTGTTTTATCCCACGTGCATGTATTTTCTAACTTCCTGGTCAAATTCCTTGTCTTTAAGAATTTTTCCCTTGCTGATTTTTAATGTTTGCCCTTCATTTTGTAGAAAATCGCGAACAATATTCGCCACATCCACAATAGATTGAGTGTGTTTCATGTTTGAGTAGAGTTTAAGAGTGAGTCAAAAGTTTCAAACCAAATCACTGAAATAAATCTGATTTACACAAACTTAGCTTTATTTAAGCCTGCCTATGTTCTTTACCTGTTGTGTAATTCTTTCCTGAGTTTTATTCAGTTCTCTGGCAGTAATGGGGTGGATTTCGGTTGCCTCCCGAAGATACTTTCGGATAGAGACGGCAACTTCCACCGCGTGAGTTAAGTCGTTCATTATGTTTCATGTAATGTTAGAGTAGAGCGAAAATGCTAATAAATTTTGAAAAACCAACTATCCTATAGATTCCTAACTCACAGTAAACCAATGATTATCGTTTCATTTTCACAAATTACAAGTTTGCCATAAAGATTATGTAATATTGGATTTGTTGAAATTTTGTTTCTCTTTAATTCTGTAAACTATCCGATTAGAGAATTAATCTATGGAAACCTTTTTACCATTACCGCGAAAAAGTGATAGTATGAGTTTTGTGCTGTTTTTTTTTTATTTATTTTTCAGATTCAGCCAGATTACACGGCTAAAAACTACATATCAGGGTTTTATCGTTTTAGTTTAAAAAGAGATAGCCTCCAAAACCAAGGTTTTGGAGGCTATCTCTTTATGCATTTTAATAAATCTGAAACTAGATTGGAAAGGTTTGCAGTGCCTTGTTGTAAGCACTTTCGAAGGCCAGCATATTTAAGTTTTTACCCAAGCCGTGCTCCTGTGCAAAGGATAAAAGCTTTTCCGTTGGCATATTACCAACCAGATCATCTGCAGCCATTGGGCAGCCTCCAAATCCCTTAATAGCCCCATCAAACCGCCTGCAACCACTGTCATAGGCTGCCTTTACCTTTTCGTGCCAGGTATCAGGGGTAGTGTGTAGATGAGCTCCAAACTCCACATTGGGCAAAGCCGGAATTAAGTTGGAAAACAGATAGTTAATAGATTCGGGATTTGAGGTTCCCACAGTATCTGATAATGAAAGTATTTTAACTCCCTTTTCAGCCAGTCGTGAGCTCCAATCCTCTACAATATTTACATTCCACTCCTCTCCGTAGGGATTTCCAAATCCCATGGAAATGTACACCACCAGTTCCTTATTATGCTTATCACAAAGTTCTACAAGCTCCTGTACCAGAGTTTCAGACTCTTCAATAGTTTTGTTGGTATTGCGTTTTTGAAACTCTTCAGAAACAGAAAACGGATAGCCTAAATAGGTTACCTGCTCAAACTTCACAGCCTCCTCGCCCCCTCGCTGATTGGCTACTATAGTCAACAGTTTTGAGCTAGTTGACGACATGTCCAAACTATTCAGCACCTCGGCTGTATCTCTCAGTTGCGGTATAGCCCTGGGCGAGACAAAGCTTCCGGCATCAAGGGTATCAAAACCCACTTTTAAGAGAAATCTGAGGTACTCAACCTTTTTAGCTGTAGGAATAAAATCGTGGATGCCCTGCATGGCATCGCGAGGGCATTCCACTATTTTTAATGTGTCTGATTGTGTCAATTGTAAAATAATTTGGCGCAAGTTAAGGAGTATGTATTCCCACTGTCACACCTCATTTTGTTGTTCTTAATCTTTCAGAGGAATTCTTTTTAATGCTTCCTGCAGGTAGCCCCAAAATTTTTCAACCGATTTAATATTCACTCTCTCATCAGGTGAATGTGCGCCTCTGATGGTTGGTCCAAAGGATATCATCTCCAAATGTGGATAGTGCTGGCCTAAAAGACCACACTCTAAACCGGCATGGCATGCCAACACTTTTGGTTCTTCCTTAAAAAGCTCCTTATAAAGTGATTTCATCATTCCAAGCATACGGGCATTGGGATCCAGTTTCCAACCGGGATACGAACCGGAATGCTTTACTTCTGCGCCAAGCATATGAAATGGTGCGGCCACGGCATGCGCCAAATCCCACTTTCCTGATTCTCTGTCGCTGCGGGTTAAGCACTTAACCTGTGCTCTTCCGTCTTTCACTTCCACACGAGCCAGGTTATTGGAGCTTTCTACTAAATCCTCCACATCAGGGCTCATGCGCTTAATACCATCATGGCAAGCCTGTATGGCAAATATCAGTTTTTGCTGATCTGCCAAAGCCATAACCTGATTATCACCAGCTACCGTTTCGGTATAATTTATCTGTACAACAGGATCTGTAGTGGCAAATTCAAGTTGAATTTCCTGTCTCAAATCATCCCAGTAAGACTTAATATCGTTCAATTTGTGATTAGGCACCATAACCACTGCTGTTGATTCCCGAGGTATGGCGTTTCTCAAACTACCGCCATCAATGCTCACAATGCGAAGCCCAAAATCCCTATCGGCATTCCACATAAGGCGGTTCATAATTTTATTGGCATTACCAAGCCCCTTAATAATATCCATACCGGAATGGCCGCCACTAAGCCCACTGATCTTTATCTCCAATGCCTGATAATCTCCTTCGGGTGATTCCTGGCTGTAGTTCCATTTGATATCGGTATCTACACCACCGGCACAACCAATGCTGAGCTCATCATCTTCCTCCGTATCCAGGTTAAGGAGAATTTCTCCCTTAAGCCAACCTGGTTTAAGGTTTTGAGCACCTGTCATACCAGCCTCTTCATCTACAGTAAAAAGCGCCTCAATGGCCGGATGTGCGATATCTGTGGATGAAAGAATGGCCATAATTGCGGCTACACCCATACCATTATCAGCACCGAGCGTAGTGCCTTCAGCTCTCACCCAATCCCCATCCACATACATGCGGATGCCTTCTGTTTCAAAGTCAAAATCCGTATCTGAGTTTTTCTGATGAACCATATCGAGGTGTGCCTGCATCACCACCATTTTACGATTCTCCATACCCGGAGAAGCAGGTTTGGTAATCAGTAAATTTCCTGTTTCATCCTTTTCACAGGGTAAATTAAGGCTTTGTGCAAATTCCTCCATAAAGGCGATAACTCGCTCCTCTCCCTTTGAAGGTCGGGGCACTGCATTTAAATCTTCAAAATGATTCCAAACGGATGTTGGATTCAGTTCTCTAACATTGCTGCTCATTGTAACTGTACTTATATTGATTTTACTTATCTCCTAAAATTATGGGCAAACCATCCTTACCACTGCCAATAATCACCGTTTTGGCATTTGGTGATTGAGCAAGCTTCAAAGTGGCTTCTATACCTTTTTCCTGAAGAATTTTATCCGTTAACGAAGAACTGATGATGCGGTTGGCCGTAGCTTTACCTTCAGCTTCAATTTCCTGACGCTGAGCTTCCTTACGCGCCTGTTGCAATTTAAACTCATACTCCAGCGATGATTGCTCCTGCTCAAGCTTTCGCTCAATGGCTGCCTTGAGATTTGGCGGAAGTTTCACCTCTCTGATTAAAACTACATCCAATAGTATATTCTTATCCTTCAAAGCCGTGGCCGTACGTTGAAAAATCTCATCCTGAATGGCTTCCCTCTTGGAGGAATACAATTCCTCCGGCAGATATTTTCCGATAACCTCTCTGGTGGCCGAGCGTATTTCCGGTTTTATGATTTCATCCAGATATTCAAAGCCCACTTCATCATGTAAATAACCAATGCGGTTGGCCACTGGACGATAACGATAAGAAAGTTCAGTATCAATGGTTAATCCGTTTTTAGACAATGCCGTCATTATACCCTGGTCATCCTGAAAACGGACGTTATAGGTAAATACGTCATCCCAAGGCCACTTTATATGAAAACCCTGATCGTAGGTATTCTCTTTATCCAAACCACCCTGAAATTTTCTGAAAATTACTCCCTTCTCACCAGAGTTGATAGTGTAGGTAAAGGAGTTCCAGGCCAGTATGAGCCCTACCAATACCATAAATGCCACTACTATGAGTGCGGTTCTACGTTGATTCATCTTAATTTAATTTGATTAATAGTTTCCGAAATATTTTCTGAAGCCCCACTCCAGGGTCAGCAACACGAGGAAGATAGCAAAAATCCATCGTTTATTTATGAGGCTTGATGTACTGGTTTCCAGTATCTGTATGCTTTTAGCCTCTGTATTGGCCAGTAGTTCCTGCTTTAATTTTTCCAGTTCATCCGATTTAAAAAAGCCACCACCGCTTTCGCTCGAAAGGTTCCTTAAAAGTTGATGACGTGCCACCAGATCCGTTTCCTCCAAAAGACTTTTCTCCACCACAAAACTTCCTTTTTGACTAAAGGTTTCATCCCCCAGCGTTACGGATGACGAATAAGTATAAACTCCATCAGGAAGCTTACCGGCATTCAGTCTGTAGGTATTTTGTGCCTTGGAAAAGCTAAAATCAAAACTCTGGTTTTGCTCATTGGTGAATGTAACCTTTAAATCAGGTTCATTGACTAGCTCCAGCGAAGAGTTATACAATCGGGCTTCGGCACGAATGGCTTCCGTTTGATCAAACCTTCCTGCCATATCTATTACAAATCTCCGCTCCTGTTTGTTGGTGGTTAGATACTGTACTGACTTGTATATCAGCGCATCAAATCTCGAGAAACTTTTCTGCTTACGATAGTCCTCTATCCTCCATTTCCAGATACCCGTGCCAAGTGTAAATGCCTTGCGTACATCCGCATCCTGAGTATAAAACCATATTGGATCGGTAGTAACCACGCGGCCAACTTTTTTGTTAAACAAGGGGTAAATGGAATTTGCCATTTCGGCCTTTCCAAAAGGACTCCATAAGGGCGGTAAGTCTTCGGTAAAGGATATCTCATCTTCACTTAGGGTGAAAAGATTAAAGCCATTGCGTATGTTGGCCTGCACCTCTTCAAAGCTATTGCTGCCAGCAGTAATACCTCCATAGCTTTTGAGTTCTGCCAAAGGAGTTGCCGGTCCCTGAAAAATCCAAACCGGTTTTTTACCTGATGCATATTTTTCCAACAAAGCAGCATTAGGATCATGTAAGATGTATAAATCTGCCTTATTGGCGGCCTCTGGCAAATCCGTTGAAATAAACGTCTCTACCTCATATTTTTCCACTGATTTTAAGGCATTGGCCAAAGCGGCCATATCGGGGTGTGGACCAGTACCTATGACATAAACCTTTTTGCGATTATTCAGCACATCCACAGTAAAACCACGGCTGTTGTTTTGAAGGTTTTCTTCGTTTTCTACAGGAGTTACATTTACTGTAAAGCGCTGCAATCCTATCTTTTCTGCTTTAATAAGAAGGTCTATACGCTCAAAATAATCGTTGCCGCTAATAGTTTTCTTTTGGCTAAACAGTTTCTTCCCTGAGTTATCAGAAATAGTGATGGTATAATTTCCACCGTTCAACTCTCTGGCCTTGAGGTAAACCTCCACCGGGAAGTTGTTATTCAAATAACTCACATTATTGTGTACCACCCTGTCTATAAGCATGTCTGCATTACTGGTAGTATCACCAAACCCCATCGAATACAGAGGGTAGGTAATATTTTGTGCAGCATAAGCGGGATTGTTTCCCATATTGGAAATTCCATCGCTCAGTATAACCACCGCGCCCACATTCTGATTATAGAATCGTTCCTGTACACCGTTTAGCGCCTCATACAGATTGGTGGAAGGTGCGTTAAAGCTATCGGATGCGGTGGTGATTGATTTGCCAAAATCAAGCTTTTCCACAGTATATCTTTCCTCCAGGTCTCTCAATACATCCTCATTGCTCAGTATGGATTTTACCGTTTGGCTATCCTTTGCCAATACCATGGATCGGGAATGGTCTTCCATCCAAACCAAAATTGGCTTTTCCTCTTTCCTTTCGGAGGATTTCAACAGTGGAGACAAAAGCAAAATCCCGATAAGGAAGAAAACGGTAAAGCGCAAAATGGCAAGAAACACACGCTGCCCTTTGGTAAAACTTTTGCCCTTAAAATAAAGGAGCCAAGTGGCTAAGGCCGATAAAAGTACAATCGGCACAAGCCACAAGGCAGAATTTTCAAGGATTATTTGCATTTAGATAATTGAGGATTAGATGCTTTGACAAACACTCGGTAAAACATCATATTGAATACAGTAACTAAAAATAGTCACCAATATTCTTAAGTCAACATTCCACCATCTACATTAAGTACCTGCCCGGTAATATAGGCACTAAGGTCTGATGCCAGAAAGAGACAGGCATTTGCCACATCTTCGGGCGTACCACCTCTTTTTAATGGAATAGCATCTCTCCAGCCTTGCACTGTTGCAGGATCTAACTTACCTGTCATTTCGGTTTCAATAAAACCAGGGGCAATGGCGTTGCAACGGATGTTGCGAGACCCCAACTCAAGAGCTATGGATTTACTAAAGCCAATAATACCAGCTTTTGATGCCGCATAGTTTGATTGACCGGCATTACCCTTTACTCCCACTACTGAACTTATATTGATAATAGACCCGCTTCGCTGTTTCAACATAGTGCGCTGTACGCTCTTGGTGAGGTTAAATACCGATTTAAGGTTTATCTGAATTACTTTATCAAAATCTTCCTCGCTCATACGCATCAAAAGATTATCACGGGTTACCCCGGCATTGTTAACCACAATATCAATGCTTCCAAACTCTTCCAAAACGTTGTTGGCTAGTTCCTCTGCACTGGCATACACTGATGCATCACTTTTATATCCCTTTACCTTTACGCCTGTTTCGCCTAATTCTTTTTCAAACGCCTGAGCCGCCTCTACAGATGATAGATATGTAAATGCAATGTTGGCACCATGGTTTGCAAAAACTTCAGCTATACCTTTACCAATGCCCTTTGATGCTCCGGTAATAATCGCTGTTTTTCCTTCCAGTAATTTCATATAGTCAGTTAAATTTTGTCAAAGATAGAATTCTGTCGTACACACCCACTCATCAAACCATAAACCCTTTGCTCCATAAAATGCTTTTTTTTTACAGGCCAACCAACCTTTTCACCCACTTTACGTGTCTACTAGATATATATAAACAAAAACACACAAAAATGCGAAAGCTTTTATTCTCCTTATCTCTACTTACCGCTACTTTATTAAATGCACAGCTAGACCCACTGAGTCAATTCTTTAACAAGTCTTTTATACCAAACTTAGTGGAGTATGACTCCATTACTGTTTCCCTTGATACAGGAGCTAATTTTAGTACAGCAGCCACGGCAGCCCAACATTATTTCACCAACGGTAATATAGACACTCTTGTGATTGAGGAAATGGGAGTTCCGGTTTATGGGTATAATGGAAATCTAAGTGGGCGCACCACCACCATTATAGGAAAGGAAATAAGCAGCAACAACACTGTAGATAAATTGGTCTTTAATCAGGACAGTCTCTACAGAGATAGCACTGTAGCCTACTACGAATATAATGGCTTCAGCTTTCAGCTGTTTTTTGAAGCGGCAGTTCATTATACTTCCTCAACAAGTAACAGTGTAGATCACATAGATATTTATGCTGACTTGGGTACTGGCCTAACACGCATTGGGAGTTACAACTACTTTTATGGTGGAGGAGGTTATATAGACAGTATCTTCTATACTGTAAGCCTGGGCGGAAGCGGTGATGGTTTCTTCAAGTATCGCTACTCCAGCAGTAATCCATCTCAGTTGATGGCTCTTGAAGCTTATGAAGACATTGACAACGATGGAGAAAGGGATTTAATCCAAAGGCTAGCGTTTAAGCACAATATGCTTCTTCAGGTAACACAAATCACAGAATATGGCCTGGACAACAACAATAATCTGGTGCTGTATGGAGAGTATAGATATAACAAAAGAAAGAATAGCACCATTAACTTACCGGAAGTAGAAAACCTTAGTATAAGCCTCTACCCCAATCCTGCTCATTCCTACCTCAAAATTGATTTTGATGAGGATACCTATTCCTCGTTTTCGATACACTCCATAAGTGGACAGGAGATTTTTAGCGGAAAGCTACAAAGCACACTGGATATTAGTTCTCTACCAAAGGCCTATTATATTTTAAGCCTAAGCGGAAGCAAGGAATCCGTTCAGATACAGTTTAAAAAAATGTAGGTTTAGCCACAAATATTGATAATTAAAAAAGCCAAACTCTAAGGGAGTTCGGCCTTTTTTTTGGTTTTAGGACGCTCCACTTTTTGGAGTAAGGCTGATAGGAAAGTTATACCCTACAATTGAACTTCAACTTGGATCCTCCCACTGAAATTCTTCTGCCTTTGGCATTTCATCCAATACCTTAAAGGCAATATCCGGTGGTACGGTAAGTTTTCTTTTTTGTGTATCTATCCAGGCACCATCTACATTAATGATGGCACAAACTTCCTCCCCTTTTAAGATTTGATGTTGAAATGAAAATCTTGATCCATCCCTGCGAAGTTTGGTTGCTCTAAAGTTTATTCTCAAGTCATCTCCAAACTTTAGTTCCTTTCTAAAGATAGCCTCCTCCCTGAAAAGTATGGGGCCAAAGTGATTTTCCATCATTAGCTGGGCATTAATACCATGTTTAAATAAATACTCGGTACGACACTGTGCCGCAAAATCATAATATACCGAGTGCCTTACGTGGAAATTAGGATCCATATCACTCCATCTCACATGAATTGGCAGTTCAAATTTTATATTGCTCATATCTGTATTAAAATAAAAAGGCCTCTCGCTTTCACGACAGGCCTTTGGTTCTTTCTATTTCAAATTACTTAAGAAAAGAGTGTTGCTCTCCATACATCAGCATTTGCTGAGTAAAATCAGTGGGATAAATAACTTCAATATCCTTAAGGGTATCTCCCTTCATTACGGGGCGTAATACCGGCTGCACAAAACCTGAGTAAGGAGGAATATTGAGCTTGGCTGCTCTGTCCAACACTTCCTGGTGTAACTTTGGATCAACTTTAACACCATAAGTTTCCACGAGTTTTCTTCCGGCCTCATAGTCTCCTTCGCTCTTTATACGTTGTATTTCACGAAGTTGCTGTCCAAATATTTCACGCAGCTTTTGGTAATCATTAATCACAAAATAGGTTTTACCGTCAAGGTTCTTTTTCTCGATTACGTTGTCGGCCTTGCCCATTTCATAAGCCCATGCAGCAACAAGCTGACGGTTACGCATGTGATCTTCCTCCACCTGCTCTC
This sequence comes from Owenweeksia sp., assembly GCA_048267305.1. Classification (GTDB taxonomy): domain Bacteria; phylum Bacteroidota; class Bacteroidia; order Flavobacteriales; family Schleiferiaceae; genus Owenweeksia. The sequence continues at coordinate 140,559 of JBLWXT010000004.1, read as the reverse complement.
CCATATTCAACCTGCGCAGTTGCAACATCAAACCATTGCGGATGTAGTTGTCATACTCTGCCATACCAACGGCCATGGTATCAATAAGGCCCAATTCAATGAGTTTTGGATCCATTATATAGTATAAGGCCACCAAATCAGCACGGCCCTCCTCTAATGTGGATGCAAAGTTCTTCAGGGTTTCCTTAGGTGTACCCACTCCCGGGTTGAGTTTTCCTGAGGCATGCCCAACAACCTCATGAAGGGCGGTATGCATTTTTCCACTGATTTCCGCGTACTTTTTGGCACGCTCCAATTCCTCTTTTGTAAAGGTAAATTCCTCTAAAAAGCCACCACCTTTGGCATGCTCATAGGCATTTTCAATATTAGCCAGGCTTACTGATTTAGAACCGTGCTCAGTGCGTATCCAGTTGGCGTTGGGAAGATTCACTCCAATTGGAGTAGCAGGAGTTGTAGCGCCCGCTTCACCGGCCACAGCCACCATTTTATAGGTTACGCCCTTTACATTTGCCTTTTTATGCTCTTGCATAATCGGTGAGTTATCCTCAAAATACTGGATATTATCACTAATCACCTTCATTTTTTCACTGGCGTCAAAATCCTTGATCTGTACTACAGTTTCATATGTAGCCTTATAGCCCAGTGGATCGTCATACACCTCAATAAAGGAGTTGATATAATCAATATCCCCTTCGGTAGCTTGTACCCAGGCAATATTGTACTCATCCCACTTTTTAAGATCTCCGGTGCGGTAATACTCTATTAAAAGACCTAGAGCATCGGCCTGAGCCTTATTTTCAGCAACACCTTTAGCCTTCTCCAGCCATTTAATTATTTCAGTGATGGCCGCACCGTACATTCCACTTTCGGTCCACTTTACTTCCTTAATATCACCATTGGCATCTCTTACCAGTTTAGAGTTTAACCCGTAGCTTATTGGCCTTTCATCATTGGGATCAATCATCTTTTTATAGAAATCCTCAGCCTCTTGCTGAGTAATATCAGGATCATAAAAGTTTACAGCAGAAGCCAGTAACAAATCGCTATCCGAATCCTTACTTACTTTTTTGGCATCCTTATCATTAAATATTACGGCCTTGGCCTCCGGGCTTAGTGTAGCACCGGTTTTTAACAATAGCTTGGAAAAATACTCCTGAGAAAACTCAGGCTTAAGCTTAAGATTGCTGTAGTGGTGATGGATACCGTTGCTAAACCACACCCTCTTTACGTAAACCATAAAGGTTTTCCAATCCTCACTTTCGCGATCACCTTCATAGTCTTTAACTATGGTTTCAAGTGCCTTTCTGATTTCCAGATTATGTCGATAGTATTGATCCCAAACAATATCGCGACCAGCAAGACCAGCCTGTGTTAGGTAGTAAACCAATTCCTTTTGCTGTAGGCTCAGGTTTTCCCAACCGTCAATGCGGTAACGAAGCATGCGGATATCAGCAAACTGTTCGGTTTCCCATTCAAAATTATCTGTTTCTTCAATTACGGCTTTTTCCTCTGTGGAAGTGTCCTGTACTTTATTTTGATTGCAACTCATAAAAAAGATACTAGCTAATACTGCGTAGCTTAATTGTTTCATAGTTTGAAATGTTTAAGAAAAGCCGAAGATAAAAAGATAGAAGTACTCCCCGCCTGATTATCGCGGCCAAATGCTATAAAAAACAAAGACCCTACTTTTCAGTACGGTCTTTAGTAAGTATTTAATAGCCAAAAAGAGAGTTACTCCTTAATGGTGATATCAAGATTTTTTCTTCTCTCATCCTTAATACGCCAATATTGACGTTCATGATCGGGGACATTTTTTGTAAACTGCCCGGCATATTCCTTAAACTTCTCAATGATCTTGTCATTCTTAAATGGAAGTCCAACGATTTTGGTCATAATATTAATCACATCCCTGGCATCCTCCTCTTCCTTCAAAAAAGCATCCATCTTATTGCTTTTGTAGGCCACAAAGCGCGCAGGAGCAAAGTGATTTTCTCCATTTACCTTATAAACCAATATTGATGTGGCTTCTTTAATTGCCTTTATGGCAAACTCCTTTTCTTCCTTTTTTCCCGATCTCAAATAACCCTCAAGGGTTTCAATGTTATCGATAATATCATCTCTCTTTCTTACAGCTGTCATTTAATCTGGTTTAAACCTTAATAAAAATATGAAGCCATCATTGTTCAGTCTTATACTGATTATGTATCCAATGGCTTAAAATTCAAACATCGGTCAAATATAAATGCAAAAATTGACTGGCAATGCCTAATGCCACTAAGTTTTCCTCTAAAGATTGTTGATAGCAAGTAAATTATGGCTTCTAAAGCAACTCAATTACGTGAAGTGTAAGCTGTATACGGCCAGCAGAATAAGGTTATAGCCTAAACCACAGCTAATCGGAAACTTAGCGTAACGGTATCAAAAAAAACATATAACCACCACGTTTTAAACGCATTAAAAAACCCTCAACTAAGATTACCCCCATCTTAATTATGCCGGCTAAAACGAAATGAGGGTTAATTAAGCCTTAACCAAAACGAAAAACTGCCCTAACCTATACCTGATGATTTTCATCGCTCTTTGTCCTGTCAAAAAAAAAAAAAAACGACAATGAAAACTCAAAAACTCATGTTCTCAATTCTTACCCTGTTGCTAATGACAACCGGATTAAAAGCTACCGGTAATGAACTGGAAAAAAAAGAGCTAAGTGTGCTTTCTCTTGAAAAACAATTGGCGGAAAACATGACCTGCCCAGATTTCATCCATTATCAGGGAGTAGCGGTACAAATTAAAATTCAGTTTCAGGTGAAAAATGACTTTACAGTGGTTGTTGAAACCATCGAGTGCAAAGACGAGTGGTTGAAACAGCATATACAAAGGGAGCTTTCCATGCTTAAGCTTTTGGTTGACAAGGAAAAGGTTGGGCAAAGCTTCTCGGTAAGTTTAACCTATAAATAGCCTGGCAGCCATTTGTGAGAAATCACACTATAAATACGGCTACAATTAGCTAACAAAAAAAGGGACTGATGCAGAAAATGTATCAGTCCCTTTTTTTATAAAATCTTATTAGATAATGGCTACTCCCCCTCTTCTTCAGCCTTAAACTGCATTTCGTACAAGCGGGTATAATAACCGTTTAGGGCCAAAAGCTCAGCATGAGTTCCTTCCTCTACAATTTCACCCTTTTCCATTACCAGGATTTTATCGGCTTTTTTGATGGTAGCCAGGCGGTGAGCAATAATTACTGAGGTACGTCCTTCTGTAAGTTTATCTATGGCTTTTTGAATCAGCATTTCGCTGTGGGTATCAATGGAGCTTGTAGCCTCATCCAATATTAAAACGGATGGATCAGAAACATAAGCCCTTAAAAATGCCAGCAACTGCCGCTGCCCCACAGAAAGCATATTTCCACGTTCGCGCACATTGTAATCATAGCTCTCCGGCAAACTTTCAATAAACTCATCCACACCAATAAAGGCTGCGGCATCTTCTACCTGCTGGCGACTAATATCCTTATTGAGTGTGATATTGTTGAAAATGGAATCCGAGAAAAGGAATACATCCTGTAAAACCACTGCCAAATTATCGCGTAAGGAAGCCAAATCCACATCCTTAATATTTACACCATCAATGCAAATCGAGCCGGAGTTTAACTCATAAAAGCGGCTCAATAAATTTACCACAGTAGATTTTCCTGCACCTGTAGCTCCTACTATGGCGAGAGTTTGTCCCGGATTCACTTTAAAGTTCAGGCCCTTCAAAATCATTTCATCAGACTTGTAGCCAAAGGATACGTCCTTAAATTCTATCTCACCTTTTACATCCGTAAGCTGCAGCTTACCTTTATCTTCAATGGTGGAGTTTGTGCTTAAAATATTGAAAACACGTTCGCTTGCCACCATCCCCATTTGAAGGGTATTGAAGCGATCTGCCAACTGCCGTAAGGGCCTGAAAAGCATGTTGATGAAAATGATGATGGCGGTAATTTCACCCAGGGTAATCAGTTCCATATTGTTTGTAACGGTCCAATCCATGGCCTTATAAAGCAATAATTCCAGGGAAATTTTGTCGGCTTCCTGTGCTGCTTTTATACCTCCAAACCAAACCGCCAATCCAATGCTTATAGCACTCATAATTTCTATCACGGGAAGAAATATGGAAAAGTACCAGATAGAGCGAATGTTGGCCTTTTTGTGCTTCTCGTTAATCTCCTGAAACTGCTTCATTTCAGCCTCTTCCCTATTAAAAATCTGTACCACATTCATCCCGGTGATGTGCTCTTGCACAAAAGCATTGAGAGACGAAACCTGTGTACGTACATCCTGAAAGGCAGATTTGATTTTAATCTGAAACAGGCGCGTGGCATAAAACAGAATGGGCACTACAGAAAGAGCTATGAGCACCAGGCGATAATCGAAAAAGTAGAACATGGCGCCCACCATTACCAATATCTTAAACAGGTCGCCAAATATGGTGAGGATGCCTTCCGCAAAAATATCGGCAATGGTTTCAATATCAGATACCGCCCGGGTTACAAGGGTACCAATCGGGGTTTGATCAAAATATTGAAGTTTAAATGAAATGATGTGTTCGTAGAGTTGTACCCGTAAATCGCGGATAATATTCTGCCCCAGGTAATTGGCGGCATATATGAATATAAACTGTACAAAGCTCTCGGCAAACAACAGCCCTATAAGCAATAAACAGTAATTGAGTAAGCCGGCAGGATCAGGTTCCATTACATAACCATCAATAATATACTGAATGATTAACGGACGTGCCGTGGTAAGTGCCGAGAGCACCACGGTAAGCACGATGGCCCCATAAAACACCCCTCGATAGGGCTTTACATATTTCAAAATTTTACGGAGCAAACCAAGGTCAAATGCCCGTCCGCTAACGCCTTTCTCAGCCATTAAATATTTCTTTTGGGTAAGTTACCCGAGTTAAGTATAATCCGTGTGCCGGAGCAGATTCACCGGCTAATCTACGGTCTTTTGCCTCAATTATTCTTTGCATATCACCAAGCTTGCGCTTGCCCTGCCCCACCTCTACCAGGGTGCCAACTATAGCCCTTACCATGTTTCTAAGAAAGCGATTGGCGGTAATGTGAAAAACAAAAACATCATCCTTTATTTCAAAACGTGCCTCTTTTATATCACACAGGTTGGTGAATGTTTGAGTGTTGCTTTTGGAAAAACTGCTAAAATCCTCAAACAGCGTTAAAGATTCGGCAGCCTGTTGCATTTTCTCAATATCCAGCGGCCATGGAAAGTGCCATGCCAAATCCTGCAAAAAGGGATTTTTTATGGTGGTAAAATGATACTCATAACTGCGCTCTACCGCATCAAATCGAGCATGGGCTTCATCTCCCACTTGTACAAATTCATACACAGCTATATCCTTTCCAATAAAACTATTAACCCTATGAAGCAGGTTTTCGGGCAAAGGATTAGCTGTATCAAAATGTGCCCACATTTCCTTTGCATGAACCCCAGTGTCTGTTCTGCCGGCTCCTACAATGCTAATGTTCGCACTAAGAATAGTGGAAAGCGCACGATTCAATTCCTCCTGTACTGATGTAGCATTGGGTTGGATTTGCCAGCCATGAAAATTTGTACCGAGGTAGGAAAGACGAACGAAATAGCGCAATGGATAATATTAATTTCTAAACTTGCGCAAAGGTAATTTAACAGCCCCCAACATTGATTAGAGTTTCTTTATTAAGCGATACCCACTCCTATATAGATGATCAGATTCTCAAATTCTGTGAAAACTCAGATGAGATATGGCATGCCGGAGATATTGGAGACTTAAAGGTAACCAATGCCCTGGAAAAGGTAGCTCCTGTAAAAGCGGTTTACGGAAATATTGACGACACCAACATCCGCAAGGAATGGCCGCTGCACGCCCGCTTTATGGCAGAAGATGTGGATGTGTGGATTACGCACATTGGCGGCTACCCCGGCCGCTATGACAGAAACGTAAAACCTGAAATTTTCAACAATCCTCCTAAGTTGTACATCACTGGCCACAGCCACATCCTCAAGGTGATGAATGATAAAAAGCTAGGCTTACTGCACATGAACCCCGGTGCCATTGGTAAACACGGTTTACATAAAGTGCGTACTATGCTTAGGTTTAAAATTGACGGAGATCGTATTTTTGATTTGGAGGTGGTGGAGGTAAAGAGATGATTTAGAATCCACCGCGGGTTACCCGGATTTCACAGATCAAAATCTTTTACCCGCCACCAGATTTCAATTTGGCAAACTCCATTTTCAACTCTCTTATCATCAGTGGCAAAAAAGTTTGATCTGTGACAAATTCAAACAGCATTTGATTTGTGGGATTGAAAGTCCGTATATATCCTGAAACCTCAATCTGCCTATGTAAGTTTGGAGATACACAACACTCCAAATGACCTTCAAGGTCAAAAATTTTGGCCTTTTCTTTCAAAGTTCTATAAGCCTTTTCTAAATCGGAAATAAAGCTCGTAATGTTATCACTCATTACAGATAACCGATAACTAGTATGAAAGTATTGAGACTTAAACTCACAGGTCAACTTCACAAACCGTGGGTAAGAATTATCTACATAACCAAGTTCATCTGACTCCCATTTAAAGTGCGTGAAACTTAATCTACAATCACCGTTGGTTAGTGGCATTTTACAGTTGTTGAAATTATAACCTCAAAGCTTCAAGCCGCGCTCCTTCCCTTCCACGGCATAGGCCCAGCAGTTGCGCAAAAAACCCCACCCATAGCCAAAAAGCATAGTAAAGGAGGTAACAATAGAAAGTGCCGCTACTGGAACGGATTTAGACTCTAATAAACTTCCCAGTAAAATCAATGAAATGTAAAGCTCCACAATAAGTATGGGAACCAGAAAGAGTGGATTAAAAACAGAAAGAGGAATCACCAAAAAGGCAAAAATCACAAAAAGGGAAAATGCCAATGGGAATAAATGAGTGAGCTTCAACTCCTCTCTATGCCTTTTGTAAATATTAACGCGGGCCGCTCCAAATCTAAACACCTGCTTAAAAAATTGTTTTAGGCTGGTTCTTCGTTTGTGATAAACAAATGCTTCTGGAATCAAGCCAACCTTAAAACCGGCCTTAACTATCCGAATACTCAGTTCAATATCTTCTCCGCATCTAAAATCAGAATAACCATGTACAGCTTCAAATACGGACTTTTTCATACCCATATTAAAACCGCGCAAGTGGTATTGCCCTACATGACTTTTTTTACCACGTATGCCTCCAGTAGTAAAAACGCTAGTCATACTATAGGATATCGCTTTTTGCAGCACCGTAAAGTCCTTATGTGCGGCATCTGGACCACCAAAGGCATCCAATGGGTTTATTGCCAAATGCGCCTCAATTTTTTTGAGATAGTCTTGCGGAATGATACAATCGGAGTCGAGAAAAATAATATACTCTCCCTTTGCCACTTCCGCAGCACGATTTCGGGCATCACTTACCGAAAGATATTCCTCATACACTATGGTTAGCGGATACTTGCCGTTGTTCCTAAATCTCTCGAGTTCCGGACGCAGGGTATCTCCGGGAGTACCATCCCCGAGTATCACTTCAAAGTCCTGATAATTTTGGGAGAGCAAACTCTCCAAAAATTCAGTTACTTCTTCAGGTCTTTTAAAAGTTGGGGAAATCAGGCTAAACTTCACTCCTGTCCAGGTTTATCCTTTGATCTACACTATATTCCGTTCGCCTTCCACTATTGCGAACAATAAGTTCAGCAAGAAATCCGGTCATAAAAAGCAGCGTACCGAGTATCATTGATGTAAGGGAAATGTAAAACCAGGCCACATCTGTTACCAGACGTGCTTTTTGGCCAATGCTCATCATATAAAGCTTGTCTATACCAATAAACAGGGCCGAGAAAAAGCCCACTACAAACATCAGTGTACCTATAAGTCCAAAAAAGTGCATTGGTCTTTTGGCAAACTTGGAGATAAATGCGAGGGTAACTAAATCCAGAAAGCCATTTACAAAGCGCTCAAGTCCAAATTTGGTGGTGCCATATTTACGGGCACGGTGTTCTACAGCCTTTTCGCCAATCTTTTTAAAGCCGGCATTTTTTGCCAAAAAAGGGATATAGCGGTGCATTTCACCACTAACTTCCACGTTTTTGATTACATCTTTACTATACGATTTTAAGCCACAGTTAAAATCGTGCAGCTCAATCTTACTCATCTTACGAGTAGCCCAATTAAACAGTTTGGTAGGGATGGTTTTGGAAAGAGGATCGTAGCGTTTCTTCTTCCAGCCACTTATCAGGTCGTAGCCCTCCTCTTTTATAAGGCGATATAACTCCGGAATTTCATCCGGGCTATCCTGCAGATCAGCATCCATGGTAATAACCACATCACCGCTGGCAGCTTCAAAGCCAACATTCAGTCCGGCAGACTTACCATGGTTTCTGCGAAAATGAATGGCCTTTACCCGCGGGTCGGCAGAGCTCATTTTTAAAATCTCGGCCCAGCTATCATCTGTTGAACCATCATCCACAAAGATTACCTCAAAAGAAAAACGATTGGCCTCCATTACTTTGGCGATCCAATCGTAAAGTTCCTTTATAGATTCTTCTTCGTTATAAAGAGGTATTACTACCGATATATCCATATATTCTATTCCTCAGTGTCCTGAATCTGGTCGATAAATTCAGGCTTGTTCTTTTTCATAATAGCCGCTACAATAAGTCCAAAAACAGCATATAGCACAATTCCTGTAAAGAAACCCTTTACTTGATTTACCACAGAAAACTGATTGGTAGACTCAAGGGCCTCCACCTGCTCAGTGATGCTGTCTTCAGGAGCTCCAAACTTCTCCATCATATTTACTGTAGTCTCAATAATCAATTCCTGCACTCTATCAGCGGCTTCCGGGTCAATCACAGAAAACAACAGAATGCCAAATACTGCTGAAACCAAAGCCGATATTATATAGGTAAGGACAAAGGTGCTAAAGCCTTCCTTGAAGGATAAGAAGCCACCAAAAGCTTTCTTCACTTGATTTACCGCAACTATAAGCAACACCATGTTTATTACCCATAAGCCTATGCCGGCAAATGTATTAACCATCAATTCAAGATCTACCAGATAGGCTACTAAGGTGTAGAAAATGCCCACCGAGGCGATGATAAGACCAAATCTTGAGGCCGTAGATTTTATGGTAGAATCCATGCTCTATTTGTATTTGTTTGATTGACGGCAAATATAGCCAAAACTAAAAGTCAGAAAAGTGAGATTTATTTTAAAATTCTAAACCAATGTTATACTTTTGCCGACTAAGGCAAGTCCCATACAACCAGCTCCTGGTGAACTCCCCCAGGGCGGGAACGCAGCAAGGGTATCTGGTCGAGCGGTGTGATATGGATCGCTTGCCTTTCTTTTTTCCCCCATTTACTCATTTTAGTTTTCCCTTTCCTCTTTTCAGTCCCTCTGTTTTAATGTTTTGGTTAATTTAGCGGCAACCATTTTAACTCGTTAAACCTTAAAAATTCAATGAGGCTGACATTCAGCTATATCATATTTTCCCTGGCTTTTAGCAGTGCACAAGCTCAGTACTCCCCTGCTGATAAAGCATCCATACAAGAATTCAAGTCCATAATCAAAGAGTCAAATCCTGATTCAATTGAAAAAGTGTTTGATGCACGGATTGAATTAGCGGTAATTCTGGATGGCTATAATAGTGCGCTGGCCTTTGCCCATGTTGATAGTGCAGAAGCTTATATGAAGCGGCACAATCGCATGGATCTATACCCGAGAATCAACTCTGCCCGTGGATTGTTTTATTCAAGGAAGGGCAACTACCTCAAGGCTTTACAGGAATATCAACACGGTATATACAGCTACTCTAAAAGAGGAAGGGATGATGTTCATACCGCATATCTACATGTTTCCATTGGAAATATATTCTATCGATTGGGTCAGTATCGGGATGCCATCAGATTTTACGAAAAAGCTGAGAATATTTTTGAGAAAAATATCTATACAGGAGGAATGGAAGGCCAGGCGGTGGCCATAAATAACATTGGGCTTTGCAATATGCAGTTGGGGAAAAATGATTTGGCCCTATACCATTTTAAAACTGCCCTTGAGAAACGAAGGAAAATGGATGCCAAAACCTTGGTGGCCCACTCCTACACTCATCTTATGGATATTTTCCTCTCAGCACAAGAATATAACAAGGCCGACTCCTTAATTGAATATTCCGCTGTGGATACCGGAATTGACAAAAGCAGCATATGGTATAAATATCTCCAAATTCAAAATGTACGTCTAAAAATTTATCAGTCAAAGCTAGAGCAGGCCAAAAAGCAATTTGCCGAAATTCAACCCTACTCATTTGGTACAGATCAGGATTTTTTCAAACCTTCCATACTTCAGGTAAAGGCAGAGCTTGAAATTGCCCTCGGTGATTATAAAAATGCCAGGGAAACCATTGACGAAGGCTATAAAGAGGCCTTTAAACATCGCGATTTTCCCGCAGCTCTTACCTTTAGTGAAATAGGTAAACAGCTTAGCATTAAGCAAAATAACATAAAAGAGGCGCTGAACTATGCCGATAATATAGAGCAGATACGGGATTCCATTGCAGCCTTAAGTGAAGGCGTTGTTTCAGAACTGCTGGAGATCAGTCTGGCATTTGCTACAGCTAAAAACGAAAACAGAGAACTGCTATCCACCTCCGAAGACTACTACGCCCGAATTAAGGGGCAAAACTGGTTATTATTCGGAGCCTTTCTCGTTATTACCATCCTCTTAATACTATTTTGGTATATCAATAAGCTGAGTTCTAAACAACGTAGAATTCAACGAAACCAAAGGGAATTGAATCAGCGAATATTGGCTGTTGTAAATAATACCGATAGCCATATTCTTTCCATCGATGCCGATGGTATCATTCGTCTGATTAATCAAGCTGCCATTGAGTTTTTTGCTATATGGATAGAAAACGACATCAAGGCTGGCGACAACTTATTTGATAAAATCAAAAATCTGGAAGTTAGAAAGCTTTGGACGGTTTGGTTTGAAAAATCAAAGGAGCAAAGCGGATGGAAAGAAGTTTCGCAAATAAAAATCAAAAAGAAAACCTACTATTACCTCGAAAATTTCTCCACAATAAAGAAAGACAACGGTGAATTTGCAGGCTTGGTTTTGGTTGGAAATGACATTACCAAGGAGCACGAATTCAGCGTAGAAATTTCAGAACAACGCGATCATCTCGAAAAGAGTAATAAGGCCAAGGAAAAAATGCTTTCTATCCTTGCTCATGATCTTAAAGATGCTATCTACTCAGCCCGCTCATTGTCTGAAATGGTAACAGAAACCCCCGAACAGTTTCCAAAGGATGAATTGGTACACCTGTTTGGATTACTTTATAACAATTTTGACCGTACAAAGAATTTACTTGACGGATTGCTGGACTGGATGCGAACGCAAACAGGCGGCATGGAGGCCAATCCATTTGCCTTTGACTTAACCAGATTAGTGGAAGAGGTGAAGATGGAATGTGAAGAGCGTGCTACCGTGAAGGGAGTAAATGTGATTACCCACATAGATCATCAAATAACCGTTCTCGCAGATCGGGAAATGATTAAAACCGTTTTGAGAAACCTTATCAGCAACGCTATTAAGTATACCGAGCCAGACGTTGGTAAGGTTACCCTCAACACTTATTTAAGAGGAGATACTATCGAAGTTCACGTTAAGGACAACGGAATGGGTATCTCTAAGGAAGACCAACACAAACTCTTTCAGTTTGGGGGACGTTTTTCAACACCGGGCACCAATAATGAAATTGGAACCGGTTTTGGATTGAGCCTTTGCAAGGAGTTACTTAAACTCAACAAATCCTTTTTATATCTGGAGTCTCAAAAATCACGGGGAAGCGACTTCTATTTTTCATTGCCTCTTGTTAATAAAAATGAGGCCGCCCTAAAGCATAGTCTATAAAGGTTTAGTACATACTTTCTACTTTTGCCAAACATTATAAATCAGCTACATGAAATTCTTTATCGACACGGCCAACCTGGATCAAATTAAAGAAGCCCAGGACCTTGGCGTATTAGATGGCGTTACAACTAACCCATCACTAATGGCCAAAGAGGGCATTACAGGAGCAGACAATATTAAAAAGCATTATCTCAAGATTTGCGAAATCGTAGACGGAGATGTTAGTGCCGAGGTAATCTCTACCGATTTTGACGGTATGGTACGCGAAGGCGAGGCTCTTGCCGAGCTTCACCCACAGATTGTTGTAAAAATCCCAATGATCAAGGACGGAATAAAAGCCCTGAAATACTTTAGCGACAATGGCATAAAAACCAATTGCACCTTGGTGTTTTCTGCTGGTCAGGCTCTTTTAGCTGCCAAAGCCGGTGCCACCTACGTTTCTCCATTTATCGGTCGTTTGGATGATATTTCCACCGATGGTTTGGCCTTGATTGAGCAAATACGCCTGATTTATGACAACTACGGTTATGAAACCGAAATACTGGCAGCATCCGTACGCCACACCATGCACATCATTGGCTGTGCAGAGCTTGGCGCAGATGTCATTACAGGACCCTTGAGCTCAATTATGGGATTAATGAAACACCCACTTACCGATAGTGGTCTTGAGAAGTTTTTAGAAGACCACCGCAAGGCAGGGAATTAATAAAATACAGTAAATTAATGCCCCTGTTTTACAGGGGCATTTTTTTTATTCAGTAACTCAAAAACACGTCTATGGCTGATCTAATTAAAATCTATCCGGAAAATCCAAACCCCAAGGCTATTGCAAAGGTGGTAGAGGTACTAAAAAATGGCGGGGTAATCATTTATCCTACAGATACCGTTTATTCCTTTGGTTGTGATATTACGAAGCCAAAGGCGCTGGAACAAGTAGCCCGTATCAAGGAGATGAAATTGGAAAAGGCCAACTTCTCCATCATCTTTTCGGATTTGGCTAACCTATCAGAATACACCAAGCAAGTGGATACTCCCACTTATAAAATTTTAAGAAAAGCACTCCCCGGCCCCTATACCTTTATCCTGGAGGCCAGTACTGCCATTCCTAAAATCTTTAAAAACAAAAAGAAAACTATTGGTATCAGGATTCCGGATAACAGCATTCCAAAAGCTATTGTAGAGGCTCTTGGCAATCCTATTATTGCTACATCGGTGCATGATGAAGATGAAATTATTGACTACACTACTGATCCTGAATTAATAAAAGAGAAGTTTGATAAAGTGGTGGACTTGGTGGTTGACGGTGGTATAGGAGATAATAGTGCATCTACCGTAATTGACCTTACCAATGGTCAGCGTGAAGTATTAAGAGAAGGAAAAGGATCCCTGGATATAATATGAGGGATCGGAGCCTGTTGCTCATCCATGCTGTAATGCTATTAGTTCTTTGGGCGATGGCCCTGCTTACAGATGGCCTTGGTGGAGGTGGAGATTCACTTACACATTATTTCATCTCTAAACTCGTATGGCAACAGCCTGCCTATCTTTTAGACCTTTGGGGTAAACCTGTTTTCACCCTTTTGTCGTCACCCTTTGCCCTTTTTGGGTTTACAGGTATTAAAATTTTTAATGTAAGCTGTGCCGTCCTGGCTTCTTATTTTACATGCCTTACTGCAAAACAGCTGGGTAAATCATTACACTGGCTAGTATTGCCATTGGCCTTTATTGCGCCAGCCTATTACACATATATTTTTTCGGGCCTTACTGAGCCCTTAGCGGGGATGCTTAGTATTATGGCCGTATGGCTATGCCTCAAAGGAAGAGTATCATGGGGATTCTTAATAGCCTCTCTCCTGCCCTTTGCACGTACAGAGGCTCAGGTTTTCCTGATATTCTTTTTCATTTTTGGATTATTAAATGGACATTATAAAAAGCTGCCTATCCTATTTTCGGGCTACGTGCTTCTCAGCCTTATTGGCGGTTTTATTCTTGGAGATTTTATGTGGGTATTCAACTCACCCTACAACTCTCAGGGCTCCGTTTATGGAAGTGGTGATTGGTTCCATTATGTAAATAGTTTAAAGGGAATGTTGGCCATACCTGGTTTTATTTTGGCTTGTCTTGGTGTCGTCAGGCTTTTTCAGCAGTGGTTTGTAGGTAAGCTAAACTGGAAAACCGAACCGTGGCTGATACACGGAATCTTCTTCTCCTTGTTTATAGGTCACAGTTTGGTTTGGGCATTGGGCATTTATGGCAGTGCCGGGCTTGAACGAACCTTACTCACCGCCTTTCCCTTTTTATGGATTATTATGCTTGATGGCATTCTCCTTCTTAAAGACATTTCAGCCAAGATCAATAGAAAAGCTACTTTTACCCTTCCAGCTATCGCGTTGGTAGCTCAGGTTTATTTTACTGTGAATAATCCACTGTCAAAATATTATTGGAATACTCACCTTACGCCCGGACCTGAATATGAGTACTTTAGAGATAACATAGCTACATACATTCAAAATCATTTTCCGCAAAGCAAGCAGTTTGTAATGGATAAACCCGAAATGGCCATTGCCTTAAATGCCAACTTCATGGATGAAGCTAATCGACTAAACTGGAGCATGTACAACAGCCCATCTGCTGTGCCGGATAATACTATCTGGATTTTTGACAGCTACTACGTGCCTGTTCAATATGGAATTCCGTTGGAAACCATTAAACAGGAAAATAAGTTGCAGGAAATTAAAACCTTTAATAGCCCGGAGGGCTGGACCTACGTTCTGTTTAAAAAATCTCAGTAAAGCTCACGAAAAGCGAGCGCCAGACAATCTATAACATCGGTGGCCAAAGAAGACTCCAGGCTTAGATTTTCTCCCGAAAGAGTACCTGCCCTAGCCTGAAGATAAACCCCCAAGATTGCAGCTTTCAGAGGTGGGTAACCCGAACTCAGCAATCCGAGAATCACTCCTGTAAGCACATCGCCACTACCCGGAGACGCCAAAGCAGGACTTCCAAAATCCATAAAGTAAATTTCCCCATCAGGAGCTGCGATAGTAGAAATTGAATCCTTGAGAATAACTATCACTCCATTAGAAACTGCAAATTGAGGTAATCTCTCGAGGTAATCAGATCCCAGATTTCCCACCCCAAGCAATCGTTTAAATTCTCCGGGGTGAGGAGTTAATATCGTTCCTGCCGGAAGTAATTTTAACCAATCCTTGTTCTCTGATAAAATATTAAGTGCATCGGCATCCAATACCAATGGTAGGTGTTGATTTTGGATAATTCGGTTGAGTAAGCCTGCTGTAGCCTTATCTGTGCCTATTCCTGGGCCCATGGCTATAGCCGAAAATTTCTTCAAGTCAGGATGAGAAGTAAGTTTTTTTTCATCGTCATCAGCAATAACCATAGCTTCGGGTAAATTTGTTTGCAGGGGGATGAGCCCACAAGCGGGAACAGAAGCCGTCAACAAACCAGCCCCCGAACGTAAGGCCGCCTTTGCACTCATAATTGCAGCCCCAATCGATCCTTTGCTACCAGCCAACAAAAGCCCGTGACCATACGTGCCTTTATAGCTAAACTTTGCTCGGGGCTTAAATAATTCCTTTACTTCAGCCTTTATTACAAAATGGAATTTACTTACTGCGGAAGCTAAAAAATCAGGATGCAAGCCAATATCAATAACTTTCACAAAGCCACACAAAGGCGCTGTGTCTTTGTGCATCATCGCCAACTTTGGAGATTGAAAAGTTAGAGTATAATCTGCCTTGAGCACCTTCTTTAAGTCGTTTTCCGAATTGTTATCAGCAAATAAACCGGTAGGAATATCAATGGCCACCTTATCGTTAGGCACCTTATTAAGCTTTTCAACTACATCCAAAATAAGCCCTTCCAGCGGCCGTGATAATCCTGAGCCTAAAATGCCATCTACCAAAACAGCTGCTTTAGCAGGAGTAATCCATTGGTCAATAGAATTTATTGAAGAAACCTTTACGGCTGTATTCTTCAGCCTTGCGAGGTTCTGAGTAAAATCCTCACTTGCACTTTTGCTGTGCTCAACAATAATGAGTTGAACCTTACAGCCCTTCAGGCACAACAATCTGCCAAGAGCAAGTCCGTCACCACCATTGTTTCCCTTTCCACAATAAATTACGAAACTTGTATTTTCAGAATAGCGTGTGGCCAGCTCAGCAGCCAGGCCTTTTGCCGCGCGCTCCATAAGATCAATGGAACTGACAGGCTCGCTTGAAATGGTATAGTTATCAGCTTCTCTGGTTTGCTTCGCGGATAAGATTTTCATGCACACTGAGTACTTGGGTTATTACCGATTGTTGATGATCATTATGAATAACATAATCTGCCAAAGCTACTTTTTCTGCTTGAGGCATTTGGTGGCGTATCCTTTCCAATACCTGTTGCCTGCTCACATTCCCGCGCTTCATAACGCGCTCAATCCTAAGTTCTTCAGGCGCTTCCACTACCACAATCTTATCGCACTGTCTATAGCTTCCACTTTCAAATAAAATAGCCGCTTCTTTAAGTACGTATGGATAATTCTGAGCTTTCACCCAGTTTTTAAAGTCTTCGCCAACAGCAGGATGAATTAAGGCATTGGTCTTCTTCAACAAATCTTCATCCTTAAAGATAATGGAAGCCATGCGATCACGGATGATCTTTCCTTCATAATTCACAATATCGATCCCCAGCAGGCTCTGTAGCTTCTTCTGAAGATCTTTATCGGTATCAATAATATTTTTTGAAGCCTGATCGGCTTCATAAACAGGTACTCCCAAACGTGCAAATATGGCTGCTACTGTGGTTTTACCACTGCCTATTCCACCTGTGAGGCCAACTATCATTTTTTAATAAGTATAAATTCCAGTTGTTTGGGCTCTACGGTAACCTTTCTTAGAAAGGCCGGAGCAGCCCTAAGTTTAACCCCTATAAAACGAGCCTCGGGGTTATCGCCTATCTCATCAAAATCTACATATGCTATAAAATCACCCACGTTAACCTTATCAAAGTCTTGCACGGGTACCTGATATTTTACCGACACTTTTGCCGGAAAGACATTGAGCACATAACCAGAAGGAAGATTGATAACATTTACTGGTATTGTAAAGGTACCTTCAGTAAGATTAGTGTAACGCACCTTTACAGTAACCGACTTTGCCGAAAACTCCAATCCCTTGTTATTTGGCAACTCCAGATCCGCTGTATGAATGACTGTATCCTCCAATGCTTTAAGCTTTACAGTTTTGGTAAAAATGGAGTCTATTTTATTAACATCGCTCTCGGCACCGGAAATAACAATGCTATCGGGTTTAATTTCTGGTGGGCTGAAAAACGTTTTGAAATTTGAGTACAACCTCTTTCCCTTTAAATACACCTTTACCTTTTTGGTTTTTATATCATTAAAATCAAAAAATACGGTATCAGGTTTTATGGAAAGAATCTCAGTATTATCATCAAACTCAATGTCAATCGGATTTTTTTTAGTGTTTGTTTCCCAAAAGTATCGGCCACCCTCGTGTTTCACGTTGTGTTCCAAATCTATTTGGATAGGCCTAAAGGAGCGCAATTTATACTGCAACAAATCGTAGCCATGGGAGCGCACCTTAACCACCAATGCGGAAACAGGTTTTTGATTAAGGCGTTTATTGGAAGGCATGTTTACATATTCCACAGGAAATGAAAACTCAGTAGTATAGCCTTCTTTTGAAAGTTTTATCAGAAACCACAAAAAAACAGAGAGCAAAAGAAAGAGCAACTTCGCAGTAGTGTTACCACGAAATAAGAGTGGTATCCTGAGGTTGCTAAAAAAATTCCTTACTATGTTTTTGTCTTCTGCCATAAAAAAAGAAACGGGCACAAGGCCCGTTTTTTATCACTTCTTGTCCGACTTTTTATCGTCCTTTTCCACTTTTTCCTCTTTGGGCAGGTAAACTGCACTCATCTGTTTATTCACAGAACTGCGCTCAACCTTTAGCCGGCTGTTTTCGCTTTCGAGGATAATATAGGTGTCGCCAACTTCCAAAATTTTACCATGAATACCGCTGGTAGTCACCACGCGCATACCCTTGGCTATTTCACTTTGAAAATTCTTCTCTTCTTTTTGCTTTTTCATCTGTGGACGAAAAAAGAAGAAATACATCACCACAATTACCAGTAGTAAGGGTAATAAGGAAGTAAAACCGCCACCTTCGGCTTGTAATAGAATATTTAAAATCATCTAAAGTTTTTTATTAACCATTTGCAGCATCAGTAGTAGCCTCGCCTTCTGGCTTAGCAACTGGAGTAACCTGAGCTGAAATTTTCAGTACAAATGTGTTGGGTTCTGTATTAGCAGTAAGGGTTACTTCCTTTTGGTTGTTACCTGGCTTGCCCTGGCTGTTAAACTCTACGTGAATAGTAGCTTCATCTCCCGGAGCGATAGGCTCACGTGGCCATTGAGGAACGGTGCAACCACAACTTCCTGAGGCATTGGTAATAATCAAAGGAGCGTCACCGGTATTCTTAAACTTAAAGTCATGCTTGGCAATGGTTCCTTCTTCAATGGTTCCAAAATCGTGAGACTCTTCAGTAAAGCTAAACTGTGGAGAACCTTCTCCATCAACATCTGAAAGTTCTACAGAGGAAGACTCTTCTCCGTTGTTGATTTTACTGGTGGCGCTATCACAAGATGTGAAAGCAACTAAAAGCAATCCTGATAAAGCGAATGCTATTCTTTTCATAGTTATTGATATTAAAAATTATGTAATTACGATGTGCGCTGAGCAAAAATAATGCTAAAGCAAACCTCTGCCAATTTTTCTGATTTTACCACTCTCCATTAGCTCGGCTTTTACCTTGTCAAGAATTCCATTTATGAAGACACCGCTTTTAGGAGTGCTGTACTCCTTACTTATATCAATGTATTCATTCAGGGTAACCTTAACGGGGATTTCGGGGAAGTTGATCAACTCCGATATGGCCAACTTCATCAGAAGGATATCTATCAGGGCGATACGGTCCATCTCCCAATTCCGGGCTTTATCGTGTATGAGTTTTTCATACTCATCACTATTGATTATGCTTTTGCGATATAGCACTTCTGCAAAATCCAAATCAGCGGAATCCTTAATTAATCGGGGAAGCTCAGACTCCATGGTATAGCTTTCATCAAACCTCTTAATGGTTTTGGTAGCCATCATTTGTGCTGCATCGAGATCATCCGCCCAATGCATTTCCTTGGCTTCATAAAGCTGATGAAGCGATTCGCTATTAACGATGAAAGTACCGTAAATCCACTTAATAAAGTTTTTATCGGCCTCGGCATTGGGGCTTTCCAGCTCCAGATACGCGGCAAATTCATCTGTCGCTTCAATCTCCCGATATATCCTTTTCAGTAGCTCCCTGTCTTCACCAAGGCTAATATGATTCAGCTCCACTTGTTTGCCAAAGGCCTTATTACCCTCCAGCCACTTCAGGAAACTGTTATTCACAAAGTTTTCCTTGGGGTTAAGGTCTTCCTTGGAGGGAAGTCTTTTGCTTTTCCTCCTTTCTATTTCATCTTCAGCAATTTTAAGTATATCTCTAAGCGTTTTAAGCTCATAGAGGTACAAATCATTGATGGAGTGAATGCTTTCGAGTAGTTTTCTGTTTCCCTTGGCCATATCCGAATCGGGGTTTTGAAAATACTCATAAAGTGCCTGAAGCACCTTGATACGTATATGCCTGCGGCTCAACATTAGCTTTTGTGATTTTTTAAGCGTTCTGTAATTCTGCTTTTTTCCTGGCCACACGAGCTTCAGCCATTTTCAGGGCCGCTTCATGTGTGGTAATATTCCTTTCATCTGCCAGCGCAAAAATCTCCAGTGTTGTATTGTAGATATTTTCTGTTCTGCGCAATGCTTCTGCCTGATCGTAATAGGCTATTTCCCGATATACGTTTATTAACCCACCGGCATTTATCAAGAAGTCGGGGGCGTATATAATACCCTTTTGCCTAACCTCATTGCCATGAATCACCTCGTCAGCCAACTGATTGTTGGCCGCCCCGGCAATAATGGCACATTTCATTTTAGCAATAGTTTCGCTGTTTACGGTAGCTCCCAGTGCACATGGAGCGTATATATCCATGTCTTCACTAAATAAGTCAGAACCACGGAAAGCCTTGGTATTATACTTTTCAGAAATTGCAGTGATGCGATCTTCGTGAATATCGTTGATGGTAACAATAGCACCTTCTTCCACCAAATGTTTTACGAGGGTTTCTCCAACATGGCCAATACCCTGCACCAAAACCTTTTTACCGGCCAGGCTATCACTTCCCCATTTGTATTTGGCGGAAGCCTTCATACCCATATATACGCCATAGGCTGTAACGGGAGAAGGATCTCCACTACCGCCCATGGATTCAGGGATTCCGGTAACATGATCGGTTTCCATTTTCACCATTTCCATGTCGTGGGTATTTATACCCACATCTTCTGCGGTAATATATCTTCCGGAAAGGGAGTTTACATATTGGCCAAACTTACGCATCAGCGCATCGGTTTTATCCTTGCGGCTGTCGCCAATAATTACTGCTTTTCCACCTCCCAGGTTTAGGCCGGAGATAGCTGCCTTGTAGGTCATTCCTCGCGACAACCTGAGTGCATCGCGAATAGCATCAGCCTCATTTTCGTACTGCCACATACGGGTACCACCTAGTGCCGGGCCCAAAGTGGTGCTGTGTATTCCGATTATTGCTTTTAGTCCGGTTTCTTCATCCTGGCAAAAAACCAGTTGTTCGTGACCTTTAAATGCCTCTGAACCAAAGACTGGACCCGAGATTTTGTGATGTTCCAATATGTTAAGATCGCTCATTGTTATTATTGATAGAGTAATAAAAAGACGAAAGGGATATTAGCTTTACTTTTGAAAGCTCTTAACAAAAAGGGCAAAAACGCCATTTTGATTGGCGCGAAAGTAGTTCAAATTTTCACTTGACGCAATTGCATGAATTCTCTTACCGTACTAAATAAATATTTCTACAAATATCGCGGACGCCTGTTACTGGGGGTACTTTTTGTAGCTATATCAGTGGTTTTCAAAATATTCCCGGCCATATATGTCCGTAAGTCTTTTGACACTGTTGAGAAAGCCCTGAAAAGCTTCCAAAACGGAGGTTTCGAGTTAAATGATTTGCAGCAGCAGCTCATTATGTATGGTTTAATAATTATTGGAGCTTCCCTACTCAATGGTCTATTCACCTTTTTTATGCGCCAAACCATCATTGTGGTAAGTCGCTACATCGAATTTGACATGAAGAATGCCATCTTTGATCAGTATCAAAAACTCTCTCTCGCCTTTTATAAAAGAAATAATACCGGTGACCTGATGAATCGCATTAGCGAGGATGTAAGCCGTGTGCGTATGTATATCGGACCAGCGATTATGTACACCATAAATACCAGCTTGCTGCTTCTGATTGTAATTCCCGTAATGCTGGATATTAACGTGAAGCTTACGCTTTATGTACTTACTCCCCTACCCATACTGGCTGTTGCTATTTTCTACATCAGTAAAAAGATTAACATTAAAAGTGAACAGGTACAGCGACAACTCAGCTCTATTAGCACTTATGTACAGGAAGCCTTTTCGGGAATTAGAGTGCTGAAGGCTTATACCAGAGAAAAGGACTCCCTTGATCGTTTTTCGGTAGAGGCCAACACTTACCTTAAAAAGAATGAGGAGTTGTACCGCATCAATGCATTGTTTTTCCCACTGATGATACTGCTGATTGGGCTTAGCACCATACTCACTGTATACATAGGTGGTCAAGAGGTATTTGCAGGAAGGCTTACTACGGGTAATATAGCCGAGTTTATTATGTATGTAAACTACCTTACCTGGCCAGTAGCCTCTATTGGCTGGGTTACATCTTTAATACAAAGGGCTGCTGCATCTCAAACCCGTATAAACGAATTCTTGAGTATTACTCCTGAAATAGAAAACCCTACGGAAGAGCCGCTTAATTTGAAAGGGAAGATTGAATTCAGGAATGTGAGTTTTACCTATCCCGATACTGGTATTAAAGCGCTTAAGGATGTTTCATTTACACTGGAGGCTGGGAAATCCTTAGCCATCATTGGTAAAACCGGAAGTGGAAAATCCACCGTTGCCACATTAATTGGGCGATTATACAATACTACTGAGGGTGAAATTTTGGTTGATGACAAACCAATAAATACAGTAAACCTGTATGAATTAAGACGCTCAATAGGGTATGTTCCGCAGGAGGCCTTTTTGTTTTCCACCACCATTGGTAGAAATATAGGATTTGGAATTGGTGATGTGCCCTTTGAGCAAATTGAAAATGCTGCGAAAAATGCCGAGGTACATCACAATATTGTGGAATTCCCGCAAGGATATGATACCAAGGTGGGTGAAAGAGGCATAACACTAAGTGGCGGGCAAAAGCAAAGAATAAGCATTGCCCGCGCCATTGCCAAGGAGCCCAAGGTGCTCATCTTTGATGATTGCCTGAGTGCCATTGACACCGAAACAGAAGAAAAAATCCTCAACAATCTGAAACGTTTAATAGATCAGCGCACCACATTAATCATTAGCCACCGGGTATCTTCGGTAAAACATGCTGACCGCATTTTAGTGTTGGATGATGGGGTGATTATTGAGCAGGGACGCCATGACGAGCTAATGCAAAAAGATGGTTATTATCGCAATATGTATGAGCAGCAATTAACCGAGGAATCAAAAAAAGCGGTGTAAAATCTTTTAGCCGTTTGTAATTGGAGTTTTTTTTTAGTTTTGTCCATATCAGTAAACGGAAACGAAAAATGGGCGATCGCGATCACGATAAGGAAGAAATTCACTCTAAGGTTTTAAGAGCAGGAAGAAGAACCTACTTTTTTGATGTAAGGGCTACAAAAGCCGATGACTACTATCTCACCATTACAGAAAGCAAGAAGCACACTGGTGAAAATGGCAATCAGTTTTACAAAAAACATAAGATTTACCTCTACAAGGAAGACTTTGAAAGCTTCCGTGAAATTCTCGAAGACATTACCAACTTCATTGTAAGTGAAAAGGGTACCGAGGTAATCTCCGAAACGCATCAGCCAGACTTTCATAAAAATCAGGAAAACGAATATGCTGAGCCTGTAGCGGCCATGGAAGAAAAGCCAATAAGCACCGCCAAGGCCTATACAGATGTAAGCTTTGACGATATATAAAGATTAATCAGAATATAAGTGAAAACCGCCCAATGAAAGTTGAGGCGGTTTTTTTGTGTTCAATGGCCACTAAGTCACCAATACACGAAGGTTTTTTTAGTGCCTTTGTGCCTTAGTGGCTCTTTATAGCTCAGATTAAACTCAAAACCTCAAAAACTCCTCAGCCTGTTGCTCCAAAACCTTTACTGTGGCTTCATCCACAAGCAATCCGTCTTCATTCATAAGAGCATCTAATTTCGAAATAGGCACTTTAAAAGAAAACACCTCCGCTCTTAGGTGATGCATAACATCCGTAAGATGATCCATACCACGAAGGTTGCCAGCTCTACCACTGGCCACTCCCACTAATGCCACTTTCTTTCCTTTCCACACATGGGGCTTTACAGCATCTAAAAAAGCCTTGAAAAGGCCGGGGTAACTGCCATTGTACTCTGGTGATACAATAACAAACCTATCAGCCGCCACAATCTTTTCATGGATAATATCCTCCATTCCATGAGTACGCTTGCCAAAGGTATTTGTAATGAGGAAATCCTCGGGCAGTTCATCCATTTGCAGAATTTTCACCTCCTGCCCCAGGTTTTTCAAAATCTCAAAATAAAGGTTTACAACGCTCAAAGTTTGGTTTTTAGGGCGGTGCGTTCCACAAATTACAGTTATCATCAGTTTGTTAAAAAATTAATATTCCAGTGGCCTTGCCTGAATCTTGAAGCCCTCTTATTATTGTAATTTTGAAGCCCTCAAAAAAGAGTGTTGGTTAAAGCTTTGCAAGCTGCAAATTACTGCCAATACACTTGTTGTAGGCTTATTTTAGATAGAGTTTTTTATTAGCATTATAAAAAAATACGAAGGAAGATGGGAAAAATAGTTGCCGTTGCCAATCAAAAAGGTGGAGTTGGAAAAACCACCACCGCTGTAAATCTTGCAGCCAGTCTTGGCGTTTTAGAAAAAAAGGTGCTTTTGATTGATGCCGATCCACAGGCCAATTCCACTTCTGCACTGGGTTTTGACCCCGATAATATTTCTGTTGGTACCTATCAGGCTTTGGAGCATGAGATGAAAGCCAGTGAAACCACCATTAAAACCAAATCTCCCAATCTTGATTTGATGCCTGCCCAGATCGACCTGGTAGCCGTGGAAATTGAGCTGGTGGATAAAGTGGATCGCGAACAAATGTTTAAGCGCTCTTTGGCCGAAATCAAGGATCAGTACGACTATATTATTATTGACTGTGCCCCTTCTCTTGGTCTTATTACCCTGAATGCCCTTACGGCTGCCGACTCGGTAATTGTACCTATACAATGTGAGTACTTTGCATTGGAAGGATTGGGGAAACTGCTCAATACCATTAAGAGTGTTCAGAATATTCACAACCCTGATTTAGATATTGAAGGACTTCTTCTTACCATGTTTGACTCTCGTTTACGCCTAAGTAATCAGGTAGTTGAAGAAGTGCGCACTCACTTCCAGAATATGGTATTCAACACCATTATTCAGCGCAATGTGCGCCTTAGCGAAGCACCAAGTTATGGTGAGAGTATAATCATGTATGACGCCTCCAGCAATGGCGCGGTGAATTACTTAAATTTGGCCCGCGAGTTTTTGGAAAAGAATGAAACAATACAGGAAACTGTGTAGTCATTCCCCCAATTGGCAAGTATCTGTTATCCATTAATACACATAAAATGAAAAAGGTATTGCTTCTGGCATTGGCTATTATTTTCACAGGCCTTTCCTCATGTAAGGATGACGAGTACAAGGCCTATAAGGGAACATGGTCTGGTACCTACTCAGGAGGTGATTCAGGAAAATGGACGGTGAATATAGATGATGATGGTGGAATTACAGGAGTGGCTCGTCCTGATTCCTTATCCAACTTTACGTTTGACGTAACCGGAAGTGTAAGCACAAGTGGCGAGCTCACAGCTCAGGTAAATATTATAATAAGCACCTTGGATTTCACAGGTACCTTATCAGGCAATAGCGCCAATGGTGTATGGAAAAATCAAGGGCAAAACATTGAAGGAACCTGGACAGGCACCAGGCAATAGTAGTAAGCAACAACGATATAGTTAAGTATTATTCTTAACCACAAGATTCAAAAAAAAGGATGTCAGCACCAAAAAGAAAAGCAATGGGAAGGGGCCTTTCGGCCCTATTGAAGGAAACCGGTGAAATAAACTCGGCAGCAGATAAAAATGCCGATAAAATAGTTGGTGTTATTGCTGACATTGAAATTTCACAAATCCGGGCAAACCCGGATCAGCCTCGAACACAGTTTAGTAAGGAAGCCCTTGAGGAACTGGCTGTTTCCATCCGTGAGTTGGGCATTATTCAACCCATCACCGTAAGGAAAAACAGCAACGACACTTACACTATTATTAGTGGTGAGCGTAGATTCCGCGCCAGTAAAATTGCAGGTTTGGAAAGCATTCCTGCCTACATCCGTTTGGCTGATGACCAAACTATGCTGGAGATGGCATTGGTGGAAAACATTCAACGTGAAGAACTGGATGCCATTGAAATTGCCCTGAGCTACCAGCGCCTGATTGATGAATGTAGCCTTACACAGGAGGCCATGAGTGAGCGTGTAGGTAAAAAGCGATCTACCATTACCAACTATTTGCGTTTGCTTAAGCTGCAGCCGATTGTGCAGGCGGGTCTTCGCGATAAAATGATAAGCATGGGCCATGCCCGCGCCATCATTAATGTTGAAAATGAAGATGAACAACTGGACATTTACGAAGCTATAATAGCAAAGGACCTAAGCGTACGTCAGGTAGAAGATGCCGTTCGTAAACTTAAGGAGAAGAAAGAGCCCGCGGCTTCTGGCACAAAAACTGCTACTGCCTCGTTGCCTGAAAAATATCAGGAAATACAGGAAAATCTGGCCGAAAGGCTTGACACCGATGTAAACCTCGTTCGCAGCAAGCGCGGAAAAGGGAAAATCGTAATTCCGTTTAAAAATGATGACGAGTTTGAACGTATTTTGAGTTTACTCAGAAATTGAAAATCAAAAACTGCACACATAAAGTATTCTTAAAGCCACTGGCCATAGTGCTGTTGTGCGGTTTGCATTTTATATCCAGCGCTCAGGTGGATACAAACAGTGCCCCTATCCTTCTGGACAGTTTGGGCGCTCCTGACAAAGAAGCTGTTGCTGTTACAGTTGAGCCCTCCCGCAAGGTGAAAGCCGAAAAAATAACCAGAATAGACACGGCAGAACGGCCCCTACAAAATCCTGGCAAAGCTGCCATGTATGCAGCAGTATTCCCCGGGCTTGGGCAGATTTACAATAAAAAATACTGGAAGTTACCATTGGTATATGGCGCATTGGGTGCCGGTATATATGCCATCACTTTTAATCATGATCAATACAAAATCTACCTCGATGGTTTTTATACCCGTATAGATGATGATCCCGTAAATGATCAGTTTGTAGGCCAGTATGACGAGCGGCAGTTAATTGAACTTCAAAACATCTACCGAAGGTGGCGTGACCTTTCCATCATTCTTACCGGTGTGGCTTATGGACTTCAGATTTTAGATGCATACGTTGATGCACATCTGTTTTATTTTGATGTAAATGATGATCTTAGCCTAAACTGGCAACCATCAATCTTAAGTAACCAATACTCCCAACCCAATGCCTTTGGGGTGGGCATAACTCTTAGCTTTAAATGAAAGTAGCGCTTATAGGCTATGGCCAGATGGGTAAAACCATTGAGCAGATTCTGTTAAAGCGAAACCATGAAGTGGTTGCGCGATTTGGCAGCTCCGGTATTGACACGGATATTTTAAAAAAAGCCGATGTGGCGATAGAATTTACCCGTCCGGAAGCCGCCTTTGGAAATCTTGTAAAATGCTTTGAGCATAAAGTGCCTGTAGTTTGTGGCACCACGGGCTGGCTGGCACGCTACGATGAAGCCGTAAAGCTGTGTACTCAAAATCAGGGAGCATTATTGTACGCTTCAAACTTTAGCCTGGGCGTTAACATTTTTTTTGAAATAAATAAGCAGCTTGCGCGTATTATGGACTCTTACGAGCAATACGACATAAGCATGCAAGAGATTCACCATACCAAAAAGCAGGATGCACCCAGTGGCACGGCCATTACATTGGCGGAGCAGATTGTGGAAAATGTTTCCCGTAAGGAAGGCTGGACCCTTGAGAAACAACACGACCCCAAACAAATAAGCATTGACGCGCTGCGTAAGGATGATGTTCCCGGCACTCATACTATAAATTACCATTCCGAAATTGACTCTATCGAAATAACACACACTGCCCATAGCCGCGCAGGTTTTGCCCTGGGTGCTGTATTGGCCGCTGAATTTATGGCGGGCAAAGCAGGAGTGTTTACTATGAAAGACGTTTTAAACTTTTAGCCAAATGAATCTTCTTATAATCTTTTTAGCCATTGAAATCATCAGTGGCATACTGACCTTTAACTTTTACAAAACTGCTGGCCGCCAGGCGTGGGAGGCCTTTGTCCCATTTTACAGAGTGGTGGTTCTCCTCAAAATAATTGAGCGCCCATGGTGGTGGGTTATCCTTTGCTATTTGCCGGTGGTGGGCAACGTTATGGCTGTGGTGGTGATTTTTGAAATGCTGCATGTATTCAACTATCGCAAGCTATACCATACTTTCCTCGCCATCCTTACACTTGGCCTGTATATCGGTTACTTAAACTTTACTGCCAAGCTTGATTATGTAGGCCGCGATTTTCAGGATATACGCAGGCATGTAAGCGAATTGGCGGCTTCACTAATTTTTGCAGTAGTGGCCGCTACCGTAATAAGGGCCTATACTTTTGAAGCTTTCACTATCCCTACTCCCTCCATGGAGAAATCGCTCATGGTGGGTGACTTCCTTTTTGTGAGCAAAATTCAATACGGTTCACGTACCCCAATGACGCCCCTTTCGTTGCCATTGGTTCACAATAAAATTCCTTTAACAGGATTTCTTAACAAGCCCTTTGGTTTAGATAGTTATTCAGACTGGCCACAACTCCCCTACTGGAGATTTCCAAAAATCAGTGATGTAAAACGTGGTGACCCTGTGGTATTTAATTACCCGGCAGAAGATATTCGCCCAATTAATATGGAGGGCAAGCTAAGACCCATAGATAAGCGTGAGCATTACGTGAAGCGCTGTGTAGGTATTCCGGGTGACACCCTTAAAATTGTAGATGGTACTGTATTGATAAATGGCAGTGAATTGGAAATGCCATTCAGGGCTAACCCGCAAACCAGCTATTATGTACGTACTAAAAATGGTCCGCTAAACGCCAAAATACTAAAGGAGAAATTTGACATCAACTTTGTATCACAGGCCGACCAGTACAAAATGCAGGAAATGGCCGGAGCCGCCCGCACCATGTATGAAGATCCTCAATCAGGAACTTATATTTATCTACTCAATGTACCCCAATCTGCTGTGGATGAGTTTTCACAGATGCCCAACATTGATGAATTCTATCCGATAGTGGGTAAGGAAAACATTGGTCAGTATTCGGATTCCATTCCACCAACCTTAAAGGCTATTTATCAGGATCCAAACAACCAATACCTGATGGCTAATCAGGATTTATATCCCAACCCAAAACCCATAGGCCAGGCTCCTTATGTGTATAAATGGAGTCGTGATAATTACGGCCCTCTTTACATCCCAAAAGCGGGTGATGTAATTAAACTGAATAAGGACAATCTGTATAAGTACAGCCGCATTATTACAGCTTATGAGCACAAT
Organism: Owenweeksia sp.; assembly: GCA_048267305.1. Taxonomy (GTDB): domain Bacteria; phylum Bacteroidota; class Bacteroidia; order Flavobacteriales; family Schleiferiaceae; genus Owenweeksia. Next base: position 111,616 of record JBLWXT010000004.1, on the reverse strand, counting down.
ACGCTGGATGTAAAAAACGGTAAGGTTTTAATAAATGGAGAGCCGGCAGAAACTTACACCTTTAAGCAAGGCTATTACTGGATGATGGGTGATAACCGCCATGCCTCGGATGATAGCCGTTACTGGGGTTTTGTACCTGAAGATCACATTGTAGGTAAACCTGTTTTCATTTGGATGAGCTATGACAAGTTTGGTGAAGGGCTCAAGAAAATTCGCTTCGACAGGGTGTTTACCACCGTAAGTGGTGATGGCCCACGCAGATCCTATTTCTTCCCTTTCCTGATTGTAGTTGCTGCCATTTATGGCTTTAACTTCTGGAGAAAAAGGAAGAAAAAAAGCGCTGAGGCTTGATGACAGGGCACTTTAGCACAACCTATCTCCCACCCATCGATTGGTTTCGAAGTGTTTTGCAATACAGTGCCATTTGCCTTGAGCAATATGAAAGCTGGCAAAAGCAAACCTATCGCAACCGTTGCTATATACTAGGCCCCAATGGCGTGCAGATGCTCAACATCCCTATTCTGCATAATGAGCATAAGGATATAGTGGGCACCCTGGAAATAAGCTATGCTGAAAACTGGCAGCGTACACACTGGCAGGCCATAAAAACGGCTTATGGCTCTGCTCCATTTTTTGAAATACTGGGGCCCGAGCTGGAAGCATTTTACAATCAAAAATTTGACAAACTTTTTGACTGGAACCTGGAGCTGATTAAGCTAATGCTAAACTGGCTGGATGTAGATATGGACATTTCACTTTCCAAAGAATGGAACCCAACATTGGAAAACGATCATCGCGAAGATTTTCACCCCAAGCGAACAAGCGGCACTCACTTTTTACCTTACCCTCAGGTTTTTACTTCCAATGATAACTTTGCTCCCAATCTTTCTATAGTGGATTTATTGTTTAATGAAGGGCCAGCGGCTTTTGATTATTTAAAGGAGTAATGGCCACAAAGGCACTGAGGCACGAAGTTTTTACACTGTGCTTTTTGACTTAGAGCCTTGGTGGCAAAATGTTCCCAACTTTAAAAGCCAGTTTTTTAGAGGTGGTAAAACAAACAAATCCCATAATTTCGCACCATTCCCTTATAAAGCATGAAAAAGATTCTTTTTTTACTTATTGGCGTTATCACATTTTCAGATGCCTTTTCACAGCTCAATTGTGCCGAAGAATTTACCTGTAGAGTAACGGCTCCCTCGGGAATGCGGATGCGTAAAACACCCTCGTTAAAAGCGGGAGTAGCAGGCAGTGTGCCCTACGACAGCCTTGTGACTGCATGTCGCGAAACCTTTGGCAGCATGACCTATGAAGAACAACAGGGCTTTTGGCGAAAAGTGATGTACAAAGGTGCTGTAGGATACATGTTTGATGGCTTCCTTGAAATTACTGCTGTATCCAAACAAAGCGATGTCAAATACGAAAAACTTAGTGAGCTGGATGACTCCTTAGGAGGTTCGGCCAATACCACCACTCCCGCCATTCCAACTTATGCCGAAGGCGAAAAACCGGGTATCGCCAGTACTACATACTCTACGGTATTCGATTTTTTGACAGAAGCCTATAACTACTGCGGGGATGTTCAAAAACTCGACCCTACACTGCTTTGGTATGGCTTTTATCCCAAAGAAGAAAAAGGAGGTTTCAACATCCGCATTAAGCAGGTGGAGCTTGATGTGGTAATGAGTAAGATTAAAGTGGGTAAGAAAATGGAGTTTGACATTGAAACCAATGAAGAAGAGCGCAGCATCTTTTTATTGGGCCTGAATCGCCCGCTCCAAATCGAAGAAATCAACATTCCGGATCATGCCGATAAATTGCGCTATGCTGGCCGTAAAGTATTTCCCGGGCAGGAGTTGGTGCTTAGCGAGGGTACACAAGCCATGAAGCTGGGTGCCACAGGTGCTGTAACCTCTTCCGGCCCATGTCCCGAGCTTAAAGATTACAAGCTTATCTTAACCGGAGAAAAATATGGTAAGAAGCTTACACAAAACATTACCAGCGAGCTCCTTTTTACCGGTCAATGTGGTATGCCCGAAGTGTATTGGTATGGCGACTTTACAGGTGATGGCGTGCCAGAGATTATCTTCGTCTCCGTGTATGAAGAAAAAAACCATTTTACCTTATTTATCAGCAATCCAAAAGACGAAAAAGCTCTGCTTAAAAAACAGAGTGAGTGGATAATTGATAAGTGCTACTGAGGAAGTAGTGAGTAAGGAGTTGGGAATAAGGAAATGGCAAGCAGATTACGAGGATTAACAGGATATTCACAGATTTAAAATCCGTTACAATCGGCTCCATCCGTTAAATCAGCGTTCTAATTAAATTAGAATTTGACAATCAAAATATAGCATGACTCAAGACATTGAATTTAACAAAAGCGAAGACCATTTGAAATTAATGGTTTCAGATGTGAAATCTAAACTGGAGCAAATCTATTTAGGTGGTGGAGAAAAGCGTATGGCTAAACATCGCGCCAAGGGTAAAATGACCGCCCGTGAGCGCATCGCCTACCTCTTGGATAAAGGAAAACCTCAGATTGAAATCGGAGCTTTTGTTGGCTATGAAATGTACAAGGAACATGGCGGCTGCCCCAGTGGCGGTGTGGTGGTAATTATGGGTTACATAAAAGGCAAAATGTGCATAGTGGTGGCCAATGACGCTACCGTAAAGGCCGGAGCCTGGTTCCCCATCACCGCTAAGAAAAACCTGCGCGCTCAGGAGATTTCTCTTGAAAACCGCATTCCTATTATTTACCTGGTGGATAGTGCCGGAGTGTACCTTCCCTTGCAGGATGAAATCTTTCCTGACAAGGAACACTTTGGTCGCATATTCCGCAACAATGCCATTTTAAGTTCTGAAGGTATAACCCAGATTTCTGCCATTATGGGTAGCTGTGTGGCCGGGGGTGCCTACCTCCCTATTATGAGTGATGAGGCCCTGATTGTGGAAGGAACAGGAAGCATTTTCCTTGCGGGATCATACCTGGTGAAAGCCGCTATTGGCGAAAATATTGACAATGAAACCTTGGGTGGCGCTACTACTCACTGCGAAATTTCAGGTGTTACCGATTACAAAAGCAAGGACGACCCGGATTGCCTGCGCTCCATTAAAAATATTGTAGATAAAATTGGTGATTTTGACAAAGCTGGTTTTAATCGTGCCAAGCCCGCCAAACCCGCCAAAGACGAAAAGGAAATTTACGGCATACTGCCGATAGATCGCTCCAAGCCCTACAAAATGATGGACATTATTGAGCGCCTTGTGGACGATAGCGAATTTGAAGAATACAAAGCGGGCTACGGCAAAACCATTATTACCGGCTATGCCCGTATGGATGGATGGGCAGTGGGTATAGTGGCCAACAACCGCGAATTGATAAAAACCAAGACTGGCGAAATGCAGTTTGGTGGAGTAATTTACTCCGATAGCGCTGATAAGGCCTCTCGCTTTATAGCCAATTGCAACCAAAAGAAAATTCCATTGGTATTTTTACAGGATGTTACCGGATTTATGGTAGGCAGCCGTAGCGAACATGGCGGTATTATTAAGGATGGCGCCAAGATGGTAAGCACCATGAGCAACTCCGTAGTGCCCAAGTTTACCGTGATAATTGGCAATAGCTATGGAGCCGGAAACTATGCCATGTGTGGCAAGGCATACGACCCTCGCCTTATTGTGGCCTGGCCTACAGCACAACTTGCAGTTATGGGTGGAGCACAAGCTGCCAAGGTTTTATTACAAATAGAAACTGCCAGCCTAAAAGCCAAAGGTGAAACCATTACACCAGAAGTAGAAAAGGAACTGCTAGACCGTATTATGGCCAGCTACGAAAAGCAAACCAAGCCCGAGTACGCTGCCGCCCGCCTTTGGACCGATGCCATTATTGACCCGCTTGAAACCCGTAAGTGGATTAGTATGGGCATTGAAGCCGCTAACCATGCGCCTATTACGAAGAAGTATAATCCTGGGGTGGTGCAGGTGTGATAAAGTTTCAAACTCCAAGAAAGGCATATCTATCATTTCTATCTTTCAGTATTAAACACTATTAACCAACTAAACTTCCATGATCATTGAAAGAATAAAAGAGTCAGGTGATTTGTTTCAACAAGTTGTAAGATTAGGAACGAAAAATTCAAAGACCTTAGGGCATTTTCCCGAGGGCGCTTTTAGAGAATATGCCAAGAAAGGAAATATATATTGTGCAATAGACGAAAATCAAGTTTTGGGCTATTTGCTTTTCGCAGCAGTTCAAACTAAAAGGACTCTACGTGTTATACACCTTTGCGTCAATATCAACTATCGCGGAACAGGGGTAGCACTCGCGCTGCTAAACAAACTAAAATTCGATCACGCTTTAAACTTCAAGGGTATCTCACTTAGCTGTAGAAAAGACTACGTTCGAGCAAATGAGTTTTGGAAGAATTATGGTTTTAAACCCAAAGACACTGTCCGGAGCAGAAGTAAAACAGAGAATTACCTAATTAAATGGTTTTATGATTTTGGAAACACGGATCTTTTCTCAATATTAGATGTTCCATATAATAAAACTACTGCACTACTTGATGCCAATATTATTATCAAGCTGCGAGAACATAAGACTTCTGATAAGACAGGATCTAAGTACCTTCTTGCTGACTGGCTCGTTGATGATGTAGATTATTATTATGCTCAAGAAATCTATAACGAATTTCTAAGGGATGGAAATTCAGAAAGGGCCACCCAGTCTCGTAAATTTCTCCAAAATTTTTATGAGGCAAAATTTAAACCTGAAGAAAATGAGCGAATTCTATCTAAAATTAATCAGGTTATAAAGGGAACTTCGGAAAATGATCAATCTGACAAACTACAGCTTTCTGAGTGCATAACTGCTGGTATAGATTATTTCATAACGACTGACACCAAAATCCTTAGCCATGAAAACTATCTCTTTGAGGAATTTGGAGTGAGAGTGCTTAGACCCGCTGATTTTATTATTCTTAAAGACGAGGATAGTAACAAATCTGCATATAACTCCACAAGATTATCTGGAGTAAATTATCAGTATTGCCGTTTAAAAAGCGGTGATATTGATAAAATACTTTCCCACTTTCTGCGCATAAAGAACGGGGAGCGAAGGCACCAGCTTCGGGACTTATTAACTTCATTGGGCGGTGATATTCCAAACTCTCATATAAAAACTGTCGTTGACAAGAGTGAGAACCTACTAGCGATTTGGGGCGCAAAAAATAAGGATCACTATCTTGAAGTGTGTATTATTAGGACAACTACCACTAAAATATCCGCGACTTTGTTTAAACAGCTTGCTGCTGAGGTCATCGCCTATTCAAAGGAAAAAAACTTCAACAAGACCCTTATAAGCGAGCGGTTTTTAAATCCAATAGAAATCGAAACACTGGATTCACTTGGATTTGTGAAAACAGATGAAGGTTGGATGAAATTAGCCATTCATAAAATCGGTGTTTCTTCTGAAATATTACGTGATAAAAATATTTTCAATCACCTACCTACAAGTCGAAAGAAGCTTATTCAGAACGGTGCGTTCGCTCAAGATGATCTATTGAAGTTAGAGATAGAACGAATCCTTTGGCCTGTAAAGTTTGAAGATAATAAAATTCCTATTTATGTAATTCCTATAAAACCTTATTGGGCAAGTCAACTTTTTGATCACCATCTTGCAGCGGATGATTTATTTGGTGCTAAAGCAAGCCTTGCTTGGAACCGAGAAAATGTATATTATCGAAGCATAATGCCCATCATGGAAGAATGCCCTGCGAGAATACTTTGGTATTCTAGTGCCTCAGATAAATTCTTACGAACAAGAACTAGTTCTATTGTCGCTACATCCTACTTGGATGAAGTTCATATTGGATCAGCAAAAGACCTATTTAGGAAATTTAAACATTATGGCATTTATGAATGGAGCCACATTCTTGATCTGGCGAAAGGAGATCCGTCATCTGAAATAAAGGCACTTAAATTCAGTGACACTGAAGTTTTTGATAAACCAATTCCTCTAAAAGTAATTCACGAGATATTAAGAGTAAACGGGCAAAGTAAGAATACATTTGCATCCCCAGTAAAAATTAGTGTCGCAGCATTTTTAAATATCTACAGTATTGGCACTGAGCTATCACATGAGTAAAATTATAGTAATATCCATAAAACCTGATTATGTAGAAAAAATATTATCAGGCACAAAAAAAATTGAATTACGAAAATCGACTCCGAATACTAATCTTAATGATGTCTTAGTAATCTACAGCACTTCTCCGATAAAGGCAATAGTCGGTTTTTGTCAAGTAAAATCTATAATAAAGACAAGTCCTATTAAAATGTGGGACTTACATTCTGGTGATTTAGGTATAAAAAAAGATGATTTTCTTAGATATTATGGAGACTCCCAGAATGCTATTGGAATTGTACTGGGGAAAACCAGAAGACTTAAAAAGAAAATTCCATTGGAAACAGTCAAAGAGCTATTTCCAAATTTCACACCACCACAAACATTTAAGTATTTCAGTCTGGACGTGATTGAAGAAAAGATTAGTTTCAGAAATATCCTAGGTACGTAAATTCAGCTTAACTCATAACACAGCTCATACCGTGGACTTGAAATCTGTGACTTTATACTCCTCAATACTTTCCTCTATTGGATAGACCGTCTGCCTTCTAAGCAGACGGTCATAGGTTAACTAACTGCGGATGAACGCCCAGGGTCATGGATACTTTTGTGTTTTACTCCCTTGGCCTTCCCTATAATAATGGTCTGGTCAATATGGGATTGTTTGCGTTTGCGCAAAACGCACAAAGTGGATCCTGCAAGCCCGAGGCCTTAAGAGTGGTTACCGCCTCAGAGGGAAATCGCATACCCTTATAAACACTTACCAACGACTGATCTTCTTTGCTTTCACTTCTGTGCCTTTGCCTTGGAAATTAAACCATTTGGAGCCATCGCGATCAAAAATATTGATGAAAAGCCGCTATTCGTTAATATTCCATTTATTTTAGCCCAACTCTAACACTACGATGAAGTTTCCACTCACTCTGCTATTAAGCATCCCCTTTTTGTGGGCATCCGCCCAGTCTTCACCTTATAAAACCCTTAGCCTGCCTGCCCTGCTTGATAGCGCTGAAGGTGCTCAGGATAGGTCTGAGATTGGATTGGCGCTCAACCTTCTCACTGAAGCCAAATCAAGGCTTAAAGACAACTCCCCCCAAGAACAATGGTTGCAATACTACACCATCGCTGGCACTAATAGCTTTGAAATCAGAAAAATACCCGAATCCAAGGCGTCCTTTAACAAGGCTCTTGAGCTAGCTCAGGAGCTGAACGACTCTGCGATGATTGCAACACTTTACTCTAAAATTGCCAATACTCTGATTTTTACCGGTGATTTTAAGGAGAGCCTTAAAATGTATGAACTGGCCCTGAGCTACCATCCTAACAAAGATGGTAAAAGCTACAATGCCACAACTATGAATATGGGGCAGGCCTATTTGGGTTTAAACCAATATGAAAAAGCTCTCTCGCTACTCCTCAAAGCCAAGGACTACTATCAGAAGCAGGAAAACTATCGCAATTTGGCCATTACTGAAAACAACATCGGGGAAATATACAGAACCCGTATCCACAACAATGAAAAGGCCAAAACCCACTATGAAAAAGCTCTGAAAATAAACAAGAGATTAGATAATAAAATCGGCCTGGCACAAAACTATCACAACATCTCTGCGATGTATCTGGATTTAAAACAGCCTGACAGTGCCCTTTCCTATGCATTGGAATCCAAAAGATTAAAAGAGCTTATTGGTGATGAGGGTGGCATAGCCTCTGCCGACTTTAATTTGGGATGTATCTATCATTTACAGGGAAAGTTGGAAAAGGCTATTACCAATTTCAATCAATCTCTTGAGATTAGCTCTAAGTACCAGATTATGGAAGGCCTATTCCATAATAATTTAAAACTGGGGCAGATACATTTAGAACTAAAAGAGTACCGTCAAAGTGAGGAAAACTTGTTGAAGGCTCTGGAAGTTGCCCGCCAAGCGGGGCATCTCGAATTATTGTCGGATGTTAATCATGCTTTGTATGATGTTTATAAAGAACAGGGAATCAACGGCCAGGCACTAGAGTATCTGGAGGAGTTGATAGTAATAAATGATAGCATTGATGCCTTAGATGAAGCTCAAAATCTGAATGAACTACGCACCAAGTATGAGGCAGACCTTGCAGAAGCAGAAAACCTTACCCTCCGCGAAAAAGAAAAGATACAAGCAGTTAACATTAAATGGCAGCAAAAATTATTGTACCTGTCTATAGGCTCCATAATACTGCTGCTCCTTGCGGGTATCTGGCTGATAAAAATGCTCCGTCAGCGAAATCAGGCTCTTAGAAGTGAAAAACATGGAAAGGCTGAATTAGAATTACAGCACAAAAAATTACAACAGAGTGAGATTGAACTGTTGAAGTCTAATGACCTAAAAAATAAAATTCTATCTGTTTTAGGTCATGATTTACGAAATCCGCTTAGTAATATTTCTACCTTATTGGGCAGTATGACTTCTGCTTCCTATTCTGAGGAAGAGCTTAACAAGGTTTTTGACTATCTTAAAAAACAAACCGAAACCACCTTGATTACCCTTCAGGAAATTTTGGCATGGGCCAGATTACAAATGAACGAAGAGGGAATGGTGATTGAAAATATTGAAGCATCAGAACTGATTTCGGAAATCATCAGCCTTTACGACCACAGCTTCAAAAACAAAGAGATTAGCGTAAAAATATCAGCTCCGAAAGTTGACTTTGAGGGCGATAGAAATCAAATGAAAAGTGTGTTCAGCAATTTGATTTCCAATGCGCTAAAGTTTAGTAAAAAGGGCAGTGAAATTGGTGTTGACATAAGTACCAATGGCGATAAGATAATATTCAATATTACCGATTCCGGTATGGGTTTAGCTCCCGAAGTACTGGAAAATCTAAACAAACGAACCAAGATAATCTCTAAAACCGGTACATCCGGAGAACGCGGAACTGGTATAGGCTTGCGCATAGTAAGTGATTTCATTGAAGTGCATAACGGCACTCTTAGCTTTAAGAACAATGAACTGATTGGTGCTACGGTAACTGTAGTTTTACCTCTAAAGCAGGCAGACAAGGGCTAAGTCAATGCTTTACAGAATGTTTACTCTCCCGGCCGGCCTGTGCAAAACATCAAATACCATTGGATGCCCAAAGGCCGTTACCATAGTCAGGAAGTAACGACCAATCAAAAACTCCCCAAAAGTGTAATTTATTGATTATTTAAGATTTATCGCAAATCTTTCATTTGGAAATAAGATCAAGCAAAAAAGAGTTTCAACCATTAGTATAGCTATCTTCGCGGCCGCTAAAAAAGCCCACCACAAATTGTGAATGGTCTGATAATAAGCGATCTCAAATATATCCGCCATGAAGCGTATCAGTGAATACAAGAAGTTATTTAATGTAGAAGGTGACCTTACCTTAAAAGATCTTAAAACCAACTACAGAAATTTGGTGAAGGAATGGCATCCTGATAAATTCATGGAAGGAGATGAAAAAGCCGTAGAGGCTGAGATTATGAGCAGAAAAGTGATTGATGGTTATCACTTTTTAGTAAGTATGGCTCCTGAAACCCTGGCAGCAAATGCCGAGGTTTACAATAAAACCACAACTGAAGCCGGTATTGCCGATTATCAGCATAAAGGGCTTTTGCTTACCATAAATTTCACAGATGGCAGCACCTATGAGTACTTTGGTGTAAACCGTGGATTGTTTATCAAATTTAATAACTCTGATAAGCAAATGCGCTTTGGAAAGAGAAGCATCTTCAATTCTTTTCCTTACCGGAGGACAAAGGAAGCTGTGGAGGAAATGGCGTAAACTGCCGTTGAGTTATTCCTTACTGATTATCGTCTTTGCTGTGGATCTACAGCGCGGGTTTTGAAATAGGGTATTGCAAAATATTCAAAGCCTTTAGCCTTACTTTTGCAAAAATTTGCATTTAATGTCCACGTTCCAAGATTTAAACCTGCCCAAGCCGCTATTAAACGCTATTGAGGATTTAGGTTTTGAAAAACCAACCCCTATTCAGCAAGAGGCTTTCGCTCCTATCCTTTCGGGAAAGGACATGGTGGGTATTGCTCAAACAGGTACAGGTAAAACCTTTGCCTATATGTTGCCTATACTTAAGGAGCTTACCTACTCAACTCAGGTTCACCCTCGTATTTTGGTTTTAGTACCTACCCGCGAGCTTGTAGTGCAGGTTGTTGAAGAAACCAAAAAGCTCACTAAATACATGAACACCCGCGTATTGGGTGTATATGGTGGCGTAAATGTAAATACCCATGCCAGAGAGGTGGCCGAAGGTGCGGATATTATTGTGGCCACTCCGGGTCGTTTGTATGATTTGGCATTGAGCCGCGCCTTACAGTTGAAATCAGTTTATAAACTGGTAATTGACGAAGTGGATGTAATGCTGGATTTAGGCTTTATATTTCAGCTCACCAATATTTTTGAGCTACTTCCGGAACGTAGACAAAACGTAATGTTTTCGGCCACTATGACCGAAGATGTAGACCGCCTGATTGATGATTTCTTTTTCACTCCCAACAAAATCTCCATTGCTGTAAGCGGAACACCATTAGAAAACATCTCACAACAATGCTACCCCGTAAGGAACTTTTACACCAAAGCAAACCTCCTTATTCACCTGTTGGCAGATAAAAAGGACTTTCGTAAAGTACTGGTGTTTGTATCTAATAAAAAGAGTGCCGACAGGCTGTACAACAAGCTGGATGAAGAATATGGCTCTCAGGTTTGTGTAATACACTCCAACAAAACACAAAACTACAGGCTGCGCTCCATTCAGGATTTTGATGGTGGAAATAACCGTATTTTGGTTACCACCGATGTAATGGCCCGTGGACTGGATTTGCGCAAGATCAGCCATGTTATAAATTTTGACACTCCTCGCTACCCAGAAAATTACATGCACCGCATAGGCCGTACCGGTCGTGCCGAGCAGGAGGGAAAATCTGTTTTGTTTTACACCGAAAAGGAAGAAAAAAACAAAGTGGCGATAGAAACTCTCATGGATTATAAAATCCCCGAAATGGAGTTTCCGGCAGAAGTAGAGATTTCAACCTCATTAACTCCTGACGAAAGGCCCAATGTGGATGAAATGGCCAGTCCGCATAAAACAAAAAAACATAAGGCCGGATCAAGTCTTCACAATAAAAAAGACAAAAACAAAAAAGTAAACCAGGGTGGCTCCTATCACCGGGAAATTGCCAAGAAGTACAAAAAGGCCAAAACCCGTGGTGATAAAAATGTGAACAGGAAGAATAAAAAGAAATAAGCAAGAATAGCATTACAGAGCGAAAACGCGCGTTATATTATGCTCGTGGCCTTTAATTGATTGTGAAATAACCTATGAAAAGGATTTTAGTCGCGGTAATCATAATTCTTCTATTAGGTCTTTCCCTCCTTTTCTTTTATCCTGAAAAATATGCGGTTCCTCAGTTAAAGGAAAGGGCCAACACCAAATATTGGAACCTCTCTACCAGTTCTAGAATCGCCTATACCCTACTCCCTGCAAAAGGCTCACGCCAGCCCTACCCCATTGTTTTTCTTCAGGGTGGTCCCGGAGGCTTTATCACAAATAGAAACATAAAAGACCTTAGTCAGCTGAGCAATGATGGCTATGACCTTTATCTGTATGATCAGATCGGCAGCGGACACTCGGCCCGCCTTGAGGAAATACGGCAGTACACTGCAGCCAGGCATAAAGCCGATCTGGAGGCTATAATTAGCCAAATAGGTACTGAAAAAGTTATCCTGCTTGGGCAATCGTGGGGAGCCATTTTGGCATCACTTTATGTGGCTGAGCATCCCGAAAAAGTAGAGAAGCTTATACTTACCGGACCAGGGCCGTTGATTCCCTTTAATTACAAACTGCACAAGCTAGCTGCACCGGATAGCCTCGATATGAAAAAACCGGCATTTACAAACAGGCAGGCCGTTGATAAAGTCCAAAACCTGAGAAATTTGGCTGTATCCTTTTGGGCAAAGCGGTTTTTAGTAAAGCTGGCCTCTGATAAAGAGGCCGATGACTATCAAACACTACTCAATAAAGAGTTGCAAAAAAGTACGGTTGTGGATACTTTAAACCTATCGCCTGTGGAGGCGGGCGGAGGCTATTATGCTCAATTAATGACGGTGCTTAGCTTTCCCTTCACACAGGATCCAAGGCCAAAACTCAAAGATTGCCAAATACCACTGTTAATCCTTAAAGGGCAATACGACAACCAAGCCTGGGGCTATACTCAGGAGTATCTGGATATTTTCCCAAACCATAAATTGGTGGTGATAAAAGGTGCTGGTCATTCCATTTCCATAGAAAAGCCAAAGGAGTATTATTCCGCAATTCGTGATTTTATAACTAATTCAGAAATTGCAGCGGATAAATTTCCATAAGTAAAACCGCTCCGAAACATTGTAATGAAACCAAACTACCTCTTCACCTCAGCCCGTTTGGGATTTAGGCCCTGGCAAAATTCTGACCTCCAAAAACTCATTGAAATGAACTCCGATCCCATAGTAATGGAGTTTTTTGAAGATGTGATGACGGCTGAGCAGAGCACTTCTTTTTTTGAACGCATGAAAAAGGAATATGCAGAATCAGGACACTGCTACTTTCCTGTAGAAGAGTTGGAAACCGGAGACTTCATCGGCATTATCGGGCTTTCGCTAAAAACCTTTGAATCTAAATGGACTCCAAACGTAGATATAGGCTGGCGGTTGGCGCAAAAACACTGGAATAAAGGCTACGCTACCGAAGGCGCCAAAAGATGCCTGGAATATGGATTTAATGATCTCCTTCTTCCTAAAATCATTTGTATAGCACCCGCAATAAATGTTAAATCTGAAAAGGTGATGCAGAAAATTGGTCTCACCAAAGCCGGCAACTTTATACATCCCTATCTGGTAGACAATGAGAGGCTAAGGAAATGTGTGATGTATGAAATTACTAAATAAACATTTAGACAAAGCAGTTTCCACTTCTTTCTATTTTAGCGCGGTATGAAAAACCACCTATTCCGATTGGCGATTGGCCCCCTGCTCTTTTTCCTATGCCTCCTTATCGGAGATCCTGCTGACGTACAGGTAAGGATGATTGCCACCATGGTGTGGATGCTTAGCTGGTGGATAACCTCAGCCCTACCCATTGGAGTTACGGCCTTAGTTCCCATTATTATGTTCCCCATGCTTGGGATACTGGATTTAAAGGCAACTACGGCAAACTATGCCAATCCGGTTATCTACCTCTTTTTAGGAGGATTTGTACTGGGCCTCGCCATTGAAAAATGGAATCTTCACAAGCGTATCGCCCTCAACATTATAAACCTCAGCGGGGAAAAGCCCACACGAATAATTCTCGGTAGCATGCTGGCCACAGCACTACTCTCGATGTGGATTAGCAATACGGCCACCACGGTAATGATGCTGCCCATAGGCATGTCTGTAGTAGCCCTGTTGGGCGATAAGCTGAACAATGATAAAGCAGGCCGCAACTTCGGTATTACCCTTATGCTGGGAATCGCGTATGCGGCCAATATTGGCGGTATCGCCACTTTAATAGGTACACCGCCAAACCTTGTGCTGGCAGGTATAGTAAAGGAAAGTGGCCTAGTAGAACTCGGTTTTGCCAACTGGTTATTTTTTGCCCTTCCCTTAGTGATAGTGCTTTTCGTAGTGGTTTATTTCATGAATACGCGCATTCTATTTCCTATAAAAATAGAGCGCCTTACAGGTATTGGTGAATTGATCTCCACCGAACTCAAAGCATTGGGAAAACTGGGAAAGGGTGAAAAACGTGTACTGTGGATTATGGTTGGTACAGCCTTACTATGGATTTTCCGCGCTCAGCTTACGCAAATTGTATGGTTTAAAAATTTGTCTGATCCTACCATTGCCATTTTTGCTTCAGTGGTTTTGTTCGCTTTTCCATCCGGGGAAGGCAAAAAAATACAGCCCCTTTTGGTGTGGAACGATACCAAAAGACTACCCTGGGACATCCTCCTGCTTTTTGGTGGAGGTATTTCTCTGGCCAAGGGCATGGAAGTGACGGACATTGTTGGGCTCCTCGGTAATTGGATTAGCTCCGGCAGTATTGAGCATCCCTTACTTATCATACTTCTCATATCCGGGCTGGCGGTATTTTTAACCGAAGTAATGAGCAATGTAGCTCTGGTATCGGTATTTGTCCCCGTATCATTTGTAGTGGCACAAAATCTGGGTCTCTCGGAACTTCAACTGGCCATTCCCCTAACCATCGGCTCCAGCTGTGCTTTTATGTTTCCAATATCAACTCCACCAAACGCTATAGTTTACAGCAGTGGGTATATCAAAATGGGAGAAATGGCCCGAAGCGGATTGCCACTTAGCCTGGTGTGCACTGTTATAATCTCCTTGTATTGTTGGTTGGTACAGGGGTATTTCTTTAATTGATGCAGCAAACTAGCTTCTAACCCACTTCACCTTTTCCTCTATCTTACTCATGCGTCTTCCTGCAGGAGCGATTTCTGCTGGTTTACCGATGTAAAACAGCCCCAAAGACCTACTCTCCTCAGGCAGTCCAAAAAAGTCGCGCATCTCATCTGTAAAGGCCATTGCACCTGTACTCCAATACCCACCAAGCCCCATGGCATGGCATGTAAGCCATATATTTTGCACGGCCATGGCTACTGAACAAATCTCTTCCAGTTCCGGGATTTTATCATTGGTACCCCCTTGCATGCCAATTCCAATTACATGAGAGCACTTTAAAGGCCTGTTACGAAGCCTGTCGTACCTTATCTGATTAAATCCCTCGGCCCTATGGTTCGGTTGATCCAGGTTCGCTAAAAAGTCACCCAGTGCGTTTAAACCTTCTTTTGTAAAAACAGTAAACCTCCATGGCTCGGTATAGCCATGTGTAGGCGCCCAGTTGGCTGCTTCCAGAATTTCATTAATCAGATGATCGTCTACTCGCTCACCCGTCATTTGATCCGGTTTAATGGTTCGCCTCTTAGCGATAATATCTTTCAGGTAGTGCAGATGTTCATTCATTGATCAAGCTTATTATTTCTCTGTTTATTTGGTCAGCAGACTTATTAGCCGTTTGAACCACAAGTGTAGCCTTGTCGTAAAACACATTGCGCTCAAACAAATGCTTACCGATATATTCTTTTAGTGCGTCACCTTCGAGGTGAGCAATAAGGGGCCTGTTGGTTTTTTCAGCCTCTAAACGCTCATAAAGGTTTTGCACACTGTTTTGTAAATATATGCTAATGGAATTTCGGTTTATCAAATCCATATTGTCATAATAACAGGGGGTACCACCCCCGGTACTTAGCACAAAATTATCCTGCAACAGAAAATTCTCCAACATCTGCCTTTCCAATTTTCTAAAATACAGTTCACCCTTATTAAAAATGGTTTCAGTGATGGTAAAACCGGTTTTGGTTTCGATGGCTTTATCAAGGTCAATTAACTTTAATCCAAGTTCATCTGCCAAAATTTGCCCGATAGTGGACTTCCCAGAGCCCATATATCCAATTATTGTGATCTTCATGCGGCCAAATTAGAATGAATTATCGAGATATAAAACTGACTTTTAAGCTCTTAAAAATTTCTTCTAAAAAAATCACTTTTCCTCTTGCCTATCAAAAAGTATTGCCCTTATATTTGCACCCGCTTTTGCAAAAAGGCACTGATTCCGTAGCTCAGTTGGTAGAGCATCTCCCTTTTAAGGAGAGGGTCCTGGGTTCGAGCCCCAGCGGGATCACAAAAATTCAGCGGCTTCGGTCGCTGTTTTTGGTTTAGGCAAAATTTCAAACCTTAAACCACATAATTTTGAACCAAATTACGCCCAGGTGGTGGAATTGGTAGACATGCCACCTTGAGGGGGTGGTGGCCTTAAGGCCGTGCAGGTTCAAGTCCTGTCCTGGGTACTAAAAAGAAGCTTTCCGAA
Organism: Owenweeksia sp.; assembly: GCA_048267305.1. Classification (GTDB taxonomy): domain Bacteria; phylum Bacteroidota; class Bacteroidia; order Flavobacteriales; family Schleiferiaceae; genus Owenweeksia. Next base: position 95,579 of record JBLWXT010000004.1, on the reverse strand, counting down.
AGGAAGGCTTTTTTGGTTTTATAGCAGCATTTCAATCACACCAGCTTTGAATTTTCAAAATATTGAACCTTCAACGTTGAACTTCACCAACCCATCCCCTCCAAAACCCTCTCACTGTAAGGATTTCAGACTTTGGCACTACTTTGGCTCATTCGGTGGCATTAACAATTTAAAATGTATTGCCATGAAAACTAAAGCAAGATTACTAGCCCTGACTCTTTTCATTGGTACTTTAGGATTACATGCTCAACAGCGTGTAACTGTAAAAGCCACGAGTTACGACATTAGCGATAATTTAGACTTAGAAGCTGTAGCTTCCATGTTTGGCGATGCAAATAATTTAGAAGATTTTGAACGTAACCTTAACGACCCCGAAATTCAAATTTCCAATCTCGATTTAAATGAAGATGGCTATGTAGATTATCTGCGAGTAGTGGAGTCTGCAGAAGATGGTCTTCACCTTATCCTGGTACAGGCTGTATTGGCTAAGGATATCTATCAGGATGTAGCCACTATTGATGTTGAAAAGCGAGGAAACGATGTGGTGGTTCAGGTTGTAGGCAACAGCTACATCTACGGAAGCAATTATATTATTGAACCGGTATATGTTAGAAGGCCAGTAATTTATACCTACTTCTGGGGACCATCGTATGTACGCTGGGTATCTCCTTACTACTATGGATACTATCCTGTATATTATAATCGCTGGGCACCAAGACCTGCCTTTGTTTACCACAGACATGTTCATCAGCACATACATACTCACCACACTTACCGTCATGTAACGGTTCGTAAAAGCTCCAAAGCCTATAAGATGTATCAACGCCAGGGACGAAACGACTACGCACGTAGCAACCCGAACAGATCCTTTGAAAAAAGAAATGCAGGCGTACAAAACAGAGAACAGCTTACTGCCAGCAGAGCTACCGTTTATAAAAGACCTCAAGGTGTTGTATCTCGCCCTGCGCCAGCACAACGCAGCTCAAGTGCTACCCAGGCCCGTAGCAATGCCGCCAGAACCTCAGCAAACAGCAGCACCCCTGTGTCAAGACCAGCGGTTAGCACATACAGAACTCAGGTAACTAGTGTAAACAACAGAACTGCAGTAAAGCAAAGTACAAGCGCCAGAAGCACTCCTTCAAGAACCAGCAGCAGTACCGCCACAGCCGGAAGCGCAAGCACCGGCAGCAGAAGTACTGTTAGAAGTACTCCAGTTCAAAGCTCTACAAGCAGAGGAAGCAGTGCCAAAAGCACTACTGCACAAGGAAGTACTTCGCAGCAGGCAAGAAGCAGCAGTCCTCAGCCAAGCCGAGCAAGTACTCCAAGCCGCAGCGCAACTCCTTCGCGAGTAACGCCAAGCTCAAATACTTCAAGCGCTCCACAGCGATAATAATTTAACTTGTTGATTCTACTCGAGGAAAACAAGAAAAGCCCCTCTGAATTTTCAGAAGGGCTTTTTTCGTTTGACTACTTCTCATTCTATATCAGGGTTTTCAGGAAGTAGGATTAAATTTGAACATTTATCACAATCCATTTCCAATGAAAATATCAGGAACCTTTGACGTTAAAATGCAACCGCTTGAATACTCAGCTGAGTCAAAAGGCGGGGCGCAACTTGGACGTATGTCTATTGACAAAACCTTTCATGGCGACCTCTCCGCCACCAGCAAGGGCGAGATGCTTAGCGCCATGACTCCGGTGCAAGGTTCTGCAGGCTATGTAGCCATTGAGCAAACCAGCGGCACCCTCAACGGGAAAAAGGGCGGTTTCATACTTCAGCACTTTGGTATTATGGCTGGTACCGAAAGCCGATTGATATTAGAAGTTGTGCCCGATTCCGGCACAGATGAACTTGTGGGCCTTTCGGGCAGCATGGAGATCCTAAGAAAAGATGGTAAACACTTTTATGAGTTTGAGTATGAATTGACTAACAGCAAATCATAAAACCACTTTGCTATGTACAGAGCAATGCTATTGATACTTTGTTTGTCCACTGCAATCCATGCTGCGGAACTAAAAACCATTAAGATTGATAGTGTTGATCTATACTATCACATAGAAACACCGACTTCCATAGAATCTGACAAACTGATTATTTACCTACATGGCGGAGTAAGTCAGTTTCAATTTAAAAACCCTACAGTAGTCCCGGTTAGCTCCTTGCTTGAGGGCAATGATTTTCTTTTACAAACCTTCACCAATGCCGGTTACACGGTAGTAATTCCAATAGCTTACAACCAATACAACTGGTTAGAGGATAAAGGTAAATCCTTTATTAAAAGTATTTTATTGAAATACAAAGGTGAGTTTGAGAAAATCTTCATAGCCGGATTTTCGGACGGAGGAACAGGCAGTTATCAACTTTTTTATCAAGAGCCGGAGCTGTTTCAGGGCTTGGTAGTTTTTAATGGCTACCCTCAGCATCAAAACTTTCACCTTAAGGTGGATTACAAAAAAGTGATGAATAAAGCAGTCGTGTTCTTCTCAACCGAACAGGACAAGCAAATTCCCTATGAATATTTGCTGATGGAGTACCGCAGGCAGTGCATGGTGAACAAGCATACCTACTTCTTGCTAAGGGATGGCAAACACAGCTTTTCGGAGTATGGCGCGGAAGATTTTAAAGACTGTATTGAGTACCTAAGTATGCCACAGGATACTGCGGAGACTGATACCGAAGGAAAAATTCTTGTATATCCCCCGATTGATGGATTGTTGAGCGGAACGGAGAAACGGCTGTATCCATTTAGAAAGAAAATCGGAAAAAAATACGGCATGAATGAAACCGAATACAACCGACAGGATTATAGCTACAAACAGTTTAAGGAACTACTGGAATCAGGAAAACTCCCTGACATCTCACCCATCACCCTAAGTGCAAAAGAATTAAGCGAAAGCGAAAAGTTAAAATTTGAGTACAATGAAGATGGGGTTGCCAAAACCATCCTTTTAAACAACTACCTTAAACTCAAGGCTTGGCAGTAGGCTAACAAAGGCAATAGCCTAACCCAAAAATTTGGCAGCCACCTGGCCATAATGCTTTAGGAGACAGTTATAAATTGCTAAGAGAACATTGGCTTACCTAAAACCAAACTCATATGAAGTACTTCCCCCTGCTGATTTTCGGTCTCCTCCTATCCTCCTGTAAAGGGCAGGAAGAAGCCCAAAAAACCGAAAAGAAAGAATACCTGCGATGGGTAGATGACATTGCCTATAAGCCCCAATTAGATGATTCCACCTTTGCGCTGTGCCGTGGAGAGCAAAGTGTTTATCAATATTTTAAGAAATGACGACCAATTCTATTCGCCTAAAACCTATCTCACCTGCTGATACCGAGGTGCAAGACCTCATCACCAAACTGAACACTTTTAACCTGAGCCTTTACTCAGCGGATAACTGCCACCTGGAAAGCCCCGAGCAACTGATAAAAAACAAAACCACCATGGTGGGCGCCTACCTTGGCGGGAGATTAACAGGCATGGGCGCTTTAAAACAAATGGACGGCTATGCCGAAATAAAGCGAATGTTTGTAGAGCCAGAACAGCGCGGTAAAGGCATAGCTGAAAAGATTCTAACAACCTTGGAGGAAATAGCCAGCACCAATGGCAACACCATTGTACGCCTTGAAACCGGAAGCAAGCACACAGCGGCCCTGAAGTTTTATACCCGTATGGGTTATTACCGCATTAAGCAGTTTGGCGATTATCCGGTGAATGATGTGAGTGTGTTGATGGAGAAGAACATCAATCGCACTTAGCGTTTCTAAATCCATCACAATGCATTCTTATATTGCCGATCTGAAAGTTACCCTTATGAGAACGCCTATCAAACGTAATCCGAGTAAATATTTTACCACCTTCTTATTCCTCTTTGTGGCCTCAATAGGTTTGGCTCAAGAAGACTTTAAGAAGGATACCATCCTGTCAATAGTAAGAGCCTATTGCCTTGATAATTCACAGACCGATACCTTACTTATTAAGGAAGGGATGGAAACAGACTTAGCAACCGTTTATTCCTTTGTGGAGATTGTAAAGATGGACAGTACCGTTTTTATCCAAAGCTCTAACCAAGAAGTCCATTTGGAAGATGGAAAACCCGTAAGGCAGCATATCGTAGACTTTAACCATATTCTTCCGAAAGATGACTTCTTGTTTTTAGTTGAGTCTGAATTGTTGAATTGTAGATATGGTAAAAGCGAGGTGGATTACCGATGGAGTTATCAGATTGTAAGCGACACATCAGATAATCAAATATTTTTAGATGTATTTGCGTACCCGCTGTTCCAGCTAATTAAAGCCATTAAAAAGCCTGTACCTTTTGAGGAATACTTCTGCACCTCTGGTTTGACATGGATCAAGAGGACTGAAATCACCGAAGATTTTCGGTATGAAAAAACTAGGTACGACACCATTGTTACCGAAAAGCTAATATGTCCGAATGGTGATTTTGGATGGAGAACTATTTTAGATACACGTAAAAAAAATAACTGGAATGCTACCTATATAGATATGGAGGTGACTATAGACAGCTCAGCATATGTAGTCAACAAAGCACGGCTTTTAAGTAATTCCAAAACAGAATATCAAAAAATAAAAAGAAGTAGAAAATATTCCTATTCCGTTGTTTACAATTCCGATTGGTGCCCAGAGATAATCCACGTCTACCAAACTCGAAGAAAAAACAAAATTGAATTGACTAGCATTATTCACTTGGATGCTGGTGACAACCCATTAGGTCCTCGCTATTTTGATTATCAGTCCTTTCACTTTCTTGGAATATTTCATAGATGGAAGGGCTTTGAAGAAGGGGAATTTTGGTATGTATCCAATCAAATATTTGGGAGAGTTATGAGGAATTATGATTATTCCAATGGAAAAAGGCGATTAACCTCAAAAACTATAACAAAGAAGAAAAAGGTCATCACAAAAGACTATACATGGCATGGTGAGGTGGAATCTTTAACGATAGAAACACTTTTTGAACCCAACAAGCCGAAAGAAAGTCTGAAATACGAAGAGGATAAATTGGTGGAAAGAATCACCTATTTCTATGAAGTAGAAACTGGAGAGGCTGCCAGTAAGCGGAGAAATGATTTCTTTTAGATAAGTTCAAATTACCACCCAAATAGTTCATTGGATAGAAGCCTAACCTTATAAAGCCGAATTAAGAAAATGCCCCAACTCCGCCCCTTCCATCTCGCTATCCCCGTAAAGGAACTCAATGAAACCCGAAGTTTTTACAACTCAGTACTTGGCTGCAATGAAGGCCGCTCTTCTGAGCGCTGGGTTGATCTTGACTTTTATGGCCATCAGCTGGTGTTGCACGTAGCAGATAACCCCAATGAAAACAAAAGCAACCCTGTAGATGGCCACGATGTGCCAGTCCCTCACTTTGGCGTGGTGCTAAGCATGGAAGACTGGAATACGTTGGCTGATCGCTTAAAAAAGCATCAGGTAAAGTTTATTATTGAACCCTACATTCGCTTTGAGGGGGAGTCCGGTGAGCAGGCCACTATGTTTTTTAAAGACCCTTCAGGAAATGCATTGGAGTTTAAGGCATTTAAAGATTTAGGGCAGCTGTTTTCGAAGTGAATATCTCCCTTTGCATAATTTGCACCACATCCTAACCCAACCTATGGAAATTAAAACCCACCAAAGCAACGGACAGAGCATTGCCGAAGTTATTTCGGACACAACGCTTATTGCCACAAATGAAGATGGCCTCGATCTTCTGGGTAACCTCTACTATCAGGGCTTTGATCGCGTAATTCTTCATAAGGAAAACATAGCTCCTCCCTTCTTCGATCTGAAAACAGGAATGGCGGGAGAGATTCTGCAAAAATTTGCCAACTACCGCATGAGGCTGGTAATTGTGGGAGAATTTGAGCTTTATGAAAGTAAAAGCCTTAGGCAGTTCATCATGGAGAGCAACAAGGGTAAGCAGGTCAATTTTTTGGCTTCTACTGTCCAGGCCCTGGAGCAGCTTTCGGCTGGCTAAGTCTTTAAACACTTTGCACCTCTCTAAAAGAACCTTGCCTTACTTATCCCTCAAGGGTTAATACCTCCTTGTTTATTTCCATTCAAATTTCCATGCCTAAAGCTCAACTAATTTGCGTAACCAAATAGTTACGCTTATATTCGTAACCGATTAGTTACACAAAATGAGAAGAGATGTTTTTCAGGCTATAGCCGATCCGGTAAGGAGAGATATTATAGAGCTACTTTCGGAGCAGCCACTTACCATAAATGAGGTGGCTGAAAAATTTGAAGTGAGCCGCCCGGCCATCTCCAAACACTTAAAAATCCTGAATGAATGTGACATTATTACGATAGACCAACGTGGGCGCGAACGCCTCTGCCACATTCAACCCAAAAACCTAATCCCCGCCTTTTTATGGATTGAGAAATACAAAGTGTTATGGGAAAACAGGCTAGACTCTTTTGAAGAGTATTTAATGAAATTACAAACCAAACATAAAAATGATGAGTAATACCAACGACCTCAGCAACCGCACCTTAACCCTCGAAAGAACCTTTGACGCCCCTATTGCCCTGGTTTGGGAAGCCTGGACAAAACCCGAACATATTACACATTGGTGGGGGCCCAAAGGAATGCCCGTGGAAATTGCCAAACACGACTTTAAAGTTGGTGGACAATGGAAATATATAATGCCTATGCCCGATGGCAATGAATTTATTGGCGAGGGAACTTATTCGGAAATTGTAGAGTTTAAAAAAATTGTAACCTCAGCAGACTTTAAACCTATGACGGAAGGCGTAGAAATGACTATGCTATTTGAAGATCTTGGAGCTAAAACCAAATTCACTTTTATAGTGCTGCACAAAACTGAAGAATACAAACTGCAACAGGAAAAAATGGGATTCTATAACGGCTGGGGCTCCGTGTTTGAAGGGCTGAACGCGTACCTCATGAAGAAGCAGTAACCACTGTTGCTTTAAGAGAAATACTTCCATTTCCATAATCTTTAGTTTTCTCGATATATTAACAAACGGTTACAGTATTTGTAGCTCTGCCTTTTGTTTAATTTTATCATCTATGAAAAGTAAAACCCTCGCCCTATTTGTCTTTAGCCTATTCCTTTGGTTTACAAATCAACTCAATGCTCAGGTGTCCACTGAAAAATCTACAGCAGATAATGCCGAGCTGATTGAGATATACCGCAATGATCAATTGGATCGAAAATCAGACAATATAGACTGGGGCGTTGTTTTAGAGCGAGATGAACTAAGAGAGGCCAGAGTGTATGAACTTTTGGATTCGGGTAAGGTGCGTACCTCCAAAGACCATTACAACGCAGCCATGGTTTTTCAGCATGGCAAAGACTCCATAGCTTATGGTATGGCTGTAAAACTAATGCGCAAGGCTATTGAATTGGATTCTACGATAAATAAGTGGCTTTTGGCTGCCGCTATTGACAGAGACTTGCTGAGCCGCAACAAACCTCAGATTTATGGAACTCAATTTAAGCGCATGGCCGATGAACCCTGGAAACGTGGTGAAATGGACACCACAAAAATTACGGATGCCGAAAGAAGAGAATATGGAGTGGAAACCTTGGCAGAGCAGCGCGAGAAGGTTAAACAGATGAACCGAAAGAAATTATCCTCTCTTGTTGCTGATGGAAAAAGTGTGGATGATATCCTGAAATTTATAGCTAATGAGGATAAGAACAATTCTGCGTATGACATCTCAGAAAGAGGAATAAACAGTTTTGGCTACCAGTACATGAAGGAAGGAACCCGAAAAGAGGCTTTAAAAATTTTTAAACTCAATACAGAACTGTATCCCAACGGTTTTAATACTTACGATAGTTATGGGGAGTGCCTGCTGGAACTGGGCCAAAAGGAAAAAGCCGTGGAAGCTTATAAAAAGTCTTTGGAGCTAAACCCCAAAAACACCCATGCCAGAGAAGTTATTGAGCAATATGGAGGATAGGCATTTTTTATAACCGTAAGGAATTAGCCGAGGGAAAAGCGCTACTACAGCTGAAGTTAAAAATGTCTTAAAAGGACAAACTACCCCTCCCCTTATTAGCAACAACTAAATCAAAAAACAAAGTACTCTCCGCACGCCAAACCAAAAACACCCTTCTTCCGGTATATACATCTGAACGGATTCTATTACTAAAATTGTTGTAAAATTGCTACCACTTGTGGAATCCATAAGCCACATTAATAAAAGGAGGCGCCACCGAAAAGCCTTATGAGTAGGAACTAAATCGAACACTAAAAACACTAAAACAAATGGATGCACAAAAAGTAGATATGTTCATTATGGCTAATGGAAAGTTTTTTGAAAGTCATCAAATCGGACTAATCAGAGACAGACTTATAGCTATGGACGACTCTAACTGGGCCATGATTCAAACACTGCAGTTCAAGGACCCAACTACCAGTATAATTGTTTCTATACTGGCAGGTAGCCTAGGTATTGATAGATTTATGATTGGAGATACAGGCATTGGAATAGGTAAACTTATTACCTGTGGTGGCTTTGGTGTTTGGACTATCATTGACTGGTTTTTGATTATGGGTGCTACCCGTGAAAAAAACATGGAAAAACTGCAGCAAGTATTACGCTAATTGCAATGAGCAGAAACAAGCTATATACAATATTGCTTATAGCCTGTACGGCAGGGTATATTTGGCTTTATTTCGGTATTACCTCCATAAACTCAGCAAGTGATTCTATGGAGGTTTGCCTTATTAAGCACACTACAAATATGCCTTGCCCTTCCTGCGGATCTACAAGATCTGTTATGGCCATTACTCAGGGAAACATTTCAGAAGCCTTGTATTTTAATCCTCTGGGTATTTTTATTGCCGCAATCATGTTGATTACCCCACTTTGGCTTGGCCTCGATGTCTTTACCAAAAAGAATTCATTACTCAGATTTTACGTAAAAATGGAAATGGCCCTTAAGAAACCCTTGGTGGCCTTACCACTTATAGCATTGGTTTTGATAAACTGGGCCTGGAATATTGCTAAAGGATTATGATAAGCGCAGAAGAATTTTACTATGTACCGGGAGAACATGAAGCCGAAAAGGCCTCAAGTAGCTATTTGATGTCTTTAGTAGCCGTAGTGGCCGGACTACCCCTACCCATTATAAACCTAATCGCCACATTTATTTTTTACATGGGCAACAGAAAAGGCACCTACTTTGTCCGATGGCACTGTACACAAGCTCTGCTCTCACAATTATCCATGTTGTTTATAAACAGTTATGGCTTTTGGTGGACCGTTTCCATTGTCGTTTCAACAGAAACATTGAGCAATAACTACATTTCATATATGATAGCTGCGGTGCTCTTCAACCTCACTGAGTTTATCGCCACCATTTATTCCGCTATACAAACCCGCAAAGGCATTCATGTAAAATGGCTGTTTTATGGAAACCTAACCGATCTGATTTGTAAGCCCTGATTATGAAAAAGACTCTCTTGCAAGGTGTTATTATCGTCCTGTCTTTTTTTGGGCTTTGGCTTGGCCTACAGCAGGTAGACTGGATGAATGTTTTTAGAGTAGAGCATTATACCGATGAAACCGAGAAAAAGCTGGGAGATATATTTTGGGAAATGATTGAAAGCAGTGAACAAAAAGTACAGAGCAAATTTTTGGTAAGCACTGTAGATAGCCTCGTAACCAAAATATGTGTTGAAAACGATATTGATCGCACTTCAATAAAAGTGCATATACTTATTAATGAAGAAGTAAACGCATTTGCCCTGCCCGATGGCCACCTCATAATTAATTCGGGATTAATTGCCGCGGCAGATAGTCACCAGGAACTGTGTGGAGTGCTTGGCCATGAGATAGCACACATACAGCTAAATCATATTATGCAAAAATTGGTAAAGGAAATTGGCCTCGCTACCCTGATAACCATAACCACCGGAGGTAGATCAGAGGTTATTGGTGAGGCTGCCCGTGTACTTTCTTCTTCAGCATTTGATCGACAGCTCGAAGAAGAGGCCGACATTAAAGCCGTAGACTATTTGATCAATGCCAAAATAGACCCCGCTCCACTGGCTGACTTTATGTATAAACTCTCAGAGCAAGAACCTGAGTTTATGGATTACCTTTCGTGGATAAGTACCCATCCAAACTCTAAGGATCGTGCACTTTACATTATTGAATACAGTGAATCTAAAAAGGTAGAATATGAGCCTGTGATAAAACCTTCTACTTGGCTAAAGGCCAGGGATCAACTTTCTGCTATCAATTGATTGTAATCCACCCCCATTGCTATTGCAATGAATCCCTGAGTAAGCAACACTTACATTTATCTTAACCAAAACTTCCCCATCAGGCATTAGGGCGCAATCGTGTAAAACCAACTGTACCGAACTTAAGGCCTGAATGAAACTCAAAATAAAGGACTTACTTTTAGTCTCTCGGACTATTGCAATAAAACGTAAGTTATAATGAACCAAAAATCATGAATCACCATATTTTAAAGTTAGCCGCCATTCATTACTTGCTGCTTGTATCGTTCTCAGCCATTTCCCAAAACCGGCAACCTGAATTGTCCAATATAAATGCCGTTGTAGATTGGAGCCAGCAGCTAATAAACATCACTTATGACGTTTCTGATGCAGAATCTGATCCACTGGAAATAACCTTTAAAGTTTCGAATGACAGTGGTAAGTCGTTTTTCCACTCCACAGCCATAACCACCGGAGATATTGGATATCCCATAACTCCCGGAAATGGAAAAAGTATACTTTGGGATTACAATGACACGGTTAAGAATTTCTCCGGATATGTATTTCTCATTGAGGCCAACGACCGTAAGCCTGTGAATATTCAGGACATCGTAAATCAGGTGGATAGCGGTCGTCTTTATGATAATGTAACTTTTATGGAAGGCTTGCGCCATAGAAATACCGGAGCTGCCAATTTGCAAAACACCCGTGATTCACTCTATCAGCGATTTAACCGATATGAATTGCTGCCCTGGGTTCAAAATTTTAGTTTTGGTTTATATACCGGGCAAAATATAATCGGAAAACTGCCCGGGATGGTACACGAGGATACCGTTTATATAATAGATGCACACTACGATGGTGTGGCCGGTGGTCCAGCTGCTGATGACAATGCCTCCGGAACGGCTGGCGTTTTGGAAGCAGCGCGAATTCTATCGCAATACAGCTTTGAAAAAAGTATACGGTTTATTGGTTTTGATTTGGAGGAAGACGGCTTGAAAGGAAGCATTGCCTATGTTAATTCAGGAGTTCAGACAAAGGAAAATATTGATGGAGTGTTAAACTTCGAAATGATTGGATACTACTCTAACCAGCCAAATTCTCAAACAGTACCCTCAGGGTTTAATTTACTTTTCCCCACTACCTATACACAGTTGCAAGCCGATACCTTTAAGGGAAACTTTATCAGCACCATAGGCAATACTACTTCGGACCCTTTAAATAGCCTGTTTAAAAACAGTGCTCAATTGTATGTACCACAACTCAGGGTAATGGATCTTTCTGTTCCCGGCAAGGGCACTATTGCTCCTGATTTTAGAAGAAGCGACCACGCCCCCTTTTGGGATACCAATCGCAAGGCCCTGATGCTTACTGATGGTGCCAATTTCAGAAATAAAAACTATCACTCAGCCAATGATGTAAAGGATTCGCTCAACTTTGGATTCATGACTAATGTGGTAAAAGCCACCATTGCCACAGTGGCAACTTTAGCTGTTCCAAGGCATAGTGATGTTCAGCTTTTTAGGGCAGTAAACCCTGTTGGTATTTCCGAGCACATCTGGGATTGTGACTTTTATGCCAATTACCAAAAAGACAGCAATTCCATTTCCTTAAGGTTTGAGGGTTGCCAGCCCACTTCCATTAGCTATGCCCTGATTAATGAAGCAGGAAAAAACATAAGTCAGGGAAAGGATTTGAAGGCCCACTCTGAAATGCTAATAACCCCTGGCCGAAAGCTGCCGCACGGTATATACATCCTTCAGCTCACCAATACTAAGGGGCAGTCAACTACCAGCAAAATTTTGGTGGAGTAGGCATTAAAATTCAATTACCACAACTATAGATCTCTTCTGGGGAGTAGTGCTTACTTGCCTTCTGCAAAAGCCACTATCTTTTCGTCCAGGGGGCTGGTGCCGGAAGGATAATAGGCTACCCACCTACCATTTTCATCAATCAGGAATTTGTTGAAATTCCACTTTACTTCAGCATTGCTCACTCCATTCTGTGATTTTTGGGTAAGCCATGCATACAGCGGATGTTGTTCCTCACCCTTTACCGCTGTTTTATCCATCATAGGAAAGCTTACCCCAAAGTTCTTTTCGCAGAATGTGGCAATTTCCTTATTTGAGCCAGGCTCCTGACTCCCGAAGTCATTTGAGGGAAATCCAATAACTGTAAACTTATCTCCACCAAATTCATCCTGAAGTTCCTGAAGTTGTTTGTATTGAGGAGTATACCCACATTCGCTGGCCGTGTTTACAATTAATACACGTTTTCCCTTAAGTGTTGAAAAATCAAAATCATCACCCATCAACGTTTTAGAGCTAAAGTCATATAGTGTCTTCATCTGTATATCTGAATTGGTTACTGCCTGATCAGCCGGGCCCTCCGTACTTGCTATCTCCACATTATTGGAAACCTGCCGGCAGCTTATAAGTGCCACAAATAAAATTGAAAAGGAGATATACTTTTTCATGCTGAATATTTTTTTGGCGAAAGTAAGTGAATAATGAATTTAAAATCTTTTCCTGCCTAACCCTGAGTATAAACAATGGTTCAAACCTTTATACCCTAAATAATTTATTTTTAAGGATATGTGCCGTAGTATTGTCTCTGCAATACACAACTAACAATGAGCACTTTTGAAAAAAATAAACAGATGACCACGGGCTACAATGTGGCAACGCTAATTCTGCGTCTTTCCTTTGGCGGTTTAATGCTAACACATGGCTACCAAAAGCTGTTAAACTATAGCAACCTCTCTGAAAAGTTTATGGATTTTATGGGTCTGGGTAGTGAGATTTCCCTGATTCTTACAATAGGAGCTGAATTGGGCTGCGCCATACTTTTATTGCTGGGTCTTTTCACAAGATTTGCGGCAGTTCCTCTTATTATCACAATGCTGGTAGCTACATTTTTGGCTCATGGCAGTGATCCTCTTGCCGATAAGGAAATGGCTCTTTTATACCTGTCCGGATACTTTAGCATATTGTTATTGGGAGCAGGCACATTCTCCTTAGATCACCTGATCTTTAGCAATAAAAAGAGGAGATAGATTCTGCCCTTAGCATAATAAAAAAAGCGGATGACCACAGTTTATCTGCAGGCACCCGCCTTTTTCCTCAACTACTACTGAACAATAAGCCGCGCAGAACTTTGATGATCATCACCCAGGAGCTGAATGATATAAATACCTGCGCTCAAATCTGAAAAATCTCTTTCTATAATTGCATTACCACTGCTGCTCAAATCCTCCTGATACAACAACTGGCCGGTTAAGGATACCACCTGCAAAAGGTGTTTCCCCGGGATTGTGAGACTTATATTCACTTTGCCATTGCCGGGATTTGGGTAAACGGCCAGATCAGCTACTCTCTCCTCTTCCATACCCACGGTGGTAACTCCGGAAACCCAAAAATCAATAATATTACCTGATATAGTACTTGGCGCTACATAGTCATTCCTGAAAGCATCATTGCCAGTCCAGCTGTGGTAACGGGTTTTTGAAAACAATAAATTACTCAACCCATCCGAAGGCACTCCTATTTGCAAGGTTTCCAAAAAGTAGGGTGTATTATCTGCACTGCTTTGTGCCGTGTAATACAACCATGAAAGATTGTTTACATCCCCATTTCCACCTGATACATAATACTTCTGGGTATTAGGGTCATAGCTTTGCCCGGGCATAAAGTCACAAAACACACCAAACTTTTGCCCGGCACCCACCTGAATGGGTGCAGGAGGTACAATTTTTATAAAGTTTACCGTGGTATCCATATCCTTAAAAGCATATTTAAACACCATTTTACCGACAGAGGAAATGTGCCCCGGAGTGCCAATATTGCCATTGCCAGTATATCGCGGCACCGCTACATTTATTCTATCTGTTTGGTTAGGGAAGGTATTTGCGTTGTACCCCACACCAACATTCCATACACCATTATCTCCTTTATCTCCATAGTAAGCGGTAACTCGCAGCGTATCGCCAGTAAATCCTGTAGTTAGAGAAGCTGTTCTGTATCTTACTCCTACATAAATGGTATCCACTTCATAGGCATCATTTTTGGCAAAATAAGGCTGCCCGATTACACTATAGCCCACCGAGCTTGGATCGAGCACCTGCCCGAAACCATGTATATTGATATGTTCAACACCTTTAATTTCCTGTATATAGGTAGAATCCGGGGCCACGGGTGTATATACCGGCCTTAGCAGATTGCCAAACTGAAGCACGGCAATATCGTAATGCGCCATTCTTTGGCTTAAAAAATCCGCCCCACCCTTTCGGGCCAGAGCTTCGCGTTGTTGTATCTTTTTTTGTAAATCCTGTTGAAGACTGGCACTTTCTGCTGCAGAAAGTGGGACTGCGATGTCTGATGTGGACTCTGCAGATTGTTGTGCCGATAAGGAAAATGCAGCGAGCATCATTGCGATGATTGTAACCCTTTTCATGATAAAGAACTTTGAGATTATTTCGCTGAATTTCAGGGTATTTCAAAAGTAGGAAGACTTTTTCCCAAAAAGTGTTAATGGTTGTTGTTAAAGTTCGTTAAAGTTCCTTCTCTCAAAAAATAAAAACCACAACGGATTCCTTTTCAATGTCGTTTTATTTGCGTTTATAATTACAACTGCTGCTCTTCATAAAGGCAATTTTGCCCGGCAGCTATATTTTCAAACGTTTGTGGTTATTAATTATCCCTATTTTTATCATTCCTAAAAAATCAAATAATAAACCCATCCTTAAAATTCGAAATGCTCATCAACTCCGCCATTAAACATTTCACGCCTTTTTGTTTATTGATACTCCTTACATTGTTTTTTACGGCCTGCCAGCCTGCCAATGAAGAACAGCCCCCCGAAGAGTATTTTGAATCAGTAAAAATCGGCAACGACACCTGGATGGTTAAAAATCTCGATGTGGTTACATACAGAAACGGAGACACCATCCCTGAAACGAGAGAAGTAAAGGCCTGGTTGACGACTACTAATGGCGGCTGGTGTGTTTATAACAATGACACCTCCTACCTTGATGACTTAGGCAGGATTTATAACTGGCATGCGATAAATGACCCCAGAAATATTGCCCCTGAAGGTTGGCATGTGGCCACAAATAACGAATGGCAAGCTCTTATAAACACTCTTGGAGGAGTGGATTCCGCAGGTGCTACGCTTAAGGACGTAGGTTTTACGTATTGGGCTCCGCCAAATACAGGCGCAACCAATTCAACAGGTTTTACTGCCTATGCCGGTGGGTATCGTTCCGAAACGGATGGTTCATTTAAGGATTTGGGCGGATTCGGTTTCTGGTGGTTAAATTCAGAGGGGAGCCCTGGCTACGCTTACACCATGTCACTATCTACAATTACGGAAAAAGCCTATACAGGCGAAAATCTGAAGAGCTTTGGGGCTTATGTAAGATGCGTAAAAGACTAACTCTGCATTTTTTGAATTACCCGGCCAATGTTCTTCTCCTCAAATCTACTGATAAAGCTTAATAGCCATCTGAGGATTTTCATTTCGGGCTTTCTCAACTTCTGAGCAAACAAGGCAAAAGCCTGATCTGCAGCTTCATGTTTAACCTCAAAAGATCCCAAATCCTGATTGTGAAGAAGTGAGGCCAAACGCCATGCCTGCCCCCTGGCCTGCCTCATGCTAAAGTCAATGAGTTTTTCGTCATTATTCTGCCCCACCCAATCCACCAAAAAAAACAGAGGTGAAACCTTAGAAAGCTTCTCTTGCAGTTCATTCACAATTCGCTCAAGGATATCATTCACCTTGTCAAAATCCTTTTTGAGCAGATTAATATCCTTGCCCTTGCTAATTACCGCAGCGGTAAGTCCCAGGTCGAGATTTATATGAGCATTCATTCCCAGCAATATCTGCTGTATAATGGTCAGACTTTCATTGCAGCCCTCAAAACTTTCGCGCCAGCAAAGGCTACAGTTTTCCTTAGCCTCAAACTGCCGATAAGCCTGCAGATAGTAATTGGCAAAAGCCACGTCAAACTGGTGAAGGGTATCGTTATCTTCAAACTCCTCATTGTCAATGGCCATTTTTACTTCAGCTGTGGTTCTGCGGTACACATAGGCAAAAATGCCTCTGGCATCATTGGCACTGATGCTTTTGGCAATAATAGAGTCCAGTTCTGAAAGCACTTCAACTATAGTGGTGGGGAGCATGGGGGCACTGTTTTAGTTTATTCAAAGAAAGTAAATGCAGGCCATACAATGAGATAAATGGAATGGAACAATTTACTGCATATCAAAGCTTTCATTGTATTCCCTAATCTCAAGAGAATTCCATGCATAGGCCACAGTATCGGATGTGTTATTTAGCATGCATGCCCGGGCATTATCACAAACGCGCTTTTCACAGAATGCAGCGCTGACTAAAACTATGGATACCATCAGGAAAAAAACCTGCTTCAAATTTTAAATAAGAGGCTTCAAATCCATTAAACCTTGACGCAGCTTACTATCCTCTCAATAATAAACACTTACACTTCACGAGACAGGGTTTCACATCTATGCGGAAGTTGTAACTTCCATTGAGTTTTATTCAGGCAATGACTATAATCATGGTTTAATAGAAATTTAACATGACCTTTGCAGGCCTACAACACAATCAAAGGTTAAAATTCTTGAGTCATAGAAAGGATTAAAAAAATACTGCTATATCCGGTATCTGTAGTTTTTTATGTGAGTTTTAGCATTGTCCTGCTTATCTTCCACCCTATACAGTGGCTATGCCTGAAAGTGGGAGGTCCAAAAGCTCATAAGGTTTCAGTGGACTACCTCAATCTGTTTTTAATGGGCTGCCTGTACCTTATAGGTAGCAGATGCACCTACACCTGCAATTATGAATTACCTGCAGACAGGCCCATGATTTTTGTAAGCAACCACCAAAGTATGTTCGACATTATTGGGATCAGCTGGTTTATGCGGAAATATCATCCCAAGTTTGTATCAAAAAAAGAATTGGGAAAAGGCTGGCCAAGCGTATCCTTTAATCTTCGAAATGGCGGTAATTTATTGATAGACCGACAAAATCCGCGGCAATCTCTACCAGCCCTCTCCAAATTTGGTAAGCACATTGCCAAAATAAATGGTACGGCAGTTATATTTCCGGAAGGAACGAGAAGCAAAACCGGTATTTTAAAACCTTTCAGCACCACCGGACTGAAAGTGCTTCTGAAAAACATTCCCAATGCAGTACTGGTTCCTATTACTATAAACAACTCCTGGAAGTTGCTTAAGTATGGCTTCTTTCCTGTAAATACGGGTGTAAAACTTTCTGTTAAAGTTCAAGAACCGATATTCGCTGACTCATTACCTGAAAACGAACTACTCGCCAAAGTGGAACAAAGCATAAGGCAAAACCTTATTAATTCTTAAAATAAAAAATATGGCCCTTCATAACGTACGACTGGAAGTAATGCAACTACTGGAAAAGAAAGTAGATAGCTTTGTTGACCGCTATTTGGTACCTGTGGAAAAAACCTGGCAGCCTACCGATCTTTTACCAAATTCACAAAATGACAACTTTGAAGAAGAAGTAAGGGAACTTCGTGAGCTGGCCAAGGAACTACCCTATGATTTTTGGGTAGTATTAGTGGGAGATACAATTACCGAGGAAGCCCTACCTACCTACGAATCGTGGTTGATGGAAGTGGAAGGTGTAAATCAGCAGGAAGCCAATGGCTGGAGCAAGTGGATCCGCTTTTGGACAGGTGAGGAAAACCGCCACGGAGATACCCTGAGCAAATATCTATACCTATCAGGCAGAGTGAATATGATTGAGGTGGAACGCACCACTCAGCATCTTATTAATGATGGGCTGGACATTGGTACGGCCAACGATCCCTATAAAAACTTTGTTTACACCAGCTTTCAGGAATTGGCTACTAACATCTCACACAACCGCGTTTCCATTTTGGCCAAAGACTACAACAATAAAGGTCTGTCTAAGATGTGTAAGATGATTGCCGGTGATGAAATGCGCCACTTTACCGCATATAGCGAGTTTGTAAAAAACATTTTTGAGCTCGATCCAAGTGAGATGATGATTGCTTTTAAGGATATGATGAAGCACAAAATTTTGATGCCCGCACATTACCTTCGTGAATCCGGACAAAAGATCGGAACTGCCTTCGAGGAATTTTCCAATACCGCTCAAAGGCTTGGCGTATATACAGCTCAGGATTATGTTGACATCCTTAGCCGTTTGCTTAAGCGCTGGGATATCCCCAACATTAATGGCCTTAATGATGACGCTGAGCGCGCCCGCGATTATGTGATGAATCTTCCGGCACGCCTCGAACGTATTGGCCAGCGCATGAAACTCCCCGAAGAGTCTTATAAATTTACCTGGGTAAACCCGGCTATAGTTAAGTAAGCTATCTAAAAACATACGGAAGCCATGAAAAGCTGGAGACTTACTGCATATGGCAATTTTGACAAGGGCATTAAAATGCAGGAAATACCTATGCCCTCTCCTGCCGATGATGAAGTGCTGATAGAGTGTTTTGCCGCCAGCCTTAATCCTGTAGACTACAAGTTTGCCGAGGGACAGCTTAAAATGTTTTACAAACAGCAAATGCCAGCCGGCCTTGGCTTTGATTGTAGCGGGATTATTAAAAAAGCGGGGAAAAGCATTTCGCACCTTAAGGTTGGTGATGAAGTATTTTGTTGTGCTCCAACCTCTTCTCCAGCTACCATTGCAGAATTCGTTGCGGTAAAAGCCGATGTGGTTTTGCCAAAACCCAAAAATCTCACTTTCCCAGAGGCAGCTTCTACACCATTGGTTGGGCTTACTACCATTAGTTGTATGCAGGCGGTTGGTTTAAAATCAGGACAAAAAATACTGATTCATGCGGGCTCAGGTGGTGTGGGTAGTTTTGCCATACAATATGCAAAGCAGCTTGGCGCAGAAGTGTACACAACTACCGGCTCCTCCAACCTTAGTTGGGTAAAGAAGCTTGGAGCCGATAAGGTTATTGATTACAAAACTCAGGACTATAAAGCGGAACTTCCAAAATTGGATGTGGTGTTTGATACCCTTGGAGGAGACTACACTCTGGATGCCTTTGAATTGCTGAAACCAGGCGGCAAAGTGGTAAGCATTGCAGGCCGCAGGCTTGATGATGCCGCTGCCAAAAAATACGGGTTGAATATCGTATTAAGAAGCATTATGAAACTGCTTCTTATTCCCATCATAATGAGGTGTAAAAAGTATAATACCAGCTACCGTTTTATATTAAATGAGCCTACTGGCGAAAGACTTCATATCCTTAAAGAACAATTAGAAACAGAAGCGGTGAAACCCGTAATCCACAAGGTTTATAATTTCTCAGAAGTTGTGGACGTATTTAAAATGCAGCAAAGCGGCCGGGCCAAAGGCAAATTGGTTATCGATATTAAATCGACCAAATAGTAAGGAAGAAAAGGATAAACCGATAGAGGTACATCAAAATGGCAAATGCCATCAGAAGTATGATTGCCGCCACTATAGCTCGAGGAAGTTTTAATTCGTAGAAATTCTTAATACCAGCAGTAAGATAAATACCCAATAAAGACAGGCTCGTTAGCGTTATCACAAATCCATTCCAATCAAAATTTGCAGATCCTCCCATCCATACTATAAGGTAAAGCAGTGCCATAATAAGCATTGGCAACAACAGTAATAGCCCAAACAAAACAAAGGATATAAAACTGATGGACAACATCAAATGGTCAAAAAGATAAGATGACCTTTTGTGGAATAATCCCCATAAGGGAAAGGCAAAGAGTATGGGAAACAACAGTAGGATAGACTTTGATATGTTAGCTGAGTTGATGTTATAGGTGGATTCAAAAACCTCCTGGCTTAGCCCGCTTTTTTGCATTGACAGTTCCGCATAATCCTGTATAAATCTGCTGTATGGCTGTCCATCAAGCTGACTTACCAGTTGGCTATTAAAAGTATCTAAAGGATTGATGAAAAAGTAAATCAGGTTGATGAGCAGAAACAACGGCAAGGGTGCTATAAACACTTTTCGCTGACCTTCCACAAACCGTTTGGGCAGTATTCCCGGTTTGGCAAACAGGCACCTAAAAGTTTTCCAGACCTTGTTATCGGCAAAGGTGAAGGCACTAAATACTTCTCCAAAAAAGTGTTTTAGGGTGCGTTCTTCCTGTATCACGATTTTCTCACCACACTGATTACAGTAAAAGCCTGAAAATTTATTTCCACAACTAACACACTTTTTATCAAGCCTTTCACTCATGGATTAAAAGTAGTAATTACAGTTATTCCATCACCTTCTTATCTCAATCCTCTTTATATTTACTGATATGGAAGCCATTGTAAACTATTTCGAAACCATCCCCACTCTCCATCGCAGCCTTATTCTGGTTGGCGGCATTACGCTATTCTGGCTATTGGAGGGAGCCTTGCCTCTATTCAGGTTTAAATACCACAAGTGGAAACATGCCCTTCCCAATTTCTTCTTTACTACAACAACCATCATTATCAATTTTGCACTTGCCTTTCTCCTTTTAAAATCAGCAGACTGGGTGCGGGATAACGACTTTGGTATTATAAACTGGCTGCCGGAAATGCCGCTTTGGATTTATGTAATACTAGGTGTAATGTTGCTTGATTTTGTTGGTGCCTACCTGGCCCATTATGTGGAGCACAAGGTTAAGCCCCTGTGGATGGTCCACCTGGTGCATCATACCGATCATAATGTGGACATCACTACGGGCAACAGACATCATCCGCTGGAAAGCCTGGTACGATTTGGCTTTACGCTAATAGGCGTGTTTGTAATCGGAACCCCAATTGCCATTGTTATGATCTATCAATCACTGTCTGTTGTATTCACACAATTAACTCACGCCAATATCAGGATGCCACGCAAGCTCGATAAAATCATCAGCTACATTTTTGTATCGCCAGATATGCATAAGGTACATCACCACTATGTGCTACCCTATACAGACTCCAACTATGGCAATATTTTTTCCATTTGGGACAGAATGTTTGGCACCTATAAAAACCTGGATCGCGAGAAGGTGGTATATGGTGTGGATGTTTTTCCGGATGAAGCAGCCAATGGAAAAATAGGCAATCTGCTAACGCAACCGTTTCAGAAGTATCAGAAGGCTACAATAAAACCATATAAATAAAGGGAACCTGAATATCTAGCCTTTACCCAAAACAAAAGCCAAAAGGCCTAATCATACAATGATTTAAAAAGGGAGAGATTTTGGGTGCACGCTCATTCGATTACAGGCGAGGGCTACTTATAACATAATTAAGTTTTCAGCCTTATTTAATGTTTTGAAATTCGAATAGTTGCACAACCACAAGTGGATCAAGGCTGATCTATAAACGAAAAAAGCAACCTATAAGGCTGCTCTTTTGCTCGGGAGACGTTATTGGAATTAGCCGCGAACTTAATCGAACACTATAAAAATACAAGTTTCAATCCTGCTTTACCAATTTGGATTTGTTGAGACCGTATTGCTTTACTACTTTATTGTTTACAGCAGGCTATACCCCTCTCCTGCCCAATCCTAATCGTTAAAAAAACCTTTGAGTTCTTCATTTATAAGGCCAGTTGTCGGAGCCTCTGTCGGCCAAGTGTCTTCTTTCCAGTCCATTCCCGCATTTCTTTATGGTTGGGGTGCTTTGGGTTGTTTATGGTTTGTAAAAACTCCGCATAACCCCAAGGCCCTCCAATGTCTTCGGGCGGGCAACCGCCCGCTGCCTCCGTACATATGGGGGTGCCGTCAAACTGCTCCATATCCTTTTTGTTGGTTTTAAGGAAACTGATTTTGTGCCACCAGTCGTCACCAAAGTCGTACCAGTACCAAAAGGGTTTTGCTCCGTTTTCTTCTAAAAAGATTTCCTTGAGGCTAACCTCATGAGCCACCAATTTCTTTTCTTCATCAAAACCAAAGTCATCCATCGGTAGCGATACGCGGATTTTACCCTTCCACCTGGCATCGCAAAACTCCCACATGTGGCAATCCGTCCAGCCTATAGACAGTTGAATAAGCCGATGTAGTTGGCGCATGTTTACATCCTCCGCACCAGTAACTTGCGGAATACAGGGTAAGGCATGTCTTGGAGGGTTATTTTCAGTTTAATAGATGTAGGCATTTTTTTTGGTTTCTATTAGAATATTGTAGCTGCACAAAAATAGTTGTGATTTGATTCTTTAGATAGTTCTTTGAAACTCTTACCAAAGTTAAATTCTACTGATATTGTGTTCTGAATTGTTCTTTAACTTGGTCATACACAGTCATTTTACGGAAATGTTCTGATTAAATATCGTTGTGAATTGCTTTTCTCGGCTTAGCCGATATTCTTTAACTTGGTCGAACACAGTTACAGCCATCTATTACATGGAAACTCTTTCGTTGTGAATCGCTTTTCTCGGCTTAGCCGAGATTCTTTAACTTAGTCGAACACAGTTCATTACGATTATCAACAACACCTCAAGGAGTTGTTAATTGCTTTTCTCGGCTTAGCCGAGATTCTTTAACTTGGTCGAACACAGTTCAATTACGGTAAACAAAAATGCCATAACAGTTGTGAATTGCTTTCAAATTGTTCTTTAACTTGGTCGAACACAGTACTGTGGTTCAGCATGAGAGAAGATCGACCGTTGTGAATTGCTTTCAAATTGTTCTTTAACTTGGTCGAACACAGTTCAAAAGGCTTTTCCCCGGAGTAGCCAAAGGTTGTGAATTGCTTTCAAATTGTTCTTTAACTTGGTCGAACACAGTATCTGTTATCCCGTAACCGTTCAGACTGTGGTTGTGAATTGCTTTCAAATTGTTCTTTAACTTGGTCGAACACAGTATATCTCACCTACAGCACCACCAATATCAAGTTGTGAATTGCTTTCAAATTGTTCTTTAACTTGGTCGAACACAGTACAAAGTACCACCGGCACATGCTCCCATGCGTTGTGAATTGCTTTCAAATTGTTCTTTAACTTGGTCGAACACAGTCGGCTAATTAACGCCCCTAAGTGCTTTTGCGTTGTGAATTGCTTTCAAATTGTTCTTTAACTTGGTCGAACACAGTACTCAATAGACTCTTCAGGAGGAAGGGATCGTTGTGAATTGCTTTCAAATTGTTCTTTAACTTGGTCGAACACAGTATAACCCTCCTGAGTTGGTACATCTCAGGTGTTGTGAATTGCTTTCAAATTGTTCTTTAACTTGGTCGAACACAGTCCTCTATAAAGCTTATAATCTCATACAAGGGTTGTGAATTGCTTTCAAATTGTTCTTTAACTTGGTCGAACACAGTTGATGCGTGGAGATTTTGCTTTGTGTATCAGTTGTGAATTGCTTTCAAATTGTTCTTTAACTTGGTCGAACACAGTTTCTGTGGAGATATCATCTACCTGAAGGAGTTGTGAATTGCTTTCAAATTGTTCTTTAACTTGGTCGAACACAGTCCAGCTGTGGGGGAAGCTCCGCCTCCACCAGTTGTGAATTGCTTTCAAATTGTTCTTTAACTTGGTCGAACACAGTTTGCTCATAATATAATACAACCCAGCTATGGTTGTGAATTGCTTTCAAATTGTTCTTTAACTTGGTCGAACACAGTCGAACTACTGTCTTTAAAAAAGAGTATTCAAGTTGTGAATTGCTTTCAAATTGTTCTTTAACTTGGTCGAACACAGTCAACGAATAGGTATATGAATAGTAAAATACGTTGTGAATTGCTTTCAAATTGTTCTTTAACTTGGTCGAACACAGTTTTTTACTATGACAGGTGTGAGACACGGCAGTTGTGAATTGCTTTCAAATTGTTCTTTAACTTGGTCGAACACAGTATGAGCTGGATGGTCGAAACGATCCGATTGTTGTGAATTGCTTTCAAATTGTTCTTTAACTTGGTCGAACACAGTCAAACCTACACATGCAGTCAACAAGTGATTGTTGTGAATTGCTTTCAAATTGTTCTTTAACTTGGTCGAACACAGTGGTTCGCCTCTTCTACCACCTCCGCGAGTGGTTGTGAATTGCTTTCAAATTGTTCTTTAACTTGGTCGAACACAGTGATCCGGGAAGTGCGAACCGGCAAAAAACAGTTGTGAATTGCTTTCAAATTGTTCTTTAACTTGGTCGAACACAGTGTACACGCTATAGGCGGCAATACCTTTGTTGTTGTGAATTGCTTTCAAATTGTTCTTTAACTTGGTCGAACACAGTGAGCGCCTAAATCGCGCCAAAGTAATGGTAGTTGTGAATTGCTTTCAAATTGTTCTTTAACTTGGTCGAACACAGTTTTTAACGGTGTTGAGAATATATCCATTATGTTGTGAATTGCTTTCAAATTGTTCTTTAACTTGGTCGAACACAGTTTGAAGATATCGTTCAAGGTAAGACGGGTGGTTGTGAATTGCTTTCAAATTGTTCTTTAACTTGGTCGAACACAGTAGAAGATTCTAAAGAAGGAAAATCGGCTTGGTTGTGAATTGCTTTCAAATTGTTCTTTAACTTGGTCGAACACAGTGGAAAGCCTTTTTTTGAACTCCACTCCTTAGTTGTGAATTGCTTTCAAATTGTTCTTTAACTTGGTCGAACACAGTATACCTGCACCGATCAAGTTTATTTTCAACAACTTAGATGGTTTTTTAGAAATAAAAAATCCGTACCAGTTTAAAGAAAAGTTAAGAAGACCTTGCAGGTTTTGGAAACCTGCAAGGTCTCTTACTTAAAAGAGCTCAAGCTGCTGTGGCGTATCCGGTTTTTCAGCTTCATCCTTCCCTCTAAAAAATTCCATCATACCAAACTGTTTGTCCGTTAGGGTAAAAATTATCACCTCTCCACGCGGTGGAAGAAATCTTTTTACCCGCTTTATGTGCACATCTGCATTTTCGCGACTAGCACAATGTCTTGTGTAAATGGAGTATTGCATCATAGTATAACCATCTTTTAAAAGGTTTTTGCGAAAAAGGGCTGCATTGCGCCTGTCTTTTTTCGTGTCTGTTGGCAAATCGTAATACACAAATACCCACATAATGCGATAGGCGTTAAATCGGTTGATTGAATTCATTTGGCGATTCTTTAACTCTTCACGAGTTTGAAACCCTTGATGGATTATTGATCACGGGATAAGCAATTTTACGCCTCTCCCCTTCATAGCATTGCATCAGGCTAGCCGTAGTACGTTGCATGCCCACCATCAACGGGCTTTTGTCGCCTTCTATTACCACATCCAAAGTAGGTAGCACAAGTAGCTCCCGCTTTACTTCGGGCGTAAGGTTTTCAATGGTCTCTTCATCAAACTTCTCGGCAATGTCAATTACCAGCAAATCCACATAGGGTCGGTAAGGCTCCATGATGTCATCCGCCAGGCAGAAGGGGTTGTATTTATTGCGATGATGGATACCCACCGCTGGTAACATCCCGCTACTCACTAAACTCCTGGCAACTATTGCACGCAAAACGGCATAGCCATAGTTCAGCAAATTATTGGGCGGTTCGCCATAGCGGTACCTTTTAAACCGCTCCTCCCCCACAATCAACTTTGCCCAATAGTTGGCCGCTGCCCTGCCCTCATAATTATCAGGATCACCACTACGTACCTTACTGGCCCAGTAGCGCATGTTTTCGGCCTCCTTACCAAAACATTCCAGCACGCTGGCCTGATTTTCAATTTTGAATTTTACAGTTTGTTGCCATAGGTTTTTACGCAAAGGCTCGGATGAATCCAGTTGATACTTTAACTTTTCGGTATAAGTGTGGTTGGCGCTCATAGGCATAAAAAGCCCCGCTGGCATGTGCCGGCTGTCACAACTGAGTACTGCCGCATTGTTTTCGATAAGAGCAGTGAGTAAGGCCTGAGTGATGGTAATGCGGGGATTGTCCAAAATAATTATTCCGATGTCTTCAATGGGAATTGTTTTGGCCGGTTTTCCTATATCTACAGGAAAGTCAACTTTAAGCTGTAGCTGATCTTTTTTGAGATAAGCAGGGTTTCCAAAGTAGAGTGTTCGTTTTATCATGACTTGTGTTTTTGGTTATTGAATTGGTTCTAAATTTAAAAAGCTCCGTCAAGGTTTGAAACTTTGGAAAAGCTCTGAATATTTGGCCCCTTAGCTCATCAAGGGTTTGGAACCTTTGATGAGCTAAGCGCAGCTATTCACCAACTTTCACAATTTTGCCTAGATGATTTAAACGAACTTTTACAATTCCAACAATTCCATTTAATCCCAATTGAGACTTATAAGCTATACCAGATAAAGCTTTCACATTCTCCACTGTGGTTTCTAAATGATGTCTGAAAAAATAATTTTTAGAAGCTATTTTCTGAACTCTAAATAAGTTTTGAGAAATCAAGCAGTTATTATTCTCATCCAACAAATCAATTTCCAAAGGATTAAATCCACTTTCCTCATTAGGAAAAACAAAATATTCATTTTGCTTCATCGTGAATTGAAACTCCCAATCTGGGTGTTCTGGGTGAATTTCCTGGACGACCAGCGAACCCGCGTTTACCCTTGCTACCGCTTCATAAAAAGACACAACCTCTTCTTGTAACGCCCCACTTCTGTCTTTGTATATAGCTACATGATGGTTGTTGCCTGTACTTACAAAATCAACCGGAATGGGTTTATTGTTTTGATCCAGTATTTCATTTCCAAAATGATCCTTTTTATGATGGAGTGCCTCAGCGTTGTTTATCCCAGTAATAGTCACGCGTTTTACAGCAATACCTTTTTCTTCATTGAGCCAAATCGGATTTTCCTCAAGATTTGAAAATGCCTTTTTTACATCTCCACCAAACGTACGAAGGCGGTCTTCTAGAACGGTTTTAACACCTTTATCTAAAACTTTTTCCAACTTTAAATCAGGAGAAACATCTTTGCGGATAGTGAATCTTCTCGCCTGCCACACCAACTTTACTTTTTCTGGTAACTGTTCGCTTTGATGTTCATCTAAAAAAATTGGTTTTTTTGCCAAGGCATTTTTACCACCAAAAGCTTTTTTCGGCACCCCATCAAACTCTTCCAATCTTTTCAAAAGTGCATCTCGGTAGCTTTGCTTTGCCACCATACGAATTAATTCCTCTGTAAATTTTGGCCCCACCTTTTCTATTTTAGTAACATACTCCAACGAACTTCCATAAATAGTTTCTTTGTGAAGCTTTCCTCTTGGTGTTAATGTTGGCTGTTTATTAAATCCATTCTTGGACTTCGTTTTATTGGTATTTTGAGTAACAACTTTATTCTTTGCCTTAAAAGAAATCAAGGTATTTTCTAAATGTTTTTTTACCTCAGCTCTCAACTCCTGAATGGGAATAGGAGGCTTGATAATTCGCTTCTTCTTGTCAGTTACAAAAGTTTCCTTATTCTCAATTGCATAAATGTTTGAATGCCTTTTATGGCTTTCATCTTTTCGTGCGCTTAAGTAATTTAAATATTGAATATGAGTTGGTTTTGTAAATGCCACAGTAAGTGCATCCATGGCGTGATGCCGATGGTCATTCCTTTTAGTCCAATCTTTAATTTTTGGAATCTGCTTTCCATCTTTATTAACCTCATAATAAGTAAGCCCGAGTCTATCATACTTCTCCCAGTTCAATTCTCGTAGTACGTTGATAAGCTGCCAATCTTCCCGCAATTTGTCGGTTACGCTGCCCGTAGTTGGTGTAACAGTGCGACAAACGGTAAGCAACATTTGTATAGCTTTTTTTGCAATGTACTGCGAGCTACGTAGGTCACGCTCCAAAAAGCCTTCTGGAATATCTTTCTGAGTCATCAAAAGTTTTTTATATTTTGCTTTATTGATATCTCCCTTGCCTCCATTAAAAATCTTTTCAATCCTGTCTAAATATTCATTGTAACCATCAGAACCTTTGCCATATTTTTCAGCTACCGCATCAATGCCTGTTCTATGGCTTTTCCATCTATTAAAATCGCGTGTAGATAAAGTTTTGTTAGAAAACGAATCGTCAAATAATACGGCCTTCGGAATAATGTGTTCAATATCAAACTCCTTCGTAAATAGCTTTTCTAACGGAACGTAAGCTCCTGTATAAATCGTTTTATGCCCAGTACTTTTTAGCTCAAGCCAAAGGCGGTACTTTATCAAGTCATTTTTTGTGATTCGCACACCTTGATTGAAAGGAGATAGCTTTTGCAATTCCTTTCTGTGGCTATCGTAAAGTTTGGTTGATGCAGCAATGCTGCTGGTCATTTCTGCCCGTTCTTTATTGCTCTTTTTAAGCTCACGCGCTAACTCAACCCTTATTTCATCTGGCCTTCCGTATTCTTTTATTATGGCATTTACCACATTTACCATTTGGTTGAGAATTTTTTCTACAACAGGGTTACGCAAACTATTCTTAGGTAGCAATTCTAAAAAATCGTTGAGGGCGCGCTTCTCATTTTCTTCTTTTGTGAGATAGCTGGAATGATTGTAGCCTGCCAGTTTTGCTGCCACCGAATATTCCTTACCTTCTTTTAATTCAGGAAGTATTTTGCGAATGGCTTTGGCACTTAAACTGCTATAGTCATCCTGAAAAATCACATTGGCCAATATTCTCCCAAACTGTTCTTCAATGCCAAATTTCTCTTTGAGCTTAGCAATGAGCTTATCATTTCCCGACTTTGAATCATCACCTTCATAAGAGTAGAGCAGATGCCAAAATTGATATGCGGGCTGCATCTCAAAAGCTTTTCCATCAAGTTCTGCATTAAAGTCTAAAATACCTTCGCTTATTCCCAATGTTTTTAACACCTCACTACAGGCCTCCTTTATTTGGCTTCCAGACATTTTTTTAAACTCCACTTCATGGCCTGAAAGATTAGCAATTTTCTCAAAGGCTTCATAAAGTTTAGCGTTGGTAGTATTTCCTTCTACCTCTTCAAAATTTTTTAGCACCCATTCTTTGGGTTTATCAACCACGTTTTTTAGCAACTCCGTTTTAGACAATTTTCCTTTTACTGAAAGTTCATCAAACAAGGCTTTCCGAACCTCTAAATCTGTGTCCAGATCAGCTATGGTGTAAACCTGTCTATTCTCAATATTCTCAAATTTCAGGTTATTGAGTATTTGCCAGATTTTATATTCTTGAAAAAGTGGTGATGACCTTGGCACAACCCGTGGGCCGATAAGTTTTTTCTTTTTCTTGCCATCAACAGTAATTTCTATTTCTCTCCCCTCCAGTTCACAAATGGCAATCATCCCTTTTTGCGATTTCAATCTGCGTTGATAAAAAATTACCACATCCCTAATTTCATTTTTCAATTCATCAGTCAAAATATTTTTCCGATTTGCTGATTGAATTTCCCAAATCTGCTCAAATTCATCTAAATAATCTTGACGGTAAAACACTTGGTTTTTAAGGCGCGAATGCGGATTTTTTTTAAGCTGGGCATATAAGTTTTGCCCCACCGTTTGTTGGTTGAAATAAAGCTTCTTACTGCGGTCACTAATAGCTCCAAGATATCCACTACTACTGTTAGTTTGATTGTTAATTTCCTGTAAAACAATCGCTAGTTCTTCCAATCCAAGTTGTTTTGTCAAACCATCGACCCTCCACTGGTAATTTTCTTTTTTCAATTCAAAGCCCTTTGTAGTGCGCTTGACTCCTTTAATATCAAATGGTTTAGCACAAATAGCCCAAGTTTGTGATTTGTTTTTACCACTCAACTCTCCCTTTAAATCATCAATTAAAATTTCAGGATAATATTTTTTCTGATGATTCCATACGGCATCAAATTCACTTTGCAAATCAGAACGGTAAAAATCGGGCACCACTTTCTTACCTTTTTTCAATAGCTCCAGCACATATTGCCCTGGTGTTAAGTTTCTTTCATACAATTGTTTTGCAAGCCCCATAGCATCAATGGCTTGTCCATCTCCTTCATCCTTGGCTTTTCGGTTGCTCTTATACCCTCGCTTTTTATTTATTCCCAATAGCACTCTTGCAAAATCATGAAGGTCTATTTCTTGCTCAGCAGCTCTTGCTCGCAACTCCCATAGTTCAAAAGTTGAACCTTTACCTTCTTCAGCAATTGCTTTTTCTTCAGAAAGGATTTTATGCTGCCTCAGAATTTCAAGTAGATTTGACCTTCTCTGCTTATATCGTTGCAAATTTCTTCGCATTCCCCTTTTCTGAGTTCTTCCTGCGTTTGGAGAAATGCCTTTTCCTCCAATAAAATCTTTTAGTGGATCTTTAGATTCCTTTCCATTAGCTGAGCTTACATAATTATCGAGTTGAAGAATTCGAACGCCCGTTTTTATTATGTTCGACTTCTCCCCATCTTTTTCAGCTTCATTCACCAAGGCCCAGCCAATACTGGTACTTCCTAAGTCCAATCCTAAAATTTTCTTCATGCTATTTATCTATTCAAGAGTTTTTATATATTCGTGTCACAATTTGAGCGATTCACAATAAGGATTATTCCGTTGTGAAAACATCCAAAGCGGCCCTTACAGGTCGCTTTTTTTATTTGCACCCTTCCAGCACAGGTTCCTCCCCAAAAAACAAAAAACCACATGTCCGGAAACGGGGCTGGTATTGTTGTGTAGAATACTAAAATAGAAATATTTTATTACAGAAAACTCTGAGTACAAAAAAGCCCGTTTCAACCTAAGTCAAAACGGGCTATAAAAAATGTATGTATAAATACTACCTAAACGTCAATCTTGGCGTACTTGGCATTTTTCTCAATAAACTCACGCCTTGGTGGTACATCATCTCCCATAAGCATAGAGAATATACGATCAGCTTCTGCTGCGCTATCAATGGTTACCTGACGCATCATACGTTGAGTAGGGTCCATAGTGGTTTCCCATAGCTGCTCGGCATTCATCTCTCCCAAACCTTTGTAGCGCTGTACGCCAACTCCGGTTTTGCTATCGCCACCGTACTCTGCTATCAATCTATCGCGTTGGTCATCATTCCATGCATATTCGCTCTTAGAACCTTTTTTAACGAGGTAAAGGGGCGGAGCTGCAATGTAGATGTAACCGTTTTCTATAAGCTCCTTCATATACCTAAAGAAGAAGGTAAGGATAAGAGTTGCAATGTGGCTACCATCAACATCGGCATCACACATGATAACCACCTTGTGGTAGCGCAATTTGGAGAGGTTGAGCGCTTTGCTATCGTCCTCGGTACCTACGCTTACACCAAGGGCAGTAAACATGTTTTTGATTTCTTCATTCTCAAAAACCTTGTGTTGCATGGCTTTTTCCACATTCAGGATTTTACCTCTCAATGGAAGTATAGCCTGAAAGTTACGGTCACGACCCTGCTTGGCCGTACCACCTGCCGAATCTCCCTCTACAAGGAATATTTCGCAAATAGCCGGATCCGTTTCAGAACAGTCTGACAGTTTACCCGGAAGTCCTGAACCACCCATTACGGTTTTCCTCTGAACCATTTCGCGGGCCTTTTTGGCCGCCACACGGGCCTTTGCCGCCAGTATAACTTTCTGTACTATGGTTTTTGCCGAATTGGGGTTTTCCTCCAAAAAGTTGGTAAGCATCTCTCCCACCAGCTGATCAACAGCTCCGGAAACCTCATTATTCCCCAACTTGGTTTTGGTTTGTCCCTCAAACTGAGGCTCCATTACCTTAACGGAAATTACAGCCGTAAGTCCCTCACGGAAGTCATCTCCCGAAACCTCAACCTTTTCCCTGGCAAGCATTCCACTTTCATCAGCATACTTTTTAAGGGTACGTGTAAGTGCCCGTCTAAATCCGGCCAGGTGGGTACCACCTTCATGGGTGTTGATGTTATTCACATAAGAATGAATATTTTCAGCATAGGATGTGTTGTAGTGCATCGCTACCTCCACCGGCACATCGTTCTTTTCACCTTCCATGTGAATAACCTCCGGCATCAGGGTTTCGCGGTTCATATCAATGAACTCTACAAACTCCTTCAGTCCGCCTTCGCTATGAAACTCTTCATATTTGGGATTATCCTCCTCATCGCGCTCGCGGTAATCTGTAATGCTAATGGTGATTCCCTTGTTCAAAAAGGAAAGCTCACGCATACGGGAGGCCAGAATATCATAGTTATATTCTGTTGCCTGAAAAATGCTGGCATCGGGCAAAAAGGTTACATGCGTACCTCTAATATCAGCTGTTCCTACTTCCTTTACAGGATATTGAGGAACTCCGATTTTAAACTCCTGCACATAGTGCTTGCCATTCTTAAAAACTTCGGCCTTAAGATCTGTGGAAAGCGCATTTACGCAGGATACACCTACTCCGTGCAAACCACCGGAAACCTTATAGGAATCCTTGTCAAATTTACCACCGGCATGGAGCACAGTCATTACCACTTCCAGTGCGGAGCGGCCTTCCTTTTCGTGCATTTCCACCGGTATACCCCGGCCGTTATCCTTTACGGTGATGGAATTATTCTCATTGATGAATACATCGATCCGGTCACAATGGCCGGCAAGGGCTTCATCAATAGAGTTGTCAACTACTTCATATACAAGATGGTGCAGACCCTTTACGCCTACATCGCCAATATACATGGACGGCCTTTTGCGTACCGCCTCTAGGCCTTCTAGTACCTGTATGCTA
Source organism: Owenweeksia sp. (assembly GCA_048267305.1). Lineage (GTDB taxonomy): Bacteria > Bacteroidota > Bacteroidia > Flavobacteriales > Schleiferiaceae > Owenweeksia. The sequence goes on along the minus strand of JBLWXT010000004.1, from coordinate 62,782 downwards.
CTGGCTTCATACTCCTTTGGTATTTCGCTCATATTCTTTGAGTTAGATCAAATTTTGAAATCTTACAAATATACATTTAACAAGCCGTTTTAACCTCACCAAACCACTAGTGAAATCAAGGGTTTTCCACAATTTTTTAACAGGTGGGAAGACCTTCGTATTTAAACTCTATAATTTAGATAGCCATACTTTGAAAAATGACCGTACCATAAGTCTGATACATCATGTTTTTGGGGCCGGAAGAAGAAATCCTGATATAAATCAGCACATTGCAGCACGAGCACTAACTACCCAGTACTCAACACCCGGTACCAACTACCATTAGCCCTTCTCCTTAATGCTCTTGGCTTCTTCCCAATACACGTCCATTTCGGCAAGGGTCATTTCGGATAGTTGTTTGCCGAGTTCGGCTGCTTTCTTTTCGAGATAAGTAAAGCGGTGGATGAATTTTTTGTTGGTGCGCTCCAGGGCGGATTCTGCATCCACTTTAAGAAAACGGGAAAGGTTGATGGCGGAGAACAGGAAATCCCCAAATTCCTCTTCGGTTTTTTGCTGGTTTCCGGCTTCCACTTCTGCGCGAAGCTCACCCAGCTCCTCCTCTATTTTATCCCATACTTGGTGAGTCTCTTCCCAGTCAAAACCAATACCCCGGGCTTTTTCCTGTATTCGTGTAGCTTTCACCACGGCAGGTAGTGTGCGGGGCACACCTTCCAAAACCGATTTTTTACCCTCTTTAAGCTTTAGCTTTTCCCAATTGGATTTCACCTCCTCCTCACCACTTACGGTAACATCACCATAAATGTGTGGGTGGCGGCTTATCAGCTTTTCGCAAATTCCATTGAGGACATCGGCAATATCAAAAGCACCTTTTTCGCTGCCAATTTTGGCATAAAAAACAAGGTGGAGCATTATGTCGCCAAGCTCCTTTTTTACTTCTTCAAGATCGGCATCCAGTATGGCATCGCCCAACTCATATGTTTCTTCAATGGTAAGCGGACGAAGGGTTTCCATCGTTTGCTTCATGTCCCACGGGCACTTGGCGCGCAGGTCTTCCATAATATCTAAAAGTCGGGCGAAAGCCTGGAGTTTATCCTCTCTTGAATTCAAAATCCTATTCTGATTTTTCTTCAGATGCTTCAGGGGCATCTTCAGCTTTGGTTTCGGTTTCTGCTACTTCTTCGGTGGTTTCTTCTTCCTCAGCCACCACAAGTCCCTGCTCCTGCAACAAATTATACCATTGAAAGAGTTTTTTAAGATCAGAGTTGTAAACTCTCTCCTGATCATAATCAGGTAGCACTTCCTCCATATAGGCACGAAGTTCGGCACCACTGGCCTTATGATCTATTGCCTTTCCAAAGTTTTCCTTTTCGGCAATCTTCATAAACACTTCCTTCAAAGGAACTTCTTCCTCATAGGTGTATATGGCAATATCCTTGAGGGAACTTACATTATTGGTTTGTGTTACGGGAATTCTTTTATCGTCAATAAGAGATTGTACAATAACACCGCCACGGCTTTGAGCTACTAATTTGTAAAGGCCCGGCTTTCCGCCAATTGATAAAATATCGTCCAGTTTCATTCTTACTTATTATCGTTTGTATCTTTTTTACTTTCTTCCATCCACATTTTCACCATTTCCACTTCACTGAGAGTATCGCTCAACATTTCAAGCAATTGTCTGGCATCTGCGGCCATGGGGTGATCAGGATATTGTTCTAAAAAGTGACTATAGCTCTTCACGGCTCGCGTACTGTCGTGCAACTTATCGTCAAACACAAAGCCAATCATAAATACAGCTCTGGGAGCGAGTGGACTTTCGGCATATTCTGTAATTACCCTGTTATAAGTAACCACAGCTGTTAGGGCCTTGCCTGGCATTTCCTTATAAATTTCAGCAGCGCGGCTCAGGTAATAGGGAGCTATGGAATCCTCAGGGTGCAAATCTGCATATTCCAAATAGGCATCAGTGAGCTTACGCGCAACGGCCGTGTCCATTTCCACATCTTGCTTTATGTCCACTTCCATTTTTTCAATGGAGGCTTTTAAGGCGTCTGTTTCGGGGGCTGTTTGGCATGATGCCACCATAGTGAGCATCAGCAGGGCTGTAAGTATTCTCATTTTCCTTTTGGGAATTTCATTCTGTAAGACACGGAAACCTTTCCCTTTGAGATGTTGGTAAGCTTTCCTTTAATCATGCGTTTCCTTAATGGAGACAAGTGATCTGTAAAAAGGATGCCTTCAATATGATCATATTCATGTTGAATAACGCGGGCTTTAAGTCCTTCATAAACCTCATCGTGCTCCACAAAATCACGATCAACATATTTAATGCGAATTCTATCGGGTCGGGAAACATCCTCACGAACATCCGGAATGCTCAGGCAGCCTTCGTTAAATGCCCATTCCTTGCCATCCTGCTCCACAATCTGAGCGTTGATAAACACTTGTTTGAAATCCTTCAGGCCTTCTTCATCCTCCTCATCGTCATCATCGGCAAAACCGGTGGCATCCACCACAAATATGCGTACCGACTTATTTACCTGAGGAGCGGCTATACCTACCCCACTGGCATTGTACATGGTTTCGAACATATTGTCGATTAACTCCTGTAACTTGGGATAATCCTTATCTACATTTTCCGCGCGTTTGCGCAACACGGGATCGCCAAAAGCGACTATAGGTAATATCATGAATCAAATTTGCGGCAAAGGTAATGATTGCAAATGTCACTGACCAGCCAGAAATGATTGTAAAATAATGGCGGCACTCACCTTATCAATCTCCCCTTTCTCCCGCCTTTTCATCTTTTTCACCCCCGAATCAATAAGGCTTTGCATCGCCATCTTTGAGGTAAATCGCTCATCCTGAAGAACAACCTTCATCTGAGGAAAAGCCGCTCTAAGTTTTGCCGTGAGCTTTCGCACCAATTCCGAATTGTGAGAATCGCCACCATCCAGATTTTGTGGATCCCCCACTACTATGGTTTCGTAAGGCTCTTCCTTAAAAATACGAGTTAAAAAAGGGATTAGCTCCCCGGTAGGGATAGTTTCCCTGGGAGATGCAATAATCTGCAACGGATCAGTTTCTGCAATTCCGGTACGCTTTCCGCCAATATCCAATGCTACAATCTTTGCCACGGGGTTTTATACTTTTGCGCAAAGGTAGTGGAGAGACTTGAGACGGTAGATTTTAGTATTTAAAACACTGCACTCTCCGTTGAGCATGTGCAATTAATATTTGTTATTACTGATATTGGACGCATAACAACCTTTAACCTTATAACCCCTGCCGCAAAACATATAACATTAAACATATAACCATCGTGGACGAACTACAACACATTATAGAACAAGCCTGGGAAGATCGTAGCAAACTGGAAGAAAAACTAGTGATAGAAGCTATTGAATCCATTATTGAAGATATTGACAAGGGCAAACTCCGCTGTGCCGAACCTACCCCCAATGGCTGGCAGGTAAACGAATGGGTAAAGAAGGCCGTAATCCTTTATTTCCCTACTCGTAAAATGGAAACCCTACAGGCCGGACCGCTGGAGTTTCATGATAAAATTCCATTGAAAAGCGGCTATAAAGAATTAGGAATCCGTGTGGTACCTCACGCTGTAGCTCGATATGGAGCCTATATCAGCAAAGGGGTAATCTTGATGCCTTCTTATGTAAATATTGGCGCCTATGTAGATGAAGGCACTATGGTGGACACCTGGGCCACAGTTGGCAGCTGCGCTCAAATTGGCAAAAATGTACACCTAAGTGGTGGAGTGGGCATTGGTGGAGTGTTGGAACCCGTACAAGCTGCTCCTGTGATTATTGAAGACAATTGCTTCCTTGGCTCACGCTCCATTGTAGTGGAAGGTATCCGATTGGAAAGAGAGGCTGTATTGGGCGCGAATGTGGTACTTACCGCTTCTACCAAAATTATTGACGTTACAGGTGATGAGCCCAAGCAAATTGAAGGCTATGTACCCGCACGTTCGGTAGTAATTCCAGGTAGTTACACCAAAAAATTCCCTGCAGGTGAATATCAGGTGCCTTGTGCCCTGATTATTGGCACCCGAAAGGAAAGTACAAACAAGAAGACTTCTTTGAATGATGCTTTGAGAGAATATGGGGTTTCGGTGTAGATACAAATAACAGCTTGTTGTTCATAATTTAAAAGTTGTGGACAGCAAGCTACCCACTCTCTAACACAGCGCACATCAACTCCTCTCCTTCTGTAAACTCCGGTTTAGCCTTGCAAAAGAACCAGCTAACAACTTGTGTTCAATAAACAGGTATTCGAAACATTCAAGCCTGCCTAAAGCTGAGAATATGAAAATCGAGAACATTGGGTTTTGGTATTCAAGCCAATAAAAGGGAATCTCAAAAATCTTCCCCCTTCCAATTTCCCTCTCTACATTTGCAACCTATGCAGCACTACGCAGAAGTTATACTTCCCCTTGCCCTGCCACAAAATTACACCTACAGCGTTCCACCGGAAATGGTGAACAAGGTAGCTGTGGGAAAGCGCGTAATTGTGCAGTTCGGCAAACGAAAGCTTTACACCGCCCTGGTAAGTGCGGTGCATCAGCAAGAACCCAAGGACTTTAAACCTAAAGACATTTTAGATGTAGAAGATCAGGCGCCCATTATTGGCGAAAAGCAATTACAGCTTTGGCAATGGATGGCTGACTACTACCTCTGTACCATGGGCGAAGTTATGACGGCCGCCATGCCCTCGGGCCTCAAACTGGCCAGTGAAACCGTAGTGCTGAAAAACCACCTCAAGAATATTATAGACGCAGAACTCGATGACAATGAGTTTTTGGTAATGGAAGCTCTGGAGACCCAGGAATCTTTAAGCATCAAGGAAATCAGCGATATCACCGGGTTGAAGAACCCCCTGAAAGTGATTCAACAACTGCTGGGTATGCATTACATTTTGCTGGAGGAAGAGCTGAAAACCGGCTACCGTCCACGCCAAAAGCGAATGGTTCGCCTTGCGGAAAAATATAATGGCGAGGGAATGGCGGCCATGTTTGAAGAATTGTCTCGCGCACCAAAACAAAAGGAATTATTGCTTACCTATTTTAAGCTAATAGGCGAAATGAAACGTGAGGAAGAAGAAGATGGCTCAAAATCAGAGATTGGAGGTTCTGTATCTCCGGCAGTAGTGGCCAGCAAGCTTCTCAAAATATCGGGCGACTCTGGCTCTGCACTCAAGGGTTTGGAAAAAAAAGGTTTTATGGAAATCTTTTACGATAGCCCGGCTGACGAAGTAAAACACTCTGATACAAATCCCTTTTTTGATTTAAACGAGCATCAGCTTACCGCCTTCGCGGAATTGAAGGAGCACTTTCAAAACAAGGACGTTTCTTTTTTACACGGAGTTACCTCTTCCGGTAAAACCGAAATTTACGTGCGTTTTATCCGCCAAATGCTGGAAGAAAACAAGCAGGTACTATATCTGGTTCCCGAAATTGCCCTTACCACCCAGCTCATCACCCGAATGAAAAAGTACTTTGGGGAAAAGGTGCTGGTATTTCACTCCCGCTTTAGCGATAGAGAGCGTGTGGAAACCTGGCTGAAGCTCGTTGAAAATCCAACCGAACCCTACCTCATTATCGGAGCTCGCAGCAGTTTGTTCCTCCCCTTTCAAAACCTTGGGTTTGTGATTGTGGATGAAGAACACGAAACAAGTTTTAAGCAATACGATCCTGCTCCCCGCTACCACGCACGTGATACGGCCATCCTGTTGGCCAAACTTTTCGATGCCAAGGTGCTGCTCGGCTCGGCCACACCTTCCATTGAGTCTTTTACCAATGCCCTTAGCGGGAAATATGGCCTGGTAAAAATGGATAAGCGCTACGCCAATTTGCCAATGCCCGAAATCACCTGTGTAGACTTAAAACAGGCACGGCTCAAAAAACAAATGCACGGCCACTTTAGCACCGCATTGGTAGATGAAATTAAGGAAGTATTGAGAAGCGGTAAACAGGTGATCCTGTTTCAAAACAGACGTGGTTTCAGCACTATGATACAATGCCAAAACTGCGCTCACGTAAACCAGTGCAAAAACTGCGACATCACCCTTACCTACCACAAACACACTGACTTGCTGCGCTGCCACTATTGTGGATTTTCACGACAGGTGCCCAGCAAATGCCCGGCATGTGGAAGCTATGATGTAAAGGCCCTGGGCTTTGGTACCGAAAAACTGGAAGACGACTTAAAGCTGATGTTGCCCGAAGCCAACATCAGGCGAATGGACCTTGATACTACCCGAAAAAAGAACGCTTACGAAAACATCATCAATGAATTTGAAGATGGTGAGGTGGACATCCTTATCGGAACACAAATGGTAACTAAGGGTCTTGACTTTGCCAATGTGGCCTTGGTGGGAATCCTCAATGCAGATACCCTACTCAACTTCCCCGACTTTCGCAGCCACGAACGTGCATACCAACTTATGGCGCAAGTAGCTGGCCGTGCCGGACGAAAAAAGAAACAAGGCAAGGTGATCATTCAAACTTCCGACCCCTATCACAGTATCATCCGCAAAGTGATAGAAAACGATTATCAGAAGATGTATTATGATGAGCGCTATGAACGAAAGAACTTTAAATACCCACCCTTTCACCGGCTTATTAAAGTTACCCTTAAGCACCGCGACCGCAACAAACTCAACCTTTCGGCAGGACAAATCGGTAGAGAGCTTCGCGTATTGTTTGGAGAAAGGGTTTTAGGGCCGGAATTTCCCCTAGTGGCTCGCCTGAGAAATTTCTATCAAATGGAAATAATGCTAAAGTTTGAAAAAGGCGTTTCCCTCAGTAAGGCCAAAATTGCACTGCGCGATGCCCTGGATCAATTTTTTGTAAATCACCCCGATAAAAAAGTGCAGGTCATTTTTGATGTGGATCCAATGTAGGTACACCTGACGAACAATCCTTAAAAATATTTAAAATGAAAAAATTACTGTTTGCCCTTTTACCTCTCTTAATCGTTTCCGCTTCCTGTAAGGATGATGTTGACCAAAAGACCGAAGACCGCGATACCATACTTAAATACATCGCTGACCATAATCTTGATGCGAAATCAACAGCATCAGGTTTATATTATGTGATAGAGAACGAGGGCAGTGGCAAAAGACCTACGGTAAAATCAGATGTGCAGACGTACTACAAAGGGACTTTTACCAATGGTTCTGTATTTGACGAAAGTATACCCTCCGGAATTTGGTTCAATCTCAGTCAGGTAATTGAAGGCTGGCAAGAGGGTATTCCACTTTTTATGGAAGGTGGTAAGGGAAAATTACTTGTACCATCTCACCTCGGTTATGGCTCCAATACCCAAAACAGTATTCCTGCTAACTCGGTGCTGATATTTGATATTAAGCTGATAGACGTTCGTTAATCTTCCCGTTGTTTTCCAGGTAATCGATTAAGCCTATGGTGATGGCATATTGCGCTAAGCCATAGGTAAGCATTACGGCTATATGAAGATATTTATCGTAACCATTAAACTGGTTAAAGGCAAGTAACACATCCGAAACAATAAACAACAATGCCCCAGCAACCGGCAGCTTGCTGTATCTACCACTGAGGCCCAGCAGTCTTACACTAGCCAATAAATGCAAACCTATCACCACCGCATAACCATATAAATAAGGAGTGATTTCTGCCGGGTCATTAACATATTTGTACAGCACAAAAAGGCCTACAGCCATCACAATAGCTGCCCCTGCCAGATACAAGGGAGAATTTTTTAGTTTTTGATTGAGGTAAAAGACGATGTAAAACACGTGCGCCAAAAAAAACGCTCCCATCCCGAAAAGGAAAAAGATTTCCTTGTCTTGCATCAGAATGATATCTCCAGCCATTGAAAGCAACAGGGCAGCCGGAATCCAACTCTTCCCGTTTAAATCAATATGAGCTGTTTTATGAATAAAGAACGCCAACAGCGAAAACAGTAAAAGAGGCTTGCTAAGCATATAAAGCAAATCACTCTCTGGCTTGTAAATCACCACCAGATGTAAAAAAAGTATGGCAAAAAATATTTTTGAAAAATCGCGGACTTTCAATGGTGTAAAGTTTTATAAAGTGCGCGAAGATAAAGGCTTAATTGGTTTTGGGTTGATAGTATTTCATCGCTTCAGCCATCCATTTGTTAAGATTCCTGATCCTTGTTTCATTACTTGGATGTGTAGATAAAAACTCCGGTGGCGCCTGCCCGCCTTGCGCTGCCATGCGTTTCCAGAATTCGGGAGCACCTGCAGGATCATAACCAGCCATTGCCATAAATATTAATCCCAACCTGTCTGCTTCACTTTCATGAGTTCTGCTAAAAGGTAATATTACTCCAACCTGAGTTCCTATACCATAGGCCTGCATATATAAAGCCTGTGTTTCGGCCGGTTTTTCAGACAAAGCTACAGACAAAGCCACGCCTCCCAGTTCCTGAACCATTCCCTGGCTCATGCGCTCATTGCCATGGCGGGCAATAGCGTGTGCCACCTCGTGCCCCATCACTACCGCTATTCCATTCTCATCCTGGCAAATAGGAATTATCCCCGAGTAAAAAGCCACCTTGCCTCCGGGCATACACCATGCATTTACCTGATCGTCTTGCAACAGATTAAACTCCCATTCATATCCTTCAATTAAATCTGATTGATTGTTATCACGAAGGTATTTCTCCACTGCATCCTTGATGCGTGCGCCAACGGCCTGCACCATCTGAGCATCCTTTGTTCCCTTGATAACCTGCGACTGGCTAAGAACCTCCCCATACTGATCGTTGCTAAGAGACAACATCTGTGAACCAGGCAAAAGGTTCAATTGACGTCTGCCGGTAAGTGGAACCGTATTACAGCTTCCTATAAGTAGGATAAATGCCAAAGCGCTAAGTCTTTTCATGCTATTTATTGTTTGGCGATAAAAGTAAAACAAGAAATCTTGCCATGAATCCCTTAGTTAAAAAATGTCATTTAGTCATTAACTATTTACAAATAGAGACATTATGTCATTTTTTAAGGTACTTAACTTGCTATTTAACATTTGGTATCGGAATTGACTGGAAGATTGCAAACAATAAAACAATACTAAAATGAATATCGTAAAAAGAAATAACGCAGTAAACCCAGAGTTCAATTCACTGATGAGCAACCTTTTATCAGATGACTTTTTAAACTGGCCAACTCCCAAATGGGGCATAAACAAAAGTAGTTTACCACCTGTAAATATCACAGAAGACGAAAATGGTTTTAACCTTCAGCTTGCTGCTCCCGGAATGAAAAAGGAAGACTTTAAAGTAGAGGTAGACGGAGAGTCACTCACCATTTCTGCTGAAAGCAAGGAAGAAAAAGAAGAAAAAACTGAAAATTATACCCGTAGGGAATTTGGCTTTAAGAGCTTTAAGAGAGCATTTGTACTTCCTGAAAACGTAGTAAACGTAGATGGAATTGCAGCCTCATATGAAAATGGGGTTTTGAGCTTGGCTCTTCCCAAAAAAGAGGAAGCCAAGCCACAGCCCGCAAAAATGATAGAAATTTCTTAGTTTTGGTTTAGGTTAATTAGGTAAAGTAAAAGTCTCGCAATAAGGATATTCCAAATTGCGAGACTTTTCAGTTTAACACAAACTGTATTTTTTTATCGTGGCGAAATGTTATCGAGGAAATAATTGAGGTTTCCGCTATAATCCAGGGTGGAGATCAAATCGCCATTGGCAAGATGGATATCCAGAGAATGTGAGTCGGAAGAACCTACACTAACGATGTCTGTGATAGAATAGATTTTTTCATCTTCCAACAGCCTTTTGGTATAAATATGTTCGCCATCTGTTTTGAGGTAAACATTGAACTGCAGGCTTAGAAGCACAGCAGCTGGTAAAAGTGTGAAAAATGAAAATGCACGGGCAAACCCTTTCCCCACACCCATGTGCAAACCTTTATTTTGTTCAAAATCCATATACTCTCCTACTCCAAAAAACTGAACATATATATGTTTTGAAAAGAGTGTACTTATATAAAATCCAATGATCAGAGAAGGCAGAATAAGTGCTGATTGACTAATTACAAGCACACCGGAAAAACTCCCTGTGCTATGCAGTGCATTAAAAGTAAAATAGATAAGCCAAAATGATACAACAGTAGAAATAACTCCAAAAGTTAAAAACACAATAGAGAACATTGCCCGCTGTCCGCGCCATTTATTTCGTACATGCCTTGAAGCTTCGGGATCTATTAAAGGAAAGGTTCTGAAGAGCGTTTTCCGTATCATTAGAAAAAGTACCACCAGCACCAATAGCTCGATGGCGAATTTCAAAATAAACATGCTTGTAGAGTTTAGAGTTGTTTATGCGTGTTTCCAAATATGCTCCCCCGTTGGAAGTGGCGCCTCTAATTCCAGTCGCTCTCCACTTACGGGGTGAACAAATATAGCTTTTCTGGCATGTAAACAAACACTTGCATCCTTGTTACTCCTTGGAAACCCGTACTTTAAGTCTCCTTTTATAGGGCATCCGATAGATGACAACTGTACCCTTATTTGATGATGTCTTCCGGTTTCAAGTTTGATTTCCAGCAAACTGTAATAATCCATTTTTTTAAGCAGCCTGTAAGAAAGCACTGCTTTTTTAGATCCAACTATCTCCTTGAAAAAATATTGAGATTTATTTTTTTTCTGATCTTTCTTCAGGAAATGAATAAGCCTATCCTCACTTTTGTCAGGCGTACCCTGCACTATAGCCCAGTATATTTTCTCTACCTCCCGTTTTTCGAAGATGGAATTCATCCTTGCCAAGGCCTTAGAGGTTTTGGCAAATACCACAATTCCTGATGTGGGTCTGTCAAGCCTATGCACCAACCCGGTAAATACATTACCCGGCTTATTGTATTTAACTGCAATGTACTCCCTTACCTTTTCGAGCAAGGGTACATCACCTGTAAAATCGCCTTGTACCAGTTCACCGGCCAGTTTATTCAAAACAATCAGGTGATTGTCTTCAAAGATTATTCGCTTAGCTATTGATGTACCCAAATCTAGTATTGCTCCTTATCGTTTGGAAAATCATGAGACTTAACATCCTTTACATAGTTCTTTACAGCTCCGCTGATATCCTCAAAAAGGTTAAGATATCTCCTCAAGAAGCGAGGATGAAACTCGTGAGTCATACCCAGCATATCGTGTAAAACCAACACCTGTCCATCTACTCCCGATCCGGCACCAATGCCGATCACCGGAATAGAAATAGACTCAGCCACCTTTTGAGCAAGGCTTGCCGGAATTTTTTCGAGCACCAAGGCAAAGCAGCCGGCCTCCTCCAGTCTTTTAGCATCATCTAAAAGTTTCTGAGCTTCCTCTTCTTCCTTGGCCCTTACGGTGTAAGTACCAAACTTATATATGGATTGGGGAGTAAGTCCCAAATGGCCCATCACCGGAATCCCAGCTGTAAGTATTCTCCGAATTGAGGTGAGTATTTCCACCCCACCTTCCATTTTTACGGCATGCCCCCCACTCTCTTTCATTATTTTAATGGAAGAACTTAGGGCAGTCTTCGAATTTCCCTGATAACTCCCAAACGGGAGATCAACCACAACCAGGGCTCTTTCCACTGCTCTTACCACTGAGCTGGCATGGTAAATCATTTGATCCAGTGTGATGGGCAATGTTGTTTCGTGGCCCGCCATAACGTTTGAGGCTGAATCACCCACCAAAATTACATCGATACCGGCTTGATCAATTATCTTGGCCAAAGTGTAATCATAAGCAGTGAGCATGGATATTTTCTCACCCTTTTGCTTCATCTCCTGAACGGAGTTTGTGGTTACTCTTTTAAATTCTGACTTGGCAGTGGACATACATTAGATTTTGAGCCACAAAATTATACTTTTGCGGCCGATGCATAATGGATTGTGATCATCAAAGTATTTATAACTAATAAAATCTACAAGCCACCGTTTTGAATTTTGTGTGTCATTAAGAATAGAAGATTCCATATTTCATGAAAAACAAATTTTTACTAGCCCTTTCTTTTTTAGGATTATTGAGTATTACCGTTTCCTGCAACAATGATTTTAGCGTAAGCGATGATTGGTCGGACGTTACTGTGGTTTACAGTTTACTCGACCCTGCAGCTGACACCAACTGGGTGCGTATTGAAAGAGGTTATCTCGGCAATGCTGCCGCCAGTCAGTCATATGGTATTCCTGACTCTCTCTACTATGATAGCTTAGTGGTTATTCTAAACGAATATAACACTGCCGGTGAATTACAAACTACCATTAATCTGGAAAGAGATAATACCAGCCGCGACAGACAACCTGGTGTTTTTACCACCAATGACTACCGCCTTTACCGCACTACTGAAAAGATAAATGAAGAATCTATATACGAGCTTATCGTTAAGCAAACCAACTCTAAGTTTACCGATGTAAAGGCACGAACCGAAATTGTTGGAGGACAGATTCCACAATCGTTTTCCGATTTTGGATTTAGAGTTCCAAGAGATATCCCCAATGCGGCAAGTCAGTTTACGGGAGTAGTAACCGTTGATGCAAGCAAAAGAGCAGAAATCTATCAGGTTTTTATAACCTTTGAATTTAAGGAGTACGACCTTATTACCAAAGAAGAGTCGTTTAGAAGTATAGACTTTAAGTATGCCACCTTGGAAGGCGATGCCGCGCAGTCTGACCCCATAACCTTCACTACTTCCTTTAGCTCGTTCAATACCTTTATTGCCAACGCCATACCCGTAGATGAAAACAAACTTCGGTTTGTGGAGAACATGAAAATCGATGTCTACGCAGGAGGAAATTATCTTCAAAAATACATGGCTTTAAATGGCCCGTCTAGTGGTATCAATCAAAATAAACCTGAATTTCCCCAGATTGAAGAAGGAACCGGACTTTTTTCATCCCGCACGTCAATCAGCCTGGATGGAGTTGATTTTCCCCGTGGAAGCGGAACAGGCACCGGACCATACACCGATTTTTATGACAATTTTTATCTGTCCGGTATTTTGTGTGATAGAAACTTCGTGAAACTTACCAGTCAGGATACACTGGTTTGCTTTGTAGATCCCATTAAAGGAAGAATAGGTAAACATTACAAATAAGGGTTTGGGCTAGAAGCAACACCGCCTTTTTTTTTGTTAAGATTTATCTTACATTACCGGAGTAATACATTTTGGTTTATGAAGATAAATATCTATATACTGGCACTAGTAAGCGTTATAACAGCAAGCTGCAACAACACCATTGAACCCAATGGAAACTGGAGCGATGTAACCGTTATATACGGTTTACTGGATCCTGCAGCGGATACAAACTGGGTACGGGTTCAACGCGGATTTCTTGGAAAGCAAAACCCCAATTTGTCATTTTCCATATCCGACTCCCTGTATTACAAAAATATAACGGTGATCCTTGAGTCATACAAAATCCTTGCAGATGGCGGTTTAGGCTCCAAAGTGGACTCATTTGTAATGATAAAGGATTCCACATCAAGAACTTTGGCCCCGGGTGTATTTGCCGGTGATGGCCATTACCTTTTCCGTACACAGGAAAAGTTGGATTACAATCTTAAATACAAGGTTTCGGTAATTAAACATGATGGAGGCCCCACTGCCAGTGCCGTTACTTCGCTGGTGCACAACCCTCAAAGCCAAACGTCAGGCTTTCGCTTTAAAAATCCTGATTTAACCTCATTATATAAAAATGAATATATAGGACAACTTGAATGGTATGCAGCCGAGGGCGCTTCCATTTACAAAGTTGACTTTACGTTTTTCTACAAGGAATTTGACACCATAACCGAACAAGTTGAACACAAGCATGTAGAAGTAAAGGACTTTAGCATCCTTACAGCCTACAACAGCCTCGAGTATTATAGCTACAGTCCTCCCCGAAACGTGATGTACCGGGAACTTGCCAAAAGAATTGGTCTGCCGGGCAAACATACAATCCGCTTTTTTGAAAAGATTAAATTCACCATTTGGGCTGCCAGTCCTGAGTTTCACGTTTATACCCGGGTAAATGCACCTAAGGAAAGTATAAACGCCTTTGTTCCTGAAGTTCCTGGAATAGAAAATGGCACCGGACTATTCGCCTCACGAACGAGTATAACTCTGGACAATATCCCCTTCCATTCGGATGTGCGGTCTTCCTTCTACCTTTCTCAAGCTCTATGCAACCGAGGTTTTGCCGCTGCCCAGGGTTTAGACACCTGTTTCTGTGAAATCAGAGGTCATAGAACCCATCAAAAATGCCTCACAAACTGACACATAGGCACAATGAATTAGAATTTTGACACACTATATTTCCAAAATCCTGACAAACATGTCAGGATTTTTTGTTTATACCCGGTGGCATAGTGATTGACATTTGTTGCTCGAAATTGAAATAACCAAGTATTTAAATAAATAAAAATGGGTAAAATCATAGGAATAGATTTGGGAACTACCAACAGTTGCGTTGCCGTAATGGAAGGTAACGAACCGGTTGTAATTCCAAACAGCGAAGGCAAGCGCACCACTCCTTCGATTATCGCTTTTGTAGAAGGCGGTGAAAGAAAAGTAGGTGACCCAGCCAAAAGACAAGCTATTACCAATCCACAGAAAACCATTTCTTCAATTAAACGCTTTATGGGTTCGTCCTTTAGCGAAGTTGCCAGTGAAGTGGACAGAGTTCCTTACAAAGTGGTAAAAGGTGATAACAATACCACTCGCGTGGATATTGATGGCAGAATGTACACTCCTCAGGAACTATCAGCTATGATTCTTCAGAAAATGAAGAAAACAGCGGAAGACTACCTTGGAACTACAGTAGATGAAGCGGTTATTACCGTTCCTGCATACTTCAACGATTCTCAGCGCCAGGCAACAAAAGAAGCCGGAGAAATTGCTGGTTTAAAAGTTAGAAGAATCATCAACGAACCTACCGCAGCCTCTTTGGCCTATGGTATCGACAAAAAAGGTGTAGATCAAAAAATCGTGGTTTTTGACTGCGGTGGTGGTACACATGATGTATCTATCCTTGAGTTGGGTGATGGCGTATTTGAAGTACACGCTACTGATGGTGACACTCACCTTGGTGGAGATGACTTTGATCAGGTTATTATTGACTGGTTGGCACAAGAGTTTAAAAATGATGAAGACATTGATCTTAAAAAAGACCCAATGGCACTTCAACGTTTGAAAGAAGCTGCTGAAAAGGCAAAAGTTGAACTTTCCTCTGCCACCACTACAGAAATCAACTTACCTTATATCACAGCTACTGCCAGCGGGCCTAAGCACTTGGTGCGCCAGCTCACTCGCAGCAAATTTGAGCAGTTGGCAGATAGCCTTATAAAGAGAACTATCAAGCCTTGTGAAAGCGCACTGAAACAAGCTGGTTTATCTAAATCAGATATTGATCAGGTAATTCTCGTAGGTGGTAGTACTCGTATTCCTGCTATCCAGGAAGCTGTAAAGGCATTTTTCGGTAAAGAACCTAGTAAAGGTGTAAACCCTGACGAAGTTGTTGCCCTTGGTGCTGCTATTCAAGGTGGTGTATTGGCCGGAGATGTAAAAGACGTTCTTCTTTTGGATGTTACTCCTCTTTCTCTTGGTATCGAAACCATGGGTGGTGTAATGACCAAATTGATTGAAGCGAACACTACTATCCCTACTAAAAAGTCTGAAACCTTCTCTACCGCAAGTGATAATCAACCATCGGTTGAAATCCATGTAATGCAGGGAGAGCGTGCCATGGCTAAGGATAACAAGGCTATCGGTCGTTTCCACCTCGATGGAATTCCACCAGCACCACGCGGTGTACCTCAAATTGAAGTAACCTTTGATATTGATGCCAATGGTATTATGCAGGTAGCTGCCAAAGACAAGGCTACCGGTAAAGAGCAAAGTATCCGTATCGAAGCTTCTTCTGGCTTGAGCAAGGAAGAAATCGAGAAAATGAAGCAGGAAGCTGAAGCTAACGCTGATGCAGATAAGGAAGCTAAGGAAAGGGTTGAAAAACTGAATGCCGCTGACAGTATGGTTTTCCAAACTGAAAAGCAGTTGAAGGAATTTGGCGAAAAGCTTTCTGATGACAAAAAGGCTCCGATTGAATCAGCTTTAACTGAGCTTAAAGAAGCTCACCAAAAGCAGGATATTGCCGCCATTGACGCAGCAATGGAGAAAATCAACGAGGCCTGGAAAAATGCGTCTGAGGAAATGTACAAAGCTCAGGGAGAAGCCGGTGGTGCCGAAGGCCAGCCAGCTGATGGTGCTGCACAAGGTGCTGAAGGCGGAGCTTCTGCCGAAGACGTAACTGATGTAGAGTACGAAGAAGTAGATGAGGATAAGAAGTAGTCTCTTTTTAGATACTAGATTTTAGTATTTAGATAGCTACACTTTGAGTGGAAAGACTTTAGATATTAGACGTTAGTATTTAGACAACTACACTTTGAAATAAAGAAACCCCGTATTGCCTCGGCTTAGCCGAGACGATACGGGGTTTTGTGTTGAAGATACTCTTTCAAAAGCCCGGCACAAGAACAGAACTCTTATTAGCGAAATTGCAACATCATTATCTTTAACATAGTACGAGAAATTTTCTCCCCTACCGCTCCGCCAAACCCTCCGGCAGAATCAACCAAAAGTATCTTACCAGTACCCGATTCCACAATTATTGTGAAATTCCAACCACTAGACGGTGCCGTATATACATAGGCATAGTCCAAATTCACTTCTTTAATAGACTCGTTAATCTCAAAATGACTTACCAACTTGTATTCAAATCGATATATCTCATTTATCAAACTTGTATCCTCCTGCAGTTCAGTGCTTAGCTGAGAGTTCTCAATTAATAAAGTGTGGCTTTTAAGCTCACCTTTGTTCATTCCGTAATGTTTCTTCAGCCGCTTTAAGGATATCCCGTTATTTTGCTCCGCTAAGGTTAAAACGTTATTAAAAGCTTTGAACAAGTCACTCCATTTGTAGTAAAATGTGTTATCTCCAGTAATTTTAGTTACATCATACTTGTGTCCGGTAGGTTTCTGGTACTTGTAATTATCTAAGGGTATATAGGCCAGCTTATTCCTGATAAAATTAAGCTCGCCCTTTTTCCGATCTTTTTTACTGGTTAATAGTAAAACAAGATTGCTAAATTCTAGCGTATGCATGCCATACTTGTGTTCATAACTCACAAAAGTTAGAAATGAATAACCAGGATCTCCATAGTGTGATTGGGCTTCTTCGTGGCTAACAATTTCATATGGTATAAAGTCCCAGGATTCTTCCATGGAATATTCAACCAACGAATCCAGGACATCACTCCCACTCTTTACAACCAATAATTTAGAGTTTTTTAAAACAGCAAGTTGCTTAGACGAAATATCTCCAAACTGACCGTAAGCCGAAAAAGTGAAACAAAGAATTGATAGGCCTAAGAAAATATTTTTTTTCATTGTGATTATTTGTGTTTGATTAATGAGGATCGCACCTTTGAAAGGCACAATATGAGAAAAAATCGGAATGTCATTACAAACTATTTGTCAACACTTATAAGCAACTCAAATGTTTTTCTACCCTTCATTCAGCTTTCATAATCATGAACCCTGTAACCAAACTCCAGCAAATACTTGCCGCACACCCTGAAGTTTTCACTTCAGAGTTGGAGCTTAAACGCAATAAATACCTAAAGGTAAAAGGCACTACTGACACCAACCTCTATCTGGTAAAGTCGGGTTGCTTAAGGGTTTTTATTGAAGATGAATTTGAGGAGCACACCATACGTTTTGGATATGAAGGGAATTTTATTGCCGCCTTGGATTCATACATTAATGAAGGTCCCTCGCCTTTTTACATACAGGCCATTCGACAAACGGAACTTAGTATTATTACCAAAACAGACTTTGAGAACCTCATTAACAGCAAACAGGAGTATTTACAGGTATGGCACCAAATACTCGGTTTATTGATCTACCAGCAATTGGAACGGGAGGTTGACATACTCACCTACTCCCCTGCCGAGCGTTACAAGCGGGTGCTGGAAAGAAGTCCGCAGCTTTTTCAGGAGGTTCCCTCCAAGTATATAGCTTCCTATCTAAGGATGACGCCCGAAACACTTTCGCGCCTCAAGAAATCTTGATTTCAATCAAGGTTTCTTTTTACGTAACATCTGACCTTTGATAAAAATCAAAAAGACAAAAATCTGACATGGAAAAACTGATAGACGACCTTGTAAAGAGAACCCACAGCCACCTTAACCACGCTGTAAGCCTGAAGGAAGTAGCTACCACGGATTTACAATGGAGAGCCAGTGAAGAAAGCTGGAGCGCGCTTGAATGCCTGGAGCACTTAAACAGATATGGGCGGTTTTACATACCCGAACTAAAGAAATGTATACAGGCTGCTGCTGAAGCCAAGCCCGGGCAAGTTTTTAAAACGGGCTTATTGGGGAGCTACTTTGCCAAATCCATGTTGCCCAAGGAAAAGCTCAACACCATGAAAACCTTCTCTAATATGAATCCGCTAAACAGCACCCTGGAGAAGAATACCATTGATGAATTTATCCAACAGCAAAAACAATTGCTTGACATCTTGCAGTCGTGCAGAAAGGTAGACCTCAATAAAACCAAAACAGCCATTAGCATTTCCAAGTTTATAAAGCTGAAGCTTGGAGATACTTTAAGAGTGGTGATTTACCATAACCAAAGGCATTTGGTGCAAGCACATAAAGTTTTGAGGGAGTTTGAAGTCTATCAAAATTCTACTCAAACGGTCTAATTGTTATTAACACTAAAAACTTACTTCTTTTTTTTGTTTCGTTTTGCATCAAGGCAAAATGAAAGTCTCAAATAGATTTACCGACTTTTGCCGGCCATGCAAAAATTCTACTACCTCATCCACATTCAGTATCTCGGTTTCCGTTACAGGGGATGGCTAAAGCAGCAGGATCAGCCAACTATCCAGAAAATGGTGGACAAAACCGTGGAGTTTATTTTGTGTCATTCTGATTTCCGCACTATAAGTAGCAGCAGAACCGATTCAAGGGTTTCGGCAAACCATACCGCTGTTGAGCTCTTTACCAAGCAAAAGCTGGCTATAGATCCCTTTTTAAAAGATTTTAACAACAATCTCCCAACGGATATCAGGGCGTTAAAAATGGAGGAAGTTGATAAATCCTTTAATATACTTCAAACCGCAAAAAACAAGGAGTACCTATATCTTTTTGCCTTTGGTCAAAAGGCCCATCCCTTCTCGGCATCTCTTATCAGCACCCAAAAAGAACATTTGGACATTGAATTGATGAAAGTGGGTGCCAGGCTCTTTGAAGGAACGCATGATTTTAAACCGTATATCGTAAAACCATCGCCAGGCTCAAAAACAGTGCGAACCATTGACCATTGTTCTATTGAAGAAAACACAATTTATACGGCCAACTTTTTTCCTGACACCAGCTATGTTTTACGGGTGGTAGGCAAAGGTTTTGGTCGCTACCAGATAAGGATGATGATGGGGCAGCTGTTCGCACTGGGTCGTGGAGAGGTTAGTCTGGACGACATCCGCGAAAGCTTAAGTGGCTGTGGCAATGAATTGCTAAAAAATATTGCTCCGGGTTCTGGTTTGATTTTGAATAAGGTGGAGTTTGATTATAAGTAAGAGTATTTAGAAGTGTTTGACTAAATACTCCCTTAAAGAAACTTCTGCAATCTTTTTTTAATAAATGGGCTTTTAACACATACGTAGGCCAGCGCATTCAGCAAATTGGTTTTATCCGCAAAGTGTTTTACCAGCCAGGCTTTCATTTTCATTTCCTTCCAATACTTGCCATGCAGTTCATTGGCGTATGCCAGATTGAATTCCGCATCAAATCGGTTTTGCTCAAAGCATTTTACAATATGCTGAGCGGCCATATTACCGCTGATGATGGCGGGCATAATACCCTCCCCATTAGTAGGGTCAATCAACGAGGCAGCATCTCCTACAAGAAGAAAACCATCTCCGGAAACGGTATATTTTTTAGAGTAAAACGGTAGACCAAAACCTTCCAGCTTTCCATTTATTTCGGCATTAGCCAACTTAGATTTTAATACAGGCGAAGTTTCTATAAACTCGTAAAAAAGCTCCTTGAGGTTTACCTTGTTTTTGGTAATGTGTGTGGAGTGCATCCCCAGCCCTACATTGGCCTCAGTGGGCGAAACAGGAAAAAGCCAGAAGTAGCCTGGAACTACATTTTTATGGACATACACCTCATTAATAGATTCTGTGATATTCTCTACGCCAGTGTAATAAGCGCGTACTGAGCCTCCATAATGCTCCCGGTCAACTTTATACCCAGCCAAGCTTTTAGAAACTTGAGAATGAGCACCGTCAGCACCAATAATCATTTTGGCCATGAACTGCTCCCCTCCTGCTGTTTCTACCTCAACACCACTATCGGTATACTTTATTTTTTTAACTCCGCTGTTTGGGTAAAAATCCACTTCACCAGCCTTCAAAACTTCTTCCAGTAAAAGGTTATCAAACTCCTCTCGCTTTATGGTATAGGAGGTTAATACCCAATCCAGGTGAAGCGGATCGAGATTACCTACAAAAAGCTGGGTGCTTTTATTGATAGCCTTTTGAGGATAGTTTTCAATAAGTGGTTTTAGCTCAGGTTTTATCTTTAACAGCTCGCGAATGCCTTTGGCGGCAACAAAATCTCCACATATTTTATCTCGCGGAAAATCATATTTATCCAACAAGGCTATTCTTAGCCCACTGTTTTCCAGGGCCATAGCCGCACTTGTACCCGCTGGTCCGGCACCGCAAATGATTAGATCGTAAAATTTTATAGCATCCCCTTCCATTACCGCAAATAAAGGGCAACTTTTGCAGTAAACCTGAAACAATAAACAACACTTTGGGTTACCGAATACAAACGTTAAAAATTAAAATATGTCAGATATTACACTTGGCGGAAAACCCGCTAAAACCAACGGCACCATTCCTCAAAAAGGAGACTCACTGAAGGATTTTAAATTGGTAAGCCCGGATATGCAAACCAAAACCATGGCCGATTACAAGGGGAAAAAACTGGTGATGAACATCTTCCCCAGTGTGGATACTGGTGTATGTGCTAAATCAGTTCATGAATTTAATAAAAGAGCCGGCCAGAAAGACAATACCATGGTATTGAACATTAGTAAGGATTTACCATTTGCCCAAAAGCGCTTTTGTGGTGCTGAAGGTTTGGAAAATGTAGAAATGCTATCTGATTATCGCTTTAACCAGTTTGGTAATGACTACCATACTCAAATTGCTGACGGTGCCTTTGAAGGGCTAATGAGCCGTGTGGTAATTGTAGCCGATGAAAACGGTAAAGTTGTACACAGCGAACAAGTACCGGAAATCGGTCAGGAGCCGAATTACGAGGCTGCACTTAATAGCTTGTAGTTTTGAAGTAATTTCGGCCCAATGCCGAAGCAACTTCTCCAAATATTAAAAAATGGTCTGCTGCCCTTATTATTGGGCTGCGGACTTTTTTTTATCAATATCCGCGATTCGCACGATTGGGGCGATGATTTTGCACAATACCTTCTGGAGGCCAGGAATATCGAACAAGGTCTACCATTGGATAGCAGCAGCTATATTCAAAATCCAGACTTTTTACTTATCGGCCCAAAGGCTTATCCTCCTGGTTTCCCCACTCTATTAACAATATCTAATAGCCTATTTCATAACGAAATTATAGGCGGCCAATATCTCGTTAGCTTTTTTTTACTGATGATGGGCTGGGTGTTTTTCCTTCTCCTGCGGAAGTATAAGACGCCTTACCTCCTAAGCCTATTGCTGATGCTCAGCCTGATTTACCATCCGTGGATGCTGGAGCAAAAGGTCGAGATATTATCTGATATTCCATTTGCCTTTTTCGTGCTCCTCACCTGCCTGTTGGCAGATACAAAAAAGGGGCTTTGGTATTTTGCCTTGGCAGGAATTGCAGCCGGTATTGCCATTACCATTAGGAGTGTGGGCTGGGTTTTGCCTTTGGCAGGAGTTGTCACCCTAATTTACTATTTGGTTATCAATAAGCGGTTTGACACAAAGTATACTCTATTCACGGCCACCACAATTCTCATTGCATTTGGTATAAATACAATTTCAGGATACAATGGCTTTTCGGGAGGTTACAGCAGTTCCATTGCCGAGGGGGCAGACTTTCTTTCCACTACCTACCATCACCTGCAACTTTACTTTTATGAGTTGCAAAGTTTTATCGAAATTGAGGTAAATCACTGGCATGGCCTCATGCTTTTTCTGCAATTATTGATGTGGGCAGGATTCATCTTTGGATTGGTAAAATTCAGGAAATACCCGCTCATAGTAGTCTTTCTACTTGGTTATTTGGCTCTGATCCTCATCTTTCCCTTTACAGGTGGATTTAGATTTCTACTTCCTGTAATCCCTCTTATTTTGGTATTGTCGGCTACCGGCTTTCCAGGCTTATCTAAGCTACAAAGCCTTGTTGCCATTATGCTCCTGCTAATTTTAAATATCGCCTACCAGCCCTACAAGCAGTATATTATTCATCAACAAGATAAAGTTGTTGAAGGTCCTCAAATGCCTGAAGCTCAAGAACTATTCAATTTCATCAAAATAAACCTTAATAAGGATGATGTGATTGTATTTTCAAAATCCCGCGCACTTGGGTATTATACTAATGTAAAAACTGCCGCCACGCTATGGGAAATTGATCAAACAGAATTCATTAGACAGACCGAAAGGCTTGGTGCAACACACTATTTGGATTATACCGGTATAGAATATTTTGCTTTAAATGATTTTGTAAGAAATAATGCCGGTAGTTTGGAAATCCTTTATCAAAACGAAAAATTTACTCTTTATAAAAAGTAAAAATCCTGACCCACTTTGGGTTGTGAAAAATATTCTCACTACCAAATTAAGAAACCTATCTACCTGTTAGAAAGAAATCTATATTAGCGTTTTAGAATTTTCCTACAATGAAGAAAATACTTTTATCGCTTGTGATCTTCACTTTTCAAGCCTCGGTATGGGCTCAGGATTCAACCCAAACCCAAATACTGGCCAGCGACCCAACGCAGGTGTACACCCATATTGATTTTAATGGAGGAATCAGTTTTGAATCTTACCCTAATCACTTTGGCCCTGAAAGCTGGGATTTTAACCTTACGGGAAACATTGCCATAAAGGACTTTTTGGTTGGTGCCAGAATACCTTTTACTAACGATGGTAGTACTTACTCCTTGCTGGGCGATTTAGAAGTGTTTGCAGGTTACCAACTATTCAATAGAAAGGGGATTTTTAAATCTTCAAGCGTAAAAGCTGGAATATTATTTCCAACCTCATATGATGGTGACAGAATTATCATTGGCCGCCAAAACCGGGGGTTTTTCAATTATTACTTTAACTATACAGCCGCATTCCAAATCACGCCAAAACTCTCTGCATACCCACTTATAGGCGTCAGGCAATACCAAAGTGTGGAACAAGGCAGTTCTTTCTTCCCTACAAGGGATTCCATCTATACCCCGCCAGATTTCATCCAAACAGCATTTAATGCAGCTGTAACCATCAGCTATGATTTTAATACAAGAAGTTTTGTACAGTTCAATATGTTTTATGAACGTGGCATTTGGAGATTATCTGATGGAAGTGACCTCCTTGTGGCCGGAAATAGCGAGATAGTAAGAAGCACTCTCTTCTATTCCTTAAAATACCAATATCGCATAACCGGCAATTCCCATCTCTACTTACAAGCCGCTTACCATCCTCAGGAAAAATGGCATGAGCCATTTGACCAAAAGATTGGATTTAACCAACCAAAAATAGTTGTGGGCTATCAGTATTATTTAAAATAAGTAGGAATTAGCTTATCGAATTTCGCACCTTTTGTGTAAAAGCTCGCAGAGCAGTTTTTTCATCCATGGCTCCGGAGGCTACTTGCTCCTTTATCCATATAGCTCCAAAAAGATGAGTGAGTTTTTCGCCCTCATCAACTCCTTCTACTTCAATTTCTGGAACAAGCTCTTCTGCAATGGCCTCCTCAGCCTTTTGGAGGGTTTCAATATCATGGGCCAACAGCTTTCTGATTACAGGTATTTGCATGATTTAGTTTTTAGATTTTTCAATCAATGAACGCAGGTACTCCTCTTTACTTCCGGCACTACCTTCAACCAGTTTGCCATCTTTAAATGCCGCCAAAAAAGGAAGATTATCCACTCCTGCCATTTTTCGCGCTTCGGGATTATTTTCTGCATCCACTTCCAGAAAAACAACATCGTCCATGCCTTCCTCGTTGCTCACTCGTTTATACTTTGGTGCAAATAAGCGGCAACTGCCACACCAATCGGCATAAAACTTTACAATTACACTCTTATTGTTTGTCAAATGCTCCTTGAAATCAGCATCAGTAGAAAGTATTACAGCCATTTTTAGTTTTGATTTTTAATTTGAGCGAAAGTAATATTTGAAATCTCTATAGCATTATTTTTTACATAGAAATACTCAATATAATCATTTTATCCGGAAATGATCATCAAACATGTTGCGCACCATTCCGTCAGCCAGCCCCTTTTTTGGCACCAGCATACGCTCTGAGTTTGCCCAGGTCATGGCCGACTTATATATCTTTAATGCATGGGTAATTACATCTGCCCTGTCAGGATTCAGATCAAATTTCATCATCCTCTCCTCCGGAGTAAATTTGAGAAGCAGATCATATGTATTCTCCAGATAATCAATAGACAGAAAATGCCCTGCCTTTTTATCGGACATTTTAAAAGTTCGATTGATATTACCCCCGGATCCCACCATCAGAATATCATCAAACCTTTTGGTACTGGCCTTTATCCAATCGCGCATTTCATCCCAATGATCCTTGTGTACCATTCCCTGTAAAAGCCTGATTGTACCTATTTTAAACGATTGACTGGCTATAATGTCATCCTCGTGAAAAAGGGTTAGCTCGGTGCTACCTCCGCCAACATCTATATATAAAAAAGTGTCCTCCTGATCGCGAATACTGCTGATCATTTCGGAGTTGAATATCATTCTGGCTTCTTCCTTACCATCAATCAGCTCAATGTTTACGCCTGTTTCCTCCATTACCATCTTCACCACTTCACTTCCATTGCTGGCTTCGCGCAAGGCAGATGTAGCACAGGCGCGGTACATTTCCACTTCGTGTACTTCCATGATACGCCTATAGGCATGCATGCCCGTTTTCAGCTTATCCATGTTCCTTTTACTGATCTTCCCTTTACTGAATGAATCAGCACCCAAGCGGATGGGCAAACGGGTAAGTGATGATTTTTTGAATAAGGTGTTCTTCTTATCCGTAATCACATTACTCACCAACAGTCTGATGGAATTGGAACCGATATCTATGGCAGCCAGCTTATGTATTTTCACTTTCCTCTTTTTAACTGGTTCTTTACGTACTCATGCAAGGCGTACTGTGAGCGAATTTTAGGCCCCTTAATCCTTCGGTATTCATTGTTCTGTTCCTCATTGTGCCAACGGCTCTTTACATTGTCTTTCCAGATAATATCCAGATGATCGCGCAACTGCCTTTTAATATGTGCATCATAAACCGGAACAGTTACCTCAACCCGGTAATCAAGATTTCGCGGCATCCAATCAGCTGACGAAAGGAAGTAGCCCGGATTACCACCATTTTCAAAAACGATTACCCTCGAGTGTTCCAGGAATCTGTCAATGATACTAATGGCTTCTATATTTTCACTTATGCCCTTTACCCCAGGTATAAGAGAACAAATACCTCTTATAATCAATTTAATTTTCACACCATAACTACTGGCTTCATAAAGCTTGTCAATAATCTTTACATCCGAAAGGCTGTTTAGTTTGGCTGTAATACCTGCAGGGTTTCCCCGCTTGGCGTGATTGATTTCTCGTTCAATAAGATTTAGAAATGCCTTACGAGTGCTATGTGGGGATACAATGAGGTGATTGTACTTAAAGCGCTTGTAGTTGCTCTGCAAAAAGCTAAACACCTTAGCTACCTCGTTTGTTATTTCCTTTCTGGAGGTTAGCAGGTGGTAATCGGTATAGAGCTTAGCTGTACTTTCGTTGAAATTGCCCGTGCCGATGGAGGCATACTGCCGCTGGCTCTTCCCTTCCTGCCTGGTAATAAGCAATAGTTTGCTATGCACCTTCAATCCGGGAACACCAAAAATCACCTGAACCCCCTCAGCCTGTAGTTCCTGTGTCCACTTAATATTGGCCTCCTCATCAAATCGAGCCCTGAGTTCAATTACCACAGTAACCTGCTTGCCATTTTTGGCCGCATTTACCAGTGCACTTATTATTCTCGATTTATCCGCTGCCCGATATAGGGTAGCCTGGATACTCACCACATTGGGGTCAAGTGCTGCTTCGCGCAACGTACGAATCAGGTAAGAAAAGGTATGATAAGGCAAAAACAGCAGCACATCCTTTTGGCGAATTACATTTAGGATACTTCGATCAAGGTCGAGATCAGGGTGCTGCACCTGTGGCATGGGCTCAAACTCCAGGTTTTTGTCGCCAATACTCGGGAATTTTATGTAGTCCTTTTTATTGTGATAACGGCCACCCGGTATCAGGCTGTCGTAAGAATCAAGATTCATTCGCTGCATTAAAAACTGCAACAGATCGCTGGAAATCTCCTTGTCGTAAACAAATCGCACAGGATCTCCCACCCTTCGCTGCTTCACCGATTTCGACATTTTTTCCAAAAACCCCTTGGAAACGTCATCGTCAAGATCAAGCTCTGCATCTCGGGTAATTTTTACCGTATGAGCCTCTATACGGTCAAACTCATATATAAAAAAGATATAATCCAGGTTATAACGGATCACATCCTCAATATACATCACATAGTGTTTTCCATATTTGGGGAGTTCCCAAAATCGGCCCAACAGTTCGGAGGGCACTTCTATGAGAGCCATCTGAGGCTTATCGGGCTCATCATCCTTAATAAGTTTTATAGCGAGGTATATGGCCTTGTCCTTTAGTTCGGGTGCTTCTCTTTTATCATTGAGAATAAGGGTAAAAACCGAAGGACTGATTTTCTCCACAAAAATTTTCCTCACGTACTCCTGCTGTCCAGTGGTCAATGATTTTTCATCAACAAAGGCGATGTCGTTTTCCTCCAGTTCCACCAATAACTGATCATTGGTTTTTTGGGCCATGGCCTGCATGTGGATTACTTTTTCCGAAATCTTGGATAGCAGTTCGCTGGGCTTAGCTCCTCCCAATCGTTTGTTAGGGGTATCGCTTATTTGGCTCAGGCGCTTCATACTGGCGTAGCGCACCCTGAAAAACTCATCCATATTACTGGAGAATATTCCCAGAAACCTCAATCTTTCAAACAATGGATTTGACTTATCCAGTGCTTCCTGCAGTACCCTGTCATTAAACAAAAGCCAACTTTCGTCTCTGGCTATAATGGTGGGTTTTGGTTTTATATTCAACGCTTATTTCTTCTTTTGGGATAATCAAAAAATACCAACTCAGCTTTTCTGTCAATGTTTTTCCACGAATCCTGTGCAAACTTAAGGCATGCCACACCAGTAGTAGGAACATTATCTATGCGGTGATCAATGCACTTATTTACAAAATCGGTAATGGTTGGGTTATGCCCAAATAGCATTACAGCCTCGTAGGTATCATCAAAGTTATATACCACTTCCAACAACTCACGTGTTGAAGCAAGATATATTTTCTTTTCAATTTCAATTTCGCTGAGCGGGTAATCAAGGTTTTTGGCAAAGATTAACCCCGTATGGAGGGCCCTGGTGGCGGGGCTTGAAATGATATGATCGGGAATTTCACCTTCCTGCCGCAGCCACTCAGAAGTGCTATAGGCATCAGTAACTCCACGGCCCTTCAACGGGCGGTCCATATCCTGTATTCCTTCAAGCTTCCATGAAGACTTGGCGTGCCTTACCAAATAAAGTTTTTTCATGTGATTGATTCACTCTTTTACTACAGTGGTGAAAATTAGTCAAATGAATCAAGGTGGAAAAAATCTTAATAAGAAATTGATGATTTGGTAATGTTGGCAGTAGGTTGATGGTTGCATGATGTACATTGAACGACCATCAACATACACCATACAATTCCTTTGCTAAAATTTATAACTGAACCCCATCAGGAAGTTGATACTTTGGGCCTTGTAACCTAAGTACATGTCGTATTTATTATTGAGGAGGTTGTTCACATTTATAAAAGCTGATAGGCGCGAATTATACAGGTATTCCACATCCAGGGCCACATCAAGATAGCCAGGCAAAGTGCTTTCCATTTCAGGGTTTTCGGCCTGAATAAAGGCCTGGCGCTGGCCCACATAATTCCACTTAGTGCCTAGTTTTATTTTTTCCTTAATGGTATAATCCACATCCAAGCCCGCAAGGAAGGACGGTAAATGCCATGCTTTTTCCTCTACCGATGTGCTGTAGCTTCTCACTTCTCCAAAAAGTGAAATTTGCAGATTATCATTCAGATTGGATGCTAGTTCACCACGGGCATAAAAAGTTGTTGAATTATCATAACGAACATCCAAACCATTAAAAACGGCCGAGTCGATAAATGTTCTGTACATAGGATCGCGGTAAAAAAGCGCCAGATCCCGCTGTAACATGAGTCCACCTTTTATATTAAAGCTCGTGGTAGAACTTAAAATCCCAACCAGGCCAACGTAAATATCTGTGGTACGGGTGGGGCGCAAGGTATCACCAGGCATTATATATGGGTTTTGCAAAGTCAGCTGCCTGTAGCTGTTATGTTGTAGCTGCCCTTTTACGCCAGCGTATATAGACAGTACATCTTCAACAAAGGGAAACTGCACGTTTATCTCCGGGAAAAAATGCAGTTTATATTCACCCTCCGTAAGCTCTGAATTATAGCTGTTGGAATAGATATTCAACCCAAAGTCAAATAACATATTCTTTACTGTCAATTCCACTTTTGGCCTGGCCTGTATGGTAAAATAAGACTGCTTGCCTTGGGCTATTGTATCAAAGTTGGTTTGGAAGTAGGTTATATTTAAATCCAGGTCCAGATTTTCGCCAGCAGCGGGAAGCTGCCATGCAGAAGCTATTTTCAAGAAATTTTCGCTGGCCTTAAACCTGTCGCTAAAATTGTAATAATCCAAACCGGCCTTATCCAACCATCCCATGTCCTTTTGTCTCTTTCCTGTAAGGCTGGTGCTTACACCATATTGGCGATACCAGTTATAGTCTGCTTCACGAGGTTCGTTTCTTATATAATCGAGGCTATCGGGGAAAGCATCTATACCATAATAGCTGTACTTATCCCACTTACCATAAAGCTGACTTTCCCATGTCATGGTTTTATAAAAGTGATTGTAGTAACCACCAAGAGTATTTTGGCTAAGGCCATTGCTCTCATATACATTATCCTTTACCCCGGTTTTGGTGGAGTAGTGTTTACCCCAAAAACCATAGCTCTCGGTAGATGAACGCTTACTATTCCAATACCCCTCTAAAAAAGGAGTGCCATAAAAACCAAAACCAGCTTTCACCATTCCCTGCGATAGTTTTTCTACAGGAACGTGCACAATTCGGGCTGCGCTGATGGGTTCAGGCCGGTATTTCACTTCAATGGGCTGGCTCACTATTTTATAGTTCACCGGAATTTTACTGGTAGTGGTATCCTCAAACTTAGGCTGCTCGTTGTGCTTTACAGCCTCGCTCACCTTTGCCTTATAGCTGTTGGTCACCTTCACCTCTACTGTACCAAGATCAGTAGGTTGGGCCTGTGCATTTGCTGCAAACCCAATAAAACCAACTATTAAAATCGTCTTTAAAAATTTCATGCTCAAAAATTATCGGTTGATTTGAGTACTGTCCTGTTGCTGCTCACCCTGATCTATAATACGCAGGCCATCGCCCACCGTTGGACTTATGCTATCGGCCTTGCGCATAAGTTCGGCCTTTTTCATTTCGGCCTTTCTGCGCTCCTCAAGTGCGATCTTATCTTTTAAGGTTTGGGCTTCATTGGTAATATCCTGGCTGTAGGCGGCTTTAATCACAAAATCTAAAGTGTAGTTTGCCTGAAAGATATCTTCCTGTTTCCAGAAATTATTCGCCAATAAAATGGTTGCCCTGAGTTTCCACTCCTTATAGTCTGACATTTCCTCAATCAGCTTATAAATGGTTTTGGTTGATTCCTCATAACGTTCCTGCTTAAAGCGTACCAATGCCAGATTGTAATAGGCTTCGGCCTTGGTTTCTCCACCAGTACTAACTATCAGTTGATTCAGCTGGCCCACGGCATCTTCCCACTGCCCTTGTTCCATTTTAGATTGAACAATTACTTTTCGGGCATCGCGCTGCAAAGCTGGATCCTGGGTTTCACTATTAATAATGAGCTGGGCATAAACGGCTGCCTTGTTGTAATCACCAAGAGCATAAGCCGAACGCATGATACCAGCCTGAGCGCGAATACCTGACTCCTTGCTTTCTGCCAGCTGCAACCACTGGTCATACAGCTTTACAGACTCGCCATATCGCTTTTCGCGATATGCTTTACCGGCAAGATAACTTACAGCCTCTGCCGAATATTCGTTTCCCTGAAATCCTAAAATCTCCTCATAAGCCTTGGAGGCTACATCCTCCCTATTCAGCTTTCGTGCACAATCAGCCAAATAGTAATTGGCTTTTAGGCGTTGTAAACCTTTAGGGAAGCGGCTTAGATAATTTTGTAATGTTGGAATTGCAGATTCGCACTTACCCATTGAATATTGCTCAAAGGCCGAATTGAAAGCAGTAGAATCCAAAGTGGATTTGTCAAAATTCACAAAGCTTAAGCCTTCCACCCAATCCAGATATTCGTCAATATTGTTTTCACGGGCATACACCAATCTTGCCAGTCCTACCGCCTCCAATGATTCTTCCGAACCCGGGTAATCCCTTACTATAGACTTATAGGTAGCAAGCGCCTCACTGTTGCGGTCGGTATTGCTATACACCAAACCCTTTTGCAATTTGGCTTTTGCCACATAGCGTGAGTTTGGTCTTTCATTAATGAATTTGTCAAACTCAGCCAATGCACGGGAATAATTTTCCAACTGCAGATCAGTTTCCGCAATACCATACTGAGCTTCCTCAGCATATATGGATGATGGATACTTCTTCAGCAATTCCTGCAGCTGATACACCTTATCTGCCTTTTTACCGGCCAAACCAAGACATATGGCACGTTGGTAGATGGCATAGTCAGCTTCCTTGGTTCCTGCCTTTAGGGCGCTGCTGTAAAACTCGCTAGCCACCAAATATCCTTCGGTAAGGAGGTAGCTGTCTGCCAAACGCAAATAGGCATCTGCTAATCGCGGATCCTTTTTAGGGGCGTTGTTTACAAAGGTGCGGAAGTTGCCTGCGGCTTTCTCAAAATCAAACTTTTTATAATAGTTGTAAGCCGTTTGATAAAGTGATTTGTTGTACTCACTCATATTATAGGCGCCTGGCGAATTTCTAAATTCCTCAAATGCTGCCAGTGACTTATCGTACTCAGCAAGGCGGTAATAGGTCTCTGCCGACCAATATTTACTCAGTGCCTTAATGGTAGGATTAATTGGATATTGAAGAGACTCCTTAAACTTGTCAAGAGCCGCAGTGTACTTTAATGCATTGAATAATTCCGAGCCTCTGTAAAAAGCGATTTTTTGATAGGCTTCCTTCATACCGGGAGAATCCAAACCTGTTTTTTCAATGGCCTGTAGTGCTCTGTCATAATCCTTAGTGGTGATATACAGATTGGCCAGATAGCGATGAACATCTTTTGTGTAGGGAGAGTTGGGGAACTTATCCAGAAAGTTGTTCAATGTTCCTATAGCATCCTCAAAAGGATCAGAAAACTCATAAACCAGCTTGGCATAGTTGAAAAACGCATCCTCCTGAATGGTTGGCGAAGCATCAATTTCAGAAGCGGCTTTAAATGCTGTGATAGCCTTTTGCTTATCATCTGTTTTCAGGTAGCAATCCCCTAAATGGTAATGTGCATTTTGGCTCAGTGATGCGTTTCCTCCTGATATTTTATTGAATGAGCCAATGGCCTCCTGATAATGTTTGAGGCGATAATGAGAATAACCCAACTCAAAATGATCCTGTTGCATCATCCGGCCGCCCTTATCCTTGTAGAGCTCCAGATACTTTACGGCATTTTCATAATCCTTTTTATTGTAAAAGGCATCGCCCATAAGCTTGGCGATTTCGGGAGCCCGGCTGGGTGTGGCATTTTCCACTAACTCCTCACCCACTTCAAGTAGTTTATCATAATCTCCCAACTTATAATATATATGGGCCAGATAGTACGGCACCAATGGGCCGAATGACTCATCACCCTGTAGAGGTAAAAAGTTGGTTAATGCCGCATTGTAATTGCTATCTGCGTAAAGCAAGTGGGCATAGTAGTAGCGCGAAGAATTGGCATACTCTGAGTTTTTATCCTTTAACTCAAAAAACAGAGGCTTTGCTTTTTCCGGTTGATCCGAAACCAAAAGGGAATATGCCTGCTTAAAATAGTATTCATCAATGACCTTGTCAGAGAGCCTGAACTTATCCACTTTTTCGTAATACTCAGCAGCATCGCGATAACGCTTTACGCTAAAGCGGTTATTGGCATACTCCAGATAAAGGCGGTTGGCCAGCGGACTAAGCTCAAATTTATCGGCAAACTTATCCACCCGAGACTCTGCATCACCATTGTAGAGGCGCATGGCACACATGGCGGCAAAGTAGGCTGCAGAGGCCCTGGTTTCCCTGTCATTATAAAATTCCTCATCTACCACTTTGTCCAGCAAATGCTGTGCATTGCCATATTGACCCTTGCGGTAAAGTTCCATTCCGTTTTCGTAATCGGTGGTTACATCCTGCACTACCCTGTTGGATTGCGCACTAAGAACCGTTCCACCCAAACACAAACAACTAAGCAATAATGCTTTAAGATGACGATTGATCATCATTTTTCTTTAGATTTTCTGTGGTTTAAAAGTAGCCGTTTCTACAGAGGGGGTGCTTTGGGTGTATAAGGTTTTATCAACGTGGAGTGTTGATTAATATTGGAGGTGGTACTTTGGAGCCTCTTTCTTCTAAATTTGAGGAATTGAACCAAAAGCCAAAGACCATTATGAAAAAACTTCTGCTCCTGATAATCTTAATGGCCAGCATCTCCAGCAGGGCTGATATGGGCGATTTATACTTTATCAAAATTGAGGTAGAGTTTAAGGATGGGCGAAAGGAAATCCGATCATTTTTCGGCTCTACATATTACATCAATAAGGATTCACTATCAAACCAGAATTATTTATTTCGCAAGGTTCCCCAATGGACAGGATTTAGAGATACGATAAACCTGTATAGGGATTGGGTAAGTTTTGATTGTAACAACACCTGGCAACCGGATAGTTCCAGGCTAAACGTGATCAGCCTTTTTCATTCTGAAAAATTTGCAATCAAGCACATTCATTCCTTTAAGCTTCTTGAAGTACAAAAACGTCCAGTTGGTCCCGGCATCCACAATGCACTTACAGAAAGCGACCAAAAATGGATGAGTAAAAAGCCCATAAAAATCTTAAAGACCTTTGCTGAGCTTTGTGAGTTTGACATTTACATATTTGAAGAAACGGAAGATACAAGGCAATTCATAAATAAACTGAAAGAAGCTAATGTCTTAAATAAGAGCTTGGGTGAAGAGCAAGAGATTTACGACCTACTGCATACCATTGGGGATAAAAAAATAGTGGTAGTTCAGTTTTGCTCTTGCTGAGAGAACTTTTTCGAAACCAAAGTTTTACTTTTTCTCCAAAATCAGCTTTTGGTACTTTTTAGAAAATCTATAGTTTGACTTTACATCGGGTGTAAAGTAATCGTCTACAGCCTTTCTGCAACCCGACCAATCATAGTAATCATCAATTACCATAATTCCACCAGCAGCCATATTTGGCTCTATTTCATTGAGGCACGTCATTACTGAATCATACCAGTCGCAATCGATATGAGCAAAGGCCACAGGCTCACTTACCTTTAGTGTATCTTCATACAAACCCTGAATAAGCTGTATGTTTTCCTTTTCCGGATCAAGGCCAAAAGCCAACAGATTGTCTTTTACCTTTCCTCTCAAATCCTCTTGATAACCATAATATTCATCACCCTTCAGGCCCTTTGACTTTCCTTGCTTAATCTCATCATAGCGATCAATTACATCCTTATCATCTTTATCCGAAGGTGGAGGTATCATTCCAAAAACATCATAGGCCTTTAACACCCTGTGTGTTGCCTTTGCATCGCCAATTTGGATGGTGCTGCCCCCCAGGGCACAGCCTGTTTCTATAAATACCCCATCAATATTATTGGATTCAACTTTCTCTATAGCCAGCTTTAAATTAAGTAAAGCTCCTGCATTGAGATAGGTCAGTCGCTTTGCCCTGATTTTTTTACCCAAAGGATTTTTGGCATTTACAAAAGGCTCATTCAGTTTTATCACAACCCTGGAAACCAGGTTAGCTAAATTATTTTCAGGCATTACTTCTTTAATTATAAAAACTTGAGAATTGCCAAAGAAAGTATTTATTCAGTTAAGGTTGGCTTTAGTGAAGGCTATAAATAAATCCGAGGTGAGGGATAGTTAGTGATCCTTCAAAAATTTCAGCGTGCTTTCCCTCATTTGCCTTAGTTTTGGGGCAATTTATTTTTCATAAAAATAATATGAGTAGCAGTTCAATAATAAATATCCGGGATGCCTCTATTTTTCAAAGAGAACACCTGGTTTTATCTGATGTAAACATTGATGTAAAGCCTAATGAGTTTATCTACCTGATAGGTCAAACAGGCAGTGGCAAATCAAGCTTACTCAAAACTCTTTATGGCGATTTACCCCTTCAGGCGGGCATTGGAAATGTATGTGGGTATGACCTTACCAAACTAAAGGATAAGGACATTCCCTATCTGCGCAGAAAAATGGGTATTGTATTTCAGGATTTCCAACTCCTTACAGATCGCAGTGTAAGTGACAATCTTCTGTTTGTGCTCAAGGCCACCGGCTGGAAAAACAAAACGGAGATGGCCAGTAAAATTAACGAGGTGCTGGAAAAGGTAGGCATGGCCACCAAGGGTTTTAAAATGCCCTATCAACTTTCTGGAGGAGAGCAGCAGCGTGTTGCTATTGCCCGAGCCCTACTCAATGATCCTGAATTAATTCTGGCTGATGAGCCTACCGGAAATCTTGATCCCGGTACTTCTGAAGAAATAATGATTCTATTAAACCAAATCAGTGATAACGGTAGATCCATACTAATGGCTACACATGACTATTCCCTGATTCTGAAATTCCCAAACAAAACCCTCAAGTGCGAAGATGGCAAGGTTTTCATGGCTGTTCAAAAAAGCCTTTGAGAGGGTGACCTTACACATTTTTATCATTAAATCTGTTTTTAAGAAACTCTTTCGCTGGATAAGTGTTAACTTTCAATCAGCTCTAGCCCCAAAATTACTCAACACCTAAAGATTTTCAGATTGCCGAAACTCAGTATCTGCATACCTGTATTTAATCAAAATGTTACCACTTTACTCACGGATTTAATTGCTCAACGCGATAATCTGAATGAGAAGGTGGAAATACTTGTATTTGAAGACGGCTCGGTAGAACGGGTAAAAAAGCACAACTTCTGGCTAAGAAAAGTCAAGAACCTTATTTACGTTGATTTCAACGACAATGTAGGGCGTTCAGCCATTAGAAACAAACTTGGACAAGCCGCTTCCGGAGAGTTTTTGCTGTTTTTGGATGATGACAGCTTGATTGAAAATGCCAATTTCCTCAAAACTTATCTTCAAAATCTAAATCCCACTGAAGTTTTATGTGGAGGTCGTATTTATCCTAAAACGGTGCCAGCGGAAGATTACTCATTACACTGGACTTATGGCCGCGAGGCTGAAAGCAAAAATGCAGAACAACGCACACTGGCCCCCCATGATGCCTTTCACAGCAATAATTTCATAGTTCCCAGGTCTATCTTTATGAGAAGGCCCTTTGATGAACAACTAAGGGAATATGGGCACGAGGATACAATGTTTGGCTACACCCTCCGAAAACACAATGTACCTGTTAAGCACATTGATAACCCGGTGATACACTCCAAACTCGAAAACAATCAGGAGTTTTTGGAAAAAAGTCAACTGGCGCTTAAAAACCTTTACTCCCTATATCTCCGAAAGGATAAAGACTTCATTAAGTCAGTAAAAATATTACGTGTTTTTGAGAAGCTTAAGAAATTGAGATTAACTCCATTGGTGGCCGCCATATATAGAATTACCTGCACCCCTCTTGAGCAATCGCTGCTATATGCAAACAATCCCTCACTAGTGATTTTCAACTTTTATAAGCTAGGGTATTTGATAAACTACAGCCTCCAAAAAAACTTTAAGGAAGTTCCTCACTTGTAAGCTTACAGATATTTTGAGAAAACCTGTTTCCATACCTCCTGCTCCCTCTCCCAGTTATTTTCGGCAGCGGCCTTCAGAAGGTTGGTACTATAAAAAGTTTTGCCCTTCTCCATAACCACCCTTATGGCGCTTGCAATATTTTGCGGCTGATGATCACTGATCACTTCTCCCAACTGATATTTACGCACCACCTTTTGCACTTCCACCACATCCGATACCACCAGGGGTAATCCACACTTTATGTAATCGAACACTTTGTTGGGTAAGCTAAACCTGTAGTTGGGACTTAGTGGTTTATCCAGTGAAAGTCCGCAATCCGAATTTAATGTGTACTGCAACATTTCCAGGTAAGGTTGTTTTGGCTTAAAAATCACCCTGCCGGAAAGCATGAGCTCCTCTGCCATTTTTTTGAGCCCGGGTAAAGCATCTCCGTTTCCAACAATAAGCAGCACCACTCTGGGAGGCAATAACTTTAAGGTTTCCAAAGCCTCTTCCATTCCCCTGTCTACATTTATACCTGCTCCCTGGTTTATAAGGATAAAGGCATCCTTTGGCAATCCCAGATCCTCTCTGGTCTTTACCTTTTCGGGAAGGCTGGAATCTGAGATATTTCGCACCACTTTTACATCCTTGCCATACTCCTGCCTATAGAGCTCCGCGATGCTATCGTTTACCGTAATTACATCCTTCAATTTTGGAAAAATCCATTTCTCCAGTCTTGTCCAAACAGCTTTTACCACAGGCCTGTGCTGAATTTCCGGAACACCGGTAAAATACTCATGGGAGTCATACACCAGAGGTTTTCGCTTAAGTTTGGAAATCAAAAAGTTTGGTAAAAGGGAATCGAGATCATTACTAAGGTAAAGATCATATCTCCTGAAAAGGAGAAAAAAGAAAAGGCGAAGGTTATAATTGGCGTAAAACAAAAAGCCCTTGTTGAACCACAGCCTAAACCTATGGCTGGGATACGGCTTTTCAAAAGGCAAGCTTTGTGGCAACTGTCTTCCCACAAAAGTGGGTTCAAAACCCAGATCGCGCAACACACCAATGGTGCGCATTACCCTTTGGTCAGTTACTAAGTCATTCGTTACAGTTACTACGGCCTTCTTCATACTTTTGCGGGCTCAAAGTAAATGCCTTTTTGGAACAAGACGTAAAAAATATCAGGATTGAGGATTATTCCTATGATTTACCTGATGAAAAAATAGCCAGGTACCCCGTCTCTCCGCGGGATTCCTCAAAATTATTAATTTACCAGAGTGGGAAAATTATCGATAGCGAGTACAATAAGCTTGATAGATTCCTTCCAAAGGATGCCTTGCTTTTGTTTAATCAAACGAAAGTCGTGCAGGCACGGCTTAAGTTTCCCAAAAACGAGCTCACCACAATTGAGATATTTTGTCTGGAGCCTCATAATAAACGGGATATTCAGCAGGCCATGCAAAGTTCATCGCCCATAGAATACAAGTGCCTGGTAGGAGGTGCCAGAAAATGGAAAAGTGGCCCCTTACATTTAAAAACCTCGGGGGGAGAGATCATATCTGCCGAAAAAATCAGCAGGGAAAATGATTCCTTTATCATTCAATTTAGCTGGACAGGCAAACAACATTTTGCAGATATACTCGAAGAAGCCGGCAAAACGCCTCTCCCTCCCTATCTTAATCGCAAGGCCGAAGAGGGCGACAAAGCCACCTACCAAACCTTGTTTGCCAAAACAGATGGCTCTGTTGCAGCACCTACCGCTGGCCTTCATTTTACAGAGGATTTATTGCAAAGGCTTGCTGAAAAAGGAATACAGGAAGAGTTTATAACACTGCATGTGGGTGCCGGAACTTTTAAGCCCGTGAGCTCAGAAACCATGTCTGACCACGAAATGCATGCTGAGGAGTTTTTTATTGAAAGAACTCTATTGGACGCTCTTTTAGACAATCTGGGGAAACCCTTTATTCCGGTTGGCACAACATCCTTAAGAGCTTTAGAAAGCCTGTATTGGCTGGGAACAAAGCTTTTAAAGCAAGATACGCCTCTCGAATCCTATCATGTTACTCAGTGGGAGCCATATCAGGATGGGCACCTGCCCGATGTAAAGGATGCTCTGCAGGCTATTGCCATAGAAATGTCTAACAAAGGCGTGGAAATTTTAACGGCCAAAACTCAACTGATTATTGCTCCTGGCTATAAGCACCGCATTTGCAAGGGCATACTCACCAACTTTCATCAACCCAAAAGCACTCTTTTATTATTGGTGGCATCCTTTATTGATAAAGAATGGAAAACGATATACCAGCATGCTCTTGAAAATAATTACCGCTTTTTAAGCTACGGTGATGGTTGCCTTATTTTACACGATGAAAATGACTCCTTCAATAAATAACATATGAATATCAATTTTATTTCCACAGTGGCCTTCCTCACTTTATTTCAAATGGCAACTGCCCAAAAAATGCCCCTCCAAAAAGTGGGTAGCATGATTGATGATCTTGAGGAATGCAGTGGAATAACAGTGGTGCCAAGTGGGCATATAGCCATGATTAATGATAGCGGAAACCGGCCCGCGCTTTTCTTTACAGATGAGCAGGGCAACATCACAAAAAATGTGTGCCTGGCAGAAATATCAAATGTTGATTGGGAAGACATTAGCTATGCAGATGGCTATTTATACATCGGTGATTTTGGAAATAACAAAAACAAGCGCAAGGATCTAGTCATTTATAAATACAGCATCACCGCAACAGACTCAGTAACTTATCACAGTGAAATTCACTTTCGCTATGCAGATCAGCGTGATTTTGGACCAGGCGATGAAAAGAAGATTTATGACCTCGAGGCTCTGGTTGTTTTTAATGACTCCATTTTCATCTTTACCAAAAACAGAACAAAGCCTTTTACAGGTTATACCTACCAATATGGGATGCCGGCAAAGGCTGGCCGCTACAACCTAACCAAACAAGACAGCTTTAAAACAGGAACGAAGGGGAAGAAAGACTATTGGTGGATAAGTGCTGCCGCTTTGAGTCCTGATAAAAGTACGCTTACCCTGTTGGGATATGACAAAATGTGGACCTTTCAAAACTTTGAGGGCTCAAGGTTTTTTCAGGGTGAGAGAACTGTCTACCAATTTAAAGACCTAACTCAAAAGGAAGGAATTACATTTTTGGACAATCAGAAATTCATGATTACCGATGAGCGCAATCGCCATGGCGGTGGAGATGTATTTATAGGCAAACTACCCGGAAAAGCGAGAAAGGCAGAAGCAGCCAATACCGATAC
Organism: Owenweeksia sp.; assembly: GCA_048267305.1. Lineage (GTDB taxonomy): Bacteria > Bacteroidota > Bacteroidia > Flavobacteriales > Schleiferiaceae > Owenweeksia. The sequence continues at coordinate 23,052 of JBLWXT010000004.1, read as the reverse complement.
AACAGAATTTCCCAAACTATCTGTTTCCGAAGAAGAATTTACAGATAGTATAGTGATACACTTTTCTGAGCCCTATGAAGGTAAAGTGTTGTGGGAGTTATTTGCCACAAATGGAAGTCGGGTTACAGCGGGAAACCAAATTATGGAAGGCCACAAAACCGAATTCATTATTGACGGCAGCAATCTCAAAGCCGGTGGATATGTGCTGAATGTAATCCTCGGCAACACACCACATGCCTTCAAACTAAAGAAGCTGTATCCCCTTCAAAATGAGTAGCTGAAGCCCAGGCTCATTCCACCCGCGGCATTTGGAGCAACACTCCAACTATATAAGTCGGGGCTTGCAATGGTATGTCCTACAAAGTAGCCGAGTAATGCTCCGGCAACAACATCAGAAAACCAATGCTCATTATCATGGATTCGGGACCAGGCAGTAATACCAGCCAGAGAATACAGAATAATCCCAACTTCTCTCCTATCCTTGTAATAAGTAGATAGCGAACTGGCAAGAGCAAAGGCTGTGGCCGTGTGCCCGGAAGGAAACGATAGATTATCCAAGCTGAACGAGGGCCCTAACCAAACCCCGGGGTCGGTGGAGTTTCCCTCACGAGGACGTTGACGATGCAAAAGCAATTTGAAAAACATCGCTGAAGCTCCGGAAATGGCAACAGACTGAAACGCAAGCAGAGCCGGCTCAGCGAGCCTTTCTTTTTCAAATCCCTTTCCCAAGAGATATAAGCCCAGTGAACTACTGGCCGTCCAGATCGGATTACCAAATGGTTCTCCAACATAAGTGGCCAATCCGCTTAAGCTACTGCCCTGCCTGCCTCTCACTTTATTTTGGAAAAAATCATCCTGAGTGAATGAAAGAGCAATTACCCCCACTGCGGCACCGGCATAAGCCCAATCCTCCAATTTAAACTTCAGAGGGCTGGCCACCACCCTACCTGAAATTTTTAGGCTGCTTTTTATAAGATCATAACCGATTTCACGTGATATTTGCACCCTTCCTGAATCTACCGGACTTTGCGCGTAAGCGCCAGAAAACAAACCTAAAAACATCAGGATCAATATCTTAACCTTCATTTACCATAACTTTAATCTTAATCCCTAATTCTAAGTAACTTGAGCAAGTTTCAAAAGTATGATTGAAAATCATTTCTATAACGTTGAAAAAAATTATATCAGCCTGGAGGATAAAGATCTATTATTAAATTTTTTACTGAAGGAAAAGGGACTAGACTTTAGAGACTATTCTGAGGCTTCAGTAAGGCGAAGAATTGCAAAGATTCTTTCGGAACTACACATTAATAGTGTTACGGCCTATATAGAGTATCTGCGCGAAGAAGAAAAAGCCTTGGCTCAGTTTATCGAAAAGTTTACGGTAAACGTAACCGAAATGTTCAGGGATCCTTTCTTTTATAACACTTTGGTAAAAAGCGTTTTTCCGGTATTGAAGCAAAAGGAAAAGGTAAAAATCTGGTCTGCAGGATGCAGTACAGGTGAAGAAGTTTTATCCATTGCCATTATACTGCACGAAAATGGGTTGCTAAACAAAACTCAAATTTTGGGTACAGATCTTTCCAATTCGGTTTTAGACGTTGCTGCAAAGAAAACATATAAACTGAGGCATTTGGAGGGATTTTCAAAAGCATATAAAGACTCTGGCGGAAATTCGACCCTGGCAGAATACTATTCTAGGAATGGTGAGTATGGAACATTTTCGGATGATTTATACAAAAACATAAAATTTGAAAAACACAATCTTGTTAATGGAGAAGGCTATTCGGGATTTGATTTGATAATTTGCCGAAATGTATTGATTTACTTCAATGCCAATTTACAGCACAAGGTTATTTCTACCTTCAACAGATCTTTGAATCCACGAAGCTTTTTAGCTCTCGGCTCCAAGGAATCCGTGATTTTTTATAATGACCGATTACAGTTTAAAGAATTAATTCCAGAATCAAAGATTTATCAAAAAGTCTGACAACATAGTAGTTATAGGTTGTAGCGCTGGCGGAATACTGGCACTAAAGGAAATCTTTAAGATGCTTACTCCACCACTAGACGTAGCCATTATTGTGGTTATTCACCGCCTAAAAAATGTGGAAAGCAGGCTTGACGAGGTTTTGCAATACTCCACAAAAATAAAGATAAAGGAAGCCGAGGATAAGGAGCCCATTCTTTCCAACACCATTTATCTCACCCCCAGCAACTATCACCTCCTGGTAGAAAGAGATCATTCTATTTCGCTAAGTGTTAGCGAGCCGGTAAACTTTAGCCGTCCTTCACTTGACGTTACCTTTTTTAGCATAGGCGAAGTGTATAAAGACAAGGCCATGGGCATTGTGCTGACGGGAGCCAACCGCGATGGCACCAATGGCCTCAATTTTATTTACAAAAACGGTGGCGAAACAATTGTACAGGATATAAATGAGGCACATGTAAACGTAATGCCTCATAGCGCATTACTATTAACACCTGATTCAAGACAATTAAAACTTCATGAAATTGGAAAATATATCAATAAGATGTTTCCTCTTTAAAGCAGGTCTTGGTTTTCTCCTTTTTATTTACGCCTGCCCTATACTCTCGCAAAGTGTTTCCAACCACTCTATTCGCGTGGCTTTCTACAATGTGGAAAACCTTTTTGACCCTGCCAACGACTCCACCAAAAATGACGATGAATTTACACCAGAAGGCATGCGAAACTGGAACGAATATCGGTATAGGGAAAAATCCCATAGAATGGCCAAGGCCATTTTGAGTATTGGTGAATGGGAGGCTCCGGAAGTGGTAGGACTGGCAGAAGTAGAAAACAGAAAAGTGGTGGAGGATTTAATCCAAACAGAGATTTTACGAAAATTCAACTATGGGCTTGTCCACTTCGAATCTCCGGATCGAAGAGGAATTGATGTAGCCATGATTTATCGCAAGGACAAGTTAGAATTGATTTACTCCAGGCCAATCCCCTTGCTAATGCCTGAAGATCCAGGATTTGCCACACGAGACATTCTGTATTCCAAACTGAGAACAAAGCAAAATGACACTATTCACATAATGTACTGCCATTGGCCCAGCCGCTATGGCGGGCAGGCTCAATCGGAGCCCAAACGCATTTTGGCGGCACAAACCGTCAGGGCAACAGTAGACTCCATTTTTCAGCTAAACCATGATGCCAATATTATTATTGCCGGTGACTTTAATGATGAATGGAACAACATCAGTTTAAAGGATTACCTGGTTAAAACCAAGGACACCTCCCCCAACTTGATCAATTTAATGGCAGCACTTCCCGAAAATTACGGTAGCCACAGATACCGTGGCGCCTGGAGTTACCTCGATCAAATAATAGTAAGTAACAGCCTGCTTGATAACCAAAATCTTGATGTGTACAATTTAAAGGCTGAAATAAGCAATCATGAATTTCTGCTGGAGAAGGATGAGAAATATCCCGGACAAAAACCATTCAGATCATTTATAGGTATGACATATCATGGCGGCTTTAGCGATCATTTACCTGTATATATTGATTTAATCAGCTATGACTGAAAAATATTATTGGCCACTCACCCAACCATTCCTCAAAAAAAATCGACTATTCACATGGTTCTGTAGAGGTTAATTTACAACAACCCATTGCGAACGGGCACATTCGGATAATACATCCCCCTTTGCTCACGTTGATTTTTAAGTATTTTTGCCACTATCAAAAAAATATATAATGAAGAAGCTATTAATAGCATCCCTTTTTCTAGCCTTTGTAAGTTCTTGTAAGGACGACCCAAAAGTGACTACTGATCCACTTTCTACAGCAAGCATTAACTTATTGCCCAAGCAAAATGCATTGCTTTTTACAGGTTATCAGTTAAAGCCCACTATGAATGGCAATACGCAGGTTGCGGTAAACTCGGCTCTGATCAGGGATGTATTGGAAGGTGAGTATCAGGATAGGCTTAATCACATTTCATTTACTGACAATAGCTCATTGCTCTACAACTCCATGAGTGACTCCATTTTGGCTTTTTTTGCTAGTCCTCATTCTTTTCCTTACATGGCCATAGATCCGTCTGTTGTATATTCTCCGCCTATGCCCACTATCGCCTCTGACATTGAGCTTGCCATTGCCAAAAAGCCTTTGGCTTCTGTTGGTCATGTGGTATCCAGAGATGATTCCTCATGGGTGGTAAGCTGTAAGGTGAAGTTTTTTGAAGATACCCTGGTACAACCTAATGCCATCCTTATAGAAACCTATATGCTGGCAGATGTTAAAGCCAGAACATTTGGCGCACAAAATCTGGATCTTCGATTTCCGCCAATGAAGGATTTAATTAATACTACAGACTCTGCAAGCTTTTGGGATCTTGATGTACCAAACATTGATACTACCAGATTATACATTAAGAAAGGTAATCCGATTGATCATAAGTACATTTTTGTAGCTAACAGCAATCCTAAAAATGCTTACGGTACTCCCGTTAGTTCTTACTGGCCTTTTTCAGGAGATTTCCATGAAGGCGATATTATAGGAACCGATGACACTAAAATTCACCACCACTTTACTAAACTTGAAAAGGATGAGTTTAACTATGATCGCAAAGTGCGGTTTGTTACTGTAGTTTGGGCACTTAACCCAATGACTAACGTTTATGATTACGTAAACAGCTACTCCAGCAACACCACCTACAAGGATTAATTTTTTAAAATATTAATAAAAGCCCTTTAATGCTGTTTGCTGCGTTAAAGGGCTTTTTCATTTCCGGCAAGGGCTTATCAATACCATTTTTCCTTCATCTTTTTCCTTGCCAAAAAAATCTCAGACAAACCACCTTCTGAGAATGTTATTCTTACACCCCAGCCCTTTCTCATGATCTCTGTTGTGCCGAATCCGCACGTCTGAAACCCACAAAATTGAGATAGGTAAATACAAGAAAAAGGGTGTAAAGTACCGTCATAGACCATGTAAGCGGATGCTGAAATGGATATAGAACTCTATGTCCGATTTCATAGATAAGTGCATAGGGATCGCTAATTACATCCCAACTGTTGAAACGGAGATAGCGCCCTAGGTAAATGCCAAAAGCACACAACCCTATAATGATAAGCTTTATCGTCCAGGCCGAAACTTTACCAAATCGACTCAACAATTTTTCATCCAGATTAATAAGGGTATGGAAAAACAGCAGCATACCATTCCAGGCGAAGGAAACAATCAAAACTGTATCATACCAGATAGAAGGCGCAGTATGCCAGCGCAAATGAAACAGATCGGTAATGATGTAAGGTGAGTTTGGAAGAAAAGCCACGCAACCGAGCAGGGCCAAAACATTGCTAAAGGCACTTACCTTTTTGTTTGGGTTAAACCCAAGCTCGCTTATCGCGAATGGAATAAAGGCCAGCATGAGATTCCACACCAAAAAGATATAGGTGGGCTGCCCGGTGTAAATTACGCGCCAGCTGATTATGGCCAGGCTGAATAAAATAGATATGGCCAGATAGCGGTGGACCAAAACCCGCTTTGCTAATAAAGTAATCGATTTCATAATGGTTGTTTGCCAAACTCAACGGCCAATTCCGTATCTAATTTCTGAGCCATTACTCCATACCATCACATTTATCATAAGTTTAACAATTGGAATGGCCACAAACATTACAAGCTTCTGGCGTGTAACTATACCACACATTTAACTATGGATTACAACACAATATTTAAGGAAATAAAGGAGGAACTAAATCTGGATACCAAATCAGGGAAGGTGGCCGACTACATACCTGAGTTGACCCATGTAGATCCGGACAAGTTTGGAATTTCATTAAAATGTATGAATGGTGAGAATTTTGCACTGGGCGATTCTACTGAAAAATTCTCCGTACAAAGTATTACCAAGGTGTTTTCTTTGGCTTTAGCCATGAAACACTTTGGCCGTAAAATTTGGGATCGAATTGATGTAGAGCCATCAGGTACTTCTTTTAACTCACTGGTGCTGCTGGAGTATGAACAAGGCATTCCGCGTAACCCATTTATAAACAGCGGGGCTTTAGTTATAGCCGATATGCTGGTGGAAAAACTAAACAACCCAAAAGGTGAGTTTATGGATTTTGTACGCCAACTGGCGGGTAGCACTGATATTGACTACAACTACGCTGTAGCCAATTCCGAAAAGGATCATGGCTTCCGAAATCGTGCGCTGGCCAATATGCTTAAATCCTATGGCAATATTAAAGGTGATGTAGAGGAAGTACTGGACTTCTACTTTCACCAATGCAGTATAGAGATGAGCTGCGAACAGTTGGCCGAGGCTTTTTTGGTTTTTACCAACCGTGGCAGTATACCCGGCCACAAGGAAAAAATGGTAACCAAGCAGCAGAGTCAGCGTATAAATGCCCTTATGCTTACCTGCGGTTTTTATGATGAGGCTGGCGAATTTGCCTTCCGCGTGGGGCTTCCCGGTAAAAGTGGCGTTGGCGGAGGCATTGTAGCTGTATATCCCGGAGAATACAGTGTGGCCGTTTGGAGCCCACGCCTCAATAAACGCGGAAATTCGGTAATGGGTATGAAAACACTGGAACTACTTACCACTAAAACAGGCATGGTAATATTTTGACATAAAAAGTGAAGTGGTTTTACCAAGCGAGATGGCTACTTTTGCAGCATAACCTTACCACCTTTTTTTTATACAAATAAACAGCTGTTTTTAATGAGACTTCTTGCTTTTATCATGTTTAGCATGATTACCACAAGCATAGCTTCTGCACAATTACTGGGGCCTGCATCTCAAAACACCAACAAAGGCCGGTTATATATTTACTGGGGCTGGAACCTTGGTGGCTTTAGTAAATCTGATATTCACTTTAGTGGGAAGGGTTATGATTTTACGCTATCAGATGTAGAATCAAATGACCGCCAAAGCAAATACGAGACGGACTTATACTTAAACCCCGGCTCCATGACCATCCCCCAATACAATGCACGTATCGGGTATTTCTTTAAGGAAAATTACAGCGTTTCCCTTGGTGTGGATCACATGAAATATGTGATGGATCAGAATCAGATTGTGAAATTTTCAGGACATATAGATAGTTCCGCTTCGGCCATGTTTGGAGGTTATAATAGTAATGAAATACTTCTGAGCAACAACTTCCTGATGTTTGAACACACCGATGGCCTGAACTACATAAACGCTGATGTGCGCAGACATGAGGAGTTGATTAGCTGGAAAATGTTTACAGTAAACTTAATGACGGGCCTGGGTGCCGGAGCATTGCTACCCAAAACCAACGCCAAGCTCATGGAAAATGAGCGATATGATGAGTTTCACCTTGCGGGATATGGCTTTAATGGATTGGTGGGTGTAAACCTCACCGTATTTAGAAACTTCTACGTTCAATCTGAACTTAAGGGCGGTTACATTAACATGCCTGATATCCGCACTACCTCTTCTACAAGCGACAAAGCCAGCCAGAGCTTTTGGTTTGGCCAGTTGAATATAGTTTTTGGGGCTACTATAAACCTTAATGGAGAGCCTGCCAGACCTGGCAAATCGAAGTAAGTGTTTGCTGTAACTTCCTCCTTCTCCTAAACCAAATCCTTTAACTTAGTTTGTAGGAGCGTTTCTTCAAAAATGTTTTACTATTGATACCTCTAATAACATGGTTGCACCAACATTTTGCTAATCACAGTCAAATTAAGTTTATGAAACGATTGTTTTCATTTCTCATCATTCCTATTATCATTAGCTCCTGCGGTTTGGCCGGTATTCACTTCAAAGTGCATAACCCCAAAAAGCAGGGAAAGTATCCAAAGTTTGACAGGGAAACCATTTTGTTGGGAGAGTACACGTCCATCCGTTCCAATTTTGATGTTACGTTTTACGATCTGGATATCGAATTTTTTCCGGAAGAAAAAAAACTTGGTGGCTGGGTTGAAATTCAGGCGAAAGCCGAAACCGAAATAGACTCTATACAATTAGACCTTGATCAGCCTTTGGAGCTACAGCAGCTGAAGTGGGCCAACCGCAGCGGACAGGATCTTACCTATAAAAGAGAGGAACGTGCTATTTTTATAAAGCTACCTAAAAAGCTAAAGGCCGGAGAAGCTTTTACTATTCATGTAAAGTATTTTGGAAAACCGATAATTGCCAAAAAACCACCATGGAATGGTGGCGTGGTGTGGAAAAAAGATGACAATAAAAACCCCCATGCCGGTGTGGCCTGCGAATCAGAAGGCGCCAGCATTTGGTTTCCATGTAAAGACCATACCGCTGACGAACCTGACAGTGTGCATTTAAACTACAGCATCCAAAATCCCAATGTTATGATAGTGGGAAACGGACAGTATGTGGGGCAAAAGATTGATGGTGAAAAAAGAACCTATCAATGGAAGGTAACCTACCCTATCAACCTCTATAATGTAACCTTTTACATTGGCGATTTTGTAAAAATTGATGATAGCTACACCGGAATAAATGGACAGGAATTGGCCATTAGCCATTATGTGCTAAAGCCAAATGCCGAAAAAGCCAGGGAACACTTTAAGCAGGTAAAACGACATATTAGGGTTTATGAAGAGGCCTTTGGCGAATATTCATGGTATCGCGATGGCTTTAGGCTGGTAGAGTCTCCCTTTGCGGGAATGGAGCACCAATCGGCTATAGCCTATGGAAATGGCTATAAAAATGACCTCAATCAAACCGATGATTACATTATAGTACATGAGGCCGGCCACGAGTGGTTTGGTAACGCTATTACAGCTTCTGACCTGTGTGATGTGTGGTTACAGGAAGGCTTTACCACTTACGGGGAGGCCATTTACCTGGAAAGGCAATATGGAGAGACTGCCGCAGCCGCACACCTGCTTTTTTACCGCTGGATGATTGCCAATAAACGACCAATGGTTGGCCCACGAGGCAGAAGGTATTTTGATTACCACGATGGCGATGTGTATGTAAAAGGCGCGTGGACACTTCATTCGCTTAGAAACACCATTAACGATGATGAACTTTTCTTCTCCATCCTCAATACCTTTTACAATGAGTACAAATTAAAGGTTACCAACTCAGCCGAGTTTATTGAAGTGGTAAACCGCCTTACGGGAGAAGATTACAATTGGTTTTTTGATCAGTACCTTTATAAACACAAGGCGCCCTTTTTAGAATATGAATACACTGATGAGGGCAAGTTTTATTACCGATGGACGGAAGTGGACCCTGAGTTCAATAAACTTCCTGTAAAGGTTAACTTCCCCGGTGTAAATGAAATTATAACGCTTTATCCAACCACCGACATTCAGGTATTTGAACCTCAGTTAAATGGAAATTTACCCTTGGAGGCTACCATTATGAATGATGAAGCCTTGTTTGGCTTTGACAGAAATAAGAAACTCGTAAAAATGCTGAACAGGTAAAATATGAAGTGGCGCACTACAACAATGCTATTTGAGCTTCAGGATAATGGCATCTTGACAATCAACCCTACTAATGATTTTACAGGACCGGAAACTTTGGAACATGCCATTGAAAATATCAAATCGCGTGATGAAAATAGCGAAGATGATTTAAGAGCCATACTAGCCTATTTGCCTCGCCATTATGTTAATACTGCCGCTACCAATTACTATAAACAAAAAGCCCCAGATGTGCCCATAGCTTTGGTTGGTAACTCTGTGTTTAAAACAATGATGGGCAATTTCATGCTCAAAATGATGAGACCGGGCAGACCTATGAAGCTTTTTTTGGAGGAAGCAAATGCAATGACCTGGCTTGAGAAAGAGTTGGATAAATCAATTTGCTAAAGCCACCCAACCTCAGTTATAGATTTTTCGTCAACCATTTATAACTAAAAGTAAAACCCGGATGAAATCACCCAAACTAAAAGCCCTGCTTGGATTGTACGCATTTATAATGGCTATGGGCCTTGTGCAAAGTTGTTGCGAAGAAGACTATAGAATTACGGCTATGGATGGCCTACTTGCTGAGGATAGCCTGGGAGTTCGAGTAGATACTGTTACGGGCGCTTTTTACCTAAACGGTAATTTTAACATTGAAATGACCACGGCCAGTATTCTAACGCGTGGGCTTGGCAATTCTGCCTATGCTACTTCCTGTAAAGAAACATTTCTCAATAGCCTTGCGGAAAACAGTTTTGAATTAGTCCTTAATAAGTCCTTCCTATTTGAGGGTGACACCGTTGATGCCGGAGAGAATATTTTGCTCCTTGAGCATATAAATCAAAATTTGAATCCCGGTACAAGTGTCTTCATTGATTTTACTGAAGCTTTCTTTCAGAATGCCCAGTTTGAAAATGGCAATTACACTTTCACACTCAATGGCCGCACAACGGACGATGTGGCTTTAAAAAGTTCCATTGAGCTTTATCTAAAACTATAATTCCTCAAAATCTCTCAAGTATCAGTTGCAGCTTTGGTACAGTTGAAGCTCAATTTGTGCATAATTCTTATACGCATTTATAGCGCACTTTTTCTATTTTGCACTTAGCTAAACTAACGCGAAGTGATAGAAAAAGAGACAATGGACCTCTATAACGAGGTATTTAAAAGCAACAAGAATCTATTCACCACAGAACTGGAGTGCCATATCAAGAAAATGAAAGAGATGGACCGTTTGCTACCCCCCAGCAATTCTTTCCTTATACTAACCAATACCACATTAAACAACTTTCCATTTGTAAGCAAAAACTTTCATCACAACCTTGGCCTTGATATTGAAAAAATGACTTCAATTGGAGTGCCTTATTGGCTAAGTCATTTTCATCCTGAAGAACTTTCTATTTGGATACAAATTCTAAGGGAACTAATGAACTTTACTATGGAAGAAGTACCTGTACATGACCGAAAGAAGGTTTCATACACCTGGAATAACCGAGTTAAAAATGCATCTGGCCACTATCTCAACCTTTTTGTTCATCAGGTACCCATAATATTAGATGAACAGGGCAAACCTATAATAGGCCTTAGTCACCATACAGTAATTGGAGAGAATGAACCGCTTCCAATGAAAAGCTCTGTAAAAATACTTAATGACCAAAATGAATATGAAACTTTATGGTTTCAAAACCACACTCAAAAATTGCTTACCTGCCATTTAACCAATCGCGAAAACGATATAATCCGATTATTGGCTCTGGATCTTACAAGCAAGGAAATCGGTAAACGGCTATCCATAAGCCCTCATACTGTAGATACTCATCGGAGAAAGATTCTCCAAAAACTAGAACTGAAGTCTACAGGAGAATTGATAGCCTACATGAAAACACAACAACTTTTCTAAAATATACTCAAATTGAGTATTTCTCCAATTAGCAAACCATGATATTATTGCAAGGTCATGAAACCAATTAGTCAAACCTTAAGCTCAAATTAATTGCATTGAAAAACCTGACCTCTTAAAAGGGTTTAGGTTTTTTCGATTTAACTCTACTTAATTTAATATCATGAAAAAACTAACTACTCTCTTATTACTGGGATTAACTACTTTTGGATGCATACGATCTGACAAGGATGAAGACGAATCGCATATGGTGAACCTTACATTTACTGTCACCAACAAATCAAACACTTGTACCAAAAACAACACGTTCGGCATTTTGGCACATGAGGCAGATCAGTCTAGTATTATTGACATTCTTGTAAGAAATGGTGACTACACTTTAGCTCCTAACGAATCAGTAACATTCACAAAATCTATGGTTGCCACAAAGTCTGACAGGGTGGTTACCACCTTTACATCTGACTATACGGGCTGCGACTATACCTCAGGGAACCTACTTAATAGCCTTAGCTTTGCTGATGGTGATCACATTTATTGGCAAATGAATGAAAAGGATGTAACTGTAAACAGCGGTGGTTCTGGTGGAGGTGGAGGAAACTCCAATACTTTTAGCTACGTTTTTGGAACCTGCTGTGAACGCGTTGGAATTGTTCCAAATGACTTTAGCCCTGCAAACTGTCCGCAGGGATTGAGGTTAGAAATCCGTGAAAAATCAACCAACAAAATTGTTTTTGCTCCTAATCAAACAATTGATCTTTCTGGGGCTACCTACACAGGGCAGGGAAGTACCAGCAGGCCTATGGATTGCTTTAGTCCCAATACACTTACCGCAACCAATCTAAAACTAAATACTACCTACACGTTCGCCATTTACTGTGGCACAGATCTTTTCCAGGAGGTAAGTTTCAACAAAACAAAGCCTCAATCTAACGGTTACGATTGCTACCACTGGCTAATTCACTAAACTGATGATTTTTAAATAACAACTAGCTCTCCCCAGTGCGGCAGGGCTTAGTTGTTATTAATCCTCAAAATATTCAAAGGCATCAATCAAATCGAGGTAGGCACCATCAAAACCAGAGGCTAACAGCTTATTGAGATAAGAATCGCTATTCACGTAAATGAGGTTGTGCCACTCGCTATTCCAATATTCAATTTTATAGTTTCCGGCCCAATCGGGGTTTTCAGTTTTTATCCATTCAGGTGAGCCACTTTCCCAACTGCCGTCCCAATAATAGCGGTAGTTCTCGGCTTCACCAATACTCATATAAGCAACTACCAATCTGCTTCCTCCACTCACTTTGGTTTTTAAGGAGTTTACTTCAGCCTTAGTCAATAAGGTGTTGTTGTAAAAAGCATCAATTATCAACAGGTCATAATCTGTACTGGCCAAATCCTGTAAATAACTCTGCCTAGAGCTAAAGCCAGAAGGGTTTATCAGGTAGAGAAAGTTCTTTACCGCGGCCATACTTCTCACACTGGAGGAGTGAATATCATTAGGCTGTACTGGATAGGAAGGGATTTTATCCAACTCTCGGCTTGGGGCAGCAAAGCCCACATAACCCTCACTTTTGTTTATGGAATAGGAATCATCCACAAAAGTTGGTGTGGAGCAATAGTCGGTAACTAAAATAGGTTTCTGAGCTTCTTTGTATAAATTCAAAAAGGAGCTCACCTCCCTCCTGCCTGCCGTGCTGTTGGGCAAATCATCATCATTGTATCCATAGTTCAAATCCTCCCTGCCAATGGCATCAATACTCCCCATGTAATTTTGATCAATGGAAGTGGAACAATCCTGGCAAAAGCTTCTCAGCGCTACATTCTGTCCGTTTTGAGGAATGATGATAAAGTTACCATCCGTGGCACGGGCCTTTTGGGCGATATTCACCACAAGATTCCGCATATCTTTTCGATACACATAATTATCCTCAATTACCGAAGGCTGATTGCGCTCACAGGAAATTAAAAGGAAAGCAATAGGGAGGAAAACAAAAAGTCCAAAATTTTTCATACCGGAGCGAAGCAACTGTAATGCCAAAAGAACAGGATTACTGAACAGTATCTTTTCCCTGAGCTATTCTATCCACTTCGCGCAGGGCATGCTCAAAGCCGGCTGCAAAATCGCTTTTTATGAAGTGTGGAATCATATCTTCTTCAATAATTCTCTTGGTAACATTATCGGTAAAAACAGCCTCAATACCGTTACCGGGAGCAATGGCCGCCTGCCCAAGTGTAGAGCTTACCAGTACAACCAGCCCATTATTGTCTTCTGCATCTCCCACATTCCACTTATTACCCAAAGCCGTGGCATAGGTAATAATATCACTAAACGGGGCAATGGAATCAATGGTTACCAGCACCACTTCGTATGGGGTTTCTGCATTTATTTTTTGAACATGGCGCTCAAGTTCTATTTTTTCCTCGGCACTAAGTACCCGCTCATAGTCGCTTACTATGCCAAGGGTTTCCGGCAGCTTGCTAAAAATGCTATCAAGCTCGTTTTTTTCAGCTTTATCCAACCCATTGGAATTGTTGCATTCACAACTAAAAACCATTACGGAGATGGATACAAAAAGGAATACGCGAAGAATATTTTTTTTCAATGTGCTAAACGTTCGAATTTTGGCCGAATATAGCCAATATTCACCTTTAGTTTAGTTGAATGTGGCAATTGGGTAAAGCTGCCTTTATGCGTGCTTTCTCGCTTTCGCTGAAATTGTTGTTGATGGCAATAAGTGTCTTCAGGTTAACAAGGCTCTCCAGGTTCTCCGGCATCTTCTCCAAACTGTTGTTAGACAACACCAAATACTCCAGATTTTGGAGTTTGTAAAGAGATTGAGGCAACTCGGTAAGCCGGTTGTCACTCAGGTTTAATACTCTGAGTTTGGAGAGCTCACAGATTTCTTCCGGCAAAACCTGAAGGTAATTGTACTCCAGTTTCAGTTCTTCGAGGTTTTGGAAATTGCCCCACTCAGCATCAATACTTTTAAACTGGTTGAGCCCTAAATCTAAAACCTTCAGGTTTTTAAGATTTGTAATGCTTTGTGGTAAATAGCTCAGCTGATTGTTATCAATCGTTAAAACTTCCAAATCCTTGCAATTCCCGATTTCCTCCGGCACGGTAATAAAGTAGTTTAGGGAAGCGTATATATATTTCAGATTCTTCAATTTTCCTATTTCGGGAGGCAGTTGATTGATTTTATTATTGGTAATATCAAGAGATATCAGCTTTTTAAGATTGGAGATTTCAGCTGGCAGCACTTTCAGATTGTTGATCTTAATATCAAGTACTTCAAGGTTTTTCAGTTCAAACAGCTCATAATCCCAACTTTCCAAATGGTTTCGCATCAGGTTTAGGAAAGTTAAATCCTTAAGCTCCGAGATATCATCATCTACCTCAAAAAGGTTTTGATCGCGCAGGTTTAATTGCTTTGCGGGAATTTTACTTGCCACGGCCTCCTCCACACTATAAAATACAAATGACTCTTTGGGGTTGGCAAATTGAGAAAAGCCAATCGCGCACATAAGGGCAAAACTTAAAGTGAAAATATTTTTCATAAACTTCATTCCTTTAATAGGCCTGTCCGGCAGAGTTATCCGTTAATGATTTCATAAAGGCCACTATAGCTTCCTTTTCACTTGCATTTAGTTTAAGTGAGTCTCCTGCCAGAGTTTGATTAACCACCTCCAAACCAAGGCCGGCTCCACCTCCATGGTCGTAAAAATCAACAACCTCTTCAAGGGTGTTGTAAGCTCCATTATGAAAATAAGGACCTGTAATTTCCACATTACGCACAGTGGAGGTTTTAAAGGATTTCTCATAAATCCAGGCCATTTCATTGTACATCGTACTGGCAAGTCGCCCGCCATCTTCATCTAATGTTTTAGAATTTGGTTTGGCCAAAACGCCCAAAATCTCACTTTCATTTTTGGCAAACTGTGGAGGCACCAATCCCGCAAAGGTGGGCGCAAAGTGGCAAGTACCGCAGGCAGCCTTTCCCATAAAAAGATTAAAACCGTCTTTTACCTTTGGGCTCAAATCCTGCTTTTCTCCCCTCACATATTTATCAAAATCACTATTAAATGATTGTAGCGAAAGCACATAAGAAGCCAGTGCCTTTGAAAAGTCATCGCGGTTAATTTGCTTGTGGCCAAATGCTTTTTTAGCCAGCTTAGGATAAGTATCTGATTCATTCAGCTTTTCCACAATTTCCTTATAACCGGTATTAAATTCATCGTGATTAAAAATAACATGCTCAGCCTGCTGTTCCAGACTAAAAGCACGGAGATCGTAGAAGTATCTATCGGAGTAAACGGCATTTAATAGCGTTGGTGAATTACGCTGCACGCTTTTACCTTCCACGCTACTGGCAGATTTAGCCTGTCCATCCGTAAAGCCTTTGGCAGGGTTGTGGCAGCTGGCACAGCTCATTTGATTATTCTGACTTAAAATGGGATCATAAAAAAGCTTTTGCCCTAAATTCAAAAGAGCCTGGCTGTCTTCATCCTTTCTCAGCTCAGCATAGAAATAAGGATCGAGAAAATCTGCTGCAAAAATGCTGTTGCTATTGGCGTTCCATCCCCAGGAAGTGGCCTTAGTGCCTGACGAGCTACCAAGTTTTTTTAGTTCGCGATATAGAGGGTCAATATAATTGGTTAGGAAAGAAAGTCTGTCAAAATCATCAAAGCTCACATCCTTATTCAGGAAATCAATACCACTGTCAAAAAGGTTTTTCACCTTTTGAGATTCAACCTCCGTTAGTGCCGATAGATAGGGTTGGCTAACATCCTGCAAAGCCTGAAAAGATACACGGGCCTCCTTTAAGGCATTTAGTGAACCTGGAGTGTCAAAGCCCGTAACTCCCATGGTAAATATGCGCACCAGCTCCATGCGCATGGCTTCAGCCAACTCTTCCCTTTTCACTTCCTTACTTGCGAAACTTGCCATCACCACATCGTAGTTATTAGCAAGCTGACGGGCCAATACAGCTATTTCCGTTTTCTCCTTATCAGCTTCATCAGAAAATGCCAATTCATCTAAAACCTGTAAACCTTCGGGAGGCACCACCTGAGGTCTTGGCCCTACCCTTTTGATATGCAATAAAGGGGCACCATTAATGTGCTCCTCTACGAAATCAGGATAATAGTATTCCAGTAGAAATTCGATTTTTTTATAGGACAGGCGAACGGCTGCAACGGCAATTTGCAGCTCTTTTTGGGTCTTGCGGCCCATCTGAAACTCATCTGCCACCTGGCTAAGGTTTTGGATGGCCGATTGAAACGCCTGTGTATTTTCAGCTGTAAGCTCAGAGAGTTTATTGCCCGGATGATTGAGTGAGAACTGCATTAAAGTAATGCACATACCAATACCGCTAAGCATTAACAACCGTTTCACCACTTTTAACTTCCATAAACTCTTCATCATTTGCTATGTGCTTTATCTAAAGCGCAAAAGTGATGGGATTAGGCTTATCGGATCTTAAGGGTATCTTATCAATAGATTGCTTTAATGTTAAGAAATTAAGGATGTTGTATGCTATACACTTTATCGAAGGATGCCATAAAAAAAGCCGCCCCTCAATGAGGGGCGGCCTGTAAGCAAAGGGAGATGTAAATGAAACTCTACTGCTTCACTACCTTCTCGGTAATTACCTTATCCCCTGATTTTATTTGCAGGAAGTAAACTCCTGTTGAATAATTACTAAGGTCCATCTCTATATTGCTATTTGATATTTTGCTATCTATCACCTTACCGCTGATATCAAACAAACTTACCTGATGTCCGGCATCAGAATAAGGGAGGCTTACTTTAACCAAACCACTGGTAGGATTTGGATAAATGTTGATTCCCTCACTGGCAGCAGAAAAGCTAACACTCTTTTTAGAGTTCTCATCTAAATCCATGCGGAAAGAGAAACCACCCATATCGCTTGGCTTACCAAGGTTACGAACTACCACTATTACTTCGTTAAGACCTGAATCAAGGATAGTATCCAATTTTCCGGCAGTTACAAAGTTGTAGGAGTCTCCACCATTAAAGCCATTGGTAACGGTGCCATCAGCCATAATTTTAACATCATGACCAGGAGCTTTGTAGTTAGCTCTACCAAAGTCAGAAATCTGAGCAATTCTGGTTCCGTTGATGTAAATCTCAGCCTGGTCATCAGCTGTGGTTTGCAAACGCACATTGGCAACAGCAGGGTTGTTTACCACAAAATTCTTACGGAAGTAAGTAACACTGTTTCCTGTTTTAATTACTGAAGAACCCTGTACAGGATTGATGGAAGGATAACCGTAAGGCTGACCCTCTTCGGCATTTACTGTAAAAGTAGTGTCGGCAGGCAACATACTGTTTACACCACCCCAATATCCACTATAGTTTGATGGAGTAACAACTGTACTCTTCATCCAGTCTCCACCAGAAACGATAGCAGTATCTGTTGGCTGAGAACCAAGGTTTTCATCTAAAGCAAAAACCAAGGTTGCAGAAGCATTAAAAGCTACCATATTACCTGCTGCGTCCATTTGAGGAGTGTTGCTGCTGCTTGGATGCTGTACGCTAATGAAACCAAAACGGTAATCTGGAGAGAATGTTAAACCGCAAGGCTCAGATCCACTGGGGAAAGAGGCAAACAACTCAACTTTTGGCTCAACCTGGCTATGGTCAGGACGTACTACCCATACATAATTACGGCCTCCATCCTGAAGTACCCAAAGATTTCCTTTATCATCAAAACAAAGGTTGTCGTTTCCTCCGCCCCATGCTTCGGTAAATACACCGTTGTTTGTATGTATATCATAAGAGGTTCCTCCTACAAAGGTTTCGAAATTAGCTACTTTGCTTCCGTTTTCATCAAAGCGATAAATACGGCCATTACCTTTTGAGGTAAAGTAAACCTTACCATCAACGGTTCCAAATTCAATATCCTCAACTCCATTGAAATTTGTAGCACCCAATGATATTGCCAATGAGCGGGCACTGTTGCGTTCGGTTTTTGTGGTATTGGGGATGGTAATCCAGCTACCTCCCTTAGAAGTAGGCTCTCCTCCTACCAACGGACCATCAAGCTTCAAAGCGTAAAGTTTACCGGCACTCAGATTTCCCGGGGTATCGGCCACAAATTTAAATACAGCAGACGATCCACCGTCTTCACCAGTATAAACTGTTACACGATCCTTAGAGATGGCGGCATTTTCGTGAGAGGCGGCTCCCATGGCCCAAAGTTTATCGGCCTTACCATCATTATCATAATCCATTACCTTGGCCGTAAGAGGATCTATTTCCACGTTCCAGCCCACGTCATTATAGCCATCACCATTTACATCTGCACTTGTAGCCGTTTCTTCGCAAGTAATAATGGTTCCCCATGGGGTAATACCACCAGAACAGTTGCGGTTGGAAGTAACCAAATCATTCCCGAAAAAATCAATTGGACGTGTGGTATCCACAACCCATAACAACGATTTTCTATCAAAGTGAATATCCGCCAGAGTTACACCACCAGGTGTAGTTTCATGATTAATAGAGAGATGACCAAGCTCGCTGCTACCATTCATTGGTACAAAACCCGTAAAGTCATTATTTCCTCCCACCTGAGTGAGGCTTCCCAATGGATTGGTATAATAATCTCCCTGCTTAATCAATAGCTGAAAATCGTGCTCCTTTGCTATGATAAGGTTTGGAGTTTGAGATGTTGGAACAATTGAGGTAAAACATCCAATATGTGGAGTATTACAATCTACTGCCGGATTAACAAAAGGCGTATTCTCAATCTGCAGATCAAAACCAAGATCAGAACTGTATACGTCACGATTATGTATCTCAACAGCAATTTGGTTTACACCTTCGTTGAATATTGATTTTGGAAATTTGAAGATTTGATACTCAGTTTCTCCCGAACCAGTTATTGTAACAGGCGCAGTGCTATCACATGTTGAAGTGGCAGTCATGTTATCGCGAATAAGCTCAACGCCATTAACATATACTACAGCGCCATCATCTCTGCGAAGGCTGAATATTACGGTGTCCGTTAACTTAGCTAATTCTACATTAAGACTTCTGCGGAAGTAATAGGTAACGTATTTGTTATTGGCATCAGGACCATAAGAGATAGTAGTATTCATGGCATCACCATAACCCAGGGGTGCAGGACCAAAGTTCCAGTTATTGTCATTAAAACTTACATCTTTCCAGTTTGTTCCGTCAAGGCAAGTACCGTTATCGAGGTAATTCCAATCAGTACCAGCGCTAAGTGGATAATCTGTGGCCGTAAGCGGAGGCAATTCAAAACCCACTTCCATATCAAAGCTCAAGTCAGAGCTGCTGGCCGTAGCCTGGTGCAATTCAACAGCAATTACGTTTAATCCATTCTGTAATAAGTTGGCAGTTTTAGTGCGGAAATAAGTGGTTTCATCTCCACCTCCCACAGTGGCAGAAGCCGCTGTGTTATATCCTACCGGACCGGCTGGCATGTTTTGGCGAAAAGCCTCAACACCATTTACATATACAACCACACCATCATCACGAAGGACATCAAATACCAAAGAATCGTATTGAGAAGCATCACTTACATCAAAGGTGTGACGTAAATAATAAGTAGTGTTTTTATTATTGGCATCTGCCCCAAAGTCAAGGGTAGTGGCATCATTGCCATTTCCATAACCTAAAATGGCATCACCGTATTTCCAGGTGCTATCGTTGTAGTTTTTAGAGGTCCAGCTTGTACCGTTAAGATCGGTTCCATCGTCAGAATATTTCCAGGAGCCACCTTTGGCGATAGGGAATGTTCCGTTTTGATATTCTGCGGGAGCAACATAGGTAACGATAAGCCTGGCAGCTTTAGCTGCATTTTGATCACGGCTTCTGGCTACACGCTTTCCAGTATTTCCGGTATAACCGGGAACGCTCAAAACCACAGGATCAACCATGCCTATAAGCAGGGCATTTCCTTTTTTCCAACCGGCCTGATCAATTATAGCCTGCACTAAATCAGAAATATCGGCTGAACGCTCGTCTGCCCCGGCATCATCAATAGCTGCAAAAGCTCCTGGCGACCATATTACCGGAGTTGGGAAATAGGTTCTGCCACTAAGATTGCCCGGTGCACTGGTAATTGCCGCTGCATTGGGAGCATTTTCGGCAGTAATCAAAACATCCACCTGGCCAGTAGTGTTTACCTCGTCTGCCGTAAATTGCAGATAAGCACTTAAAATTTTTGAATTGGCAGGAATAGACACGTTTCCATAACGCAAGCCAATTACCTGTTCAGATGAACCATCTTTAGTAAGCTCAAGATCAGTGCTCGAAAGATCCATTGCTCCGGAGGCATTCAAATCTTCTTCAGCATCATCGCTATCAAAGAGTATATTAAAGGTAGTGGTTTGTGGAGTCACAAACTCAACCACCAATAAAGGCGCCTTTCCTGCAGAACCATCATAAGATTCAGCAGTACGTTGACCGCTACCACTTGCAATAATTGTAAGTGAATTACCAGAAACCCAACCTCCACGGCTTATCACCGATTGCACCAAGGATGCAATGTTTGGCGTTTGTTGATCTGCACCTGCTGCACCTACTACCGGCCAGGATGGAATATTTTGCCAAACTACACTGTCGGAAGTCATGCTGCGGCCCGACACATTGTTGTTGCTGTTAACAAAAGCTCCGGAATTATCAACATCCTCAGCCTTTAAAACAACCGTACCGCTCTTATCATCGTCTTCATCAACCGTAAACTGGATGTAGGCATTGCTTACCACGGCCCCTTGTGGGATAGCTACGTTATTGAAGCGCATGCCAATAACCTGATCTCCTCTACTTCCGTCATTTACGAATTCAAGATCCGAACTGTTGAAATACATGGCTCCGGGATTGGAGGTAGCATTTGCTCCGTTTTCTTCCACATCATCATTTCCATTGTTGATGCGAACCTGAATGGTTTGGGATTGTCCCCATGCCAAACTGCCGAAACCCATGGCAGCAGCAAGGAATAATCCGCTTGTAATTTTTTTCATTTGAGTGTGTTTTTATGGAATTATTAACACTCGCGAAGGTGGGAAGACAAGGTTCCTTGAATCTGTTGAGATCGTTAAAGGATTATTAAACCGTATTTCAACAGGGTAAAAAAAGACACCCCCAAACTACTCATAGTGTGACAACTACACTTCATACATATCTATAAACAGTTAAGCAACATTATGTGGGTGTTATCACTTTATTAGATATTCATTACAAACAAAAAGTCCTTACAGGTTTTAAAACCTGTAAGGACTAAACCTTTGAATTACTCAATCCCTGAAAATTCAGGAGTGGATTGATGGCTAAAAATAAAATTTCTCAAATCACCAAACCACTGAAAAACTTCCTCCACATTTAGGTTTTCAGAACATCTGTTGCAGATGGCTTTGTAGGATGAGTATTTATAGCTTTCTAAAGAATCACACAGCCCCGCCTCCTTTGGATTGTAATGTATGTAATGCACCAGCTTTCTTAAATATTTCTCATCGGTTACCTGCTTCCTTTTGTAGGGCCGCATAAAAAGGCTGCCTTTTCTGTTGTATTGTTTGTTGAAGGCTTTGGCGTAAGCATTTAAATAATTGCTAAACTGCCGCGATAAAAGACCTGACAGGTTTTTAAAACCTGTCAGGTCTTCCTCCCTAATATTCTTTCTGGCACTCCGGAAATAACTCACCACATGCTCCTCGCTCTTAACCCTTATCAAAAAATGAAAGTGGTTTGGCATTAAGCAATAGCAAAAAGTTTCGGCTATTGGTGATATATACTTTTTGTACAAGTCTAGAAAATACCGATAGTTTTCCTCGGTTTTATAAAGTTGCCCCTCACCATTAATATGGTTAAAGATGTGATAGGTTGCATCCGGAATTAAAGGTCCGGTATTAGGTGTCATTTTTTGAGGTTTGATAATAGTAAACTACAAAAAAAGACAGAATCAGTTTTATCAGCAATAGTCCTGACAGCTTTTAAAAAGCTGTCAGGACTCATGATAATAATTTCACTATCGAGCGATCCAAAAGATAGCCCTGATAAATTTGAGTTGATGAAATTCTATCCGCAGTGCTTATTGTAGATACCATCTCCAAGTTTAATTACAATAGCAATAATGGCTCCTACAGGAAAAGTCATTTTTGATAGTGCCTCTAAAACCACTTTGGCAATGGGCCAACTCTTGCAAAAAATGTCCTTGGCTTTTTGGCCGTCAGCCATCGTTGCATCCAGTTGTACGTTAATACCATCAAGGTTTTCCAATTTGTTAAGTTCCGATGAAAAATCCATAGTTAAAGTGTTTAATTTCCCTACTCATTAGGCTTTTCGGTTCCGCCCCGTTTTTTTAAGAGATTACTGGACTTCTCTGATAGTTCGATTTAATTCTACATCAAAACTACAAGACCTACACCTCTGTTTTACAGACAACTATGAGACTTAGAGATAATCCCCAGATATATCAGGATTTTTCCCTCCTTATAAAAAGGGATTGTCCCGTACAAGGATTTAAAAATTTTAGATATAAGATATTCAAGGGTTTAAGACTAGCTGCTCTTCACATTAAAAAGCTTTCTTTCAAGTAAACATCCCCGCGGAGTTTGGAGTACTTCCAGGATATTGGATGCAAACAAAAAGGTACTGTTATAAAATCCAAGTAAAAGACAAAAAAGTATTTTTGTGATTCAAGGAAGTGCGTGAACGACACTATCCTGCGTAGCCTGGGCTTTGTTCCGGGCTACCTTTTGTTTATAGTCTTCCATA
>JBLWXT010000003.1:0-227036 GCA_048267305.1 Owenweeksia sp. | reverse complement strand
TTCAATGCGCAGATCAAGCTCTTCAGGGCCAATCTGCGAGGGGTCACCAATGTTTCTTTGTTCCTCTTTAGAATGGAAAAAATATTTGCCTGAAATTAGCTGCTCCCCATAAAATTACGCTGATCCTGAAAAATCATAAAACCGTAATGAGTGATTTTTGGAGCAGATCATTACCCACCCCCTGCTTCAAAACTCACAAAACACGCCATATATGAGCGTTATTATTTATACAATGTAATTGTCTCAAACTTCAGTTTCCATCTTTTTTGCTATCACTAAATGTTTAACCAAAGGGTATTACATAAAAAAACAAGCTATTAGTATGACAGGAAAACACTTCTATTTTACGCTTGCACCCCACATATACCAACCTTAATTTTAAGCACTTAGAAAATATTTAATGGCTGCCGTTTTTTTTCAGTGGTTCACGCATTTATTTCATCATACTAATTCCTCATAAAAAGACTGTAAAGTCTTTCAAAGAAATAGCGAAGTTTAATCTTCAACCAATTATACGGCAAATGCAAAAAATCAAGGACGAGCAAACTTCTGTAGCAATTACCATCCTGGGCATGCTGGTGGTACTTATAAGTTTAATAGCAATTGCTGGCTGGATATTTAATTCCACAGAGCTATTAGAGCAAATTCCCAGAGTGGCGGTTATGAAATTCAATACAGCCCTTGCCTTCTTGCTTTCCGGCACCATCCTGTTTTTTTATAAAAAGGACGATAAACTAAGTCACCTCACAAGCATCATCATTTCTATAGTCGTTACTTTAATAGGTGGCATCACATTGGGCGAATACCTGTTTGACTTCAATTTTTCGATAGATACACTTCTATTTAATGACCCTTATGCTGAAAATCTGCCTGGCAGGATGCCTCCGGTTACAGCCTTTTGCTTTATACTTTTAGGAGTTTCAATTTGGGGGATGCGCTCTACATCGTATATAATCCAGAGAATTTTTCAATGGTTATTTTTCATGCTAATACTGATCGTTATTTCAGCCATAATAACTTTCATATTACAATTACACGGAGCGTTTGATCCCGATCTTCTCTTCACAATGCCCATACATTCTTCCGCGCTCTTCCTCACTACCGCAGGCGTTCTTTCCTTGAGAAATGCAGTTGATGGTTATAACTATTTAGCCTATGGCCCACATGCAGGAACCCAGTTAGTAAAGGGTATGTTACCTTACAATGTTACGATGATTCTGGTTATGAGCTTCCTGTTTTTATATCTGGTAAACCACGATATAATGGCTGTTACCCCTGCATTTATCATTTATACAATACTTGCAGTTGTAGTTTCTACTGGCGGTGTGTTGGGTACGGCTGTGCGCTTTAATGCGACCGATAAGAAAAAAGAGGAATTTCAAAAATCCCTTGAAAGTTCAAATCTAGAGTTGTCTCATTTAAAATATGCTTTAGACGAAAGTTCACTAATTGCTTTTACTGACACTGAGGGACTAATGACCTACGTAAACGATAAATTTTGCGAAGTATCAAAGTACAGTAGAAACGAACTCATCGGGAACACCCATTACATTCTAAATTCAGGCTTTCACTCTGATGAGTTTTTTGAGAATATATGGGCACAAATTGCCAAAGGTGAGGTGTGGATTGGAGGCGTTAAAAACAAAGCCAAAGACGGTAGCTTTTATTGGGTACATACTGCCATTATTCCGTTTAAGGATGAGGAGGGTAAGATTTATCAATACCTAACCATAATGCAGGATATTACGCAACTTAGAACCTTGTCTTCTCAATATGAAAGTCTCAAAATCAAAAACAAAGAGACAGAACAATTCGCCTATATTGCCTCTCATGATCTACAAGAACCATTGCGCACTGTAACCAATATGGTGGGCTTTGTACAACAGGAGTATAAGAGTCAGTTAGACGATGAGGCCCAAGTATGCCTGAACTTTGTGATGCAGGCCACCGATAGGATGAGTAATTTAATAAAAGGCCTGCTGGATTATTCGCGCATTGGGGGTAACAGACAATTGGAAGTGCTGGATTTAAACGAAATGATGTCTGTCATCAAACAAGATTTATCGGCTGCCATTAGCGGTACAAACACCACTTTAACCATAGATGCATTACCCAGGCTGTCCATATACCCTATTGAAATGAGGCTGCTGTTTCAAAACCTGATAACCAATGCCATTAAGTTTCAAAAAAAGGACAACACTCCCACCATTCACATTTCAGCCCATGAAAGTTTTGACCATTGGACTATATCAATTGCGGATAATGGAATTGGCATTTCAAAGGAAAACAAGCAAAACATCTTTGCCATTTTTCAAAGGCTCAATAATCGCAATGAATATGAAGGAACCGGCATTGGTTTAGCGCATTGCGAAAAGATTACACTCTTACACGGAGGTAAAATTTGGGTTGAATCTGAGTTGGATAAGGGTAGTACCTTTCACTTTAGTATTTCCAAAAATTTGATTTGAGGGTACAGCTATTTTACACGAGGATGACTTCCCAAAAACAATTTTAAATTAAAATGGCGAAGGTTCACCAGATTGGGAACCTCCGCCATTTCCTAAAAATTTAGGGCTAATCCGTTTAAAAAGCTGATTAGTCTTCTGACTCCATAAAAGTTACCGCGCCATTCTCCACATCATACATGGCACCAACAATGGCAATTTCGCCATTATCCAGCATTTCCTTAAGTACAGGACTTTGCTTCTTAATATTCTTAATAGTAAGGTCAACATTGGTGTGAGATACCTTCTCTACAAACTCACTGTTGCTGGAGTTTCTGTTTTCTGCAGGCTCCTTTACCGCATCTACTGCCGGCATAATTTTACTAAGCATGGCTGTAAGGTTGCCTAATTTGGCATCATCACAGGCACCTTTGATGGCACCGCACTTACTATGGCCAAGCACTACAATTAGTTTTGAGTTGGCCAGCTTACAGGCAAACTCCATGCTCCCAAGTATATCTTCATTTACAAAATTGCCGGCTATACGTATGCTGAATATATCACCCAGCCCCTGGTCAAATACCAACTCGGCAGAAACCCGGGAGTCAATACAGCTTAGTATGGCCGCAAATGGAAACTGCCCATCCCCGGTTTCGTTTACCTGTTGTAATAGATTACGATTGGCCTTCAGGTTTTGTTGAAAGCGCTGGTTTCCTTCTTTAAGAAAGGTCAATGCTTTATCAGGCGTCATTGAGGCCTGTGTTTCTTTAGTATGTGTTCTCATATTTTTGTTCTTTAAAAAAGTGATTTATAGCTAGTAATCGGCTGTTTGAAGCTCCCCCCTATTGATGAGCTCTACCGTAATATCGCGCTCAGCGGAGGTTTTCTTAAAATTGTCAATAATCTCCAGCACATCATAATCTATACTTACCGAATCACTTAAGTCAACCGTAAGGTGGGTACCCTGGGGTAAGCCATTTAAGGTGTTTAGGATAGCTCCCTTATTGAGGAAGGTAACTTCTTCTGCAAGAGTCATCTTTACCTTCTTTAGTCCATTGTCTACCGTTTCTGTATGCAGGAAATGTGAGTTTTTGTAAGTATTTCTAAGCAATGCCACAACGCCTACAATTACACCCATGGCTATACCTTTTAGTAAATCGGTAAATACAATACCAACTATAGTTACTACAAAGGGCAAAAACTGACTCATACCCAAATTGTACATCTGCTTAAAAAGACTTGGCTTTGCCAGTTTATAACCTACTACAAAAAGGATACAAGCTAAAACCGCCAGAGGAATAAGATTAAGAAGGAAAGGTATGGTGGCCACGCAGATTAGTATGAATACACCATGCATAATTGCGGAGAGCTTGGATTGCCCACCGGATTGGATATTGGCCGAACTGCGTACAATTACCTGCGTAATGGGTAGTCCACCCACTAATCCTGATAAAATATTACCAGTACCCTGGGCAAATAATTCTCTATTGGTATTAGTCACCCTCTTTTTAGGATCCAGTTTATCAGCTGCTTCTACGCAAAGTAAAGTTTCCAAACTGGCTACAACAGCCATAGTAATGGCTATAATCCAAATTTGGCTATCGCCAATGGCACTGAAGTCTGGAAATGTAAACTGACCTAAAAAATCATTGAAACCATCCGGCACGGGAACCGTAACCAGATGTTGTGCATTTACCGCCCACTCAGGAAAAAACCTAAGTGTAGTAACCTGATACAATATACCCGCCACTACAGCCACAAGAGGGCCCTGAATTACGGTAAAAAAGCTGTGCTTCTTGGAGAGGACAACATCCCAAACCAACAATATGGTTAATGATATCACACTCACCAACACAGCTGCCGGAGAAATATAATCGAGCATTTTAAACAATTCAGAGAATGTGTTTTCTCCATCTGGCTGAAAAAATGCCAAGTCGCCTTCATAGTCATTATCATAACCAAAGGCATGTGGGATTTGCTTTAGAATAATAATGATACCAATACCGGTAAGCATTCCCTTAATTACTGATGACGGAAAGTAATAGGCAATAATACCTCCCTTGAGTGCTCCAATTATAATTTGAATAACCCCTGCCAATACCACCGCTACCAGAAAAGTTTCAAAAGAACCTAAGGTTTGAATGGCTGTGAGCACAATAACAGCCAAACCGGCAGCCGGGCCACTAACTCCCAATGATGAATTACTGAGTGAACCTACTACTATACCGCCAATTATACCAGCTATTAAGCCCGAGAATAATGGCGCTCCACTTGCCAATGCTATACCCAGACAAAGTGGTACGGCTACAAAAAACACTACCACACTTGCCGGCAGATCTTGTTTCAGGGTTGAAAAAAGCCCCGACTTACTATTTGAGTTCATTTAATAATAGATTTTTTCCCGCTTATGCGGGAATATGATTATCAGTTTATACTGATGTTTAATACTTTAAAAATGCCAACGAAGAGCCTGCTATAAATGGCTCTCAATAAGAAATATCAACAGTATTCGGGAGGGGGATTGGGGACATCACTCAAAAAGGCTGATTTAAAAAAGCAATCGCGGGTTAATTGCGATTCTCCAACCTCTGCAGTGCGAAAAGGAATTAACAAACCATGGCCATTAATTTCATATTCTTCCTGGCCAAGCTTCACCTGCTTTTCACCGTTTTCATTTAATTCATAAAAAGGAATACCGGAGTTGGATGTAGCCTGAGGCAATATACAGGCCGTAAGAAATATAATGCACGCCAGCACATACAAGGTGTTTTTAAAACCCTGCTGAATGGCAGTCATATGTGCACTATACTTTTTCATTAGCGTTTAACGTCAATGGCCTTAAAGGTTATATCCAGATAAAACTCTGTTATGGCATCCTCGCCAGATACCGAGTCTGTGAGTTTGGGAAGATGCGCAGCAAAATATCTTTGATTATGTGCCCCCTCAATTACGGTAGATACCAGCATATGTGGGTATTTGTAATTTGGATTCAACTCCATTATAACATCACTCACCTTGGCTACCAATTGCTTATATCCCGTAAACAAACCTACTTTGTTCTCAACATCCACAACTTTAGTTTGGTAAGATTTGGATGAATCGGCAATTACAATGCTATTGAGCTTAACCTCATTAATATGAGAAAAATTACTATCCTCATTTACTTGCTCCGTTAATAAGGTAATGGCACGGCCCAACCTCTCCTTAGGGTTTGAAATATTGGCCATACCAAATATTAACCTGTATTCCATCCATGCCCAATACCAATTGGTAAGGTAGAGTAACAGCTTGTGCTTACTCTCAAAGTACCTGTATATAGAGGCTTCCGTAGAGTCTATTTTCACCGCCAGCTTTCTAAAGGTAAAGCACTCAAAGCCCAGCTCATCCATAAGGTTGATGCCTTCAGTCACAATCTTACGGCCCAATTCGCTAGACTCCGGGCTCTTCAGATAAATGTGATCATTTACTTTTATGCTAATACTTGGAAGCACTTAATGGTTCTTAATTAGAATTTTCGCAAAGATAATAGTATTACTAACAAATCTGTGATCTTATGTTGTAATATTCATATTATTCGATAAATGGTTGCTTCTCATTTATATCTCGCCTCCACGAGTCTAAATCTTTATATTTTCGAAGCTGCCTAAAATTCAACAACTTCTTATCTACTCTCATGAAGATCTCAAGCAACACCATGATTTTATTCATAGCCTTCTCTGCTGCCATAGCAGCCTGCGGAGTTTATTTTATGTTTTACAAACCTCAAAGCCTTATAGGTGAGCAGCTTTTAAATATCGGTTTATCACTAGCACAAATTTTAGGCACTTTACTAATGTTAAGGTTTGCCACCATTACTAAAACCCAATATTGGAAAATACTCAAATTCCTTTTCGGAACATCCTGTTTAGGAGCCATGTTCAAAATTCTCCATTTTCAGGGAGCAGATATTCTTCTGATACTTTCACAATTTGGAATAGCATCGACCTACCTCATCAGATTTATTAGCAAACCTAAAAAAGGACATCTGGACATACTGAAGGTTCTGTGGATTCTGAGTGCGTTTGTAGTAATGCCCTTGATAATCGTTCACTGGATTGACAGACAGTACTCCTACATCTCACTATCTCTGTTTTGGCTCACTTTCATTGATTTTGTGCTTTCGGAAAAACGGCTAAGGCCATTTATTCGTTAGCTATAAAGAAATCACAAACCTCAGCAGCCATTTTGAAACTGATTCACCTCAATGTATTGATACTCTTGCTCTCCCTTGTGGGAAGAGCTCAGTCTGGCCCTATTAAAGGTTTAGTAAAAGATTCGCTCACCGCAGCCCCTCTGCCCTATTGCAATGTTTACGTCAAGGGCTCTTCACATGGAACAATAAGTAATGATAACGGAGCCTTCCGCCTGATGGCCGCTTTCAACGAAAGTGATACCCTGGTCATTTCCTTTATTGGTTACAAAACCAAAAAGATAGCTCTTGGTAAAAATGTTAAACCTCTGGAGCTTATGCTCCAACCCGGGCAGGTACATTTGGATGAAGTGATAGTTAAAAGTCATACAGCTCTTGAAATCCTTGAAATGGCCATCGCCAAAATACCAGAGAACTATTTTGAGGATCCTTTCAAATCCCGGGGTTTCTACAGGGTAACTTCACAGCGTGATAGTGAATATGTTCACCTTTCAGAAGCCATTTTTGACCTCTATCAATCCAAAAGAAAAAGAAGGGCAGATCAGTTTAAGCTGCAGAAAATGAGAGCCACCAGGGACGAAAAGGCCTCTAAAGGTTTTTACCTGGGCCTCAATCCCAGGGGTATTTTTGAAATGGACATCGTAAACTATAGCCGCTACAGCCAAATACTTACAAAGGATGGTTTGGAGTTGCATGACTTCCAGTTTGCGCCCTCCCAAAATATTGAGGGCCGCGCCACCTTTAAAATTACATTTAACCAAAAGCAAGGAAAATTCTCCGGATATAAAGGCTACTTTATTATTGACCGGGAAACACTGGCATTCTTACATCTCAATTTTGGATTAAGCCCGGAAGGTTTAAAATACCATAAATACGGAAGTGCCGAATTAAGGGCCAGACTTGCCATGGAAGGTATTGAACTAGATATGAGCAGAAATGACACTAAAGTGTGGTATTATAAGGTAGGTGAAAAATATTACCTCAGCAATGCCACTAATGATGCCGAATTCAGGATACAATCCAAATTGAAACAATACGATTTTGAGATGGTTACCAAAGTGGATTATTTGGTCACCAGTATAGACACAATAAATGTAAAACGCTTTAAAAACAGTGAAACCCTTAACCTCGATAGATTAATTGAAAGTCAGGATTCTAATTTTGATGAAAGCTTTTGGGATGAGTACACCATATTATTACCAACTGAAAGCTTCTCGAAAATTGCCAGAGAAATAGAGTTGAAGAACAATGGATCACCATCACCAGCTTCCCCCCTTGAGGGGGGCGAAGGGGGATGATATGGTCTTACTAACCATCTATTACAAAACCTATCTAAACTTACTGCTGCTGAACAAAAAACCCTCCGTAGTTTTGCAATCCTATGTCTAAAAAGTTCAAAATAGTTTCCGATTACTCCCCAACGGGAGACCAGCCCGAAGCCATCCGTCAATTAGTGGAAGGCATAAACCGAGGCGACCGCTACCAAACCTTACTCGGTGTTACAGGCTCAGGAAAGACCTTTACAGCTGCTAACGTAATTGAACAGGTAGAAAAACCAACTTTGGTGCTTAGCCACAACAAAACTTTGGCGGCACAGCTATACGGTGAGCTCAAGCAGTATTTTCCTGAAAATGCCGTGGAATATTTTGTTTCCTATTACGATTATTATCAGCCGGAAGCCTATTTGCCTTCCAGCGGAACTTATATAGAAAAAGACCTCTCCATAAATCAGGAGATTGAAAAGTTGCGACTCAGCACCACCTCTTCTCTCCTTTCGGGAAGGCGCGATGTTATTGTAGTGGCCTCCGTATCCTGCCTTTATGGTATTGGTAATCCAAAGGAATTTGCCAACCAGGTAATTGAGGTGGAAGTAGGTATGGTGATTGGCCGCAACAGTTTTCTCCACCTATTGGTAAGTGCACTGTATAGCCGCACCACGGCTGAGTTTACCCGAGGTAACTTTAGGGTGAAGGGCGATACCGTTGATATTTTTCCGGCCTATTCGGACACAGCGATACGCATCCATTTTTGGGGTGATGAAATTGAAGCCATAGAACGTTTTGATCCATCATCCCGAGAGATACTTGAAAAGTTTGATCGTATCCGGATTTTTCCGGCCAATATATTTGTAACCAGCAAAGACACCTTAAAAACAGCCATTCATAGTATACAGGATGATATGATGGCGCAAGTAGATTTCTTTAAACAAAACCAGCGTCCGCTGGAGGCCAAGCGCCTGCAGGAGCGTACGGAGTTTGACCTGGAAATGATTCGCGAATTGGGTTATTGCTCAGGTATTGAAAATTACTCCCGCTATTTAGATGGCCGTATGCCGGGCACACGTCCCTTCTGTTTGCTCGATTATTTTCCGGATGATTTCCTTATGGTAATTGACGAGAGCCACGTAACCACATCTCAGGTGCGTGCCATGTATGGTGGCGACCGTTCCCGAAAGGAAAACCTGGTGGAATATGGCTTTAGGCTACCCGCTGCGATGGACAACCGCCCATTGAAGTTTGAAGAGTTTGAGGCCCTGCAAAATCAAGTCATCTACATAAGTGCCACTCCTGCTGATTATGAACTGGAGAAATCCGGAGGAATAGTAGTGGAGCAGCTTATTCGCCCCACAGGGCTATTAGACCCTGTGATAGAAGTGCGCCCCGTGGAAAATCAGGTAGATGACCTCTTGGAAGAAATAAACATCCGCACACAGATTGATGAACGCGTTTTGGTAACCACCCTTACCAAGCGTATGGCAGAGGAATTGACCAAATACCTCACCCGTTACGGAGTGCGCTGCCGCTATATTCACTCTGATGTGGATACGCTGGAGCGCGTGGAAATAATGCGCGATTTGCGCCTTGGGGTTTTTGATGTATTGGTTGGTGTAAACCTGCTGCGTGAAGGCTTGGATTTACCGGAAGTTTCTTTGGTTGCCATACTGGATGCTGACAAGGAAGGATTCCTTCGCTCGGAGCGCTCGCTGGTACAAACCGTGGGTAGAGCGGCACGCCACCTTAACGGGAAAGCCATTATGTATGCAGCCAAAATAACCAACAGTATGCGCCTTACTATTGATGAAACCAACAGGCGCAGGGCAACACAGGCCGAATACAACGAAAAACACGGCATCACTCCCACGGCCCTTAAAAAATCAAAAGAATCTATTTTGGCGGGATCAGGCGCCACAACTGCGGCCTACCTGCCCAATGATAAAATAAATATAGCTGCGGAGCCTGATGCCATATATCAGTCTAAGGAGCAGATGCGCAAAGACGTGGAGAAAATCAGAAAGAGAATGGAGAATGCCGCCAAGGCCCTCGATTTTCTGGAAGCCGCTAGCCTGCGTGATCAACTAAGTGCCCTGCAGGAAAGAATGGAAAAGGAGTTTGAGTAGGGCTTAGATTTAGTCCTTAACAAACTTTCGAGAAACCCTCGCCCCGCTGTCATCTTGTAAAACAAGCAGGTAAGTGCCTGTTGCCAATTTATCCACTTTTACATCAAAGGGGAAGGAAAGCTCGATGCGCTCCAGTAATTTTCCATTTACATCGTAAATGCCTGCCTGGTAAGTTTCATTAGGCTCTAACTGCTGCACTGTAAAAGATGTGATTACAGGGTTGGGATAAATGGAAGCGGCAGCACTGAAAATTTCGCCAAAATCAGCATTGGAAAGTGGGCTATAGTAGCCGGTGCTATCGATGTGGAGAATATGCAGATCGTTATACCCTTTATTGGGATGGGTTTCATTGGGATCAGAGATAACAGAGAGAAAAGTTGCACCATTATCTGGCGTAGCAGTTGAAAAATTGGGAATAAAAGATATGCCGGGCAGAGACAAGGTCTTGTCCCATTTTTTATTGAGGTTCTCATCAAACCTTGTTACTGTCATATCCCAAATTGTGCCTTGTGGTGTAGCACGTTCGGGGTAGCTGGCAATTAACAAATCTCCATTGCTGGCTACTACTGCCGCATCAAAACCCAAACCATCATCTGTGTAATTAGCTCCATATATCAGGTGTTGTATCTGATTTCCGGCACTGTCAAACTTATAAATAATCAAATCTCCCTGTGGTGGAATTTTTTGCCAATTGGTGCAAGTACCTATCATGTAGTTAAAGCCATTTGGATGTAATAGGGAACTTCTTATATCATCTATAGGGTATCGAAGTGACTGGGAATATGTGGTTAATGTGTCAAAATCAAGAATTTTCAATGGGGAGGTTTTAAACTTTAAAATAAACTCTCCCTTGATAAAAAAATATTCATTTTTATTAAAGGTGCCGATCGGATCAGTTGAAAAACCCAAACTATCCGCTACAGTATCGGCAATAACATGCCCCTGTAAATTAAAAAGCCCTAGGTATCCTCCTAAATTCCCGTTTCTATTTGAGCCTGCAACGGCTAAAATTGAGTCTTCCAATAAAGTCATTCTAACTTGGAAAGCGTATTTCCCCATAGCATGTTTCAGATTTATCCTATTCTGAAGAACCAGATTGGTATCGTAAATAAAAATTTCATTTTTTACATGACTGGCTACGGTATCAAAAGGGTATGTAGGGTAGTCGGTTGTAATGGATAATCCGATAATTTTATCGTTCACCTTCTGACAGATAACGAGGTTGCGGTATAGCCCAGAGTCTAAAGGAACCTTCACTGAATCTAATCCTCGCAGGCAATAATCGGCTTTATAGAAATAAATCTGCCTGTTTTCAGAACCGGTTTCACCAAATCCCCTGAAGTAATAGATATTATTATCAAAAGATAACAATTGGGAGCCTGAGTAATAGCGTGGGCCGGTAACCGTTCGTTCGCAAAAGGATTGAGCTGAAAGGAAACTTAGAAGCCCAATAGAAATACACAGCATCAATAGAATCCTATTCATGGGGTAGCCGACATCATGGTTTTAAACTATTAAACAACTCCTCATCCACTAAGCAGCTGGCTCAAATAAAGTAAAATACTTCCGTAATTCCATTCTTACAAATGTTTTTTTTTGATTTTATACCTTTTCTATTTGCTCTCATCAAAAGCCACAGTCCTTGGCATAGAACTTGTCTATGAACCGCACTGCATTAATCACCCTACAAAAAATTACTTTTGCACCATGGAAAAATGGTTTACCCTTCTACTCCTTTTGGGAGTTTATTTAGCTAAGGCACAGGTTACAGGCAAGATTACTGACGCAGATGAAAACCCCTTACCGGGAGCTGCCATCTCTGTTTATCAGGATGAAAAAGTGATTGCCGGCACTACTACAGGCCCTGATGGCAACTTTTCACTAAAACTTCCTCAAGGGGACTACCGCCTGGAAGTAACCTTTATCTCCTTTCAAAAACTGGTAAAAATGATTAGTTTAACTGAAGGCAATACAACTGTTGACCTTGGTGTACTTGGGCTGTTGGAATCCGCAGCTACACTGGAGGAAGTAACAGTAGTTACCCAGGCCAACCTCATGGAGCTCAAACAGGATAAACGCGTTTTTAATGTGGCGGCTGATGTTGCCAGTAAGGGTTCCAATGCCTCTGACATACTAAATAATGTACCCTCCGTAAGTGTGGATGTGGAGGGTAATGTAAGTCTTCGCGGAAGCGAAAATGTACGCATACTAATTGATGGTAAACCCTCTGGACTGATCGGTACTGATCCTGCGGCAGCCTTGAGAATGTTACAGGGCAGCATGATAGAGCGTATTGAAGTTATTACAAATCCTTCAGCCCGTTATGATGCGGAAGGCGAGGCCGGCATTATCAATATCGTTTTAAAGAAAGATCAGCGGAAAGGCATTAATGGTACGTTTGAGGTAAATGCCGGTTACCCGGAAGACTTTGGTGCTTCCGCAGGAATAAATTACCGCACCGGAAAATTCAACTGGTTTGCCAATGGAGCCATTAATTACAGACGCTCGCCAGGTGGTGGATATACCGATCAAAACTTTTACTTCCCGGATGCAGACAGTAGCGTAAATCAATATTCCACCAGAGATCAACTGCGAGGTGGAAGCAGTGCTACCCTGCGCTTTGGAGCGGATTACTCCCTCACTCCTACCCAAACCATCACAGGTACCTTTCTATATCGCCCTTCTTTATCCAACAATGAAGTTACCATCGACTACGACATCTTTGACGGTAACGGCAATTTGATGAGTCAAACTTCTCGCTTTGATCAGGAAACCGAAACAGGCCTGAACCTGGAAGCAGACATCCACTACGAAAAGCAGTTTAAGGGCAAGGATCATAAGCTTACCGCAGATTTTAAGTATCAGGATTCGGACGACCGCGAGAACTCCGATATAGTACAAACCTATGCCGAGGGCTCACCCGATCTGTTGCAGAAGGTGTACAATCAGGAAGATGAAAGAACCATTTTGATGCAGCTGGATTACGTAAAACCATTTACCGATAAGCGTCAGATGGAAATTGGAGCTAAGTCTACCTTACGGGATATCATAAATGATTATGGGGTATCCAATCAAAATTCAATTGGAGAGTATGTGCCTCTGGAGCAATTTACCAATGACTTTCGCTACACCGAAAACATTTATGCAGGATACCTTATTTACAGCGATGGCTTCAAAAAACTGAGCTATCAGCTGGGTGTAAGAGCCGAGTATTCCGACATTACCACTGAGTTGGTAAAAGAGCAGGAAACCAACAATAAGGAGTATATCAACTTCTTTCCCAGTGCCTTCCTTACATGGAAAATTAACAAGACCAGTGACTGGCAGTTAAACTACAGCCGCAGGATTAGCCGTCCTTGGTTTAGGGCACTACTCCCCTTTTCAAGCTACTCAGACAATGTAAATGTGAGGGGCGGTAATCCGGATTTAAATCCGGAGTACACAGACTCCTATGAAACAGGCTACCTGCGTTACCTAAAAAAAGGAAGCATATACGGAGGGGTGTACTATCGCCACCGTACCAATGTTACGGAGCGTATCCAACTTCCCACCGATTCTGGTGGGACGGTAAGTTTTCCTATAAACCTCGCTGTGCAGGACGCTTATGGTGTGGAGTTTAACTTTAACCTGAAGCCACTTTCATGGTATAATCTAAGCCTTAATGCCAACATCTATAACGCTATTACTACGGGTAGTTATGAGGGTGTGGATTATGGTAATGCCAACTTCAGCTCACAGGGTCGCATTATGAACAAGTTTACCTTTTGGAAGAGTGATCTTCAATTGAGTTTGAACTATCTTGGACCATCTACCACTGCACAGGGGAGAAGATTGGAAATGTTATCTGCCGACATTGGTTGGAGTAAGGATCTTTTTAAGGATAATGCCACCATTACCTTCTCGGTGCGAGATATCTTCAACACCCGAAAAAGAAGGGCCTATACCAATGGTGATAACTTTGACAGTTATTCAGAATTTCAGTGGCGCCAAAGGCAGCTGGTGTTGAGTTTTACCTACAGGCTCAATCAAAAGAAAAGCCGACCAAGCAGAAGCGGTGGCGATGTGGATGGAGATATGGGCGGAATTTAAACTCCGCCTGGAGCAGTCATCGGTATAAAAATCAAAAAGCCGCTTCAACAATGTTGAAGCGGCTTTCATTTTATCAGGAAAAGGATTTATCCCTTTCTTCGTGTTACTTATTCGCCTGCTAGGCGATCAATGTACATTGTAAAACTTAGATCGTACAATTTACTACTAACTCACTTTCACTAATTCTACATCAAATATCAGCCAGGCATTTGGAGGAATAACACCACCAGCACCTGCACTGCCGTAAGCTAAGTTTGGAGGAATAACCAATCGGGCTTTATCGCCTTCGCTTAGTTTCGCAATGCTTTCTTCCCAACCCGGAATAACACGGCCTTCGCCAAGTTTAAAACTGATAGGCTCGCCACGTTGTGAGGAATCGTCAAATACGGTTCCGTCCATCAACATACCTTTATAGTGAACGGCTACGTTCTTTCCATTCTCAGCTTTTACACCAGCACCTTTTTCGGTAATTTTAAAGCGCAAATCCGAAGCTGTTTTTTCAAAACCATTACTGGCCTCTTCCACAGCTGCCATGGCCTTCTTTTTAGCGTTGCTGGCCATTTCGTCTTTTTTGTTTAAAAAGCTTTTGAATACCTCTGCAGCATCAAAATTTTCAGCATCTCCACCTTTACGTTCAATGGTTAATGTTTCAATAACATCATTTTGCACAATGCTGTTAACCACATCCATTCCTTCTACAACTTTACCAAATACAGTGTGCTTGCCATCCAACCACGCTGTAGGTATATGTGTTATAAAAAACTGGCTACCATTGGTTCCTGGTCCGGCATTGGCCATAGAAAGTACTCCCGGGGCATCATGCTTAAGACTGCTATCAAACTCATCAGGAAAGTTATATCCCGGGCCACCGGCACCGCTACCCTGAGGATCACCACCCTGAACCATAAAGTCGTTGATTACACGGTGAAACTTTAATCCATCGTAATAAGGTTCTCCAATTGCCTTGGCTTTATTCTCGATTTTCCCTTCTGCCAGGCCAACAAAGTTGGCCACGGTCATAGGAGTACGCTTATGAAAAAGTTCTACTAAAATTTCTCCCTTGGAGGTATTGAACCTCGCAAATATTCCTTCGCTCATCTATCTTATTTTATATCTACCAATTCAACATCAAAAATCAACCAGCTATTGGCAGGAATAGGTCCTTGTCCTCTTGAGCCATACGCCAAATCCGGAGGAATTACCAGGCGGGCTTTATCTCCTACCTTCATCATGGCAATGCCTTCATCCCATCCTTTTATTACCTGGCCTCTTCCAAGAGCAAAAGAAATGGGCTCTCCGCGATCTACAGAACTGTCGAATTTTTTACCATTCACCAAAGTACCAGTGTAGTGTACACTTACGGTTTGCCCTGCCTTGGCCTGTGTTGCTCCATCACCCTTTTCGGTGATTTTTATTCTCAAACCGGAAGGAGTTACCTCATAGCCTTTGGTCATATCATCAATAACCTTCATTGCTTCTTTTTCCTTCTCTCTTTCTGCCTCTGTTAATTTTTCCTGTGCTTCCTGAAATACCTTTGGCGCATCATATTTCTTGGCATCCCTGCCATTGCGAAGTATGGTAACCTTATTCATCACCACGGCTTCATTAGGCTTATCGGCACCATTTCTGGGAACCAGGGAAATGGCATCGGCCACTTCCTGTCCCTTTATCACTTTACCAAAAATGGTGTAGCCACCATCCAATTGCTTGGTAGGCGCTACAGTTATAAAAAACTGGCTGCCATTGGTATTTGGTCCTGCATTAGCCATGGAAACCACGCCTTTATCATGGGTAAGGTCATTGTCCGTTTCGTTAACAAACTGATAGCCTGGGCCACCAGATCCATTACCAGAAGGATCGCCACCTTGAATCATGAATTTTGGAATTACCCTGTGAAATGTAAGGCCATCAAAATAAGGCTTACCCTTATAGGCTTCTGATACAGATGGCATGTTACCTTCTGCCAAAGCAATAAAGCTGGCACAGGTAATGGGAGCCTTTTCCAATTCAAATTTGAAAAGAATATCCCCTTTATTAGTGGCCAGATGTGCGTAAATACCTTCTTCAAGCTTTACATCCTCGCCATTCACGGCAACACTTTTCTGAGCGCTACTGCTCAGTATAAATCCTGTAAGCAACAGGACTGAAATCATTAATTTCTTCATCAATTTTCGGGATTTGTGAGTTTAGACCAACGGGGCCACTGCAAAAGCCATGCGGCCACCGCTGATAACATTACTTTAGAAAACTACTTGGTAGCGTCTTTCTTAATATCCACCAACTCTACATCAAAAACCAACCAGCTATTAGCAGGAATTACCGGTGGGCGACCTTGTGCACCATAAGCCAAAGCCGGAGGAATAACCAACCGGGCCTTATCGCCAGTGCGCATCATGCCAATACCTTCATCCCATCCTTTTATCACCTGACCAATACCAAGTTTAAACTCAATAGGCTGTCCGCGATCAACTGAGCTGTCAAATTTGTCTCCGTTTAACAACATACCAGTATAGTGAACACTTACAGTTTCACCAGGCTGTGGATTTACCTTTCCTTTTCCCTGTTCGGTGATTTTTATTCTTAAACCAGACCCGGTAATCTCAAAACCAGCGCTCATGGAGTCAACTTCCTTCATGGCAAGCTTTGCCTCTTCCTCAGCAGCTGCTGCCAATTCTTCCTGTTTTTGCTTAAATACGGCTGGAGCATCAAAATTTTGAGCGGCCTCACCCTTGCGAATGATAGTAACCTTATTCATTATAACAGGTGTATTTGGAGCATCCTGCGGGCTACGGGCTACATTTGATATTGAGTCGGCTATTTCCTGACCACTTACAACTTTTCCAAATATGCTGTAGCCACCGTCCAATTGCTTAGTTGGCGCCACAGTAATAAAGAATTGACTACCATTGGTATTAGGACCTGCATTAGCCATAGAAACCACGCCTTTATCATGGGTAAGATCGTTATTGGTTTCATTAACAAACTGATATCCCGGACCACCCTGACCATTGCCGGCAGGATCACCACCCTGAATCATAAAATTGGGAATAACGCGATGAAAGGTAAGACCATCAAAGTAAGGCTTACCTTTAAATTCTTCGGATACATTGGGCATATTACCCTCTGCCAATGCGATAAAATTTGCTGAAGTGATTGGGGCCTTGTCTAGCTCAAATTTGAAGACAATATTCCCCATGCTTGTTTCTAACTTAGCGTAAATACCATCTTCCAGGTTTTCAGTTTCATCAGAGGCATTTGATTGAGATGATTGGTTACAGCTCATCATCAGCCCTGAAGCAATCAGGGCTGTCATTACAAGTTTTCTCATATTATTCAGGATTTCGATTTTTGGATATTAATAACTTTCAATTCGTAGCGCAGTGGGGTCATGGGAGGTACTTTATCCTGATTACCAGCCACCCCAAACGCGAGGTGCGAAGGTAATATAAATAGCCCCTCATCCCCAAGGCCCAATAACTTCAGAGCTTCGTGCAAGCCTATCTCAGCTTCCTGTTTATCAATCTTTAAAGATGCTGCACCTATTCCCTCTGATGAATATAACAGATGGCCATCCAGCGAGTATATGTTATAGGCATACTCCACAACGTCTCCGGTTTTTATGGTATCGTTGCCAGGTTGATCCTTTATTATCTTATAGTATAATCCTGTGCCGGTTCGGTTAAGTTTCAGATCATTATCCTTTTGATAAGCTTCAATAGATTCTCTTTCCTTTTTCAGAAAGTCTCTACGTGCTTCTATTCTATTGGTTTCCACTGAGGTTTCATCAGGGTATTCCTGTTGTCCGCTTCGGCTGCTGCACTCGCAACTCAATATCGAAACAGCCATTATAATGATATAAAACGGCAGTTTGTACTTACCGGGCATTATGTAACTCATTGCTATAATTTGGAAGTTCGGCCTTTATCT
Organism: Owenweeksia sp.; assembly: GCA_048267305.1. GTDB lineage: Bacteria > Bacteroidota > Bacteroidia > Flavobacteriales > Schleiferiaceae > Owenweeksia. Next base: position 208,990 of record JBLWXT010000003.1, on the reverse strand, counting down.
TTTTTAGGGTCGCCTCAAGGCTAAGTTCAGAAACGGCTCCGGCAGCATTTACGTGCCCACCGCCATCAAACAGTTGGCGAGCCATCAGGTTTACATTAAAATCGCCCTTGGATCGAAACGACATTTTTATAAGCCCATCCTTTTCGCTCAAAAATATGCTCAACATAATACCTGAAATAGACAAGCCATAATTCACAAAACCCTCTGTATCACCTTTTTGGTAATTAAACTCTGCCAAATCATCAGCCGAAAGGCTCATCAGCACAGCCTTATATTCCGGTAATACCACCATGCGCTCCAGGGTTCTTCCTAAAAGTCCCAATCTGTTTACGGAGTTGTTGTCATACACTCTGGCGGCTATATCATGGGGTTTCACGCCTTTCTCCAAAAGCCTTGCTGCCACCTCATGTGTCACCGGGGTTGTCCCGCTAAAGCGGAAATTACCGGTATCAGTAATTATTCCTGTGTATAAACATTCGGCTGAAGGCAGAGTAATTTTATCATTCATACCAAGTAAAGTGGCAAAGTGGTACACCATTTCACAGGTTGAAGACATGGTAGTTTCAGATATCAGCACATCGGCAAAATCGTCTGGCTGCTGATGATGATCTATTACAATGCGTTTTGCCTTGGCAGATGTAAGTACTTCCTCCATAGGTCCACTGCGCTTTAATGCATTGTAGTCAAGATGAAAAATCAGGTCGGCATTTTGTACTATATCCGTGGCCTGCTGCTTCTCCTTTTCAAACACTATGGGTTTGGAAGGTCCCTCCATCCATTTTAAAAAATCAGGATAATCATTGGGTACAACTATGGTACTTGACTTCCCAAAGGCTTCCAATATTAATTGTAAACCAACGGCACTACCAATAGCATCCCCGTCTGGATTTACATGATTTGTAATCACGATTCTTTCAGAACTGGCTATCAATTCCCTGCATTGCTCAATTGTGGTGGACGACATTTTCATTGCAGCAAAGATAAATTTACAGGCGTAACGGCAGCAGGCTATGGTGTAGAGAATTATTGATTGAAGGTGAGGCTTGCATATTCAGTTGTGGATTCTCACTTTACTCAAAAAAGTATCTTTGGCCGCGATGAGCAAAAAAACTAAAAACGCCTGGGCCTTTTATGATTGGGCCAACTCAGTATATTCTCTGGTAATTAGCACAGCCATATTCCCTATCTATTTTGAAAATGTAACCAAGCAGGGCGATAGCAATATCATTTCCTTTTTTGGTTATGAATATGAAAACATGGCTATTTACAGCTATTCCCTTTCAGCGGCATTTTTAATTGTGGCCTTCATCTCCCCTATCCTATCCGGTATTGCCGATAGATCGGGAAAGAAAAAAAGTTTTCTGAAGTTTTTTTGTTATCTGGGTGCAGCTTCGTGTTCTTCACTTTTCTTTTTTGAAGGAGGAAACATCTATTTCGGATTAATCATGAGCATATTGGCCAGTGTTGGCTTTTGGGGCAGCCTGGTATTTTACAATGCGTATTTACCAGAAATTGCCGAACCCGAAGAACAGGATTCTCTTAGTGCCAAAGGATTTTCGCTCGGCTATTTTGGAGCGGCTTTACTTCTTATCCTGAATCTGGTGATGATAGAAAGCCACGAATTATTTGGTATTGCCGACAAAGGACTGGCAACCAGAATAAGCTTTTTGTTGGTAGGTGTATGGTGGGCCGGATTTGCCCAATACACATTTAGGCACCTCCCTGAAAATCCTTATCACCACAAAGCACCTAAACGCTTCATTTTTCAAGGATATAAAGAGCTACAAAAGGTAGTGCAGCAATTGAAAGGGCAGAAATCACTGAGGAGATTTCTCTACAGTTTTTTCTTTTACAGTGTGGGTGTACAAACCGTGATGTACATGGCGGCTCCCTTTGGCACCAATGAGCTTAAACTGGAAACTTCCAAGCTCATCCTCACTATCCTTATCATTCAGTTTGTTGGAATTTTTGGAGCCTGGTTATTTTCAAAACTGTCCGAAAAGTTCGGGAACCTCCAGTCTATCAAGATAAGTGTGGTGATATGGGCCGGCATTTGCTTTTTTGCCTACTCACTAAAAGCCGATGACGCTTTAATTGAACTGAAGTTTTATATAGTAGGTGGTTTAGTAGGGCTGGTGATGGGAGGAATACAAGCCATGAGCCGCAGTACTTACTCTAAACTATTGCCAAAGACCGAAGCACACGCCTCCTTTTTCAGTTTTTACGATGTATCCGAAAAGATTGCCATAGTAATAGGTACAATCACCTACGGCTGGCTCATTCAATTAACGGGAAGTATGAGACTCAGTGCCTTATCGCTGGCTGTGTTTTTTGTTATTGGCTTACTGTTGCTATTTCGTGTAAAGCGCACAGCATACGTTCATTGAACCACCTGGCAAAAATCCATCTTCACCTCTTCAAATAAATCATCATAACCTACCACACGGCCCTTGATGGTCACTTCACTTCCCGGGTCAACTAACGGGTTTTGGGCATCTTCTGCAAAAGTACAGTACACCCCGCCCTCGAGTAAAATGTGATCAGGGTGAACCTCGGCTGCAATGCCCTTTATGGCAAGTACCTGATCCAAATAAACCGTATTTGCCGATTCTACATTCTCTCTAAACTTATCTGCCAGTACGTTTGCCTGCTCGCTAAGGGCCGCTTCCTCATTTACTAGATCGCGATGCGGTTTATGAAATACATAAAAATAAGCCCCTATACCGCCAACTACCGCAAGTGCTAAGATTATTAAGACTATCTTTTTCATGTTTAAACTTTAAATTTGTGTGAAAGTAGAATTTTTATTTCTTCGCACTAACCCAATCCTAAATGAAAATAAAGTCTTTTATAGCTGTTATTGTACTTGCTACTATTTGGATTTCCTGTGTCCACGAGCCATTTCCTGCTCCACCGGCAGGAATGGGTAATGATACCATCAAAGATCCAATAGATACTACTCAAGGCCCCAGCATCAAGCCTTGTGATCCCGATACGGTTTACTTCAGCACAGACGTTCTACCCATATTCTCGTCCAATTGTGCCATTCCCGGTTGCCACAATGCAGGTACCGCTAATAAGGGGATTATTCTGGACAGCTATCAAAACATTATTTCCACCGGAAAGATAAAAGGCGGAGATTTAAACGCAGGGAAAATATTTGAAGCGATTACCGATACAGACTTAGGCGACAGAATGCCGCCTTCTCCCAGAAAGGCCCTAAGTCAGTCAGAAATTGATCTCATTGAACAATGGATTTTACAGGGAGCACAAAATTTAAGCTGTGACGAATGTGATACTCTGAATATTTCCTATCAAAAACATATCAAACCTATATTTGATATATCTTGTTCCGTATGTCATTCAGGGGCCAGCCCGGCAGGAGGCCTCCTGCTTACAAACTATAATAACCGAGCAGATGCCGTGGTAAACAATCAGGTTATCCCAAGGATAAACCACCGCAGCGGACTACCTGTAATGCCACCCAGCGGCATTAAACTTGACGATTGTAAACTCAAACAAATTGAAGCGTGGGTAAAGGCTGGAGTACCCAACAATTAATAACTATGAAACAACTACTCTCAACACTAGCTGCACTATTATTAGTTGGTATCACCACTTCCTGCTATAGCGACAATAAGGAGGATTTATATAGCAACTACCAAAACAATTGTGATACAACGAGTACAACCTTTATGGCCACCATAAAACCTATTTTCACGGAAAACTGTGCCCTTTCGGGATGTCATAACACCGCAAACAGACAGTCGGGGCTTGATCTTAACTCCTATGCAGATATTGAAAGTATTGCAAAAGACAACCGCCTCCACGACAGAATTACGGGAAATCAGGTAGCTATTATGCCCCCTGGTGGCATGTTGTCTCAATGCGACATTGATAAAATTTTGAAATGGGTGCGCAATGGAGCCCAGAATAATTAATACTAAAACCCCTCTTTAATATGAAAATCAAATTAATTGCTCTGGCCCTTTTATTCTCCCTTGGAGTTTCGGCCCAAAAGCTTTCTACACGAACTGGCTATGTAAAGTTCTTTTCTGAAGCGCCAGTTGAAAATATTGAAGCCGTAAACAAACAGGTTTCCAGTATCATAAATGCCGAAAATGGTGAGTTTGCCTTTCTTGTTCCTATAAAGGGATTTCAGTTTGAAAAAGCTTTAATGCAAGAACATTTCAATGAAAACTACATGGAAAGTAGCGAGTTCCCTAATGCTACCTTTAAAGGAACGATTAGCAATTTTGCCGAGTTGGACTTATCTGAAGATGGCACTTACAAAGCCACTTTTACAGGAGTAATGACTGTGCATGGCGTTGATAAGAAAATGACCGAAACCGCCACCATAATTGTTAAAGACGGCAAAGTTTCACTGGCAAGCGAATTCAAAATAAAACCAGAGGATTACGGAGTTGTAATCCCCGCAGGGAAAAAGGATAACATATCCTCCGTGATTGAGGTTACCGTTAAAATAAGCTATGACAAAAAGTAAGTTATTTGGCAGGGCACTGGCTTCAGCGCTCTGCCTTTGTTTTTTCAGTACCGAACTCTCAGCTCAAGACGATTTATTGGCCGATTTGGAATCGGAGCAGGAGGAAACTGTAGAATATGCCTTTGCTACTTTTAAGGGTACCCGAGCCATAAACCTACAATCACCTCAACTTCCCGCCAAGGGGGTATTACAATACGTATTTATCCACAGGTTTGGTGCTTTTGATGATGACTACTTTTACAATAATCTGGGATTGAATAAAGCCGAAGTAGCCTTGCAGCTGGATTATGGCGTAACGGACTGGCTAAATCTCGGACTCTCTTCGGGCACATCCTTTCCTCGCACATATTCAGGTTTTGCAAAATATAGGTTGGCACGACAAAGCAAGGGTGCCCGCATAATGCCTGTTTCTATTGTGGGATATTCATCAGTCACCTACAATAATGAGAAATATGAAAACGTGACGGTTCCTTTTAATGAAACCGATCGTTTTAGTTTTACCAACCAACTGATAATTGCCCGTAAGTTTTCTCCAAACTTTTCTATGGAGATTGTTCCTACACATGTGCATTTCAACCTGGTAAGCCTTGCCGGTGAGAGCAATGATATTTTTTCACTTGGTTTTGCAGCACGACAAAAAATCACACAGCAAGTAGGCCTTTCGCTGGAATATATTTATCAGCTAAACCCCTTGGAAACCGGGCTCTCAACTTTAGGTGCCGATATCCATATGCAGGAAAATCAAAACGTACTTTCTGTGGGTGTGGATATTGAAACAGGAGGACATGTTTTCCAGATATTCCTCACCAATTCAAGAGGCATTGCCGATCCGTATACCATAGCCCAAACGCCTGGCAAATGGAAAGACGGGGCCATTCATCTGGGCTTTAATGTTTCCAGGGTGTTTACCATTGTAAAACCAAAATTACCTCAAGCGGAGTAGCTTTCATCCGATTGCGACTCAAGTATCTTGTTACTTTAGCATTAAATCCATTCCATTGAAAAATACATTTGACCTTGGTGTAGTAGGTGCCGGAATTGTTGGGCTTGCCACAGCCTACAAATTTCAACTGAAGTATCCTCACCTTACTGTTGCCGTATTTGACAAAGAAGCAACTGTAAGCAATCACCAAACGGGCAGAAATTCGGGGGTAATCCATTCTGGAATTTATTATAAGCCAGGCTCTTACAAGGCCAAAAACTGTATGGATGGCCGCGAGCAATTAGTGGCTTTCGCCAGAGAACACCATGTTGCGCATGACGTTTGCGGGAAAATTATTCTGGCAACCAAAGAAGCCGAACTTCCCATTTTACAGGGAATTATGGAACGTGGAACAGAGAATGGCCTTTCCGATTTGCGAATGATTGGCCCTGATGAAATAGCCGAATTTGAACCATTTGCCAAAGGAATTCAGGCCATTCATGTCCCCCAAACCGGGATAATAGACTTTAAAGGACTTTGCCAAAAGCTGGCAGAACTTATTGTGGGAATAAATCCGGAGAGCCGAATACTCCTCAACACCAAAGTATTAAATAGTTTTAGTGAAGACGGGCAATCCGGTCTTATTACTTCTCAAGGAAAATTCACCTTAAAAAAGAAAGTGTTTTGTGCCGGCCTGCAAGCCGATAGAATGGCGGAGATGGAAGGCTTAAAGCTTGATGTTGCCATTGTTGGCTTTCGCGGAGATTATTACGAACTGACCGAAAACGCCATTCATAAAGTAAAAAACCTGATTTACCCGGTGCCTGATCCGGCCTTTCCATTCCTTGGAGTTCACTTTACCCGAATGACAGATGGGTCGGTAGAATGCGGACCCAATGCCGTATTCTCATTTAAGCGTGAGGGCTATTCTCGCACAGCCTTTAACCTGAAGGACACCCTTGATGCCTTAACCTTTCCGGGAACTTTAAAGTTATTTAAAAAGCATACCGCCAAAGGCATAGATGAGTATAAAAGGGCATTTTCAAAAAAGCTGTTCCTCACGGCTCTTCATGGTATGTTACCCTCACTCACTATGGATGAAATCATTCCTGCCCGCTCGGGAGTAAGAGCTCAGGCACTAAAATCAGACGGAAGCTTGGTGGATGATTTTTATCTTGAGCAAATCGGTAATTCCATACACGTTATTAATGCGCCTTCCCCTGCCGCTACTGCTGGATTGGCTATTGGGGATGAGATTGTGAAGAGGATTGAAAAATTTGATACTTGAAAAAGTATAACTCAATATGAGATGTAAATTTACGTTCAAATTAGCTATTCAATAAACGCTAATGACTTTTGGTAAGGATTATTTAATTCAAATCTTACTCGGTATCATCCTCACTGTAGCGGGGACCATCTTGGCTTTTGTTTCTTCTATAGAAACGCCTGTTGACATCTCCGAAAACTATGCAATTCTGTGGGTAGGAGTTTTAAATCTATTATGGCTTATTCCCTATTTGGTTGTATTTAATAAAAGGAAAAAACCTCTTATTATTACGATTTCAATCTTCTGTATATTCTGGATTCCATTTGTCTTAATGAAGTTTTATGGACCATCTTTCAACTCCAAAGAGTGGAAATCAGCAATAAATTTTAACCGTACCTATGGAGGCCATCCAGCGCATTCTGAAGGAAAAATGGTTAGTGATATTATTAACTCCAAAATCTTAATCAATAGAAATCTTGGAGAAATTGAATCGCTCTTAGGCCCCTATCATTTTACTCAACATCTATCAGGTGATAGTGCTTTGTTCTACTTCTATTCTAGTAAGAATCCATTTGAAGGCTGCGATAAAATTTATATTCAGCTAAAGGATGGAGTGTGCTATGAAGCAGGCTTTTCCGGTTGTGATTAGAATTTAATAATGAGGAACCCATTGACAACCAATAGGAATGAAAATAGATTTATCACAATTCTTCGAATAGTCATTCTGTTTCTATCTTACGTTTTGCTCATCACCTTTATATCCTATGCCGTGTTTGCGCGAAGTGAAGGCCAAGCTGGAAATAGTGAAATTTTGGCTATTGCTTCTGATTCTTTTGGATGGTTCGTGTTCATTCCTTTTAAACTGGCCAGATTTATATCCAGAAATACGGCACTTACAAATTCTTATTACTTTCTAATTTCAATTTTCTTGACAGCCATTTTATACACCGTTCTAACGAGGCTAATTTTGAGGGTAATCAAAAACGAATAATTCAGAAAAGCAAAGCCTCTCTTAATCTGTGGATTCAATTCTACAAATGCACCTCCATATTGTGGATTCTATTCGACAATAATAAATTGATACCATTTCTTACATTCGCCAGCATATCTATCTGTTTAACATACATCATTCATAAAATGAAAAACTTCATTCTCCTATTTGCCTTCGTATTTACCTCAACCCTATTTGCTCAGGGCTATAAGTTTACCGATGAGATAAATCTTGAAACCACGCCTGTAATCAGTCAGGGCCGCACGGGTACTTGCTGGAGTTTTTCTACTTCTTCCTTTCTTGAGTCGGAAATAATGCGAATCAGTGGAAAGGATATTGACCTTTCGGAGATGTATAACGTTCGCTTTACTTATCCCGCCAAAGCGGAAAATTACCTGATGCGCCAGGGCAAAGCCCAGTTTAGCGAGGGAGGATTAGCTCATGATGTAATCAACTCAGTAACGAGATACGGCATTGTGCCCAACAGCGCTTATACAGGTATTAAAGATGGTGTTGAAGGCCACGACCACTCTAAACTTGCCGATGAACTTGAAGCTCTTGTGAAGAAATATAATGAACGTCCGAACGGCACTTTAAGTCCTAAATGGCGCGCCTCGGTGGATTCTACCTTAGACTATCACCTTGGTGAAGCTCCTGCCACCTTTAAATATGAAGGCAAGGAATATACGCCCAAATCATTTTTAGAGATGACGGGCATTAACCCCAACGATTATGTAACGATTACCTCCTTCAGCCATCAGCCGTTCTACAGCAATTTTATACTCAACATTCCCGATAACTTCAGCAATGGCAGTATGTATAATGTGCCTTTGGATGAAATGATGACCGTGATTGATGAGGCCCTTAAAAACGGATATACCATTGAGCTGGATTGCGATGTTAGCGAGGAAACTTTTTCCGCGGGAGATGGCGTAGCTGTAATTCCTGCTGATCCCTCCAAAAACAAGGAAGCCTTGAAAAAACCAATGCCCGAAATGAAAATCACACAGGCTTATCGCCAGGAGCTTTTTGAAATCCAAAGCACTACAGATGACCACCTGATGCATATTACCGGTGTTGTTACAGATCAAAACGGCAATCGCTATTACAAGGTTAAAAACTCCTGGGGTACAGGTTCACGAGTGGCCAATGGCGGCTATGTTTATATGAGTGAAGCGTACATGAGGCTTAAAACCATTTCCGTAATGATTCATAAAAGTGCTGTGCCCGCTGCTACGGCTAAGGCGTTGGGGATTTGAGTTTAGATGTTATACTCCGGATATGAGATACTAGACCATACTTCATTTTTTGAGAGAATTTCAGATGAATAATACTTCAAAAAAGCTAGATATTATTACCTGGGCCTGGTACTGTCAATCTCAGGTCTCAAATCTAAAATCTCTTGTCTCATGTCTGTTCCTTATTATCCTGTTAGCCTCCTGCTCCCTCACCAAAAATCTCCCTAACGAAGGCCGCTTTACCCATAAGGAGATGGGTATGATAATGGCCGGAGATTCACTTGACCCAATGCGGGTTTTCCTAATCACCATCCCAACTGATTCAGTTGTTCTGAGAACGCCTTCCGCTTACATTAAACCTGATGCTGAAGACCCTGCGCTAAAGTATTTTGTAAAAAGATTATACCAAACGGTTACCGATAGCACCAATATGGGTGTGGGCATTGCTGCACCTCAGGTGGGTATCTTAAAAAATATTATTTGGGTGCAACGCTTCGATAAATCCGGGATGCCTTTTGAGGTTTACCTAAATCCTGTTATTACAAATTATAGTGATGAAAAACAGGTAGAACTGGAAGGATGTCTCTCCATCCCCAATAGGTTGGACACCTTATATACTCGTGCCAAAAGCATTAATATTGAATATGATAAAATGGACGGCACGCATCATAGGGAAACTGTAGAGGGATTTACATCTGTAATTTTCCAGCATGAGATTGACCACCTCCGAGGCATCCTTTATACGGATCATCTGCAGCAGGAAGCGAATAAAGAATAAGCACACAATAAATTTTCGTTTCTTCGATTCAGCTTAACTTAAACCTATGCGCGCTAACTTCTTGCCTCTGTTTGTTTGTGTAATGTTGCTGGCCTACAATACAACCAAGGCTCAGCAAAGTATAGATCTGATAACCGTTTCGGGCCAATTTAGCCCCGAGGTGCCTTATTTAGAAATTCCTGCCAAAGCAACCGAAACCACCGGTTTAGTGAATATTAAATTACCTGTGGTTTTTAAAAACAATAAAACTATTTGGTACACAGACCTTACCTATAACTACTCGGCTGTAAATTCCAGCGTAAATTTTGGCGATAGCCTTCACAACCCAATTCAACTACATGGTTTTATTCTGCAAACAGGCTGGGTACAAAAATTCAGTAGGGATAGAGCCATACAATTGTTGCTGGCTCCAAGGCTGATGAGTGATTTTCAAAATATGGATAGCCGAAGCTTACAATTAGGTGCTATTGGTCTGTTTGAAAAAAAATTCAGCGATAAGCTCATTATACGATTTGGAGCCATGTATAATCAGGATTTATTCAGTTCCATGCTCGTTCCTCTCATTTATCTGGACTGGCAAGTGGGCAACTCAAAATGGAATGTAAGCGGGCTCGTTCCTATCTATGCTAAAATCGGCTATCGCTTTAACGAACGCTTTACTGCAGGTGTGGCCCAATTTGGCCTTGTTACATCCTATGCCCTTGGCGGGGAAGGCTACAATGGAGATTACATGGAGCGTAAAAGCATTGACCTTACCGCTTTTGGCAGATATAGACTGAAGGGCAACTTTCATTTGGAGGCCCGTGTAGGTTATGCGCTGAGCCGCGATTACGCTCAATATGCAGGAGACGATAAAATGGATTTTAGGATTACCGTAATCAGTATTGGAGACGACAGGCTTAGAAAAAACCAAAGATTTGAAGATGGCCTTATTGCAAACCTCAGGCTGGTTTACAATCTGCCGTTAGATCAGTGATTGGTGGATTTCCCTTCCTCCTCAGTATATTTATGGTTTATAAAATATACCTATAGATGCGCAAATTACTTTTACCTCTGCTTATGCTTCTGGCCATATCCACATTTGGCCAATACACAAAAGAGAATGCAAAAGAGGATTTGCAGCAACTAAAAAACGGTACTTTATTGGTGAGGCTTAAAACCAATGAGGCCTCAATTTCTGCCTTAGAAGCACAGGGACGGGAAAAAGAAGCCGAAAGAATGAAAGAGCGCCTTTATCAGGAAAATAAGGAAATCCTGCTTTCTTTCACCAATGCCTTTGATTTTTGTAAAGTGTACTTTTTTTACGCTCCCTCTTCTGAAGACATTCGCAAGGGAAACTTTGAGGGCCATGTGTTTAATGCTCACCGCATACCTGTTCACCCGGATAGTTTGGTCGGTACCATTTATACTGCTGAATTTTCGGAGACAGAAAACCTGGGAATTAAAGGACTGATAATAATGGATGGGAACCTGTTTCCATTAAAATCACCATTCCCATTTTATCAAAGAAAATATATTGCACTTGGGCTAATTGCCCATTCAAAGGCTAAAATGATTGATCTCTATAATCAAAAGCTACACTCCACATACAGAATGTGGTTTCCTGAGGAAGATGCTGTAAAAGCTACACCTTAACCTGAGATTTACTTTTTTGACTTGATTCCCCAAAGACATAAGCCATAGCCTCCCATACATTGGATGTACCTCCCGGCACTTCGCTCACATTGGTTAAACCACTTTTAGGGTCTGTTAGTCTGGCGAAAAATAAGTTGTCACGTGTTAAATCATCAACATGGCTGGTTCGCCATAGTATTTGCTCAATTCCATCGGAGTTAAAGTCACTATCAACCTCAAGAAGCGTAAATAATGCTGCGAATTTCTTAACTCCCATTTGTTGCTTCATACACTCCCGCACTTGCAGGTTGCTTTCTTCTAACACATCCAACCGCGTTATACTTTCAGGAAATTCAATAAGCCTTTTTCTCACCTTAATGCCATTCCAGAAATATATTCCATACTCATCATTCCACTGCATGGCAGGACCTGATGTACAGTGAAACTGTTTAAGGTCATTTACTTTGAGAGTAGTAGGCAACGGGCACCAAAACACGGCTCCATCAAGAAGCACAGCGTGCATTAGCCCATTGCGGACCAGATCATAATAGATCAAAAACAGATTTCGCTCATCATCATTGAGTTTATCAATAAACTGACGATGTGAAAAAAGCCAGATAATATCCTTAAAATGGGGGTGTCGCGCTATGTCGAAATATTCCATACCCTTAATGGCCAGACGTTTTTTAACATCTCCCGCCACAGCACTTTCCAGGCTATCTGCCAGGTATCTATATTTATTAAAATCATTTAGCACACGGGAGCTATTGTCAATATGAGCGGCTCCTTTTGCTGCTATATTGTTTGATACAAACTCCCAAAAGCTTTTTTGTCGACTTCTTGTATCAAGCTCATCATAGATAATGGCATTTGAGAAAGAGGGGTAATCTTTCATAAACTCCACCTCCATTTCAATCCCCTTTCTTTTTTTGAAAAGGTAATTTGTGGCCATCTGCATCGCCAGTGGGCTCTTAAAGAAATATACCTTGGGTATTTCAAATCCTGCGGCCTCATACATGAGGTAGAAGGTGTTTTCGATAGCATCCTGCCGGGGCACATACAGCTGATCAATACCGCTGGGAAATGTAAAGGTCTTTTGTAAATTATTATGGTTCACCTAATTATACATGAAAGGGTTTGGAGATAACAGAGCCTAAAAGTACACCAATTTACTATTCCTACATTTTTGTGATCCAAAAATGTGGCAAGGGAAAATCACCCTCCCCTTTTGGCAGAACCGTAGAATATTGAGTGCCACAATCTTTTGAACCAATATCTCCTTAAGCTTCGCTGCTCATCCGGTGTGGATATATAATTTGAACTTATCGGATTTTCAGCTATTTGAACACCACAATAGCTACAGTTTGTACGCCCCATATTTACCCAAAAACCGCACGCGTCACATTTTAATTCCTTCATTACCCCAATAATATTAACTAAACTTTAGCTGCTGCTGATATACTATTCCTCCTTTAAAGCCTTTGTATATTCGCACTCTAATCTTTGAAAAAAATGCAAAACCCCATAAAAGGATTTTCAAAATTATCGAAAGAAGCAAAAATCGAATGGATAGTTGATCAATACTTTGACAACAAAGAAAGCGCAATTGATCTTTTGCATACCTATTGGCATCAGGATGAGAAGACTCAAAAGCTACACGATGAGTTTATCGAAAATACGATTAGTAATTTCTTCACTCCCTATGGAGTAGCTCCAAACTTCCTTATTGATGGTAAGTTACTGGCCATACCCATGGCAATTGAAGAGAGCAGTGTAGTAGCTGCAGCTTCTAAAAGCGCCAGCTTTTGGCTGGATAGAGGCGGATTTAAAACCACTATTATCTCCACCAACAAAATTGGACATGTACATTTTATTTATACCGGTGATTCAGAAAAGCTAAACGCCTTTATTGAAGAAATACGTCCGAAGTTTTATGAGGATACAGCAGGCCTTACGGCCAATATGCGCGCCCGTGGAGGAGGTATTCTGGATATTAAACTAAAGGATAAAACCTCAAAGCTGGAAAATTACTATCAGCTCGAAGCACAATTCGAAACCTGTGATTCCATGGGGGCTAATTTTATAAATTCCTGTCTTGAGCAGTTCTCCAAAACACTTACGGCAGCTATAGAAAGCGATGATCGCTTTACTGCCGAAGAGAAAAAAGTACAGGTGGTGATGTGCATACTTTCTAACTACACCCCCGAGTGCCTGGTCAGAGCCGAGGTTTCCTGCCCTGTTGATAAACTTACCGATGGCACCGACATGAGCCCCAATGAGTTTGCAGAAAAGTTTCAGCGAGCCGTAAAAATTGCTGAAATAGAACCTTACCGCGCAACTACCCACAATAAGGGAATTATGAATGGTATTGATGCTGTGGTTATAGCAACAGGCAATGATTTTAGAGCTATTGAAGCCGCGTGCCACACTTATGCTGCGCATACCGGTCAATACCAAAGCCTTACCCATTGTGAAGTAAAAGATGGTGTATTCACCTTTTGGATAGAAGTACCTCTTGCACTGGGTACTGTAGGTGGTCTTACCTCCCTGCACCCCATGGTAAAGTTTTCACTGGATTTGTTGGGCCGCCCATCTGCCTATGAGCTGATGTCAATAATCGCATGCTCAGGTTTGGCACAAAACTTTGCAGCCCTGCGTGCCCTGGTTACCACAGGCATCCAAAAAGGCCACATGAAAATGCACCTGCTAAATATCCTTAATCAGCTCGAAGCCACAGAAGCGGAAAAAACACTCATTGTAGATCACTTTAAACACAATACCGTATCTCATAGCGCGGCAGTAAAAAAGTTTTGTGAAGTGAGAGGAATTTCCAGCCCACAGGAAATCGGCAAAAACATATAATATTGAAAACATATTACGCTCATGGTAAGCTTTTACTGAGCGGAGAATATTCTGTACTCAAAGGTTCTTTGGCTCTGGCCATTCCTACCCAGCTAGGTCAGTCGTTGCGCTTTACAGCAAATGATGACGAAAACCTCACGTGGCATAGCTATGATCATTTAGGTAAGCTTTGGCTGGAGGTGGTGTTTGATGATAAACTAAATATTCTCATCTCTTCAGATATAGGAAAAGCCTCATTTTTACAAAAGCTCCTGCAAAAGGGATTTGAACTAAGCGGAGAGGAATTTAAACCCGGCCTGGCAGAAACCAATCTTGAATTTGACAGAAGTTGGGGGCTGGGCAGCAGCAGTACACTTACCTACCTCATTGCCGATTGGCTTGGAGCCGATCAAATGAAACTGCATTTTGCCACACAAATCGGCAGTGGTTATGATGTGGCCTGCGCCAATTCAAAATCGCCATTGCTATACCGCAAGGACACTGATATCTATGTACATCATCTAAAACTGCCAAAGCAGTATTCACAGGTGTTTTTTATTCATTTAAATCAAAAGCAGCTTAGTAAGCCTGAAGTGGAGAATTTTATGGCCGATTCACAGGCACCTGCCATTCTGGATCGGATTTCAGAAATTTCCCTGGCACTTACCTTAATCCATTCCAAAGATGATTTGATGCAATTGCTCACAGAACACGAGAGTTTAATGTCAGACCTTTTGCAAAGACCAACGGTACAGGCCAAGCTTTTTCCCGACTTTAATGGAATCGTTAAATCATTGGGGGCCTGGGGTGGTGACTTTGTAATGGCACTGGGAAATGATGTGCCAGACTACTTTAAAGCTAAAGGTTATAACACCTGTATCCCTTTTGATAAAATGATACTTCAATAGTTTTCTCTGGCCTTGAAAGTTTTGCATGTTCTATCAACCTTAATTTTTAATAAATTTAAGGTCACTTTGAGCATTATACTTTGTGAGATTTATAAAACTACCCCTTTCATTAATAATCCTTGTCACCTTTATCTTTTCAGCTAAGGCGGCTCACTTGGTAGGTGGTGAAATGACTTATCGCTGCCTGGGTAATAATAATTACGAGCTAACCCTGATTATTTACAGAGACTGCCTCTCTACAGGAGCTTTGTTTGATTCACATGCGGTAATTTCGGTTTATGACCGATTCAATGTGCTCGTTGCCAATGATAGCGTTCCTATCCTGAAGGTTGACAAACTTCCGCTAATAGCTCCTAATAATTGTACTTCACTGCCACAAACAGTTTGCACCGAAAGAGGTACCTATGTTCACACATTTAGTCTTCCACCTGCTGTTGGAGGCTACACCATATCTCACCAGAGATGCTGCCGAAACAATACCATCAGCAATATTAACAACACCAGTTCGCAGTGGGGCTCTACCTTTACCACCACTATTCCTTCTTTAGACAATACTTGTAACTCCAGCCCAAAATTCAATGGAGACCCACCCGTTGTGCTATGCCAGAATGTACCGGTAAAACTCAACCTCGGGGCTAATGATTTAAATGGCGACAGTCTTCATTACGAACTTTGTGCTGCCCTGCATGGAGGAGGTAATTCCGGTGGACAGATTGCTCCTAACCCCGCCACACCTCCGCCCTATCAGTCGGTTCCTTTTTTGCCGGGCTATAGCGTTCAGAACCCAATTTCCGGTTTTCCTGCCTTTATTATCAACCCTTATACCGGGGAATTGAGCGGTACACCAAATCAAATCGGACAATTTGTATTTACCATTTGCGTAACCGAATATCGAAATGGTATTCCGCTGAGCACTACCAGAAGGGATTTTCAGTTTAACGTAACCAATTCTTGTCGTACCATAATCGCTCGTATTGAGGATCAGGATGCCAATCCCCAAAATCTTTGCTCAGGAGGTAAAATCAGGTTTCAGAACAAGAGCCAGTTTGCCAAAACCTATTTATGGGATTTTGGAGACCCCACTACCAACGCTGACACCAGCCAACTGCCAAATCCTACTTACTTTTACAGGGATACCGGTACCTATAAAGTAAGATTGATTGCTGACCCCAATACCAGTTGTAGTGATACGGCCTATGCACTTTTTAAGGTATACGACAGTACCACCGTTGAATTTACTTACCATGGAGACCAATGCTTTACTAAAAACCATCTCGACTTTACGGCCTTTGGAAACTTTACACCAAATGCCACCTTTAGCTGGGATTTTGGAGGAAACACCTCTTTAGGCACCAGCAGCACTCTGCAATCTCCACAAAATGTTACCTGGACCAAACCCGGAACATACTACGTAACGGTAACCGTAAGTGAATTTAGTTGTGATCATTCCTATGGCGATTCCATAGATATTTTTACCCGACCGGAAATTGGTGAGATCGTTCCTTCGGAAACAGGCTGCCTGCCGCATACCGCACATTTTATTGACCAAACAAATGCGATGGGACCTGTGAAACACTGGTGGTCTTTTGGAGATGGTACTTTCTCCAGCGCACCAAGCCCAACACATGTATACACTACGCCTGGTGTATACACTGTTGAGCACTCCATCAAAACCCTGAGGGGATGTATCGATTCCGGTTACACCATTTACCAAAATGTGATAGAAGTTTTCCCTGTACCATTTAGTAATCTGACATGGCTGGCTAAGGAAAAAACCATTTATGAGCCCGAGTTTCAGGTAAGTAATGCCTCAACCGGCCATACATCCACTTTTACGCTTTTGCCTGACCGCAGAGAAATCAACAACTTATCAGAAACCGTATTTACCCTCTCCGATACCGGGAATTTTGAAGTAGTCCATATCAGCTATAATCAATATGGCTGTTCAGACACTTTGTTTGACACCATTAGGGTAGACGATCCATTTACTCTCTTTATACCCAGCGCATTTAGCCCCAATGGCGATGGCATCAACGATATTTTCACCTTTAAGATGAGTGGAATATCCAAAATGTATATGGAAGTTTATAATCGATGGGGCGAGATAGTTTACAGCTCAAGCAACCCCTACGAAGGCTGGAACGGCCATCACTACAACAATGGAAAACCATTGCCCTCCGGAGTTTATACTTATGTTTTTATTGGCACTGTTAAGGACGGAGGGAAAGAGCATGTGAGCAAGGGGCACATCACTCTGCTGCGATGAAATATTTACCAACAAACAGAAAAAGAGCAAAGCAAATAGCTACGCTCAAAACCAAGTTTAATGTTAGCATTAAATAAAGACCTTCCTTATACAGCACCCAGTTTTCATAGCTGAAAGTGCTGAAAGTACTGAAGCCTCCGCAAAAGCCAACCAGCCAAAATAACTTCCATTCCTCGCTTATGGCTTTTTCACGAAAAGTGAGATAAACCACTGACGCCATAACGGCACAGGCCAAAATATTGGCTAATAATGTGGCCAAAGGAAAACGACCGGAATACTGAAAAAGAACAACTACTTTAGAAACCAAATAGCGACTGAGGCTCCCCAGGCCACCACCAACAAAAACTGCCAGTAGGCTAAGCCAGTTCATATCGTTTGGTTATGGTAGAAAACAAAAAGTACATCATAGCCCCGCACATACCCCCATAAAGCCCCCCACATATAATATCCAGTGGGTAATGCACACCAAGGTATATTCGGCTAAAGCTAACCATCAGTGCCCAACCGATTAACAGATAAAGAGCAACAGGAAATTTTTTATAAAGCAATAATCCAACAAGAACAGCTATACCAAAGGTATTGGAGGCATGAGACGAAATAAAACCATACTGTCCACCACAACTCCCCTTTACCAATCTCATTTGATCGATAAGTCCTTCAACATGGCACGGGCGAAGGCGCTGAAACTGCTCCTTAAACAGCCATACACTTCCAAAGTCAGTAAAAAAAACGTTGACCAGGGCAATTAGGATTGCAATCCAAATGGCATGACCTTTCAGAGCCTTAAAAAGCAGAAATACGAGCAAGGCATAAAGAGGAATCCAGATTTTAGTTCCGGAAACCATAAGCCAAAAAGCATCCATTGGCTCTCTGCCAAGGTTATTCAGCATTAAAAACAGCTCCGTATCCCAGCGAAGGATCTCACTCATCATTCAAGGCTTTCCAAATAATGTCTTTCAATTTATCTAAACCAAAACCGGTAATGGATGAAATAAATACCCGCTCCAAATCCTCTGGTAATTCCTTATCCAGTAATTCGGCCATTTCAGTTCGCAACTCTTCATCCAACATATCCGACTTTGATATGGCTAAAATCTTCTTTTTATCCAGTAACTCAGGATTGTATTTTTCCAGTTCCCTTAGAAGGATATGGTATTCAGCTGCCATGTTATCGGCATCCGCAGGCACCATAAAGAGCAAAATAGAATTACGCTCAATATGCCTCAAAAAGCGATGTCCCAGGCCCTTACCCTCACTGGCTCCTTCAATAATACCGGGTATATCAGCCATCACGAAGCTCTTATAGCCACGATATGATACTATACCAAGATTAGGAGTAAGTGTTGTAAACGGATAATCTGCTATTTCGGGTTTTGCAGCAGACACCGAAGATAATAAGGTAGATTTTCCGGCATTGGGAAACCCCACCAAACCAACGTCTGCCAATATTTTAAGCTCCAGTATACACCATCCCTCCTGCCCGCCTTCACCGGGTTGGGCAAATCGGGGCGTTTGAAAAGTTGAGGATTTAAAGTGCGTATTTCCCAAACCTCCTCGTCCACCTTGCTTAAGTATTTTTTCCTCTCCATCTTCGGTAACTTCAAATAGAAACTCGCCAGTTTCCCCATCACGGGCAACGGTACCCAGAGGTACCTCAAGGTAGTCGTCATTTCCATCTGCCCCTGTACGCTGCTGTCTGCTTCCGTCACCACCGGCTTCGGCCTTTACATGCTTTCTGTACTTGAGGTGCAACAGGGTCCAGTGTTGGCTGCTACCTCTCAGGATAACGTGCCCACCACGACCACCATCACCGCCATCGGGGCCTCCCTTGGCGGTAAGTCTGTCTCTATGAAGGTGGGTAGAGCCCGAACCTCCTTTACCAGACTTACAATATATTTTTACGTAATCAACAAAGTTTCCTGCCATCAGGCTTGCTCAATAGCGTTTTTTATTCTTCCAAAAACCTCTTCAATACTTCCGAGGCCATCTATTTCTGAGGATTTTCCCTGAGCTCCATAGTAATCCTTTACTACCTCAGTTTGTTCCTTATATACATTAAGTCTTCCCTGAATCACCTCTTCATTCTGGTCATCCGGTCTTCCACTCTCTTTTCCTCTTTCCAGTAATCTGTTTATCAGCTCACGTTCCGGCACCGCCATGGAAATCATTACAGAAATCGACTCACTGTGATTTTTCAGCAACTCGTCAAGCGCAATTGCCTGCTCCTTGGTACGAGGAAAACCATCAAATATAAAACCCTTGGCTTCTTTATTTGAGTCTAGTTTATTACTGATCATACCGATCACCACTTCATCCGGCACCAGTTTTCCGGCATCCATCAGAAGTTTGGCTTTCTTGCCTAGTTCTGTGCCTGCCTGTATTTCAGAGCGAAGAAGATCTCCAGTAGAAAGATGAATCAGTTGATATTCATCAACCATCAATTTAGATTGCGTACCCTTACCAGCTCCTGGAGGGCCAAATAGGACAATGTTTAGCATTTTAATTTGTAGTTTTTGATTGGCTTGACTAAGCAAAGAGCGCGAAAATACAAAATATTAAGCCTTGGCTTTGATGAGGCAGCAATCCACATTTTGCTATTTTAGCCGGCTCAACCGAGAATGATGCAAAATATATATAGTGTGATCATGGCCGGAGGTATAGGAAGTAGATTCTGGCCAGTTAGCACCTCAGATTTCCCAAAACAATTTCACGACATTTTAGGAACAGGAGAAACCCTGATCCAACAGACTTTCAGAAGGCTATTAAACCTCTCCAAGCCTGAACAAATATTAGTGGTGACACACAAAAATTATGTGGCGCTGGTGAAGGAACAACTGCCTGATTTACCGGAGGAAAACATAATTGCAGAGCCCGCAAGGCGCAATACTGCTCCATGTATAACCTATGCTGCCTACCGCATACAGGCTAAGGACCCTACGGCAACAATGCTGGTAGCCCCGGCTGATCATTTAATTGCAAATGAAGCTGAGTTTACAAGGGTAGCAAACCTGGCTTGCTCGGAGGCAGAATCAAGCAGAAAGCTTTTTACGCTTGGAATTCAACCTCACAGACCTGATACAGGATACGGCTATATTCAGTTTATCGATCAGGGTGATGACACTTCAAGTGAAGTGAAGGTGGTAAAAACCTTTACGGAAAAACCAGATGTGGAAATGGCCAAACAGTTTTTGGAGAGTGGTGACTTTCTATGGAACAGTGGCATTTTCATTTGGTCAGTAAGGACCTTTATGGACGAACTGAACACTGCCCTACCCGATATGTACGCCAGCTTTGAGGCCGGAGTTGATAAATTTGGAACTTCTGAAGAGGCACAGTTTATCAATCAGATGTATCCTGCCTGCGAAAATGAGAGCATTGACTATGGACTTATGGAAAAGTCACATCATGTACATGTTATTCCTGCAGATTTTGGATGGAGTGATTTGGGTACCTGGGGCAGCTTGCATGAACATGCCAAACACGATGAGCACGAAAACTCTGTGCTGGCCCCTAAAGCCATGATCTACGACACTTCCAATTCGGTAGTGTTTTTACCTAAGGACAAAATTGCCGTAGTTGAAGGCTTGGATGGCTATATCGTAGTAGACAAAGGCCACTCACTGCTTATATGCAGAAAGGACAACGAGCAACTTATCAAGTCGTTTGTAAATGATATTAAAATGAAATTTGGCGATAAGCACCTTTAGGCAAGTGCCTGTTTGTAAGTAGCAAGGGCTCTTTCGCGAGCCTCTTTATGATCAACTATGGGTTCGGGATATTGGTTGGTTCCAAATTCGGGCACCCATTGTTTTACATATTTACAGTCAGGATCAAACCTCTCGAGTTGAAGCTTTGGATTAAATACCCTGAAATAGGGTGCGGCATCTACGCCACTACCCGCTGCCCATTGCCAGCCCCCCACATTGGAAGCCTGGTCATAGTCAAGGAGCTTTTCAGCAAAGTAAGCCTCCCCCCAACGCCAGTCAATCAGCAGGTGTTTGGTGAGAAAACTTGCCACCACCATCCTTACCCTATTGTGCATAAAACCGGTTTCGTTTAACTCCCGCATTCCGGCATCCACCATGGGGTAGCCGGTTTTACCCTTGCACCATTTATCAAACTCTGCTTCATTATTTCTCCACGGAATATGATCATACTTTGGTTTAAAAGATTCGGTAACAGTATTGGGAAAATGATAAAGTATCATTTGGTAAAAATCTCGCCAGATAAGTTCATCAAAATATTTCCCCTCGCCCGCCTGACGGGCGAGCTCCCTAATGCTAATCGTTCCGAAACGCAGGTGCAGGCTAATCCTGGAAGTACCATTTAGCGCAGGTATATCTCTGGTTTCCTGATAATGTTCAATGAGCTCATCCCTTACTATTCGTTCCGGATAGTTGGTATCCACCTCCTTAAACCCCATGCTTTTTAATTCAACATTAGAGAATGGCGAGATTTGTAAAAAGTTGGTGTGATATTTTGCAGATGGATAAGACTTCAGAAAAAAGCTACTGAGCTTTTGCTTATACTTTTTGCTGTAAGGTGTATAAACTGTGTAGGGCGTACCATCATCCTTTAATACCTCGCCCTTGTCAAAAATCACCTGATCCTTATACCCTTTAAACTCAACTCCATTTTCTTCTAACAATGAGTAGATTTCCTTATCCCTGCCTTGTGTATAGGGCTCGTAGTCTCTATTAGTAAAAACGGTTTTAACGTTATACACTTTAAGTATTTCCTTAAAAATATCTTTTGATAAACCATACTTTACAGCGAGAGATGAGCCGTGGCTCTCTTCCAAAGAGGCCTTAATGCCAGCCACTTCCTGATGAATAAACTGAACCCGTAAATCGTCTGCCGGCAGTTCATCAAGAATTTCCTTATCAAAAATAAACAATGGCAATACAGGGTAAGCTGATTTGAGCGCATAGTACAAACCAGCATTATCAAAAAGCCTTAAATCCCTTCTAAACCAAAAAATACATACTGGGGCTTTCGTCATTTTTTAATTTGAGAATCCGGCTGAGCACGTGGCATCTTTTTCACCTGCCTGGCCACGTAGTATGTGTCCAGACCGTTAACAGCAAGGTTATCCACTTCGCTATGGTCAACAAACCCATCCTTATCAAGGGCATCTCCATCTACCCAGCACTCCACCACTTCGCCCACAACAAACACGGTTCCGTTGGCGAGGATATCGTGTTTTTCAACAAACTTCAGTCCTATTTTTACTCTACTGCTCTCAACATAGGGAGCAATAAAATCTCCGTGATAAGACTCACGCAAACCTATTTTATAAAATTCTGAAATGCCATCTTCATATTTAGCAGATGCCTGATGAGCTTTATCCAAAACCTTTTCCTGTACGGAGTTTATGGTAAAGAAACCAGTATTGATAATATTTTCGAGGGTGTGGCGAGGAGTGGTAGGGGCCCTAAACAACACGCCAAGTAAAGGTGGTGTAGAACCCACATGAGTAACAGAAAAAAACACTCCGAGGTTTGCTATCCCTTTTGAGGATCTCGTGCCAATGAGGTTTACGCTTTTAAAACCGCCAACAGAATTGAAAAAATTAGAGCGATAAAACCGGTCCCACTCCTGAAAGTTTTTAGAGTTGAAGTATCTAAGTATCATAGTTTATAAAAGTCTTAATGAGGACATGCCTCCGTCAATTTTGAATATTTGCCCCGTAACCCATTGAGAGCGCGGGGTGACAAGGTAGGTAACTAAATTACTAATATCTTCCGGAGTACCAATCTTTTTTAGCGGATGCCTTTGTGTATTTGCCTCCCTTTTCCTGTCATTATTTAAAAGCCCTTCTGAAAGCGAAGTATCAGTAAGCGATGGAGCTATGACATTAAACCTCACGTTGGGTGCGTATTCTGCTGCCAGGCTGCGGGCAAGCCCCTCAACAGCGCCTTTGGCAGAGGCTATGGAGCTGTGATATGGCATACCGGTTTGCACAGCTACGGTGCTAAAAAGAACTACACTCCCCTTCCCTTTCACCAAGGCATTTATACATTGATGTAAAACCTTTACTGCTCCAAAATAATTTACCTCAAACTCATTACGAATATCGTCAATACCGATTTTATTAAAGGGCCGGAGGTTAATAGTTCCCGGGCAATAAACCAGGCCCGAAAGTTCATCAGGCAGGGCCAGCTCATCCTGAGAAGTGGCGTCAAATTTTTGGGATTCCACTCCTTCAACCATTGAACTTGAAAGTATGTTTCTTGAAGCTGAAATTATATGATACCCCTCTGAAATGAGATCATCAACCACTTGCCTTCCAATACCAGAGCCCCCTCCAATTACTACTATTTTTTTACCCATGAATACATAACTCACAGGGAAAAAAAAGTTCAGTGGATAATTGAAATTAGCGAAGAAAAAGATGAAGGTGCGCCCTTAATCTCCGGAATACTCCACAAAATTGCGTGGAGTTTCATACAGAGTAACCTTTAGCTTCAGGGCAGGTTTGAGCTCTGCGCGCAATATGTTGTAAATAACAATACAGATATTCTCAGCAGTGGGATTTAAGTCTTTAAACTCTTCCACCTGTTCATTGAGGTTCTTGTGATCAAATTTATCCTCAATTTTCTCCTCAATAAGATCTGCGAGTAATTTAAGATCCATCACAAAACCTGTAACGGGATCTACCTGTCCAGTTACAGAAACAATCAATTCATAATTATGACCGTGATAACTTGGGTTGCTACATTTCCCAAATACCTCCTCATTCCTCGCATCATCCCAGTTTGGGTTGTATAGTCGATGAGCTGCGTTAAAGTGCGCATGCCGGCTAACCGTTACCATTGCATAGGTTTTTTAGTGGCGTCAACAAAACGCGCAAAAATTATCTTAAACCACTCGGTATAATTTTGGGGACGTTCCACTAAATCGGCTTCCACCTCCTCAATAGACATCCACTTCCAGTCAGCCGCTTCTTCTTTATTAAGCTGTGGTATGCCATTATAAAAACCAATATACAGGTGATCAAGCTCATGCTCAGTCATTCCCAGATCGAGTTCGGCCTTGTATATAAAATGAAACATTTTACGAATCTCACAATCGAAGCCCATTTCTTCCTGAAGTCTTCTATGTGCGGCCTCTTCAGTGGTTTCGCCATCCCGGGGATGACTGCAGCAGGTATTAGTCCATAAGCCTCCTGAATGATACTTATGCAAAGCTCTTTGCTGCATCATAAGTTCGCCACTTGAGTTTACAACAAATACTGAGAAAGCACGATGTAAAAGTCCTTTTTCATGGGCTTCCATTTTTTCCATCAGCCCTAACTTGTTATCTCTTTCGTCAACCAGGATAACATTTTCTTCCATGATTTTGGGTGTGCTTAAAGTAGATTAAAACTGTGCTTAAGATAAGAACTTACCAATAAGCCATATTTATTTCGATTAGATATTCGAATGCGCTTTTCAAGAATCACATCCGCTGGTGTTGCTTTAATTCGCTGGAAAAGTGCGTAGTAGTATACATAGGCCACATACACTCCAAAACGCGCCTTTTTGGGTAATTTAAGGATCCCTTCATAACCCGTGCGAAAGTCTTTTTCAATGTCGTGTTCAATCTGCGCCTTAATGGTATCGTCAAATTCGTCCATATCCACTCCGGGGAAGTACACTCGCCCCAAATGATAGTAATCGGCCTTAAGATCGCGCAGGAAGTTTATTTTTTGGAAAGCCGAACCCAACTTCATGGCTTCAAACTTTAACTTGTCATACATTAGCTGATCACCTGTACAAAATACCTTTAGGCACATTAAACCTACAACCTCTGCCGAACCTAAGATATACTTTTCATATAGCTTTTGGCTGTAGCTTTCAGCAGGATTAATATCCATTTCCATACTATTCAAAAAAGTTTCGATTAGTTCATGGTCAATTTTATACTCGTTTACAGCATGCTGAAATGAATTTAATATTGGATTGAGGCTTATACCTCTTTCAATGGCATCATAAGTTTGGCGCCTAAAATCTTCAAGCAGGTACTTTTTATCGTAATCATGAAAAGTATCTACTATTTCATCCGCAAAACGCACAAAGCCATAAATAGCGTAAATGGGAGTATGCATACTTCTATCCAACAGCATAATTCCCAGTGAAAAGGATGTGCTGTAGGACTTAGTCACTATCATACTCGATCGTTCGGAAATCCTATCAAAAAGTTCCTTCATACACGCTGTTTTTTTAGTTGTTCCTTCTCCACCTCCAATGCCACAACCTGTCCGGATATGAGAGCTGGCGGCACTCCCGGCCCAGGAACGGTAAGCTGCCCTGCATAATAAAGGTTATCCACCTTTTTACTTTTCATTCCAGGCTTTAAGATAGCTGTTTGAGTTAATGTATTGGCCAGCCCATAGGCATTACCTTTAAAAGAGTGATAATCACTAACGAAATCCTTTTGGGCATATGATTTCTTATAAACCACAAAATCCCTGATATTCTCCCCGCTAAGTGCCTCCAGCCTGTCCATCATTAGCTCATAATACTTTTCGCGGGTAAAGATATCATCATTGAGATCAGGGGCAACTGGCATCAATAAAAATATATTTTCACATCCTTCTGGTGCCACACTTGCATCACTCTTGGACGTACATGACACATAGAATAAAGGCTTGGTTGGCCACTTTGGATTTTTGTAGATTTCCTCCGCATGCTCGTCAAAGTTGGCATCAAAAAACAAAGTATGATGTAATAATCCCTTTAACTTTTTATTTACTCCCAAATAAAACAGGAGGCTTGATGGGGCCATCTTTCTCTTATCCCAGTATCCTGCTGAATATTGTCTGAATTTTTCTGGTAGCAGATTTTGCTCCACGTGGTGATAGTCAGCTCCTGCTACAACAACATCCGCCTCAAACCTTTGATCATCCGTTACAACTGCACTTATCTCATTATTTTCAAACTCAAAGGATTTCACCTCCTGATTCATCAAAATCCGCACTCCCTTCTCCTTAGCCAAACTCACCATGGCCTTCACAATTTCATGCATACCTCCATCCGGATACCATGTACCTAAGGCCATATCCGCATAATTCATTAAGCTATAAAGGGCTGGTGTGTTTTGCGGAGTACCACCTAAAAAGAGAATTGGAAATTCAACTATTTGGCGAAGCCTTTCATTTTGGAAGTGTGAATGCACGTAGGAGCGCATGGATTTTAGGAGGTGCAACTGAAACAGCCCCTTCACAATACGCATGTCTGCCAGCTCTGTAAGTTTTCTCCCGGGCATATATACCAAATCCTTCATACCCGTTTCGTACTTATAGGCAGATTCAGCAATAAAGCTTTCAAGCTTTGCTCCGCTTCCGGGCTCAATTTCATTAAAAAGAGAATACAGCCTTTGTAAGCTAGCGGGCAGATCTACAAAGTCATTTTCTCCAAAATAAACGCGGTAGGAAGGATCCAATCGGGTGAGGTGATAGTAGTCGGAAACTTTTTTTCCAAAAACTGAAAAGTAGTTTTCAAAAACATCCGGCATCCAGTACCAGCTAGGCCCCATATCAAAGGTATATCCATCAACAGAAAACGACCGAGCCCGTCCACCGGGCTGGTCGTTCTTCTCAATTAATGTAACATCAAAACCCCTGTGAGCAAGGTTTGTGGCTGCTGAAAGACCGGCAAAGCCTGCCCCAATTACAATAACCCTTTTTGTCATCAAAAACTTTTCATTTATCGGTAATCCTGCAATTTATCCATCATTTTCCTGCGGGCAAGAAATATACGGCTTTTCACTGTGCCAAGTGGAATTCCAAGTATCTCAGCTATCTCTTCATACTTATATCCATTGTAATACATCATGAAGGTTTCTACATAAGTTCTTTCAACCTCATTAATCCGGTTCATCATGTACTCCCTATCAATAGACGCATCCGTTTGAACAGTTTTTTCGGATTCTCCAAGATTGATAAAATACTTGTTATCCGTTTCGTCAACAAAAGTATTCTGGTTTTTCCGTTTACGATAAGCATTTATGAAAGTGTTTTTCATAATAGTGTACAGCCAACCCTTGATATTGGTGCCCTGCTGAAACTTATCCTGATTTTTTAAGGCTTTAAAAAATGTCTCCTGCATTAAGTCATCAGATTCCTCTGAATCTCTTGTAAGCTTTAAGGCCAATTGTTGAAGAAAACTCTGATGGGTTAAAATCATTGTACCAAATTCTGACTCTGACATGTGATGGTGGTTTTAAATTTGTTTAACAATTGAAGGCTCAAAGTTAAACAAAATATTTTAACATATTAAAAAAGAAAGGATCACAAATATTTTTTTTTGTACTGAACTCCTTACACCGCTCCACAGGTCAAACACCAGTCCGCGTTTTACAAAAACCTTTTAAACTCACTTACGCAAAAAAGCAGACTTAAGATCATCCACACAGTCAAACACCTCAACACCAGCCGATTTCGGCTTAGCCTTTTTATCCAATAATTGCAATCCTGTGAGTAGAAACTTTACTTCCCCTTTATTAAACAAGTCCTCAATCCTATCAAAATAAAAATCGAGGTCTTCAAAATGGGGTTGTGTTGTAAAGATTGAAACCAAATATTGAGGGACGAATTTGTCCGAAACCTCAGCCACATACTCCAGAGGAACATCCTGCCCGAGATACAATGTCCTATAACCTGCCCTCTTAAAGTGATAACATAAATAGAGTAAACTCAGCTCGTGCAACTCGCCTGAAGGCAGAAAGAAAATAACCCCGGGGGCGGAAGGTAAAAATGGAGCGCTCACATGGTCAAGCAAAGAGAACATCTTCATTTTCAACACATTTGAAACAAAGTGCTCATGCCCCACCCCAATAACATTTGTTTGCCAAAGAAATCCTATTTCATTGATAAATGGCCCGAGTATCCCATCCAGGGTTTCCACCGTTCCGTATTTAATGAGGCACGAGTTGATGATGTTGTTCATTGAAGCCTCATCATATTCCATCATTGCCACTTTCAGCCTTTTCCTCTGACTCTCAAAATTATCCAGATACCTGTCAATACCCGATACCGAAGACAACAATTCATCATCGGTAAGCTTAGCAGCCTGGCTAATCTTCATTCCATTTTTTATAACCACCGACACATTGATGAGTTTTTTTACGTCATCATCAGTATAATATCTGATGTTGGTGGAAGTGCGTTGCGGACTAATTAAGTTATATCGACTTTCCCACATTCTTATCGTATGAGCTTTAATTCCCGAGATAAGTTCAAGATCCTTTATGGAATAAGTTTTTTTCATAGAAGTGTTTTTTTGTGCAATTCTTTTGTTTATGATTAGATCACCAATGTTAAACAAAGATACAAATGTGAACAATCACTATTTTTGCCGCCCCAATTATGAGCGAGCTAAAAAAAGAAATCAGCAGAAGGCGCACCTTCGGTATTATATCTCACCCTGATGCAGGAAAAACAACTCTTACAGAGAAGTTGCTTTTGTATGGAGGGGCTATACAAGAAGCAGGTGCCGTAAAATCCAATAAGGTAAAAAAGGGAGCCACTTCCGATTTTATGGAAATCGAGCGACAGAGAGGTATCTCCGTAGCTACCTCCGTTATGGGATTTGAGTATAGAAAAAAGAAAATCAACATCCTTGATACCCCCGGTCACAAGGATTTTGCTGAAGACACTTACCGTACCTTAACAGCTGTAGACAGTGTTATTGTGGTTATAGATGTTGCCAAGGGTGTGGAGGCTCAAACCGAAAAGCTCGTGGAGGTGTGCCGTATGAGGGACACTCCTATTATCGTCTTTATTAATAAACTGGATCGCGAAGGAAAAGATGCCTTTGACCTTCTGGATGAGATTGAAGAAAAACTGGGTTTGAAGGTTTGTCCACTTAGCTGGCCAATTGGCATGGGGGCCAACTTTAAGGGCGTTTATAATCTTTGGGAAAAAAACCTGCAACTGTATACTGAGCAAAAAAAGCAGAAGATTGCCAAGAGCGTAAGTATTGCAAACATCTACGAGCCCGAAATAGAGTCCTATATAAATGAGAGTGCTGCCAGCACCTTAAGAGAAGAAATTGAATTAATCACCGGGGTATATCCGGAATTTGACAAGTCAAAATATTTGAAGGGCGAACTGTCACCCGTATTTTTTGGCTCCGCGCTAAATAACTTTGGTGTTCAGGAACTTCTGAACTGCTTTGTAGACATTGCTCCTGAACCTTTGCCGAAGATGGCTAATGATGTTTTAATTGAGCCTTCACAAAGCGATTTTACCGGCTTTATTTTTAAGATACATGCCAACATGGACCCCAAGCACCGTGACAGGCTGGCTTTTCTTAAAATCGTTTCAGGGGTATTTGAAAGAAACACTAACTACTATCACGTTAGGCAAAACAAAAACCTGAAATTCAGCAACCCCACAGCTTTTATGGCTTCCAAAAAAAGCGTGGTGGAAGAGGCATTTCCCGGAGATATAGTTGGTTTACATGATACCGGAAATTTCAGAATTGGAGATACACTTACGAGCGGGTCTAAAATAGAGTTTAAGGGAATTCCCAGCTTTTCGCCAGAGCACTTTCGGTTTATCAATAATGCTGATCCTATGAAGGCCAAGCAGCTGAACAAGGGTGTTGACCAATTAATGGATGAAGGGGTAGCACAGCTTTTTACCCTTGAGAGCAACGGAAGAAAAATAATTGGAACCGTGGGTGCCCTGCAATATGAGGTAATACAATATCGCCTGGAGCACGAATATGGAGCAAAGTGCTCCTATGAAAACTATCCGGCCTATAAAGCCTGTTGGATAGAGTCTTCTGACGAAAAGCAACTGGATGAATTCAGCAAGTTAAAGTACCGCTACCTTGCCCGTGATAAATTTGATAGATTAGTGTTTTTAGCAGACTCATCCTTTAGCCTCAACATGGCCAAGCAAAAATTTGATAAAATCAAGTTTCACTTTAAATCAGAGTTCTGATATTGCCTTTATAAGGGCTTCTGGCGAAAAGGGCTTCCTCAGCATTCGCCTCACCATGGCTATATTTCTTGACTGTCTTAGGTCTGATTCATCATCTGTAGAACTAAGCATATACACGATAGGCGCCTTTGCCAAATCCTGTTCCATACTTTCGAGATGGAATAAAAAGTCAAAACCGCCCATTTCAGGCATCAGCACGTCCAGCAAAATAAGATCCGGTAGTTTTTCCTGGCTGGAAATATTTTCCCTAAAAAAATCCAAGGCCCCTTTACCGCTTGCAAACTCAATAACAGAGTTTCCAATCTTATAGATGCTTAATAGCTTCTTGTGAATGAACCTGTCGGTAGCATTATCATCCACAATCATGATGCGCTGTATATCCTCCAGCTTCATATCTTATTCGGGATTTTTATAGAAAACAGGGTTCCATCGCCTGGTTTGGACTCTACGGATATCGTCCCCCCCATCTTATCGAGCGCCTCCTTCACTATGTACAAACCTATGCCACTGCCCGAAGCCTGGCTTTGGCTCTTAAAAAATATCTGAAAAACCTTATGCATATGATCTTTCAGGATTCCAACTCCGGAATCTTCAACCTCTATAAAGGCCTGATTAAGATCAGAGCTTATTCGTACCTGAATTCGGGCCTTATCCTGATCTTCCTTTTTAAACTTTATAGCATTACTGATGAGCTGACTCAATATAATTCTCATTCTAAAGACATCGGTACTAAACCTATTCTTCTGCACAATTTCTGAATCAATAAGCGCATCAGAGGTGCCCAAATGGCTCTTTACCGATTCCACTACATCTTCTATCAGATCCTCAAACTTAACTTCCTCATTGAGTTCCATCTGCCTTGAATTCTTGTAATAATCAATGATATTACAAACAAAGATGTCGAGATCCTTAACCGTATTTTCCAGCTTATCAAAATAGCCAATGGCCATTTCATCCTTTACTTCGTGGCGTGCCACTCTAAGTAAACCTAATGACGAAGCCACTGGCGCTCTTAAGTCATGCGAAGCACTATATATAAATCGGCTTAACTCGTGATTGGATTTTTCAAGTTCTTCAACTTTACTCTCCAGGTTTTTACGAGTTTGATATATATCGTAGGCATTCTCAATAGCCACCTTAATCTCCTGCTCACTCCAAGGTTTGGTAACATACCTGTAAATGTGACCCTTATTAATGGCCTCAATAATATCATTGATATCCGTATAACCCGTAATGAGAATTCGAACAGGGTCAGGGAAAATCTGACGCAGGGCATTGAAAAATTCAACACCCGTTGTTACCGGCATACGCTGATCCGAAAAAATAACCTGAGGTTTTACAGATTTAACTATATCAAAGGCCTTTTCTGAGGTATTTGCAGTGTACACATCATACTCTCTTCGGAATGCGGCCTTAAAGGATCTTAGGTTATTTTCTTCATCATCAAGATATAAAACCCTGATTTTCTTGTTTTTTAAGCTAGAAGTCATTCAAATTCGTTTGGCTGTCGCAAGGGTAAAGTTATTATAAATTCCGTTCCCTTGCCCAATTCGGACTCAACAGTTAGAGAACCACCGTGTTTTTGGATTATCTTATAAACAATCGCCATTCCCAAACCTGTCCCTTCTCCTACATCTTTTGTAGTGAAAAATGGATCAAATATCTTTTTTCTGGTCTGTTCATCCATCCCAATACCATTGTCCATCAGGTGAATACTTACGGTATTCTCCATTTTTTTGGTTTTTATGGTAACCTGAGCTGCTTCAGGATCGGAATAGGATTTATGGGTAACTGCATAAATTGCATTATTCAGGATATTCATAAATACCTGATTCAGTTTTCCGGGATAGCATTCAATTTGCGGCAAGGCCGAGTCAAATTCCTGAACAATTTTTATCCCTTCGTTAAACTTACTTCTCAACAGCACCAGGGTACTTGCCAGCCCCTCGTGTATGTCAGCTTGCTTGATTACATCTTCATCGAGCCTGCTAAAGGTGCGGAGGCCTCTAACAATTTCTGAAGTTCGGGTAGCTCCATCAGAAATCCCATCCACCAAAGAGCCAATCTCCTCCTTCAGGTAATCATAATCAATTTCCTCCTTCAGCTCATGGGCTTCCCTTAGTTTATCTACCGCTCCCTCGGTTACCTTAGCGTATGCGTCAATTAACTCATATACATCCTCCAAATCTCGTTTAAGAGGGGTGATATTTGAGGTTACAAAGTTTATCGGGTTATTAATCTCGTGGGCAATACCTGCTGTAAGCTGACCTAAAGATGCCATTTTTTCAGCATCAACCAGTTGAGTTTGTGTATCTCTAAGGTTTGAGAGGGTTACTGTCAGCTCTTCGTTGGCCTCCTGCAATTCCAAAGTTCTCTCATTCACCTTTTGCTCCAACAGTACATTTTGCTCTCTGATAATGCGTTCATTTTCTCTGGAAGCGGCAAGCGCTTGTGCCTGCGACAATTCCTTTTCCTCGCGCAAGATGTTGATACGGTTGGCCAGAGCCAGTGAAAGTAAAACTATTTCAAACGAAGAACCATAAATCACGACAGACTTGGTAAAGTCAGTAAATGGCAATATCCCCACATCCTTTAACACAAAGATGATTACACTTAATAAGAAAAAAGAATAGGCAAAGAGAAAAAACCTGGCAGGGCCATATCCTTTTCGGGTAATAATGATAGCTGTAATAAGGCCCACGATTGAGCCAAATCCTGCCACAAGGTTAATCATTTGATAGGCCTCGGTTTTCATACCGGCAAACACGAGGAATATCATTGTGATGTACAACAGCCCAATACCAATAAAAAACTTATGTAGCTTTGGTGTGTACGACTTTGTTTTTAGAAAACTTACCAGGAAAATAAGTGTAAACAATCCGGATAATACTGCAAAGAGGTATGTTCCATTTTCAACCAGCCAGGGCGAATTTGGCCAAACGTACACCGTGGTAAAGCCCATGGTTGTTCCCTGAATTAACCCAACCGAGGCTATATAAAGCAGGTAATAAAGAAAGTTGATATCCCTGACAGATATAAAGAGGAAGAGGTTATACAGAATCATTACGATGATAATTCCAAAATACACCCCTGCTTTTATATGGCTGGCCTTAAGCGTGCTGGTAAAAGAGGCACTGGAGTGAATTCTAAGAGGCACCAAAATCTGTTTGGAGCTCACCAATTTCAGATAATACTCATATTCCCCTAAATCCTCTGCGTCTAGCGGAAAAGTTAAACTGGATGTTTGCAAAGGCCATTTAGCTGGTGCCACACGTTGGCCAGCGAGGTATGAACCCACCAGTTTTCCATCATGAAACAGGAATAACTCTGCCGTATCAAGCGCCTGGTACTCCACTTCAAGAAAATTCCGGCAAAAATTCTTCTTCTCAAATTTCCCTCTCAACCAAATTACAGAATCCGTAACACCAAAGTTTGGAACCTTAGAACCTACGGGAGTGAAATTTAAGTTTACAATTTCGCTGATGGAAACATTAGAGCTTGTTTTTCTGTAGGAAAGATACTCTCCTAAATATATTGAAGGCTGATCACCACATGGAAGAATAATGTTTGATTGCTGAGCTGTACCTATAGCACATTGAACCAAAAGGATCAGCGACAACAAGAACAATCGGCTATTACTTAACATGGAAAAGATCTTTGGGATAATCATTTAGTTTCAGATCGTATTCTATTTTAATCTGAGCTACTCTAGTTTCCTCAACAATTACGGCCTGAGGTGTTTCCCTTAATTTAAAAACATTATTTCTCTCAGAACTCAGGGTATTGGGAAGATCAATGGCATTTGGCATAAGCATAAAGGTAGCCAGTAAATCGAGTTTTGGGTAATAAAAAGTGCCATTATTACCTATTTCCTCTACAACGTGATATCCAAATATTTTTGCCGGCTTCACTGTATAGGGGGCACACAGGGCCAGTAATTGATTTAATCCTATCTGATCAACAACTGCCACGGAAGCCCTTGACAAGAACACGCTTCCAAAGCCCATACCTGCCACCTTAATACTATTCCAAAGGCCGCAAATTTCTCCTACCCCAACTTTTCCACATTCGCTGATAAATCCAGGTACCTTTTCATCCATATAACTTGTGGCCTCTTCCACGGGCAATGGATTTCTGCCATTGTGCGCATGTATTCTTGCTCCGCCAAGTACTTCGCCTGTTTCTATATCTTCAACAACCAGCACAAAAACGCTGTCCCAATACATCCAATCGACATTGTTTGAAGTTACCTTAGTAACACCAACGCTAGTGAGAACGCGGGTGTGGCCCTCAATAAATTTTTCGCAGGCTTTGGGGTCATCTATGGCTCTAAAAGCTCTCAGTCTTACCATTCAAGTAGAAGTGTATCAGTCCTTTATTTTTTTTATAATGTCTCCGTTCCATCAAGGTAATAACGGTCCGATTTGATTTGATCTCCAAGTAAAATCCTCCGTGCAATTTTAGTGGAAATTCCGCCACCTACAATAACATCGGAAGCTAATTGAGGCCATGTAGTAATTGACTTACCGAGTTCTGAAAAGGAGAATTTCAATTTTTCTGACAGATTTTCAAAATCCACCATTCGCAAGAGCAGCCCCATTCTTTCTTCAGGGCTCAATTTATCGAGTTCCTTAATATCCTCTATACCAATTTTACCGTGTAAAATTGGTCTTTCGGGCTCCAGGTCAAATCTTTCCACATCCACCATCCCCCTGTCACTGGTATCCATAAGCACAGGAATACCCATTTCACGCGCCTTTAGACGAGTAAGAATTTTAATTGGTAAAGAATCACAAACCTCAATTACAAGGTCAAGTTTACCATTTTCATTTAGAAATGCATCAATATTATCTTGATTAATACCTTTTTCAAATACCTCAACCTTTATAAACGGGTCCATTTCAGCTATTTCGCGGGCCACCAGAGTGGTTTTCTGAAGCCCTAAAGATGGCAATCCAGCCCTTATTCTATTGAGGTTTGACAGTTCCAGATCATCAAAATCTGCAATGCGGATAGTTCCGGCAATACGCTCAGTTGCCGCAGTCATGGCTACCGACTGACCAACACTTAGCCCGATAATCCCCAGGCATTTTTCACCCAGGGTATTTTGCTCCTGCTCCGTTATCTTATGTTTATTCCGTGAAGTTCTAAGCTCTATAAATTCATCCTCATCCAACAAATGAACTAAGCGATTGCTCCATTTATAATAAACATAAACACCATAGGTTTTCAGGTCATTATGAGCACACCATTCTGAAAATTTTTCCTCAATTTGATTTTTATCCAGTTTTTCCTTTGGATGACGGATTTTTATCAATTCCTTTATCTGAGAATCAAGCTTATTGTGAAAAACAGGTTTCTGATGTTTGATCAGGTCTATCAGTTCTTCTATATTAGATTTTCTAAAAAATTGCGCCTTGAAATTCTGACTATCAGGCAACTTTAGACTATCTAATCCAGCAAGCAGCTCCAGCTCTTTGTTCTCAATCATGACGTTGTTTGAAGTTAGCGTGGCCGAAAGTAATGAATGT
Organism: Owenweeksia sp.; assembly: GCA_048267305.1. Lineage (GTDB taxonomy): Bacteria > Bacteroidota > Bacteroidia > Flavobacteriales > Schleiferiaceae > Owenweeksia. The sequence continues at coordinate 173,196 of JBLWXT010000003.1, read as the reverse complement.
TTAAAAATATCTTTAATTTGTCAGATGTAAAACAGGCTCATACTCATGGAGGAAAACAAAACATCAGATAAAATAAGGGTACTTTACGTTGATGACGAAGTACACAACCTACAATCTTTTAAAGCTACTTTTCGGAGAATCTTTGACGTTTTCATTGCCGAGTCAGGTAAGGAAGGTCTCGAAATTTTCAAGAACCACACGATAGATGTGCTAATTACTGATCAAAGAATGCCTGAAATGACAGGTATTGAATTATTAATGGAAGTCAAGAAGATCGATGACGAGCCCATGAGAATCCTTCTCACAGGCTATTCAGACATCAACGCTGTGATTGACGCCATCAACAAAGGGCAGGTGTACAGATACCTCAGCAAGCCCTGGCAAGAGGATGAACTTAGAAACACCATAGAAAGTGCATTTGAAGTTTTCTACCTAAGAAGGGAAAACAAAGAGCTTATAAAAAAACTTGAGAGGGCCAATGACCAACTTGAATTCCTTTTGAGACAAAGACTCCTATCTTGAAAATCAACAACTGTTTTCTGATAATAGCTGCCCTATGCTCCTTTTCATTAAGCGGGCAAAAGGTACCAACATCTTCTGTTGCTCCGGTTATAAGTTCAGCCATTACTCCCGCTGCTTTAACAGATGAGCTTGACGATGCTTCCGCCAACTCCCGAATTTATTTCCACGCCAAAGAGTTCACCGTGGACAAACCCCTTACGGCCATTACACCTCTTGAGGATGGCTACTATTACCGGATTACTGCTCAGGATCTTTCCATAAAGGTATTTTTAAATATTGGCAATCTGTTAAGCGGTGACACCCTGTTTGTTCTTAATTCAAGCGGAAAAAGAACAGAATCTCTTTTCCGTGAAAACCTATATGCAAATATGTGGAGTAGCATGGTTTACAGAGATGAATTAACTCTTTACTATAAAAACACCACAGGCCAATCACCAAATATTAATATCGAGGCTTATAGTCTTGAAGTACCAAAAAACCAAAATGCTACTGAAGACTTTGGCGACTCGGGGCCATGCGAGGTAAATATAAACTGCTCAGAGGGCAACCGCTCTCAGGACGTAAAAAAAGGAGTAGCGCGAATTCTCATCAAAAACGGAAGCTTTTACAGCTGGTGTACGGGTACTTTGGTAAACAATACGGCCCGCGATTGCAGAATGTTGCTAATGACAGCCGAGCATTGTGGACTGCAGAACTCTGTATTTGCCAATGCAGCAGATATAAACAAATGGGAATTTGACTTTAATTATGAGGCCCCGGACTGTGCCAATATTTCATCTGAAAATCAAATCTTAAATAAAAAAACCATAGTTGGAGCACAAGTACTGGCCCGCAGTGATGACAGTGGTGGAGATGATGGAAGTGACTTCATTTTATTGGAATTAACCGGAAATATTCCATCCGACTTCAACCCTTATTTTGTGGGCTGGAACAGAGTAAATACTGGAGCCTCAAACGGTGTGGTTATTCACCACCCTCAGGGCGATACCAAGAAAATTTCAACCTATACCAATCAGGCGGTAAGTGGTGAGTATGGCAACACAAATGTGGATACTCACTGGCTTGTAAACTGGGCAATGACCGCTAATGGACAGGGGGTAACTGAAGGCGGATCATCCGGCAGCGCATTATTAGATGGCACAGGACTTATTACAGGCATGCTTACTGGTGGATCAGCCACATGCAACGCACCTTCACAATTTGATTATTTCGGGAAAATAAGCTACAGCTGGAAAAGCAATGGAACAGCCAAAAACCGCCAGTTGGCGCCATGGCTCGACCCTAAAAATACCGGAGAACTGGCTATAATAGGCAGCTACTGTGGAGATAGTAATATCGTTGGGAGAAATGACATCGATATTTATCCTACACTTTTTAACCTCCTGGCAAAAGATACCCCCCTTATTATATCAGGAGGAGACAGCACCAATCTCATTGATGTACAGATATTTGATTTACAGGGCAAACTAAAATATCGCACGGACGAATTTGCCCCTGTACCGGGAGCTCCCAGGGAAATTGACATGAGCAATTTCAGTTCTGGGGTTTATTTTGTAAGAATAGTGGGCATAGGGATAAACGAGGTTACCAAAATTGTAATTGCCAATTAAATCATCCATGAAATATCTGAGCATAGTTTCTTTCCTTCTTCTTCTTTCTTGTGGTAATTCTAAAGAAACTGTGCGTTCTGCAGAGGCTTCTGAAAACGCAAAGACATCAACCGAAGAAGAGATGTACTGTGAGGATATAATTGAAATAAGCGAACTCCCTCAAACTCCTGAAATGGCCTCTACTTATATTTTAAGTTACAAAGAGGTTAATGGCTGTGTTTGCATCAAATATCAATACAGCGGATGCAAAAAGGGAAATACGCTGTTGGCGTTTGACGGAAACTTTCAGCAAGATAGCAGGCCAAAGGTTAAAATGAAATTAGGAGTTGCAAATGCAGGTTACTGCGATCAACTCTTAACTGACAGCGCCTGTTTCAGTATGAAAAAAATAGGCCTTATCGGCAATGAGGTTATTATTTACCTGAATGAGGAAAAGAACAATCTCCTTATCAAATCAAATCTGGATTAACTAATACTGCCCTGATCTTAGCATTACCAGCGTACAGGCTTCCAGGGTTTCAATTCCATTTTTTTGAAGCAGTATTTCCAGTTCACGATTCTCGGCACCGGGATTAAAAATCACCCTTTTGGGCTTTAAGTTTAGGATGTAATCATAGTATTCCTGTTGATTGCCCGCATTTAGATAAAGGGTAATGGTATGGATACCCGTTAGCTGCGGCTTAGCATCCAAAATCTCCCAATCCTCCACTTCTCTGGCTCTATTGCCTAGCGCCACCACTTCATGATTGTACTCCTTTAGCATTTTCACTGCCATGTAAGAGTATCGTATCGGCTTGTGGCTGGCTCCTATTACCAACGTTTTCATGGTTTCATAGTGTTGTGTTTAAAATTTAGCTTTGCACCACTCGTTAAAACGTTATGGCTGTAGCTACAAAAAATCTTCATTTTCAATACAACGGAAGTCCGTTGATTAAGTTCCCCGACCTGTATTTGCCGAACAATGAAAAGCAATTGATTCTCGGGCAATCAGGGAAAGGAAAAACTACCTTTCTGCACCTCCTTGCCGGGATTCTGAAACCAAGTTCGGGCTCCATTAAACTGGGTGAAACCGAAATCACTTCCTTAAAAAACCGGGAATTGGATCGCTTTCGCGGGACAAATATCGGTCTCATCTTTCAACGCTCCTATTTTGTAAAATCCCTTACGGTGAAAGATAATTTACTGCTGGCCCAAAAACTGGCTGGTAAAAAGGAAGACCTTGGCAGGATAAGGGCCGTACTTCAACAAATGGACGTATTGGACAAACTGAACAAATTGCCCTCCAATCTCAGCGTGGGAGAACAACAAAGGGTTTCCATAGCGCGAGCGGTTATTAATGAACCTGCAGTTATTTTGGCTGATGAGCCCACCAGTGCACTGGATGATTTTAATGCCGAACGGGTGGCTCAACTTCTGGAAAACACCGCCCTCTCTTATGGTGCCAACCTCATTGTGGTTACCCACGATCAGCGAATGAAAGAACGCTTTAAAAATGTGCTGGAACTATGAATATTGGAAAGATAAGCGTAAGTAATATCCGCTACAAACCACTATCAGCCTTTCTTAGCATTATGCTTTTAGCATTTGGCGTGGGCATCATTATTATGTTGATGGGCACTACAGAACAGCTCGAAAAGCAGTTTACCAAAAACATTAAGGGCATTGATATGGTAGTTGGCGCCAAGGGCAGCCCACTTCAGCTTATTCTCAGTAGCGTGTATCAGATTGATGCCCCTACGGGCAATATCTCATTACAGGAATTCCAAAAGCTCTCTAAAAACCCTCTGGTGGAAAAAGCCATTCCACTGGCTTATGGCGATAACTATGAAGGTTATCGCATTGTAGGAACAACCAACGAATACGCAAAACACTACGAAGCCGAACTGGCCGCAGGCAAGTGGTGGAGCAAAAGTGGCGAAGTAACCATGGGTGCCCGGGCAGCAGAATTAACAGGAGCCAAACTCGGAACCAAATTCAGCGGAAGCCACGGCCTGATTAATGATATGGATCATCACGATCACTTTTCCTATACCGTGGTTGGCATAATGAAACCCACAGGAACGGTAATTGACAAACTCATCCTTACTGAAGTTTCAAGCGTATGGGCTGTGCATGACAGCCATGGTGAAGAGGCTCACGCCACAGAAACCGACACAACCAATATCACTTATCGCGACAGTAACAATGCAGTTGCTGAAGTGAATGTTGACACGCCCGCAACAGCTCATAATCACGATGACCATGAAGGAGATCATCATCAACATGAAGAAGAAACGCAAACCAACAGTGATGAAGGCAGGGAAATTACAGCTGGCCTGATAAAATTCCGCAGCCCCATGGGTAATTTAACCATCCCACGCATGGTAAACCAAAATACCAATATGCAAGCTGCCTTGCCGGCCATCGAGGTGAACCGATTGTTTTCACTGATGGGTACCAGTGTGCAGATATTGCGAATTCTAGCCTTCCTCATAGTTTTTATTTCTGCGATAAGCGTTTTCATTTCACTGTACCAATCATTAAAGGAGCGGAAGTTTGAATTGGCCTTAATGCGCACCATGGGTGCTTCCAGCGGACAACTATTTTTAATTGTGCTGATTGAAGGTTTACTTATTGCCACGCTTGGGTACATCTTCGGTTTAATCCTTGGCAAAGCAGCTTTATATGCCATTTCACAAATGGCAGAAGGTGCTTATCAGTATAGTTTGCAAATGACCTGGCTTACTGTAAATGAAGCTCTTTTATTACCAGCTGCTCTGGGCATAGGTTTTGTAGCTGCCATCATCCCGGCCTTCCAGGCTTACCGACTTAATATTTCAAAAGTTTTATCAGATGCTTAAACAGCTTACTGTACTTATTGCACTCATTTGTGGAGTTACGGCTTCCGCCCAAAAACCGCTGGTGTGGCAACTATTGGGGATGACCACCTACCAAACCACCCCCTCCAAGGATGGCTCCATGGATTATATTCCGCAGTTCCCTTCCATTTTGGAAACCAAATACGAAAATGAGGAAGTAGCCATTTCGGGTTACCTCATCCCTATTGATTTAGAGGCCGGAAAATATGCCCTCTCCAAAAATCCATTTACCTCATGTTTTTTCTGCGGTAATGCCGGACCCGAAACTGTAATAGAGCTGCGGTTTGACAAAAGCCCGGGCAGGTTTGCGACAGATGAATATGTAATGATAAAAGGCATCTTTAAACTGAACCGCGATGGGAGCGGCCTGTTTTTTGTAATTCGAAATGCCGAAATTCACGGATAATGTTAAAAGCACGAATTCTACTTTTTTCTCTACTTCTGGCGGCCTCATCGGCCTTAATGGCCCAATCAGGTAATGCCAAGCTGATAGACTGGAAATTTTTAGCCAAGGTTAAATTTGAGGATAAATACTATCCCGAATATGAAGCCTGGTACCTCTACCCTGTTTTTCCTGAAGAAATAAAAGCCCTGGATGGCAAACAGGTAATCATAAAGGGATATATGATACCCATGGATGTGGAGGATGGCATGTTTGCCCTTTCAGCCTACCCTTTTAGCAATTGCTTCTTCTGTGGCGGTGCGGGCCCCGAAAGTGTGATGACCATTAAGTTTAAAGGCAGCCATCGCAAGTTTAAAACCGATGACGTGGTTACCATGGTTGGAACATTACACCTCAACAACTCCAATTTAGAAGACTTTAATTATGTGCTGAAAAATGCAAGTGAAGTGAAGTAAAACCTCACCCCAACCCCTCTCCTTTAGGAGAGAGACCGAGGGTGAGGTACTTTATAAGCACGAACAACTAAATAAACATGAAAAAAACAGGAATCACCCTAATTGTAATAGCGCTCCTAGCACTGGGTTACTACATGGGTCCTGAGCCCGAAATACCAGTGTACACTCAAAATATGCCTGTACTTCCATTGGAGTTGAATGAAATGGAACCCTATGTAAATACCCGTGAAGCCAAGGTATACCTCCGTGATGAAAACAACGCCAAAATTGTTTGGGCAAATGACACTCCTGCTGTTACCGAATATGTTTTCCTTTATCTGCATGGGTTTTCGGCCAGCCGTATGGAAGGTGATCCGGTACACCGAAACATAGCACAGAAATTTAACAGCAATTTATACCTGGCTCGCCTTACGGGCCATGGACTAAAACATAATCAGTTAGGCAATTTTACAGCCGAGAACATTTGGAAATCGGCCTTGGAGGAATTGGCCATTGCTGAAAAGTTGGGTAAAAAAGTAATTATCATTTCCACCTCAACCGGTGGTACGCTGGCGCTAAAAATGGCTGCCGATTTTCCCGATAAGGTTTATGCGCTCATTAACCTCTCTCCCAATATTAAGATCAAAAATCCCGCTGCGGGTTTGCTTAATGAACCTTGGGGTTTGCAAATAGCGCGTTTGGTTTATGGCGGAGAAAGCAGAACCATAAAACACAAACAGCCTGAGGCTCCACAATACTGGGATACCATTTATCCGGCTGAGGCCACCGTACAGCTGGAAGAGCTTTTGGAAACCACTATGCTAGAATCCACTTTTGAGAAGGTAAAGTGCCCCGTTCTAAACCTCTATTATTATAAAGATGAGGAAAACCAGGACCAGGTGGTGGATGTAAGCGTGATACCCGAAATGCACGAGCAGTTAGGAACCCCAATAGATAAAAAGAGAATCAAAGCTTTAGAAACCCCGGGCGACCATGTTATAGCTTCCCATGTAAAATCGAAAGATTATCAAGCGGTGCAAGATGAAATTGAGAAGTTTTGCGTGGAAGTGTTGGGGATAAACCAAGGCATGAAATGATCTAACAAGCCGTTATCTAATTTCTAAAATCTAACGTCTAAAGTCTTGTTTCAAAAAATTACCTTCGCGACCCAATGAAGTTTCTATACCCACAGTTTCTTTGGGCCCTGACAGCGCTCTCTATTCCGCTGATCATCCACCTGTTTAATTTCAGGAGATACACCACTGTTTATTTCAGTAATACCCGCTTTTTGCAAAATGTGGTAAAGCAGTCCAAGTCCATAAACCGGCTTAGGCAATTACTCATAATGCTTGCGCGGATGTTAGCTCTGGCAGCAATTGTTTTGGCCTTTGCCAATCCGTATTTCCCCTCAGCGGTAAATACCGCTGATACTGGCAACTATGCCGCTTTGTATATCGACAATTCACCCAGTATGCTTAGTGGTGAAGATCAAAATTCGCAGCTCATAAAAGCACGTAACCAAGCCGTTGAAATTATAAAGGGATTACCCGAAAATTATCGCGTTCAGATTTTGACCAACGATTTTCAAGGGCGCCAGCAACGCTATTACAATAAGCAGCAAGCCATTGATTTGGTAGATGCCATCACACCCTCTTTCGCTTTCCGCGAAAGCGAAGAAATAGTGGATAAGCTAAAGCAGGCACAGGAAAAAGAGGGAAACACCAGCCTTGAAATGTTTTGGCTTTCTGATTTTCAAAATACCGCTTTCGCGGAAGATATAACTGCTCCCGAAGAATGGCGGCAAACCATAGTGCCCTTCCGCACGCAACAAAATTTGGGCAACATTGCCATTGATAGCGCCTGGTTCAACAGGCCTATTCTACAGCCTGGCTTTGATCAGGAATTACAGGTTCAACTTAGTAATTCGGGTAGCGATGATAACCGTAAGGTTTCCATAAACCTAAGTTTAGATGGAAAGCTGCAAGGTGCCAAGGAAGTGGAAATCCCTGCCGGAAGTAAAACCACCACCACCTTTACCCTTAGGGTAGATGAGGCCAAAGCCTACAAAGGCGAAATTTCCGTAGATGCCGGCAATCCCTATTTCGACAATAAGTTTTTCTTCACCTATAGTGTTGATCGCCCTTTCGACATCCTCCTTACGGGAAATGAAGAGTTCCGCCCCAAATTTGAAAAGCTGTTTAGCGATAGCATCTATAATCTAAGTTTTAACGAGCTCAATCGTATTGACTATTCCACTTTGGGTAATTACGACCTCATTATTTTAGATGCCCCTGAAACTGTTCCCAGTGGTTTTACACAAGCCGTTCGTGAAAATCTGAATGCCGGCAAAACCGTGGTTTTAATACCCTCGGCTAAAAATGCTGAGGCCATTAACAATGTGCTGGCTAATCTCAGATTACCTGCACTAGGTGAAAAGCGCCCCGCAGTAAATGCCCTCGATATAAGCTACAAGGATCCTCATTTTAAAGGTGTGTTTAGCAATACCCCCGAAAAACCATCCTTACCAAAAAGTGAGGAGCACTACCAATACAGCACCTCTGTTGGCTATCCGCTTATTACGCTGGCCGATGGAAGTCCTTTGGTGAGCCGTATTCCGGTTTCCTCGGGCACTTTGCTTTTAGTAACCAGCAATTTGGCCAAAACCAACTTTTCATCACATCCCATTTTTGTACCTATTATACTCAATGCAGCCTTGTTTAGCCGCACCAGCTCTGCACTTTATACCCTTTCGGGAAAAGCCAAGGGGCCAACATTTATGGTGAAACAATCTGGCGAAAGCCCGCTGAGTATTATGGCAGATGGGCAGGAACTTATTCCGCGACAGCGAACCCGAAACCAAACGGTAGAACTTTACGATTTGCCCACTGAGCTAAAACCGGGGATCTACGATGTTTCAAAAAAAGGAACTGCACAAGGATTTTTAGCCCTTAATCCTTCTCCGCAAGAAAGCCGCTGGAGCTTTTTAACCGATGAGGAAATTGCCAGCCGTTTTGGATTGGAAAGCAGCAATATTTTGGAAGCCGATACAACGGAAATTGGATTTTCCATAAGCCAGCGCTACAATGGAACTTCACTGTGGAAGTGGTTTTTGGCGGCAGCCTTACTGTTTTTATTGGTGGAAATTATTTTAATAAAACTGTGGAAATAACCCTATGGAAACAACCAAACTACTGGTAAAACAAGCCCGGATTATTGACCCCAACTCACCGCATCACCTTGCGGTGAAAGACATCCTAATTGAAAATGATCAGGTAAAAACCATTGCCGATTCGCTTAGCGCGGATGACGACACTAAGGTTATTGAGCATAAAAATTTACACATCAGCCCGGGTTGGTTTGATTTGCGCGCCAACTTTTGCGACCCCGGGCATGAAGAACGCGAAGACATTGAAAGCGGAATTCATGCAGCCATTTTTGGTGGTTTTACCGCAGTGGGCATAAGTCCCGAAACTTCTCCCGCCCTGGATAGTAAAGCCGATATTGAATACATATACCAGCAAGCCGATGGTTTTCCGGTAAGCCTCTACCCTTACGGGAGTTTGAGCAAAGGCCTGCACGGTGAAGAGCTCAGCGAAATGTATGATATGTTTCAGGCCGGTGCCGTGGCTTTTAGTCATGGTAAAAAGCCCCTCACCAATGCCGCACTTATGAAACTGGCGCTCCTTTACGGAAAAAGCTTTGCGCCACCAGTTCATGTTTTTGCAATGGACGAAAGCCTATCGCATGGTGGCCAAATGCACGAAGGTGAGGTGAGTACCTATTTAGGATTGAAGGGAATTCCTCAACTGGCTGAAGAAGTGGCCATGCTGCGCGATTTACACCTTGCCACCTATGCCGAAAGTGGAGTACACTTTATGGCCATTTCATCTGCTTCGGCTGTGAGTTTATTACAAAATGCCCATGAAAAGGGAACACCTTTTACGGCAGATGTAGCCGTGGCCAATCTGTTTTTTACTGATGCTGAATTAGAAAACTATGATACCCGTTACAAAACCTTACCACCACTTCGCTCGGAAGAAGACCGCAAAGCATTGATTGAGGCTTTGAAGGAAGACCTTATTCAGGTTATCACCAGCGACCATACACCGGTAGACATTGAAAATAAAAAATGTGAGTTTGACCAGGCAGAGTTTGGTGTAATTGGACTTGAAACTATGTTTGGCGCTCTTGGCATTTTACAAAAAGATGGACTGGAAATAGAAGACGTCATTTCCAAAATAGCCATTAATCCCCGTAAGGTTTTAGGTATGGATGTTCCATCGTTAACCGAAGGCAGCTGGGCAGAGTTTACCTTTTTTGACCCTACCGAAAAATGGACCTTCACCAAAAAGGACATTCAAAGCAAATCTCATAATTCACCCTTTATTGGGAGAGAGCTACAGGGCAAAGCTCTGGGTATTGTTAATAACGGGATATTGGTTTGGAGAGAGGAGTGAGTAAGAAGTTGGGAGTTAGGAAATTTTATTATGAGAGACCTCATTCGCACACTATTTGAGAAGTCGTTGGAACTTGGAGATATTGAATTTTCTAATTCTGAAGTTACAACTAAGTGGCTAGGCTATAAGCCTGCTAGCTTAGAATCCATAAATAAAACCGAAGAGAGATTAGGGCTAGTTTTACCAAACGACTATAAAGAGCTCTTGTTAATTACAAATGGTTTCAGGGAATTCAATCTGGTTGAACCATCATTTCTACCTGTAGATAAAATTGATTGGATTAAAAAGCTAAATCCAGAGTTACTGGAAGCGTTCTTAATTGACCCTATTGGATGGGACCTGCTCAATAGAAGCATTATTATTGGCGGATTGAACGAAGAGCAATTCATGTTTTTAATTGCTCCAATTAAGGATAATGGAGAATGGATTTACTGGAAATCCGCCTATTGGGATCCAATTGGAACTGAGTACTCGAGTTTAAAAGAGTACTTTCTTGATATTGTCGGTTTTATGCAGAATGAAATTGACTCTAAAGGCTGATTATACAATCTAAGTACTAACTAATATTTACTACATACTTTCCCCAAATGAAAATCGGGTACGAAGCCAAAAGAATTTATCACAATGCGAGCGGGCTCGGCAACTATGGCCGAAACCTGATTCGGGCTTTGGCTACCTCCTACCCTGATAATGAATACCACCTTTACAACCCCAAAGTGGCAAAGCTTCCTTTTGGGGAGTTTTTACCTTCTGTAATTGAAGAAAACCCTTCGATTTCAAATCCACTGTATGCCAACATTTGGCGACAACGCCTCATGAGCGAAAGGGTGAAAAAGGATGGCATTGAGATATTTCATGGGCTGGCACAAGAGCTTCCTCTGGGCCTGGGCAAACAAGGTGTTAAATCGGTGCTTACGGTACATGACCTCATCTTCATGCGCTACCCACAACTCTACAAGTTTATAGATCGTAAAATTTACATCCGTAAACTTAGATCAGCATGCAGGCGTGCGGATGAAATTGTGGCTATAAGTGAGCAAACTAAAAATGATTTGGTGGAATTCATGAATATCCCCAGAGAACGGATTAAGGTAATTTACCAGGGTGTAAACCCCATTTACTGGAAGGAATTTGAAGATGAAGAGCCACAGGATGTCCGCGACAGATATGGACTTCCAAAGAAATTTGCCCTTTTTGTAGGAACTCTGGAAATCCGAAAAGGGGTTGATAAACTGCTCAAAGCTCAACTGGAACTAGGCATCCCCATTGTATATGTGGGCCGCAAAACCAAGTTTTGGGAACAAATTTCAGGATTGAAAAAATATGACAGCATACGCCATCTGATTTTCACCCCCGAGGTAAGAGAAGATGAGTTGCTGGCAAAGCTTTACCGCGTAGCCAATGTTTTTATTTACCCCTCCATATTTGAAGGATTTGGCATTCCGGTTTTAGAGGCATTGGTTTCTAAAACCCCGGTAATTACCTCCGCCACCAGTAGTTTACCCGAAGTGGCTGGTCCATCTTCTATATTGGTTAACCCCGAAGATCAGCAGGAAATTACAACCGCCTTAAAAAAAGTATGGGACGATATACAACTTCGTAAAACCATGGCGGAGACTGGTTACGAGTTTGCTCAAAATTTTTCGGATGAGTCGATAGCCAAAACATGGATGCGGCTGTATGAATCAATGAAACCTTAGTTTTGCCCCATGCACAAACTAACTGCCATAATCCCCACTGGTAATGAAGAGCACAACATTGAAGCTGTGCTAAAATCAGTGGCTTTCGCTGATGAAATAATGGTTGTGGATTCATTCTCTACCGACCGTACTGTAGAACTTGCCAAAAAACACACAGACTTTGTCATTCAAAGGGAATATGAAAACTCGGCCTCTCAAAAAAACTGGGCCATACCCCAGGCGCATAACGACTGGATTTTACTGGTAGATGCAGACGAGCGTGTAACTCCTGAACTTCAGGAGGAAATTAAACGCATATTGGCCAATCCTGATAAAGATGCCTATTGGATTTACCGCAAGAACTTCTTGATGGGAAAACATCTCCGCTATAGCGGATGGCAGGGAGACAAGGTGATACGCCTGTTTAGAAAGAGTAAATGCCGGTATCAGGACAAAAAGGTGCATGCCGAAGTTATAGTGAATGGCAAAACAGGATACTTAAAGCACAAACTGGAACACCATACCTATGTTGGTTTAGATCGATACATTGCCAAGGCTTATCGCTACTCTACCTGGGGTGCGTATGACCGTGTGGAGAAAACCAGGAAGATCACCATGTTTCACCTTTTGATAAAACCAATGTTCACTTTTTTTAAGATGTACATTTTGAAACTGGGAATACTTGATGGTAAAGTAGGTTTTATAATTTCCGCACACTCTGCCAATTATATCTTTCAGCGGTCGCTCAAAATATGGCGAATAAAAGAAGGTGAAACCCTAAACACAGAACTATAGAGCCTAGCCTCTTTTCCTTTGTATTCCACATACATACTGCCTACTTTTGCAGCCAATTTTGCAAGCATGACAGCCCAGTTCCTTTTCATACTTACAGCAGTAATTCTGCTCATAGCTATCCTCCTTTTACTTTTGATGAAGTCTGGTTTACAACTGCAGTATCTCAACCTGAAAAACCGTAAACCGGCTGGCTCAGTTTGGGATTTCCTGAAGTTTAGCTTCTCCGATAAAAAGGCCAGGCAGCTCAGGGTGCAAGCCTTTTTGTTATTTCCTATGCTTTACACCGTTCTGCTGGATGATGATAAGGAAGAATTGAATACCATTAAGAAAAAAGTAAAACGCATCCACATTGGTGTTTACCTTATGTTAATCATCCTGATTGTTTTAGCCATTTATTCCGAAAAGGTTTTTCCGGAAACAGCCTAACTCCCATTTTTTTTGAAAGAACTCATTTCCCATAAAATATTTAAAACTATTTCGGCAGCAGCCCAAACCACCGGTTTAGAAACCTACGTGGTGGGCGGTTATGTTCGCGATAAAATCCTGAAAAGGAAAGACCCCAAAGACATTGATTTTGTAGCTGTAGGCAGCGGAATAGAACTGGCACAGGAAGTGGCAAAATTGCTGGGACGAAGCAAAATCTCCGTTTTTAAAAACTTTGGAACAGCCCAGGTTTGCTATGGCGAACTAGATTTGGAGTTTGTTGGTGCCCGAAAGGAATCATACCAGCGCGACAGCCGAAAACCCATAGTGGAAGACGGTACTTTGGAAGACGATCAAAAGCGTAGAGACTTTACCATAAATGCCATGGCCATAAGCCTAAACCCTAATGACTACGGTACTTTGATTGATCCCTTTGGGGGCATAGAAGACTTGAAAAAGGGAATTATCAGAACACCATTGGAACCGGAAATCACCTATTCTGATGATCCCTTAAGGATGATGCGCGCCATTCGATTTGCGAGTCAATTGGGTTTTGAGATAGAAAAGAAAAGCCTCAATGCCATCATCTCTACAAAGGAGCGAATTGAAATTATAAGTAAGGAACGGGTAAGTGATGAGCTGAATAAAATCATGCTCTCGCCAAAACCATCCGTAGGTTTACGACTGTTTTACGAAACCGGTTTAATGCACTACTTCCTGCCAGAAGTGGTGGCGCTCAAAGGTGTGGAGGAAATTGATGGCCAATTGCACAAAGACAATTTTTATCATACGCTTCAGGTAGTGGATAATATCTCTCAAACTACGGACAAGCTGTGGTTGCGCTATGCTGCCTTGTTTCACGATATCGGCAAACCCGTTACCAAAAAGTTTATCAAAGGCACTGGCTGGACTTTTCACAACCATGAGTTTGTGGGGAGCAAAATGATCTACAAGATTTTTAAACGTATGAAGCTACCGCTAAGCGATAAGCTTAAATATGTGCAACGAATTGTAATGATGAGCAGCCGCCCTATTGCAGTTACCGATGATCAGGCTACAGATAGCGCTGCCCGAAGATTGCTTTTTGATGCTGGTGAGGATATAAATGACCTTATGCTTTTGTGTGAGGCCGATATCACCACTAAAAACCAAAAGAAAAAGGAAGGCTTTTTGAAAAACTTTCAGGTAGTACGGGCCAGGCTGAAGCAAGTAGAAGAAGCTGATAGTATTCGCAGTTTTCAGCCACCTGTGGATGGAGCAGAGATTATGCAAACCTTTGGCTTATCACCTGGCCGCGAGATTGGGATCATTAAAGAAGCCATAAAAGAAGCTATACTTGAAGGGGTGATAAAGAATGATTATGAAGAAGCCCGTACATTTATGCTTGCTAAGGGAAAGGAACTTGGATTAACCACCAAATCATAAATACTTATGTCTGAAGTTTATGTAATTCGTGCCATTTTAGATGCTGATGATGACGTAATACGAGACGTTGCCATTTTGGGCACTGCAACCCTTTTTGATTTACATATTTTAATGGTTGAAGCCTTTGATCTTGATAAAGGAGAAATGTCTTCCTTCTTTAAAAGTAATGACGAATGGGATCAGGGTGAAGAAATCAGCATGATGGATTTTGACCCTGCCACAGGTAAAAACCCTTTGGATAAAACGCTCATTAAAGACGCCTTTACAGAGGAGGGAGCCAGAATGCTTTTCGCCTATGATTATATGAACTTATGGACATTTTATCTGGAAACCACAGAAATAAAGGAACCCGAGGCCGGCAAGGAATACCCTGTGGTAATAGGGGCTATTGGCCAAAGGCCTAAACAAGCTCCACAAAAGGAAATGAGAGCTGAGGGCCCGGATGATGATATCTACGACCTGGATGACGATTACGACACGGCAGATGAGCAGGATGACAGCGATCTGTGGCTCTAGGTTATAGACACCCCGTGTATTCTATGGATGGGAATAGACCTATGATCCTTCAAAAATATTTTGCGATTGGCTATCGCCCAGATTGTGGTTTTAACACGCTTTAGTCCTTCCTGATCCTCAAATAAAATATCTACTTTATGATGGCTAAGGTTGCCCAAACTGGTGGCATGATGCAAGGCCGCAATACGCTTCTCTATTGCGTGCTTTTCTTTCAACACCTCCTCCCTTGGAAAGGTTAACAGGTGGATATTCTCTTTTTGGACCAGGGGAAACGAATCAACTGATTTATTCATGGTGCAAGATTGTTGGTTGTAAATCCCTGTCGGTTATTCCCAAAAATATTAAAATTAGTTTTAGTTTGGAAGCCTGAATTATCAACAACTGTGGAAAAAATATTGGAAATCAACGGCCTGACTAAGAGTTATGGCCGAATAAAGGCAGTACAAAATTTATCTCTAAGCATCCCCAAGGGAAGTGTATTTGGAATACTCGGCCCCAACGGTAGTGGTAAAACTACAACGCTGGGAATGGTTTTAGGAGTTATTAAACCTGATTCCGGAAATTTTAGCTGGTTTGGGCAACAACTCAGTTTTGACACTAAAAAAAGAGTTGGAGCGATACTGGAGACCCCCAACTTTTACCCCTATATGTCTGGCGTAAAAAATCTGGAAGTTGTTGCTACCATTAAGGAAATTAAAAATCCTAAAATTGAGGAAACCCTTGATATCGTAGGCCTGGGCGAACGCGGTAAAAGCAAGTTTAAGAGTTACAGCCTGGGAATGAAGCAACGATTGGCCATAGCCTCTGCCCTGCTCTCTGAACCAGAAGTACTGGTGCTTGACGAACCTACAAATGGCCTCGACCCCCAAGGAATAGCGCAAATACGAGAATTAATACTGGAAATTGCCAGCCGTGGTATTACCATTATAATTGCCAGCCATATTTTGGTAGAGATTGAAAAGGTGTGTACCCATGCTATTGTTTTGCAAAAAGGAGTATTGCTCTTTTCCGGCAGAGTGGAAGAACTTACCGGTATTGAGGGCTTGGTTGAAATAAGTGCCACAGATAATGTGGCGCTAAAGAGTGCTTTAATGAATTTTGACGCAGTAGAATCAGTATCTGAAGAAGGTGAACTTCTATTGGCTAAGCTTAAACGTGAGTGGAGCGCAGACGATATAAACCGCCAACTTGCCACTCAGGGCATTTATGTAAATCATTTGGTATTCCGCAAGGCCAGCCTCGAAACTCAATTCTTAAATCTAATCCAAGCCTGATATGAAACTACTTAAGATTGAATGGCTAAAACTTCGTAATCATAAATTCTTTTGGATTGGAATGGGGCTGTATGCCCTCAGCATGATTACTCTTATTACACAAATGGGCAAGTTTGCCCCATTTAGCAGCAGCAATAATGAGGGTGGTATGATTGCCTTTCAAAATCTCGCTGATGCCGGATTATACAAGCTACCCTACATCTGGCAAAATATTACTTACCTCGCCAGTTTTTTCAAGTTCATTCCTGCATTTCTGCTGATATTCTTTATCTCAAATGAATATCAGTATAAAACTTACCGCCAAAATGTAATTGATGGATTAAGTGTAGGCCAATACTACATCTCCAAGCTTTTTAGTGCATTGATTTTTACTTTTATTAGCCTACTGATTGTTGCAGCAACAGGTTTTGTAATGGCCCTGCTTTACAATGAAAATATAAACTGGCCTACATTTTTATATGGTACTGATTACCTCACGGCCTTTTTTGTAGAGGTGCTTTTTATTATGATATTCACCATGTTTCTTACCCTGGTGTTTAAGCGAAGTACCATTACTGTAATAGTGATCCTGGCATACTACTTTATAGCGGAGCCTCTCTTAGGCCTGATCTTGGGAGAACCCATTAAGCACTATTTACCTACGGAACCTTCGCGTATGCTAAACCTGCAGCCCATCACAAGGCTACTTGGTGCTGATGCCATTGTTGGAAATGTTACTGCAGATGTTGTATCGATTAAATTTCTATTAACTACAATTTTCTACACCTTAGTGCTTTCCTTTGGTGGCTACTTAATCTTAAAAAAACGTGATCTGTGACAAGTAATCGTCCACAAAAAGAAGGCTGGCGCGCTCGATGGTATGATGTGATATTTGAGTCGGACACTCCAAGAGGAAAGACATTTGATGTTATTCTGCTTTTCTTTATCATAGGAAGTCTGCTGGCCATTATGCTGGAAAGCGTCCCCTCTTTTCTTGCCCGCCATCGTCAGTTTTTCCGCTATGCAGAGTGGGTGTTTACTGCAATTTTCACCATTGAGTATTTGGTAAGACTGGTTATTGTAAGCAAGAAAAAGAAATATGTACTGAGCTTTTACGGACTTATAGATTTACTGTCTATACTCCCAACATATTTAGCCCTTATATTAGTAGGTGCACAATACTTCATGGTACTTCGGGCTTTCCGTCTTATCCGCGTTTTCAGGGTATTAAAAATGGTTCGCTTTCTGGGTGAAGCACAGATATTAAGCTCGGCATTAAGAGGAAGTAGAATAAAAATTACGGTGTTTCTTGTGGCCGTTATGTGCGTAGTATTTGTAATGGGTACGGTAATGTATGTGGTTGAAGGTCCTGAAAATGGTTTTACCAGCATCCCGGTGAGTATCTACTGGTGTATAGTAACCCTTACCACCGTTGGCTATGGCGATATTGCTCCCCACACCCTGGCAGGGCAGGTAATAGCATCTGTTATTATGATTTTGGGCTACGGAATAATAGCCGTGCCTACAGGTATTGTAACCAACGAAATGACCAAGGCCAATGAGAGAAGCAGAGCGGGAAAACCATTTGTTTGCAATAACTGCGGTGAAACCGGCCATGCCCTCGATGCCAAATTCTGTAAAACCTGCGGAAACAGTTTTGACTAAAACAGCCATTTTTATTTGCGGCCCCACTGCTGTGGGAAAAACGGATGTATCCATCACACTGGCACAGGACTTACAAACTGAGATCATTTCCTTCGATTCACGACAGTTTTTTAAAGAACTGCAAATAGGGGCAGCCCCCCCTTCCCGGGAGGATTTGGACTTAGCAAAGCACCATTTGGTGGGGCACCTTTCGGTGAAAGAAGAATACAGCGCTGGCGACTTTGAACGGGATGCCCTGAAAATACTGGATAAAATTTTTGAAAAGAAAGACACAGCCATACTTGTGGGCGGCAGCGGAATGTACATGAAAGCCCTGGCTGAAGGTTTTGACGAAATGCCGGAAATCCCCAAAGAAGTGCGAGAACGATTAAAACATAAATTACAAAATGAAGGTTTGGAAAGCCTTAGCTCACAGCTAAAAACTGCAGATCCAACTTACCACGCCCAGGTAGATTTACATAACCCACAACGCGTTATCAGAGCCCTCGAAATAATTGAAACCACCGGTCAGCCCTATAGCCAATTCCGAAAAGGTGAAAAGGCAAAACGCCACTTCAACATTCTTAAAGTTGGTATTACGCTTCCGCGTGAGGAATTATACGAGCGTATAAACCTGCGGGTAGACAACATGATTGAAGCAGGTTTGGAAGAAGAAGTTCGCAGCCTCCTTCCCTTTCGGGAGAAAAACAGCATGCAAACTGTAGGCTATCGCGAGTTTATACGTTACTTTGATGGTGAATGGGACAAGGAAACTGCCATCTCAGAAATAAAGAAAAACAGCAGACGCTACGCCAAACGCCAAATGACCTGGTTTAATAGGGATAAAGAAATTAAGTGGTTTGAGCCAAAGGATGTGGAGGAGATTAGGAAATACATTTTGGAAAATATGAAGTATGAATGAGGAAAGACGAAGTTGGAAAAAGTTCTTCGAACTCCCCGGAAGAGATAAATACTTTTGTATTTGAAGTCTCTCGTCTAATATCTATTGTCTATAAATGCTCTGGCGCAAACTCCTATACCCCTTCTCCCTCCCCTACCACCTAATAACTGCGGTGCGCAACTGGGCGTTTAACAATTCCATTTTAAAATCAAGGGAATTTGAGGTGCCTGTAATTGCCATTGGCAACCTGAGTACAGGTGGCACAGGCAAAACCCCAATGACGGAGTTTCTGATCAGTCATTTTTTGCATAAGCAAATTGGCTTGGTAAGCCGCGGCTATGGACGAAAAACCAAAGGGCTGATTTTAGCCACACCCGAACATCGGTATGATGAGATTGGAGATGAACCTTATCAAATCTTCCATAAGTTTCCACAGATAAAACTGGCCCTGGCCGAAAAACGGGTAGAAGGAATTGAAGCTTTGTTAAAAAACGACAAGCCTGATTTAATTTTACTGGATGATGCCTATCAACACCGTTATGTAAAGGCTGGTTTTAATATTTTACTTACCACATATAGCGCTCCGTTTTACAACGATTTAATACTCCCCGCGGGCAACCTCCGCGAAAGCAGAATTGGAAAAAACCGCGCTAACATAATTGTGGTTACCAAGTGCCCTGATGACCTCTCTCTCGCTGCCGCGGAAGATATCAAGCGAAAGCTAAAACCCATTAAGGGGCAATCCGTCTATTTTTCCGGTTTAGAATATGGCGTAGCTGTAAATCATTTGGGTGTAGAAATTTCCTCCAGATTTCACACCCCCACTTCGTCAGGCTCAATGCAGACTCTTGAGGGGGCAAGGGGGGGTGACATCAAGCTTGGGCAAAAACTTAGCTCTATCATCCTCCTTACGGGAATTGCCAACCCAGCCACCATGCTCCATCACCTCAATAAGCAATACACCATTGTAAAGCATCTCAACTATCCCGATCATCACAACTTTACTGAGAGCGACTTAAAACAGATTGCAGAGCTTCTTAAAACTCACAACATCCCAATCATCACCACCGAAAAGGACTGGGTGCGATTGAAGGCGCTGCTGAGTCAGGAAGTGCTGGAGCAGGTATTCTATTTATCAGTACAGGTAAAAATCCTCTTGGATGGAGAGCAAAAGCTGCTGAAAGAAGTTGGTGGCCTTGTGTCGGCACAGGCAAAAACAACCATTTAGGTAGAGCTAAAAACTTCCTGAAAATTAGCGAAATCAGCCTGCCAACTCTCCCTTTGTAACACATCCAATATTTCGTTTCTTTGCCGCCCTACTGTTATGGAAGAAATACTTAAGAAATACGAACCGATTATCGGTCTCGAGATACACGTACAGCTCAATACTGAGAGCAAAGCTTATAGCTCAGACAGCACCACTTATGGCGCGATGCCTAATACCCAGACCAATGCCGTTTCACTGGGGCATCCGGGCACTTTACCCATGGTAAATGAAAGGGTAATTGAGTTTGCCGTAAGGCTGGGCATTGCCCTGGGCTGTAACATCCGTGAGCGCAACGAGTATGCTCGTAAAAACTATTTCTATGCGGATTTGCCAAAGGGCTACCAGATAACACAAGACACCACCCCTATTTGCACAGGTGGTTTTGTAGAGATTCAGGATGCTGATGGAAATCCCAAAAGAATCGGGCTAACCCGTATTCACATGGAGGAAGATAGTGGTAAGAGTATCCACGACATTGATCCGTTCAACACCCTGATTGACCTTAACCGTGCCGGAACTGCACTGCTCGAAATAGTAAGTGAGCCGGAATTCCGCAATGGACAGGAAGCCTACAACTACCTGCAGGAAATGCGCAGACTGGTGCGTTACCTTGATATTTCCGATGGTAATATGGAAGAGGGAAGCCTGCGTTGTGACGTAAATGTTTCTATCCGCCCAATAGGAAGAGAAAAGTTTGGAACCAAGGTGGAGGTAAAGAACATGAACTCTTTCCGCAACGTACAAAAGGCTATTGACTTTGAAATAAAACGCCAGTACAAAGTGTACGAAAGTGGCGGTATGGTGGAGCAACAAACCATGACTTTTGATGCCGGTAAGGGTGAAACCACTCTGCTTCGCGCCAAGGAAGATGCTCATGACTACCGTTATTTCCCGGAGCCAGACTTACAGCCAGTATTGGTAAAGCAAGACTTTGTGGATAGTGTGAAAGCAGAACTCCCTCCCTTGCCAAAGGAACTTTTAAATAAGTATTTGACACTTGGCCTAAGTGAGTACGATGCTGCCCTATTAACCGAAACCAAGGAAGTAGCCCTTTATTTTGAGGATATTATTGCCCACACAGATAACCATAAGGCAGCTGCCAACTGGCTGATGGGTAATGTAAAATCCTATATGAATGACAAGGCTGTAAGCATAGATCAGTTTCCGCTTAGTGCAGAAACCATCGCCAAACTTATCGCTATTGTGGATAAGGGTACCGTAAGTAATTCGGCTGCCTCAGGAGAGCTTTTTAAAGCCTTGATTGAAAATCCTGAAAAAGACCCTGAAGCCCTTGCCAAAGAGTTGAACCTGATACAGGAGAGTGATAGCTCTGCTTTAATGGAACACATCGAAAAAGCATTGGCCAAATTCCCTGAAAAGGTAGAAGAATATAAATCCGGTAAAAAAGGATTGCTTGGCCTGTTTATGGGCGAGGTAATGAAACTTAGTGGCGGTAAAGCCGACCCCAAGGTTGCCAGTAAATTAGTACAACAACAATTAGAAAAATAATAATCAATAATCCCCCATGAGAATACTCAACATGCTGGCAATACTTGCCATTGCTTACTTTACCACAGGATGTGATGATGGTAAGACCAAAATTTCAGGAACTGTAACTGCTGCTGTAACAGAGTTGGAAGTTTATAGTATAGACCCTACCGGCACTGAACCTTTAGATACAATTGCTGTAAAAGACGGTAAGTTTGAATCTACAATACAACTTGACACTGCCGACTTTATTCTGATTAAAATAACAGATCAGTATCAGGTTCCTCTTTTCATTCAGCCAGGAGAAAAAGTAAAATTAGAACTTAATGGTAGCGATGAAAAGCCTGACTATACTGTAAGTGGTAGTCATGAGTCAGAGCGCATTTGGCAAATTACAGATATCCGCAACAAGGCTTTTGACAAGATTGATAGCTTAAACACGGCCAGCCAGGAAGCTAAAAACACACCGATGTTTGAAATGAAAAAAGCTGAGCTGGATTCCATCTTTCAAAAAGTAGTGAAAAACACCTCCAATGCTCTAAAAGCCATGATTGATGAAGAGCCTGGTAGTATTGCCAATATCTTCATCTTCTCTCAATCCATAGGTAATTACCCATTAATTGTACCTCAGGAAGACTTTGAGTATTTTGAAAGAGTGGACTCTGCTATTGGTGTAAATTACGGTGACTTGAAGCATGTAACCAGCTTTCACGCCAGCATTGCCAATATGAAACAAAGCCTTGCCATGCAGGAGCAAATGAACGCTATTAAGAATAACCTAAAACCCGGAGCAGAGATTCCTGAAATCGAACTGCAAGGGCCAAATGGCACAATTCGCAAGCTTTCTGACCTTAGAGGTAAGGTAGTATTGGTGGATTTTTGGGCCGCATGGTGTCGTCCTTGCCGCGCACAAAACCCATTCTTGGTAAAACTATATAACGACTACAAAGCCAAGGGTTTTGATGTGTACAGTGTTTCCTTAGATGGATTGCCTCAACAGCAAAATCCCAAGGAAGAATGGACAGGTGCTATCACTCAGGATGGACTTATCTGGGAAAATCACGTAAGTGATCTTAAAGGCTGGGACTCCAAGGTTATAAATGACTTTGGCTTTAACGGTATCCCATTTACCGTACTAATTGATCGTGAAGGAAAAATCATTGCCACTGAACTACGTGGCCCTGAATTGGAAGAAGCGGTAATATCCGCAATAGGTTCGTAGATTTTTTCAACCGCATAACACTAAAAAAGCCATCTCTTTACGGGATGGCTTTTTTTGTTCTATGCTATATTTCTTTACAGAAAAGGAATATCCACTAAAAGGTAATCGTAAAAACGGCCCCTTCATTCACCTCGCTTTCCACTTCAATGCGGCCACCAAGTGATGTAATGTGGTTATGTACTAAATACAGTCCTATGCCTTTGCTGTCTTTGTTATCACTAAACCTTTGATGCAAGCCAAAGATTTTGTCCCTTACCTCTTCCATGTCAAAACCTTGCCCGTTATCAGCAAACACCAATTGATTTTCTTCACCTACCCTCCTCGTACTTATTGATATTTCTACAGGCACCCCGGTGCGTGCATATTTTATCGAATTTGTAATTAGGTTCAAAAAGATGCTCTCTAAATAATTCCGGTTAAACATCACCTCATCAAATGCTGAAAAATCCAGATAAAAGCTGGCTTGAGCACTCACTATCAATGATGCCACCGACTCCTGAACGGCTTTTAGCACTTTGGAAACAGAAAGAGTTTCAACATGCACATTGGTACCATCAGTACTTCCGAGCATATCAACGTATTTATTGAGCGTTTCCTTTAAACTGGAAGTTGTGCCCTTCAAAATACCTATAAGTTCCTTTACCTCATGGTCATCAATTTTTGCCACATCCAGTAAATCAAATACCATCAGCAAGTTATTTACTGGCGACCTTAAGTCATGAGATGTAGAATAGGTTAGTAGTTTCAGATTTTCGTTGATACGTGTAAAGTTGGTAAGCAGGGTATTCTTCTCCTGCTCCAGTCTTTTGGTATGAGTAATGTTTTTTGCTATGGCATAAATCAACTTGTCTTCCTCCAGGGCCACGGCTGTCCATGACAGCCATAATATCTGTCCATTTTTTGTCCAATATCGATTTTCAAAATTCTGCAGCGGAATACTTTGCCTTAAGCCAGCGCGCCCCATATTTGTTACACCTCTATCCTCATCGTAGATAAATTCATTAATTGGCTTGGATTGTATTTCTTCCTGGGTGTAACCCAGCAGTTTGCAAAATGCCGGATTTACCTTTTTAAAATATCCGTCAAAACCGGAAATACACAACAAATCAAGGGATAACTCAAAAAAAGGCTCCATCCTGAAAACCTCAACTCCATCTTCACTCTCAATTTTTCCTTTTCTCATATTCAATTCCAGGGATAACCTTTCAAAATATTAACTTCCTGCACGGCCAAATAAACGGTCGGTCAAGATTTTTCTAAAATACAGGATTTTAACGAACATGAAGCCTTTGCCATAAAAACCAAATTTTGATGATTATCTGATATCTCATTTAAAACAATTTCATTCCCCTTGCAAAAAAATCATTGCACTCCAACTATCTTTGATTGGAGTTTCGGATTAGTTTTAACCGTTAAAAACAACAAGCTATGGCAAAATCGCAGGACGCAAAAAAGAGCGCAAAAAAGGAACCTCTAAAATCTGCTAAGGAGAAGAAAGAGGAAAAAAGAGCCAAGAAAGCCGCCAAAAGATAAGCGGACATCCCAATAAAAAAGCCACCCTAAGGTGGCCTTTTTTTTTGGGATCAATATGTTTTAAGAATCCTTGATAAGCTTCTTATACCTTACTCGTGTTGGCTCCACATCACCAAGGCGTTTCTTCTTGTTTTCTTCATATTCAGAGAAGCCACCTTCAAAGTAATACACTTGTGAGTCGCCCTCAAAGGCCAGGATGTGAGTACAAACCCTATCCAGGAACCAACGGTCGTGAGAAATAATTACAGCACAACCGGCAAAATTCTCAAGGGCTTCTTCCAAAGCTCTAAGGGTATTTATATCCAAATCGTTGGTAGGCTCATCCAGCAACAGTACGTTGCCACCTTCTTTCAATGCCATAGATAAATGTAGTCTGTTTCGCTCTCCACCAGATAGCACACCCACTTTTTTGCTTTGGTCGTTTCCTGCAAAGTTGAATCTGCTTAAATAGGCACGGGCATTTATTTTTTGGCCGCCAAGGTCTATTTCCTCATTTCCCTGAGAAATGATTTCGTAGATGGTTTTATCCGGCTTTAGCTCATCATGGCTTTGATCAACATAGGAAATCTTTACTGTATCTCCCACGTCAAATGTTCCGGCATCGGGCTTCTCCTTACCCATTATCATTCTAAAAATGGTGGTTTTACCAGCTCCGTTGGGGCCAATAATTCCTACTATCCCTGCTGGAGGAAGACTAAAGTTCAGATCTTCATAAAGCAATTTATCGCCAAAGGCTTTCTTCACCCCTTTGGCCTCAATAACCTTACTTCCTAACCTCGGTCCGTTGGGGATAAAGATTTCCAATTTCTCTTCCATCTCCTTTTGCTCCTCACTCAGTAGTTTGTTGTAGTTGTTCAAACGGGCCTTTCCTTTTGCCTGTCGGCCCTTGGCGCCCATACGTACCCAATCCAACTCTCTCTCCAGGGTCTTTCTACGCTTGCTAGCCTGCTTTTCCTCCTGCTGCATACGCTTGGTTTTCTGATCTAGCCAGCTGCTGTAGTTTCCTTTCCAGGGAATACCTTCGCCTCTGTCCAGTTCAAGTATCCAGCCAGCTACGTTATCCAAAAAGTAACGGTCGTGAGTAACTGCGATTACAGTACCCTTATAGTGTTGTAAATGCTGCTCCAACCAAAGTACAGATTCAGCATCCAAGTGGTTGGTAGGCTCATCCAGCAAAAGAATATCGGGCTGCTGAATTAAAAGGCGGCATAGTGCCACCCTTCTGCGTTCCCCTCCTGAAAGAACAGAAATTGGGGTATCAGGCTCTGGCGTGCGCAGGGCATCCATAGCACGATTAAGCATAGTATCTAATTCCCAAGCATTGGTGGCATCAATTTTGTCCTGAAGCTCTGCCTGGCGGTTCATGAGCTTTTCCATCTTATCAGGATTCTCGTAAACCTCAGGTAAACCAAAATCATCGTTTATCTTGTTATACTCAGCTAAAATATCTACAACCTCCTGTGCCCCTTCCTTTACTATTTCAATTACCGTTTTGCTTTCATCAAGCTCAGGTTCCTGCTCAAGGTACCCTACTGTATATCCCGGAGAGAATACCACATCACCCTGATAATTTTTCTCTACCCCGGCAATAATTTTTAAAAGGGTAGACTTACCAGAACCGTTAAGCCCCAGAATACCAATCTTAGCCCCGTAAAAAAAGCTTAGATAAATATTCTTTAATACCGTTTTGTTGTTTTGAGAGTAGGTTTTGGTAACCCCACTCATAGAAAATATTACTTTCTTATCGTCTGACATATTTGGTTTTGTATTATTGTTGCAGCCCTAAATAAAATGGACTATAGAACGTTTGATTGCGAACGGCCAAAGATAAAACTAGATGCAGCATTTCCGTAAGATTATAAGTGTTTTACTATTAGCTATTATATATGGAGTAACTGCCCATGCCCAAAAACTGAGCGGAACCGTAATTGACGGCAAAACGCTGGAGGTAATCCCTCTTACCCATGCCATTAACAAAACTACCTTTAAAGGTACCTTAAGTGATGATAATGGCAAATTTGCCTTAGACCTTAAATGGGGTGATACCATTGTGTTTTCAAATATCGCCTATAAATATTTCTACTTCATATATAATGATTCATCCACAGCTCTTACCAATGTGATAATTAAAATGGAGGAGCAAAACTACCTACTAAGTGAGGTGAGTATTTTTAGCTACAAGCTTACCACCAACGATGATAAGGCCATAGAATTTAAGAAACCCGCCATACCTTCCAATAGTGAACTTAAAGATGGCCGTATAATAAATGCAGGCCTGGGCAATCCCGCAGAGCTTTTATATAATCTTTTTGGGAGTAAGCCACGCCAACTTATGATGTTGGCTCAGCTTAAAGCTGAAGATGCCTATCGTGAAAAACTGGAGGAAAGCAATAACAGAAACAGTGTGGTGCAACTTACGGGGCTAAGCCGTGAGGAGCTTGAAGCCTTTATGTTCTATTGCAAATTTGCACCTGTAAGAATGCAAACCCTCAACGATTATGAATTTCTGATTTCCGTACAACAATGCTACAGACAGTATGTAAAGGAGGAAGAAATGGAAAGCTTTTTGGAGCAGTTCGACTAAATTCCTGCTCTTGTAAATCTCGTACTAATTCTCTCGTACTAAAAGCGTCCTCTCCTGATTTTGTATAAGCTTACTTTTATTAAATGTAGGTATATTCTGAACAAAAATTATTTTAATAAGTTAGCTTTTTACAACATTTATTCACATCAAGGGTCTGTGCCCAAAAATGTGGATATACAGCTTCCCTTGTTGTGTGATTGAAGGCCCTGGTTTCCTTTGGGAAACCGGGTCTTCTTTTTTCACTTGCTTTCACCAACTTTTCACGCATCAGATTGATTAGCCTTCTTTGTGATCATTTATAACATGGGGCATAACTCAATTGACGGTATATCTTTGCCACCAATGAACCACGAACTGTACATAAAACGCTGCATTGATCTGGCGCAAAATGCCAAAGGTTATACTTCGCCCAATCCCATGGTTGGGTCGGTAATAGTGTGTGAGGATAAAATTATTGGCGAAGGATGGCACCACGCTCCGGGCCTGCCCCATGCAGAAGTAAATGCCATCAATAGTGTTACTGAAAAAGAGAAACTTGAGGACAGCACTATTTATGTAAGCCTTGAGCCCTGCGCTCACTTTGGCCGCACGCCTCCCTGTTCCGATTTAATAATTGAAAACAAAATACCGCGAGTGGTAATTGGGTGCCGCGATCCTTTTGAGCAGGTAAACGGGCGCGGAATAGAGAAGTTAAAGGCAGCCGGAATAGAAGTAACTGAAGGCATTTTAGAAGAGGAATGTCTGAAACTGAACAAAGCCTTCTTCACCTTCCACACCAAAAAACGCCCCTATATTATTTTAAAATGGGCACAAACAGCTGATGGTTTTATGGATATCTCCCGTAAGGAGAATGAAAAAGGCATAAACTGGATTACGCAGCCAGAAACCAAAACACTGGTACACCAGTGGCGTGCGGAAGTAGATGCTATTTTGGTTGGAAAGAATACCATCTTAAACGATAACCCCTCCCTCACCGTAAGGGAAGTAGAAGGTAAAAACCCTATCAGGCTTATCATTGACCCCAGGGCCCAGCTTAGTAATGATCACTCCATATTTAACAATGATGCCCCAACTGCAATCTTTACCGATCAAAATACAAAAGCAAAAAATGGTGTAAAACATCAGCTGATCGATTATTCAAGCGAACCTCTAACTGAAATTATGAACTATTGCTACAATCATCAAATACAATCTGTTTTGGTAGAGGGCGGGGCTCACACGCTGCAGTCGTTTATTAATGCAGGTTTATGGGATGAAGCCCGCGTACTTACCGGCCTGAGTAAATTTAAAAACGGGCTGCAGGCTCCGCAGATCAAGCTCGCCCCTGCCTCGTCATTCTCTTTTGGTAAAGATCAGGTAAACATTTACCATCCATGATTTGGCTCCTACTGAGCATACTTTGCTCCACCCTCATTTTTGTAGCCTTTAAGCTTTTTGATCGTTTTAAGATCAGTAACCTACAAGCCATAATTGTAAACTACTTTGTGGCATTTTCAGTGGGCTTGCTTAGCGATGGCTTCACCGTTAAACCGGATGAACTTACCTCCAAGCCCTGGTTTTTCAGTATTCTCATACTGGGTTTACTTTTTATTTTCCTCTTCCAGTTAATGGCCTTTGTATCTCAAAAATTTGGAGTTGCTGCCGTTTCCGTTACCGTAAAAATGTCCTTGGTAATTCCTGTTTCCTTTGGTATCTGGTATTATGGAGATACCTTAAGTGTGCTTAAAATTATCGGAATCATTGCTGCCTTGGCGGCAGTTTATCTGGCCACAAGAAAGCCTGTCAAAACCAAAGCACATCCACTTTATGTATTTCTGCCATTGGTATTATTTGTAGGCAGTGGATTTCTGGATGCCTTCCTCAAGTACAATCAACAGGAACTGGTGCCCTCTTCTGAGCAATCCTATTTTGCTTCATTAATATTTTTAACAGCAGGGTTTCTTGGTATACTAATGCTCATTGTGCAACGCTTTCGCGGGATGGAGCCACTGCATTGGAGGAATATTATTGGGGGGATAGCCTTGGGCATTCCCAACTATGGGAGTATTTACTTTTTACTAAAAGCACTGGAAGTTAAAAACCTGGAAAGCTCAGTGGTATTTCCCATTAATAATGTTGGTGTAGTGGCCGTTTCGGTTATCACCGGATGGCTGCTTTTTAACGAAAAAATTTCGCGCATCAATAAAACAGGAATTATTCTTGCCCTTGTTGCCATCTTTTTAATCGCTTACGAAACCTTGTTTTAATGCATCAGGAGGAAGCCATAAATGAAGATCACTTTTTTACCATTAAAAAAAATGGTGAAGGCTTGTACAAAGAAAAAGGCAGTAAATTTTTGGGCTATGCCTATCATGTAAACAGCGTGAATGACGTCTCTGAAATACTGGAAGAACTAAAGGCTAAATACCATGACGCCCGCCATTTTTGCTTTGCCTATCGCATAAATCCTGAAAAGCCCGAAGTAAGGGCCAATGATGATGGAGAGCCATCCAACTCGGCTGGGGCACCTATTTATAACCAGATTTTATCCAATGAACTTTGGAATTGCCTGGTGGTGGTGGTAAGATATTTTGGTGGAACCAAACTAGGCGTATCAGGATTGATTGGCGCTTATAAAGAAGCAGCGGCTGTGGCCCTGGCAAATGCCAAAATTGTGGAAGAGTATTTGGTAGAAGAAATCCGAATAAAATTCCCCTACAGCCAGATGAATGATGTAATGCGAATAATAAAGGATATGAAAGTGTCTATTATTGAGGAAAACATGGGCCTGAATGGCGAATACTTATTAGGAGTGCGCAAAAGTGATTATCAATCTCTTAGAGAAAAATTAAGTGGATTTCATCTTATTGAAATTCTGTAATATTGCAGTATATGAAAAAACTGGCAACTTTACTTCTAACCGTTGCTTTTAGCTTAAGTTATGGGCAAAAGCAATTGGCTACAGATAACTACTCGGCCAGCGAGGTGTTTTTTGAAATATCAACTCCCGTTATTCAGGCAAGTAATATTGCTGAGAAAGATATTCCCCAACTTATAATTAGCGAAGCAAACTACCCTGAGGATATTTCATTAGTGCTTTTCCATAAAATAGAAAGCAAGGCACTTACCCACTATCACTACCACCTTTATAAAAACGGAATAAGAATATTTGCCGCTCAGGTACATGTGGGTATCGACAAAAACAAAAAGGTTAGAGTTTGTGAATTGCCGGTTCTGCCAAACTTTACCGGATCTCAAAATTTCCCAATAGCAGGAACAGACGAAAATCTGAAAAACCACATAGGAGCAGAATCAATTGCAAATTCCGAAAAAGTTTGGTTTACCGATGGATCAGATTATTTGAAGAAAGGCCTATTAGTAACGTTATACGGACCGGAAACACTTCATCAGGAGGTTTTGCTAAGTGGCAATGAAATTATCTCCCAGGCTGATCTTCACCGGTATCTCCGCGGTCCCAATGACAGCATTGTTTCAGTAAAGGTTTTTACTCCTGATCCTGTTTCCTCGGCACAGGTAAGCTATGCTGCGCCCTATATCGATGATAACGATCAAACCAACGCTCAGCTTGAAGCAGAGCAAAAAACAAAATCACTGGTAGTAGCCTATGAAAGCGGTGCCTATCAGGCTAAAAATGATTATGTTGAAATAGTGGACTTCAGCGCTCCCAATATCGCTCCGGTAACATCTGCCACCAAGCAGATGTATTACACCAGAGACCAAAGTGGCTTTGAGGATATGAATGTAATGTACCATATCACCTCTCAAAAAGAACACATGATAGCCCTTGGATATCCAAATATTCCGAATTACACTATTATGGTTGATCCACACGCCATCAATGGTGCTGATCAGTCTTTTTTCTCCACAGCATCCGTTCCCGGTAAACTATATTTTGGAGAAGGAGGTGTGGATGATGCTGAAGATGCCGATGTAGTTATTCATGAGTATATGCACTCGGTAATGTATGTTGCCTCACCATCAACCACCACCATCACTGAGCGTGGTTGTATTGAAGAAGCAATAGGCGATTACTTCGCTGCTTCCTATTCCAGAACCATTAACAATTACAACGAAGGGTGGGTTTTTAACTGGGATGGCCACAATGAATTCTGGCCCGGCCGCGAGGTATTCAGCACCAAGGATTATGGCCAGGAGTCTTTTAAGAACAATAATATTTATAGCCATACCGACTTGTTTGCCTCTCCCTTAATGGAAATCAACAAGAAGCTTGGCCGTAATATGGCTGACGCACTACTGCTGGAAGCAATATTCAACCTTACTCAAAACACCACTATGCCCCAAATGGCGGGATATATAATATTGAGTGACTCCTTATTAAATAATGGTGTTAATTATCAGGTTATTTATGATGCCTTTGTAAGAAGGAATATTATCCCAACCATTTCTTTAGGTGAATATGCCTCAGCCAAAGATTTGATACAAGTATTTAACACTTTCGATTTTGCCAGTGGTGGCCCACTGATGATCAGATCAAATGAGTTCCTTATCTCTTCCTATACCATCACAGCTTTAAATGGGCAGGTGGTTATGCAAGGTGAACTTCAAAGTCAAAAAGGCCAGGTACTACAATTATCAGCCCCTGAGTTAAAAAGCGGCATCTACCTACTGACTTTATATACTTCAGATGGTGCTAAGGCTAGCTATAAAGTTACCCGTACCAATTAAACTGTTTTAAAAGTAAGGCTTAAGGCAATCGTACAATTGCTGAGGGCATCTTTTCGGCTTCCTGGTTTTTTCATCCACAAAAACCAATTGTACCGAACCAATGGTCAATAACTCTCCTGCAGAATTATAAATTTCATGTTCGAAGGTAATTCTGCTTACCGGCAACTCTTTTACAAAAGTTTTTATGGTTAGCTCGTCATCATAAAGAGCGGGTTTCAAATACTTCACTTCAAGCTTCAAAACGGGTAACATAATTCCGTCAGACTCCATTTGCCTGTACGAAAGGTTCAGGTTTCTAAGGGCTTCCACTCTACCTACTTCAAAGTACTGTGGATAATTTCCGTAATATACTACACCCATTTGGTCGGTTTCTGCGTATCGGGTGCGTAGTTTCGTTTGGTTTATATACATGTTGCTAGTTACACTGATAATTAGTCGCTTTGCACCGTATAATGCGGGTTTCAGCGCGATGAGGATGCCTTTAAGGTTGGAAAAAAAAACTAATAATTCAAGGGTGTTTTCATTTTTTTAATCACTTTTTTATACACACATTTGCCCCCTGTGAAAACAGAATCTGCACCGACCTGCTCACCTTGCAGGAAGAGGCTTAATTAACTTTATAAAACCGTAAAATTGTTGATGGAACTAACTGCAAAAACAGTTTGGGAGAATTGTATTGACTACATAAAAGACAATATCCCCTCTCAGAGCTTTAAGACGTGGTTTCTTCCAATCAAACCTCTGAAACTTAAGGATAATGTGTTAAGTATCCAGGTTCCGAGTAAATTCTTTTACGAATGGCTGGAAGAGAATTACATCAAACTTCTCAAAAGTGCCATTACCCGTGAGCTGGGAGAGGATGCTAAGCTGGTATATTCCATTGTAATGGAAAATACCTACGGAAACACCAACCCCTACACTGTTAAAATCCCTAGTAGTAACCGTGGCCCCATCAAAAATCCAAAGGTAAATATGCCGATGGACTTGAGCGAGAAAGGAGTAAAAAATCCCTTTATCATTCCGGGGCTTCGTAAAGTACATGTGGAATCGCAGTTGAACCCTAATTACACTTTTGACAATTTTGTAGAAGGGGATTGCAACCGCCTTGCCCGATCGGCAGGATATGCAGTGAGCAATAAACCGGGCGGAACCTCATTTAACCCATTACTCATTTACGGAGGTAATGGTTTGGGAAAAACCCATCTGGCCCATTCTATTGGTATTGAAATTAAGGATAAGTATCCTGAAAAAACGGTGCTCTATGTATCTGCTGAAAAATTTACCCAGCAGTTTATTGATGCTATCCGAAACAATACCAAAAACGATTTCGTGCACTTTTATCAAATGATCGATGTATTGATTATGGATGATGTGCACTCTTTTGCCGGAAAGGAGAAAACACAGGATGTTTTCTTTGAAATTTTTAACCACCTTCACCAACACGGTAAGCAGGTTATTTTAACCTCCGACCGTGCTCCAGTTGATCTCCAGGGAGTGGAACAAAGGCTGCTTTCCCGCTTTAAGTGGGGCCTTAGTGCCGACTTACAAGTACCAGACCTGGAAACCAGGATCGCTATCCTAAACCAAAAGCTTTACAACGATGGCGTGGAAATGCCAGGAGATGTAGTTGAATATTTGGCTTATAGTATTAACACCAACGTAAGAGAACTTGAGGGAGCGCTTATCTCTCTGCTGGCCCAGTCTTCTATGAATAAGAAGAAGATTACCGTGGAGCTTGCCAAGCAGATGATAGATAAGTTTGTGAAAAACACCACTCGCGAAATATCAATTGATTACATACAAAAGGTGATTTGTGATTATTTTGATATGCCTATTGACCTTTTAAAATCTCCAACGCGTAAGCGTGAGATTGTACAGGCAAGGCAATTGGCAATGTATTTTTCCAAGCAACTTACCAAGGCCTCATTGGCCAGCATAGGTGCACAGTGCGGAAATAAAGATCATGCAACAGTTTTGCATGCCTGCCGTACCGTAAACAACCTTGCTGAAACCGATAAGAGGTTTAAAAATTATGTAGACGACCTTCGTAAGAAGTTTACCTTACAGTAAGCACCTAAGAGATTTAGGAAAAAACAGCCGCTTAGCGCTGATGGATTGCAAGTAGTTTTTGATACAGTAACTACCCACAATCTTTCACTTGCCAAGCGGCTGTTTCTTTGGCAGGCACCATTATTGAATGCTCAACCATGTTTTCAGGATTTTAATAATTCATATATCTTTCCATTTCAAACCTTGGCTTTGCTAAAACGTTGATCCAGCTAATACTCAAAATACTTTCATGAAAATATTAATGGTTTGCTTAGGCAATATTTGCCGCTCTCCTATGGCTGAGGGACTGCTTCGCGAAAAAGTAAAAAACCTTGATGTAACGGTGGACAGTGCCGGCACATCAGCTTATCACATTGATGAAGCCCCGGATCCACGCATTATACAAACCGGGCGTAAATACGGAATCAATATTTCAGATTTGCGCGGCCGGCAGTTTACTGCGGATGATTTTGACAATTTCGACAAAATCTACATTATGGATGAATCCAACTATAACAATGTCGTTGCCCTGGCTCGAAACGAAGAGGACAAAGCTAAAGTGGAGTTTATCCTCAATGAAGTTACCCCAAATTCAAATTCCTCGGTTCCTGATCCATACTTTGGCGGAGATCGGGGCTTTGATGATATGTACACTATGCTCGACAAAGCCACTGATTCAATAGTAGAAAAAATACAAAATGGACAATTCTAAGCCTACTGGAAAACTCTACCTCATCCCTTCCCTTATGGGAGAAGTAGAACCACTGGAAGTACTGCCATTGGCGGTAAAAAAAGTGATTGACATGACTTTTCACTACATAGTGGAAAATGAAAAATCGGCAAGAGCCTTCATTAAAAAGGTACATCCCGGCAAGAGCCAGGACAAGCTTACAATGTATGTGCTGAACAAATACACTGAACCAGAGGAGATTCCAACATTTTTAGAACCTTGTATGCAAGGCCATCACATGGGAATTATCTCTGAGGCAGGAGCTCCCGGCATAGCGGATCCCGGCAGTGATGTAATCACCATGGCCTATCAAAAGGACATCCGTGTGGTACCCTTAGTTGGCCCATCCTCCATATTAATGGCCATGATGGCCAGTGGCATGAACGGGCAAAACTTTGCCTTTACGGGCTACCTGCCTATCGATAAAAGTGAACGCACCAAGCGCATAAAACTATTGGAGAAATGGAGCCGGGAAAGCGGTCAAACCCAGATTTTTATGGAAACCCCTTATCGCAACGATAAGCTCTTTCAAGACTTGATGGATATCTGCCACGATAACACACGCCTTTGTGTGGCTTGTGATATTACACTGCCCAGTGAAATGATAAAGTCACAAACCATTAGCTGGTGGAAAAAGAACACACCCGATCTTGAAAAGCGACCTACTATTTTCATTATTTCCGCAGAATAATGAAAAATATTGACACCAAAGCAGGCCCTCTTTCCAAAGCCCTATCCCAAAATAATATCACCTCCCTGCTCTCATTATTGGATTGGGCTAAAGCTTTGCCTTATGGCAGAAATAGTGACCGGACGGACTATAGCCTTATTTTGAAAGAAGGCCGAGGTACGTGCAGTACTAAACATGCTTTGGTTAATGCCGTGGCCATCGAAAATGATTGGGACGAAGTAGCGCTTTATATGGGCTTTTTCCGAATGAACATTATAAATACACCAAAAGTTGCTGCAACACTGCAACAGCATGGTTTATCAGAAATACCAGAAGCCCACACCTACCTCCGCATTGGTGATGTTTACACTGACCTCACCATGCTAAATTCCAGAATAACCGAGAATGATATTGAGGAGGAAATGGAAATTGAGCCTGAGGATATTGGTATGCTAAAGGAGGTACTACACAAAGGTCACCTGGCCCAATGGAAAGAAGAGCAGAATATCAGCCATTCTGCTGAAAAGCTTTGGGAGATAAGAGAGGAGTGTATTAAGGTTTTGGGGGCTAATTAACCCACCATAAAAGAAATGCTATATTTTTTTTTAAAAGACGGCTTCAAATTTAAAATCTTCAAACTGGGATCTGTCTTATTTTCTTAAATGACAGGAAAATTAAGAATGTAAAGAGATTTTTTATTCCATAAGGCTAGATTTTTAGAACGACTTTAAAACAACAAACCCACTCCGGTACCGGAGTGGGTTTGCTGTTTTAAACATTTTACTCAATACAATTAAGAAGTCATATTTTACCAAAGAAACACACTTCTCAAATTCCAGCTTCGCCATGAGTCATTTGCCTATTAAAGCTTGGGGCGAATTTTCCTTTCACGAAAATCTGAGAACCACTCATTAATTCCAGGTTTTCCCAAGACATTACTTGGCTTCTTTTACTGTCTTTATAATCATCTGTAAATTCAATGCGAAAACTATGTTATCATCGGATTTCCCATGAAGAAACATACCTTCTGAAGAATGTGAATAGGTTCCTTCTACCACAATTTCTTTTAGATGGGTTTATCTCATGTAGTTCTTCCCAACTCTACAATTTCACCATTATGATAGGACAAGTAGCCCCCTTTCAACATGCCAAACACGCTATCAAAAGCAAAATTGTTAACCTAGCTAATCTCATTCTATATGAAATTCCTACCCTCCCACCGGCACTTCTTCCATTTCCACAGGTCCTTTTTTCGTTTCCTCGCTTTCAGGCACTACAATATCCATTTCATCCACCAGGTAACCTGCTCCGGCAAATTTGTCCACTATAAAAAGTACGTAGCGGATATCCACCATAATGTTACGGCATAGGCTTACATCATAATTATAGTCGCTCATGGTGCCTTCCCAGGTACGGTCAAAGTTGAGGCCTATTAGTTCACCCCTACCATTTAAGGCTGGTGAACCGGAGTTACCACCCGTAGTGTGATTGGAAGCAATAAAACACACCGGCATTTTATCACCTTCGGCATAGCGCCCATAGTCTTTGGCATTGTATAAGTCCACCATTTTTTGGGGTAAGTCAAACTCATAGTCACCCGGAATGTACTTTTCAATTACTCCATCCAAATAGGTGTGGGTGGCATATTCCACTCCATCGCGTGGTTCGTAGCCATGTACCTTTCCATAGGCAACGCGCAAAGTGCTGTTGGCATCAGGATATATGGTTCGCGAAGGGAATACCTCACTTAAAGCCAATACGTACTTACGTTGCAGTACATCCAGTCTGTCTTCATAATCTCTGGTTTTAGGATTGACCACGTTAATGAAGTGATCCCAACCGGCCATGGTAAGCTTCATAGCATCACTCTTAATCAATGATTTCATGGCTTTTTTAGGATTGCTTTTCAAAAGTTCCTTCCACTCTTCCGGATCTTTTAAAAGGTCGATATCATCATACAGATCATTAACAAACTTGTTAATTTGCTCATCACTTTTACCTTTTAGTTTTTGCAAAAAATCAGGCAAAGGTTCCGTTGCTGCCGCTTTAAGATATACCGGCAATAAGGCCTGCATCGCTTGTCTGTCTAGCTGCATATCATAATTCTTGTAAAAGCCATCCAGTCTGTCGGCAAATTTGGCGGCCTCAGTAGCCAGTTCCTCATCCTTACCATCTTCATATAGCTTTACCAAACCACGGTAGCCCAATAAATGCCTTACCAATTCATTGCCATAATACATGGTTTCCAAATACATATAGCGCTCCATAGTCAGCGGCTTGCGCTCATCATACAATGCTTTCATTTCATTCAGCAATCCACCATACTCCTTAGTAAATACGTCATTCCTGGCAATAGCCTCTTCAAACTGTTTTTCCATGGCTTGTTTCTTCCCAACAGCATCTGTAGATGTAAGACCTAAAATTTCACCCTGCCACTTTTTCCATGCATTGCTTATGCGTGCATATTTGGAGGCGTACTTAATTCTCGTTTCATCATTCTCCCGCATTTTCTTATCTAAAATTGACAACAGAACATCACGCACTTCAATTCGTGCCGGGTCATAATCATTTACAATATTGGCTATTTCATTGGATGGCAGATATTCATTGGTGGATCCCGGAAAGCCATATACCATGGTGAAATCATTGGGTTTGGTACCGCCAAGGTTTATCATAAGATGTTGAACAGGCGTGTAGGGAATATTATCCTCTGAGTACTCAGCCGGCTTATTATCCTTATCAGCATAAACCCTGAAGATTGAAAAATCACCCGTGTGACGTGGCCATACCCAGTTATCGGTATCTGCGCCATATTTCCCTATAGAAGAAGGTGGAGCACCCACCAATCTTACATCCTTAAAAACCTCCTTAGCAATAAGGATATATTGATTTCCGTAATAAAAAGGCTTTACCTCAAACTCATATTGCACTTTTTGGGCGTCAATGATGGTTTTTATGTTTTCCTGAATTTTGGCTTCTCTTTCGGCAGCCGGCATATCGGCTGTTACTCCCGTCAATGCCTGATTTGTAACATCGCGCATATACTTTACAATGGCAGCAGTAAGTCCGGGGTTTTTAAGCTCCTCCTTACCATTCATGGCCCAAAAGCCATCTTTCAGATAATTTTTTTCCAGGCTACTATGAGATTGTATTTGGCTATAGCCACAGTGATGGTTAGTTAATAACAATCCTTTTTTGCTAATCAACTCGGCTGTACAGCCTCCTCCAAAATGCACAATAGCATCCTTTAGGGAGGAGTGATTTATACTATAGATATCCTCTGCTGTAATCTCCATACCCATGGCCGCCATGTCACTCGCATTGAGCTGCCCCAGCATATAAGGTATCCACATACCCTCTTTGGCCTGTAGAGTTCCTATCGAAACAATAACAGCAAAAAATACTGCATAAAATTTAGTGATAATTGAATTCATTCTTAACATATTCAGTGTTGTAATTGTGAGATATATTTTACTTCTTGCAGAACTTAGATTCCGATTAAGAGCTGACTGTTCTATTTGCCCCGCAAAATAAGCAGAAACTATCGTTCAACTAGAAGCCACACACTATGAAAAAATTAGTACTCACACTTTTTGCGCTCATGGCCTTCACAGAAACTTATGCATCACATGCAGCAGGGGCTGAACTTACCTATGAGTACATAGGAGACTCTACCGGCATTCCCTTCAATTATAATGTTTACCTCAATGTGTTCCGTAGAAATGAATCGGGTTCAGCAGGTTTGGGAAGCACGTTTACAGTTACCATTGCATCCTCCTGCTATAACACAAGAACTCTTACTTTAAACCGATATACCCCTCAGGGTGCTATAAGTGCCGGAGATGGAGGGGTTGTGTTTATCCCTCCAGTAGACTGCACCAACAAACAAAATCCGGGGTCCAACTTCATGAATGTATCTGTACACCGCTACAAGGCTTCTGTTATACTATCAGGTAAGTGTGGTGACCATCTATTCTCTTGGAGCCTTTGCTGTAGGAACAACAATATTACTAACCTTGCTCTTAAACCAGAGTTATACGTCCATGCCTTGCTCAATAACCTATTTAGGCCCAATAGCTCACCACGCTTTAATAGTGCTCCAATTATCAATCAATGCCTCAACAAGCCTGGCTACAACGATTTTAGTGTTAGCTCGCAGCCTGGGGATTCATTGTTCTATCTGCCAGAGCACCCTAAATCAAGTGCCAGTGATACCATACCTTACTCTAGCGGGTACTCACTGCTACAGCCAATTACTACTTCCACCGGTGTACAGTTCGATTCCACTTCTGGGCTAATGTCCTTTAACCCTATTCAGTTAGAAAATGATGTAGTTAGGGTTAAGGTGCGGCAGTATGCACTTGATACGGCCGATGCCACCATGAAATTGGTGGGCTCAGTAACACGTGATATCCAATTATTGATACTGGCCAACTGCAGGCCACCGGGAGACACATCCATTACTTTTACCAATAGTGCCAACATAGCCACAAATGCAACAATAGATTGTGGGGATTCCATCATCCGGTTGGTGCTTACTACCCCGGTAATGACGGATAGCATTACAGCTTCAGGAAGCGAATTCAGCTTATTGGATGCCCGTGGTGTGCCAATACCTGTAGTAGCTGCCAGACCAGGAAACGTGCAGCTAACTGGTGTTTTTACAAATGAAATTTTAATTGAAGTAGGCCAGCCATTTATCTATAACGACACTCTAAGCCTCATGATAAAAAACGGCTCTGATGGCAATACCCTTGTAGCCGCGTGCGAAACGCGTGTACGGCCTGATACAATAACCTTAGTGGTAAAGTCGTGTACCACATTTTTTGATTTAAACGAGGCAAGGCACAATGATGGCATTATAGCTTACCCAAATCCTGTCAATACCCACCTTAACCTTTCGTTTCCAAACTTCACTAATACGGTATTAACAGTCTCCACCATTGATATTTCAGGACGCGTGGTGCAGATAAATACACTATTTCCTTCAGAAAATGGTGAGCTTATATTAAATGTAGAAAAGTTAACAGCCGGCCTCTACACTTTAAAAATTTCTCAAAAAGATCAAAGCCCTCAGATATTAAAGATTGTGAAGGAGTAAACTCATTAAACCAAACCTTATGAAAAGCTTAACGACATTGCTTATAATTTTTCTTTGCCTTACGGGAATTATGGCTCAGAACTATACCGGTGGTGAAATCACCTATGAGCATGTAGGCACTGCCACTCAGCCTTATTTATATAAGATTAAGCTGAATATGTATCGCAACTATAATCCCGGAGTGGTAAGGCATGATACCACAATGAGCATAAGCATTAACTCAACATGCTATGGATCAGACACCCTAATCTTAAAACGGATAGCTCCAACACCTTTGGAAGCGGCTGGAGATGGGGGCTTTGCCATACATAGAGCTTACAATTGCATTGATACCGCTGATACCAATACCATCCATATTTCGGTACACAAGTATGAGGATACTATTACATTGCCAGGTAAATGTGCGGATTTTCGGTTCAGTTATACCGGCTGTTGCCGAGATACCAACTTTACTAATTTTCAGAGAAATTTAGCTGATACATTATTCTTAGATGTCTGGTTGAATAATACAAGGAGGCCCAATAATTCGGTTTTGTTTAATAACGATCCTTTGGTGAATGTGTGCCTCTCAAAACCTGTAAGGATGGGTTACCAATGCACAGACGTAGATGGTGATAGCTTGGTTTATGATATTTGGAGACCTCAAACCGACCAAAACACATGGATGAACTGGGCAGTAGGTTATTCTGGAAATAACCCCGTTCAAAACTCAGGTGGCTTCGGCTTAAATATTAGAACCGGTATAGTGGAATTTCAACCAGCTATTGTTGAAAGTGATATACTAATGGTAAAGGTTGAGGAATGGTCTTATGATACGATTTTACAACTCTATTACTTAGTAGGAATGGTAAAAAGGGAATCCCGCCTCAACATTGTTTCCTCCTGCTCCAACCCCAGCCTTTCTCCGCTTTTTAATTCAGATGCCAACAACATTGACACCTCCGCCAAATTTTACTGCAACGATAAAATCATCAAGCTTAAGCTGAATTATGAAATACAAGTTGATAAAATAGCTAAGGACGGCAGTAACTTTAGGTTGGTGGATGCAAAAAACAACTCCCCAATACCCATTATTGAGGCAGGAGCATTAAACCCAGTTTACAGTGGACTTTACACCAAAGAAGTTTGGATAAAAACCTTTTTACCCATCACACGGAATGACACTTTTGATTTATCTATTAAACCCGGTTTGTTGGGTACAAAACTTATCACCTCCTGTGAACATGAAT
The DNA here is from genome assembly GCA_048267305.1 of Owenweeksia sp. GTDB lineage: Bacteria > Bacteroidota > Bacteroidia > Flavobacteriales > Schleiferiaceae > Owenweeksia. Next base: position 131,717 of record JBLWXT010000003.1, on the reverse strand, counting down.
TTACGAGCGGTACTGTAAGGCTAGTGGTAGATGATTGCCAACCGGTATTTGGAATCTATGAAAATGAATTACAGAAGGATGTAATTGCTTACCCTAATCCGGTAAATGATGTTTTACACCTACAATTGGTAGAAGGTAGGTTTGAGGGAAATTTACTAATCAGCATTTATGATCTATCCGGAAAATTAATTGAAAGTAGAACCGCTTACCCTGATAATGCTAATAAGGTTCAACTTAATTGTAAAAACCTGAATCAAGGCCTATATTTAGTGCAGCTTAACCAACCAAACCAACAATTATCCGTCATTAAAATAATTAAAGAGTAAACTCAACTTTTCGAACTGCCGCAAATCAATAAATCATGAAAAAACTACTAACGCTACTAGTAATTACTGTTTGTCTTTTCTCTGCTAACGCTACCCATTTAGCGGGTGGAAAAATTTGGTATGAGTACATAGGTAACGTCCAAAACCCATATCGCTACAACGTTTTTGTACAGATAGACAGGGACTTATCTGGTGTGCCGATGTCTCTTCCCGGAGACGTTTGTGTAAAATCCAGCTGTTTTACCACAAGCACTCATACAGCTCCCCTATTACCTTTTTACCCCTCCATTGGTAGTGATACAGTTCCAGGCACCCGGCAGGGCAGTTTTGTTCTACCTGGTCAAGCCGATTGTTTTGATTTTTCTTTATTAGGGCTTGGGTGGTATATAACTACAGAAACTTACCTTTTGCATTGCCAAATTGATCTACCAGGAAAGTGTTCCGATTTTATTTTCAGCTATAATGATGTGGCAAGAAATGGAAATAGCAATTTAGCAGTATCCGGAAATTTTCATATTGAAACAAAGCTTAATAACCTGAATGGCCCCAACTCAAGTCCAAAGTTCCTAAATCCACTTAGTAAAATCTTCTGTATAAATACACCTTTTCAATGGTCTCAAAGAGCAGAAGAACCTGATGGTGACAGTATTTACTATTCCTTTGATTTTCCTGCCAATGGTAATTGCAATGCAAACACCCCGGCAACATTCAACACTGGGTTCAGCTTGGTAAGTCCGATGAGAACTCTAAGTGGTATACATCTTGACCCATCTACAGGCCTACTTAGCTTCACTCCTTCTCAACCAGAAATTGATGTTATACATATTGTAGCCACTGAATACAGATTAAATCATGCTACACAACAGCACTACATTGTAGGGGCCAGCGAAATGGATATTCAGATTTCCATAACCCCCAGTTGTCGTAAAGAAGATGGTTTCTGGTTATTTGATTCTACAGCCACCTCTTTAAACGTATTGTGTGGTGATACCCTTTTAAAAATAGATTCTAAAAGAAAATTTCTTAAGGCTTCATTATCTCCTGACGGTTCTGATTTTGCCCTAATCAATTCCCAAGGAAATCTTGTGCCCATAATTTCGGCACATATAGATTCATCCAATACTCATGATTTAGAGGCCTCCTCCTTTTGGTTAAGACTTCACAACCCAATTAGTTATAATGATACCCTAACTCTTTTTACCCGTAAGGGAAATGATTTTAACTCACTGATAAACACCTGTGCAAACGAGCTAGTGGCTGGTGACAGTTTAATGATTATCTCAAGTGGCTGTAGCACCAGGGTTGGAGAATCAGAGCATTTTCTTGATCCATTTCATTTATACCCAAACCCGGTAACCGATAAACTATTGGTGAGCCTTCCCCAAAACATATTGAATGGAAAGATTTATGTTTTTGATTTAAATGGGAAACTTTTACTTGTAGATGCTTTTTTAGGAGAAAACCAACCTTCAGTGGTGCTGGACTTCCTACCAGCAGGTGTTTACATCATCAAAGCCACCTCTGATCAATGGTCACAAGTGGCCAAGTTCGAAAAACTATAAAAACTACTCTGCATGAAGAAATTATTTACGGTACTAATAATGGCTTTTGTGGTCAATTTATTGGGCCAGCAAACAGTCCTTTTTCACGAAAACTTTGATTTCCCATCAGGAGCTGACAGTGTAAGCACAGGTTCATTATCGGGCACCAACCCACCACTTTGGTCTACCACCACTACCTTGGCTACATCGCCAACACAATCATACAAAGTAACAGGCAGTATGATCAGCCGTGTATATTTTGAAACTCAAAGTTTCAGTACTGTTGGGGTAAATGCCGTGTACCTGTCTTTTAATCAGATAGCCAAGGTTAGTTTTTTGAACAATTGTAAAATTCACATATCTACAAACAATGGCTCCACCTGGAGTCAACTCACCGGAGCTCATTATTATGGCAGCGCTCCTGATTTCTCACTAATGACCAGCTTTAATGAAGCCAGCTACTATGCTAACAATAACCTTTGGGGACTTCAAGCTACTGGTAGCGCAGCTATTCCTCAAGCATCATGGTGGATTACTGAAGATTTTGACATCACCAACCTGGCCATTCCCACATCAGGCCCGGGATATACTCAAGTAAAGCTGAGATTTGAAGCAGATTTTGTAGGCCAGCTACCATCGGGGTTTGCGGCAGGTTGGTTTGTTGATGATGTGAAGATAATTGGAGCACAATGTGAACTGCGCAAGCCAGATATTTCCTTTTCTTCAGGTTCACCTATGTTCTGTCAGGATAGCTTAATGACTGGCGGGTATAACTTTTCGCCAACCTTTAACCGCACCTTATTTTTTAATGTAACAGACAATGCTCAATTAGATTCAGTGAGAGCTGTGGAAATTATTAATGGTGGCGCCCCGCGTTACTCACAGCGATTTTCGACAACAAGCGGAATACGTCAATATCACAATTTTACAGGGTACAATCCCAAAGACACTGTAAGGTGGGCTGTAGAGGCTTATGATATGTGCGGGAATTTGGGACGATTTCCTGATACCGGATACTACATGTTTTACTTTGCCGATTTACCTCAAAAGTGCCTGGGTGGCGAATGTGATGCAGTCCATCAAATGATTGACACCTTTCCATGGAAAGAGGATTTTGAAAGTTCCGGCTGGGTTCCTGGACACGGGCTTGGGGGATCTTCTGGCAGAGGAAGTATGCCTAACGATCAGTTTTATAATGTAAATCCGCCCATTATGAATGCTTTTGGCTGGTCTGTTTTTAGCGGACCGTCTACAAGTTCTGCCACTGGTGCTAGTGGAGATAACACCTCCGGAACTGGTAATTATCTATATACTGACTTTACAGGGCAGGCTGGGATGGTATCAACTTCATTTATGTTGCCTTGTATAGACTTAAGGGATTCGATTAGCCGCACACTTTCCTTTTATTATCACATGTTTGGTTCCGATGTTGAACGTTTAAAAATTGACATAGATACTACACCTGGGGCAGTAGAGGTGTGGTTTCCCTATTTAAAACTGATTGGTGAGAAACAAACTACCAATTCTGATCCCTGGAAAAAAGCAACCATCAGCTTAGAACCCTTTCGTGGGAAAATAGTTAAACTTCGATTTTATGGACAAACGATTGCCGGAAGTTCATCTTTAGCAGATATAGCCATAGATGATATTGAAATAATGGATGCGGTTCAAAATGATTTGGCGCTGCTATCAATACTATCACCTGACAATGAACCTTGCTCCCCTTCCGCGGCAGTACCTGTGAGTATCAACGTCCTCAACAATGGAATAAATACTCTCACCAAAATTCCCGTGGCTTATCAGCTAGGCAATCTACCTGTGGTATATGATACTATCAAAAATATCTCTCTGAAACTTGGTGACACCACAGCGTTTACCTATGGTCTACCTCTTTCCTATTCACCGGCTGTTTCACACAACCTTAAAGTTTGGGTTGCCCTTCCAGGCGATTCTGACTTAAGTTCTGACACGCTAACAGTTGTTATCTCCCCAAAATCGGCCGTAATTAACAGTTTTCCTCATTTTCAAAATTTTGAAAATGCCTCTACCTCTTTTAATGGCAACGGAAATTTAAATTCATCTTTATGGACTTTAAACACTACCACTAACAATTCAAACACCCGGTGGGTGATTAGAGAGGGCATTCAAAACAATAACTTAAAAGATCTTACGCGCAGCTTTGGCCGCAAAGGCAAACATGTGACTTTAAAAATGGACAGCCTTTTTGTTGGTGATTTTACCAGGCTACAATCAAGTTGTATAGACTTACAAGGGCTTAACAACCCAATTCTTCATTTTCAGGCTTTTGTACCACATACTTCTTATTTGGAAGTACAGATAAAAGAAGAAGGTCAAACTTGGACAACCGTATTTTCACACAATAATAACCAGCTTACTCTGCAAAAAACCCCAATGGAAGGTTGGGTGGTGGATTTGAGTAATTATATCGGAAAGGTGATACAAATTGCCTTTAAGGGTATTAATCAAGGGCGCCCTCAGGGCGAAATTGTTTCCATTGATGACATTACCATCAAAGAACGTTCAACACGAGATTTGTCATTGCGATCGATAGATATTAAAACTGCCAATACGGGTATTGACACCGTTGCACGGGCGTATGTACTATACTCCGATTTTGGTGTTATCAACACCACACAAACCTATACCGTAAAGCTAAGAGCAGAATTTACAGACCAGTGCAATCCGACTACACAAGTAATTACCGCATCGTCTGACTCTTATGTGGTAACAGCCTATAACGTAGTAAACAGGGGTATATACCTTCATAACCTTAGCTTTTCTCAACCTCTGCCACAGGGAAATTATAGCGCAAAATATTGGTTAGAAAGTGCCGCTGATCAGTTTACCAACAACGACACCCTTTACTCCGAGCTTATGGTAATTGGGGAAGCCACGCTCCCCTATTTCAATGATTTTGAAAGTTGTAATGGAGATATTTATCTCAATGGAAGCAACAATCAATGGGAAATAACCAGCCCCCGCAAAACTGGCTTTACACAGGCCAAGATGGGATTGAAGTGTGCCGTTACCAACGCGGATACAATGATTTTTCAAATGTCCCCCGATTTAGAAATTCTTCAAACCCCCAATTTCTCAGGGCTTGATAGCCTATATGGAGTGGAACTAAGATTTTGGCAAAAATTTGACTTCGGAACTAACACCAACCAGTTTGGAATAGTACAGATTAATGATAAAGGCTGGCAAGTATTAGATAATAAAAGCCCCGCTAATCAAAACTGGAATTCATTGATCAATAGAACCTTTAATGCTACATATAATAGAGGATTTACTGGCGCCTCCAGCGGTTGGGTTTACAGCATCTATCCACTGACATTACACCGTTCCGCAGGAGCAAAAGCCATTCGATTTGTTACGTATAACGCGCATGGAACTCCAGGTTGGGCTTTAGATGACTTACAAATATATTATCCACCTCAAAATTCAGGCTCGCCCAAATTGATGTCTTTTTTAGGTGCCTCTCCCAGAATAGGTAAAAATAACTTAGCCATAGAAATCAGAAACTCCGGAGCCGCACCACTTACCAAGATTGGCATAACAATAGAAGCTAATGGTACTATCCTACATCAAGAAACCAAGGTACTAGGCAATGCCATTCCAGCGGGCAAATCTCAATTAGTAAACTTATCTCTACCTGTCAATCTAAATGCGGGGATGTCAGAACTGCTCATCCATACCACTTTACCTAACAACCGTAAGGATGCAATACCAACAGATGACACCTTGAAAATGCTGCTAAAATACTTACCTGAGGTAATCAGTCTTCCTAAATGTTTTGGTTTTGAAACCTCATCTTCTTTTTTAGATATTGACACGAAGACAGGTTCTTTAGATACTTTATGGAAGTATGGGATACCAAACAAAAAGCAAATCAATAGCGCGCATGCTGGCTCTAATACTTGGTTCACTAAAGATTCGTTGTATGCCTCATCCCTGGATCAACACCTTTATACGCCCATCTATCCGGTAAATGGTAATTTTTGCTACCGCTTTAGCTTTTGGCAAAACTTTGATACCGAGAGAAACTTTGATGGTGGAAATGTGGAGTTCACCCTGGATTCTGGTTTAACTTGGCAAACCCTGGGTAGATATTGGAGCACAGATTCACTTTGGTACAACACTCAGTTTATACAATCTCTAGATTATGTTAAACCCGGCTTTAGCGGGAATTCAGGTGGCTGGGTTTTAGCTCAAAATGACTTTAAAGTATTTGCCAATAGCGGTATTCAATTCCGTTTCAGATTTGCATCTAACGCAAATATATCTGGTGAAGGCTGGGCTATTGATGATGTATGTCTGGAATCTATAGGAAGTAATTGTTCAACCATTGGCTTTGAGCCAAATGATGCGGTACTTAACAATGCCTACTTATACCCCGTACCAGCTTCTTCTCTTCTTAATTTAAGAGCAGATATAAATGGAGTTCATCAACTTTCAATTTACGATCAGCGTGGGGCCCTTATTAGAAAATGGACTTCCGAATTAAATCCTGTAGAAGCTACTACAATTAGTATTGAAAACCTTTCGGCCGGTGTATATTGGTTGCAAATAGAAAATACTACCGAGCCAATAATTCTTAAATTTATTAAGGAGTAAGCTTCTCGGCATAAACCACAAGCCCCATCACACTTTATGTGGATGGGGCTTGTGGTTTATAGGATTTTCGTGATATTTTATTTCACTACTTCCACTCCCTTCCAAAAGGCCACATACCCCTCTATTTTATCAGCCAAAGCTTTGGTTTTGGGATAATACCATGCAGCATCCGGATTTTGATCTCCGTTTACCTCTATGGTATAATATGATGCCACTCCCTTCCATGGGCAAGTGCTATGTGATGCCGATTCCTTAAAAAATTCCATATTTATGGATTCTGGTGGGAAATAGTGATTGTTCTCCACCACTATGGTTTTATCGCTTTCAGCCAAAACCTGACCGTTCCAAATTGCCTTCATGTTCAAATTTTAAAATGAAATTCAAATTTAAGAGCTTAAGGTCTGCAAATTTGCTATCGCACCATAGTCAATGCCAATAGCATAAGCAACGCTTAAAATCTAAGCCAGCTCCCAAAGGGTTAGGGAGAGTTCTTCGTAGGTAATGGGCTTTATCTTAAAATCACTTACCTCGCTATAGTTTTTGGCCCGTTCCCTGTCTCTAAAATCAATGCTGGAGGTTACCAAATAGATATGCACTGGCTTTGCCAGCTGATCTTTGATAGCCATAAATTCCTCCATAAACCCCCAACCGTCAAGCACTGGCATGTTAAGGTCTAAAAGAATAACGTCTGGCAAATCAGAAGCACTATTAATCTCACCTTTCAGGAAGTCAATTCCTTCTTTACCATCGTTAAAAAAGGAAACTCTGCTAAAAGTATTCCTGTGCTCCAAAGTTTTCTTGATTGTAAACTGATATACCTGATCGTCATCAATAACACACAGGTGCTTCTTTTCATTCATTCCTAATCAATTAAAATTTAAGGTTACTGTGGTTCCCACGCCTACTTCACTTTCCAAAAGTACATCACCTCCAATTGACTTCATCCTGTTTTTCACCTGAAACAAACCAACTCCGCGTGCTTCGGGATGCGAATGAAACGTTTGAAAAAGGCCAAATAGCCTCTGTTCCTGATCTTTAAGATTTATACCAACACCATTATCTGTCACTTTAATAATTCTTTTTCCACCCTGGTGGAAAGCTGTAATATTAATTATCAATGTTTTGTTAAGGTTGCGAAACTTAAAACTATTTGAAACTAACTGAAACAACACCATTTTCAACAATTCATCGGGAATATTCCAATCAGAATTGTCATAGGCCTTCACTTTAATATTTGCTTCACTAAGGCCTTCTATTGAATTTATCCCCTCTATTACATCATTGATACTTTGCCCTATTGAGTTAAAGCTAATAGAAGCTGCGTTTTTCAAATGAGTATTTAATTGCAGCCCGGTGTTATCCAAAGTATTTAGAATTGCACTTGCCGATGCCTTGAGTCCATCAATCAGCTGTGGATCTATTGGGTATTCAGAGACTGATTCTATTAATCCGATAAGGTTGGAAATATTAGTGGCCGGAGCTCTCAAATCATGGGAGATAATTTTGGCCATATTTTTAAATTCCGCATCCTGCTTCTCCAATAGCAACCTGCTCTCACTCCATCCGGTTTTACTTTGCTCCAGTTCAGTAATATCTGTCAAATCAACCATAAACTGCTCTGGTGCCCCGCTACTTTCTATCGATATAGAGCTCACAGAAACCTGTAAATGCCTAAGGTTCTCGTCTAAGCTAATGTCTGTTATAAAGCGATATACTTCGTCCTCTGCCCCGGCTAGAATCCTTTTCCGAAACTCATCTATAGCTGATCGCTTAAAAATATTCAACTCTTCAATTGAAGCTCCCTTAATGGTTCCTGAGAAACAACAGCCTGTCAAAGATTTAAAAGATTTATTTACATCGATGATCCTTAAGTCTTTGTTTACGATAAGCTTAGCCGTGTTTCCTGTATTAAATGCAGCCTTAAACCTTTCAAAAGCTTCCAGTAATGGCATTTTCATTACTGGCGGGGATTCATCATTATTTGAACGATTTTCTAATTGTTGATTGTTCGAAATGTTAAAATTATGGCGTAAGGATGTACCATTTTGGTGAGAGAGTGGCAGAGTCATTTTTTTGAATTAGAGTGGTTTAAATGTAACCGAAATTATTTATCCGCCCTTATTTAAAAGCCAATTTTTTCGAAGCAAAACATCCGTGTAAGAAATATCAGTATTACTAAATCTCACTGAAATTCAATTGTTTCCGTTTGTGAGTTACATCTTTTCACGATTAATTTCGCGAATTGTAAATCCAAATAAAAGCTGAGCAGAAAATCCCGATTTACAAATTCAAGCCACGGGTGGCTCCTCGGCAAAGGAGTTAGCTGTTGATGTTTAATTTAAAATGGCCCCAAATTTCAGTTGCCTTAGGCTGCGCGCTTTTGAACAACCTGCGAATAATGGCTACATTTGCAGCCCCTTATTTTAAATATTCTGAATATGAGCGATACCCGCACCCAGTCGAGCAATGAGATAAGTTATGATGAGCTGAAAGAAGTTTTTCTTAACGACTATAAATTGGCCATTGAGAGCCGTGAAGCCAGCTTGATAGGTCGTAGGGAAGTTTTAACCGGAAAGGCCAAGTTTGGAATTTTTGGAGACGGTAAGGAGGTTGCCCAGATTGCGTGGGCTAAAGCCTTTAAAGACGGAGATTTCCGATCAGGCTACTACCGCGATCAAACCTTTATGATGGCCATTGGTCAACTTACAACTCAGCAGTTTTTTGCCAGCCTATACGCTGATACCAATCACGAAAATGAGCCTGCCTCTGCCGGAAGGCAAATGAACGGGCACTTCGCAACCCAAAGTTTAGATGAAAATGGTGAGTGGAAGGATCTTACCGCACAAAAAAATTCATCGGCAGATATATCGCCCACAGCCGGGCAGATGCCGCGCTTACTTGGCTTGGCCGAAGCTTCTAAGGTTTATCGCGAAAACAAAGGCCTGGAGAATTTTACAAAATTCAGCCGCAATGGCGATGAAATAGCCTGGGGAACCATTGGCAATGCCTCTACTTCTGAAGGTTTGTTTTTTGAAACTATAAATGCTGCTGGCGTCCTACAGGTGCCTATGGTTATTTCCGTTTGGGATGATGACTATGGAATTTCGGTACATGCCAAATACCAAACCACCAAAGAAAATATTTCTGAAATCCTTAAAGGATTTCAAAAGGGAAATGATACCAATGGATTTGAAATCCTTAATGTAAAAGGTTGGGATTACAGCAGCCTCGTATCCACCTATCAAAAAGCAGCAAAAATTGCACGTGAACAACATGTGCCGGTTTTGGTACATGTAAATGAGTTGACCCAACCTCAGGGACACTCCACTTCAGGTTCGCATGAACGATATAAAAATGAGCAGCGCCTAAGCTGGGAGCAGGATTTTGACTGTATCAAAAAAATGCGTGAGGAAATTATCCTCACAGCAATAGCTACCGAAGAAGAACTTGTGGCCATTGAAAAAGAAGCTAAGAAGGTTACCCGGGAAGCCAAGGCTGCCGCCTGGAAAAACTATATCAATGGTATTAAGGAAGATGTAAGCACCGTAGCTTCTCTTATTGAGCAAGCAGCTACAGGTACTTCGGCTGAAGAGGAATTAAACAACATGGCCGCCCAACTTAAGTCTAATGGCGAACCTCTTCGAAAAGATGCCGTTTCTGCAGCACGCAGAGCAGTATGGCAACTGAAGGATGTTGACAGCCCCGCCAAGACCGAATTGAAAAACTGGCTAAAACAGTCAAACACTGCCAATACCGATCGCTATAGCGATTACCTGTACAGTCAGTCGGCACATAGCCCACTTCACATGGCCGCTGTAGACGCAAGCTATGATGATGACAGCAAGGAGGTGGATGCACGCATTATCCTCCGCGACAACTTTGACCGTTTGCTGGCTGAAAGACCAGAAGTTTTGGTTTTTGGTGAAGACAGTGGTAAAATTGGTGATGTAAACCAGGGCCTTGAAGGGCTACAGGATAAACATGGCGAAGGCCGTGTGTTTGACACTGGTATTCGCGAGGCCACCATACTTGGACAAGGAATTGGCATGGCTATGAGAGGCCTGCGTCCAATCGCTGAAGTGCAATACCTGGATTACTTACTCTATGCTCTTCAAATAATGAGTGACGACCTGGCTACCCTACATTATCGTACAAAAGGTCGTCAAAAAGCACCGGTTATTGTGCGCACCCGTGGCCATCGCCTTGAAGGCATTTGGCACAGTGGCTCTCCTATGGGCACCATATTAAATGCCATCCGTGGTATACACGTTTTGGTTCCCCGAAATATGACAAAGGCCGCAGGTTTCTATAACACTATGTTAGACAGTGATGACCCCGCCCTTATTGTAGAATGCCTGAATGGGTATCGCTTAAAGGAAAAAATGCCTAACAACCTTGGAGAGATAAGAACTCCACTGGGCGTGGTAGAGACTATTCGCGAGGGAAATGATCTTACTCTGGTTACTTATGGAAGCAGCTGCCGCATTGCTGCTGATGCTGCCGATCTATTAGAGGAAATGGGTATTTCCATGCAAATAATCGATGTGCAGTCATTACTGCCCTTTGATTTAAACCACGATATTGTAAAGAGCCTTCAGCATACCAATAGATTGGTGGTGATGGACGAAGATGTTCCCGGTGGTGCCAGTGCCTTTATCCTTCAGCAAATTTTAGAAGAGCAGGATGGCTATCAATATTTGGACAGCAAACCCATGACCATAGCTGCCAAGGCGCACCGCCCGGCCTATGGTAGTGATGGCGACTACTTCTCTAAGCCTTCGGCTGATGATATTGTAGAAGCTGTTTATGGAATGATGCATGAGGCCAATCCTACACAGTTTCCTTCTATTTAAAATTAAAATTTAAAAATATCCACTTGGAGAACACACAACCCAGGATGCACAAAAATCTGGTGGCAGCCGTAATGGAAGCCCTGGAAGCCTCTTTTGGCGAAGGCTACTATGCCGATAAGGTAATTGAACGAATCCTGAAGTCTAACCCAAAGTGGGGATCGCGCGATCGCGCATTTATTGCCGAAGCTACTTACGGCATTGTTCGCTGGTGGCGCTACCTGTGGGAACTTCACGGAAAGGAGCCTACCTTAAAACGCAAGGAGCTTTATCGCATCTTTGCTATTTGGTGGCAATTACAGGGTTGGGATCTGCCAGAGTGGCCACCCTTTGAAGCGGTACGCGACTTTGATATCAAAAATGCTCAGAAATCCCTGGCCAAGGATGTTGGCGTACAACAGTCATTTCCTATTTGGTTTGATGAATTGGCATGGAAGGACCTGGGTAAGGCATGGCCAAAAATTGCGGAAAACCTCAACATCCCTGCTTCAGTTATTATCCGTACCAACACCCTTAAAACCAATCGTAAGGAGCTACAAAAAACCCTGGATGCCGAAGGTGTAAAAACCCACCTCTTTTCAGAAAACGAAGTAGGCCTTATTTTAAAAGAACGTTCCAATACCTTTAGAAACCCAAGTTTTCAGAGTGGAATGTTTGAAGTACAGGATGGAGGCTCACAGTTGATAGCTCCTTTTTTGAGGCCAGAATCCGGAATGAAGGTTATAGATGCCTGTGCCGGAGCTGGTGGAAAGACACTCCACCTGGCCGCCTTAATGGAAAATAAAGGAGTAATCATTGCCATGGATGTGGAGGCACGCAAACTCCTGGAACTTAAAAAACGTGCAAAGCGCAATGGCGCTCATAATATTGAAACCCGACCTATAGAGTCCTCAAAATCAATAAAGAGGTTAAAAGGAATGGCCGACAGACTATTACTGGATGTGCCCTGCTCAGGAACAGGTGTTATAAAACGCAATCCTGATACCAAATGGAAACTGCAGCCCGAGCAGTTGGAACGCGTACAAGCCATTCAGAAGACTATTCTCAACGACTATTCTCAAATGTTAAAACCTGGTGGTATGATGGTTTACGCCACTTGCTCCATTTTGCACGATGAAAATGAAAATCAGGTAAGGACATTTTTAGATACACATAATGATTTTCAATTGGTAGAAGAAAAACGTATAGACCCATCCCCCACCACAGATGGCTTTTATATGGCCCTGTTACTCAAAGAAGGGTAAACAAGGGAATAGGCTGCATATTTGTAAAAAACACACCATGAAAACCACCGAAAGTGATTCTCTTTACAACAACCTGGAAAAGATGAGTGTGAGCGATTTGCTCAGCAACATCAATCAGGAAGATCAGAAGGTGGCCGTGGCTGTGCAAAAAGCAATTCCTCAAATAGAAAAGCTTGTGGAAGTGATTGTGGAAAAAATGAACCTTGGCGGAAAGCTATTCTATATTGGCGCTGGCACCAGTGGCCGATTGGGGGTTTTAGATGCCTCGGAACTACCTCCCACATTTGGCGCTGACCCTAATTGGGTGGTTGGGCTAATTGCCGGTGGAGATATGGCCATCCGCAAGGCCGTGGAGTTTGCCGAGGATGATGACCATGCTGCCATACATGACCTGGGTAAGTTTGATATCTCTGAAAAAGATGTGGTGATTGGTATTGCCGCCTCTGGCACTACACCTTATGTAATTGGCGGATTGCGAGACTCCCGCGAAAGAGGAATTACTACGGCATGTATTACCTGCAATGCCGATGCTCCGGTTATTCACGAATCTGACTACCCCATTGTGGCCGTTGTAGGGCCTGAGTTTGTAACGGGTAGCACCCGAATGAAAGCCGGTACCGCACAAAAACTTATCCTCAACATGATTTCTACCACTGCCATGATAAAGCTTGGCCGCGTGAAGGGCAATAAGATGGTGGATATGCAGCTGAGCAACAACAAACTGGTGGACCGTGGTACGCGCATGATTATGGACGAAACGGGTACAGATACCATCACTGCCGAAAGACTACTGAAAGAACACGGAAGTGTACGGAAGGCAGTGGAGGCATTTCAGCAGAGCGAGTAAATTCAGTTCACTAAACAATTCTTCCTATCTCAGACAACTTTTTTGCTTTATCTTACTCCAATAAAGTATGGAGAAGAAAAAAGTAAAAATCAGCTACGCCTGCCCCATTAAATGGGATCAAATGAAGAGCATTGACGCAAAGAGTAAGTTTTGTGATTCATGTAAAATGAAGGTACAGGATTTCACAAAGGATAACGACTTGAATATAGTGGGTACTCACTGTGGTCGTTTCAGGATGGATCAGGTGGAGAGTATAAACCGTAGCTTCAGCTTTAATCCGAAACAGGTATTTGTGGTTTCTCTTTTCTCCCTTTTGGGAATGACAGCACCACTTGCGGCTCAGTCTAGTAATGATTCAACTATATCTGAAGTACAAGTGCTTAATCAAGATACAATAACGCTTGGAGGGTCTGTAAGGGATAGTACTAACAATGAAGGAATTCCATTTGCCAACATAGTAATCAAAAGGGCTGACGGAACTATTATAGCCGGGGGATCCAGCGATTTTGATGGAGGCTTTAAAATCAAAGTAGCTCATGAGTTTTTAAAGGAAAAGGACATCACTATCGAAGTTTCTGTACTTGGTTATACCACTAAAAAAATTGATGCTCCAAACATCAAATCAGATTTAATAAACTTGGATATAACCTTAAACGAGGGTACTGAAGAGCTCATCCAAATTCAGGTGATTGGTTTGATATCACCCATCTATCCCGATCAGGGTAAAATTTTTAATAGCGAAGACATCCGCGAAAGCCCATACAGACAGTAACTCCGGACCAACCAACTTTGCGGAAAGATTTTTGTACACGCCATGTTTGTAGCCAAAAATCTTCCGCCTTATGAAAAAAATCACTTTACACTATGCCTGCCCTATTAAATGGGATGAGATGACTGACTCTGCGGAGCGCAGCAAATTCTGCATTAAATGCAATGAGCATGTGGTTGATTTTACTAAAAAGACAGAGATAGATACAACGGGTGTAAAATGCGGCAAGTTTCGGATGGATCAAATCAACCATATTCAAAGAAGCTTTACCATCGGCAAAAGCCACGTTGTGGCCTTTTCAATATTCTCTATTTTAGGGTTAGCGCCCGTTACGGGGCTCTCTCAAGATGCTTCAAATGGTGATAATAAGGCAATCACTGAAATGGTAACCGACAGTACCTTTCACCTCAAGGGAGTGGTGCGCGATAGCCGATGGGGACATACTATGGAAGGTGCCAAAATTGTAATCCGCCAAACTAATGGGCAAATACTGCAAGAGCTAGAGACCAATTTTAATGGAAAGTTCTATGTTGACGTACCTTCTGATAAACTGAAAAACGGAGACATTATAATCGAAGTTACTCTTCCGGGTTTTGAGTTAAAAGAAGTAAACCTTGAAGGTGAACCCGAAAAAAAGCTGGTTGAAATTTCACTAATCCGAAAAGAGCAAAAGACTCAATTACCACCCGTAAACCGACCAACAGTTTACGGATATGTTTCTCCGCGAGATTAACGGTTTTACAAGTAACACTAATAATAGAAAGCAGTGTTAGCATAATTGCCCCGCCTAAGGGAAAGTACTTGATGAAATGGTCAAACTTCATGCACTTAACTTTAGGCAAGTTGCCTTTCCTTCATCCACTGCTGTAAATCCTCAAGGCAGTCATTATTTATCCCATGCCCCATGGGGTACTCATTATACTGGTGCGGGATTTTGAGTTTTTCCAAAATCTTCATGGCATTCCGTGCCCATTCTACAGGCAACACCTCATCCTGAGTACCATGGCTGGCAAATACATCCAGGTGGGCCAGTTCACTGCTCTTAAACTTTTCGGGTATAATATCTTTTAGGATATAGCCGCTTAGCGCAAAAATATTTTGAAACTTTTGGGGATGATTCAAGGCGAGCGCATAACTCAAAATACAGCCCTGGCTAAAGCCAAAAAGATGGGTTTTCTCAGGATCAGTACCATAGGCCTCGTGAACCTCATCAATAAACTTCAGTATTATTTCCAAACTTTCCTTTGCCTGTGGGATATTGCTCATTTTACCTCCCCTATTGTCAAAGTCGATTTCATACCACGCAAAGCCGCCCCAAGGCAATGTAATCGGGGCGCGGGCACTCACTATCAAACAATCATCATTAAGCATGGGAGCCATGGAAAAAAGATCCTGCTCATGACTGCCATAACCGTGGAGCATTAGCAATAAAGGTGGTTTCTCGGTTTTATTCTTAGGTTTCAGTACCTCGTGCACCAAACTTAAATTCGCTTTTGTCATTACCTGATTTTATCTTTAAAAAAACTCCCTATATGCGTTGCTTTATCATCCCAGCCATGTTCTAAGTACTTTTTGATAGCAAATGAATTACTGGAAAAGGCAATCTCTTCCCACGGAATTTCATCTGCTCCAAAAAATGCTATTTCAGTACTTTCCAATGTTGTATGAAGTTTACCATCGGTTATCCTTGCCTTAAAAATAAGGTACACCTGATTGGCATGAGGTAAATTATAAACTGTTTGCAGATTGTCCAATTCCACAACAGCACCTGTTTCTTCATAAACTTCACGCTTGGCCCCCTGCTGTATGGTTTCATCATTTTCCATAAAACCGCAGGGTAAGTTCCAAAAGCCCAACCTAGGCTCAATACCACGCCTGGCCAGTAAAATCTTATCATCCTTTACAATGAGGCAGCCCACCACCATATTGGGGTTGGTATAGTGTATGGTATCACAATCCGGGCATACAAAACGCGGAAAATGATCGCCCTCGGGTATTTTATAGGACAAGGCATCACTGCCACAATTACTGCAATAATTCACTTTAATGAGTTTGAAGCAAAACTAAAAAAGGTTTGCCCCAAACCGGAACAAACCTTTCTTTTAACTAATCATCCATAGTTTCTTAAAACTGATAGCGTACAGAAAAAGCTATATCAGTATCAAAATTGTTGCTATAGTAGTACTCCCCGTAATACTTATTGCCAAACTGAATGGCTGGATTTAAATCCAAAGCCAGCTGCAACGGCACCCCTTGGTTTAAAAAAGAATACTCCAGGCCTATATCACCATCACCTGTAAAAAATATAGCTGAGTGATCGCGTTCATATTCCTTGTAATTATTGCTATAATAGTTATGATCGGCATCAACAGCGCCTACTCCGGCACCAAAACCTATAAACCAATTTAAACCGCCATTAATATTAAATACCCAATGGTAAAAGGTGGTAAACTTAATTACATCATAGTGTCTGTAATTGGCATAGCCCAAATCAAATTCAAACCTATTATTGTCGCTCACTGCCCGCTGATAAGTAAACTGAGGCCCAAGGCCATCACTGTTTTCGAGCCTAACGCCTATTGCATTTTTTGATATAACCTGCGCGTAACTTGCCGATATTGCCAGGATAGACGTAAAGGCAAGAGTAAAGAGTAACCGCTTCATTTGTGTGTGATTTTATGTTAGGCACAGGTAACCACACCCAAGCTGAAATTGTTTAAAACATCAAACGAAGGATGCCTCTAAAGCACTATGGGTACGGACTTCAGCCTTTAGCTGATGTAAAAAGCTGAATAATCCAAAATAGGTACGATTGAGATAAATCGCATCTTTAGGTCCTCGTGCTGCATTTGCCTTTCGGAGCATTTTGTCATTGCTGAATCGCTCTCCCTGAGCAAATATTTCCTGAAAAAAGGCTACATCACCAAAGTCAAAAGTTTCGCTGAAAAACGGGCGGCCAAAAAGCTGGTGCATTTCCTTGAATAATTCTTCAAAGTAAACAGCCTCCTTGTCGCTGTCATTTTCATGAAGAAACCTTAGATCCCGCAAAACTTGCATAAAATATTCCTGATCTTCCAAAATTTTCGGATCCATTACCCGGAAATAGGATTTGTAAAAATCATCTTCCAGATACTTTACACATCCAAAGTCAATCACACCCAATGTTCCATTTTCTGAAATCAAGAAGTTGCCCGGATGCGGATCAGCATGCAGCTGATGAAGTACATGAATCTGATAATCGTAAAAATCCCAAAGCACTTGCCCTATCCTGTTTCGTACTTCCTGACTTGGATTGGATTGCAAAAACTTATCGAGATGTTGCCCCTCCAGCCAATCCATTGTTAAAATTCTATCGGCAGAGAGCTCGGGATAATACTTAGGAAACTGCAATCCTTCTATATGTCCACAAGCTTCTGATATTTCTACCGACCGCTTCAATTCAAGCTTGTAATCAGTTTCTTCAAGCAAGCGGCCTTGTATTTCCTCCAGGTAATGATTTAGCTCTGCAGATGAAATATTGATAAAGGCTCCAACAAGTGGTTTTACCACCCTTAAATCAGAAACAATACTATCGGCCACACCCGGGTATTGCACTTTTACGGCTAATTCCCTTCCGTCCTTTTGCGCTTTATGCACCTGCCCTATTGAAGCTGCTGCAACTGCATTTTTGCTAAAACCATCGTACAAATCCATCGGGCCTTTACCAAAATATTGTTTAAAGGTTTTAGCAACTAACGGAAAGCTTAATGGCGGTGCAGAGTACTGAGCCTGCGCAAATTTGGTGGTGAACGCTTCGGGTAAAATACCCTGATCCATACTCATCATCTGGGCAATTTTCAGAGCCCCTCCCTTGAGATTTCCCAAGGCATTGTAGATATCTTCAGCATTTTCACGCTGCAGCTCATCTTTATTATCGTTACCCGACAATACTCTTTTACCATAGTATTTGAGGTAATTACCTCCCACTTTGGCCCCTGTGTTTAAAAACTTTCCCGCACGTGAAATGCGTGATGTAGGGATTTTATCCTGTTCCTCCATCATCTGTTTTGAAACATGAACTTACCAAAGTCAAAGGCACTATCCAGTGCATTTTTCTCAATAAGGTCAAAAGAGAGGTTTACTGACTTTTCAATGGCTGCATCAGTCTTTTCAAAGCCACGGCTTTTATCCTTTCTCCAAAAATTGATCAGAAAAAGAAATTGGTACCAAAACAGGCTATCATAGGTATCCGATAATTTTGATCGTGAAGCAATCTCATCGTTATCCATCGCCTGATACAACAAGCCCTTTGCCCACATTTTATACTCCTTCTTTAGTTTACCAAGACTTCTGTTATCAGGTTTTAATGAGAATAAAGACTCTTTAAAACTAAGCAGGGCATAGCTCCTGTGCTTTTTAAGTTCTTCAAAAAAGTTATAGTAAAAGGTCAAGAACTTTTCGCGGACAGTATAACTATCATATTCCCCTTCTTCAGTTGTTGCCGTTACAACGGTGCTAAAAACTGATGTCCAAAAGGCATCGGCAATCTGATCAAAATCATTGAAATGCTGATAAAATTCCGATTCTTCAATTCCTATTTGCTTGCAAAAGGAATAAATGCTAGCTGGCTCAGTGCCGTGTAGCAAAATGTATTCTTTGTAGGCCTCCATTATTTTTTGGGATAAATCCTCACTGCTATTTTCCTTACCCATGGTGTGCTGGTCTTCCTGTATTTCCATTTTAATTATGATTTGAACAGATAACGTGTTGTGCCTGTTAGTGTTTCTTAATGAGCTGTTAAAACTCTATTTAGAATCAATTTGCTTAAATTTAAAGCACTCTAAATTTCTACTCATGAAAAAGTTACTACCAATACTCCTGATTTTTAGCGGTGTTCATCTTTCAGCAAGAGCGTATGAGCCCGTGGCAATTTTTTCCTTTCAGGAGAAAACCGTCCATCCGAAAGACCTCCCTGAAAATATTCGCAACTACATAACAGACAATTATAGCGGTGCCCACATAACCAAAGCCACGGTTAGTGAAAACTCAGGAGCCATTTCAGAATACACTGTTATTATCAACTATAAGCAGCAAAAGCTAATACTGAAGTTTGACAAATCAGGAGAGTTTGTAAGAAAAGAATAGTAAACTGGGGAATTGTTTTAAGTAAAAAAAACACAAAGTGTGGAATATTTCCTCAATTCCCAAATCCCAACACAAACATAAAACACTGATTATGTGAACTTTAACACAATAATGATTTATGGTACAGTATTCCCTTCACTCTAATCAGATTTGAGGAAATGATTTTAGAAATCGCACTCAATATAAAAATATTTAAGAAGCTATATAAATAGCAGCGTTAGTTTTTAGTTGTTCGAGTTGAGCTGAAGTCATCACTGGAGAGTGGTGACTTCTTTTTTTGTAGTAACCCTATGTTTGATATTTCAACTAATTTTGGCGTAGCTATCGAACCTTCTAATGAACCATACTCCTAAAATATTGGTGGTTGATGATGACACCACCTTCCTGTTGATGCTGAAATCCTTTTTGGAAAAGAAGGGCTATATAGCAGTTACAGAGTCTAATGCTGAAAAGGGTCTTCAGGCGTTGGGCCAATCCTCCTTCGATCTCATTCTATCCGATTACCGAATGCCCGGTATGGATGGTATAGAGATGCTCAGTACAATCAATAAACTGCGCATAAGAACTCCGTTGATACTTATCACAAGTTATGGAGATATAAAACTGGCAGTAAAGGCGATGAAGCTGGGTGCCTCTGATTACCTTACAAAACCTGTAAACCCTGAGGAACTGATAGCTCTTGTAAGGTCTGTACTGGATTCGCCAAAGAAAGAGGAAGCTCATCAACTTAAAAGCATTGCCAACCAAATAAAGCCCCCTGGAAGTGGAGCCGCAAAAGGCGACTTTATAAAAGGCGAAAGCCCGCAAACCAGAAAGGTGAATGAATATGTGGAGCTGGTAGGGCCAACAAACATGAGTGTTCTTATACAGGGCGAAAGTGGCACGGGGAAAGAATATGTAGCCCGCCAAATTCACAATTACAGTAAGCGTAGTGATAAACCATTTGTAGCTATTGATTGTGGTGCTCTATCCAAGGATCTCGCTACAAGCGAATTATTTGGACATTTAAAAGGGAGCTTTACCGGGGCTAATGAAGACCGCATGGGTCAATTTGAGGTAGCTAATGGCGGAACACTTTTTCTGGACGAAATAGGTAATCTGAGCTATGAAGTGCAGGTAAAATTGCTCAGGGCCATTCAGGAAAAGGTAATCAGGCGCATTGGTGACCGCGAAGATATTCCGATTGACGTACGCCTGCTTACGGCCACTAACGAAAACCTCCTGAATGCCATCACTCAAAGCAATTTCAGGGAGGATCTTTATCACAGAATAAATGAGTTTAAAATTGAAATCAGCCCCTTGCGGGAACGGGAGGAGGAGATAAGTCAGTTTGCACATCATTTTTTGGCGCAAGCCAACGAGGAACTTGAGAAAGATGTGAAGGGTTTTAGTACGGAAACTCTTGACCTTCTTGAGAGATATGAGTGGCCCGGAAATCTCAGAGAACTGAAAAATGTGGTAAAACGATCGGTTTTACTTACAAAAGGGGGGGCAGTGGAAAAAACTGCACTGCCAAGTGAAATTAGCAGCACCTACAGAGAGCGTGCTGAAGATATCAAAAGCATTAAGGAGTCTACAGATTTAAAGCAACTTGAAAGTGCCCTGGAAAGGCAAAAGATAATGGAGGCTCTTGAAAAGGTTCGTTTTAATAAAACCAAAGCTGCCAAGCTCCTAAATATTGATAGAAAAACGCTTTACAATAAGATAAGAGCCTACGGATTAGAGGTATAACCGGCTTCTTCAAGCTCTTTAATATCTGACTCCAGCAGTTTGAAAATTTCATCTGCAAAAAGAAAAGTCTTCTCAATTCTTTCTTCGATATCTGCAATAGGCTGACTGCTATCCACAAGTTTTTCGAGCTCTATAAGTTGCTCCATTACGGCCCAGGCTTCCATCTGGCCAAATGTATTTTTCATCTTATGGGCGGTATCCCCTACATTAGAATAATCCTGATTTTTAAAATGTTTTTTCAGGAAATCCAGATTTTCATGATTAGTCTTTATAAAGGAAATCAGAAACTGTACTAATACTTCGGGGTCATCTCCTGCATAGGCCCTGAAGTTGGTGAGGGAATAAAGGGGTTTAGCTTTTTTCATAATCTTAATGGGAGATTTAGGTCTGTTTTTCGAGCTAAGCCCGGCAAGCAACTGGGCCACCTCATACTCCTTAAAGGGTTTTAACAATGATGCATCTACGAGTTTTAACAATTCTGGCTTAAAGCTTTTAACCATAGCATTTGCCGTACAAAGTATAATGTGGGCATCGGCATTTATATGCCCATCCTTTGCCAGCTCTTCTATAACTTCTGCCCCGCTCTTACCGGGCATCTGAAGATCTACAAGTATAAAGTCATACGACAACTTCCGGGCCTGAGAGATACCCTCTTCACCGTTGTAAGCTGAGTCAAAAGTTAAGCCCCATCTTTCGAGGCTTGGCTTCAACAAAACATGATTCATGGAATCATCATCAATCAACAATAGCGATTTTCCTTCCAGATTTATATCCACCTGTTCAGAATCGAACTTACTGCTATACTCCTCCTTATCGGCAAAGTCATATTGCAGCCCCACACTAAATACAGATCCCTTGTTTACTTCGCTGTCCACACCAAGGGTTCCGTGCTGAAGCTTAACCAGTTTTTTACAAATTGTCAGGCCCAGTCCGGTGCCTCCATACCTTCTCGAAATACTTGTGTCCTCCTGATCAAAACTATCGAAAATGGTATCAATTTTACTGGCCTCAATACCCTTTCCTGTATCCTCCACATTAAACAGGACTTCTACTCCACTATTTGTTCTTGACTCGATACTGGCACTGATTTTCACATATCCCTTCTCGGTAAATTTCACTCCGTTTCCGGCAAGGTTTATCAATATTTGCTTAAGCCTAATGGGGTCGCCTTTTAAAATATAGTTTTTTAACTCCTCATTAATCTCTATTTGCATATCAATTCCCTTAGCTACTGCCAGATGCTCCAGGGTGGCCATGCTTTCGCGCAATACCGTTTCAATTCTAAATCCGATTTTTTCGAGCCTCAGCTTACCTGATTCAATCTTGCTGTAATCCAAAATATCATTTACCAGCATCAGTAAGTGCTCACCACTGCTTCTAATATTCTGCAACCTCTTCCGCTGTTCTGCATCAATTTCAGAGTCAGCCATCTGCTCTGAAAAGCCAAGGATAGAATTTAGCGGAGTACGTATTTCGTGGCTCATATTAGCCAAAAATTCCTCCTTCACATTGGCCAGCTTTTCGGCTCTCCGCTTTTGTATTGCCAGTTCTTTTTGCATTTTATTGGAACGCAAAATGTCGCGGAGAACAAAATAAATAAGGACAATACTCAATAATCCTCCAAGGAGGGCAAATAGAATAACCGAGCCAAACGATGCCCTGGCAGTAGCCAGAGTTTCCTTCTTTTCCAGGCGGGAGTCTTCAGATTCCAGCTCCCGGATCTTTAAGATTATTGTGCGTAGCTTTTCAACTATAAAGTGATCTCTGTTTACCAGCTCCAGTTCGGTATTGGTAAGCATTTGAGTATTTTGCTTACGTGCCAGTTCGGCCTGCCTTATAGCTGATTTTACCGATGTGATTAAGGTATCTACCTTTTCAAAGTAAGCTGAATCATAGGCTACAACCTTTTCTTCCCTCACTTCTGAGCGCACAGGAATCTCTTCCTGTGGTTTTTCCTTCTTCCCAAAAACACTTTTGAGCCAGCCCTTTTCCTCCTCCTTTGGCTTTTCGGGAATTTCAACCCTTGTTACGGTTGTTGTTGTAATCTCCTGCTTTGGAATAAGAACGCTATCCTTATTAATAGCCTTTTGGGTTTGTGTAAGCACATCCAGCGCTGTTCTGTCCAAATACCTTTTTGATATTCTATTCTTAAGGGCCATTAGCTCCCTGAAGCTTTCCACCTTCTGCCTGAAGAGAATTCTTAAGGTATCTACCTCTTTGTGGTAATTTTTGCCATAGCTCTGAAAATAAAGTGAGTCTATTTTAGCCTTGGTTACCTTTACCTTATTTACATACAGTTCAAGGTCTTCAGGTGATTCGGTAAGAGAGTATGAACGTGACCGGGTTTCCAGTTCGCCAATTTCTCCCAGGATATTTTCGGTAAGGGTTACTTCCTCCTTTTCATTGTACAGCTTATCAAGTGCCAATGTAAACTCCTTATAGCTCCTAAAGCTAAAAAAGCTTATAGCCCCCAATACCCCAAGGGTAATCAGCAGTATAACCACCACTTTGGAAATTGTATTTTTTGAACCTGCTGCCATTTTCCCAAAAGTATTAAGAATATATAATGCAATACACCGAAATAATGATAACTCCAAAACTCATTGAGATGTAGGTTAATTTGATTCAGGTACGGGGGCTAAACTTATTTTTTGAAAGTTCAACAATATGAAAGCCGTGCGGTTAATTAGTAAACGACCGGTCTAAAGCCATTTAAAATTTATTGCGCAGGATTAAACTAGGTCTGCATGTGTGATGGCATGTATGGCTTAACTGGTGAAAGCCTCTGGTTTCAATTGATAAGCCAGGGGCTTTTTATCTTTGAGTTTTTATTGGAAAACATAAAACCAAAATATGCCCACCTATATTGCCATCCTCAGAGGCATAAACGTATCGGGAAGTAAGCTGCTAAAAATGTCAGATTTAAAAGCGGCAATGCATCAAATGGGTTATGAAAAAACTGAGACCTATATCCAAAGTGGCAATGTTAAGTTTGAAGCTACAGCAACTCCATCCGCTCTCCTGGCCAAAAATATCAGAGAAGAGATAAAAGACAGATTTGATTATGAGGTGCCTGTTATTGTTCTAACCAAGGAGGATTTACAAAAAATCACCTCAGCCAATCCATTTCTAAAAAATGAGAATACAGAACTCAAGGCACTTTACGTTACCTTTTTGAAAGAAATCCCAACTGCGGAAAATTTAAAACTTTTGGCAGATATCAAATCGCAGGACGACATCTTTGAAGTGGTTGACAATATCATTTACCTGTATTGCCCCAATGGGTATGGCCGAACCAAACTCACCAACAACCTGTTTGAAAAGAAGCTAGGAATAGCCGCCACCAGCCGAAACTGGAAAACCGTAATCAAACTGCTTGAGATGGTTTCTTAATCTAGTTTAACACTTTGTGCAGAAGTTTGATTTTTTGGGGATACATTTAACTTTACTAACGTAAAATCCCGAATGCCGGTAATGTGCACAAATTGATTTTCATAGCCACCGTTTGTGGTTTTTGACAATCTAAAACCAGTGCTGAGCATTCTTTTGTTGTATTCCATTCCTCTCAACATCTCAGGGCCATTAAGCCATAGTTGGTTTAAAAAGTACATGGCAACATCATAACCCTGAAAAGACATTTGAGAAGGCTCGCTGCCATACCTTTTGCGATACTCCTTAATAAACTGAATGGTAGCCGAATCGCCATAATCCACAAAGCTAGCATCCGTCATAGTAAGCTTTAAGGTGTTTAGGTAATCCATCTCCAAGGTGGGTATTTGCAACAACTTTGGTGGCCCTACCAGTGCAATTTCCAAAGTTCTCATGGAACGGAGCTTGGTAACCAAATCACTTAAAAACACTTTATCCTCCGAGAAAACCACAACTACATTGGGTTTATCCTGCGCCAAAACATCGGTAAGGCTCACTCGTTTTATCAGCCCCTCTGTACTTACCACACTTTCCATAAAACTGATTTCAGTGCGGGCTGTCAGTCTTGCCTTTATTTGTCTAACCTTTTCTCTATCCTCCATAGAGTTGGAGTGGGTAAAGACAATCTTAGCATCCTTATAATAAGCATTTAGCAGATCTGCAATTTCCTGAGCTCCAGCATCATTACCAGGCACACATTTTACCAAATTAGGCCTATCGGCTAGATCCACGGCTTTGCTTAGTGGGCTTACCACCGGAGTGCCCTTAGCCTTCAACTCATCCGCCACATACTCCACATTTTTTTGAAACAGAGGTCCAATCATCATATCGTAATCTGCCCTCTCCACCTCATTCATCTTCTCCCGAACGGTAAACAGGCTGTTTTGCGTATCATATACCTGCAGGCTAAGATTCATCCCCTGCTTGCTCATTGTATCTGCGGCAAGCAAAAGGCCGTTGTAAAAATCGAGCACATAATGAGATCTTGCCGGAACCTCGCTATCATAATCAAATGTAGTATCGGTACCTGCCATAAAAGGCAGCATCACACCTACCTTAATTGGTCTGTCCATAGCCAGGTTTTTTGGAGATACAGGCTTACGGAATGAAGTATCGGTGGCTACAGGCTTACCTTCCCTATTAAGGGATTCTTTCTGAGAAACCTTTATGTCACTTGGCTTTCCAACGGGATCACTATTTTCAACATCAGAGAAAACCTTATCCAGCCAACCCGTATCCACTTCCTTTTTTCTTTTAGGGATAATGATGTATTTATCCACATTCAAACCCTCTTTTAGTTCAGGGTTTAAACTCATCAGCTCTTCGCTGCTAACATTAAATCTGTTTTTTAAAGAATAATAGGAGTCTCCGGTTTTTAACTGATAAAGGAAAAAACCACCAGAGGTATCTGTAATAGCGCCTTCTTCCCGTGAGTTATCTGAAGCCAACTCCTCTTTGGGCTGTGCATTTTTAATCAGGTTTTGAGTGCTATACTGTGCCCTGTTTAATGGTAACTTCAGCAGTTGCCCCAGTCGCAAACCTTCATCAGCACCGGGATTAAGAATATAAAGGCTATCCAACGAAATATGGTATTGCTTGCTTATGGAGTAAGCCGTTTGGCCTGCTTCCACTTTATGGATATGATAGTCTCCCGAAGTAATTTCACTGTACTCCTTACTACCTGCTGGCAACTGGTTTTTCCTTTCTGATTTTGCCTTAGCTATTTCCGCTGCAAGGCGAGCCTTATCCTCGCTACTAGCTTCATTGTTCTTTGGTACCTCCTTGGGGATGTATAAAATCTCTCCGGCCTTAAGACCTTCAGCCAGTTCAGTATTTATCTTTTTGATCTCCTCAACCGATACTCCGTATTTCAGAGCCAATGAATAAAGCGTTTCACCTGCTTCAACCTTATGCTCCCTATAATTGCTGTTTACTTCAGGCTTGGGTTCCTCTGGCTTTTTGGGCAACAGAGGAATCAATAAAACCTGCCCGGCTTTAAGTCCATCCTTCAATTCGGGATTTACCTTCTTGATATCCTCAACTAATACATCATACTTCTGAGCTATGGAATAGAGGGTTTGCCCCTGCTCCACCTTATGGCTGGTGAACTTTTTTTGCCCGCCTTTGGCGGCTTTAGAAGCTGGTTTCTTAGGAATAAGAAGCATCATCTTCTCCTTCAGTCCACCTTTAATATCAGGGTTGTACTTCTCCAGCTCAGCTTTACTGATATCGTACTTTTTTGAAATGCTGTACACGGTTTCACCGGCAGCCACCTCATGGTAAATGTATTCGCCCTGCTGGCCGTAGCTCAACATGGCATTCATCGAAATCAGTAATACTAAAAGCAGGTTTCTCATTCCCATTCTATTGTAGCTGGTGGTTTTGAGCTGATGTCGTACACCACTCTGTTTACACCCTTAACGCGGTTAATGATTTTATTGGATATCTCGGCCAGAAATTCGTAGGGTAGGTGTACCCAGTCTGCCGTCATTCCGTCTGTACTTTCTACAGCTCTAAGTGACACTACACTTTCATAGGTACGCTCATCGCCCATTACTCCTACCGTTTGCACGGGAAGCAACATGGCGCCTGCCTGCCAAACATCATCATACAGTCCATGCGCCCTCAGGCCGCTGATAAAAATATCGTCCACTTCCTGCAATATACGCACCTTCTCCCTTGTAATCTCTCCAATGATACGGATGGCCAGGCCAGGCCCCGGAAATGGATGTCTTCCTAAAAGCTCATCATCTATACCCAGCGCTTTACCCACTCTCCTTACCTCATCCTTAAATAAGGTATTCATGGGCTCTACCACTTTAAGCTTCATAAAATCAGGTAAACCGCCCACATTGTGATGCGATTTTATAGTTGCTGATGGACCTCCGTTTACAGAAACAGATTCAATAACATCAGGATATATAGTTCCCTGTGCCAGCCAATCTACATTGCTGATTTTGTGAGCCTCATCATCAAACACTTCAATAAAAACACGGCCAATGGCCTTTCTCTTTAACTCAGGATCCGAAACTCCTTCAAGGGCATCAAGAAATCGATCCGAAGCGTCAACTCCTTTAATATTAAGTCCCATTTCCTTGTATTGCTCCAATACATTTTCGAACTCATTTTTGCGAAGCACGCCATTATTTACAAAGATGCAATGCAGCCTATCACCAATAGCTTCGCTAAGCAAAACAGCTGTAACGGTACTATCCACACCACCACTTAGGCCAAGTACCACATGATCCTTACCTAATTTTTTACGCATTTTCTCAATGGTTTCCTCTACAAAGGAAAGCGGGGTCCAGTCCTGCTGGCAATTACAAATCCCAACGACAAAGTTTTTAAGGAGAGTTGCTCCATCCTTACTGTGATATACTTCCGGGTGAAACTGAATTCCATAGGTCGTTTCACCTTCAATTTTAAATGCAGCGTATTCAACATCTCCGGTGCTGGCAATTGTTGTATAGCCTTCCGGCATCTCCTTTATGGTATCCGCATGGCTCATCCAAACCTGTGAACCTACTGCCATGCCCTGAAATAAATCCGACTGCTCATCAATAAACCTAAGATTGGCCCTTCCGTACTCGCGCGTATCAGAAGCTCCAACGCTGCCGCCAAAAGACTGCACCAAATATTGAGCGCCATAGCAAACTCCTAATAATGGCAGTTTACCCTTAATGGCATCCAGTTGAAGTTTTGGCGAACCTTCATCTCTTACAGAGGCCGGGCTTCCGCTGATAATTACTCCTTTAACATTATCCGTAATAGCCGGAGGGTTATTAAATGGGTGAATTTCACAATAAACGTTTAACTCACGAACTCTGCGGGCAATAAGCTGGGTATATTGCGAGCCACAGTCAAGGATTAAGATCATGTTTTGCATCCGGCAAATTTAAACCCATTTTTTGAGCTTAAACCAAAGTATGAAGCCTTGATTTTAAACATTTTATTAAAAACAAAAACTCCCCTAACCTACTCATACATAGCAAATAAAGATTATTGCTACTTTTGGACAACTAACTAAATATCTAAATCATCTTAAATGAAAGCACTAAAAATTATTCTTGTAATCCTTGTTGTGATTGTAGGCGGCTATTCCGCATGGATGGCTACCCTTGATAGCAAATACGCTGTAGAACGTACTGCTGTTATTGACGCAGACCCAGAAACGGTGTATGCTACTGTAAGCGATTTCACCACCTGGAGCGAGTGGAGCAAATGGCATAAGCAAGATCCTGAAATGAAAATTACCTATGGCGAAAAATCCGCAGGAGAAGGCGCCACCTACTCCTGGGATGGTGAGATTTCAAAAAAGGGAACCCAATCCATCACCGCTGCAGTACCCAATGAATCGCTTACCACCCACATAGTGTTTGAAGGTATGGGCGAATCTGACGGCTACTGGAAATTTGAGCCTACCGAAGATGGTCAAACCCAGGTTACATGGGGTTTTACCGGGGAGTTTCCATTTTTCTTCCGCGTGTTTGGTAAAGGCATGGATGCAACTGTTGGTAAAGACTTTGAAGAAGGACTTGCTAACCTAAAAGCGTTGGTAGAAGCTATGCCTAAAAAAGCGCCAGCTGTTGACATTATCATGGTGAGGGTGGAACCGATGAACTATTACAGCATATCAGGAGATGTACCCATGAATAATGCCAATGTTAAAGGATTTTTAGCCGATAGCTATGGAGCAATTATGACTTACCTTGGTGAGGACGCCAATAATACCACTATGCAACCTTTTGCCATTTATCACGAATGGAATGAAGAAACCGGAATTTCTAAAATGGAGGCTGGCATAGCAGCAACTTCAAAAAAACCAGGTACCGACAAAATAAAGAAAGGAACCACTTATGGCGGCAGCGCCATTAAAGCCGTACATGTAGGAGGTTACAATACCATGCCCGAACATACCGCTATGTTTAAGCATACTCAGGAAAATGGAATTGAAATGATTGGATCTCCCTGGGAAGTTTACGTAACGGACCCGGGCCAGGAACCAGACAGCACAAAATGGGTAACCGAAGTTTATTATCCTGTTATTGACCCTGCTGATGCCGGTGAGCCTATGGAACCTGCCATGGAAGAGTAACTTATCTTTAAAATATAGCCTTAATGGCCAAAACCCTAAAGCGGTGGATCGGATTCGGTTCACCGCTTTTTTTTGTTAGATTTATTGACTTCCAACCAATAATCAATAAAGGCTGATGCAATTGTCCAATCTCACGCTCCCGCTGAAAAAATTTCTTCAGACCACACTCTTTATTTTAATCTGCTTTGTAGGAAAACCAAGTGAGGCACAGTATTACCCTCATATTGATACCGTTGAAATTATTCCCAACAATCCTCTGATTTCTGATTCAATTCAAATAAGAACTGTCCAAATGATTACCACAAGAGGAATAAAAATAAGTGATACGATGTGGGTAATAGCAGACACCATTCACCTTCGCAGTTGTTTTGCAGCAGGATGGCAGCAGTCTACAAAAACTTTTGTTGATACTTTTTCCATTGGTCTATTGACTCAGGGAACTTATACAATTAAGCTTATTAGCTATGAATCTCCCATCGGAACGGTCTGCAATCCAATTGACACCGCATCCCTTTCACAAATCTTTCAGGTTATAGATGACATTGGTATGGAAGAAGTAAAATGGCGAAATCGGACAGACTTTAAACTATATCCCAACCCATCTTCCGGCCAGCAGCAAATAAACCTCTACATCCAAGTACCTGTACCGCTCCAAATAAACCTCCATAATCTTTCTGGCAAAAAGGTGATTGAGGTATTCAACGGCCCATCAGCCCAAGGCCAGCAAGAGTTTGAAGTGGATTTAAGCCATCTCCCGCAAGGGTTATATTTCTACCATATTAGAGTTGGAGAAGAATGGCAATACCTGAAAACCGTGAAGCAATAATCACTTATTAAACAATTACAATGAACACTGGGGCTCTGTCGGGGTTCAAAGTTTCAAATTTGTTAAAAGCCAATTCGTGAAGCATAAAATTATCCCTCTGCTTATATTACTAGGTTCTCAGCTCTTCGCCCAGCAGGGCACAATAAAGGGCCGGGTTTACAACGCCATAAATAATGAGCCACTCCCCTTTGCCAGTGTGGTGATTAAAGACACCGAAATTGGCACCACTACCGATATTGACGGAAATTATCAATTGCAAGTGGAGCCGGGACTTTACAACGTGGAAGCCTCCTTTGTGGGCTATAATTCCAAAACAGAATTTGAAGTTCAGGTAACCCGCTCCAAACCGCGCTTTCTTGATTTTCCCTTAAAGGAAAGTTCAGAAACATTGAAAGCCGTGGAAGTTACCGCTCAGGATAAATTTGAGCGAAAGGAAGAAAGTTCGGTTTCCTTAAACCGTTTGGGCATAACCGAAATTCAGCGTACCCCAGGTGGTAATCAGGATATTTCTAAAGTAATACAGGCTCTGCCCGGAGTGGCTTCCACACCAAGTTTCAGGAATGACATTATTATTAGAGGTGGTGGCCCTAATGAAAATAAGTTTTTCCTTGACGGGATTGAAATTCCGGCTATTAATCACTTTGCCACCCAAGGGAGCAGCGGTGGCCCTGTGGGATTGATAAACGTAAACTTCATAAGAGAGGTGGATTTGTATACCAGTTCCTTTCCTGTGGAAAAGGCTGCAGCTTTAAGCTCTGTTTTAGATTTAAAGTTAAAAGATGGCCGTACCGATAAATGGGGCGGAACCTTTCAGTTGGGCTCGTCTGAGGCCGGACTTACACTTGAAGGCCCGCTGGGTGAAAAAACCACTATGATTGCCTCTGCACGACAAAGCTATCTTCAGTTTTTATTTGATGCCATTGGTCTGTCGTTTTTGCCTACCTACAACGATTTTCAGCTAAAGGTGAAGCATAAATTCAATGCCAAAAACCAATTGACCATTTTAGGCCTTGGCGCTATCGACAAGTTTAAACTAAACCTGGATGCCAATGAAACTGAAGCACAACGTTACCAGCTGCAAGTACTTCCGGTAAACGAACAGTGGAATTACTCCGTAGGTGCCAAGTATACACACTTTGGTAAAAAAAGCTACACCAACTTTATTGTTAGCCGCTTTATGCTCAATAACACAGCCGATAAGTTTGTAGATAATGTGGAAACCAACCTGCAGTTGCTGGATTACCAATCTCAGGAAATTGAGAATAAGCTGCGCGTAGAGAATTTTTACCGAAAGGAAAACTGGCGATTTACAACGGGTTTTGGTTTTGAGCAGGCCAAATACAACACCAATACCACCGATCTGAGGGTACCCGCTGGGCAGCCCCCACTCATCTATAGTAGCGATGTGGAGTTATTTAAATACAGTGCCTTTGCTTCTGCAAGCCGCTCCTTATTAGAAGAAAGGTTAAACCTTACCGCTGGCCTTCGCATGGATGGTAATTCCTTTAACAGTGAAATGGCCAACCCGCTGAACCAGCTTTCGCCAAAGGTGGCCCTCTCCTACTACCTTACTTCCAACCTCAGCTTAAATGC
The DNA here is from genome assembly GCA_048267305.1 of Owenweeksia sp. Taxonomy (GTDB): domain Bacteria; phylum Bacteroidota; class Bacteroidia; order Flavobacteriales; family Schleiferiaceae; genus Owenweeksia. Next base: position 99,707 of record JBLWXT010000003.1, on the reverse strand, counting down.
CAGTTACGGCATCTATTACCAATTGCCTCCCTACACCACACTTGGCTTTAGAGATACCTCAGGAACTCCGGTAAATGAAGACGTAACCTACATCAGCACTTCTCACTACGTTATGGGCCTGGCCTACTATCTTGACTTTAATGCCAAAATAAGTGTGGAAGGGTTTTACAAGGTTTATGGCAACTATCCCTTCCTTACGGGAGATAGCGTAACGCTGGCAAACCTTGGCGGAGATTTTGGAATAATTGGCAATGGTCCTACTACATCTACCTCGGCAGGACGCGCCTACGGAATGGAGGTGCTCTATCAGCAAAAGCTATTTAAGGGCTTTTTTGGCACACTGGCCTACACCTTTGTAAAGAGTGAATTTGAAGACAGAAACGGAGATTTTGTACCATCATCCTGGGATAACCAACATATAGTAACAGTAACTGCCGGCAAGCGCTTTGGTAAAAACTGGGAACTTGGCGTTCAATATCAGTTTTTAGGTGGTGCACCCTACACCCCTACCGACCTACAGAGCACTCAGGTGGATATTTATAACCGAAACCAGCGCGCGCTCCCAAACTATGCACAGCTTAATACATTGAGGTATGACAACTTCAACCGCCTCAATCTGCGCTTAGATAAAAAATGGTTTTTTGAAAAGTGGAGCCTTAACATTTATCTGGATGTACAAAATGCCTTAGGACAATCAGTACCGGGCGAGCCTTTTTATGCCATAGCTAAAGATGCGCAGGGACAGCCTTTGACCTACACCCAAAATGGACAGCAATTCTATCAAATAAATCAATTAGAGAATGACCAGGGTACGGTGCTGCCAAGCATTGGGTTGATAATTGAGATTTAATATCAGCCCACTACACTGTATTTTTAAAAGGCACGATAATCGTCAACCTAAAGACAAATTATGCCCAGGCATAAACCTTAACTTTCGCCCCTCGTTTAGGGAGTATTATGATACAAAGCAAAGACAATACAATAATAAAATCCGGGGCCACAACAGCAAAGCGATACAGTGAAGTTCGCAACTATACAGAACACCTTATGGCTCCGCTTTCGCCAGAGGATCACCTGGCGCAGCCGATGATGGATGCCAGCCCCCCCAAATGGCACCTGGGCCACACCACCTGGTTTTTTGAAACTATGATTCTAAAATCCTTTGTAGATGATTACAAGGAATTTGACGAGCGCTTTCCATATTACTTCAACTCATATTACGAAAGTTTAGGCGAGCGCCTGCAACGCGATAGCCGCGGTACATTAACCCGTCCACCCTTGCAGGATGTTTACAAATACCGCGCTTATGTGGATGCAAAAATGGCCGATTTCCTAAGTAATAATCCACCTGCTGAAGCTCTGGAATTGCTGGAACTTGGCCTGAATCATGAGCAGCAACATCAGGAACTTTTCCTCACCGACTTTAAATACATATTGGCTGTTCAGCCTTTTAACCCCGTTTACACGGAATTATTTAGCGAAGGCGAAAAGGAAGATGCTCATGGCTTTACATCTATGGAAGAAGGCATTTATGAAATAGGTTTTAAAGGAGAAGGATTTTCATTTGATAATGAGCATGGCCGCCATAAAGTATATCTGCAACCATTTTCCATCAGCAATAAGTTGGTTACCAATAAAGAGTGGCTGGAGTTTATGGATGCCGGTGGCTATACCAATTTTGAGCATTGGCATAGTGAAGGCTGGGCTTGGGTAAATGAAAATAAAATTGACTCTCCGGAATATTGGCGACAAAAGGACGGTGAGTGGTACCGCTTTACTTTATCAGGATTACAAAAGGTAAACCCGGACGAGCCTGTGGCCCATATCTCCTATTATGAAGCTTTTGCCTTTGCAGAATGGAAAGGAATGCGTTTACCCACGGAAGCAGAATGGGAAGTGGCAAGCAATAAGTTTAACTGGGGTCAGCGTTGGGAGTGGACCAATTCTGCATATCTTCCCTATCCAGGTTTCGCCAAAGCAGAAGGAGCGGTAGGTGAATACAATGGCAAGTTTATGGTAAGCCAGATGGTGTTACGTGGAGCTTCTGTAGCAACCTCACCCGACCATAGCCGCAGTACTTATCGAAACTTTTTTCACCCGCAACTGAGGTGGCAGTTTACAGGACTGCGATTAGTAAAATAATCCACTCATGAACATTACTTAATTAGAAACATTATTTAGTACGGCAAAACCTACAAGTGCTACGTCAATAAAACAAAGAAACTCATGTCAACCATTACCAATACAGCTATCAGCCAATTTGCCCAAGATGTGGATGAAGGCCTTTCTGCAAAAAACAAGTATTTGTCATCACGCTATTTTTATGATGCCAAGGGCGATAAAATATTTCAGCAGATCATGAAGATGCCTGAGTACTATCTTACCAACTGTGAGTATGAAATTTTTGACTTACAGAAAGACGCTATCCTTAATGCCATTAGGCCCGAAGGCAAGTTTAACTTGGTAGAGCTGGGTGCTGGAGACGGTTATAAAACAAAGCTTTTACTGGAGCATTTTTTAAAGCAAGAGGTAGACTTTGAGTACTTTCCGGTTGATATATCGGGGGATGTGTTGGAAGGGCTTGCTGCAGACTTGCAAAAACGCTTTCCAAACCTCAATGTAACTCTATTAAACAATGAGTATTTCAGTGCTTTGGATAGGCTAAATGAAATGGAAAATTGCCCAAAGGTGATTCTGTTTTTGGGAAGTAATATGGGTAACTTTACCCCTGAGCGTGCTCAAATATTTTTTTCTAAACTACAGCAGGCGATGAATCCAGGAGATAAACTACTGATAGGCGTTGACCTGAAGAAAGACCCGCGTACCATCCTCAAGGCGTATAACGATACAGCGGGAATTACCAGCTCTTTCAACCTCAACTTACTGGAAAGAATGAATAAGGAACTGGGGGCTAATTTCAACTTAAACAACTGGGAGCATTACCCCACCTATGATCCCTTTACAGGAGAGTGCCGCAGCTATCTTATGAGCACTGTGAACCAGGAGGTTTATATAGAAGCTACCGGCAAAACCTACAAATTCAAACATTCCGAGCCTATACACATGGAAATCTCACGTAAGTATAGCCTTGAAGATTTGGAGGACCTAGCCGCAAAAACCGGCTTTAGGGTTCAGAAACACTTTTTGGATAGCAAGGGATATTTTGTAGATACCCTTTGGGAGAAGACCTGATCTCTAAGGCCTTACCCCCACCTGAATACTAATTTGTCCAAACAAGTTTTTCTTAACAATAATACTCCTGTCGCCCATATCCCAGGTTTCAAAAGTTCCAGAGCACTTATTTAAATCTACTGCTCCGCAAATGGCTTCTACGCCTCCATTTTCATCAAACCGCACATATTCAATAGTGAAGTCGTAACCATTGGCTTTCATAAACTCTATCTGTTTCTCTAAATCCCCATGGGTAGTGGTTTTATCAATTCTAAGCGTAATAATCAACGGCTTTTCTCCGGCAATGGAAATTGAAGGAGCCAAAAATAAGAGGGCAAAAAATCCTGACAGAAGTAACTTTTTCATGGGAGAACCATTAGTTAGTATGAGGTAAAGATAGAGTTTTAGGTAGCCGACTTACCTCTCCCAAAAAGACTAAAGATCAAACTAATAACCACCACCAATACGCAGCCAATTACATTGTACCACAGGTACTCCACATCAAACTGCATAAAGAACGGAATCTCATAAACCCGCCCGAAGTGGATGGCTAAAACGCAGGCCTCAGCAATTAGGGCGCTGTAAAAAACCGCATTGCCCTTTACCATTTTAATGAAAAAGGCCACTACAAAAATGCCCAGTATAGTTCCGTAAAACAGGGAACCTAGTAAATTCACCATCTCAATAAGATTATCAAAAAGACTGGCTGTTAAGGCAAAGCTTATGGCCAATACTCCCCAGAGGACGGTGAGTGCTTTAGACATAAAAACCTGCTGCCGTTCTGACGCCTCCTTTTTAAACAGACGCTGGTAAAAATCTACGGAAGTAGTGGTTGCCAGTGCATTTAACTCTCCCGAGGTAGAAGACATAGCCGCAGAGAATATCAGAGCTATAATAAGCCCCACAACGCCAATAGGCAGCCAATCCATCACAAATGTGAGAAATACATAATTGGTATCCTTTACCTTAAAATCTGGGTTGGCCTCAAGCAGTAAATCCTTCACCTCAGTCCTGATTTCCTTATCGCGATCAACGCTGGCCCTGAACTCCTCTTTATGGATTTCCGTTTCGGCTACATCACCAGCTTCATAAGCCATGGTAAAGGCTTCACGTGAGCTTTGTAAATCCTCATAATGTACATCGTAGCGGTTTTCAATATCCTCCAGCTGCTCGCGGTATTCGGTACCCCGGATATTATCAATAGCAATTTCATTGAAGAACAAAGGCGGCTTTACATAGAGATAAAACACAAAAACCAACACTCCTGTAAAAAGGATAAACAGCTGCATTGGGATTTTAATCACCGCATTAAACATCAGCCCCAATCGGCTTTCTTTAATATTCTTTCCCGTAAGGTAGCGCTGCACCTGGCTTTGATCTGTACCGAAATAGGACAAGGCTAAAAACAAACCTCCAGTCAATCCACTCCAAACGGTATAGCGTTCGTTCAAATCCCAATTAAAATCCAGTATTTCCATTCGGCCAACGGAACCGGCCAATTCCATAGCGGAGCTAAAATCCGTGAAATTTCCAATCTTATAAATCAGGATGCCCGAAGCCAATGCCATCCCGAGAAGGATGACGCCCATTTGCCACTTTTGGGTAAGGCTAACGGCCTTGGTTCCACCACTTACAGTGTAGATTATTACCAATACGCCCACAAAAAGATTGGTGAAATTGAGGTTCCATCCCAACAATGTGGAAAGGATAATAGCAGGTGCAAAAATGGTAAGTCCGGCTGCAAGGCCACGCTGTACCAAAAACAGGAAAGCAGCTAGTAATCGGGTTTTTAAATCGAAACGGTTTTCCAAATACTCATAGGCGGTGTAGACCTTAAGTCGGTAATAAATGGGGATAATAAAAGCCGAAATGATAATAAGGGCCAAGGGCAAACCGAAATAGAATTGGACAAAGCGCAATCCACTCTCATAACCCAAACCAGGAGCACTTAAAAAGGTAATAGCACTGGCTTGTGTGGCCATAACGGAAAGCCCAATGGTAAACCAATTCATGGAATTACCACCTCGCAAATAATCATTTACCGTTTGCTGCTGGCGGGTTTTCCAAACCCCAAAACCTACAATGGCGAACAGGGTACCAAAAAGAACAATCCAATCGAGTGTGGCCATTAGTTAAGGTTTGATCCGTTTATTGAGCATATCTCTGTTGTATCGCAGAGTTCCTCAAAGGAACTCAAAGTTGCACAAAGGCTTTCTTGGTGTGACTTTGCGCTTCTTGGTGCAGCTTTGTGAAATAACTTTCCCATATTATCCATAGTAGCTGGAAATGAAATAAAACACCACCAACTGCACTAGCAAAAAGGCCAGCACAAAGGCATAAAGCTGATTCCAGTTTTTAAAGATTCGCTTACTGCTCATTCGTAGCTGTGGATTTCTTATAACTCAACATATTGGCTAAAAGACGATAGGCTCCGGGCACTCCGGCTGGCAATTCCCTGAAAAAGGAAATACCGGTGTACATAAAGGCGCCCTTGCCATAATCGGTTATGATTAGTGCTCCTTCCTGCAAGTCTTCACCTTCATCATTCCAGCCAATGGGCGTACGATAATTTTTATCCCAACTACCGGCAAAGTAAAGTCCACGCTCCTGCACCCAGCCATCAAAATCGGCTTCAGTAAGTTTATTGGGTTTATTAAAAATGGGGCTATTGGGTATTAAAAATTTGGGCTTTGCATCTTCTTCCGTTACGCGGTTTCGGGTAATTTCAAATGGATGTGGACCAATATCATGCGTAAGCAAATCGCGAGAAGCGGTATTGTATTGTACAATATAGTTTCCGCCATTTTTTACATATTCCATCAAAATTGGTTTTACGCTTGGCAACCAATCCTGAGTATTGTAGGCTCTAATACCCGCAACAATTGCCTTAAACTGCGAAAGATCTTGTGAACGCAGCGTTTTTTCATCCAACATAAATACCTCGTAGCCCATTTGCTGAATAGCTTCAGGGACTTCATCTCCGGCACCCGCTATATAGCCAATATACTCGCCCTTCTTTTTTAGTTCAATGCCCTTTAGCTCTACAGAGCCATCCTTAAGCACAATGCGCTCCTCTATATGAGGATAGTTAATCCTGTTAAGCGTTTGAAGCTTTTCGCCATTAACCTTAAAAGACAAAGCTGAACTACTTACATCCCCTTTTGGCGTTATGGTAATTTCCACAATGGCAGTCAAATCCTGCTCTGAAGCAGGGGAAACCTTAATTTGCTTCGGACTTACTTCATAACCAGAAGTTTCTAACTCCAGGGTAACTTCTTCATTTTTTTGAAAGTGGATTTTCACCTCCAGCGTTTTGGCATCAGGCCCCAAAAACAACATTTGCTTTTTGGATGGAGAAACAGTTATAGCCGGAATGACAAAGGTGGAACGTATAATTTCACCATCTACCCTATCTGAAAATTTATAGGTAACAGGCACCTGAACTGAAACAGCTTGTGGTGGCAGCTTTTTATCTCCGGTAGCCACTAATAAATTTAGTGTAACGGAAAAAGCCGGATCATTTTCGGGTTTACCAATTAGCTTCTGATCCTTTACAGGATAAAGGTTTTCATAGTTTCCGTTGATCCAGTAAGGCTGAGAAAGTGCTGTGTGGGCAGTGCTCATTGAAATCTCCTTTACAAAATCCTCATTTTGCTTAAGGGTATCCGAAAAGTCGATATCCTTTCCTCTGAAGTTCACGCCTTCCACCACTACTTTTAGTGGCGAGCGGTTGATCAATTCCACTTTTACTTTTTCTGTCCCACCTTCCAGTACAAATTCCTTACTGGCCAATACCTCAGCGTGAAAGCCAAGACATTTTACAATAATCTCATCCAATTTAGACTGGAACTTTTCACGTTCTTTTCGATCTGTAATCTTAGCTGAAGCCGATTTTAGCCTTAATAATGCAGGAACACTAAGATGAGGCTCGGAAGCCTTGAAATTGCCAATGATTTTTTGGAGTGAACTGTTGGCTTCCTTAAATCCGTAACGCTCCCAACTTGTGGTGATTCCGTCAAATAATCCATTTATAGCCTTATCGCCATCCAAATACTGTAAATATTCTTTTTGGCTTCCGCGATCTACAGAAACACCAAAGCCCTGGCTCTTGTGCTGGGTACGGCTCAATGAAGCCAACTCATTACTACTCAGTCCTAAAACCGGGTTATAACCTCCAACATCCAACACTATATAATCGGGGTTTCCCTCGGCTTGTTTGCCAATGTCTTTATTCCACCAATTGCTGGCATTCCAGTAAATTCTTTTGGGTTGCCAGGTATCAACATACTGAAGTTGATCGGGATATGCCTTCTCATCTGCCGCAAGGCTAAACGCCTTTATCCCCAGCTCAGCGGAAGCTGTGTGATGGCCATGGCCTCCCCTACTATCTGGTGGAAACCTTGTAATGATTACATCCGGACGAAACTTTCGAATCACCCAAACCACATCAGAAAGAATTTCCTCCTCGCCCCATTTCTCCAAAGTTTCCTTTGATGTTTTACTATATCCAAAATCCACCGCACGTGTAAAAAACTGCTGGCCGCCATCAATAGAGCGTGCCTGCATCAATTCCTGAGTTCGCAGTATTCCAAGGTCAGCACTGAGCTCTTTTCCTATAAGGTTTTGGCCACCATCACCCCGGGTAAGAGAAAGATAGGCCGTTTGAGCACCCACCTCATTTACCAGATAACTAATCATTCGGGTATTTTCATCATCAGGGTGTGCTGCCAGGTATAGCACCCTTGTTGGATTTTGAAGTTTTTTTAACTCATGCAGGATATCTGCCGAGGATCCTTTTTGCACCTGACTAAAAGAAGTTGCCGAAAGGCCAAGGATGCAGAAAAGTATAGGGAATAATTTTTTCATAGTTGGAACATTGAGCGCCAAATGTAACAATACCATTGGGGTAAGAAAAGCCTTAATAACATCAGGACTTCTAACACCCAATAGGCTCAGTCAATGAGATTAATGTTAGCCCAATGACAATACTTCGTCAATCGATTCTTAACTTGTGCGCTCCTAAAATTTATTCCCTTTTATGAAAAGATTGTTACTTGCCTTTTTGGGGTTTTCCCTTTGTATTGGCGCCAGCGCACAAAATGAAGCCGGAAATTCTGAGCAAATCCTGCTACTGAATCACACTCTAAGGCTCAAAGCCAACGATTATACTGCCATGAAATTTACACCTTCAGAGGTTGTAAATGGAAAAATTTACCGATTGGTACAAGATAAAAGCCTAAAGCTTAACAGCTCTTACCCGGGATTTACAACTTTAGAATATATCCCGAAAAACACTTATCTAGTAAGTATTAATGTAGCTGAAATCACAAAGGCCACTGATTTTTTAGAAGGGCATGGTGCCGGAGTTACAGCCTTGTTACCAGAGTATAAACTTTCAAAAAACCTGGCCAACAACAACACTCCCGAATGGGCATGGTTATCTGCCAACACAGCTAAGGTATGGCTAAGGTATTATCCTGATCTAAATCACAATGAGGTGCTAATCACATTGATAAACAATGGTTTTGATGTGATAGATGCTGACGAAGGCAATGGCGTAATTGCAGTTAACATGAATCCTGAAAATGCCTTGGAAGTTGCTTCTCTGCCCTTCATTATGCAACTTCAGGAAATGGAGGATCCGGGGAAAATCGAAAACTTCAGAGCCCGCACCAGCCATCGTGTAAATTATTTGCAGGCAGATTTTGCCGGTGCCCCGGGATATGATGGATCGGGTATAACAGTGGGCCATGGAGACGATGGCGCTATTGACTTTCACGTTGATTTTACAGGAAGGCTAACGATGAATAGCAATCCATCATCCGGAGATCATGGTGATCACGTTGCAGGAACAATTTTCGGAGCTGGAAACATTGACCCAGACGGACGAGGAATGGCTCCGGGAGCAGATTTGCTCTATCAGAGATACCCGGATAACCTTAACGATGCGGATCTTAATTACAATAATTTAAATGTCCTTATTACCTCAAGCTCTTACTCCAATGGATGTAATGCAGGTTATACCAACTTTACCCGCCAGATGGATCAGGATGCTATTGATAACCCTTCAATGATTCATGTGTTTTCTGCCGGTAATAGCGGAACATCCGATTGTGGATATGGTGCAGGTAACACCTGGGGCAATATCACCGGAGGTCATAAAATTGCCAAAAACGTAATTGCCACAGCCAACCTTACAGCTACTGATGGTATTGCGGGTAGCAGCAGCCGCGGCCCCGCAAGCGATGGCCGCATTAAGCCAGATCTTGGTGCCGTTGGAACTTCAGTTTACAGTACCACCGATTTACCCAGCCCAAACTCTTATGCCAATAAAACCGGTACCTCCATGGCTTGCCCTGGGGTATCAGGTACTATGGCTACATTATATCAGGCCTATCAAAAAACATATAGTTCAAACCCACATGCAGGACTTATGAAGGCCATTGCCATGAACACATGTGAGGATTTAGGGGTAGCTGGTCCTGACTTTATATATGGCTATGGAAGGCTAAATGCCAGGCGTGCAGCCGAGGTTATTGAAAACGGGAACTTCCTTACAGACTCCATTAGCAGCACCAGCGGAAGCAAAACATTCCAGATACCAATGCCAACATCGGGTACGGTAAAAGAAGTGAAGATTATGCTCTACTGGCCGGATGTTCCAGCATCAACCATCGCTGCCAGAGCTCTTGTAAATGATTTGGATTTGGTGGTAACACACAACGCCACTAACTACCAACCATGGGTAATGGATCCCAGACCAAATGCCGCAACCCTTAATGCAGCAGCTACAAGACAAAGAGATAGTCTCAACAATGTAGAACAGGTAACCATTGAAAACCCGGCAAGCGGAAACTTTACAGTAGACGTTAGTGCCTTTAATATCCCCAGTGGCACTCAAAAATTCTTTATCACCTATTCTTTTGTGATGGATGAAATTGTGGTAACTCACCCTGCCGGTGGCGAAGGTTTTGACCCAACAAGTTTTGAGTACATCAGATGGGACGCTCCGGAAGGAACGGCCCCGTTTAAAATAGAATACTCTACAGACGGAGGTACAAGCTGGAATACCATTTTGAATACCGCAAATGCTTCTTTACGTCATCTGTTGTGGACAACCATACCTTCCACTCCTACTGATCAGGCCAAAATCAGAATTACCCGTGGAAGCGTTTCAGGCGAAACACCCGGAACCTTTACCATTTTGCGTCAAGCTACAAATCTGCAAGTGGCCAGCTCATGTCCGGATTCATTAAAACTTACATGGAACAGTGTTCCAGGGGCCACGGGCTACATTGTATATAGGTTGGGAGCAAAGTATATGGACTCCATAACTACGAGCGCCACCAACTCGGCTATTATCCGAAAAAACAATCCTTCACTATCAGCTTGGTATAGCGTGGCAGCCATGTATAACAATGGTGTGGCCAAAAGAGCCGTTGCCATCGAAAAACCATTGGGCACCTTCAACTGCGCACTTACGGAAGATCTGAAATTAAATGCCATGGTAAGCCCTTCTCCGGCATTGGGTGCCTTTACGGATTGCTTTAATAACTCTAACCTGCCCGTAACCGTTGAAGTGCTGAACAATGGTATTGACACAGCCTTTGGATTTGATCTTAAATATCAGTTTAATTCAGGAACTATAGTTAGCAGTACCATTACAGATACCATCCTTCCCGGATTAACCTATCAGCATACATTCAACAGCACCATTAGTTTAAACCCGGGAAACAACAGCCTGGATGTGTGGGTGGAGTATGCTACAGACCAAAATGGGTATAACGACACTTTGAACAACAACTACAATGTAATAACCGGGGTTAGTAAAACCCTCCCCTTCTTTGATGATTTTGAAACTTTCTCTAACTGTGGTACCACCAATGATTGTGGAGTTACAGTTTGTGCATTGCCTAATGGCTGGGTAAATGTTACCAATGGCCAATATGACGATATCGACTGGAGAACAGACAACAATGGCACCCCATCAAATAATACCGGTCCCGGTGCAGATCACAAACCTGGAACAAGTGGCGGTAAATATCTTTATCTGGAAGCATCCGGTGGCTGTGATAGCAGTGTGGCTACCCTTCTGTCGCCATGTATAGTTTTGGATAGCTCGTCTACTCAAAATGCTGTTGCAGAGTATTGGTATCACATGTATGGAAACGCCATGGGAACCCTAAGCACCGATTTAATTATTGGCGACAGCATAGTAAAGAACATCATCCCCAAAATTTCGGGTGGGCAGGGTAACCTTTGGAAAAAAGCAAGTATCAATCTGGCGCCATATATGGGGCAAACGGTTGTAATTCGCATAAATGGCAAAACCGGAGACAACTTTGAATCAGACATTGCCATTGATGATTTCAGTGTGTATGACCCAACAGTTGTGGCACCAACAGCCAATTACTCAATCAGTGATAGCTCAGGCTGTACTACTACTCAATTTACTTTTAGTGATATGAGTAGTACCAACGCCTCAAAATTCACCTGGGATTTTGGAAATGGAGCTACACCTGCCACCGCTACAGGGGCCGGGCCACATACAGTTACATATAGCACAGCTGGTGTTAAGCTTACCAGCCTTGAGGTTAGTAATGCCGGTGGTATCAATAAAAAACAGTTTAATGTTACCGTAGGAGAAACGCCTATTAGCAACTATAACCACTCTGTTATTTTAAACACAGCCTACTTCATTGATCAAACGCTAAATGGCCCCACCAGCTGGTCATGGGATTTTGGCGATGGAAACACCTCTAACCTGAGCAGCCCTCAAAACACCTATGCTCTTGCTGGTAAATATGAGGTTACACTTACTACCACCAACAGCTGTGGAACAAGTGTATATAAAGACAGCATCGAAATCACCACTGGTGTAAGTATCAGCGAGGCGCTGTTATCTGCCATTTCACTTTATCCCAATCCAAATGACGGACAGTTTAAAGTAGAATTGCCCAATCAACTGAAAGGTGATTTCTCTTTATCTGTGAGTGAAATCAGCGGAAAGGTGATTAGGAAAATTGCTGCCAGCACGGCAAATCAGGAAAGCCTGAAATTTGATATTTCAGATCTACCGGATGGTGTTTATTTGGTTACCATCAAAACATCTGAAGGCTCTAAAAACATCAGGGTAGTGAAGAAGAGATAAATGAAAATTCGAGAATTTGAATATTTGAATATTTGAATATTTGAATATTTGAAATTCGAGAATTGATAAAATAGAAGAGGCCGATAAACATGTGTTTATCGGCCTCTTCATTTTTTAAAATGTTTATGTTTTTACCAAAACTACTTTCTCCGTAAGAAAACCAAACCCAAGAATGTAAGGGCTCCATTTACCAATAGTAGTTCAAACTGAAACTTGTATCCAAACCATGCCTCAGAATTAAGATCGAGGATATAACACAATATGGGGGACACAATGCACACTATAGGCACCCACTTATCCTTGACCTTCATCTTTGTGGTAAGTCCAAAGGCATATAAGCCTAAAAGCGGCCCATAGGTATATCCGGCAGCCTTAAAGAGCTCCTTGATGACGCTCTCATCAACCGTATAATTAAATATGATAATAACGACAAAGAGCACAAATGAAAATCCAACATGCACCAGTTTTCTCACGCGCTTTCCTTTTTCGGCCTCCATTTTTTTAATGTCCAAAAGATCCACACAAAATGAAGTGGTAAGAGCCGTAAGGGCCGAATCGGCAGAGCTATAAGCAGCAGCAATGAGCCCAACTATAAACAATACGGCCACCAATTGCCCCGTTTCCGGGAAAAGTGCCACTGCCGAAAACAGCTTGTCTTTAACCTCTGTAATACCCTGAATTTCGGCATAATCATATAGTAAAACTCCCAACGACAGAAACACAAGGTTTACCACCACCAAGGTGATACTCAACCAAAACATGTTCTTTTGGGCATCTCTCAGATTTCTGCAACTCAGGTTTTTCTGCATCATATCCTGGTCCAATCCTGTCATTACAATAGTGATGAATATCCCGCTAAGGAAGTTTTTCCAAAAGTGCTTGCCTCCCTTCCAATCCTCCCAAAAGAAAACTTGTGACATATCAGAGTTGCTCACGTATTCAATCAAACCTGTATCCGGAAAAATCTGCCTTTTAATGATCACCACCATCATAATAACCGCGGTCAACATAAAAGTGGTTTGCAATGTATCCGTCCAGATAATGGTTTTTATACCACTCCTGAAAGTGTAAACCCAGATCAGTGCGATAGTAATTAATACCGTTACCCAAAAAGGAACTCCCAACTCGGTAAAAACCGCATATTGAAGCACTATAGCCACCAGGTATAATCGAAAGGAAGCGCCTATTACCCTGGAAATAAGAAAAAATATAGAACCGGTTTTATAGCTGGATCTTCCAAAACGCTCATCCAAATAACTATAAATGGAGGTAAGCTGCATTTTATAATACAAGGGCAGCAGCACATTAATAATAACAAGATATCCCACCACATACCCCAGCACCACTTGCATATAGCTAAACTGGCTCTCTGCCACCCAACCCGGAACGGATATGAAAGTAACCCCGCTCAATGAGGCCCCAACCATGCCAAAAGCCACTATATACCAAGGGCTTTGGCGATTCCCTAAAAAGAATGCATCATTGTCATCCTGCCGCCCGGTGAGGTACGAAATACCTATGAGCATAAGAAAATACAGCGCTACTATGGTGAGAATGAGTATGGGCGACATGCTATAAATTTTGAGCAAATAAAGAAATAAAAGGAGGATTTACCACATAGGCACATAGGTCATAAAGGTTTGCTTCTATTGAGCCCTATCTGTCTATGTGGTTTTATTATTTATAAAGGCTTCACGAAATTTGACATCTTTGCACCTAATCTATTTCACCCCACATTTCCAGCACTGAATGAACTTTTCTTCCAAATATTTAGAAAAAGCAGTAGAAGAAATATCAGGTCTGCCCGGCATTGGTAAAAAAACAGCTCTGCGGCTGGCCCTTCATTTGCTTCGACAGGATGAAAAAGATGTGAGTATGCTGGCTCAATCCCTTATCGCTCTCAAGGAAAAAGTAAACCAGTGCAACAATTGTGGTAACCTTTCGGATACCAACATTTGTGAAATATGCGCCAACCCTGCGCGTAATGAATTACTGATTTGTGTGGTGGAAGACATCCGCGATGTGATGGCCATTGAAAACACAGGACAGTTTAGAGGCTTATACCATGTACTGGGCGGAGTAATTAGCCCCATGGATGGCATTGGTCCTTCAGAGCTGAACATTGATTCCCTGATTTCACGCGTTACCCAAAATCTTCCTCAGGAAATTATTTTCGGGCTAGGCACAACAATGGAAGGAGAAACCACCACATTTTACCTCTATAAAAAGTTAGCGGGTTTTGATATTAAACTATCGGCCATAGCACGTGGCATTGCCGTTGGCGATCAACTGGAATATGCCGATGAAGTTACTCTGGCACGTAGTATTGCCAATCGAGTTCCCTATGAAAATTCCATCTCACAAAACCAAAACCCATAAAGTTGAGAGCTAGCGGATGGCCCCAAATGCTCCTCCTGTTTTTCGGGAATTTTTTCATCAGACTACCCTTTTTATTTGCAGGCTATGGTCGTGAGGAAGATGCCTGGGCACAAGCCCTTAATGCACGTATCATCTGGGAAACCAAGGTTTATGAAGTTTCAAGATTACCAGGCCATCCCCTGTACGAACTGCTACTGGCAGCCTTATGGCCCATAGACCATAGCTACCTTTTATTTAATGGATTAACGGCTTTGGTGAGTAGCCTTTCCATACTCACCTTCTACCAAATTTGCAGAAAGCTAAACCTACTTCGCCCTTTTGCCCTCAGTATTATTTTCAGTTTTATACCCGCTTTTTTTATTGCCGGTACCTTTATTATCGACTATAATTTCGGGCTGCTTTTCGTTTTGATTTCCTTTTTACAACTACTGCACAAACGGTATTGGCTGGCCGGTATCCTTATCGGGATAGCCACGGGGATACGCATTTCACATCTGGGCTTCCTCTTGCCCTGGGCTATTTTGGCCTGGTCAGCACGAAGAGATTTTAAACCCGCTTTGAAAATGGGATTTGTAGCAGTAGCCATTGCTGCACTTGCATACACACTTCCAATCGTCACCTACGGAGCCGAGTTTTTAGATTTTCACAAACCGCCCTTTCCCGGTTGGGCCAATGTTTTTTACAAGCTGTCTTTTGGGCTTTGGGGTATTCCTTTGCTTACCTATCTTGTTATTTTCCTTTTCAAAAACATCAGAAAGCCTCTTACCTTTTGGATGCTGCAGGATTATACCGTTCGCCTTCCCAAGAATTTCTTTTTAAGCCTCGTCATTATTTTTATAATGCAATTGGCGGTGTTTATACGCCTGCCTTTCAAGTCAGAATTTCTCATTCCATTCCTCCCCTTCTTCATAATATATTTGGGAGCCTTGTTACACAGAAGAGACACAGCCATTTTTGCATTTTGCGCCATTGCCTCCTGCTTTCTTTTTGGGTTTGACTACAAAAGTGGCTTTCGTGGAAGCCCACCTTCAAAAATGGCCATAACGTTTGAAGCTGGTGCTAAGAATGTTTTTTTCGATCCCATACAAGGCCCTGCAATAATTGACTATCGCAAGCGATTAGTAAAATCAGAGTTTGTGGGTGAAGTGCTGAATTGGATGGAAACCAGAGAAGAACCTGCCTACCTCATTGGTGGTTGGTATTGGCCAGAGATTGAACTTCGCACCGATTTTCGCACGAAAGTGCAAACAGACTACTACGCAACAGAACAAGAATTGAAAGAAGCACAAAAGGCTGGAAAAGAAATATTTTATTTGCCGGAGATAAACGAGGCCAACGCAAAAATTAACGCACACTATCTTGCGGACTCCTTAGGCAAACCGTGGACACCTGAATGAAGCTATCAGTAATCATAGTAAACTACAACGTAAAGTACTTCCTTGAGCAGTGCCTGCGCTCAGTACAAATTGCCCTGCGCGGTATTGATTCCGAGATTTTTGTGGTGGATAATGCTTCCGCAGATGAAAGCGTGGAAATGGTGGCAGAGAAATTTCCTGATGTAAAACTAATTGCCAATAAAGAAAATACGGGCTTTTCCGTAGCCAATAATCAGGCAATGCGAGTGGCCAGGGGCGAGTATATTTTGCTGCTCAACCCTGATACCGTAGTAGAAGAAAACACCTTTAGCGAAAGCCTGAAATTTATGGATGCTCACCCCGATGCGGGTGGACTAGGTGTAAAGATGATTGATGGTAAGGGCAACTTTTTACCTGAAAGTAAACGTGGACTGCCTACCCCCTGGGTTTCCTTCTACAAGATCTTTGGGTTGTCATCCCTCTTTCCCAAGTCGCCAAAGTTTGCCCGCTACCACATGGGCCATCTCAGTAATGATGAAAATCATGAGATAGAAATACTGGCAGGTGCCTACATGATGATGCGGGCCGAAGCACTGGCAAAAAGCGGACTTCTGGACGAAGAATTCTTTATGTATGGCGAAGACATTGACCTGAGCTACCGCCTTATAAAAGCGGGCTACAAAAACTACTATCTGGCCGATACCAGCATCATACATTACAAGGGAGAAAGCACCAAAAAAGGGAGCCTCAACTATGTATATGTGTTTTACAAGGCCATGGCCATATTTGCGCGTAAGCACTTTAGCGGCACCTATGCCAGGGTTTTCAATTTTATGATAACACTGGCGATATACCTTCGGGCCGGACTTTCTATAGTAAAACGGCTTGTTGATGCCCTCGCCATTCCACTTTTGGATGCAGGTGTTTTATTAGCGGGGCTCTATTTTTTAAAGGAATACTGGGAGCACAACCATCGCTTTGTGGTGGGAGGTGAATATCCAACAACATTAATCTGGACAGCCTTTCCTCTTTATGTTATCACCTGGATTGCCGGGGTATATCTCAATGGAGGCTATGAAAAACCAACACGCGTTTTCAATATCCTCAAGGGAGTTGTAATTGGCAGTGTAGTGATTTTAGTAGGCTACAGTTTGGTACCTGAGCAATACCGTTTTTCAAGGGCCATCATTCTACTGGGATCCGTTTGGGCTGTATTCTCTATTCCTATTATGAGGTTGCTGTTGCAAAAAATTTCCGGCAAACAGCTTATTTCCATTAATCAGGAAAATCGCAGAATACTTATTGCCGGTAAGCTGGATGAGGCTCTGCGGGTAGAACAGTTGATAAAGCAAACATCCGGGCGTATTGCCTACCTCGGCTTTGTGGCTCCTGTCGATGCTGATCTTAAAGGCGATAAATATGTAGGCACAGTGGAAAATCTCTACGATATCATTCGCATCTTTTCTATTGACGAAGTGATTTTTTGCTCTCGGGATATTTCCGGCAACGACATTTTTAAGAAAATGACGGAACTAAACCCCACTAAAGTGGAGATAAAAATTGCCCCCACCGAAAGTGAATTTGTAATTGGCAGCAACTCTATTGACAGCCAGGGCTCTTGGTACACCATACAGTTTAATGAGATTTCCAAACCGGCAAATAAGCGCGCTAAACGGTTGTTGGACATTACCGTTGCATTTCTGCTATTGCTACTCTCTCCTATCCTTATCTGGATGGTACACCGCAGGCAGCACTATTTAAAAAATATATTTTCAGTACTTACCGGCCGCAAAACCTGGGTGGGCTACGATGCCCGCATTCCTGTAGATCACCTTCCAAAACTGAAGAACTCAGTAATAAAAACCACCCTTGGCAGCGGACTTAAAGAAAATAACGATACAGCCCTAAACCACATCAATCAGCTTTACGCGAAGAACTACAACGTGTGGAACGATCTGCAGTTTATTATTTACGGCTACCGCTCGCTGGGAAATTAATCTTTGAATCGCGAGTATAGAGTTGGGAGCTTATGGACTGTCGTTGATTTGCAGCTCATCCCTTTTTGTTATCAGTAGTGCTGCAGGCCCGGATAGGAAAACTACCAACAACAAACTTCAAACCGCTCCTCGTGTATCCCCCCTGTTTTTTACCTTTGCCATCCCTTAGCGGAAATAAACAAAAAACATATACCATATAATATGGCACAAGTGGAACTGATAATGCCCAAAATGGGTGAAAGTGTAGCCGAGGCTACCATCATTAAATGGTTGAAGGAAGAAGGCGAAACCATTGAACTGGAAGAATCGGTACTGGAAATTGCCACCGATAAGGTAGATAGCGAAGTGCCATCTCCTACCGAGGGTGTCCTTAAAAAGAAACTATTTGGTGAAGATGATGTAGTAAAGGTGGGTGAGGTTATTGCCATCATCGAAACCGAAGCCGCTGCTGCAGGTGCTGATGCCCCTTCCATGAATGGCTCATCTCCCGCCAAGGCAGAAGCCCCTGCCTCAAAAGAGCCTGCCGCTGTTGCCAATGCTCAGAGTTTGGTTACTGCCGCTAAGGATACAGCAGATGTTCCGCGCAGCTCCAACGGACGTTTTTACTCACCATTAGTACGCAGCATCGCCAAGGAAGAAGGCGTAGCCGTAGAAGAACTCGATACCATAAATGGTAGCGGTGCCGAAGGACGTGTTACCAAAAGTGATATCCTGGCATTTGTACAAAACCGTACATCAGGTGGTGGCACTCAAGCTGCTCCCGCTCCTCAGCCCAAGGCTGCTCCTGCACCAGTTGCTCCAGGCAGACCTGCCGCTCCGGTTTCCATTGGTGGCGATGACGAAATTATTGAAATGGACCGCATGCGCAGAAAGATTGCGGACCACATGGTAATGTCTAAAAGCACCTCTCCACACGTAACTTCTTTTGTAGAAGCCGATGTAACCAACATCTGGAACTGGAGAAAGAAAATCAAAAATGACTTTATGAAGCGCGAAGGTGAAAACATCACCTTTACCCCTATATTTATTGAGGCCATTGTTAAGGCTATCAAGGATTTCCCAATGATTAATATTTCTGTTGATGGCAACAACCTCATCAAAAAGAAACACATTAACATTGGCATGGCAGCTGCTCTCCCTAGTGGAAACCTTATTGTTCCAGTAATCCACGATGCCGATCAGTATAACCTTGTAGGACTTACCAAAAAGGTGAATGACCTGGCCAATCGCGCGCGTAACAATCAGTTGAAACCCGATGATATTTCAGGAGGAACCTACACAGTAACCAATGTGGGTACTTTTGGCAATGTATTGGGCACTCCTATTATTAACCAGCCGCAAGTAGCCATTATGGCCACAGGTAGTATTAATAAAAAGCCAGCGGTAATAGAAACACCCGAGGGAGACTTTATCGGTATCCGTTATAAAATGTTCTTGTCACATAGCTATGACCACCGTGTGGTGGATGGCGCTTTAGGCGGAATGTTTGTGCGCAGGGTTGCTGATTATCTGGAGCAATTTGATCCCAACCGAAGCTTTTAGTAAAAGTCTCGTTTAACTTATATTGCACATTCATTTACATCCCGCTCTTGGCGGGATGTTTTTTATATACTAATTCCATCACATAAAATTTTATATGGAACTTAAATTAAAACGCCCAATCTGTTTTTTTGATCTGGAAGCCACTGGGGTAAATGTGGTTAACGACAGAATAGTGGAAATTGGCATTTTGAAAATCTTTCCCAACGGAAATAAGGAAAACCACACCTGGTTGGTAAATCCCGGTATTCCCATTCCGGAGGAAGTGATAGCCATACATGGCATTACAAACGAAAGAGTAGCCAACGAACCAACCTTTAAGGATCTGGCTCATCGTGTTCACGATATGATTAAAGACTCTGACCTGGGAGGTTATAATTCCAATAAGTTTGATATCCCCATGCTGGCCGAAGAGTTTTTGCGTGCAGGCATCGATTTTGACCTTAGCAAGCGCAGAGCGGTTGACGTTCAAAACATCTTCCACAAAAAGGAGCAACGTACCCTGTCAGCTGCCTACAAATTTTACTGTGAAAAGGATTTAGAAAATGCCCACTCTGCGGAAGCAGACACTTTGGCTACCTATGAAATACTGAAGGCACAGCTGGATCGCTATGATGATTTGGAAAACGATATCGATAAACTGGCTGATTTTAGCAATCGTTTTAGAGCCGTAGACTTTGCAGGCTTCATTATCCTCAATAAGGATGATAAGGAGTGCTTTAGCTTTGGAAAATACAAAAACCGTACAGTGGAAGAGGTGCTGGAAGAAAACCCCGGCTACTATGGCTGGATGCAAAATGCCGACTTCCCCCTGTACACCAAAAAGGTTTTAACCGAAATTCGTCTTCGTAAGCTACAATCATAGTTATGAAAATAATTTGTGTAGGCCGCAATTATGCCGATCACGCCCGGGAACTAAAAAATGAGGTGCCAACAGAACCCGTACTTTTCATTAAACCCGAAACGGCTGTAATCCCAAAGCGCAACCCTTTTTTTATACCAGACTTTAGCACGGATGTGCATTATGAAGCCGAATTGGTAGTGCGCATTAATAAGCTTGGTAAAAACATACAGGCCAAATTTGCTCCCAAATATTACAATGAGGTTACGGTGGGCATTGATTTTACGGCAAGGGATGTTCAGAAAGATTTAAAAGAGAAGGGACTCCCCTGGGAAAAGGCCAAAGCCTTCGATGGCTCGGCTGCTGTAGGGAAATTCATTGATATTACAGAGATTCACTCCCCTGATAATATTAATTTCAGGCTGGAACTGAATGGTGAGCAAAAACAAAATGGGCATAGTAGCGATATGCTCTTCGGTATTGACCAACTCATCGAACATATTTCATCTTACTTCACTCTTAAAATAGGTGACCTGATTTTTACAGGGACTCCGGCAGGTGTGGGGAAAGTTGAAAAGGATGATCGCTTAGAGCTTTATTTAGAAGAGAATAAGGTGCTGAGTTTAAACGTAAAATAAATGCAAACGTCACAAAATAATTAAGTGCTGTGTAATTGCTCCTACTTTTTATCTTTGTGCATATTGCGTAGATGTTAACAGAAATTTCAATTCTTATTAATATGAGGAAGTTTATACTCCTTTTTTGTGCCGTAGGGTTTTTATCTTTTACCGCACACTCCCAGGTCACACTTTACAATGAAAACTTTGATACCCTTCCACACAATGTGATTCAGGGTCAGGTTGGAGCCCCTCCTTTGATGTGGAATGATACCAATAATATTTTCAGATCTGCGGGCCAATCTTTTCACCTACAGCCCAGCAGAGCTACACCTCCCCAAACGCCTACAGAAATATGGTTTGAAACACCTTCCTTCAGTACGGTAGGTAATCCGTATGTTTTTATGGAATTTACCCATATCTGTAAACTCTACTTCCTCAATTCAGGTAAAGTGGAAATTTCAACAGATGGAGGCACTGTATGGAATGTGGTTGATGAGATTTACTATAAAGGAAGTTCAGCCGGCTCCGGACAGTATAGGAGTAACCCAGTAGGTACTGGTGCCGAACAGTTTAACGAATCTACTTACTTTGGACAAAGCAACCTGTGGCAGTTTCAAACCAACTCCACCCCTACCAACACATGGTGGGTTACTGAGCAGTTTGACCTTACAGGAGCAGCATCCAACGCTACCGTGCCTGGTAATTTTGTAGGCTACCCCGATGTGCGTATCCGATTTAAGGCTACCATTAATAACTTATCTCCTACCGGTTACTATGCTGGTTGGTGGATAGACGATATTAAGATTACTGCTTCCCCTTGTGAACTTGATCCTCCAAAAATCAATTTCAACTTTACCACACTGCCAAAATGTATTCAAAACAAGCCAGAAAATAATTTAATCTATGACCCATTCAATCCATTTGAAGTTGCGGTTAGGGTTACTGATGCTGGTGGTTACAATACTGGAGTTGACTCAGTATCTCTATACTACAGCGTAAATGGTGCAACTCCATTTAGTCGCAAAACCATTCCAACATACCCCTCCGGAATAAATGAGTTTAGAACAGACTTCGGTACTATTCTAGTTGGAGACACAGTTCGTTGGTATATAGTGGCAGAGGATGTTGGTTGCCCCACTCCTAATCTCAACAACAGTACCCGGTCTCCAGATTTACTATACTTTACGCAAACAAATCTTGACACACAGCAGTATCGCGGGTTCTATACCTTTTGGGCAGACTCTTCGGCTCCTGCAAAATGTGGCTCGCCTTATTGTGGCGCCTACCCATTCGTTCAGCAGTCTTTCCCATATATTATTGACTTTGAAAATGCTCGTTGGGGAGCTACAGGCACCGTCAGAGGAGTTCCTGTTGGTCAACCTCATTATTTTGAGAATAATCCATCTACTGGTACTCCCGGATGGACAGTTGGTACAGGTTCTACACCAAGTTCGCCTTTTACCGGCCCTACTGCAGATCATACCACAGGTACGTCTGCCGGAAAATACCTTTTCCTGGAATCCACTTCACTAAATACTGACGCTCAATTCAACACGCCTTGCATTAACCTTAAAAATGCACCAAATTGCTTATCCATGGAGTTTTGGTACCATATGTATGGAGCTGATATTGGCGAAATCAGAATTGAAATTGACACAGGAGTTGGAAATCAACAGAACTATTTTAAAAAGAAATATCTTGTTATTAGCGGTCAACAACAACTGAACCAATCAGATTCATGGCAAAAGGCTGTGGTTGATCTAAATCCATTTATCGGGCAAATAATCAGAATCAGACTCAGAGGCTACACTAATGGAGGCTTCGGAGATATTGCCATAGATGATATCAAGCTATTTCAACCTGACACCATGGATGTTGAAATTCTTTCAAACGACTTCCCTAAAAATGGCTTTTGCGATTATGTAAATGAACCCGTTAAAATTAAAGTGCGTAACAATGCTTGTTTATTAATAGATAAGATACCCGTTGCTTACCAATACTTTGATGGTACAAGTTTAGTTACACGTTGGGATACTGTACGTACTCCTTTAGGCCTGGGTGACACAACCTCATTTACCTTCACTCAGCCTGTAACCTTTACAGGATTTGGCACCTATCAATTAAAAACCTGGGCCAACCTTGCTGGCGATCAAAACAGGTCAAACGACACGGCCAGTGGCCAGGTAATAAACTATGTACAGCCTATTAACACTTTCCCTTTTATTGAGGATTTTGAAACAGGATCTTACCTCACTCAAAACTTAGGTAACAACTGGTTTGTGTTTACAAATGGTGTAGCGCCAAATTTCCGTTGGCAGGTAGGTAAAGAGCTTACCCAAACACGAAACTCTGGTCCCTCCACTGGATACCATCATCAAGGTCAGTACTTATATGCTGAGTCAAACGCAACTTCTGGAAACGCTACTACCTACATGAGAACACAGTGCGTTGATCTGTCAAGTTTTAATGTTGGCGATCCTGTTGTAGTTGAGTTTTTCTATCACGGTTATGGAACTAATATAAACAAGCTCGAAGTTCAGGTTTCAAAAGCCACAGAGGATTTAAATACATGGACCACCGTACCCGGAGGTACTATTGCCTCGGGTCAAATGCCTCAAAACTTTGAACTAAATGAATGGTCATTCAAACGCGTAGATCTTTCGGCTTATTCAGGTCAGGATATCAAACTTCGCTTTGCTGTTTCCAGAACCGGCTCTGGTGATAAAACCAACTTTGCTATAGACAAGGTTAGAATTTATAAGCTATTGGCCAATGATGCCGGGGCGTATACCATTGACAAGCCAGGTGGTACAGCAACGATTGCAAACACTAAAGCAGGAAAGGTAACCATCATCAACTATGGTTCTACTACGCTTAACACTTGTTCTGTTCATTATAAGGTTACGCCATTGTGTGGTGCCAATCGTACTCCAGTAGTGTATTCAGAATACTTTACTGGGTTGAACATCGCCTCAGGAGGCAGTGCTCAGGTTACTATGAATGGTGCCCCTGCCACCTATCCTGGCGGTGAAATGCGAATTACGGCCTATACCTCTAATGTAAATGGAACAAACTCCACTACAGGCGATAGCTATAGGTTTAATGATACTATTTACCGAAATGTAACGGGTATACAGGAATATGACATTCCATTTGCCAATAATTTTGACAACTGTGATTACGAGGAGTTTGGAACCTTCGCAGATAGAAGTGCAAGTAATCCTAGCGCGCCATACCTATTACAATGGGAGCTTGGAACGCCAGCTGTTACCAATAACCCATCAAATATTAAAACACCAAGATCTTCCCCAAATGCATGGGTAACCAATCTTGATGGCAACTTCCTTGTAGGAACCAGAGAAGCACTAAAAATGCCTGTATTCGACAAATTTGATACTGTATTCAAAGCAGAACTTAGGTTTTGGCAAAACATTGACTTCGGACAATCTGTGGGTCAAACCAGCTATGATGTTGCTGGTACCGTGCTTTACTACAACCTTGGTAATTATGAAGTATTAGGTGGTCAGTTTCAGTCTCCAAACATTGGAGTTAACTGGCACGGAACCTGTATCGGAACTCCCGCCTCAACACTTTTTGGAGGAGGCCCTGCTTTTGTAGCTTCCACAACTCCAAAGCCCTCTTGCATCAGTAACTCAGGCGGTGCCTGGCAAAACGGATGGATTTACACCATGTTCCCTCTTGATGAATTCAATGGTGATACTATATCAAAACTTCAAATGGCTTTTGAATTTGCTTCTTCTAGTTCCATGGCACAATCAAGCGCCAGAGGTGGTTGGGGTATTGACGACTTTGCCATTTACATTCCACCACAAAACAGCGCACACCCACATGATGTATACACAGTAAGTCCTCTTCCTTTTCCAGGTGTTAGACAAAAACTGGAAGTAGTAATTGAAAATACCGGAGGAAAGGTTCTTAATGATTGTGTTTATGATGTATATGTTGATGGAATTATTGGCGGAACTAAATTAAATACCACTCCAATTCCATTCCCAAATCCCATCTCAAGACCTTGGTTCCGTGGAGATTTGAGAAAAGACACCGTTCGCGTGTGGTGGCCTGCGCATCTAGTTACCTCCGGTCAACATGAAATATGTATAATTACTTCAAGGCCAAATGGTAAAAAAGATAACTTAATGGCTGATGATACGCTTTGTAAGACGATTTCTGTAATCAAGGAAGTGGACATCACCTCAATTGGCGACTTTAACTATTGTGATGATTTTGAAACTGCCAACGATTACAAATGGATAACTAAGAATGCTAATGACTACAGCAACCAAACATCTTGGGAAGAAGGTACGCCCGTACAGTTCAGCAGTGCCCACAGTGGTACCAATGCCTGGATGACTGGCCTGAATAAGAACTACATTGATGGTGATGCTTCAGCCCTGTTTACACCAGTATTTCTTGTAGACTCTGGCCAGGTGTATGAAATCAACTTCTGGCATCAATTACAATCTGAGAAGTACCATGATGGAGGAAACGTAGAGTACTCTTTGGATGGTGGAGTCACCTTCTACCCTATAGGATGGTCTTCACCTGGTAAACCCCTTTGGTATAATACCCCTTTTGTAACAGCTTTAAGTCAAATCCGTGGAGGATGGACAGACACCACCGGTGGATGGATTGAAGCCAAACAGCGTATTGCGTTTGCCTTTGATACCAAAGTTATCCTTCGATTCAGATTTGGAGCAGATTTTGATCTCAATGATTTTGGCTGGGCAATAGATGATTTTTGCATAAGTAAGGACACCGTAAGCGCAGGCCCTGATGGCCCTTACTTTGGAGTGAATGAGCCAGAATTACCAAGTAATGTTATTGTTGGATACTTATCTCCAAACCCTGCTCGCGAAAATTCAACCTTAGGTATTTTCCTTCCTGAACCGAAAGTGATGAGCGTGAAAGTGTTCAATGTAATCGGTCAAATGATAACTTCTTCTGAAAAGAAATATCAAGAAGGTGTAAGCCAAATAGAGTTTGATACCAATAGCTGGAAGAGCGGAATCTATTTTATTACCGTAGAATATGATGGTAATTCAGTAACTCGTAAACTGGTGATCTCGCAATAACCTCTTATTAACTCCAAAATTAAAGCCCGTCAAATTGTTAGTTTGACGGGCTTTTTTTATGTCATATTTTCAGTAATCAGCATAGCCGAAACGCCAAATTGGCCGCGAAGCCCGTTATCCTCAAATTGGACTAAGAATTGACCGAGCTACATCAAATCTTATATTATGGACTTAAACAAATTCACTATAAAAACCCAGGAGGCCGTTCAGCGGGCTCAGCAAATTGCCATGGAGCATGGCCAGCAAACCGTTGAAAATGCTCACTTAATGAAAGCTGTTTTTGATGTGGATGAAAACATCCTTCCCTTCATACTTAAAAAGCTAGGGGTGAATGTCACCATATTTGAACAGGCTCTTGATCGCGAAATACTCTCCTACCCGAAAGTGGAAGGTGGAACCATGAGCTTTTCCCGCTATGCATCAGATACCTTTAACAGGGCTGCCTCCATGCTTAAGGAGTGGGGCGATGATTATGTATCACTGGAACACCTCATCATGGCTCTCTTTAAAAGCGGAGACAGTATTAGCCGGATGATGAAAGACAATGGCATTACCGAGAAGAATCTAAAAGCGTCTATTGATGAACTACGAAAAGGTAAAAAGGCCACTTCTGCCAGTGCCGAAGATTCATATGACTCTTTAAATAAATATGCCCGTAACCTAAATCAACTTGCCAAGGAAGGAAAGCTCGATCCGGTTATTGGTCGTGATGAAGAAATACGAAGAGTACTCCAAATCCTATCTAGAAGAACAAAAAACAACCCTATATTAATTGGTGAACCCGGAGTTGGTAAAACGGCTATAGCCGAAGGTATGGCTCATCGTATTATAAAGGGTGACGTACCCGAAAACCTTAAAGACAAACAAATTTTTGGCTTGGACATGGGAGCTTTGGTAGCTGGTGCCAAGTATAAGGGTGAGTTTGAAGAAAGGCTTAAAGCCGTAGTAAAGGAAGTAACAGAATCAGATGGACGCATTATTTTATTTATTGATGAAATCCATACCCTGGTGGGTGCAGGAGGTGGCGATGGCGCCATGGATGCTGCCAATATCCTAAAACCTGCATTAGCCCGAGGCGATTTACGTGCCGTTGGTGCCACAACCTTAGCTGAGTATCAAAAATATTTTGAGAAAGATAAAGCGCTTGAAAGACGCTTCCAAAAGGTGATGGTTAACGAACCCGATACCGAATCTGCAGTTTCTATACTTAGGGGTATAAAAGACAAATATGAGTCTCACCACAAGGTGAGAATTAAGGATGACGCCATTTTAGCTGCCGTAGAACTTTCACAACGATATATTACAGACCGCTTTTTACCCGACAAGGCCATTGACCTTATTGATGAGGCTGCATCTAAACTTAGGATGGAGATGAACTCCAAGCCCGAGGAGATTGATGTGCTGGACAGAAGAATAATGCAATTGGAAATTGAACTTGAAGCTATAAAGCGTGAAGGTGATACGGCCAAAATGCAAGACCTACAGCGTGAACTTGCCGACCTGAATGAAGAGCGAAACGGACTCAATGCTAAATGGGAAAAGGAAAAAGGCATTGTGGAAGGTATCCAGAAAGCTAAGGAAGACCTGGAACATTTAAAACTGGAAGCTGAGCAAGCGGAACGTAGCGGTGATTACGGAAAAGTAGCAGAAATACGCTATGGAAAGGTAAAGGAAGCTGAAGAGCGTTTGGCCAAATTTGAGGGACAAATAGAATCCCTGCAAAGTACATCTCCACTTATTAAGGAAGAAGTAGACAGCGAGGATATAGCTGATGTGGTAAGCAGATGGACAGGTATTCCGGTGTCCAAAATGTTGGAAAGCGAGCGTGAAAAACTCTTGAAGCTGGAAGAAGAATTACACAAACGCGTTGTTGGCCAAAAAGAAGCCATAATGGCCGTATCCGATGCCGTAAGGAGAAGTCGGGCTGGCCTGCAGGATGAGAAAAAGCCTATAGGATCATTCATCTTTTTTGGAACAACCGGTGTTGGTAAAACAGAAGTAGCCAAGGCCCTCGCGGAATACCTCTTTAATGATGAACAAGCCCTCACCCGGATTGATATGAGTGAGTATCAGGAACGCCATGCAGTAAGTAGATTAATAGGAGCTCCTCCCGGATATGTGGGTTATGATGAAGGAGGCCAACTGACTGAAGCTGTGCGTAGAAAACCATACTCTGTAGTACTACTGGATGAAATTGAAAAGGCACATCCCGATGTGTTTAATATTTTACTTCAAGTGCTGGATGAAGGCCGACTTACAGATAATAAAGGTCGGGTAGCAAACTTCAGAAACACAATTATCATTATGACCTCCAATTTAGGTAGTCACCTGATACAAGAGAATTTTGAAAAGATAACTGAGCAAAACAAAGAGCAGGTATACGAGGACACAAGGGAGGAAATTGTGAATATGCTCAAGCAAACCATCCGCCCCGAATTCATCAACAGGATAGATGAATTGATCATGTTCTTGCCTTTGGAAAAAGCTGATATCCGTCAAATTGTAAAACTTCAGTTTAATGGAGTGAAGCGCTTATTGAAAAAGCAACATGTGAACATTGATATTACGGAAAAGGCTGTGGATTATCTGGCAGATGTTGGCTATGACCCTCAGTTTGGTGCCCGCCCCGTAAAAAGGCTTATCCAAAAGCGAATAATGAATGAACTGTCAAAAAGTATCCTTGGAAACAAGATTGATAAGGAAGGACTGATACTGGTAGATACCGAAAATGGAAGTTTGGTTTTTAGAAATGAACCTGCCGAGCTACCTGCATTTGAAAGTTGAAACTAAGAGCAGGCATTTAGCCTTAGTTCTTTAAACTTTAAAAAAGCCCGAGACTGTCGTCTCGGGCTTTTTTGTTTTAAACCCTTAATAAAGAAAGCATTTTGGAATAACAAACTAAGATATCAAAACAAACGGCTTATTTCCCCTTCATTTTTACAGGATTTTTCCTGTAAAAAGCAGCTTACTAAAGCTGTAGTTTTGATACCTAATCATTAACCAATTAACCTTTATAAATGAAAATTTCTAAACTAATCACCCTAACATCAATGGTTTTCTTATGCTATTCATGCTCTGTTTGGGTAGCACCACCCTATACTGATATCAATAAAATACTTACCGTAAAAAGTGGTATGACCATGGCTCAGGTTAACGAAGTATTGGGGATAAATCCTTACGACATTTACAACATCCAGGAAGATGGGGCCACTGTTTTGGTGTACAATTATTTGCGAATAAACAGAATGGTGAAGGGTATGACCAGCAAAGTGGAATTGATGAAGTACAAAAAGGAAGGGCTTTCTGCCGGAGAAGACTGGTACGACCCAAAAAACCCTCATCGCCTTTTTGTGTATTTTAAAGATGGAAAGGTTGTGAGCCTCATTACAGACTCCGGACGAAGGGATGCGGAAGCCCTGGTACTCACCAGCAATAGCCTCAAGCTGATCACTAAAGACGAACTAGCTTGCCATCCTTGCGGAAATCTTGACGATAATGAAGATGAAAACGGGCTAAACCTTAATCTCAACATTATACCCCTAAACAATACTGACGAACAACGTCCCAGAAAAAAAAGAAAAGGCAAAAACTAGCCTACAACGATAAAGTGTAGCTATTTTTTCAGGATTTTAATAGAAAGCGTCTCCGGACGCTTTCTTCTTTAGTTTGTCTTTAGTTCAAAGGATTAAGCACTTTTGAGTTACAACTGAACCTTAAACCAAAAGTATATGCTTGAGGAAGCCCCCGTATTTCCTTCACCATCCATTGCCCCTCCGGGGGGCCTTCCCTGTCCGCCACCTCTTTGACCTCCTCCTTGTCCTCCTCTTCCCTCAGCAGCTCCGCCAGAATTTGGTCTATCAGGCTTGCCTCCTTCCGGTACATTCCCTATTACTCCAATGCTCAAAACGCCATCCCTGCTTTCTGCATTTGAAAAAATATCTGATAGCAGAACACGGGCATTGTACAGCAACTTCCCATCCTCATTCATGCTAATATGTACCTTTACAGGTCCTTTTTCCAATCTGTAGTTCAAGCGTTCAAAGCTTCCCTCTTCCAAAAATCCCAATAATTCAATGTAGCTTATCTGTTCCTCAAATTGCCTGAATAAACGATGTGCTATTTCTTTCTCATTTCCCATGGGGGATAATGATTCGGCATTTCTACCTCCCTTATTTACATTACCTGGCCTGACAGATTTATCAAGTAGTGGATATCTAAAACCAAAATACTTCTTTTTCCTTCCGGATTGGTCAATCCAAATAGTAAGCCCGCCTCTTAAAATTTGCCTTTGGATGGCGATGTCTGTGGATGATAAGTTCAGATACAAGTACTTACTATCATGCTCAACTGTATAAAGCACTTTACTTTCTCTATCAAAAAAGGAGGATGGCATCTCTGCCGTTTCACCCTTTTGCTGCGAGATATACTCAGGCATAGATGAGCATGCCGTAATTGAAAAAAAACTAATTATAGCTAATGCCAGATTTTTAATTGCTTGTTTCATGGTAATTTCTAAAAAAACAGGAGGTCAATTTGCAGGGTGAATGGCTTTTGACTGAAAAGACAAGCAATGGTTTAATCCCTGAAAAACGAAAAATCAAAATAAGCATTGAAAGGGATCAATCAGAGGGATAAAAGCGAGCTCTTTTTAAGATTAGAAATCTTAGTGTGAGGCAAAAAACTTATCAAAGGCTATTTCTCCAAAAATACCTTGGCCGACTTAGCTTTCTCATTTCCCGGATTAATTCTAAGAACCTCGCTTATAGCTTCAAGTGCCTTCTGTTTATTTTCCTTTAGGATGTAGAAGGAGGCCATGTTTAGCCAGCCCTTTTCGTAATCAGGATCCTCGGCCAAAGATTTTTCTAAATAGAGTTGCGCCAGATGAAGCTTACCCTGCTGCAGATACACAAAGCCCAGGTTATTGAGGGCTTCCTTATGATTGGGCAGCTCTTTAAGTAAGTTATTGAAAATAACCACCCCCTCCTCTACTCTTCCATCTGCCACCAATGCGGTAGCATATTTGTTCATGAAATCCGGGATGTAGGGAGCCAGCTCGGTAGCCTTTTTATAAAATGCAAGCGATTGTCCATTACCCAGGTTTGAGAAGGCCTCCCCTATTCTGTAGGCTGTCCAGGCATCTGCATTGTCATAAGTGGTTTTGTTTAATGATTGGAGAAATGCCGATTCCCCAACTTTTTGAACCAATCCAGCAATAGCCCCATAATCCTGGCGTAAAAAGTAATAGTGAACCCAAAGGTTTTTCTGTTGGATTTGAGCACCCAACTTTTTCAGGAAAAATGCCGCACTATCCAGCATATAGGGTTTGTTATCAAACCGCTCAAACTGCTGAAGGTAAGCCACAGCTTTACTTCGTGTACCGGGCCTATCATTGTTCACCGCCACTAAGCCCAAAAACTTCTTAAGTCCTGTGGTATCCTTCATCCGCCCCGGCACTTTTATTTTATGATCATGCACAGTTACATGCGGAATATCTATAGATGAGGAGTTGGGCATATGGCAGGCTACACAATTAAAATCATTGGCTTTTAACTTTTCTTCCAGCTCCGTACACTCATGTTTGGGTGCCCCCGAATGGCAATTGAAACAAGCTTTGTTAAACTGAGCACTGCCTGTAACCTTTACCGAAACATGGGGATCATGGCAGGAAATACAATTGAAATTTGCCTTGCTGTTGATGTAGCATTCACTCTGCTTAAATCGATCTACGTGAGAAGCCATGATAAACTCATCATCTGAATTGGAGTAGCGCGGAAGGTAAATATCCATCACACTATTTAGCTTCATACCAGGTTTAAAGTCAAAAAAGCTTTTGCCTTCTGCCACCACCGAATTTCCCTGAAGGTGACAGCGCTGACAAGCCTCAAACTGTAAGTCTACCGGTAATTTTTTAAGATTAACAATGGAGTAGTCAATAGACTTTGAAGTATCTACATACTCTCCAGCCATCATTCGCTTTACGTGTAATTCTCCCGGGCCATGGCAGCGTTCACAGTTAATGGCCTTAGGCACTTTGGTGTATTTGTTTATGGAGCCCGGCACAAAACCCGTAGGCATGGCATTGTGACAACTTGTACATTCCAGACCAATTTTTCGGTCAAAGCGGGAGTTTGCCCCATTTTCATAACCAGGCGGTAAATCCAGCTTGCCTTTTTGTGCATACCATGTAAATGGTGCCTGAAAGAGGTATTTGTGATATTCATAGATATGAGAATTGGTGTGCTGTCCACTCCCAACTACATAATCTATGGTTACTTGCTTTTGATAGGTGGTATCCTTTCCGCCTAAGCGAAACTCTTTTAAACGTAGGCTGTCATTCTCCCAAAAGGGATGATAGTTTAGGTTGTGATAGGAATCGAACAGAACACTATGGCCGGAAATATTGGCCACACTTTTCCCTGTATCAGCTGCTCCAAAAGAAGAGCCCATACCGGTTTCTATAAAGGTTTGGTAGATGGAATAATGGCACTGCTTACAGCTTTCTATCCCCACATATTTCACAGTATCGTTATGATTGAGATAGACTATATCATTTTCAGCCTCAGCAATTGCAGGTACTTCCTGTGTGCATCTGGCAACAATAAATACAAGGCCAGCCAGTATTATAATTAACCCCCATTTCCAGATGCCCTTGATTTTCATGTATTATTCAATAGTTGTAAAAAGTACTGATCCTTAAAATCCGAGCCGCTTTTAATCCATTTTTTCTGAGTTCCATTAATTGTAAATCCAGCCTTTTGAAATAGCTTCAGGCTAATTTCATTATCAGACAAAATATTGCAATAAAGCTGTTGTAAACCCAGGTGATTGAAGCAATAGTCAACAACAAGCTTTAATGTTTCACTGGCGTAACCATTATTACGGCTATCCTTATTTGCTATTAAAATACCAAGGCCAGCTCTTTGGTGAAAAGGCTCAAAATCGAAAATATCAATGGTACCGATCGTTTTGCCCGTTGAAAGCTCATCAATCATCAGCCTTAGCTGACCTGCCTGATAAATATCCAAATGAGCATTGCTCACATATTTGCTAATAATCTCCCTGCTAAAGGGTGCCAGTGTACCGCTCACTTCCCAGTTATCGGTGTCGTTCTCCCAATCCAAAATCAGATCTACATCACTAGGTTCAATAGCCCTCAGTTTAATCCTTTCACCTTTCAACAACTTCATCATCAAACTTCTATTTCCCCCTCAAACACGCGTGTGGCCGGGGCTATTAACCAAATATCCTTATAGCCTGCGCCATTAGGCTTAAATTTCACTTGAAGTCTGCCACCGCTTGTTTCTACATCAATCACGTTTGATTTGATTTTGCCCGAGTGATAGCTCGAAATTGCAGCGGCAGTAACGCCTGTGCCACAACTCAAGGTTTCGTTTTCCACACCTCTTTCAAAGGTGCGCATCTCCAATAATTTGGGAGTTACCTTTACAAAGTTGACATTCACACCCTGCTCATTGTACCTATCATTGTGACGAATATTTTTGGCCTGGGCGATAAAGTCATCTCCCGGAAGGGCATCAGCAAAAACGATATGGTGTGGTGAACCTGTATCTAAAAACAAGTCTCCATTTTCAAACATTTTTACGTCTTGTACATCTGTCATTTCCAAACAAACTTCGTCTCTATCAACCACCCCATGATGCAGGCCATCAATAGCGGTAAAGGCATAGTTTTCCTGAGTTAAGCCAAGGTCATAAACAAACTGCAAAATGCAGCGACCGCCATTTCCACACATACTGCTTTCGCGGCCATCACTGTTGAAATACACCATCTTAAAATCATATTTATCGGAGTCTTCCAAAAGGATAAGGCCATCGGCCCCAACGCCAAACCTACGCTGACAAATTTTCTGGATTTGCGCTGATGTTAAACCTGAAAATTTTTCATCACGATTATCAATCATGATAAAATCATTTCCAGTACCTTGATATTTGTAAAATTGAACTTTCATTTATAAACCTAAATCGTTAAAGTGCTGTTAAAAGCCTTGGAGGGCTGACAATATGGTACTTGTGGAATAGTTATTGAAAAATGGAATTGCAAATTAAAAACGTTTAATCACAATGAGAAACATTGCTAAGATAATCCTTGTATCAGCTTTAGGCGGAGCTCTTACTTTAGGAGCCTATAAAATATTTTTTGAGCAACCAAAGGTTGAACAAATAGTACAAACTGCTCCCACCAATTTTATGCATACTGGCTTTTCGGCCCAAGAAGAGAGTAGCTTTACCTACGCTGCTGAAAAAACAGTAAATAGTGTGGTACACGTAACAACAGCTGTAGAATCTAACGGTTATGCCGCACAAAGTCCTTTGGATTTCTTTTTTAGCAATCCAAGGTCATACGCTCCACGGGTTCAAATGGGATCCGGTTCTGGAGTAATTATTTCTAAAGATGGTTACATCGTTACTAATAACCATGTGATTGACAATGCCAAAACCATAAAGGTGAGGCTGAACGATCAAACGGAATATGAAGCAGAGGTGGTTGGCACCGATCCTACAACAGACATTGCCTTAATTAAGGTAAAAACAGATGTTGAGTTGCCTTATCTGGTTTTCAGTAATTCTGATGAAACACGTTTAGGAGAGTGGGTGCTGGCAGTTGGTAATCCATTTAACCTTACCTCCACAGTAACGGCAGGCATTGTTAGTGCCAAGGGCCGTAACATCGGTATCATTAATGAACGTGCTGCCATTGAATCGTTTATACAAACTGATGCTGTGGTAAACCCCGGCAACAGTGGTGGGGCCTTGGTAAATACCAAGGGTGAATTGATTGGTATCAACAGTGCCATCTCTACGCATACCGGTTCTTTTGAAGGATATTCATTTGCCGTTCCATCCAATATTGTACAAAAAGTAGTTCGCGATTTATTGGAGTTCGGCACTATTCAAAGAGCATTTATTGGAGTAAATATTTCTGACGTTACACCACAACTGGCCAGCAAACTGGACATTAAGGTTTCTAATGGAGTATATGTAGGAGGCGTTACCGAAAATGGCGCGGCTGAAGATGCTGGTATTAAAACAGGCGATGTAATTATATCTGTAGACGATAGAAAGGTTACCAAAAGTAGCGAGCTACAAGAGCTTATTGGAAGAAAACGCCCGGGTGATAAGGTGGAAGTAGTGGTAAACCGCGAGGGTAGAGAAAAAACCTATAAGGTTGAATTGCGGAATATGGAAGGAACCACAGCTATTGTAAAGCCAAATGAAGCCCCAACCTTTATCTCTATGCTGGGTGCTGATCTCAAGCCGGCAGACAGCAAGTCAAAATCAAGATTGGGCATTGCCTACGGACTGGAAGTGAAAAATCTACGCAAGGGAGTACTGAGTGATTTGGGAATTCCTGAAGGTTTTATAATTACGCGAATCAACCGCAAGGAAGTACATAGTGAGAATGATGTAACCTCCGCTGTGAAAGGCTTGGTTAAAAATGACCCCGTGGTGATTGAAGGATACACACCCGAAGGACGATCAAAATATTTTGCTTTTGGGTATTGATATATCTCACTGATATTTAGATTTATAGGCAAAGCCAGTTCTTTTTAGAAGCTGGCTTTGCTTATTTTTGACCACATAAAGCCAGTACATGAACGCTGAAATAATTATTTGTACCGAACGTGGTCAACTTGAAAACCAATCTAAATTATGTGTGGCCAGCCTAAGAAAGTTCGGAGGAAAGTTTAAGGATTTACCAATTAAAAGCTTTCAGGTCAGGGACGGCTATCGAATTAAAAAATCTACTCTACAGTTTTTCGAAAAACATAATGTAGAACACCGTGAGCTTATTCTAAACAAGGAGTTCTCATTTTACCCTCAGGGTAACAAGCCATTGATTTGCTCGTATATGGAACAAAACTCAAAGGCAGAATACCTCATATTTCTTGACTCAGACACTCTCTTTATTAATGAACCTAATAAGTTTGAACTACCTGCCGACAAGGATTTGGGAATAAGAGCAGTAGGCCGCCAAGGCATTGGAGTTAGTAATGAGCAGCAGGCAAACTATCCTCAATGGAAAGCGCTGTATGAAATGCTGGGGGTTGAAAACATTCGAAGAGTAAAATCCTTAATCGACCAACAGGATATTTTTGAATACTACAATTCAGGTCAAATTATTTCTAAAAGGGCTTCAGGCCTTTTTCAGCAATGGGAAACCAACTTTAGAAAGGTAATGGCATCTACCATTAGACCCACTGAAGAGTTTTATATGGATCAATTTGTTCTTGGTCCAACTGTTTCCCAGCTGGCTTTAAATGTGTACAACCTTCCCACCTCTTACAACTATCCTGTTTATTTTCTAAAAAAGGGAAAGGAAGTAAGCAATCACCCCGCTTATCTTTCAGAGCTGGATGACATAGTAAGTGTGCACTATCATAAAATTTTTGACGGCCCCCTGAGAGAAAACATCTTAAAAACCTGGTTCAGTAAAAGTGAAAAAGGCAATGAACTTAAGGCTATGATAGACAGTTTACTGAAGCCGCAAAAGCGCTCTTTTTTTAACTTTTTGAGAAAATAAACCTTTGTTTATTTGCCTGTACAAAACGTAAGAATTCTCTTTACAGATCAGCTCTAAAACTAAAGAAGTTTGAGATTGGTTAAGGTTAACAAATAAAATATCTTTGCGCCCAGTTAAAAATTTAACCTCTCAAAATTAACATGGCTGAAATATTAGACTACCAAAACTCGGTAACAGAGCGCATTAAGAAAGAAAAAGCTGCCGCTGATTTCTTGAAAAAAATCAGTGACCTGTATCTTGACAAAGGCATCGAAACCGTTTTGTTTCGCAATCAGTTGATCGACCAGCGTGTGAGTGAAGTATTAAACCTTCATGAATATGCCCGAAAATTTGTAGGTCAGAATATCACTGTTGAAGACACCCTTGGACTCTTAAACGAACTTGTACTTCTTGATCTTGCACCTGCCCGCCTTGACATTGGCCGATTGGCTAGTGAGTGGCTTCAGGAAAAAGACAAGTACGCAGGTAAAAAAGCTTTTCTTGAAGCTAAGCTCAGTGACCTTATTGGTTCTGATAACATGCAGCGTACCACACCTAAGGATGTTGTACTTTATGGTTTTGGCCGTATCGGTCGTCTTGTTGCCCGCGAGCTTATGAGCCAGGAAGGTAAAGGTGAGCAACTACGCCTGAGAGCCATTGTTACGCGCGGAGAAACTTCTGAAACTCTTGAAAAAAGAGCTTCTCTCCTTCGCGAAGATTCGGTTCACGGACCATTTCCCGGAACTGTGGAAGCCGATCTTGAAAATAATGCCCTGATAATAAACGGACGTACAGTACAAATCATTAGCGCCAAGCAACCAGAAGATATAGACTATACCGCCTATGGTATTAATGATGCCCTGGTAATTGACAATACCGGTGCCTTTAGAGATGATGTTCAACTAGGTCGCCACTTAAAATCCAAGGGTGTTGCCAAAGTTCTTCTTACAGCTCCTGGCAAAAATGTACCTAACATCGTACATGGTGTAAATCAAAAACACTACGATCCGGCAACTGTAGATATTTTCTCTGCTGCATCTTGTACTACCAACGCTATTACTCCTGTATTAAAGATTATTGAAGATAATTTTGGTGTTGTAAAAGGACATATAGAAACCGTACATGCCTATACCAACGACCAAAACCTTGTGGATAACATGCACAGTAAATACCGTAGAGGTAGAGCTGCCGCTGTAAACATGGTAATCACCGAAACCGGTGCCGGAAAAGCTGTTGCTAAGGCTCTTCCTCAATTGGAGGGAAAACTTACTTCCAATGCCATCCGTGTTCCTGTACCTAATGGTTCATTGGCTATTTTAAATCTTGAGGTAGGTAAAAACACCTCTAAAGAAGGTTTGAACGAAGTAATGCGCAATGCTGCCTTAAAGGGAGACCTTGTGGAGCAAATTCGCTTTTCGATGAGCAATGAGCTTGTATCTTCTGATATTGTTGGAAACTCTTGTCCTTCAGTATTTGACAGCAAGGCTACCATAGTATCTGCCGATGGCAAAAACGTGGTGCTATATGTATGGTATGATAATGAGTATGGCTATACCCGCCAGGTTATCCGCCTTAGCAAATACATCGCTCAGGTAAGACGTAAGCGTTACTATTAGTAGTAAAGTTTTATAAATTAAAAATCCCTCCAGGCAGTGCTTGGAGGGATTTTTTTGTTTTACAAAATAATATGGTTTATTCCATTATGAAGTTCATACTGGCCTTTACATCGGCATTTTCAAATATGGATAGGCGATAAAGCCCTGCCGCTCCATTAAGCGTGAAGGATACTGTACCATAACCTTTAGGTGAAAACGACTTAAGCTTGCGCCCTGTGGCATCGTAAATACTTATTGTATAAGCTGCCCAATTTAAATGAGCAGACGAAAGGTAAAAACTTCCCTGCCCCGGATTTGGATAAAGGCTGAATGGAACTCCGTTTATAGTATTTTCAATAATTCCAACATCATCATATACATAAACATCACTATAGGCCGTATCTGCACATGAGCGGCTATCTCCGGAAATAAGGCGTATCTCATACTGGCCGGGCGCTGCATATTGATGCACTGGGTTTGCCGAAAAAGCACTTCCTCCATCGCCAAAGTCCCAGCTCCAACTGATGGCCGTGCCAGTACTGTCGTATAAATTCATTTGACTGTTTATTTTCAGCGTATCATGACTTTGTCCGAAACTGGCCTCCAAATAACTGATAATTACTGGCTGAGAGATCGTATCAACCCCTGCAGCATTTGAAACCCTAAGCAACACCCTGTATATTCCGTCTGATTTATATTGATGAACTGGTGATATCAGGTTTGAAGTATCGCCATCTCCAAAATCCCAATGATAGCTTAGAGGGTTGTTCACAGAACCGTCTGTAAACTGTACCTCACCATAGCAGGGCTCTTGTGGTGATAAGGTAAACGAGGCCAGGGGTGCAGAGTGAGAAGTTCCGTTCAGGCATAAGACAACGCTTGAATCACTATTAGCTACAAGTAAATTTGCACTGAAAGTACCAATTGAAGTGGGGATAAAGCCAACATCTATTAAGAGGCTGTCATTTGAAGCTACATTTCCTGCTGTTGGTGCAACTAAAAAGTAGCTCCCGGCTCCTACAATATTTGATACTGTAAGTGACTTACAACCCTTATTAAATATCCAGAAGCTTTGAAAAACCGTATCTCCCACAAGAGTTATCGGGAACTGCATGCAGCTGTCCTGCACATCAACATTGGGTTCATCAATAACAGTAAAATAAACAGGAATGGTGAGATATGGGGTTTGTACTGAATTGGATTTTACAGTCAGGAAAGTTGAATATGTCCCGCCAGATAAAGAATCGGGAATAAACGTAATTGCTTCAGATGAGGAACCACTTGGAGCCAGCAGACCATTTGATGATCCCGAAAATAAAGCCCAGTCTGGTGCTCTTCCCAAGCTTATTTCTACAGAATGAAAATCCTGAGATCCACTTAAACCCGCTTGAACCGCACTTGAATTGATTAATTCCACATTTATGACCCCATCCATTAACCATCCATTTATAGCCGGGCCTGCGTAGTAAAAGCTAATGGTATCATTGATCCCGTGGGGCTTGTTGTTATCATAAGCAATGGAAACTGGTGTATTATCAATCCTCATTGAGTATGTTTTTGCTACAGTAGAAAAGTCTCCGTTTATTACTATATCAAACCATAGTGTATCTGCCGTAGCGGGGAGGTTTAAAAATTGGTGAAAGGTTGTGTCACCAGATGCTGTAAAGGTTTTTAAACTTGACTCATTATAAACCTGGCCCAACAAGAGGTCATAATCCAAATCTCCGGCCCCTGTATTTTGTAAAGTTACATTTTGAGTAACGGCACCATCACAGCGTATGGCACTGACCCTGATAGTATCAGAGCCAAATTGTGGCAATGGTACGCCAAGCCCCTTGCCTGAAATGCAAATATTTAATGTGTCAAAATTTCCAAATACAGATATCGTATCTGTACTGTTCCCGATAGTGGAAGGTGAGAATGTAATCTGCATTAAAACACTATCAAATGGAGCTATAGAGGTGGGAAAGTTTGAAACTATAAACTGCCCCGATTTACCAGCGGCACCATTTATATGCATAGTGTCACATCCTATATTCTTAATAGTAAGGCTATCATAAGTAACAGATGTACCTATATAAGCAGAATCCATTTTTATACAATCCACCATGATGAGCTCTCCAAGCGCTCCTCCTCCTACATTCATGGTAACGGGTACAATGATTTTGGGATGAAGAGGGTCATTTGTAAAAACTCCAATAAAGGTTTTATACAACCCCGCAGGCAAACCTTGATTTTTAAACTTTAGATGAACTTGGTTAGAATCATCGATAGCCGTAGTTGCCATGGAGCTATCTATAGTAATGTA
Source organism: Owenweeksia sp. (assembly GCA_048267305.1). Classification (GTDB taxonomy): domain Bacteria; phylum Bacteroidota; class Bacteroidia; order Flavobacteriales; family Schleiferiaceae; genus Owenweeksia. Next base: position 59,137 of record JBLWXT010000003.1, on the reverse strand, counting down.
ACTGGCGAGTGGCCTTTGAGCGAGGTACTGTATGGCATTGTGTAAAAGGCCCCTGTTTTCGTTTTTAAGCTTAAAAAAATTATCACCCAAATAAAGCGCCTCGCCCTTCCCATAACTGTGGAGTGACACTAATGCTCTAGTTGAATCGGTACCATAGGCCAATACTTGATGAGAACTCCCCTGCATTGTAGCTTCAAGCACAGAGCTATCATAAAAAAACCGAGATGGTAAACCTGCCATTACAGGATGTGTTGGTGCATTGTTGGTAACCGAATCCTGTAGCGAAAAAATGGCTGTAATTGGTACCAGGTTTCCCAAAATGCTTCTGTTGGATGCGTGAGTAAACAAAGTTATTACCCTTCCCCCATTTTGAACAAAGTTTTCAATATCACCAATAATCCCATTTAATGCAAGGTAACTGGACATATATGGCAACAGGAGCACATCGGTAGTGTCTAAAATTGGTTTAATTAAAGCCGAAGTATTAACGGATGTTTCATGAATGTACAGGTTGTCCATTTCCTTTACCGCAGACATTGTATTACCATATAAATTAGATGGGCTGCTACGATTGAGTACTGTAAGCCTTATGCGATGAGAATTGGTGCTACCACCTACACCATAATTTAATACATCCGTTCCTGCATTATTACTGATAGTAAGGGTTATGGTTGTAGAATCATTGCAACTTTGAAGATCCACATAGATAGAATCGGGTGCTACACTGGCCTGGGGCGCCCCATCAGAAAAACCGCTTAAACAAGTTTTAATGAGGGTATCATTACTGGCAATAACCAGGGTATCCTGGGTGTTGCCAATTATGGCACTTGCCACAAAAGTGATTCCCACATAAGCTGTATCTCCCACGGCCACAGTATCTGGTGTGTGATTTACCAAATAATTGGCAGTAGCTGTAGTGATAGATGATATTACCAAATCACCACAGCCATTATTCAAGATCATAAGTGAATCTGTAGAAGAAGCTCCTGCCCTTGTAGTATCCATCACCATACAGCTGGGTACTATTGCTTTGGGGGCACCCTGCAAATGAAAGTTTATCGTGAAAAAATAAAGACTATCATCAGGATCATTTGAATGTATAAAAACGGGGATATGATGAATACCTGTAAGAAAGGTATCAACGTATAAACTGCCTTGCAAAAGCACGCTGTCTCCTGCAGCTAACAATCCACCTTGGGGGGCCAACATCAGATTATTGGCTATATTCAAATCTATGTTCAGATCATCCAATATCCATACATCCTGATACCGAGTACCGAAGGAATTTTGTTCAATCCTAAACTGAACACTGGTGTCCATAGCCTCCAAAGGCAATTGGCGGGAGTAGCTAAATACGGGGAAATAGGAAGGATACAAATAGTCAAATCTTATCCAGGTGGCGCCTCCATCCTTCGAATACTCCACATTAAGTCCTTCGCCATACTCATTTCGCTCACAGTAGCCATGAGTTAATTCAAAGCTGATCGTTCCACCCATATAGGTATTTAGAGGTTTGGTAATTATATATCTGGGACCATCTCCTCTAAAAACAAGAGATCGAGCACCATTAATATTACCACAGTTATTGTTGTGCGAAACACCATTCCACGAATCATACAACTCGGCATCAATAGCTGCTCCGTTAAAATCATCTGTAAAGCCAACCTGAAAACTTTTAGTAGTGGACCAATTCAAGTTTCCGGTGCCTCGGTTATTTAGCTTAATGGAAAACGGAAGTGTATCGGCACAGCCAGAATAATAAATATTTGTAGAAAGGCTATCTAAAAACACTTGTCCCGGGTTATCAACATTTGCACTCAGGCAAATTTGCATAGTAGTATCCGAACTGTAAAGAAACAAGGTATCCGCTAAGGCCCCCGTGGCTGTGGCATTTAAGGAAACAAAGAGCCAGGAGGTATCGCCAGGGGCAAGTTTGAGGCTATCTTCAGAAAATGTTATGTTGGGATTTGTGGAAAGTATTGACGTAAAGTTGGCGGTATCACATCCTTCATTTACTAGCCTTACCGAATCTTTAAGAGGGTAGCCAGTATAAGCTTGACCATAGTTAACGCAATTTTTGCTAAGCAGTACCGTAGGATCACCGGTAACAGTAAATCTTACTGGTATGGTTTTACCGTTTATCAAAGTATCGTTAGACGATATGTTAAAATCCAGCCAGTAGGTACCAGCCAACAGGTCAGAGGCATCACCAACTAACCAGATACTATCCTGCCCTGCGGAGGCCACAGCGCCACTATCAGGGAAAAAGGTAACATTTTGCTTTTCGCCAGAGCCTATCAACTGTATATCGTCTACCACCACTGCAGCCTGCCCTGTTCCATGGTGTATAAATATCAAATCTATATAAGGTATATACAGGTGTATAAAGCGGGCTTGATGAACCACCTCTATTCCATCAACATAAATGTCATATTGGTTTGCCACAAAATCGATGTTCTTAAGCTCAATTTTATACCACTCTCCATAAACTGCAGGAAAAACGAACTGCCCCGTTCCATAGGTTAAATACATTTGCCCCAGCTTAAAATGACTGCGAAACAATTCGCTATAAGATGGTGGCGCGCTTGAGCCAAACCTTACAAATCCATGATCAACATTTGACGGACGGTTTTGAACGAAATAGGAAATTGCCGATGGCAGGCTTTGAGTAAACTGTGCCTTTAGCCCATTATTAATACCTCCACTTTTTTTAGAGTTTACCTTTAAGTGCTTTCGGCCCTGAGGCGACTTTTCCGTTTTTATCTCAGCTTTAATAACACTGGCATCCTGTATCACAAAATTACCAAGGGTGTTGCTCTCAAATGTTTCCCGATAATGATAATTGCGAAAAGGTTGGTGCAACGTCATCTTATAATGAAATACGCCAGCGCCATTGTTGCTAAGCACAAATAAGGAGGAGTCCATTCCTCCACAAGGTACCGTAAGGTTGATGGTATCACTTGCTATTTGACCGCTGGGCGGGGCTTTTACATTTATCACCGTAGGCTGAGAGGTATCAGTGCTATTACAATTTGAAACAACGAGCCTGGCCTGCATGGGCCCCGAAGTTTTATAATAATGTACTGGGTTTAAGAGTGTAGAAGTAGTTCCATCGCCAAACAACCATGTATGATTTCCTTCCAATGGAGTATGGCTTGTAAAACTCACCGCTCGATTATAATCAGGAGTAGTGATTGAAACGGAAAAAACCGGATTAAGCGTGTCGGGTATTGTACTCCAGTTCAGTTCAAATCCTGAAAAGGCAATACAGCAATTTGAGCTAAAGGCGATGGTAACAGCTCCACTGCCTGCAACAACAGCTGCTCCACCAAGTGGTAAGTTGGTGCCATGAAATGAGCCTAAAATCGCACCTGTGGTTCCCGTGCCGTCATAAATTGTAACTGAATCTACGCCTGCCTCTGTATTGAATATGATGAAGTTCAGTGCTACACTTTCATTTCCCAATGGATCAATAGTAAATGTACTATTCACATTGGAATAGTAGTTTGAAACTCCACCCGGATCTCTTAATGTTCCGCTACAATCATTTCTTAGAGAAGATCCTGCAATTGGCATTCTGAAGGTTTGTGTATAGCCCTGAACGGAGAACAAAAATGCTGTAAAGAGCAGAAAAGGCTTTAAAAGAAGAAAGTTTGGTATTTTCATAGGCGGATGGATATGAAAGAATCCATTTACAAGGTTAATCAATTTCAACAACTAACTGAAATTGCCGGAAAATCTGGGAATGCCAAAAAAAAGGCTGCCGGAATAACTCCCGGCAGCCTTTGTTCATTCAAAATGAATCTTGTTACTTAATGATCAGGTTTCTTCTGGTTTTTAGTGCACCATCCTTGGAGATTATTAACTGATATACACCGGCACGAACACCTGTAAGGTCCATTTGTGTTCTGTCAAAGCCACTAGGGTCTATTAACTTAATAATACGTCCGGTACCATCAACGATCCTAAACTGATAACCATTCCAGTTAATTCCCATAGCCTCAATGGTCATGCGTCCTTCACTAGGATTTGGGAATACACTATAGTTGATTCCATCCAGCATATACTCGCTTATGCCAATACCATCCACGATGTAAATGGTTTTAGAAATAGTAAGCTGGCAATTTCTGGAATCTTCCGCCACTAAATCTACATTATAGGATCCTACTGCGGTATAGCTATGCACCGGATTTTGTACTGAAGAACCGTTTCCATCACCAAATGTCCACGTCCATTTATTGGCTACAACCGTGCTGTCATAAAAATTAACAGGTGTATTAACCAGCATGGTGTCATTGGTCAAATCAAAATCTCCTACAAAAGGACTCACGGTAATCAACTTAGAAATAGTATCAAAACCTGCAGAGTTTACGGCTCTAAAAAATACCTTGTAGGTACCAGGCTGTGGAAAGAAGTGTGTTACCGTTGGTAAAGTAGAGGTAGTACCATCACCAAAGTCCCAATAAAATGCGGTTGGTGAATATTGAGAGCTATTATTGAAAAGCAACTCACCCTTACAAACATTCTCAACAGAATACGCAAAATCTGCAACCGGCAATGCATTGGAGTTTGCTATAAGGCATACCAATATGGTTGAATCATTATTATTAATAATAAGATTAGAGTTGAAAGCATTGATAGAGCTTGGTATGAAATTCACCGTAATCAGCAAACTATCTCCGGCCAAAACACTTCCATTGGCTGGACTCACTTTAAAAGTATTGCTTGGAGAAATTATGCTACCTATACTCAGGTTTTTACAACCTTCATTGTAAATCCAAAAGGTGGTGGTAGTGGTATCACCTATTAATGTTGTTGGAAAGATGAGACATGTATCCGAGATAACTATTTCGGCCTTGTCCTCTACCGTAAATTCAACATACAATGGTACTATTGGATTTATGGGATCATCACTTAAAACATTGATAGTAGTGGTATAAACTCCCGGAAGCAAGCTACCCGGATCAAAAGCAAGGCTTTTGGAAACAGTGTTACCAATAGCAAGGCTTCCTGTACTGGGAGATAACATGGTTAACCATGCGGGCCCAACACCGCCCATTCTCACTTCTACAAAATGCATATCAAGTGCATTTGCAAAACCTGGATTTACAGAACTAGTATTTTGGATAGTAACATTTAAGGTATTATCGGCTAACCAGGTGGCAATATTTGGCCCAACATAAAAGAATCTTAAGCTATCATTAATACCAATAGTAACATTATTTGAAAGGCTGGTTTGAATAGTTATTCCTTCAACAATTACAGATATATCCTCGCCATTGCCGTCAAAATCTCCATTTATGGCCACCATAAACCAAATCGTATCGGTGGTTGATGGTGTGTTGGCAAAACTATGAGTGGTTGCCGCACCTGAGGTGTTGAAGAAGGCACGACTTGTATCAACATACTGTTCAGAAAGGCGAACATCGTAACTCATATTTCCTTGCCCTGTGTTTTGTATACTGAATGTCTGAAGGCTTATTCCATCGCACTTATTAACATTAATCCTCAAGGTATCAGGGGTAACTATTGCTTGAGGCGCTCCCAAACCACGACCTGTAACGCACAGGCCAACAGTATCTGCATTTCCAAAGAAGAACAATGTGTCGTTGGTGAGTCCTATGGTAGATGGCACATATTTCACAAAGGCAATCACACTATCTCCCGGTGCTGTAGCGGCAGGTAATGACAGAAGTGTAAAATCACCGGAACTGCTTGATGCTCCCGTAATAATAAGAGAATCACATCCTACATTTCTAATATATAGACTGTCAATCCTGGCGGCTCCAACCAACAGAGAGTCAAAATCCATACATCCGCTATATAGCAACTGGGTTTCTGAAGTTCCCATTACATCTATTACAACAGGAATAGAAATGGTAGGTTTTAGAGGATCATTTGTTTCGAAAACCAAAGTTGTTGTATCTCTTCCGTTGTTCAACCCTAATGATCTTAATGTAACATTAATGGTTACTGAATCGGAAGTGGCTACAGTACCTGAATCCGGGCTCACAGAAATGTAATCCGGCATTTTACCTTTAGCACCCCAACGTATGGCATTACCAAGTAGCTGTATAGAAACCTGATTATAACTGTAATAATCATAACCAATAAATACTCCGTGGCCATTGCCGTAATCGGAAGCGGCTACCATAGCATAATTGGAGGGAGGTAAAAAGTTTGAGGCCAATACAGTATGAGCACTTGTAATAGACAGCTCAGTGGTGGCACTTTGGTAAGATAAGGTGGAACCAATATTTGTCATGATCGGGTGCGACCCATTTACTACATTAATGGTACCTCCAGCACCTGTTGCTCCGTTAGTAGTAAATATGCCCACTTGGTTAATGTTGTAATACGAGTTGCTGAGGTGTATACAGGTACCGCCTCCAGAAACAAAACTCCTTATCGATGGAATTACAGCAGCCGGCAATGCACCTCCCTCGGGAATAATAATTACATCTGCAGTGGCAAGATCGCTGGTAATGGCGAAGGAGGAAGTGGCAAAACTTTCAATAAGATTAACATCCATCATCTGACTGACAATAGTCTTAACCTTAGAATATTCATTAAAGTTAGAGGAAGGCTGATAAAGCACCACATTAACTGTAGATGAGGCCTGCCCCAATACCTGATACCATAAACTACTTAAACCAGAGTTTACCAAAGTAATGGGCACGGTAACACTATCGTTACAGGAAGTAAAGCTGGCATAAATACTATCCGGCCTCACTATAGCTACAGGCGCACCAATGGTGTAACCACTTAAACACAGTTTTACCAAGGTGTCATTACTGCTAATAGATAAAGTGTCATTTATAACTCCCAAAGTGGATGATCCACTAAACTGAAGTTGCACATAAGAGGTATCCCCCGGGGCAATTGTTGACAGAGAAGATTGCACCGTAAAATTAGTGGTAGCTGTAGTTAAACCGGAAATAACAAGATCCCCACAACCTTCATTTATTACCATCACCGAATCAACCCTATTGGCGCCAGTCATTACTGTATCCATATCAAAACAGCTGGATTGAACCGAAATATCCGGAATTCCTATAAGATACAGGTTTACCGGAAAGCTATAAATAGGATTGGAAGGATCATTGGAAACAATATAGCCTTGTAGATTATAGGTTCCAGTGGTTAGGCCCTGAATTCCTATCGTACCAGTCATTAAAACAGAATCTCCCGGAGCAATGCTACCGGTATCAGGTTTAAACACGATACTATTTGAAATACTTGAACTGATTGAAAAATCATCAACCACAAAGTTATCAAAGCCAGAACCAGAGTGTAGCCTTTGCTCCAAACGAAAAATCACGTTGTTGGCCTGAGCCTGAGCAGGAATTGGTGCACTCACTAACAAGTTACCTGATGTGGTATAATAATAACCGATATTAAACCAGGTTGCACCTCCGTTTAAAGAATAATCTACATAAATACCTTCGCCTCCATCGGCATACTCACAGCTACCCTGGTTTAATGTAAATTCAATGGTGCCGCCTGAGGTTGTATTTAAAGGCACTGTGGTAACATAACGCTGCCCTGCCCCGTAAAAATTAAGTGATCCTGAGCCATTTATTACACTACAGTTAGAACCTATAAATGCAGAAACACCCCATGAAGCCCAAAGTGAACTTTTGAAAACAGGATTCTCAAAATCATCAGACACGTTGGCGTTAACAGATGAGCTGGTGGCCCAATTTAAATTACCGAGGCCTGTATTATAAACTGTAAGCGGGAAACTTACTGAGTCTCCACATCCTGTATAGTAAATATTGTATCCTGTAGAATCTGTACTAACAACTGGTGCCCCAACTGAAACTGCATTTATGCAAATAGTAGCATTAGTATCGGGACCATTCAGATAAATCGTATCTGTGTACGTTTGAGGAGAACTGGAATTTAGTGAAACGTAGATATATGTACTATCTCCAGGAGCCAACTGCATGGAGGACGGTGAAGTTGTAATGTCTGCATGGGAACTGCTAATTGCATTAAAATCCAGCGTATCACAACCTGAGTTACTTAAAAGAACTGAATCCTGTGACTGAAACCCGGTAAAGGTGGTTCCGAAATTAATGCAATTTGCACTTTGAGAGAGTATGGCAGTTCCGGTTACTTCCAACCTCAGTGGAACGATAAGTCCATCCAAAGCTGTATCATTAGAGGAAATCACAAACTGCAACCAATATACCCCGGCATTGAGATTAGCCGCAGATGCATTAATAAAAATCACATTGCTATTACCGTTTGATAATGTCCCGCTCTTAGGGTTATAGGTAATTAAGCTCAATAGATCATTGGCATCCATTCTGAAATCATCAATATCCACATCCGCAAAACTGGAATGATGAACATCCACTTCATTTATGCCCGTAATGGTATTGTCTAAAAATCTAGCACCTGTAACCACTGCCACGCCATCAATGTATATGTCATAGCTCTGGGTGGTCCAATCTATATTTTTCAACTCAATATTATACCACGTACCCTGAACCCTCGGGTGCAAGTAGTAAGTATTATAATTATTTACATCCTTATAGTACAAGCGTATGTCGTTGTATCTAAAAACACTGTAAAACATATCTCTTGCCGCAGGTGAACGTTCTATAAAGCGAACATATCCATGGTATGAAGTATAAGAGTTATCCTTAATGCGATAAGCAATATACTCTGGCTGACTTGAGGACATGGTTGCTCTTAATCCCTGATCGATAAACCCCGAACCAACTACCGAAAGGTATTTACTACCCTGAGGAGCGCCAGTAGACTGAATTGTTGCGGTAGTAGAAGTGGTATTTAAATTAGTAAACGCTCCAAGACCAGAGCCTTCAAAATCTTCTCTAAACGTTGAATTTGTAGATTTCTGGGTTAATTGTAATCCATAATTTAAAATTCCTGCCCCTGAATTTGAAACGGTAAAGGAGGTGGATCCGGTTGTTCCACATGGCAGTGTCATTTTCACTGTATCTGTTGATATAGCTCCTATAGGTGCCGCTTGTACGTTAATGGTTGTGTATAAAGAAGTGTCAGAACCTCCGCAGTTTGAAACAATCAACCTTGCTTGCTTGGGGCCTGCAATAGTATAATTATGCACTGGATTGATAAGGGTGGATGTTTGCCCGTCACCAAATTCCCACAAATAAGTACCGCCATTAATGCTGGTATTTATAAACTGTACAGGTGTATTGTAGGCAGGCGAAGTGTTTACCGCAAATGAGGCCACAGGAGGTGTTGATGATGCCGTCCATGACATTACAAAACCTGAATAATGGGTACAGCAGTTAGATTGAAATTTAACGGTGATAGCACCGGAAGTTGACGTAATGGCCAATCCTCCTGCTGGCAAAGTAGCACCACTGTAAGTGCCTAAGAGGGTTCCCGTAAGACCTGGTCCATCGTATATACTCACATAATCACTGAATGACTGAGTATTAAACGATGAAAAAAGTACGGAAACCGGCCCATTGCCGGGAGGGTCTATTACGAAGTAACCATTTTGATAGCCCGAATAATTTGCGTTGCCTCCAGGATCTCTAAGCAATCCAAAACAGGAGGTTGATGTATCACTTCCCGTGGCTGGCACATCAAAAACCTGGGCAGTAGCATTAAAAGAAATAAAGGCCAGTACACTTAGGCACAGGCCTTTGATAGAAAATAATCCTTGAAACATAAAAGCAGGGTTAGAAATAGTATTTAGTTGTGCAAAGATACTACCCTACCTGCTCTTATTTTGAAATCGTCTATAAACTGCTGTTAAAGTTAGTTAACGAACAAAAGGAATCTTCACAACCTCAGCTTTCACCATCTTGTTGCGGATGTCCACAAATATCTCACTACCAACTGTATTGTTGCCCATGCTTACATATCCCATTCCGATGGCCTTACCCAAACTTGGAGATTGAGTACCAGAGGTAACAACCCCTATTTCTTCTCCTTTTTCGTTTTTCAGGATGTATCCATGGCGGGGAATACCTCTGTCAATCATTTCAAAACCAACTAATTTACGAGTTACACCATTTTCCTTTTGCGCCTTTAAGGCTTCGGAGTTAGTAAAATCCTTAGTGAATTTTGTAATCCAGCCCAGGCCGGCCTCCAGAGGAGATGTAGTATCGTCAATATCGTTCCCATAAAGGCAAAATCCTTTTTCCAGTCTCAAAGTGTCTCTGGCTGCAAGTCCTATTGGTTTTAGATCATGTGCCGCTCCGGCTTCCATTATCTCGTCCCAAACCTTCTGGGCGTCATCATTTTTTACATAAATTTCAAAACCTCCGGAACCAGTATAGCCTGTAGCAGAAACAATAACGTTATCCACACCGGCAAATGTACCCACCTCAAAGGTGTAGTAGGTCATGGCTGGCAAGTCGATAGAGGTAAGTGACTGCAAAGCCTTTGAGGCATCCGGCCCCTGCACCGCAAAAAGAGAGTAGTTGTCCGACTCATCAGTCATCACAACACCGGCAGGACACTTGGCAGATAACCAATTCCAATCCTTTTCAATATTAGAGGCATTTACCACCAACATATAATTATTGGCACTCATACGATATACCAACAGATCATCTACAATGCCACCGGTATTGTTTGGCAGGCAACTGTACTGAACTTTTCCATCTTCAAGTTTTGACACATCATTGCTGGTCATTTGCTGAAGAAAGTCCTCAGCACCTTCACCTGAAACCATGAATTCGCCCATATGGCTTACATCAAACATTCCCACCTTACTTCTTACATGAAGGTGCTCAGCATTTAAACCTTCATACTGCAGAGGCATATTATACCCTGCAAATGGAACCATCTTGGCTCCTAGCTTTTCGTGTGTATCGTTTAACTTGATATTTTTCATACCTAATAATTGCAATTATTGTTTTGATCTAATCAACTTTACCAATTGTTCTTCAGTAATTGGTTTAATTATGTAATCTGTTATCTGGCTATTTTTCTGTGCACGTTCCCTGTCTCGTTCATCAATTGATGAGCTAACCATGTATAGGGTTATTTCCTTGGGGATATTATTCAGGGCTTCAAACTCCTCAACAAAATCCCAACCATCCATAATTGGCATATTCACATCCAACAAAATCACATCAGGAAGATTATCGGGTGAGGAAAGGTTCTGTTTTATACTCTCTATTGCTTCTTCACCATCGGCAAAGGTTTTGATGGTAGTCGCCAATTTCAACAGCGCTATATAGGTTTCGATGGTATAACGATAAATTTTATCGTCATCAATGACATATATGAGATTAATTGGTTCCATACTTAATATCTAAAACAACAGCGTTAACGACTTTTCTCCATCTACTACAATCCGCCCTCCCAAAGATTCAATGTGATTCTTTGCTATGAAAAGCCCCATCAGCCCAAAATCAGACTTCTTCCCGAATGCCTCCGGGCCGGCTGCAAAAATACGTTTGAGATTAAGGTTCTTGATGTCACAATCTAATTTTATAGTGGTTTTACCACTTCGAGCCATACTTACCAGGAATATTTTTGACTTTTCACCTCTTGCACTAAACTGAAGCAGATTGCTTAATAGGTTAAAGATCACTCCCTTTAAAACATTTGGAGGGAAAATCACTCCTTCTGCCTTTGTGAAATCGGTGCGTATAATCAGGTCTACTTCCTCCAATTCTTTTTTATATTCCATCCTGAATTCATCCAGGATTTCATTAAAACTGTTTTGTATCCAGTCTTGCTTTACTGAAATGAAGGCCATTATCGCGGTACTTAAAGCAGTAACTGATTTTTCGAGAACACGGCTCGTGTCAGTCATTTTTGATAAGTACAACTCGCGTTCCTCCTCCCCATCAGCTCTTTTTATCAAAGACAGTAAAATATCAATATTGGCAACCGGGCCGCGCATTCCCTTTGCTATTTCATAAAGCAAGCCCTCCAGTCTTTCGTTCTTTTCCTTCAGGGTATTGATGTTCTCGTCCACCAGGTCTTCAAGTTCCTTTCGCAACGAAATATTGCGCATTACCAGAAGTGCTGCCTCTACCTCTCCCTCTTCATTTAATATTGGACGGGAATTATTTTCTACATAGAGCTGCCTTCTGCTTTTGCGATTTTCCACGTAAGTAACGTAGCCGTTGAGCATTCCTCCATGGAGGGCAATGGCCAATGGCATCTCGTGGTTTGTAAGTTCACGTCCTGTTTCTGAAGTTTTAATGATCAGCTGATTGCCTATATCACTAATATCTTCGGTACTTACATCCACACCCAGCATCTTTTCGGTAGCGGGATTTGTGAGAAGCACCTTTCCCGTTCTGTCAGAAACAATAATGCCCTCAGCCAAAGTGTTAATAACAGCTTCAATCAACTGATCTTTGGTACGAAGCTCTCGGCTTGTATCGGTAAGTTTCTGACGTGTTTCTGTAAGGACTGAAATATTTTGAGAAACGACCATCCCCGCCAGTATGTTTCCCTTTGCATCTGCAATAGGAATAAAGTGCTGTATAAAATAGCCGGTTTCTGATTGTTTCTCCAGTTTCTGACGTTTCCCCTTGAGGGTATCCTGATAGTATACTGCCAGTTCCATGGTTACCTCCTGCGGCCATACTTCAAAAAAGTTGGACCCTACCAGCATTTCAGAACTGAAGCCGTTTTTGGCTATCTCTTCCCCTTCGGCAAGCAGATATTCATAATTTTCATCAAAGATATAGATTGAACAATCCGGAATATTGGCCGCCATCTGGCGATACAAATCCATGGTAGAATCGAACTTTGGCATTCTTAACCGTGGATTAGTTCCTTATTTCCGAAGTCTTTTAAAATAGAAGCCTCATAATCCAACAGTCCCTCCCAAAGTTCATCCACTTGTTTTCTGTCGCCATATTTTCGGGCAAGAGAAATAAACAAGGTATAATGATTGGCTTCGCTTTCCATAAGGCGCGCATAGAATTTGGCCAGTTCCTGATCAGATATTTTTTCTGACAGGAGCTTAAATCTTTCACAACTGCGGGCTTCAATTAAAGCCGCCACAAGAAGTCGATGAATCAATCTCAGATTTCGATCTGGAGTGGATGGAAAAAACTTCATCACCAAGCCCACGTATTCGTCCTTTCTCTCCCTACCTAAAACATATCCACGTTTTAGCAAATGTGTGTGCACCATTTCAAAATGGCTCATTTCCTCACGCGCAAGCGCTGCCATTTCGGTTACAAGGTCGGATAACTCCGGATAGGTTATTAATAGTGAAATTGCCGTTGATGCAGCCTTTTGCTCGCAAAAGGCATGATCGGTTAAAATTTCTTCAAGGTTCTTTTCAGCAATATTCGCCCAACGTGGGTCGGTGGGTAGTTTTAGTCTTAACATCATTTTGAACTTTGTGTACTCAACAGGGCTGCCAATCTACTTGCGAAACTAACCAATTGTTTTATTTCGGTTAAAACACTTAGCCTCTCCTTTTCAAAAATAAGCAGTGCCTGCCCGTTAGACTCTATATGATAGGCCTTATTGGCTTGCAAAAAATCGATTAATTTTTCATCAAAAAACCGAACAACAGCTGCTTTATCATTTCCTTTTAATCTAAAACTATTCGAAAAATCGGGATATTTGGCAAAGTTGATGTCTTTAAAACCTGCAAGGTGAGCCACCTTATCAAGTAAATTTTCCTTATCAAGCACAAACTTAGGTATGGGGTAGGGTAATTTCAGCACCACCATGGTACTATGTACATTCTCCCGTACGATAAATTCACCTTCGTGATAATCCAAATCTGCCATTTGAACCTGTACATCATTTACCAATCCGCTTACTCTGTTCCGGCTGCTGTCAATTCTGTGATTGGAAAAGTATTCGAAGCGCTGATAATCTCCTCCTACAAATGCCGGTTCTTCCCTATAGTGCCATCCAAGTTTTTTAGAAAACAGCCTTATAGCCTTTTGCCGTCTTGATAATTTTGATTTTGACTTAACTCCCGAAGCTGAAGTCATTCGCGGGGCCAGCGGGTGCGAGGTATAGCTCCCCAAATCATCCAGGCCAATAATTTCCAAATCGCCTCCTGCCACTCTAAAGGAATCGTAGTATTCGTTGAGCTGCTCCAGCACCGAATGATCTATATATTTAGCCAAACTAAAGTCAACAATCACCTTTGCCTCAGTGGGGATGGAATCAAGTTTATTTTTTAATCCCAAAAAATTGATAAAATTGCTAAAGGCCTTTACACTAAGTAAATATTGACCAGCACTTTCCTGATAAAGGATAGTATTGGGCTTAAACAGATATCGGGCAAATAACTTAATACGACTAATAGCCCTCAGTTGAAGGAGCAAAGTAATGGCCATTCCTACACAAATACCTATAATAAGGTTTGTAGAAATGGTGGTTAACATGGTTATGATAAAGATCAATAATTGCTCCCACCCCACTTTGGCAACTTTTACAAAATTTGATGGAGCTGCAAGTTTATATCCGGTGTAAACCAAAATGGCCGCTAAGGCAGGCATGGGTATATGCTTTAATGCCGGGGTAAATACCAAAATGAATAGCAGCAAAAACAGGGCATGAAACAAATTACTCCATCTGTTACGTGCTCCATTGTTGACATTCACAGAACTACGGGCGATAACGGTAACCACATTTAGCCCTCCCAACAGCCCTGAAGCAACTGTAGCAATACCCAAAGCACGCATATCCTTATTGGCATTAGACCTCCTGTTCTCAGGATCTAATTTATCCACCGCCTTTATGCTTAACAGCGATTCTATACTGGCAATAAGTGTTAGTGATAATGTGGCTGTCCAAAAGTCTAAGTTGTCGATTTTCCCAAAGTCAGGAAAACTCATTCCCTCTAATATGTTTTCGGGAATAATCACTAAATGATCAGGTGGCAGCGGAGTAAGGAGGTGTGGATTATTTTGTGAGAAATATGAAATACCTATTCCAATAAGCACAATCCACATTGGTGCCGGGATAAGGTGCAAAAACCTGTTTCTCACCAAGGCATACAAAATCATAATCATGAGCGAAAAGAGCCCAATAATGTAGGACAAGGGAGCTATTTCCCCTGAAACCATATTGGCTAAGGTATCAGGAATGGATGCCAAAAGCTCAACGGTAGAATTGGCTTCGGGACTGGCTTCACCCAGCATAACATGTAGTTGACCAGCCATTATAATAATGCCAATGGCGGCCAACATGCCCTGCACAGCTGCCGTTGGAAAAAGGTTGCTTAAGGCACCAAAACGAAACAATCCCAGTAAGTACACCAATACACCAGAACATACAATTGCCCCAAGGGCAAATAAATAACCGGCCTGTAAATCACCGCCACCCAAAGTGAGCACTGCCGACAAAGTAGCTACAGCCAAGGCATTACCAGGCCCGGTAACGGTAACGTGAGAGCCCCCAAAAATAGAAACCACAATTCCACCTACTATGGCAGCAGTAACACCGGCAATTGGAGGGACTCCGGCTGCCAATGCCAGGCCCAACCCCAATGGGAGTGCCACAAGCGACACCACAAATCCCGGAAAGATATTTTTGGATATTTCCTTTAGGTCAAACTTCAAATCAGCGGTTGCTTTTGCTATTTACAATCAGCAGATCGCAGGGCAATTCTGATAATATATACTCCAGATGGTGGGTAAATACCCGATCCAAAAACCCTAATTTGGTGTCTGGCGAGTTCATTATTAAGAGGTCAGCACAATAGGTTTCTGCATAGTGACCAATAACATATCCGGGCTTGCCAAAAATGCATTTTTGGGAAATCCTTAAATCAGGATTAACCCCAACTTGTTTTAAGATAGCGTTGATTCTTTTATTTTCCCTATCACCTATACGTTTTTTTGCTTCATTAACCTCTGCCAGACTTTTATCGTCTTCTGCCCTGGCTCCGATTTTTGAAGGTTCAACTTCCTCTATCACTACCAACTCACGTGCATTGAAACAACCGGCTACCTCAACGGCTTTTTTAATTGTTTCAAATGTTTTGGGATGATCCAATCCATTCACAACAATTCTTCCGCACGCTCTTTTCATCTTACTGGGGTTGGTCATTAATAAAATCGAACTGTTGCATTTCGGAGCTCGCACCAGTCGTCTGGCAATGGATCCCATATAATACCTGAGAAGCCCTTCTCTTGGCAGAGCCCCGGCTATTATCAACTCTACCTTTCTTTCCTCCGCAATTTCGAGTATAACATCCACAGGATCTCCTTCCCGCCAAATAACCTCAACCTCTTCCCTTACTCCACCAGCGCCCTTTATCATGGAAGAAAACTTCTCCTCATCCTCGGAAGTTTTTACCCCAACATGAATCAATAGCAGCTTTTCAGCCAGGGCATTTTTGAGCCGGATTGACTCGTGAATATTGGCCTCCAGATTAGGTGAATGTGCAATTGCTGTAGCAATTATGAAAAACGGCTTTATTGACATCAGAAATAGTTAATCGGTACTTACAAGAATACAGAATTCTAAGCTTTTTACAGCATAACATTGGTAAAACCAGTACTTCCGTATAAACGTTGAGACCTACCCCCAAAAAAAAGCCCCCGTTGGCTGGGCCAAGGGGGCTTTCGTAAAATATTTATTTGGATCTATTGTTTCACCAACTTACCGCTGATAACCTCAGAACCCTTAATAAGAGTAACAATATATGTTCCTGTAGGAAGGTTGCTAATGTTCAATTCAACATTTTCCACACCCTGAGAAACTTTGTTCAATTTAACGTTGCGTACCAACTTACCGTTGATATCACGAACAGTAATTACAACATCTGATCTGGATGCAAGGTTTAATGGAACAAATACCTGGCTTGTAGATGGATTTGGATACAGCTTCAACACTGTTTTATCCTCTACCTTTTCTGAAACTGTATTTTCATTAAGGCCAATAGTTTGGGTATCCATAGTTCTGAAAATACCTCTACCATGTGTTCCTGCATAAATCTCACCTTCCCTGTTTTCAAAAAGCTGTAAGTCTCTGCGAACAGTAAGTTTTTGAACAAGGTCAAAAACTGGCACATTGGCAAAACCTGTGATTTCCTGAGTCCATTCAACAGGAGTTGCTGTAATGTCATCCGTTATCCATGTTCCGTATTCAGTACCTAAAATCACCTGACCTGCAGGGCCCATGGCATTAAAAATACCTGTATAAACCGGGAATTCGGGTAGATTACCTTGTACTGATTTGAATATTGGATTAGCCGCTGTAGCGTTAGATGTATAATAAACGTAGTTAGTGTTTCCGTAGTTTCCTAAAGTTACAATTAGCTTATCCTTATCTCTTGGATCAAAGTTGATTTCGGTAACCGTTCTTCCTGTTGATGCCAGTGTTCCACCAATCAATGTTCTTTGAATTACAGAAGTGTTTGGTCTGCTTATAGTTGAACCAGTATAGAAATCATCAATATCCGTACTTGCAGAATCACGAGCATTACTGATATTGGAGAATCTATAAACTCTTCCCTGATTAGTTCCTACATACAATACGTCACCATCACTTGATACAGCCATACATGTAGGGGTTTCATTGCTATTCACATTTCCTATGTGATACCAGGTTGGAGTAACCGATATATCGCTGATGGCATTTCTTGACATCCAGATACCTCCCTGATTATTTCCACTACTCACATTTCTACCCGTAAGGCCCATGAAAAATGCCGATTGGATTGGATCCTGAAAGCTGATAGACTGATTCGGAGCAAGTGCATTTGGAAGTACACGGGTAAGAGGAATATCATTTGTTAAACTCTTCACCACAACTGTATCGCCAGCGTCATATTTCACTGCTGCCTTACCTATAACCTCAAAGCCCAAAACAGCTTGATTAAATGTAACGCTATAAGCTCCTGTTAAGGGATCAAAACTTCCTGAAGCAACATCTGATCCTACAAAATCTCCATTGGCATCAGTAGTGGCTTTTTGAGGTCCTGCTTTTATAGTAACACCATCAATTAAAAATTCAGCGCTGGCTTGTGGTCTTGTAAACTGCCCTTCAAACTTCACTTTTCCAGCTCCAAGCCCCAGGCTTGAGGAAACACTGTCTGCACCAAACCTTATCTGATCGATACTTTTAAAGTCAAAAACATTTTCATACAATTCAAATGGAGCGACAAAGTCGGCAAAACCGTTATCTCCGGGTTGATTAGTTGAAATAGGAGCCATTCTATCCAAATCAAAGAAATTTGAGAACGAACCACCATTATCTACCGAGCGAAGGGCATTACCATACTGAGATTCAAGGAATATTACCGCTGGATTCAATTTTGAGATATCAGCATAACCTCCATCTCCTGAATTAAGAGTAACACCTGTTTTGGCAAGAAGATGCGCATTTGGGTTAATCAGAATATTACTATTATCCTGTGTTCCTCCAATAACGGAACCATCACCACCTACACCAATGTCATAAAACTGTATAGTTCCATAATTCTTTACAATAGGCACCCAAGAAAGGCCATTGTCTACAGATCTTGTTACACCACCATCAGAGCACACATAAATTTTGTTCTTATCAGTTGGGTGAAAAACAATATTATGAACATCAGAATGCACATAAAGAGATTGTAATTGCAAGAAGCGACTGTTGGAGGCAATCTGTTGCCAGCCATTGGAAAGACTCCACTCCCATAGGATAACACCACCTACAAGAATCCGATCTTTATCCTTAGGATCCACAGTTAAGGCATTGTTATAATTCCCCTGTCCGCTGTGTGGGTTGAGGAAGCTATTTTGTGCTCCAATCTCAGTCCAGGTAGTACCACCATCCGTGGTGCGATATGCCCTGCTAAAATCTCCTCCCGAAGTCATTACTACATAAACATAATTATCGTCCTGAGGAGAAACTGCGATTCTCGACCTACCGTTATTATTTCTGGGAAGATCTGTAGGTCCAGGGTTGGTTGACGAAACCTCGGTAAATGTATTTCCATCAGTGGATTTGCTTATCACACCAACTGCTCTCAACCACACATGGCCTGACGGTGATATTGTCATGTCAGAAACCTGGGTTATTGAAGGAGCCAATGGGTTAGTCCAATTAGCACCACCATCAGTGGAAACTCTAAGCCCACGATTGGTTGCTGCGTAAATTTTCTGAGGATTATTAGGATCAACTTCAATTTTACCCACCTGCCCCCACTCACCTGAAACGGTCAATGGCTTTGTACTTGGCAACAGTTCAAAGGTGAGTCCACCATCTGTAGATTTAAAAACACCCCCACCTGTAATACCTTCACTCTTTCTACCGGAAGCAGAATAATACATTCCTTCTCCTGTACCATAGTAAATATCACCATTTGAAGATTCAGCTATACAGGTAACCGCAAGGTTATCCTGAAAGTCGTTTACAGCCTGCCAGCTATTTCCTGAGTTCGTAGATCTGAATAACCCACCACTAACACTGGCTGCAAAAAACAATCCTGGTGTTTTTTTGGAGATCAAAAACCCTCTGGTACGACCTCCGATATTGTCTGGCCCCAATTCAGCCCATTGTAATGCAAGTGTGGATTTCTTTGATTTAGCATTCAACACACTCATTTCTTCCCTTGCCGCCAAAACATCAGCAGTGGCAATTTCACCAGTAACCTGGTTAGCTCTCAGTCTGTGAAGCCACTCTGCACTGCCCTGAAAACCTTCTTTAGCCTCCGCATGACTTCTTGGTTGATAATACTCCTTGCTATTATTTACATTAAAAATAGCCAGCGAACCAAGAACCAGCGACAGTCCGATTACAGAGCTAAATAGTACTCCTCTTTTCATATCAATATAATTCTAGTGTTATTGAATTTCCGCAAATATAATTTACAAATACTTTACTTCCTCTTAAAACATATGACGTTCCGCATGGTAGGAAGATCTAACCAATGGGCCGCTTTCAACATATCTGAATCCCATCTCCAAACCGATGGTTTTAAATCTCTCAAATTGCTCAGGAGACACAAACTCTTGTACGGGCAGATGACTTGTTGTGGGTTGCAAATATTGACCGATGGTTACAATATCCACATTCGCCTTACGCAAATCCTTCAATGTGTCAACCACCTCTTCTTCTAACTCCCCCAGTCCAAGCATTATGCCACTTTTTGTGCGGGGAAGCCCTTTCTCCTTGAGGTAGCTGAGCACTTTCATACTTCTATCGTACTGTGCCTGAATCCTAACCTTACGGGTAAGTCGCCTTACAGTTTCAATATTATGGCTCACAATTTCGGGGGCTGCCTCCACTATTCTATCGATGTTTATCGTCTCACCTCTAAAATCCGGAATCAATGTTTCCATGGTGGTTCCGGGGCTCATCCTTCTAACGGCATTAACCGTTTCCTTCCATATTATAGAACCTCCATCTCTCAAATCGTCCCGATCAACAGATGTAAGCACACAATGTTTCACATCCATAAGCTTAACCGAACGTGCCACTCTTTCGGGCTCATCCCAATCAACCTGATCAGGCCTTCCGGTTTTTACTGAACAAAAGCCACAACTTCGGGTACAGATATTTCCCAAAATCATGAAGGTTGCAGTGCCCGCTCCCCAACATTCACCCATATTCGGGCAATTTCCGCTTTGGCAAATAGTGTTGAGGCCATAATTATCCACCAGCTTGCGTACGTTCTTGTACTTATCCCCTGTTGGTAATTTTACTCTAAGCCATTTTGGCTTAGTAATTTTTGTTTTATCTAATGTAGCTTCCGCTATTTTACTCATTCTAGTTTTTTCTATAGCCAAAATTGAAGGCTAGATACATTTGAAAAAAGCCCTGAAGATTTACATCCTCACCATTAGGATCTTCATAAAAAATTGGAACCTCCTTATAAAATAGGTCATAAACAATACCCGCTTCCAAAGAGGTAACCTTCTTTTCCAATAACTGGTAATTAAAGATTGTTCCGGCCTTAACATATACCCCGGGATGAAGCTTGGTTTCACCTATTCCATTAAAAAAACTTGCTTCTCCCAATATTGTAGACCCCAAATGTTTCTGATGGTTGTATCGTTCCACTTTAATTGGGCTAAAAGTTGATCTTTCATCCTCCTTAAGCTCAATGTACACGGGCTTTAGCAGCCCCAAAGAAATTCCTCCTGTGAGAACATACGATATGGCAACAGTGCCCTGATCTGTTTTATCAAACAGAATTTTCTCGTACATATAACCTGCCCGAAGCGTAAAAAAGGAATTTTCACGGTCAAACACATATCCCTTTGCGTTACTCAAAGATCTCTCAGCCGGCCGTGTGTTTTCCTTGGGATGCCTAATCTTGGTAAGTTCAAGTTCAAATCCTTTTTTATTAAAGGCGTCTTTAAATTTGAGATACCTGAAATCCAAACCATAGCCCATAGTGTGGCCCACTATACCGAATGTGTACTCCCTATCATATATCTGCCTTTTCCAGTCGGCTGAAGTTTCCAGCTGAGCAAGAACAAGCATAGGTGCCAACACCAATACATATATGAGTACTTTTTTAATCATTCAGTGCTTCCTGTTGTATTAACCGAGGTGAAATCATATTGTGCGATGCATTGTAAACGCTCTTACCATTCTTTATCAGTAATATTTGAGGAGATTCATGCACAACCTCAAACTTTTCACTAACATCATTAGAAAGGGATCTGTAATTAATCAGGTCCAGATAATAAACAGACATTTCTTCAGCAGGCAAGTTCCATTCTCTTTTAAACCTATCCAGCACCATGCGACTTATAGAACATCTGGTGCTGTGTTTAAAGATTAAAGCCCCCATAGGGAGGCTGTTTGAATCTTCAATTATATCGTTGAGTTGAGTTTGCTCCCTAAGTTCAATAAAGTCCATCAGCTTCTTTGATCCCCCTGTTCTACATCATTTTGTGAATATGCAGGACACTTTTCTCCAGCACCACACGATTGAGCCAATACTCCGATAACGCCAAGCGCTAAGATTACGATTACTTTTTTCATTCTTAAAAATTAGTTGTTTCTGACCAATGAACAGCAAAGTTACTTAATTTGCCATTGACCATTTGCGGTAATCACTTACAGTTATTAAACCATAAATAAAGTAATTTATTCTTTGATGAGTAGTACCTCGCCTAAAATAGACCCCTCCTGGCTTAAAGCGTTGTCTGGAGAATTTCAAAAAGACTACTTCTGCAAACTGAAAAATTTTCTGAAAAGCGAAAATTCAAACTACACCATTTACCCCCCGGGTAGCAAAATATTTACTGCTTTTGACGCCACCCCATTTGATAAAGTAAAGGTTGTCATTATTGGTCAGGATCCCTACCATGGCAACGGACAGGCCAATGGATTAAGCTTTTCGGTAGGCAGAGACGTCAGGGTTCCACCATCACTAAAGAATATTTATAAAGAGCTGGAAAGCGACTTAGGAGTAAAACCCAGTGAACATGGGGATTTAACAAAATGGGCCGAAAACGGGGTGCTGATGCTGAATGCCGTACTCACGGTAAGGGCCGGTCAACCCGGATCACACAGAAATCAGGGTTGGGAAATATTCACGGATGCCGCAATTAAAACATTGTCTGACCAAAAAAGCAATTTGGTTTTTATTCTTTGGGGCAATTTTGCGCGAGGGAAAAAACATTTAATAGATATCGAAAAACATCATATCATAGAATCCGTTCATCCATCACCCTTTGCTGCGAGAAACGGTTTTTTTGGTAGCCGTCCTTTTTCAAGAGCAAATGAGATTTTGAAAAAAAACAATTTGACACCCGTAGATTGGGAGCTTTAAAAAAAATCCATTTTGTATTTACCTTTCTCACCTTTGCTCTACTCAGCCAGGGGCAAGCTTACCTGTCTATTGAGTTTCAATCTGAACCTACACCAACTCTAAAACAGCAAATCCAAAAATTTGAAGGTGCTGTTAAAGATTCTGCTGATATTCAAAACAGAATCACGGGCATCAAGGTTTTACTGTTTTCCAAGGCCCACCTTCTTTCGGAGGCCAATCTTTCTACGGGGGATTCTATTACTGTACTCACGCTGAACCCAGGTCCCCAGTTATTTTCAGGAAAGATGAACCTTATTCTCCCCCAGGACTTTGCCTTACCATTATCAGATAATTTGAAAGCTGTAAGTGGAATTCTTGACAGTGCGAATTTTAGAAAAACTATAAATCACTATCTCGATTATCTCGAAAATCATGGACACCCCTTTGCCACACTTAAACCCATCGAGTATGATTTGATTAATGACTCGCTTAACCTCACCCTAAAAATTGAGCCGGGGCCCATGGTAACCATTGACAGCCTGGTAATTAAAGGTTTTGATAAATTTTCAAAAAATGTTTTGAAGTATGATCTTAAATACAAAAAGGGAATGCTTTATCAGGAAAGGTATCTCAAAGACATACTAATTTATTCAGACCAGATAGAATATCTGCGCATGACGCGACCTCCCGCTGTAGCGTTCACAAAATCAAAAACAGTTTTGTACTTATACCTTGAAGAAGTAAAGAGCAATCAGATTGATGGGGTAATTGGGCTGAACACTCAGGAGAATGGCAAGGCCGTTTTTAATGGAGACATACAATTACGACTGCTTCATCTCTTTAAAAAAGGTGAAGATATTAGTATCCGTTGGCGCAGGCCCGATGAAAGCGTACAAGCATTTAATCTCGATTTTGAAATCCCCTATTTGTTTAAAACCCCTGTTTGGCTACAGGGCAATCTGGCTATTTTCAGGCAAGACAGCACCTTTGTAAACTCCGATGCTCAAGGCCTTCTTAAATATCTGCTGGAAAGCGGAAGCTTTTTAAGTGGCGGTTTAAGCTATCGGTCATCCAACGTGCTGCTAAACAGCGAAAGCCTTACTTCCTATAAATCATTTAACACAACCACCTACAAGCTGGGTTTAGAGTTAAAAAAAACGAATCGGGTAATTGTACCCACAAAAGGCTTTAAAATTATCGGCTATGGTCTTACCGGAAAACGAAGAAGTGAAAACTCCAATCAGGATCAATATGGCTGGCAAGTGTTTGCTGATCAATGGATCACTTTATTTCCGAGGCATATCCTAAAGCTGGGTTTAAAAAGCGAAGCCCTTTTTGGCGGACAGCTTTTTACCAATGAATTGTACCGTATTGGTGGGCTCAAAACCATGAGGGGTTTTAATGAACAGAGCATTTACGCTTCCAGCTATGGCATAGGCACAATTGAATACCGCTACATGATCGGCACCTATGATTATCTTACTTTATTTTCCGATTTAGCCTATGTGGAGAACAACGCAGGAGAACAGTTTTCATCCACCTTCTTTACAGGAATTGGAGCTGGTATAAACTTCCAGACAGGTGCAGGCATCTTTTCTCTCTTTTATGCTTTGGGAAAAGATGACCAAAACCCATTTGACTTGAGAACATCCAAAATCCACTTTGGTTACACCAACAGGTTTTAGATCAAAGCCATTACACTATTCGCCAGGGGCCTCCGTTTTGCCTAAAGCAATTAGGAAAAATGCCGACACCAAAATTGGTTAATTTTGCTTCAATTAAAACAGCGGCTACTTATAATTAATCCGTGTTTTGGTACATGAAGAAAGCTTTACAACATATATTATTAAACTTTACCTTCCCGGGGGTTTTAGTCGTTCTACTGTTTACAGGATGTACCTCTAAAACAGGCTTTCAGGCCAGCGATGTAGGTTATGTTTACAATACCAAAGACCTTGCTCCACGGCCCGAATTTGTTGTGCATCACATCTCAAAGGATCAAACTCGCGTTTATTACCGCATAAACAGTGCTGATCTGCTTTACATGCGTGAGCCCGAAGAAACTGTTTACAAAGCCAATTTTACCATTGGCTTTAGTTTGGCTCCAAGCTTTGAAATTACCACTCAGCTAGACAGCGGCATGGTTGTTATCAAAGACCAGGCAACAACTCCTCCTGTAAAGGCCATAACCGGTTATTTTGATTTGAACACTTCGTTTAAAACAGAAGACCTGAAGTATGTATTAAGACTCATCATGACCGACAAAAACCGTCAGGTGGAGTTTGACAACTTTATACGCATTGACAAAAGCTCGGATTTGGTGACAGGCTATTTCTTTATGACTGATACATCGGGCAATCCTATTTTCAAGAATCATGTCCCCACAAATGTTCCCTTTCTCATAGAGTACAGTCCGAAAAAAGTTGATCAACTATATGTAAGCTACTACAATCGAAACTTCCCTGTGGCACTTCCTCCCTATTCTTCTAGCGGAGAGGAATCTTTTGACCTGAAGCCGGATTCCACCTTTATGGTAGATGCCAATGCCCCTATAAAACTCCATGCAAATGGATTTTACCATTTTAGAGCAGACACTACACAATGGGAAGGATATTCCGTATACTCTTTTTACGATCAGTTCCCCTTTGTTGCGAAGCGCGCACATCTTGGCCCTCCTTTAAGGTACCTAACCACCAGACGCGAGTATGACGAGATTAGCGCTGCCTTTGATAATCCCGCGGAATTAAAAAAGCTGGTTGATGATTTTTGGCTAAAGAGAAGCGGAAGTGCAGAACGCTCTAAAATACTACTGGAGGCCTATTACACCAGGGTGCAGGAGGCCAATATGTTTTTCAGCAGTTACCTCGAAGGCTGGAAAACCGACCGCGGAATAATCTACGTTATCTATGGTCCACCCAATAGGGTTTACCGCTCCACCGAAGGCGAAAACTGGATTTATGGTGATGAAAATTCATCCCTCTCCTATTACTTCACTTTCACCAAAGTGAACAACCCATTTTCGGATAACGACTTCGCCATGGAGCGACTGAATAGCTATCGCTATGGCTGGGGACAAGCCATAGAAGCCTGGCGTAATGGCCACATTTACAATTCAAAAGACATAAAAAGAGAACAGGATGAACAACAGCAAGGCCAATACAGGCAAGGACCTCCTTATTGGTACTAGACCCGTATTGGAGGCTATAGAAGCCGGAAAGGAAATTGATACCATATTAATTCAAAAAGGACTGAAAAGCCAGACTTTTCAGGAGTTATGGCCGGTAATCCTGAAGCACAAAACTCCCTACAAACACGTACCTATTGAAAAGCTTAATCGCATTACGCGAAAAAACCATCAGGGTGTAATTGCTTTTACATCTTCTGTTACCTTCTCCAATATAGAAGAAATTGTTACCCGCTGTTTTGAAAATGGGGAGGACCCACTAATACTGATGTTGGATAGAGTGACTGATGTACGAAACTTTGGCGCCATTTGTCGTACGGCAGAGTGCACCGGAGTTCATGCTGTGGTTGTTCCTACACGTGGTAGCGCTCCCGTAAACTTTGATGCCCTTAAAACCTCAGCAGGAGCACTGAATCATATTGCCGTTTGCCGCGAGGAGAAATTAAAAGAGACTATCACCTTCCTTAAAAACAGTGGCCTTAAGATGATTGCCTGTACCGAAAAAACAGACACTTTGCTTTATGACACTGATCTTTCCGGCCCCGCATGTATTATAATGGGATCAGAGGAAGATGGTGTTTCACCTGCTTACCTGGAAATGTGTACAGCTTCCGTTAAGCTTCCCATGAAAGGTAAAATTGGTTCGCTGAATGTTTCGGTGGCGGCAGGGGCTTTACTTTATGAGGTGGTAAGGCAGAGGGGGAATTCTTAAATTTTTATGAAACAAATTTTTATGAAAAACTATCTAAAAACTCTTACAATAATTACGTTGTTGATTTTTACAATACCAACAGCAATAAGAGCTCAACCGAGCTTTGAGGAGGAAATGAAGAAAGCCGCAATTCAAGTTAATCAAATGTGCCCCATGATGGTGGATGATCTTACCCAATTGGACAGTGCTTCAGTGTCTGGCCCAACAAAGTTCCAGTATTACTATACACTGAAGGGTATTTCCAAAAGCGATCTTGATATCGGGATCTTTATCAAAAACATTGAACCCACGCTCATAGCAGGTGTACGAGATAACCCTGCTCTCAAAATTTATCGTGACAATAAAGTCACAATGATTTATACATACTTTGACAAGGATAGTACTTTGCTAACGTCAATATCAGTTACACCAGCAAAATATAAATCGGAATAAGCCACCTTTAAATGTTAAAAAAACTCTTACCTCTTGTTTTTTCCATACTGTCCCTCCAACTCTCCGCACAATTCAATTGTCAGGAAGTAAAATCTGAAGCACATGCCCACGGAGCAAATGGCCATATTATTTCGCTTGACAACCGCGCCAAGAGTGATACTATCGACATCCTGCATTATGACCTGCATTTGGATTTTACGGAAATCACCCAAAAGAAAATTGCGGGACATTGTGATATCACCTTTACGCCAAAGCTCAATAATATTTCAGGCATAAGTTTAGATTTACTGGAGTTGCAGGTAGATTCTATTCTGCAAAACGGAGTTTCCCTCAATTATACCTATAATGACACTATTATACGTGCCGCTTTCGCGGGAAGCCTAAACACCACCGATACCGTTCTGCTAAAGGTTTACTACCACGGAACCCCTATCGATGACGGTAGCGGCTTTGGAGGCTGGAACCAATCAGGTGGCTATTATTACAATCTGGGTGTAGGTTTTGCCGCCAATCCACACACCTTTGGCCGGGCGTGGTTTCCATGCTTCGATAATTTTGTGGAGAAGTCTACTTACGACTTTCACTTTGCCACCGTAAAGCCACTGAAGCCTTATGCCAACGGACTCAGGATTTCTGAAACCGTGATTAGCGGAGATACTATCCTTACCCATTGGAACATGACGGACCCCATCCCTACCTACCTTGCAAGTGTAGCTATAAGCAACTATGCGGAGATTAGGGATAATGTAATGGGAATTAATGGCAACATGCCTATCATGTTGATGGCCAAACCTGCAGATTCACTTAAAATGGTGAATTCCTTTTTTAACATTAAACCCACTTTCACCGCTTTTGAAAGTTCCTTTGGACCATACCATTGGCAAAAGGTAGGTTATTGCGCCACCCCTCGCGGAGCCATGGAGCACGCCACTAGCATCCATCTACCTACAAGTTTGGTTAATGGTAACCTTAGCGGAGAAGATATTATCGCCCATGAGCTGGCCCACCATTGGTGGGGAAATTTAGTAACCTGCGAAACGGATGCCGATATGTGGATTAACGAAGGTATGGCAGAATTCAGTAGTCATCTTTATACCGAATCCGTTTATGGACGCGAGCACTACATAGATGTGGTATTGGATAATGCCAATGTGGTGCTCAACAATGCTCATGTAAATGACGATGGATTTAAGGCTATACAGGGCCTTACGCATGAGTATGTATACGGCACCCATGTTTATCAAAAAGGAGCCATGGTTGGCCACAACCTGCGCGCCTACCTTGGTGATTCATTATTCTTTGGCGGACTAACTGCCCTACTTCAAAACAATAAATACGGTAATCTTAGCAGTAATCAGTTTAGAGATCAGTTAAGCCAAATTACAGCTGTGCCCCTCAATGACTTCTTTGATGGCTGGGTATTCAATCCTGGTTTTCCACAGTTTTCGGTAGATAGCCTCTATGCTCCTGCTTTGTCCAATAAAGCTGATATTAAGCTTAGGCAGAGAACCAGAAAAGCTCCGGCCTTATTTAATAACATACCGGTATTTGTAACATTTTTCAGTGAAGCGGGTGATACCACCTCCCGCAAGGTGGTGATGAACGGTGCATTTGCCACAGCAAGTTTTCAAAACCTGCCATTTACACCTGCTTATGCACTAGCCAGCTACAATGGCAAACTGCTTAGCGGAAATACTTATGATGAGCATAGTATCAATAAAACAGGTGTTTACAATGCCCGTATGTCTAAAATGAAAATTACGGCAAACACCCTTACTGACTCTGCTAAGTTAATTGTGATGCATCATTGGGCCGGGCCGGGCGGCAAAATACCAACTGGCAAAGACTACAGACTGTCTCCACAACACTATTGGACCGTGCAAGGAACGGACCTCAACAATGCAAATTTGACCGGAAACATTACGGTGAGAGGAGGTAATTTCAATCTTGATGAAGAACTTATATCTGTAAATTCCGATAGTTTGGTAATCCTTTACAGGGAAGACGCTACCAAAGAGTGGACATTATATCCCGATCAAACAAAAAACCAAGTAGGCAGTGTGGCTTTAATAGATATAAATAATTTGAAAGCAGGAGATTATGTTCTTGCCAATACTGCAGAAAAGGTAGGTTTACAGGAGATTAATGACAAGAAAGGTTCTATTGAAATTTACCCAAACCCTGCCGGTAATGAAATAAAAATCAGGTTTAAGGATACGGATGCAAAGCACTATGATATACGTATGGTGGATGCTGCCGGTAAGGAACTTTATAAAGGGCAGGCTAAAATCTCCAATTTCAACAACGAACTTTCTTTGGATGTATCAGATGTAAAGTCGGCTTTTGTGGTGGTAAGTGTAAACGGGGAAGGGAGAAAGGTTTCGCTATTAAAATAATTAGGGTTGACATCAACAAAAAAAGAGGCCGAAGCCTCTTTTAATTATTTAAATAACACCGTTTAACTCAAAGCCGCGAGTCTCTCCTCCAAAGCCTTAATCTTAGCCTCTGCATCAGCCTGCTTTTGCTTTTCAGCATTTACAACGGCATCAGGTGCACCAGCCACAAAACGCTCGTTGGAGAGCTTCTTTTGTACCGATTTCAAAAAGCCCTGTTGGTATTCCAAATCCTTACGGAGTTTATCCAATTCAGCTTCAACGTCAATATTTTCTCCGGCAGGAATAATCATTTCATAATTACCAGCAAGGAAAGTGAAGTTGGCGCCATCTGCATTTCCATTTCCTCCAATAATTATTTCAGAAAGGTTACACATCTTCGAAATCAAGGTTTCAAAGGCCTTTGGAATCGCATCTGTAGATGTGGCTATAAGCTCCAACTGATCCTTATAAGAGATGTTTTTAGAAGTTCTGATATTACGCACCCCATTTACCACAGCCGCTGCCTGATCAAAGTCGGCAAGAATGGATTTGTCAGCCTCCTTAATTTCCGGCCAGCTTTGTAAACAAAGAGTCTCTCCTTCTTTTCTATCACCCAACTGATGCCAGATTTCCTCAGTGATAAATGGCATGAAAGGGTGGAGAATTATAGCAATCTGCTCAAAATAGGCTACGGTTTGCTCATAGGTCTTTCGATCAATTGCCTCACCAAAGGCTGGCTTTACAGCCTCCAGATACCAACTACAGAAATCATCCCACACAAATTTGTAGGAAGTCATTAGTGCCTCTGAAATACGATACTTTGAAAAAGAATCCTCCAAAGAATGAAGGGTTTCGCGCTTTTTGTGTTCAAACCAGTTAATGGCCGAAGCTGCGGCCTCATCCTGAGCTTTTTCTTCTACTTCCAATCCTTTTACAAGGCGCAGGGCATTCCATATTTTGTTGGAGAAGTTTCTTCCCTGTGAACACAAATCCTCATCAAATGGCAAGTCGTTACCTGCGGGTGAAGTAAGCAACATCCCTACCCTTACCCCATCGGTACTGTACTTTTCCATCAGCCCAATAGGGTCGGGTGAGTTACCTAAGGATTTAGACATCTTCCTGCCCTGCTTATCGCGAACAATTCCCGTAAGGTAAACTGTGCTAAAGGGCTTCTCCTTGCGGTATTCGTAACCGGCAATAATCATACGTGCCACCCAAAAGAAGAGAATCTCCGGAGCGGTAATCAAATCCTGAGTGGGGTAGTAATAATTAATCTCTTCGTTATCCGGATTACGGATGCCATCAAATACCGAAATGGGCCATAGCCAGCTGCTGAACCAGGTGTCCAATACATCCTTATCCTGAGTAAGGTCATTTGCAGAAATGGCCCTACCTGATTTCTCCGAAGCCAATTTGGCCGCTTCTTCCGCGGTTTCAGCCACTACAAAATCATCCTTACCATCATCATAGTAGTAGGCTGGAATTTGGTGCCCCCACCAAAGCTGACGAGAAATGTTCCAGTCATGTACATTCTCCATCCAATGGCGGTAGGTATTCTTAAACTTTTCAGGGATAAGCTGTACCTCGTCATTCATCACATTGGTAAGTGCGGGTTCGGCAATATCCTTCATCTTTAAAAACCACTGATCAGACAGGCGCGGCTCAATAACTGCCCCTGTGCGTTCGCTGGTTCCCACGGAAGTGGCATAATCCTCTACTTTCTGCAGTTGGCCTAAATCTTCCAATTCCTTAGAGATTTCCTTCCTCACCACAAATCTGTCCTTACCATTATAATGAAGCCCAAAACTGTTCAGGGTTCCATCCGCATTAAGTGCATCAATCACTTCGAGGTTATGACGATCGCCAATAGCCTTATCGTTTACATCATGAGCCGGGGTTACCTTTAGGCAGCCCGTTCCAAACTCCAGACTCACATAGTCATCCTCGATTATTGGAATACTGCGATTGGCAATAGGCACAATGGCCCGTTTGCCTTTTAGGTGCTGATGGCGCTCATCCTCCGGATTGATACAAATGGCAGTATCTCCAAAAATAGTTTCGGGGCGGGTGGTGGCGATGGTTAAAAAATCATCTTCACCTTCAATTTTATACTTGATGTAATACAACTTGGCATTTACATCCTTATGAATTACTTCTTCGTCAGATAATGTGGTTTTGGCCTGAGGATCCCAGTTCACCATTCGGTAGCCGCGATAAACCAATCCTTTATTAAAAAGATCAATAAACACCTTAATCACAGACTCGCTGCGGGCCTCATCCATGGTAAAAGCTTCACGGCTCCAGTCGCACGAAGCGCCCAGGCGCTTAAGTTGCTCCAGTATTATTCCACCGTGCTTGTGTGTCCACTCCCATGCATGCTCCAAAAATTCGTCACGTGTAAGTGAGGCCTTATCTATACCGTCTTCTTTAAGTTTAGCAACAACTTTGGCTTCGGTAGCAATAGATGCGTGATCAGTACCAGGCACCCAGCAAGCATTGTAACCTTGCATACGTGCCCTGCGGATAATTACATCCTGCAAAGTGTTGTTTAGCATATGCCCCATGTGCAAAACACCCGTAACATTGGGGGGTGGAATTACAATGGTATATGGCTTTCGCTCATCAGGAGTAGATTCAAAGAACTTATTTTCGAGCCAGTATTTGTACCACTCGCGTTCTTTAGTGTTGTAATCAAAATTTGCCGGGATGCTCATTATAGGCGGGTTTTCAGGAATATTCAAAATAGAATTGCCAAAGGTAAAAATTGTAATTTCTACAGCTTCACCTTTTTGGCACATTTTTAGTGTACTCACTAGCAGTTTTATTAGAAAAGTATTTAACGTTAAATTTGTCCATCTAAAAGAAAAATTACCATGAAAAAGCTTTTGTTAGCACTTACATTTATCGCAGCAGGGACTTTTGCCTACGCGCAGGAATCAAACCCAAATGCCCCTGAAATCACCTTTGAAAAGGAAACGATCGATTATGGAACAATTGAAAAAGGCTCGGACGGATCCAGAGAATTCGTGTTTACCAACACTGGTAAAGAACCTCTTATTATCACCAGAGCTGTAGGATCATGTGGTTGTACAGTACCTACCTGGCCAAGAGAACCAATCGCCCCAGGTGAAAAAGGCGTAATGAAAGTGAAGTATGACACTCAGAGAGTTGGTCAATTCAACAAGAGCGTAACAGTTACTTCCAATGCCTCCAATGCAAGCAAGGTGGTTAAGATCAAAGGAGTTGTAAAGGCTCCACAGCCTGTACCAACCACCCCTGTAAAAGAGGAAAAAACTTCCATGATGCAGCAGTCTAAATAAAAGACTTTTAACAATTACATTTGCACCCTCCTGACTGAGTCAGGAGGGTTTTTTTTTGAGAAAAAATTAAGCATTAACAGCATGCCAGCAATTTCTATAAAGGGCCTTACCATGCCCGAATCTCCAATTCGCAAACTGGTTCCATTTGCCGAAGTAGCCAAAAGTAAAGGCCGCCAGGTATTTCACCTCAACATTGGCCAACCGGATATTAAAACCCCAAAGGCGGCAATGGATGCGGTAAGAAATTCAGAACTAGCCGTACTTGAATACAGCCACTCCGCAGGCTTTCAGTCTTATAGAGATGGTTTGGTTAAATACTACAGCAAGGTAGGAATTGACATTACAGCAGATGACCTCATTGTTACCACAGGAGGTTCAGAGGCCATTTTGTTTACCCTCAACTCCATTGCTGATCCTGATGATGAAATCATCATCCCCGAACCATTTTATGCCAATTATAATGGATTTGGAATTTCTTGCGGAGTACATGTAGTACCAGTTCCTTCAAGAATTAGTGAGGATTTTGCCCTTCCGGATATTGAAGAGTTTGAAAATCTTATTACAGAGAAGACTAAGGCCATAATGATTTGTAATCCCGGAAACCCCACAGGTTATCTATATACCCTGGAGGAGCTAAACCAGCTTCGGGATTTGGCTTTAAAGCATGATATTTACCTGATAGCAGACGAGGTTTATCGCGAGTTTGCCTATGACGGTGTAGAACATCATTCTATATTGACCCTTGAGGGTTTGGACCAGCATGCCATTGTTATTGATTCTGTATCCAAGCGCTATAGTATGTGCGGTGCTCGTATTGGGTGCATGGTTTCAAGAAACAAAGCAGTAATGGCCACCGCCATGAAATTTGCTCAGGCGAGATTAAGTCCGCCCACTCTGGCACAAATTGCTTCTGAAGCTGCTCTATCTACAGGTCCCGAATATTTTGCAGAAGTAAAGGAGGAATATGTAGCCCGAAGAGATATTTTGGTTGATGGCCTCAATAGCATTGAAGGTGTATTTTGCCCCAAGCCAAAAGGTGCATTTTATGCGATGGCTTCCTTACCAGTAGATAGCGCAGAGCGCTTTGCTCAATGGCTTCTTTCTACCTTTGAGATGAATGGAAAAACGGTAATGCTAGCTCCGGCTGAAGGCTTTTATGCCACTCCGGGGATGGGTTTAAATCAAGTTAGACTGGCCTATGTATTACAAAAAAGCGACTTGAAAGAATCCGTAGAAATAATCAGAGCCGCCCTTAAAGCTTACCCAGGAACATTACTGTGACGCAAAACAAAGAAATAGAAGAAAATAAATCGCTAAAACCCTTTAATACTTTTGGGGTAGACGCGAAGGCTCGTTACTTTTTTGATGCCCGCACGGTTGATGACCTGTTGTGGATCGTTCATCACGATATTTTTAAGCAACCTAAGCTAATTATTGGTGGTGGCAGCAATATGTTGCTCACCAATGATTTTGAAGGCCTTGTACTTAAAATTTCCCTTACCGTGAAGTGGATAGAGAAAAGTGATGGCAATAAAACCCTGGTATCTGTAATGGCTGGTGAAAACTGGCATGAGTTTGTACTATGGACACTGGAGCAAAATCTGGGCGGACTTGAAAATCTGTCACTCATACCGGGAAATGTAGGTTCTGCCCCTATTCAAAACATTGGAGCCTATGGTGTGGAGATGAAAGATACATTTCATCATCTTGAAGCTCTTAATACCACTACCGGTGAATTCGAAATCTTCACTAAAAAGGAGTGCAATTTTGGCTACCGTGATTCTTACTTTAAAAGAAAAGGTAAGGGCTCATACATTATTACCCGAGTATTTTTTGAGCTAACCAATGCAGATCATAATCTGGATACCCGCTATGGTGCCATTGAAGCCGAAATTGAGAGATTGGGCTTAGAGAGAAGTATTCAGTCTATTTCGCAGGCTGTATGCAATATCAGAAGCAGTAAACTTCCTGACCCCAAAATATTGGGAAACAGTGGTAGCTTCTTCAAAAATCCGGTAGTACCTCAAATTCATTTTGATAAGCTTAAGGAGAAATTTCCTGAAATAGTGGCATATCCCGCGGCCAGCGATAGTGTGAAGCTGGCAGCAGGCTGGATGATCGACAAGGCAGGCTGGAAGGGCTTCCGTAGAGGTGACGCGGCAGTGCATGACAAACAAGCACTTGTTTTAGTAAATCATGGAACTGCCACTGGCAAGGAAATTGTAAACCTTGCGATGGATATCAAAAAATCAGTAAAACAAATGTTTGGGGTGGATTTGAGACCGGAAGTAAACATTATCGGTTCGGTAGAATAACCTCAACAGAATATAATCAATATGCAAGTTTTTTTAATAGCAGTAGTATTTCTAGCCCTGGCCTTTGGAGGGATCGCCATTAAAATCTGGGCCAAAAAAGATGGCGAATTTTCCGGCACCTGTGCCAGCAACAGCCCTTTCTTAAATAAGGAAGGTGAGCCTTGTGGATTTTGTGGTGCCGCACCTAGTGAGCAGTGCAAAAAACCAGAAGATAAAAAAGCCGGTCCGGAAGCCGCGTAATTACTTTACAATGTAGCTGGTAAAGCCGCTCGTTTGGGCAACCTGCCAGTCCCCGTTTTCATCAGAATAAATGAGATAAGCCTCCAGATCAGGCTTAGCCTCAACAAATTTCAGGGCTTTTTCTGTGCCCATCACCATACATGCTGTGGCATAGCCATCGGCATCCATGCAGTTGTTGGCTATAAGTGTGGCACTCAACAATTGATTGCGGGCCGGAAAGCCGGAAATAGGATCTATGGTATGAGCGTATTTTATACCTGTAGTCTGATCCACCCAAAACTTGCGATAATTGCCGGAAGTGGCCAAGGCCTTATCCTTTAATGCAACTATAACCTGAAAACGGTCATCCTGATCTATCTCCTCGCTGGGTTTATCAATACCAATTTTCCAGGGTTCATTGAGCTTGTTTAAACCTTTTGCACGCAGCTCTCCACCCACTTCCACCATGTAGCGTTCAATTCCTTTTTTTTCCAAAAAAGCAGCTATTACATCCACAGTATATCCCTGTGCTATGCCATTAAAGTCTATCCTATAGCCTTTAGGAATCATAACTTTCTCATTATTGAGGGTAATCATTTGATAACCCACAAACTGTTTTGTAGAATCTATTCTGGCACTATCGATATCAAGGTGCGTTTTTTTACCAAAACCCCATAAGTCTACCAGCGGCCCAACGGTAACATCAAACTGTCCCTGGGTTTCGGCAGCCATTTCGGCCGATCGGTTTAAAACTGCAATAAACATTTCATCAACCTGTATGGCGGTGTCTCCAATATTTACCGCTGAAATTCGCGAGTCAGACTGATAGGTACTCATGGAGGCATCAAAGGCTTTGAAGATACTATCGAAGGCAGGTTTTAAATCCTGCTCGCTATCGCTAATAAACTTTACACTATAAGTGCTGCCCTGGGCCTCACCAAATGCTTCATTCTCTACTATAGCAGGCTGCTCCGCACAGGAGAATGCCAATAAAACCGGCAAGATGGACCACAATTTTTTCATGAGCGAAAGGTAAAAACTTAGCAGATTGAAAACGTTAAAACCACAAAATTTTGCAAGGGCATAATCAGAGATCCCCGAAGCACTATTCCGGAAGCCCCTTATAGCGGGGTCCATTTATCCACGACTTATACAGAGGAAACAACTTATTGGGGTGCACTCCCAGCTGATAAAGCATGAGAATAGTGAGGTTGGAAAGATTTACCCTCAGGTAACTGTTGTGAGTATACTTCCTATCCACAATTTTGAGGCTCTTGGGTATTTTGATGTTCTCGCCCAGCAGTCGTGCACGATCAAAAAGATCGTAATCCTCCATAAAAAGCAAATCCTCGCGATATCCCTTTAGCCTGAAGAACAGCTCGCGGGTAATAAACAAAGATTGATCACCACCGCTGGCCACGCGACCATTAAGGCGGCTGAAGTAACTATTAAACCGTACCAAACGATTCTTGGACTTTATATCCTGGCGAAAATTGCCAAAATCATAGCCCAGCTCTATGGCCGAAATAATATCCTTTACAAAAGACTTTGGTGGAAAGGCATCAGCATGGAGAAAGTAAAACAACTCCCCGGTGGCAATGCCGGCTCCGAAATTAAGCTGACTGGCCCTACCCCTTTGCGGGGAAACAAACGCTTTGGCTCCTGCTCTTTTGGCAAGTAAAACGGTGTTATCCTTACTACCTCCATCGCACACCAAAACCTCTATCTGTTGATGCCTATCACAATTCAACAGGTGCTCTACCAAATCTCCGATAGATTCCTCTTCCTGATATGTGGGTATAATTACGCTGAGTTTCATAAACTGGGTTAAGACGAAAGTAATCTTTATCTATTGTCTCTTCAAAAAAACCACTTTCGCAGAAAATTACTAAAGTATTTACGTAAAATTGGACATGAAAGACGTGATAATTATTGGTGCCGGCCCAATCGGTTTGGCATGTGGCATTAACGCCATCAAGCATAAGCTTGATTATAAGATTATTGAGAAAGGTGTTTTGGTAAATTCCCTTTATCATTATCCTGATAAAATGACCTTCTTCTCCACTTCTGACAAGCTGGAAATTGGCGGAGTACCCTTTGTATCGCACAACCATAAGCCTACCCGGCAGGAGGCTTTGGAGTATTACCGCAGGGTAGCCATGAAGTTTGAACTGGACATCAACTTTTACGAGGAAATATTGGAAATTAATAAAGTGGACAATTATTTTGAGGTGAAAACCTCTAAAGCCACCTACCAATGCCAAAACGTGGTTATTAGCAGTGGATTTTATGATCTGGCCAATAAACTGAATGTGCCGGGCGAAGACCTGCCTAAAGTAAAACACTATTACAATGATGCCCACCCTTACTTCCGCCAGAAGGTAGCCGTGATTGGTGCCCAAAACTCTGCTGTGGATGTAGCCCTGGAATGTTGGCGCAAGGGAGCCGAGGTAACTTTAATACACCGGGGTAGCGAAATTGCCAGCCGCGTAAAATATTGGGTGCGCCCCGATATTGAAAATCGTATTGAAGAAGGCTCTATCAAGGCATATTTCAATTCACGGGTAACCGAAATAACTGAAGACAGCCTTACGCTTGAGCAAGATGGAAAGCGCATCACCATCCCCAACGACTTTGTACTGGCCATGACTGGCTACCAGCCCAACTTCAGTTTTTTGGAGAACTGTGGCGTGGAACTTCAAAAAGATGATGCCATGAAACCCATTTACAACCCTAAAACCATGGAAAGCAATGTACCCGGACTATACCTGGCCGGGGTAATTGTGGGTGGCTTGGAAACCGCCAAATGGTTTATTGAAAACTCACGAGTGCATGCGGAGATGATTATGAGGGAGATTGCCCGGAAGAAATAATTTCTGCTTAGCTTTCAGCGCTCTTTTTATATCTAAAAGCATATAATTCACACTTTGAACCTAAATTATATCTAATTACATATAATTAACTAGATTTACTCTAAATTATATTCAAAAGCATATAATGAAGGATTTAGCAGATTTTGTAAAGCAACGGAGAAAAGAAGTGCACCTCACTCAGGAAGAGTTTGCCGAGCGCGCTGGTGTGGCCCTTACAGTAGTTCGTAAAATTGAGCAGGGCAAAACCAACCTCAATATGGATAAGGTCAACCTGGTACTGTGCATGTTTGGCCATAAATTGGCTCCGGTAAATATCAAAGAACTAGTTGAATGAGACAGGGCAAGGTATTTTACAAAGACCATCTGGCCGGAATTATTACTGAAACCGATGATGGAGAGTTTGTATTTCAATACGAAGGTGAGTATGTAAGGAACCATCCAAAGGAGTTTATATCATTTACAATGCCTGTAAGGGAAGAGCCTTATACAGACAAACAGCTTTTTCCATTTTTTGAAGGATTGATTCCTGAAGGATGGCTATTGGATATTGCCTCAAAAAGCTGGAAGATAAACCGTACTGACCGTATGGGTCTCCTATTGGCGTGTTGCCAAAATTGTATAGGAGCCGTAAGTGTACATCCCTTAATCACAACTGATGGAGAATAAATGTCTATACTGCTATCAACCATTAAATGGTGAGGTGGATTTTCACGAAAAGTGTAGTCTCGCTTTTTTCGGTACATCTACACCTCCAAAGATTCCCTATTCGTTGAGTCAAATGGCTGATCTGGCCAAAAATGTGGTGGAGCAAAGTGTTGCCGTGCCGGGTGTACAGCCCAAGCTATCCATGTCAGTGGTAGTTGAAGCGCAGCAGAATAACCAAGCGCGATTAACGGTGGTTGGTGCTATTAGTGGCCAATATATCTTTAAGCCACCATCTGACCGCTTTCCGGAAATGCCACAAAATGAGCATGTAACCATGCGGATTGCTGAGGCTTTTGGTATCCGAATTGTTCCATCGAGCTTAATCCGGCTGCAGTCCGGAGAGTTATCCTATATCACAAAAAGATTGGATCGTACGCCTAATGGCGAAAAAATTCACATGCTGGATATGTTTCAAATTACGGAGGCATTTGATAAATACAAAAGCTCTATGGAGAAGGTGGGCAAGGCACTTCATGCATATTCATACAACACCCTGCTTGATAAGCTCTTCTACTTTGAACTGGCCGTGTTTAGTTTTTTAACGGGTAATAATGATATGCATCTCAAGAATTTTTCAATGATAGAAGGCCCTAGTGGCTGGATGCTAGCCCCTGCTTATGATTTATTGAATGTAGCCATTGTATTTCCTGAAGACACGGAGGAACTTGCCCTCACCCTACAAGGGAAAAAGAAAAAACTAAAACGAGAGCATTTTGATGAATTTGGAAATGGATTGGGACTAACAGACAAACAAATCCAAGGAGTGTACAAGCGAATGCTAAAAAACAAGCCCAAAGCAATAGAATGGATCAAGCTTTCCTTTTTGTCCGCTGCTATGAAAGAAGCTTATGTTAAAGTATTGGAAACGCGATACGAGCAGTTGGAATTGAAAACTGATTAAACCTTACCGTTAAAACTGGCTTTCTCTCTTGCATCTGATATAAAGGGAAATACTTTAGATTTAGACTCTGAGCAAAATGTAGGTAACCGGAACTACTGTGAATTCTATATAATGCAAAACCCTAATCCAACCCAAATTATAGCGTAGCTAAACACAATGGCGTTTAGCCAAGCGTTGGTCACTATTTAAAACGACTATATTTCATGAAAATACTTTATTGCTCATTTTTAATTCTACTGTGTCATTTACCAGGAATTTGTCAGGAAAGGAAAACTGAAACAACCGAAAACTTTCAAGTGACTTCAACAATTGAAGGAAAACAAGTGACAAAGACTGTTGAAATAGACTCCACAACTGCCATCCTATTAAAAGACTTAGTTGCAGGAAAACCGCCTTCGTCTGCAAAAAAAGAACAAGACTCAATATATGACAAGAACGGAAGGCTTGATACTGTCATACTAGCTGACGACTTTTTTGGAGCGGTTATTAAGAAATTCTATTACAATGGCAACAATCAATTAATTAGGATCGTTGGATTTGATGAAAAGGGCAATATTGCACCATTTTTTGAATACTTGGCCATTCGGGAAATAGACTATGACGTCAAAGGACGGGTGATCGAAAAAAGAGCATTTGATGAAAATAAGGAGTATGTCAAACCAAGTGCATATCCTCCTGTGATGCAAGTTAGATATGATGAACAAGAAAATGAAAAAGAGATCATCTACTTAAATAGGGATAGAAAACTTCATGAAGGATTCACCCGAACAGAATACATCTATGATGAAAACAACGTTCTAATCGAGAAAATCAACTACAACGGACAAGGAGAAATAATTGAAAGAAAAACAGTGCCCAATAACAAATAAACGTAAGTCGGCTTTAATCCCGCTCCGGTTGGAGCTTTACGGTGGATAGAGTAACATTTCGTTTCTTTACAAAATCAAGGAAGAAGCCGCCCTGCGTTCATTAAAACCATTAGTGAAAACCTCCTCACCCAATAAACCCCTCCCTCCTCGCGTGCTCAAGCGCCTCTGCACTTCTTTTAAACTGTAGGCTGGGTATGGCCTGATCCTTTATTTTGGCAAGTTCGCGATTTACCTCATCGCGATGAGAGCGTTTTACAGCCCGTATATAAATAGCTTTTACCTGCGTTGGGTAATCTTGTGCAAGTTTCAGGTAGATGTAAGGATCGTGCTGGCCGTTATCTCCCAACAGTATAAACTGATTGTTGGGATACATTTTAAGAATACGTTCAATCTTCTGTCGTTTGTGGTCATGATTCCTAAAACTTCCGGCCTTAAAAAAATCGCGCCAGTGATGCTTTATTTCCTTGAGTTGCAACACCCCCTTGGGTAAATTGTGGAAACGCATAAATCTTATGAGGAAATCGTATAGATTCCACTCACTGCTGCTCACATAAAAAAAGGGATTTGGCTTTGGCGCCACGCCCTTCGCCAAAAGGCTGTAAAAGTTTACCACGCCCTTAAAAGGTTTACGGCTTTCAGAATTTTTGGTAAGCAGCACATACAGCTTCCTAAACACCTTGGTAACGTGTGATACCAAGAAGGTATCATCAATATCGGAGATCAGGCCATACTCAAAATTGTCCTGTATCATCACCTCCGCCTCCAGGCTTACGGTCTCCTGCCCTTCCACAATCTCATCAAGCAACATCAGCTCAAACTGATGCCAGCCTTCTCCTAAGCCATGCCCTGAAATTTCAAATTCAAAAAACCCTCGTTTATCAGTGTGGGCTTTGTGCAATACACCATCCATATTTAGCTGTACTGTAGCCTCCGGCACTGTGCGGATAAGAAACATCTTTATAAGCCCGATAAAATTTTTCCAGGCTGAATATCTTCTTCGGGGTCGCGCTAGTGCCATCCCTCGAAAAACATGCCCCTGAAGGATGAATTTCCCGGAATTTCCATATCCGCGGTAAGCAAGCAGAAAGGGGTAATCCACATAGCGAAACCGGCTTTTCAGCCAGCGCTTTACCCATGATCCGGTAATTGGTGCATCTTTATAATCTGCCCATTGGGGCGGTTTTGAAATCATCTAAATTTGCGGCTGAAAAAATTTATCAAGTTGCTATTATGAGCGTAAAAACTCTTTTCGTTGTAAACCCCATTTCGGGGGGCCGGGATAAAACTTCTATTATAAAAAGAATAGAAATCTGGGCGCAAAGTTCGGAGCATAATTTGGAAATATTAGAAACTTCGGGAAAAGATGATGAGAAAAAAATAAAAAAGCTCATAAAAACCTTCGAACCTCAAAAACTGGTGGCTGTTGGTGGCGATGGAACATTACTGCTCTGTGCCGGCCTGGTAAAGGATACAGACATAGCGCTGGGTGTTATTCCTGCTGGCTCAGCCAATGGAATGAGTACAGAACTGAAAATACCGGCCAACATTGATGAAGCGCTAGAGGTTATAGGGCGTGGAAAAACCAGGAATATTGACATGCTGCTGTTTAACAACAGGCAGTTGGCCATGCACATTAGTGATGTGGGGCTAAATGCCAATTTGGTAAAACAGTTTGAAGAAACTGAACACCGTGGCTTCTTGGGGTATGCCAAAGGTGTGATTGCCGAACTCATGAACAAGCACCCCTTTGAAGTAGAATTAACACTGGATGGCGAAAAGGTGGTGAGACAGGGATACATGGTAGCCTTTGCCAATGCATCCCGAT
This sequence comes from Owenweeksia sp., assembly GCA_048267305.1. GTDB lineage: Bacteria > Bacteroidota > Bacteroidia > Flavobacteriales > Schleiferiaceae > Owenweeksia. The sequence goes on along the minus strand of JBLWXT010000003.1, from coordinate 16,750 downwards.
ATGGAACTGGTGCACTGCTTAATAATATCGGTAAAATTGATGACGGCCTTTTTGAAGTGTGCGTACTGAACGAGGTAAACCTCGCTGGCATTGCTGGACAGTTTTTTGATTTTGTGGATTCCGACTCTAAACACCTTGAAGTATTTCAAGCCCGGGAGATGGAAATGAAAATAAACCGAAAGGTTAGCTTTCAGATTGACGGAGAACTACAAAAAGATACCGATTACCTGAAAGTGGATATTTGTGCCCATTGTCTTACAGTAATTATCCCGTAGGATAAACCCTTGAAACACATAACAATTAGGGGTTTACAATATGGCATTTCCCACTAAAAAGGCCGCGTAAAATAAGGGTTTTATGCTATCGGAACATAAACTCTCCACTAAAAATAAGCGCATATTTCGTATTTTTGATGCTTAGTTACCCTAATCCCCTTGAATTAGCAAAAGAAAATGGAAGTTATTGACAACACTGAGATGAGGCACTTTGAGGTGCGTGAAGATGAAATGCTGGCTGTAATCGAATATCAAATTCAAGAAAAGAAATACTTTTTAACGAAAGTAAATTTCCCTAAAGCCTTTGAAGAATCGGGCAAAGCCACCGAAATGCTTGAAAAAACCCTGGACATGATCGATGAAACAGGGATGCGTGTAGTTCCTATGACAAAATTTGTAAAGGATCACTTTAAGAAGAATATGAAAAGAAGAAAAATGCTACCCGTAGGAATGCACCTCGCTTAACACATCCTTTCCATTTTTTAGGATGGATGAAAAATTTTAAGCCCTGATTTCAATTATACCGAGATCAGGGCTTTTTTAATCCACAATACATTCCTGAACCAGATATAAATATCAGGCCATGTACTCTCTTTGATTTAGATTATGAAATATCTGATTTCAGCACATCTACTGCTAATAATGAGCCTAAGTGCTCTCCAAGGCTTTAAGGATTTATCTCCCCAAAATAATGAGATTCAGCCTGTGGTTATTGAGCTCTTCACCTCCGAAGGCTGCTCCGGCTGCCCTCCGGCTGATAATCTTTTAAGTGAGTATGCAGGGAAAAGCGACAACATCATTGCCCTTTCCTTTCACGTTCATTACTGGGATAGGCTAGGGTGGAGCGACCCCTACAGCCACCAAACACACACCGACCGCCAACGGACTTACGCCAAAAAATTCAACATCAAGAAAGTATTTACCCCTCAAATGATTGTGAATGGAACCTACTCCTTTGTGGGTTCTGATCAGGAAGAAGCTGATAAAGCCATCACAAGTGCCCGGGCCGAACCCATGTCTACCACAGTTTCTATTTCCGAAGTTGCTGTGGAAGGAAATTATTGCCAATTCAAGTATCGGCTTTCCGCCTCAGCCAGAAATACAAGGGTAAACTTTGCCCTTACCGAGGATGGCCTCAGCCAGCAAGTGCTGAGGGGTGAAAACCGCGGTAAATTGCTAAAACACAATAATGTGGTAAGAGCCTTTAAAACGCTGGATGCTCCTAGAAAAAGTGATGAAGTTTTTTTAAGACTACCTGATAACGGAGATGTTACTAAAATGAAAGTAGTGGTTTATGTTCAGCAAATTGAGGGTTTGAAAATTATTGGGGCCGGCTCTAAAAGAGTTTTGCAACCCTAATCATCATTCATCACTTCCGTTTGATTGCGGATGGATTCGTCATGCACCTGAGTATAAACCCCCTTTAAAAAGGTTTCGCTAAGTCCAAGTGGCAAGCCTTCCTCCAGGCTTCTTCTAAGTACATATTCCCAGTGGTCGCGCTGAAAAATGGTAACGTTATTTTCCTTTTTGTACTTGCCAATCTCCCGGGCAAGGTGCATTCTCTCAGCATACTGGCGTAAAATGGTCAAATCAATATGATCAATTTCATCACGCAGAATTTCCATTTTATTGAGAAACTCCTCATTGTCTGCCGTAGGGGTACGCACAATAATGTTAGAGATAATCTGCTCCAACTGTGCAGGGGTTATCTGTTGTTTGGCATCACTTAGCGCCACTTGAGGATTTATGTGGCTCTCTATCATCAAGCCATTCATATTGAGGTCCATGGCTTTTTGAGCAACACGAGGTATAAGTTCCGGAGATCCGCTAATATGGCTTACGTCACAAATCACCGGTAAATCCGGAAATTTACCCATCAATTCCAAGGGAATCTCCCAAAGAGGTTTATTGCGGTAAGGGGCACTATTATGAAAGTGAAATCCGCGATGGATGGCTGCCAGTTGCTGAATACCGGCACCGTTTATTCTTTCCAGAGCGCCTATCCAAAGTTGCAGATCGGGTACCATGGGGTTTTTCACCATTACGGGAATATCCACACCTTTAAGTGCATCAGCAATAGCTTGTACCGAAAATGGATTCACTACAGTGCGGGCACCAATCCACAGTACATCCACATCATTCTTTAAGCAAGCCTCCACATGGCTGGCATCAGCCACCTCGGTTGTAGTTTTCAAACCGGTTTCCCGCTTTACATCCTTGAGCCATTCCAGGGCTTTTTCTCCGGCACCTTCAAATGTATTTGGGCGGGTACGAGGTTTCCACACGCCCGCTCTAAATAAGGCATTGGGAAACTTAGGCGCAATGAGCCTTGCCGTACTCATCACCTGCTCAGGGGTCTCAGCGCTGCATGGTCCAAAAATATATAGGGGGTTGGCATCTTTAGGTAGCCAGGCTATCGGTTTCACCGTCAATCCATTCATGTTGCTTTCTCTGCTTTAAGCTGCTGCGCGAAGGTATTGAAGAATATTGAGGGTAAAGTGCATACATTCCCACCCTCTATATGCACATTCACTTTGCTATAGTGTCATCAGTTGCTACTGGTAAATCCACAGCAGCACCGGTTTATCTACATTTTTTAAAAGGCCGTCCAGATTCTTCATTTGCTTATTGGAAACCGCAGGACATCCCCAACCTTCGGGTGTACCTGATGGATAAATCTCAGTATTTCCAATCATATTCCAGGAGTGCAATACGATGTCTCGTGCATAGGCCTTGCTATTACTCTGTTCCAAGCCGTGTAGTTTGTAATTGATATGAATTCCCCAATTGCTATAGCCCCGGCTCCCAATTTTATATTTGCCCAAAGAAGAGCAGTGGCTTTCGGGTATGTTGTTGAATTTTGGATTGTCCTTTGAATGATCACTGCCCCAGGCGGCATCACAACAACCATGAGAACACAGGCCCGTACTGAGAATGGAATCATTGACAAACTGATACACAAAAAGTCTGTTTTTACCAGAATGGATGCTCATATCCACCAGCAAGCAAAAGTCCGTATTCATATTATTTTGCTGGCAATATTCTAAGGCCTCATGTGCTTTTAGCTGTAGGCTTGTTTGGCTTTCGCCAGATGGATTTACCATCCAAAACATTGATAAGGTGACCGACAAAAGATGGGTTAGGATGCTTGTCATGCAGAAAAAACGGAAGCTTTATTTTGATATTGCAAATGTTTAATGGCTTTGCAATAACTTCACCTCATGATTACTGAATACTTTACGTACCTCCCCACCCCAACGGGCACTTTACAAATAGATGCCACGGAAAAGGAGGTAACTGCCATTTCCTTTTTATTTGAGAAACCGCTACCCAAGGACAATCCCAACCGTTTGTGTGAAGAAGCGGCTTTTCAATTGAAAGCTTATTTCAATGAAAAGCTCCAAAAATTTGATTTACCGTTAAGGCAGGACGGCACTGATTTTCAAAAGAAAGTATGGCAGGAGCTAATGGAAATACCCTTTGGAAAAACGGTATCATACGGACAATTGGCCACTCAAATGGGTGATCCTAATTACGTAAGAGCCGTAGGTTCGGCCAATGGCAAAAACCCCCTCGCTATTGTTGTACCCTGCCATAGGGTTATTGGGGCCAATGGCAGTTTAGTTGGCTATGCCGGAGGACTACCTCGTAAAAAATGGCTACTCCACTTTGAGGGGCAACTTACAAGTGGGCAGTTGGAGATGTTTTAGCCCTTCAACTTACCCAGTCTCCCAGGCTAAAGTCTTTACGCAGAGTTCCTATAAGGAAATCGCTTGTACTATAGTCGCCATCCCAAAGACCATCGGCTGTTGCGGCTACCCCAATTTTCATCACCCCAAACTTCAACGGCATGGCCGTTGGCCAATTGAGGATGGCATCTTCATTTTAGATTATATTTGAAGGTAATCAAAACCATAATCGAAATGAAAAAAACAGTATTAGCACTTTTTAGCTGCCTTTTAATAACCTCCGTATTTGCTCAAGTGAATGTGAATGAAGGCCCTGCATTAAACAATGCAGTTGAGGACAAAATGAACCGGATGATTGAAGGAGATGAAGGCTTCTTTTATGGTTACCGAATCCGTACCAAAGGAAAAGGCACCACCTACTCCATAGAAAAATTTGACAAGAATACACTGAAAATGGTTTTCAGTAAGGATGTGGCAATCCCAGATGACAAAACCAAAGTTCAGGATATCAGGTATGCGGCAGGCAATGTTTATGTGATCTACCGTACTTATGACAAGGCAAAACAGATTATGACCTTATACTACAAAACAGTTTCTTCAGACGGAGTGGTTTCCAAAACTGCGGGAGAGTTTTTAGCACGCGAAACGGACCATTACGAATATATTGACTTTGACATTACGAGTAACCTCGACAGAACCAAAATTGCAGTAAAGTGCACCAACAAACCTGACAAAAAAACGCCATATGTTACCGACTTTGTTTTGTTTGACGGTGAAACACAAAAAGTTGAATGGTCTAAAGTAGTTCCTAAATATCTCAAACGAAGCAACCCGTGGTTTCAATGGAGTTTCAGTTCCACTGAAACAACTGGTTTTCTGGGCTTTTATCTTGACAATAATGACGACATCTATTATGCCTACAATGAGAAGCTGAAAAAGGACGACAAAAAGGATGCCCGCTACAATGCCACTGTAGAAATTTTAAAATCAGACAGCCAACAACCTATCGTTACAAAACTGGATTTAAATCCTGAATATGTTATTTACGACTTAACCTTCAATGTAAATAGCAATAAGGAATTGATGATAGCAGGCTTCTTTAAGGATGTAGTGGAAAGAAAAGGCTTTGACTGGGTAGATGTAGGTGCCTTTACCTATAAAATAAATACTTCTACCGGGGCTATTGAGGAGAAATCGCAAATGACATTTGATGAAGAATTACTTACAGCACTGGAATCAAACAAAAAGAAAGCCCGTGGTATGAACTATAAAGTGGATTACCTTATTCCTAGTGGTGATGACTTTTACTTAGTAGGTGAGCAGTATACCGTAAACATTTCCAATAAAAGTTCCAGCACTTTTGGCGATATCAACAATATTGTGGCACTGGCATCTGGTGCCAACCCCTTTTATGTTGGTAAAATATTTAGCTATGAATATATGGATATAATTGTAGCCAAAATAAACAGCAATGGTGAGTTTGAGTGGATTACAAATTCTCCGCTAAGAAATGCCACTGTGCTTAATGACAACCCACATGTGTTTAAACAATACATAGCAACGGCCTCTTCCTCTGGTCTTTATCTCTTTTATAATGAGCATCCAAAAAACGTTGAGCGTTTACAAAAACCAGACTATAAGCCGAAGGATTTAAAAACTCAAAAATATATTCATGGCTCTAATATGGTTTACTCCAAAATAACTCCTGATGGTAAGATGGTACATAAGGTAGCTTATGAAAATGAAGACTATTGTTTTGCTCCAATTCAGGAAAGAGATATTAAGTTTCTTCCTCCGGAAGATGCCGAAATTTTCGTGCAGGCCACAGGGGATGACATCATTATTTATGTTGAAGACCGTGGTAAAAGCAAATTTGCCACCGTTTCCTTAGAGTAACTAACATCTCATTACAGAAAAAAGGACATAACCAATTCAGGCTATGTCCTTTTTTTTGTTTTCATCAAAAATGAAAATTGAGTGTCAAATATTCTCGGGCAGGCTATACACCCTTCCCTCGTTTTGCTTTTTAAGCCATGCCATTAGCGGATCAAAATATTCCTTTATAGCATTGGCGCTGATCTCATCTCCAAGGTTATCCTTAAGATTCTTTCTCCAATCCACAGTGGCACCCGGGGCCATAAGGCTGGTCAAAAACTGGCCGGTTTCCTTACTACCGTAGTAGTTTGTATTATGAGGATCTTGCTTTAGGATATTCTTGGCAATGTGCATGTGAAATTGAAAAAGCAGCACATTGGCCAAGGCATAATCGTAATATTGGGCAGCATCATTGTTGATGTGTGTTTTGGAGCAGGCATCACAAAATTCCTCCCCTCTTTCGGCTGGCGGCACTATGCCCTGATATTGTTTTTTCAAGCTCCACCACTTTTTATTAAACTCGTCTTTGGGCAGATTCTCACTGTAAAGTGCATATTCAAAATCCGTCATCACACCACTCGCCCACGGCATTACCACTATATAATCCAAAGCTTCCTTAAGCAAAGTCTGGATACTGTCGGTTTTAGCATTGGCATCCACTAATCCCTTTTGTACTAAAAATGGCTTCTGCATACTGGCCAATCCAATTAAAGTTCCAATAGCTTCATGATAGGCACGGTTGGCACCACCTCTCAATAATACAGGAACTTCATCCGTAGTATAGGCCTGGTAGTAATAGATATGACCAAGTTCGTGCAGTACCGTATTCCACCAACGTGTATTGGGCTCAATACTCATGAGTGAACGCAAATCATTTTCTAAATCCATGTGCCATGCTGAGGCGTGGTTGTTCTTTTTATAATCGGTTCCTTTTGGCAAAGGATACAGGCTGGACTTTGTGTAAAATGTTTCAGGCAGTGCATCATATCCAAGGCTCATGTAAAAGTCCTCACCCTCTTTGGTTATCCACTCTGCTCCCTTGGCTTCAAGTGCTTTATCAAAATTTAACCCTTCAACATTCACCATACTGCTCCACTCCTGCCCCCAGCGGTTGGGCAACCAATGTGCGGGTAACATTTCAGGAACAGCCTGCTTGTACTTATCTGCCAGCTCGTAGCGAGCCCATGTATGTAACTCTCTGTAAAGAGGCCAAATTTCACCGATCAACTTATGGTTAAGATCCAGCATTTCCTGGCTGCTCATTCCATATTCCGAAACCTGAAACTGAAAATAGTCTTCATAATCCAATGCCTGTACTGATTGATTTCTAAGGTCTCTCAAATTTGCAAGACCATCCTTTAAGCCTTTACCTACCTCCTTACTCGCTTGCCACGCCTTTAATCTTTTATTCAAATCTGTGGATTCCTCTAGAATACCATCAATATCATTTGGAGATATGGGCTTTCCATCAATAGAGAAATCAAATCCATAAAGATTTTTGGTCTGTTCTGTTTCGGCCTTTATTTTTTGCTTTACTACATCCTGAGCAATTTCAGGATTTGCACCGGCTGCATATAATATGGCCTCCAATTGTCTCAGCTGCAGATCCCTCAGCTTTTCCTTTTCTTTAAGATAACGCTGGGCTGATTCAATATTTACAGCACTACCCGTAAACTTAGCATAGGCCTCATTTGCTTCTTCTGCCTTTTTGGAGGTAATAGTATCGCCTTCCACTATATGGGTATTGAGTTCCCACACGGCCTGAGAGGACGTGTAATACAACTGCTGATACTGATTGGTGTATGCAGTAAGAAAGGAATCAACTTCCGCCTGTAACTTACTGTGGTCATCTTCTTCCACAACCTCCGCAGCCTGGTTATTGCCACAGGCCACCATAATAGCTATGGCAGGTATTAAAAATAGTATTCTTTTCATTTGTAAATTTTAAATTTCCGAATTCGAAAATAACAAATTGGTCATTGGCTTACACGCATCAACAGGGTTTTGATATTTACCCACAAATTGATAAAGCCCACTTGTAGGATTTCAATCTATTCCATTATTTTATTCCCTTAATAAAGACGAATAACATGACATCCAAATCAGCACTTTTATCCATTCTAATTTCATTTTTTACAATTGCCGGTTTTGCTCAGCAGGGCCTTGTACTAGCAAAGCCAGCAGGTTCTAAAACATGGGGATTTGTAAACCTTAAAGGAGAAACAACAATACCCGCTACCTTCAGAAAAGTAGGTGAATTTACAGCTGATGGTCTGGCCCCTGTTTTTGAAGTAGAATATTACTTTATCAATACCAAAGGTGAAAAGCTTCAAACTGAAGTGAAAAATTTCAGGCTCAAAAACTTCATGGGCTTTGGCATCCGTGGATTTAATGAAGGTATGGCACCAATTCAAGTTGATAAAAAATGGGGCTATTTAAATACACAAGGGAAACTGATTATCCCTGCAAAATATGATTATGTAACAGAGTTTAGAGAAGGTGTGGCTACCGCGAAAATTGGTAAGCAGTGGTATATACTTGACAAACAGGGAAAGGAAACTGTGGTTTCAATTCCTAATCTCAAAAACTTAAGAGACTTTGTAAATGGCTATGCCATTTTTGATAACATGGACAAAAAATTTGGATTTATCAATACCAAGGGAGAGGTAGTTATTGAGCCAAAGTTCAGCAGTGTGGGCGACTTTCACGATGGCCTGGCCTGGGCAAAGAATGACCAAAAACTGAGTGGCTATATAAATACCAGGGGAGAATGGGTAATTCAGCCAACTTACAACGCCACCCATAACTTTGATGTAAAAAGCGGAATGGCCATGGTTAAAGTTTTAAAAGAGTGGTTTTATATTGATAAGGCGGGAGTTGCTTTAAAATTAGATTTTGACAAAATCGATGACTTTCACAATGGAATTGCCATGGCCCGCAAAGGCGACAAAATTGGTTTTATAGATAAAACCGGAAAATGGATTATTGAACCCCAGTTTGAAGCCGCCCGCGATTTTGAAAACGAATATGCCGCAGTTAAGAAAAACGGCAAATGGGGTATTATTAACACCAAGGGAGAATGGGTTATTCAGCCAGCCTATGATGCGATACGTGATGTTGTGCTGATCAAATAATTCGATTAGAATATTTAACAGTTGTGATTCCTTAAGCCTCCCGGGCTTACCTTTGGCGAGTGAATAATCCCAAACTCAACATTCTTTTTCTGCCCAGTTGGTACCCTTCGCGAGAGCATACCACTTTAGGGAATTTTGTCCAACGGCACGCCTTTGCCGTTTCTGAGTTGCACAATGTAATTGTGGTATCTGCTCACGAATCGGCTAAGCCTGAAATTGAGGTGAATGAACTACCCAATCTCACTGAGATACGGGTTTACTTCAAGAAGAAATTACCGCTATTTAGTTACCAAAAAGCTGTATACAAAGGGATTCATCTGGCCCGGTCGATGTATGGAACATTTGACTTGGCTCATGCACACGTGGCTTATCCTGCCGGAGCTGTGGCTCTTGGCCTTAGTATACCATACGTTATTACGGAGCATTTTTCGGGCTATCATCCACAATCGGGTTTTAAGTGGACCTATGGCCGCAAGAGGATTACCTACCGCATACTTAATAAGGCGCGCTATATCCTGCCGGTTTCCGATCATTTAGGGGAGGCCATTGCCACGTTTGGAGCTGAAACCGAGATGCTCACAGTTTCCAATGTTGTGGATACTTCCATATTTCATCCTTGTGATACAAAGCCTGAAAAGTTCACCTTTCTCCATATTTCCACATTAGAAGAGCGCTCAAAGAATATTACAGGAATACTGAGAGGCTTTAAAAAGCTTGAAAAGGCGGGCAAGGATTTTATCCTGAAAATTGGCGGGGATGGAGACCTTGAGGAATTGAAATCTAAAATTCAGGAATTTGGACCATCTCCCGACAAGGTGGAAATAGTAACCAAACAACCTATTGATGGTATTGCCGATACCATGCGTACGGCCCATTGCCTGGTAATGTTTAGTCATTTTGAAAATCAGCCCTGCACCATACTAGAGGCTTTGTGTACCGGTTTAGCCGTAATAAGCTCTGATGTTGGCGGTATCCCTGAGGTGCTGAACAAAACCAATGGAATCCTTATTCCCGCTGAAGCGGAGGATTTGTTTACCGATGGCCTTGCGGAAATAATGGACATTTACAGTGGCTTTGACGGACAACGGATTGCCCGAAAAGCGGCACAGCTCTATTCCTACAAGGCTGTAGCCGAAAGGTTAAATGATATTTATACTACCGTACTGAAGTAAGGTTCATAATATCGCTGATACCAATATCCTGAGCCGAAACAAAACCTTCACCATACTCCGCTCCTATTAACCTGCCCATATCCTGAGAGCGATAGCGTATACTATCCGTAAAGTTTTTGCTGCTGATAACGGTTGCCGGCTCCTTTGAGTTTGGATCATAAAATTGAGAACGATAAGCGGCTATTGAGTTCATTTTGTCCTCAATAAAATTGCCGATATCTACAATAAAATCAGGCTTAAGATTTTGAAACTGTATGTAGTGTAGCACTAAACGCGGACGGTAAGGCTCCTGTAATTCGCCATCCAGTTCCGTTTCAATTTTGCGCAAGCCTGCCCAAAATGAGGCCACTTTAACCAGCTCACCTCCCCTGCCGTGGTCGGGATGCCGATCGGTAGGTGCATTTACCAAAATGATTTCCGGGCGATATTTCCTTATCATTTTCACCACTTCCAAACGGTGGGCAGCATCATCTGTAAAAAAGCCATCCTTGAAACCAAGATTCTCACGCACCTTTACCTTTAATATCTTCCCGGCATCGGCAGCTTCTATATCTCTTATTTCCGGAGTACCACGAGTACCTAAATCACCACGGGTAAGGTCAACAATACCACAAGCATAGCCTAATGAAGTTTGCTTGGCAAGCGTACCTCCAGCGCTAATTTCCACATCATCGGGGTGTGCACCAAAGGCAAGGATATCTAATTTCATACGGATATTTTAAAATGAAAAAGCCCCGATCTCGACTTAGCCGAGACGGGGCTTCAAAATTAAGTATTATACCTAATACTAGTTCTTGTACTCACCATCAATTGTGATAGTAGTACCAGAACCACCTGTAGTTACAGTTCCTTTGGTTACGTGCAACAAGTAGTAAACACCGTTGTTCAATACTCCCAATACATCATCATAAGTATTGTTGGCAGTTACAGAAACACCTGTATACTCAGTCATATCAGTACCGGCAGTGATAGCAGCTGCAAGTTCTACATCTGTGGTTAAAGACGTCCATTGACCAGCTGATAGCATTACCATTTTGGTAGAAGCATCTTTTTTAACGATAGCACTGGAAGCCGAATTTGTAGTCCACTTTAGACCAAACTGATCCAAACCGGTTGCAGAAGCACTTCCAACTCTTTTCCACTGAAAAGTACTGGCAGAACTTAAAGGATTGCTTCCACTAGCAACAGTTACCTCAAACGATACAGACTTAGAGTTACCATCTTTATCGGTTACGGTAAAGGTGTACACAGTTTTACCCAAGTTCGGACCTGCACTTACCACTAAAGTATCAATATACTTTTCGTCATTAGCATTAGAAATGGTGTAAGGGAATGAATTTCCACCATTACTTACAGGGTTAGTTGCCACATTGCTACCAATCATTGATATGGCAAATGTGTTAAGGTCACGATCTCCTTTACGAGAATCCCAGGTAAAGGTTAGGGTAGAACCAGGAGTAACAGTAATTTCTCCGCTGCTCTTTCCTGATCCAAGCTCTTCCATGTTAAGAGTTGGTCCTAAACTGGTAGTTCCATCATCCTCACATGAAGTTAAGAACATTGAACTGGCACCTAAAAGTGCTACGGCAAGAAATCTGAATTTTCTCATTTTCATAATTTGATTTTGTTATTGATTTAATAAGACGCCATCGGGGCGTTATTAGTTGGGTACAACGGAATTTTTTTCCAATTGTTTGGCGAAAGTATAGAGAATTATAATTCCGTGGAATAATTCACACTCAGATTACTAACAAAGATTTGATAATTACTACTTTCGCGGCCTGAAATAAGAACCTCAAAATTGAAAGAAATGGCCACTAACAGAACTTTTACCATGATTAAGCCCGATGGCGTTGAAGCCGGACATATCGGAGCTATTCTAGAAAAAATTAACGCAGCAGGTTTTCGCATCGTTTCCATGCAAATGACTCAGCTTAGCCGCAAGGATGCTCAGGAATTTTATGCCATACACAAGGAAAGACCTTTTTATGGTGAGCTTGTTGACTATATGACTTCAGGTCCTATCGTTGCTGCAATCCTTGAAAAAGACAACGCTGTTGAAGATTTCCGTACCCTTATTGGCGCTACCAACCCGGCCGAAGCTGCTGAAGGTACCATCCGTAAAATGTATGCTACTTCTATTGCTGCTAACGCTATCCACGGAAGTGACTCTGATGAAAATGCAATGAACGAAGGTCTTTTCTTCTTTCCTCGCAGAAATCAGTTTTAGAAGATCTTGAGTAATGAGTATTTGGTAGAGAGTATATCTCAATACCAAATACTCACTACTCAATACCAAGCCCCCCCTACCTAAACCTCAGCTCCCTTACCTCAGCCTTGCCTTTCATCCTTTGATTGATGTGCTCCATGAGACCTGATTTCCTTAGGCTCAACTCATTTCGCAAAACACTGGAGGTTAAAAACACCGACAGCACTCCTTCTTTAAAGGTGATTTTAGAGGTTTTAAGATTTATTGATTTGCCGGCAAGCTCTTCCCAGCGGGCATACATTTCCGTTTCTATAAGTTTATCATCAAGGTCATTTACTTTTAAAAATGCCTTAATGGCGTCTCCCAAACTTAATTCATTGCTTTTCTTCATGTTCTATCTCTGCATTATCGATGGTAAATACCGTAGCGTTTTCGTCAATCGTCTTAATTAGCTGAGCCGTGCGATCTGCATGGGTATCGGTAATAAATATTTGACCGAAGTTTTCTTCATGCACCAATCTCACCAACTGCTCTACTCTGGCTTCATCCAGTTTATCAAAAATATCATCCAGCAGCAGCATGGGCTTTACGCCAGATCGGGCCAATAGAAAATCATACTGAGCCAGCTTCAGGGCTATTAAAAAGGATTTTTGCTGGCCCTGAGAACCAAATTTTTTCACCTTACGGCCATTGATCCTAAAAACCAGATCATCCTTATGGATGCCGGCACCACTATATTGGTTTAACCTGTCACGATCGGCATTTTCCTGCAGTAAGCTTTCAAAATCCTTATCAATCAATTGAGATTGATAATCCAGCCTGGGCTCCTCTTTCCCTTTTACTATAAAGTGATAATAGTATAGAAGCTTGGGATGCAGCTGCTCGAGAAACTCCTTCCGCTTTTCAAAAATCGGAACACCACGCTCTATCAACTGCTGATTGTAAATATCCAAACTGGCCGCATCATAGCGATGATTGGCGGCAAAAAACTTCAGCAAGGCATTTCTCTGTTGCAATGCCTTATTGTAACGTACCAGATTATCAAGATACAAAGGATCGGACTGGCTAATTACGTTGTCCATAAATCTTCGTCTGATTTCGGAGCCTTCAGTTATTAAATCCCTGTCGTAGGGGGAAATAATAACTGATGGAAACTGCCCAATGTGATCTGCGAGTTTATCGTAGTTCTTCTTGTTTTTCTTAAAAACCTTCTTCTCCCCTCGCTTTACTCCACAATATATATGAAAATCTTCCTCATTTTTTTCAAAATCGCCCTCCACCACAAAAAAAGGTTCCTGGTCTTTTATATTTTGAGAATCAATGGGATTGAAATAACTTTTACAAACCGACAGGTAATGAATAGCATCCAGCAAATTGGTTTTACCACTGCCATTGGCACCCACAAAACAGTTGAGTTTAGAGGAAAATACAAACTCACCATCGGGCCAGTTTTTAAAATTTAAGATGTGAATACTTTTCAAAAACATAGACTCGCGAAATTAAAAGGAAAGTTTGGGCATTGATGTGATGAAAAAAAATTTAATTTCGCACCTCTTAAAGAAAAACGCTGATTTAGCAATGGCAAAGCAAAAAAAGAACCACGAAGAAGACGAAGTATTAGTTGATGTTGGACAGAGCCTTTCAAAGGTTGAACACTTCTTCGAAGATAATCGCAAGAGCATTACAGTAATAATGGTGGCCCTGTTTGCCATTGTAGGCGGATATTTCGCATACCTATATATGTACCAAACGCCTCGTGAAAACGAAGCTCAGGAATATATCTATACCGCACAGCGCTATTTTGAGGAAGACTCCTTGAAACTAGCCCTTAACGGTGACGGTACAAACTATGGCTTTTTGGATGTAGCTGATGAATATAGCGGTACCAAAGCCGGAAACCTTGCCAATTATTATGCAGGCGTGAGCTACCTCAATTTAGGGGAATACCAAAATGCCATTAAGTATTTGGACAAGTTTGACAGCGATGACGAAGTACTTAGCATAGTTGCCAAAGGTGCCATTGGTGATGCCTTTATGGAATTGGATCAGCCTAAGGAAGCCCTTGACTATTACAAGCGTGCCGTAAGCGGAGAGGAAAATAGCTTTGTTGTTCCCTTTTATCTTAAGAAAGCCGGAATGGTTGCTGAAGGACAAGGAGATCTTAAAGATGCTCAGAAATACTTCACGCGCATAAAGAAAGAATTCAAGGATTCTCAGGAAGCTGCAGACATTGATAAGTACATTGCCCGCGTTGAGGCAAAAATGAACTCATAAGCATGGCTACTGCCGCTGTAAACCTTTCTGCATTTGACAAAGACTTGCTTCCCGATACATCGGGAATGCGCTTTGGAATTGTAGTAGCCGAATGGAACAGCGAAATTACCGAAGCCCTTTTTCAGGGAGCTTTTGATACCCTAATTGAAACCGGAACCCCGGAGTCTCAAATTTCAAGGATAAATGTGCCTGGCACCTTTGAATTGGTTTTTGGCGCCAAGCTCCTTTGCGATAAGGACATTTTTGATGCTGTAATTGTAATTGGAAATGTAATACAAGGCGAAACCCGCCACTTTGATTTTGTGTGTGAAGGCGTTACCCAAGGGGTAAAAGATCTCAACATACGTTACGACACTCCAGTAATCTTTTGTGTACTTACCGATAACAACATCGAGCAAAGCCGTGCCCGTGCTGGCGGTAAACATGGCAACAAAGGTGTGGAATGTGCCGTGGCCGCAGTAAAAATGGCTGCACTTAGGAGAGTGATTCATCAGTAAAGATTTCGGCTTACAATATTTATGAGAAGCGGATTAGAGTTTCTGATCCGCTTTTTTGTTTTGGGTATTGATGGTTTTCTTCAGCGCAGAGGCACGTAGTGCGCAAAGACCCCGCAGAGTAGACTCTGAAGTGAAACAAAGTGATTTCAGTGATACCAGAATAGTCTGCTAAGGCTTAAGGTGTTGTTCAATTTTCTGAAATACTATCTTTGAAATATGAATTCTAAAGATGACATCTTAATAAAGCTAAAAGCTGCCAAGCCATTGCTTATCACTCAATTTCCTATCAGTTCAATTGCATTATTTGGTTCTGCGGCCCGTGGTGATATGAATAGTGAAAGTGATATTGACATCTTAATAGAATTTAATGGTAGCATTGGAAGCAGATTTTTTGAGGTGGCTCATCAGTTAGAGAAATTTCTTCAGGCCAAAGTGGACCTGGTTTCAAGGAAAGGTGTAAAACAAAAATACTTCGATGCTATAAAGCCTGATCTGGTTTATGTCTAAACGTAACAATCAATTCTTACTGGAAGATATTGTTGAAGCCATATCGAGAATAAAGGATTATTCTTCCAACCTCACTTTTGAATCATTTACAGAAGACCAAAAAACTATTGATGCCGTTGTTAGAAACTTTGAGATTATTAGAGAGGCAGCCAATCGCCTGGAAAGTGATTTTAAATTAATAAACGCTGATACCCCATGGCTGCAACTCAGCAATTTCAGAAATCGCCTTATTCATGAATATTTTGGCGTAGACCTTGAAATCGTTTGGGATATAATCACTCTCGAACTTGATGAGTTGGAGCAGAAAATAAAGAACATTGAGCGGTGAGCACGAACGGGGCGCTCGCGCTAGCTTGGGCTATAGTTCTCTATTCTAATAAAAGTAGGTTGCACTTCCGATAATAACACTTACATGAAGAAACCATTTTGGAAAGCATTAGAGCATCTCTCCCTATTAACTAGGCAATTTCAATTGTGGATGTTTATTCTACCGCTGGGGATTTTAGCAGGTTTAATTATAGGAATTCAACTTTTTCAGCTTTCCTTTATCAAATTTTCAAATACTTCATTTATAGAAGGTTCGATTTATCAAGTTGAGGAGGATTTCACGGGATATGAGGACAGACTTCGTTATAAGATTGTCTTAGAAAAAGATGACGAACCTTACTTCATCCAAAACATTTTCATTGATAAATTAAAAAACGTTCAACTGCTAGCTGCTGGAGGTTATGCAAACATTCATTATCAACAAGACCGGAATGAACCACTTATCGTTGCATTAACTATTGACTCTCACAGTATTTTAGATATAGCCGATTTCCGAGATCGCTACAGAAGATTATTAATCATTAACACTATAGGAACTATCGTTTTTGCGCTTTGGTTTGTTAGGATAGTTTTGAGTAGAAAAAAAATCCAGCGCAAAAGCTAAGCTGTTATGAGTCACCCTTGGCTGGCGCGAGCGGAAGGCTCACACAACTTCACACAGCTAGCGCGAGCGCAATGTCATTAAGTTAAGGCACATTCAAATACTATCTTTTTGATTTTTAGTTATTTTAGGTTTTATCCTAGCCCGATATTTTCCTGATTTTCTTTCATAAGAGCGGTCAGGCCTTATG
>JBLWXT010000002.1:0-253712 GCA_048267305.1 Owenweeksia sp. | reverse complement strand
TTCAATGCGCAGATCAAGCTCTTCAGGGCCAATCTGCGAGGGGTCACCAATGTTTCTTTGTTCCTCTTTAGAATGGAGAAAATATTTGCCTGAAATTAGTTACTCCCCATAAAATTACGCTGATCCGCGATCCCAAGTCATCCATTAACATTAAAAAAAAGTAACATCCAAATAGCAAGACACAAATCTCTTTTAATAATGAAAGATTTAATAGTTGATACTGCATTATCAAAGCCACCTGTTAAATATCTTGTTGGTCTTATTTAATTAAACGAGCTTATATTTCTGGATCAAATGTAGTTAGTAGCCAGAGCCTTCAGACAAATAGATGTTGTAATACTTATAACTCATGTGTAGACACCGGATTGTCCGAAATAAAAATCCCGTCTAGGAAAAACCTAAACGGGATTAAATATTATTTATAGACTTTATTCTATTCGCTTACCAAAGAAGCTGAAAGGTATTCACGGTTCATACGTGCTATGTTTTCTAACGAAATTCCCTTCGGACATTCTACTTCACAAGCTCCAGTATTGGTACAGTTACCAAAGCCTTCCACATCCATTTGATGTACCATGTTAAGCACACGATCAGTGGCTTCTACCTTACCTTGTGGCAAGAGTGCCAGCTGAGATACCTTAGCTGATGTAAACAACATGGCAGATGCGTTTTTACAAGCCGCTACACAAGCTCCACAACCAATACAGGTTGCTGAGTCGAAAGCAGTATCGGCATCGTGCTTAGGCACGGGAATACTGTTAGCATCAATAGTATTACCAGAAGTGTTTACCGAAACAAAACCACCGGCATTCATAATACGGTCAAAAGAAGAACGATCAACCACCAAGTCCTTTACAACAGGAAAGGCAGCAGCTCTCCAGGGCTCAATAAAAATGGTATCTCCATCCTTAAAAGAGCGCATGTGCAACTGACATGTAGTGATCTCGCGATCCGGGCCATGCGCCCTACCGTTGATATACAGGGAGCACATCCCACATATACCCTCACGGCAATCATGATCAAAAGCCACCGGCTCTTTGCCGCTTTCTATAAGACCATCATTAAGAACATCAAGCATTTCCAGAAAAGACATATCAGGGGAAATATCAGATACGGGATAGGTTTCCATCTGTCCCTTGGTATCTGCGTTTTTCTGACGCCAAATTTTCAGTGTTAAATTCATGCTTTGCTATTTTAATTGCCGCTAAAACGGCTACTTATTCAATAATTTAAACCAGAATGACTACTTGTATGACCTTTGCTTCAACTCAATGTTCTCATACTTCAACTCCTCTTTATGGAGATTGGCCTTGCCGGGATCACCTGTATACTCCCAGGCCGCCACGTAGGTAAAGTTTTCATCATCACGTTTGGCTTCGCCTTCTTCTGTTTGGCTTTCTTCACGGAAGTGACCTCCACATGATTCTTCTCTTTGCAGAGCATCAATGGCAAATAGTTCGGCCAGTTCCAGAAAATCAGCTACACGGCCGGCTTTTTCCAATTCCTGATTAAACTCATTAAGCTCGCCAGGCACTCTAACATCCTTCCAAAACTCATCTCTGATCTGACGAATTTCTGCGATAGCCTCTGTAAGTCCCTTGGCATTACGCGCCATGCCTACCTTATCCCACATCACCTTTCCAAGTCGCTTATGGAAATAATCAACTGAATGTGTTCCTTTATTTTTAATGAAGAAATCCAAACGATCCTTCACTTCTTTCTCTGCCTGAACAAATTCGGGCAAATCTGTTGAGATTTCCCCTGTTCGGATATCATCTGCCAAATAATCTCCAATGGTATATGGCAATACGAAGTATCCGTCTGCCAAGCCCTGCATCAAGGCAGAGGCCCCAAGGCGGTTAGCCCCGTGATCAGAAAAATTGGCTTCACCGGCAGCATAGCAACCGGGGATAGTTGTCATCAAATTATAATCTACCCAAATACCACCCATGGTGTAGTGTACAGCCGGATATATCATCATTGGGGTTTCATACGGGTTTTCGGCCACGATTTTCTCGTACATCTGAAAGAGGTTACCATACTTGGATTTCACTACCTCCTTACCCAGTTTGGTAACAAGTTCCTTGTTGTTCACATCTTCCCCGTTCACCAAAGCGGCTTCTTTTCCGTAACGCTGAATAGCTGATGCAAAATCAAGATATACTGCCTCTCCGGTTGCATTTACGCCATATCCGGCATCACAACGTTCCTTAGCGGCTCTTGAAGCTACGTCTCGTGGCACAAGGTTTCCAAATGCAGGATATCTTCTTTCCAGATAATAATCCCTGTCTTCCTCCTTAAGTTGAGTAGGTTTTAGCTTTCCGGCACGAATAGCCTCAGCATCCTCTTTCTTCTTTGGAACCCAAATACGTCCGTCATTTCTCAGCGACTCACTCATCAGCGTAAGCTTAGACTGGTGATCACCCGAAACGGGAATACAGGTTGGGTGAATTTGTGTGTAACAAGGGTTTGCGAAATACGCTCCCTTTTTATGGATTTTCCAGGAGGCAGTTACGTTACTTCCCATGGCATTGGTAGAAAGGAAAAACACGTTTCCATATCCACCAGAGGCTATAACCACTGCGTGTGCAGAATGTCTTTCAATTTCGCCAGTAACAAGGTTACGGGCAATAATACCGCGGGCCTTACCTCCTACAACCACAAGATCCAACATCTCATGGCGATTGTACATCTTAATTTTTCCCTTACCAATCTGGCGGCTCATGGCCGAATAGGCACCCAACAGCAATTGCTGCCCCGTTTGCCCCTTGGCATAAAAGGTACGGCTAACCTGTACCCCTCCAAATGAGCGGTTATCAAGCATACCACCATACTCACGGGCAAAGGGCACACCCTGAGCCACACATTGGTCGATGATATTGGCAGACACCTCAGCCAGCCGATACACATTTGCTTCGCGGGAGCGGTAATCACCACCTTTTACGGTATCGTAAAAAAGACGGTAGGTTGAATCACCATCATTTTGATAATTTTTGGCGGCATTAATACCTCCCTGTGCTGCTATGGAGTGTGCTCTTCGCGGGCTATCCTGAAAGCAAAAGGCCTTTACATTATAACCCAGCTCCGCAAGGGAAGCTGCTGCTGAACCTCCTGCCAAACCGGTACCAACAACAATAATGTCTATTGACCGCTTATTGGCTGGATTTACCAGTTTAATGTTGTTTTTATGATTTTGCCACTTCTTATCTAATGGCCCTTCTGGAATCTTAGAATCTAGACTCATAGTAAATTTCTTAGTGGTTGAGAGAGTTTACGTAATGGAAAATGGCAATAAAGATAAATCCTGCAGGAATGAGGTAGGCGTATAGTGTACCTATCTTTTTAATAGCCGGAGTGTATTTGCCATGGCGTGCGCCAAGTGATTGAAAAGCGGATTGAAAACCATGCATCAGGTGTAGTGCTAAAAACACAAAGGACAAGCAGTAAACTATCACCCTAATTGGGTTTTGAAACATATGTACCACCTCACCATAATAGCGGGTCGGATCTTCCGGCAGTCGTTCAATGTACTTGTAATTCATTTCCGGAAACCAAAAATCGTAGAAGTGAAAACCCAAAAACAAAAGGATAAACAAGCCGCTGTATATCATATTACGCGACATCCAGCTGCTATTAGCCCCACCATTGTAGCTGGCATAGCTTGTTGGGCGGGATTTTCTGTTTTTAGCTTCGAGAATAAAGCCCATGATAAAGTGAAATGCCACACCAAATGCCAATACAGGCTGCATCACAAACTGTATTAGTGGATTGGTACCCATATAATGGGAAAGGTCGTTGAAAGTGTCCTCACTAAATACTGACGTAAAGTTAATTGCAAAATGCTGCAACAAAAAAATAAGCAAGAAGAGTGCGGACAGCGACATAGCTACTTTTCTGGCTATGGATGTCTTGAGAAGCCCTGAATTTGTGCTCATTGAGTGTAATCTTAAATTTTTTCCTGAGGCGCAAAAATAAGGATGTGAGGTTCACACTTCAACAAATACCATTATTTAGACTGATTATAGAGTATTGAGGCCCATCAAAACTTACTATACATTAGTGCACATACATGTACTTCCCCATGGCAAATCTTTGGTTGCCCAAAAAAATCTGAGTTCTTTTGCTAATCCAAAATATAGGCAATTCAATAAGTTCAATATGAGATACCAGCAGCTCCCTAAAGAAGTTTATATCCAAAATCGCGATAAATTCAGGAAACACCTAAAGCCAAAGTCTCTTGCCGTATTTAACAGCAACGATATTTTCCCAACAGGAGCAGACAGTACTTTGCCCTTTCGCCAGCATGGTGATATACTTGCCCTTAGCGGGGTTGACCAGGAAGAAAGCATACTTGTAATTTTTCCGGATGCCTATAAGCCCGAGCATCGCGAAATGCTTTTCCTTAAAGAAACCAACGACCATATTGCCGTATGGGAAGGCGCTAAACTCAACAAGGAGCAGGCTTACGAACTCAGCGGCATCAAAAGCGTTTTTTGGCTCACCGAATTTGAGCGCGTTTTTAACGAAGTGATGAGCCATACCGAAAATGTATATCTAAACAGCAACGAGCACTTACGCGCCAACCTTGAAGTGGAAACCCGCGAAGCCCGTTTTGTAAAATGGTGTAAGAATAAATATCCGGCACATAATTACGAGCGCAGCGCACCCATCATGCATCAGGTACGTGCCATCAAAACAAAAGATGAGGTTGCCGCCATGCAAACTGCTGCCGACATTACCACTAAGGGCTATAAGCGCGTAATGGAATTTATGGCCCCCGGCAAATGGGAGTACGAACTGGAAGCCGAATTTATGCATGAGTTTTTGCGCAACCGCAGTCGCGGCTTTGCCTATACCCCAATTATTGGAGGTGGATACAATGCCTGTGTACTGCATTATATAGAAAACAATGACCAGCTACGAGATGGCGATTTAGTATTATTTGATGTGGGTGCCGAATATGCCAATTACTCTTGTGATGTTACCCGTTGTTTTCCGGTAAACGGAAAGTTTACTGAGCGCCAAAAAGAAGTTTACAATGCTGTGCTTAGAGTAAAAAACGCTGCACAAAAGCTATTGGTGCCTGGCAATAATCTTAATGATTACCATAAAGCCGTTGGAGAAATTATGACCAAGGAGTTGGTGGACCTCAAACTGATTAGTATGGATGATGTAAAGAATCAGGATCCCAACTGGCCGGCCTATAAAAAGTACTTTATGCACGGTACCAGCCACTATATAGGTTTAGATACTCACGACTCCGGACTTTGGACAGCCCCTATGGAAGTGGGAATGGCCTTTACCTGTGAGCCGGGTATTTATATCCCGGAAGAAAAATTAGGCATTCGTCTGGAAGATGATTTAGTGATTACCGAAAATGGGTTGCTGAACCTTACCAAGGAAATTCCCATTGAAGTGGAGGAAGTTGAAGATGTAATGAATTCTTAGTAAAAAAATTTAGTCACTTTTATAAATCAAAAGATGATGACATCATTCGCAGCCTTGAATAAAACTTTCACAGGTCTAATTATTCCCATGGTGTTCATTCTATCGTTTAGCTTGGTTGCACAAGGTGATGATTGTATACATTTAACTGGAGATGCTGTTTTTTTACGAAACGGCACCAAACTTTATAAAGACTCATCGCCAAATTCTACCGTCCTATTTGTGTATTACCGTGACAGTGTAAAAGAACATTCCAAGTCTGAATATTTCTCGGAGGATGCCAAAATCATTGATTCAAGAAGGACAGATGGGTTTATTTATGTGAACACATTAGTTGCTGATAGCGTTTGGGTTCATGCCGATTCTTTATCATACACTTCATCAAATTTTTCTTTCGCACCTCGTATTCCATGTGAAGAATCAGATAAAGTTGAATCATTATTCGAGCAGCAGCGCCAATGGCTTGAAAACGGCTACTGTAAAGCAAATGTCTTTAAACTACTGGTTTTTTTAGACCAACTATGTATTTGCAACTATGAAGGCAAAAACTATTCAGAAGCTGTGTATTTAATAAGTCAACTAATTGATTACAAAAAAGAATACCCTTCATTGGCTTTAAATAATATCACAACGTTTGATGAGCTTCTTAAATACCGAGCAGTTGCAAAGATGAAGCTTGAGGATTACAGGGGTGCTATTAATGATTTGGATGTATATTTAATTAATAACACGGAGGATTCCGGTCCCTTCGGAGTTAGAGCATATTGCCTGACGTCATTAGGCCGTTGGGAAGAGTCCATTCTGGACTACAGCAAAGCCATTAAATTAAAGCCCACTAATGCACATTTGTACTTTTACCGAGGACTTTCATACAAGGCTGTTGGCAAAGTTAATGAGGCTTGTTTAGACCTGAGTAAGGCGGGGGAACTTGGCGCTGGAGAAGCTTATGATGTGATAAAGGAGATATGCAATTAAGAGATGAAACTTTTCTATAAAGATGTCTATTTTAATTTCAGATCTACAGACAAAGGCCCCGCCATACTATTCCTCCACGGGTTTTTAGAAGATCAAAGTATGTGGAATGGCGTGGTGGAGAACCTGCCTAAAACGTATCGAAAAATTACGCTAGACCTTCCCGGGCACGGGAAATCGGATAACCTTGGCTACATCCATACCATGGAAGAAATGGCCGAGGTGGTAAAAGCGCTATTGGATCATCTTAAACTTAAAAAGGTGTTTCTGGCCGGGCATTCCATGGGCGGTTATGTTTGTCTCGCTTTCGCGGAATTGCATCCCGATATGGTAAAGGGCATCATCCTAATGAATTCCAATGCGCGTGCAGATTCACCTGCCAAGCAGAAAGACCGCGACAGGGCCATAAAATTGGTAAAGCAAAATCATAAGGCTTTTATAAGGGTGGCTATTCCAAATTTATTCAGGCCCAAAAACCGCAGAATACTAAAGGATGTAGTAAAAGAAGTAAAGGCCAAGGCGCTGCAAACTTCCAAACAAGGCGTAATAGCGGCATTGGAGGGAATGAAGATCAGACCTGACCGTGAAGTGCTTTTGCATTTCGGGCCTTACCCTGTTCTGTTTATTGCCGGCAAAAACGATCCTGCCATTCCGTTTGAACTTTTACAGGAACAACTTGAAGCTGAAAACGTAACAGCCCTCATTACCGAAAATGGCCACATGGCCCATTTGGAAGATACGGAGGAAGTGGTTACCGGAATTAAGAAGTTTTTGAACACAAAAAATAAGGCAATTACACTTTGAAACAGATTGAATGAAGCCACCTCTACCTAAAGGTATACACGTATGAAATTGTACTTCTCAATTCTGTATAGCTAACAAACTGATTTGACTTATTGTACAGTAAATTTAAATTGAGGCTGAAAACATGACGCGTGGAGAGTAAGTAGCTCACACTTCCATTTGTGGTATTGCTAAAGCCATCACTTTTTGCATTTATAGTACTCAAATTAAATGTGTTACTGATATTGGCTGTCAACTTACCATCCTTCCAACTATTACCACCTCCTACTGTTGCTCCATAGCGCAGGTTATCTACCTGATAAAATTTCATGACGTTAATATTTCCACCCACATTAATGGAAAGACCCGTCCTGATTTTGGTGGTAACCCAATTTAGCATTACGGTAGTTACACTAAAGTCAGTAAACTGTCTGGTCAGTACATTTTTATCATTAAGCTCGCTATGGCTTAATACCAAACTAAGGTTTGAAACGGAGTTTGAATCAGTAAAATTGACATAAGGAGTTAAGCCAAACGTGTTTGAAATATTTGCCACACGAACGGAATCAGGCCTGTTGAGGCGAGCTTCGGTTTGGTTTACATTATTAGAAATCACATTACCATTCAATCCCCACCTGGCGTTTGGGATGAAGGTGAAGTTTCCTGTACCAAAAATGCGCTCAGTGGTTTCAAGTCGGTTATTCTCCAAATTGTTGGTTTGATAATTTACCGCGCCATTAATGTTTAGTTTGTTTTTAAAAAAGCGAAATGACGGTGCTAATTTTATATTGCTCACATCATTTGCCATAAAGTAAGCCCCCATGGTTTCAAATTCAGGCATAATGCGCTGGTAACTAATACTGATTTTCCCGGGCTTTAGTTGAAAGGAAAAGCCAGCTTCTCCTGCATAGTTGAGCCGCGAGGTAATATTAGCCTTCAGCAAGGGATTTTGTAAATCCTCCCCCAGATAAGCATTGCCTACATCCCTGGTATAAGCGCTTACCGCTGCTTCTGTAAAAAAGTCAATGTGCTTACCCAGATTCTTTCTGATGTTTATTCCAAAAACCGCATTTTCTGCAGGAGTCAAAGTGGTATCGGGTAATACATTTGTAAGGGATGAAGCCTCGTCCCATGCCTTAAAGTAGCTGAATTCCACAAAGCCCTTTTTACCACCATAACCCAATTTGGCACCATAGCCCAACCGCTTATACTGCACTCTATAGCGGGAGTTCAAATCTGTAGAATCCCATTCATTGGCCTTTCTAAACTGGCCATACATAGCTGCAAACCGCCATTTTCCGGGAGTTAGCTCTATACCCGCACCATTAAAACTATGGTTGGCCAGGGTATATTTAGAAAACATCATATTGCGTGTACCAATATGCAGGGTAGCCCATTTGTATGTAGGACTTATACCCATTTGAATAAAAGGTCGTTCAAATGATTGTTCCTGCCGTCCAATCACAAATCTAAAAGGTGCTTTAAACCCGTATATAATGGGCGTAAAGTTTCCGTAGATACTCCAAAAATAAGGGTTGCTTTGAGGGGTTATACCATCCACCGAATAGGTACTAAAGTTTCCACCAATGGAGCCGGTATAGTCCCATGGTTTTTCCTTCAATGCTTGTTCAATGTCCTGGGCCTTGCTAAAAAAGGAGCAAAAAAGGAGCAGTACTATACCAAATCCCTTCATAGTACTATTCTAACTTTAGCGTCACCACGTTGCTCAGGGCAGATTGCCCTCCATCAGGATAGATCAGTTTTACAGCATAATCAAACTTACCCCCATTGTTGTAAAGCGTGTCATCCACAAATACCGCCACATCGCCATGGAGCTGGGCCAGTTTTTCCAGCCCCTTATCATTGTCATTTCTATAAATGGCTATCTGAATACCTTCTTTCCAAGGGGCAGACCATCGCAGTTCAAAAGAGCCCTCTTTTTCATTTATCAACCCGGAAAGATCTGTAATTCCCTGCCTCAACATTCTATCCACACAGGTTAATCGCAGGGGTTCGCTTGGCAAGGATGGCAAACCTGCATCGTCTATCGCCAGCACAGCATAATCATAGGTAACATTAAGCTCTACCGTTTTATCGGTAAAGCCTGTAGCGTCCATTTCCAACTTTTGCAGCACATCGTACCTTTCCATTTCAGGAAGCTTTCGCAACATATAATAGGCCTCCACATCCTGGCTGGAACTTGCCGCCCACTCCATGGAAATGCTATCGCTGGTGATAGAATAATTCTTAAAAACTATGGGTGTAGGAGGAATTACATCCGGCTTGGCAAGCTTTAGAGTATCGCTGTGCACACTGGCATTATAGCGAAAATCGAAGGCTGTAACGTAATAAAAAATATCCTCTGTAAGAGTATTAAGAGATATCTTATCGAGAAAAACATTACCCTCCACAATAAGACTATTGACCTGATGGAATTCCCTGTATTTTGCATTGGCTGCAAAAACCTTGTAGCCATACAAATCGGGTTCATCGCCCAACTCCCAAGCCAGCATAACCACCCCGGTAGAATCTGAGTAACCAATTAAATTAGTTGGTTTGGCCGGAGGAATACTGTCTCGCCACTGTCCTACGGCCACCCCACTCGCGCTCTTATTGCCGTTTTTATCCACCGCATATACTATGTAATAGCTTTCATTTAGAAGTGGAGGATTTTCATCCACCCATTGACGAGTTTTAGTGCTCAGAGGTTTTTCAGTAATAATTTCAAAAGGCCCCATACCATCTCCGGCCCGCGCCACCAAAAAACCATCGTGATCACTTTGGATGGTACTGGCCTCCCAAAACAGTGTAAACTCATTGCCCGAAAGGTGTTTTGCATGAAGGAACTTAGGCGGTATGGGTCCGCTCAAGTCGTTGCCCTGAGTAGTAATTTCCACAGATGGCAATTCTACATTCGCAAACGAATTGATACCCAAAATACGGTAGGTGTATTTTACACCATTGGTAATGGCTGTGTCAATAAATACATTAAAGATATTCTCGCGATTGGCATCACTGGAAATGTGTGGTAAGTGATTCAGACGCTCAAATTGCTCACCTGATTTCCGCTCAATAAAATAACCGCTATACCTGCTATTATTTTCACTTTTTGGCCATTGCAGTTTTATCTTCCCATCAAAGGATTCACTAAAAACACCGGTCACGGCCATATCCTTTTTCTCTCCAAAGGTGTTTAGAGAAACACCCGCAGTATCTATCTGTAGCACACTTGGATTTACATCCAGCGCATACACCTTATAGGTATATACCTTATTGGGCTGTGCAGTTTCATCCTTAAAGTAAAGTCCTAAACCTACCGCTGCCTGGTGGTCATATTCTGCCGACAGCATGGCAAAAACAAAGCGATTATTCTGTTCTTCCGCCTTTAGCTTGGCTGCTTCAAGTGGGTTGGCATTGGGATTTGACGGTAAGCCCTCTTTACCCCACAATGCCTGAGCGGCAGAGGTTACATACATATTGGCAGTATCCAATTTGGTTTTAAACTCTGGCAAGGTGTAAGGCCTTATAGCCGCCAGGCGCTCATAGCTTTTTGTTTCTGCATTATATCGATCAACGGCATAGCCCTTTCTTTTGGTCAGCGAAAAAGTATAATGTGCATTGGGTGCCCAACGCAGTTCTACCACTCCATTTTTAAATCTGGCCTGTACCTCGATCCCGGCTTTTACCACGCCTACAGTATCCTGCCTACTTTGGGCATGTATGTTTACCGAAAGTTGTAAAAAAAGCACAGCGACTAAAACGTGTATATGAGTAATTTTTTTCATTCTCTGCAAATTAATTGGGCATAATAGGTAGTTCATACTTCCACACATCGGTGTTCAACTGCTGATCGAGGGTAAATTCATAACCCGTGTTTCCCAAACCGAAGTAGATAACCTCTCCTTTCTTGCGTGGCTTGTAGGTTTTGTGATTGAGCAAAAAGCTACGCATTGGGATAAAATCAAAAGTATAGGTCTGTACCTGCACCCAGTTTAGAAGAGCTTCCTCCCCTTTCATATTAGGATCCAGATTCATAAAATCCACTACACCTCCCGGGGGCACTTTACCAGGGTCATCACCACAGTTCAAACACATATTATCGCGCATGCGATAAAGAATCTGATTAGTGAGGTAGATAAAATCTCTTTTGGCCAAATACTCCGAATAATCCAACATGGCGATGTAGCTTTTGGTGTTACCGGCATACTTGGTATTGGATCCCATTCCCTTTTGATTTGCCTTAGCCTTTTCAGCGTTTATCTGTGCACTTGTTAGTTTTCCCTTTAGGGGAAATACCGTTTTATCGCCAAAATCAATATGGCCATGAAGTTGTTTTACATAAACCTCAATGGGTAGATAATCATGCGGCAGTCCATTACCAATATGATCGCTATGATCTGGCAACTCATATTGTTTGGTTTCTAAAGAATATCCAAACTTGTTGCCTTTATTACCTCCATTAAATCGTTGGGAGTTCCAATCAATAAACTCAAAATAAACTTCAAGCCAGTTTGGTGCTACAATAAACTGGCGCAAATCCTGATACTGAGAAGGCAATTGAGGGTCTTGATAACTCAGGGGCCACTCATAATTGTAAGGGTCCCAAAGCTCATTTTTGTAGCGGTAATCATCCATATCCTGATTAAAGAAAAGCGTGCTTTGTGACTCATCATAAGCAGTTTTATAGAAGCCATCAAAAAATGTAAGCCCATTGGTCTTTTCAAAGTTTAGTATTGGTGGAACAAACTCGCTGATGTTTCCCCCATACTCCTCAGGCTCGTTATACCAAATACCGTATAAATCGTATTGATCAAAACCCTCCTTAGCTTCTAAGTATAACACTGGAATGTTTACTTCCTCTTCAGAATTTTCCATACCAATGGTGTGCACCCCCGGTATGTTATAACCCTTAACGGTATATCCAGCGGGCTTCATAGAGCTGGCCTTGTCGTTTAGTGTATTGAATTTACTCGTTTTAAAATAATAGTTAAACAACACCTTTTCTGATGTTTTTACCTGCTGTACTTTACCCACCAACTGCCTGTCGTAAATATCCAGTTCAATCATTTTTTTTGGAGTATTGGCTTTAAAGCCCAAGCCGGGATTTCCTGGACCAGGTGGGTTAACAACCTTATTGGCCAATCCCAATTTCGGCTTGGGCTGAGGGTTAAGCATGTTTAAGTTGAGTTTGTTGCCTGGCTTGGGATTACTATTTGGGGCCTTTATTTTCATATTGCCAATCCCCCCCTTGGGCTTGGGGCTTTTTTCGGGTAAAGCCAACACCATTTTCTTTGGTGCTTCTTGCTTACTTCCGATGGTTTTATAAGCCTCCTTGTTTTTGCTCTCTTCATGCTTCAGTTGCCTTGGCTGCCCAATGCGCACTATCTCAAGGTTGTATATCAAGGTGTTTTTTAGATCCTGTGGAATGCTGTAGGTAATGGTTTTATCGCTGCAACTACAATCCACCTCAAACTCCTTTTTGGTGCTTAATTCTGTAAAGCGTGCCTTATACACAAACTCCTCATTGGCATCAGTTAATGAATAAGACCGGAAAAGGTGGCTACACTCAGCATTGTTCATCACTATTTTACCTTGCGGGAAAGAAGCCTTTAAAAAATATTGCTGACCAATACCCGGAGCAGTAGATGAAACGTCATCCAATAATATCACATCCGGTAAGGAATCGGTAAAAAAGCTACCCTCGGTAACCTGCATTTCTGACGCTGGTGATTTAGACGCCAGAATTATATTTCCATTCATCTGATGCTCGTATCCCCGCGCCTCTATTTTGAATTTCACCTCACTCAACTCCGGCAATGGAGAAAGCGGACTGATGTAGCATGAGTACCCATCTTCCGAATAATTAGGGGCCTTGGTTGCAATAACTGTTTTTTTGTTTTGGCTGTTTTTATAGCTGTACTCATGCTTATGCAAGGTATAGGAGTAGGCATGAATTTCGGAATTGCCCTTTTCATTTATCGCCTCCAAAACAAAGGGCTCATCAGGATAGTTAAATACAATTTCAGGATCTCTAAAAACATGTACCTCCTCATCTTTATCCCCTGGACCGGTATAACTTACTATGGGTATATCATTAAAGGGAGAGCCGTAGCCATCATCGCATTTTTCACCAACCTCAGCATATAACGATGTATGAATACGGATCAACCCTCCAAGGATATCACCTTCAATAGCGAGTTGTCCGGCCACCCAAATGGGGTTGGGCCCTTGAAATTGCAGTAGGGCTCCCGCGGTAATTTCGGCCAATGGAGCTTTTCCTTTCCAAAACCAAACATCGAGCACCAAACCTGCCTTAATATTTACATAAGAATAAGCCTGCCCCTTCGCATACCAATTGTTGATTCCAAAATCAGTTTTACCATTACACTCGGCCCCTTCCACATTGGTAATTAAGGCATCAACCCCCAAAATAAATTTTACATCGGCATAAATTATGGCAAACTCAAAGGAGGCATCCAGTTTGGCCATAGACCCAAATGCGAAGCCCATATTCTTTGAGGGTATTTGTTTAGATGATTTATTCTGTCCGTTTTGTGAAACTTTGGGATTACCGAAAAACTCCACAATCTCCGGAGGCAAAGGTGGCAGCTCGCTTGGCAAACTACTACCCATCATAAAATAGGCATTGAGGTTAAGGTCAGCATCAATCACAGGCAAGTCTATACTTACCTTAATCCTATCTTTATAAACCTCATCATAGCTCCAGCTACCAAAATACATGTACCAATCATTTGGCGAAAAATACATGTTGGCACCGGCCTGTACCTGGGCAATACTTGCCACATCTATAGTTATAGCCACATCTACAGTAAACCGCGGTCGCGTGGGGTCGTTGGGTTTGGCCATCACCACTTCTATATTACACACCCCATGTAGTGCTGCATTACCATCCCGGCTGGCCATGCTTTGCATCATGTAGCCTTCACCCATAAAGTAAACTTTGTCTACGGAACCTCCATCGTAAAAATCCATCCCAAATTTCAAATCGGCATTAAAGGCGGCAGAAGAGCCCGCCAGGCCGACAACCGCTGAAGCCGAAAAACCAAACCCACCCTCTTCCGGGGTAAACTTTATTCCATTGGAGCCTGCTCCGGGCGAGGAGTCAAAACTGTTTTCATCAATATTCTCCAATTCAGTAATATTGAGCTGAACCTCTTCCCGCTTCATGTTGTAATAGCCTCCACCGCCAAGGCCATATAGTGCAACAGCTCCCATGGGTATGCCAACTTCGGCCCTATAGCCAGCGTCAAACATCCAATACTTAAAGCCATTGTTACCCATGGTTTTGCCTACCTGCAGGGTAAGTTCCACCTCGGCACCTATAGGGATGATCTTGGCATAAATAAATCCGCGAAAGCCATTTCCAAATTCCTGATTATCCTGAAAAACATCAATTTGCCCCTTTAAAATGGCCATTGATGTTTCAATATCTATGTTAACCGAATTGAGCTGAACACCTTTGTACTTAAACTTAAAACCCTCCAAATTGCTTAGCAGCATAATATCTGTACCTCCGCTAATGCCGTTATCGCCACCGCCAAAGTTTACACTCAGCTTCATGCCCAGACCCACTTGCTGAGGGTTGGTGGTATGTACATAAACCGAATCAAGGGAAATAGGCATGTTTAGCATTCTGGCCTGATCGAGATTTGGTACATCCAGACCTACTTTAATACCCGAAATTTTGGGCAGGTTATTCTGCGTTTGAATTTTAAAATCCTGAAACTGAAGTTGTGGTAAACTAAAATTACCAACCATTGGCTTTTTATCATTGGGAATACTTGCCGTGCTTTGCTTAGTCCAGTCCACAGTAAGGCTACCGTGCAATGTGGCTGATGGCACAAACTTATTACCAGCTTTGGTGATGCTCACCGATGAATTATCCGCCAGATTTAATGATGCCAGCCACATATCTAAATTATAGTCCTGCCCAAGTTCCACCTGAAATGTAAAATCATCACCTCCATTTATGGGCACTTGGTAATCAATGGCCATATCCGAAACGGGCAATTCAATACCGCCACTAAAACTGCCACTTGTTAAAACACTGGCCTCAAAATCGAGCGCCAGCTCAGCTATGGAAAACTTCCACCCTCCAAGATCCCCGTTTTCCTGAGGCATCAATATATTTTGGATAGCTGCTGTACCCCAAAAGCCGGATTTATCAATCAGCATTTTTTGGGCGCTAACCACGATGGCCTGCCCATTTTTTTGAAAACCTTCGGGAAACTTCACAGAAACCTCATCCAAATAAAAGCCTTGCCAAAGTTTACTGTTGGGCTGTCCCTTGGAGGGGTTGTTGGGATGGTTTTTATGAAAAAACATATCATCCACACTGGCACTACTGTGGTGATCGTATATGATATTTTGAGCGGAAAACACAAAACCCTTTGTGGAAGGAAAGGAAAAATTGGCGGGCACCACACTCAGGTTTGCGAGTATCCAATCATTAAAATCATCTTGTGATGAATAACTAAAAGGTATCCTAACCTTCACCCCTGGTTGTTCCTCCCCCTGAACATCAACGGCCAATATTTTTTCTTTCGGGAAAATAAACTCTCCGTCAATACTAACACTTTTGGGCCCCTGGCAATCAAAAGAAATAGCCGATTTTTCCACCCCGGCATTAAACTTAACCTTCACCGGATCTTGTTGGTTGCTAAGATTAAACTCAACCGGTTGATTCAAAAAGAGCTTCAAATCCTGATTGCTGCAAAACCCATTGGGCTGTATAATTATTCCCGCCTGGCCAAGCCCCAAATAATCACCCAGGGCGCTTTCAGGAATTTCAATTCCTGCAACCATATTCAACCGGGCCATTTCCGGTTCAAAAATGATTCCGGCAATTATCAGGTTAAGCCCTTTGTTGTCCAAGGCCAGAGGAAGTTCAGTGGGTGGCTCATTACCTGTTAATTGACTTATCTTTTTTCCAAAGCCTGCAACTTCGGTGTTTAAACTTTGCAGTTGGCTGTAAATAGTACTCAACTCCGCATTTGGGTTTTGCGCAATGTTCTGATCAATAAGGCTCCCTGGCGTTACATCCGCATAAATCTTCCCTGTTTTCAGCTTTCCATCAGCCGTTACCTTAATGTTGCTCCACTTTACTTTTAGGTGTGCCTTTAAAAAGTCGAGGTAAACCCGGCCTGTACCATTATTTCCATTTACCAGCACATTGGTTACCTCAAAATATCCGGCTGAAATATTAATACCGCTTTGCGGATTTTGAGCAGCCCCTTGCACGGCAGGTAAAAAACAATCGCCAGAACAACCTTCGGGGGCTGGTGGAACATTGTTTTGATTAATCCCGTCATTCTTGATTTTAAAATCCAAATTTTTAATTTTCCCTAAGACAATTGTCGTATCTGGCGCTGCCTTTATGGGTTTATTGCTGATACCGCCCATTACGGCAAGAGCTTTTTTGGGCACATACTTAAACGTAGTTACCGGGCCTGTACCATTATTTTTAAAGGCAATGGTTTTTGTTGGATCTTTTACCACCACCCTTACCGCGTAGGTATGCCCGGGAGTTAGAGGCGGGTTTGCCAGTGTATAAACCGCACTGTTGGTCGGAATCATGCTCTTTTTGTAAAACAACTGGGCGCCATAATTTCCAAACGCATCATTTGGGTTGAACAAATGATTTAGGTCCATATCAACCAACTGTATTTCGTAACGCGAATAGGCTGGTATGCCTGTAGCCGTCCAGTTGAAGGTTAGCAGCTGTGGTGTGGTTTCTTCCACCTCAGCACCATCTGCCGGATAAACCATAATTGGCGGATCGTAATGTGTAAGCAGAAAGCTCACACAGCTATTTCCCAACGATAACAGGGCATTGTTTTGATAATCGTAGGCCTCTATACAAACTGTATAATTTGCCTCGGGTAAGACTCCTTGTTGTAAAAGCTTGTTTTTATCAATTCCATTGGCAATAATGGCACTGGAAGGGTAGTTTCCGTTGTATGCCCTCAACTGATTTCCGGAAAGGGTGATGGTTTGGTTGGCACCAATAACTATAGGCGCTGCAGGCTGAAAGGAAGGATCCACCGAGATATCCTGCCCCAAGTCATTTTCCAGTTTTGGTATAAGTTTAAAAAGCCTTTGCTGGGCAGAAGTGTTGGTTACAATAATGATAGTATTACCACCAGCTCCAAGATAGTCTTCTACATAAACCGAATAGGGAGGAGTAAGCGCCACAGAAACCTGCAGCTGAGCAAAGGTTTTACTGCCCCAACAGCAAAGGATGAAAATTGAAAGTAATTTTAGCGCATGACGGCTTGGGTACATAGTAGAGGTTTTATTTGAACACAACTTTTGTACTTAAAAAGTAACAGAAGGTCAAATGAACCAAATACATTTTGCCACCACTAAAAACCATGGTCTACAAATGGTCTACAGAATTAAAATTACTGTATTACAGCAATTTACACTAGTTATTTTAACTTTAACGCTAGAGGTTTGTCTCTTCAAACAACTGTAAAAATTCCTCCAGGCTGGCCGTTTTTTCCAAATTCAGCTTCTTCTTAAGGCGATACCTACTCATTTTTACTGAGCTTGGTGCCAGGCTCAAAAGATTGGCAATCTCCTTTGTATTCAAACCTAATTTAAATAACATGAGCATTCTCAAATCTTTACCTGTAAGTTGAGGATATGCCTCTTTTATTTTTTGAGTTAGTGCGCTGTTTACCTCTTCCAGCTGCACGCGGATGCGCTTCCAATCTTCTCCACTGCGCATATAGCTTCCTATTTGCTGGTGTAAATTACTAATCAGCATCTGCTGTTCATCTACACCTTTTTGCAGTAGTAACTTTATCTGTTCATAAACATCAAGCAAAATACCGTTACGCTGCCCCACCTCCAGCGCTCTTGTGCTCAGCTGGTTTTTTTGCCTTTCATTTTCCTCCACAAGCCTTGCCTCTTCCGATGCCTTTTTTTCCAATTCCAGCTCCAGCGTTTTTTGCTTTTCTTCCGTTAAGGTTTGATGAAGCTTACTATTTCTTCTTGTAAAGAAAATTACCACAATCAAAATCAATACTATAGAAAATCCCAAAATGTAAATAAGCCTCAGCTCTGCATCTGCAATTTCCTTTTCCCTTGCAAATTTTTCCAGTTGTACATCCTTCTCATATGATTGATGCTTCACTTCCATTTCAGCCAATTTCTCCTTCAAATCGGCACTTTTTACTGAGTCCTTGAATGCCTCATATACCCTGTTTGCGGCCAACGCTGATTTATAGTCGCCCTTGGCCTCGTAAAACAAAACACGTTCATTTAACAGGGTAAGCTTCCAATGCCCCAAACCTTCCCTCTCCACGGTCTCCATTGCCTGCTTCCATATATTATCGGCCTTTTCAAAATCTCCCAAATGCTTATAATTCGTCAAACGATCAAACTGAAGGCCCAAATAGGTTTCGTGATCATTTGGATGTTTATTGGCCGCCAAGGCGCTATCCAGATAAATTGTAGCAAGTGTGTATTCACTAACTCCGGAATAGCACGATCCGATGGCCGAATAACTCGAAGTCATATATGAATTATCGTTGTTAAGCTTAGCGTAGTACAAAGACTTTTTGGCATAATACAGGCTGCTATCCTGGTTCACATTCAAATGCCTGAAATGATAGTATAATCGCAAAGCCAACTTGCCTTTAAACCCATCCAAATCAGTTACTGCCAGTTCACGTTCAATATTTTTGAGGATAGCGTAGGCTTCATCCACTTTGTTTAATTCAAAAAGCACTGGAGTGCGATTAAACAAAATCATCAATTCCATATCCTTGTTGGGCACCAGTAATTGCTGTGTAATTTGATAGGCTGTATCGTTATAGGCGAGATATTTATCCAATTGCCCCTGATAGTAATAATTACTACTGATAGAATTTAGGGCCAATACTTTTTGTGCCGATGCAGGAAGGTTGCGAAAGGCTTTTACAGCAAGTAACTTATAGTGCATTATAGAATCGCTGCTGCCCGTTAAAGCGTGATATAAACCCCTTAAAGTGTAGCCATGTGCTGTTGCGCTAAGGTCCTTTCCATCTCTATTAACCTCCTTGAGTAAACTCCCCAGGGCAATAAGCTTAACCGGATCTAAAGTGGCGATTTTACTTGTGTTTTTATAAATGGCATCAATTCGACCGCCATCATCTTTTATAGATTGAATATGACTCAATATGGAATCTGCCTGTTGTGCCCGCAATTGATTGTTTGAAAAAAACAAGACAACAAACAACGCCAAGGTATATACCACAACGCCAGATTGAATTTTTACCATGATTTTAATACTGATATTACTGTAGAAAGATGCGGGTTAGCACCCAAAGCTACTTAAAACTAAAAACTCGATAATCAGATATGAATTTAGCAAATGCCTTAGGCCACCTAAAGATTACCCGACTTTACCATTTCCATCCTTCTTGCTGAGTTCTGCATTAATATCCAGATGTAGAAAATGTAACGACATACATCAGCGAAAACAGCCACATGGCCCATTTGGAAGATACGGAGGAAGTGGTTACCGGAATTAAGAAGTTTTTGAGGGAGAAGGGCTAATCTAAATAACCCTAAGCCCTAATCCAGTAGTTGCAAACGGTCTTGCACGTACTCCGAAGGAGGAAATTTTTGATACATCTATACCGGGTTGAACTTCAAAAAACAGATGAACTCTTTGCCAAAAAGAGTGAGTCATACTAACCCTAAAATCAAATCCCAGTGGAGCATACAAGGCGGCTCCAAAACTGGATTCTCCTTCAAACACCTCCAGTGTGGAGCTCCTTTCCTTGTTTCTTTCATAATATCTCACCAGTTCCTGCGAATCAGCACCAATTACATAATTCTCTAAAGAATGAGATACTGTTAAAGTGTTGTAGTAACCGTATGATCCGTAAAAACCAAGTCCACCATAAAGAGATACCCTGGCATCTTCATCCGTATACATTATGATGGAAAGATGGAGACGTATAAAGTCAGATGTAAACCTCAAACCCACATTTTCACTTCTGGCAGAGTCCAAATAAACGGGATCACCATTTATACTTGAGGGAATGGTATCATAGGGTTTAAACTTATCATCTCTCAGCTCAGACTCAAACACAACGCCCACACTATAACCTACTCCAACTCGTATTTTTAGGTTTTCTCTATACCCTGATTGATCCTTATTTCTCACCTTCACCCCTACCATAAGATCAAAACCACCATTTCCTGCATGGTTTCTTCTTCGGATTTCCTCAAAATCACTGAAGTCAGCAGCTAGTATTTTGGAATTTGGCGCGAGGGCTCTATAATCAGACAAAACAATTCTCGGAGCCTCAATCTGTGGAAAGTTAAGATACATATAGGCATTCGACAGCTGGAACTTAGGAACCTCCTCTACTACTGATTGAGCAGTACCCATAAATGCAAAAAGGAGCAAGACCGCTGATGTTGTAAATTTCATTCCCATCATTAGAAAGTTTTTAGTAATTACTTTACTTAATGACGAAAAGAAACTCACTTCAGTTGGTCTTGCTCCTTTAAAAAAATGTTTCGAGGATTAGCCCGTAACCTTCACACCCAGGCCAAACTGAATGAAGCCTTGCGTTACCGAACCGTAATTGGGGATATTTGAGAAATCAATGCCGGGGCGCAACTCACCAAAAAGGTGAATCTTTTTCCAGAATTCGCTGGTTTTCCCAAAGCGTACATCCGCGCCAAGCGGCACATATACAGCGGCCCCAAAGGAACTGCTATTGGACTTGAAAATTTCGTTTTCCCCCTCTACCGTTTCATAGTCTGTGCCATAGCCATAGTAGCCTTTATAATCCTGACGCTCCTGCTCAGTGCCACGCTGTACATTATAATTTACAGATGTGTAACCGTTGAAGGAGTAATTGGCTCGCAAACCAACCCCTCCATACAAAGACCAGCGTGAAACTCCGGTGGTTCGGAATATCATAGATACATCTAACCTTACATTATCTGTATTGTAATACATGTTTAAGTCCCTGTATATTACAGAATCTACAAAAACGCTGTTACCCGTTTGGTTGGAAACCAAGGTATCATAAGGCTTTCTTACCTCCTGAGAATAGTTGGCATTTAGGCTGCTTATGGAGGAATATCCCAAACCAACTCTTAACTGGGCATTTTGTCGATAGCCCGTTTTCTCCTTGTTTCTTAAACCCAATCCAAGCATTACCTCAAATCCCCCTGCCCCATTGGTAGTTCCATACTCCGCATATTCAAAGCCGGAATAATCTCTAGCCAATATGGTTGATCCTAGGGTGAGATCTGTAAAATCCATAATGGTGGATGGTATGGCATTGTACATTTGCCCGGAAGGCAACACCGAAAAATCTTGAATCTTTAATGAAGAAACCTTGCTTTGCTGAGCAGTTAAGGCAAACGAAATTGACATTAGTATGCCAAGCAGATAAAACGCTTTTGTTTTCATTGTAAAACAGTGAGTTATAATTAGTGAGCCAATAACTTCACTTTAGGCTGAATTATTTCAACCTCCTGAAAATTTAACAGTTATGCCTGCAAGTGGTTATCTACTCTTTCTTTTGTAGCATAGCATCCCACCCTTGTGCTGTAAGAGCCATAACCTGTCCATCACGTGTCATTAGGTTCATCCCATCTTCCTTTTCGGTGATGTGACCAATGATTGTAAGGTTTGGATTTCCCTTTATCTTATCATGATCATTAATATTCACTGTAAAGAGTAGTTCGTAATCCTCGCCTCCATTAAGCGCAACGGTGGTTGTAGTAAGATTAAACTCTTCGCAAAGTTTATATACTGTGGGGTCAATAGGAATCTTCTCTTCGTACAGGCGGGCGCCCACATCTGAAGATTTACAAATATGAATGGTTTCTGAGCTAAGGCCATCCGAAATATCAATCATAGAGGTTGGTTTTACCTCAAGGGCTTCCAAAATCTGAATAACATCTCTGCGTGCCTCAGGTTTTAGCTGGCGCTGAAGAACATAGTTGTGCCCTTCCAGTTGTGGCTTCATATCCGGGTCGGCTTTAAAAACCTCTTTTTCGCGCTCCAAAAGCTGTAGCCCCATATAGGCTCCACCTAAATCTCCTGAAACTACGATAAGGTCGGTAGGCTTTGCACCCGATCTGTAAACAATATCCTTATCATAAGCCTCGCCAATAGCTGTTATGCTTATCATCATTCCCGAAAAGGAAGAGGTGGTATCTCCACCTACAAGATCCACTTCATGCTCCTCGCAGGCAATGCGCATCCCTTCATAAATCTGTTCGAGAAATTCCACGCCAAAACGGTTGGACACAGCCAGATTGACCAATATTTGCTTGGGCAAGGCATTCATTGCATACACATCAGAGAGGTTTACCATTACTGCCTTATACCCAAGATGCATGGGTGATACATAGGTAAAGTCAAAATGCACACCTTCCACAAGTGCATCTGATGTTACAACAGTTTGCTTATCGAGGTTCTCCAGCACCGCGCAATCATCTCCAACTCCTTTTATGGAGGAAGCATTGCGCAAGGGAAAGTTTTTTGTGAGACGGTCTATAAGACCAAACTCCCCAAGACTGGCGAGTTTGGTAAATTTTTCTTCTTGTTCTGCCATGCGGCAAAATTACAAAGCAAATATGGCTTATCGCATAAGTGTTATCATGCCTGTGTGTTCTTTTACATGATCAACGCCATATACATACCACATGTATGATATTTTATAAGTATAAATACCTACAGGAGCTTCATTTCCACCATAAGTACCATCCCAACCTTCATCGGCATCATGGCCTTCATAAACCAATTGCCCCCAGCGGTTGAATATCTGAATGTTATATTCTGCAAGATCACAACTGTGACCTACCTTAAACTCATCATTGGTTCCATCACCGTTTGGTGAAAAAGCATTGGCCACAAAGAATGGACATTCGCAGTAAGTAAGGTTTACACGGTAAGTTCTGGTGTAATTACCGCACTGATTATTCAGGTTGATAGTGTAATCCCCTTCCTTATCAAAGCTTCTTATTTTTTGCTTGCCGCCATCATACCAGGTAAAGTCCTCGGTGATTTCAGAAAGATCAAAGGTGGCTTCATCTCCATCGCATATAGTGGTGTCAACGGTTTCTGTATTTATTGGCTTTTCAAAGGTTACAATGATAGTGTCAGAAAAAACACCACAGCTATTGGTAGCACTTAACCAATAAACTCCGC
Source organism: Owenweeksia sp. (assembly GCA_048267305.1). Classification (GTDB taxonomy): domain Bacteria; phylum Bacteroidota; class Bacteroidia; order Flavobacteriales; family Schleiferiaceae; genus Owenweeksia. Next base: position 230,314 of record JBLWXT010000002.1, on the reverse strand, counting down.
TTTCAGTAACCGTTTGGGTAGGCACAGAGTTATTACTGTTACTCCATTTAAAGTTTTGATGTTGCAAGTTGGCATCAAGTTCTAGTGACTCTCCGTAGCACAAGGTAGTATCCGGGCCAAGGTCAATACTCAGGGGAAACTCTTCAGTAATAATTATGGTATCGGAGTAGGAGAAACACTTGTTGGTAACCGTTACCCAATACTTGCCCGCTGATGTGGCCAAAAAGGTAGATGCCGTGCTTCCGTCTTTCCACCTGTAGCTCTGCATATTTTGTGGAGCTTCTAAAAGCAAAGATCCTCCAACAGCACATACTGATGTATCATTACCCAGTGAAAATGCAGGAACATCCACCACCTCAACATGAACGGTATCTTCCCAGCTTCCGCAAGAGTTTGAAACCTGCACCCAATAGTCTCCGGTTTGCTTTACATAAATGCTCGGCATGTTAGATCCATTTTTCCACTTGGTAAACACACCCGGAATCTGGGTTTCTAGTAATATTGAATCTCCCACACAAATAGCAGTATCACCTCCCAAAGAAAGGTTTGCCAAAGGATTCTCCACAAATACATTTATAGTATCAGTAATAACGCCACATGCATTGGCAACTGTTACCCAGTATTTACCTCCGGCAGTTACACTAAGAGTCTGAGTAGTATCTCCATTACTCCAGCTATAGGTACAACCGGGATTTTGAGCGTTGAGATTTAAAGTACTTCCTCCGCAAAATTTCACATTATTACCCAGTACCATTTGTGGCGGACCAGTAACGGTTACATTAATAGTATCTGTTACTGTATTACAGGAGTTTGATATCTCAACATAATAGGTTCCGGTTTGAGAAACTGTTATTGAACGTGTAGTATCATTGGTGGACCATCTGTATTTGGCATTGGGGAAATTTCCGGGATTCAACACCAGTTGACCAGCACAGTATAGTGTATCATTACCCAAATCAATTGAAGGCAAGGGTGCAACGGCATTAACATAGGCAGAATCTCTAAGGGTTCCGCATTCCGTTGTTATATCCACATAATACCAGCCTACAGTATTTACAGTAATAGAAGAAGTGGTAGCGCTAGTATTCCACAAATAGGAAGTGGCCTGAGGTTGAGTTACGTCTAAAACCACAGAACCAGTTCCGCAGAAGGTGGTGTCACGAAGTAACATATCTGCGGGCTGTTTTACCACCACACGAATAGTATCGATAATAATTCCGCAGCTAGTATATGCTTTAGCTATGTAATTTCCTGTCTTCTTAATTGTAACAATACTTTTCACCTTCCAATTCTGCCACAGCACCGAATCAACACCTGGTTGATTAAAGTAAAGTTTCAGCTTAGCTGGTGCACAAAAGCTTGTATCCTTCCCAAGACTAAATTGCGTAGTGGTTTTATCCACCACGTAAACAGTATCGGTTGTAGAGAAACATTGGTTAGTAGCTGTATACCAATATTTCCCTGGGGTTGTAACCACCAGCCTATAAGCCTTACCACCAGTACTCCAGTTATAAGTATTGTATGAGGCATAAGAGGTCTTTAACACAACACTACTCCCCGGGCATTTGTAAATGGTATCCTGTGCTATACTGATGGGCTTTTTAATAACCGTAACCACTATAGTATCGCTATAAACTCCACAGGCATTTGTTACCTGTACCCAATAGGTTCCTGATCTATTTACCGTAAGATTCTGAGTTGTATTACCACCCTTTGACCATAAAAACTGATTTCCACTTTTAGCAACACCACTTCTTAGGATTATCTGTCCATTACAAAAAACGGTATCCTCACCCAAATCTATGGAAACGGGAGATGTAGTTTTTACGGAGAAATGCTTTGTAACCGTGCCACATTGGTTTGAAACCGTTACCCAGTGATTTCCAATACCCAAATTTGAGTTGATTTTGGAAGTACTGTTGTCACTCCATAGATAAGAAGTTTGACTACCCCAGCTTCCGGCATCTACAGCCGCAAGGCTTCCCTGGCATGTATAAACGGTATCGGGTATACTCGGGTTAGGCACAGGGTTTATCTCAACCTTTAAGGTATCGTACACCATACCACATCCATTATCCGCTCCTACCCAATAGGTTCCGGCTGTATCTGTGGTTATGGATTGAGTTGTCATTCCGCCATTCCACAAAAAAGTACTTCCGGGATTACCGGCATCTATAATTGTGGAATCTCCGGGGCACAGCACTACATCAGGCCCAAGGTTTACCAAATTGCTGCTGCTTCCTATGAGATAGATGGTATCTGAAAATGTACCACAAGCTAAAGTTACCCTGAGCCAGTATTTGCCCGGTTGAGTTATCTGAATGGAATTGCTTACAGAACTTGTACTCCAAAGGTGGGCTCCTGTAGATACAGGGCTGCTTAAGCTTAGACTACCTGAGTTACAAAACAATATGGTATCTGTGCTAAACAGCTTATCGGGTCCAACAAATGCTACATTAATAGTATCTGACGATACTCCACAGGCATTGGTAACCTTAACCCAATAGGTTCCTGAGGTATTAACAGAAATAGAATTTCCTTTAGATCCGTTGCTCCATCTCACATTTCCTGTGAGCCCGGCTGGCAATTGTAATACTGTGGGATTTGAGGTACAGTTGATCACATCCTGACCAAGAGAAACTGTTTGCGGATTATCAACAGAAATCACAACAGTATCACTATAGGTACCACAAGCGTTGGTAACAGCTACATGGTACACTCCGGCTTGTGTTACATTCAGCTGATGACCGGTAAAGCCATTCTGCCAATGGTACGTTGAACTGGGAGAAAAAGGAACCGAGAGTTGAAGGGTGGAACCATTACAAATTGAACGATCCTGTCCTAAATTTACGTTTACAGGGCTATCTACTATTACCTGTATGGTATCTGATGTTGTTCCACACGGATTGGTTACCGATACCCAGTACTTACCCGATGTGTTCACCGAAATACTGGGACTTGATGCTCCTGTGCTCCACACATAGGTTGAATTAGGATTTGCCGCGTTTAGAGTAAAAGAGTTTCCTTGGCAAAAACTAACTGAACTTCCCCAATTAATTTGGGGCTTACATGCTTCAGCACTTTCTGGAGTCAAAATGTTAAGAACGATCAGATACAAAAATGTTTTGTATCCAAGTTTCATGACTTGCTTGATTTAAATAATGAGTGAGAGTAACGTTTACAAGCGGAACAAATGTAGTATAAACATCCACCCAACAATACAAATCAGGACACAAAATAGCCATCGAAAATACTGACTATCAGATTTTTATGGATTTTAGGAGATTCTAAAAGGCTTAGATTTCAGGCCTTTATATTTTACACCCTCTGAGAAATTTCTAGGGAAATTTTTTCTAAAAAAAGAGTGTTGAACTAGCGAAGAAGATTTATAACACCCTGTTTTTGTTCATTATGATCGGCATCGTACACCATCCAGGTATAATTTAGAAGGTAATTGTAGGTTCCAATTGGTGCATCTATACCATGATAGGTTCCATCCCAGGTTTCTTCAGGGTCAAACGATTCAAATATTCTCTCTCCCCACCTGTTGTATATCTGAAGATGATAGGCCACCAGATCGCAATCATGAACAATCTGATACTCATCATTAATACCATCCCCATTAGGTGTAAAGGCATTAGCCACATACAGCGGGCAATCACAGTTTGAAAGTGTGACCTCAAAATCCTTATAAAAGGTACCACATTGATTGGTAAGGGATAAGGGATAGGTCCCTTCCTCAGAAAAATATCTTAATTTTTCTGTTGATCCGTCAAACCAAACAAGGCTAAGGGCAGATTTGGTAAGGTTTACAACGGCTGAATCACCAAGACATACGAGTGTATCGAGGGCTTCAGGCTGCAATGGATAATCAAAACGAACATGAATGGTATCGGAAAATATCCCACAACTGTTTTGGGCCCGGGCCCAATATTTCCCGCTGCGTGTTACTTCCCTAAAATCTGCTGTTAAACCATTGTCCCATTTTATGGGATAACCCAGGTTCCCGGGAGACAGGTACAATGATTCGCCAAAGCACAATACCGTATCCTCTCCCAAATCCATTTCGATAAAATCTTCACCTATCAAAATAATGGTATCCGTATAGGAAAAGCATTTATTGCTCACCGTTAACCATTTTTTTCCTGCCGAGGTAAACGTAGACGCGGCCACTTTTACACCATTGCTCCATTCGTAGTTTTCCATGCCTGATGGTCCCTCCAAATACAATGACCCATTTATATTGCAAATAGCAGTGTCAGAGCCAAGGTCGAAGACCGGAGTTTCCTGCACCTCCACAAAAATGGTATCAGTCCACACTCCGCATGAATTGGAAATGAGCACCGAATATGAGCCCGTGCTACTCACTGTGATATACCTGCTGCTTTCCCCTGTGTTCCATTGGGTATATACATTGTCATAATAGGCATCCAGCGTAAGAGACTGCCCCAGGCATATCACTGTATCGCTTCCCAACTCAAGGTTTACCAAGGGATACTCGGTTATTAGCTCAACAGTATCCGTTAAAACACCACATTTGTTGGTTATAGTTACGTAATAAACTCCTGCGGTATCAGATGAAAAATATTGATTGGTACTGCCATCGCTCCATAAATAGGTACAACCAGGGTTTTGTGCGTTTAGCGTAAAAATACTCCCGGCACAAAACATTACCGAATCTCCTAAAGTAAGTTTGGGAGGCCCTGTAATTAGTATAGTTATACTATCAGTATAGGAGTTGCAGCTATTTGAGGCTGTAACCCAATAAGTGCCCGATACTGTTGCCTGATGCCTGCGTGCATTTGTACCATCTTGCCACATATATTTTACTCCGGGAATATCTACAGGATCGAGCCAAAGGGTTCCTGCACAAAAAATGGTGTCTTTACCGATTGAGAAGGGCGCGATTGGATGATCCTCCCTTACATAAAATGAATCCTTTATTTTCCCGCAATCATTTGTTAGCTCCACCCAATACCACCCGGGAGTTGATATGGTTACTGAAGACGATGTTGCTCCTGTACTCCAATAATAGGAGTTTACATTGGGCTGACTGGCATTAACCACCACACTACCACCTACACAAAAAGAAACATCATCCAGCTGATCCTTTGGTTCTGAATTAACCCGAACATTAATAGTATCTGAAAATACTCCACAGGCATTGTAAACATTTACCCAATAGGTACCCGTTTGGGTAACGGGAAGCCATCCGTTTCTTGAGCCAGTGCTCCATCGTGCCGAATCAGCCCCATATTTAGTAACGCTAAGCAGAAGTACCTGAGAAACGCAAAGAGCGGTGTCTGGCCCTAAATTTAAATTGATGGGATGTGAATTTCTTACCACTACACTATCGTATAGTGTATCACAAATATTTACGGCCTGTAAATAATAGGTACCCGGATTCGACACCAATATTGAACTCGTTGTATCCCCTGTGCTCCAAAGGTATTTGGTTACAGTATCCACAGGATTTGCCTGTAGTGTAACATTGCTTCCCTGACATACTGTTACGGTTCCCGATGGCGTAATGGAAGGTGGCTGTGTTACTGTAACACTTATGGTGTCATAAAATACTCCACAGGCATTTGTAACCTCAACCCAGTGCTTTCCGGATGCTGTTACTGCCTTATATGGCAGCATGCTGCCACCGTTCCATAAAAACTTATGAGCCCTTGGCGGCAACTCAGTATCTAATAGCAGATAGTCACATACCGTGGTATCCCTTCCCAAATCCAGAGGGGCCATTTTAAGTTTTTTCACGTAAAACTCCACCAAAATTGTATCACAATGATTGCCCACCAAAACAGAGTGATTGCCCTCTGAGGAGTATCTGTGGGTTTGCCCTGAGCTTCCATCATCCCAGTAATAATAAGCACTTGGCCCAAAGTTTCTCGCATTGACATCAACATACCCATTTCCACAGTAAAATGCCGTATCACCAATGGAATCGACCGGTTGATAGGTAACTTTAACATCAATAGTGTCATATACCAAACCACAACCATTATCAACACTCACCCAATACTTCCCGGAAAGTGTTACCAGCTGGGTTTGTGCAGTTCCTCCGGTTGACCAATTGTAAACACTACCCGGATTACCCGCATCCAGATAAAAAATATCATCGTAGCATATATTGGTATCATTGCCCAAACTCACACTGGAGGTATTTACGTCAACAACCTGCACTGTATCGTAAAACACACCACAATTATCCGTATACCTTAGCCAATAGATTCCGGCTGTTGCAACGGATAGCGTAGGGCTGGTTGCACTGGTACTCCAGAAATAAGTACCACCTGCTAAACCGGGATCTAAAACAAGAGTGCTATTTACACACTTGGTAATAACCCCACCGAGATTTAGCCCGGCCCCCTGATTATGTGTAATCCTTATAGTGTCCGAAAAGGTACCACAGCCATTAATCATCATTACCCAATAGGTACCCGGAGAGCTTACCACCAAGCTTTTTGTTGTATCACCTGTGCTCCAGTAAATCTTACCACTCTGCCCTCCCGGAATGCTCAATGTATCAAGGCTGCTAAAGCAATTGTTAATATCCGGCCCTAATGATACTATGGGCTTTTGAACCAGTGTAATATTTACGGTGTCGTAAAAGCTACCACAGGCATTTGTTACTCTTACATGATAAGTTCCCGACTGAGTTACAGAGATCTGATTGCTGGTGGATGCATCCTGCCAGCGGTATGTAGTGTTTGGCATGCTAGGGACTGAGAGGGTAGGCCCGCCAGTGGCACACATTTCCCTATCTGGCCCCAGGTTAATATTCAGTGACTGAGCCACGATTACCTGAATCGTATCCGAAGTTGATCCACACGAATTAGTAACCGTAACATAATATGTTCCGGAGGTGCTAATGGTTATGGAGGGAGTGGTATCATTTGTGCTCCACAGGTATGTACAATTGGGGTTGTAGGCACTTAGCACAATGGAATTACCTGCGCAAAAGCTCAATGTTGGAGCCCAATTTATATTCGGCTTACAAGCATAGGCAAACTGAACCCCGAATAACAGAATCAGCCAAAGAATAATGTATTTTCCAATACTCATATAAGTTAAGTCCGGTTATTCTAGTTGTAGAGCGAGAATTGGAGCAATCCACAAATATAGAAATATCCCATACAAACACGCTAATCAATTAGTTATTGGGCAGTTATACTCATCCTATTAATCGATAGATATATACACTTGTTTGATTTTTTGAAACCTGTTTCTTTAGCTACCTTTGCATTAATTTTGACTAATTCTAAATAGTTATGATAAAAGTTTCTGAATCAGCGCGTAAGCAACTTGAACACCTTGTAAAAGAGGAAGGAAAGGAGTTGTCAGAATCATATGTTCGTGTGGGCGTTACCAGTGGTGGCTGCAGCGGATTATCATATAACCTAAAGCTAGATACCGAACTAAACGAAAGCGACAAGATGTTTGAAGACCAGGGTGTTAAGATCCTGATCGACAAAAAAAGCTTTTTATACCTGGTAGGCACCACTCTTGAATATAGCGGTGGCCTTAATGGAAAGGGATTTAGTTTTAATAACCCCAACGCCTCTCGCACCTGTGGATGTGGAGAGAGCTTTGCTGTGTAAATAATTGACGGAAGAAAACGACTGTATGAGTAACGAAGAGCAATTATTAGAAGAAGTAACCGGATCTGAATATAAGTATGGTTTTTATACCGATATAGAATCAGATCAGGCACCTAACGGGCTCAATGAAGATATTATTCGATTTATCTCAGCCAAAAAAAATGAGCCCGAGTGGATGCTCGATTGGCGACTGGATGCCTATAGGAAATGGGAGAAAATGACAGAACCCAAATGGGCCAATGTTCATTACCAGGCTCCGGATTTTCAGGCTATATCCTATTATTCGGCTCCTAAAAAGAAGCAAACCTTAGATAGCCTTGATGAAGTTGATCCTGAGCTTCTGAAAACCTTTGCCAAGCTTGGTATTTCGTTGGATGAGCAAAAAAGACTGAGCGGTGTGGCCATGGATGTAGTTGTAGATTCCGTTTCTGTAGCCACCACCTTTAAAAAGACTTTGGCTGAAAAGGGAATTATCTTTTGTTCTATTTCCGAGGCTATTCAGGAGCATCCTGAATTGGTGCAAAAATATATGGGAACGGTTGTACCTAAAAGTGACAACTTTTACGCAGCCCTGAATTCAGCCGTTTTTACAGATGGTTCATTCTGCTATATCCCCAAAGGGGTAAGATGCCCGATGGAGTTGAGTACCTACTTCCGTATTAATGCAGCAGGCACCGGACAGTTTGAAAGAACATTACTAATTGCGGATCAAGGCAGTTATGTAAGTTACCTCGAAGGATGTACCGCCCCAAGCCGGGATGAAAACCAACTGCACGCAGCGGTGGTAGAGCTTATTGCTCTGGATGATGCCGAAATTAAATATTCCACCGTTCAGAACTGGTATCCCGGAGATAAAAATGGAAAAGGTGGCGTATTCAACTTTGTAACAAAACGTGGTATTTGTGAGCGCAACGCCAAAATCTCCTGGACACAGGTAGAAACAGGTAGTGCCGTAACCTGGAAGTATCCAAGCTGTATCCTCAAAGGAGAAAATTCGATTGGCGAATTCTATAGTGTAGCGGTAACCAATAACTTTCAGCAGGCTGATACCGGCACCAAGATGATTCACCTTGGCAAAAACACCAAGAGTACCATTATCAGCAAGGGTATTTGTGCCGGCAAGAGTAATGGTAGTTACCGTGGACTTGTAAAGATTGGCCCAAGGGCCGAGAATGCCCGTAACTTTTCACAATGTGACTCTTTGTTAATGGGCAGTAGCTGCGGCTCCCACACCTTCCCGTACATAGAAACCCAAAATAAAACAGCCAAGGTAGAGCACGAGGCCACAACAAGTAAAATTGGTGAGGATCAGATTTTTTACTGCAACCAACGTGGTATTGCCACCGAAGAGGCCATCGCATTAATTGTAAATGGCTACTGTAAAGACGTGTTGAATCAACTACCAATGGAGTTTGCGGTAGAAGCGCAAAAGCTTTTGGCTATAAGCCTGGAAGGCTCAGTTGGTTAACAAACTAAATTTTAAATAAAATCATTTCCGTATTTGGTTCTTTCTGAACCTTATGGGAAGAAAACATAAATCAAAAGAATGCTTAACATTTCAAACTTACACGCCAGCATTGATGGCACCGAAATACTGAAAGGAATTGACCTTGAAATAAAGCCAGGTGAGGTGCACGCTATTATGGGCCCTAACGGCTCTGGTAAAAGCACCCTTTCATCTGTAATAGCCGGCCGTGAGGAATATGAAGTAACCAAAGGCCATATTGACTTTGAAGGCGAAGATCTTCTGGATTTGGCTCCTGAGGAACGTGCTCACAAGGGAATTTTTCTTTCGTTTCAGTATCCTATTGAAATTCCGGGAGTAAGTGTAACCAACTTCCTTAAGACCTCAATAAACGAAACCCGCAAAGCACGTGGGCAAGAGCCCATGCCAGCTAATGAAATGCTGAAGAAGATGCGCGAAAAGATGAGTCTTCTGGAAATGGACAAAGGCTTCTTAAGTCGTTCATTAAATGAAGGTTTCTCTGGTGGAGAGAAAAAGCGCAATGAGATCTTCCAAATGGCCATGCTTGAACCCAAACTTGCCATATTGGATGAAACTGATTCTGGTTTGGATATCGATGCTCTACGCATCGTTGCCAATGGCGTAAACAAACTGAGAAGCAAGAACAATGCTGTGCTTCTCATCACACACTACCAAAGACTTTTGGACTACATAGTACCTGATTTTGTACACGTTTTACACAAAGGTAAAATTGTGAAATCCGGAGATAAGAGTCTGGCTCTGGAGCTTGAGGCAAAAGGTTATGACTGGCTCAAAGAAGAGGAAGCCGTTTAACACACCCCAGATATCTGGAATATTTTCGAGGATTGCACAATCTTCAAATTAAAATAGGAAACACTATCGTGGAAGAACTTAAAGATAAATTAGAGTCATCATTCATCGTTTTTGAAAATGAATTGAATGGACGGTCAAACTCCCCAATACACAAAACCAGACAAGCTGCCTTTAAAGTGTTTGAGGAAAAGGGATTTCCTACCAAGCGAGATGAGGAATGGAAATATACCAACCTTAAACCCATCTTAAAATACGATTACCGTCTTTTTCATAAAGATGAAAACACGCTGGATTTTAAAGAGGTGAAGCGCTTCTTTTTGAGCGATGCCGACTCCTACAAACTGGTTTTTGTAGATGGCGTATTCAGCTCGTGGCTCAGTGAAACCACTCACAATGGTTTTGACATTTGCACTTTTGGCAGTATGCTTACCAAGTATGAGGATGTAGCTGAAAAATACTTTAATAAAGCTCTTCCAAAAAATGAATCATTGGCGGCCATAAATACCGCTTTTGCAAAAGATGGTGCCTTTATCAGGATTAAGAAAAACATAACTGTTGAAAAACCGGTTCAGATAATTTTCTTCACTACCAATTATGAGCATGAGGTAATGCTGCAACCGCGCAACCTTATTGTAATTGAGGAAAATGCCGAGGTAAAAATCGTAGAGCGTCACCAGTCTCTTAGTGACAATGCTGTGCTCACCAATTCGGCTACGGAAATTTTTGCCGAGAAAAACTCCCGACTGCATTACTACAAAATACAGAATGACAATCTCAATGCCTCACTGATTGACAATACCTCAATAAAGCAATACAAAGGCAGCCAGGTGAACATTGGCACATTTGCCTTTGGAAATAAATTTGTTCGCAACAACCTCAACATCTATTTGGAAGAGGAAAACACCGAAACCTTTATGGACGGGGTGACAATCATTGGTGAAGGGCAATTGGTGGATCATCACACTCTGGCAGACCACAAAGTGCCAAACTGCAATAGCAGTGAGCTTTATAAAGGTATTTATGATGGCAATGCCAAAGGTGTATTCAACGGAAAGGTGATGGTGCATCCCCATGCCCAAAAAACCAATGCTTTTCAGCAAAACAACAACATACTACTTACCGATAAAGCTTCTGTAGATACCAAGCCACAGCTTGAGATTTATGCAGACGATGTGCAATGCTCTCATGGCTGTACCATCGGTCAATTGGACGAGGATGCCATGTTTTATATGCAGGCTCGTGGTATTCCTGAAAAGGAAGCCAAAGCTTTACTGCTTTATGCTTTTGCCAATAATGGCTTGAGAAATGTGAAGATTCCCGAACTTCGTAAAAAGTTGAACAAGCAGATTGCTTCTAAGCTCAATGTGGATCTGGATTTTGAACTGTAGATAATACTATGAAAACAGCTGAAGCTACATTTGATGTCTCTAAAATCCGCAAGGACTTCCCCATACTCAACCAACAGGTAAACGGATATCCTCTGGTGTACTTTGATAATGCAGCCAGCACTCAAAAACCACAAGTTGTAATTGATGCGCTGAGTAAATATTACAGCACCATCAATAGTAATATTCATCGAGGAGTGCACCACCTTAGCCAGTTGGCTACTGATGCATACGAGCTTACGCGCGAAAAGGTTAGAGTACATCTCAATGCTGAGAAAATCCATGAAATAATTTTTACCAAGGGCACTACCGATGGCATTAACTTACTCACTACTTCACTTTCAAGAGGAGTAGTAAAAGCTGGTGATGAAATCATCATCTCTGCTATGGAGCACCACAGTAACATTGTGCCCTGGCAAATGCTTTGTGAGCAAACTGGCGCCATCCTTAAAGTTATCCCCATGAACGAAAAGGGCGAACTTTTGCTGGATGAATATCAAAAGCTCCTTTCTGACAAAACCAAAATTGTAGCCTTCAATCACGTGTCCAATGCCTTGGGAACGATTAATCCCGCAAAGGAAATGATACGTATGGCCCATGAATATGATGCCTGGGTGATGATAGATGGTGCCCAGTCTGTACCACACATGAAAGTGGACGTTCAGGATTTGGATGCCGATTTTTACGTTTTCAGTTCACATAAAATTTATGGCCCTACAGGTATTGGTACCCTTTACGGGAAGGAAAAAATATTGGAGGAACTGCCTCCTTACCAGGGTGGTGGCGAAATGATAGCTACAGTTACCTTTGAGAAAACCACCTATGCTGAACTTCCCCATAAGTTTGAAGCTGGCACACCCAATATTGCGGATGGCATTGTACTAGGCACCGCTCTGGATTATGTGAATAATTTGGGACTGGACAACATTGCTCAATATGAAAATGAGCTTTTGAAGTATGGACAAGAGCAGCTTTCACAATTTGAAAACATGCGTTTTATAGGTGAAGCTGAAAACAAGGCCAGTGTCATTTCCTTTCTTTTGGGAGATATTCACCCATATGATGCCGGCTCCATTTTAGATAAACTGGGAATTGCAGTCCGCACCGGACATCACTGTACTCAGCCCATCATGAATTTCTACAACATCCCGGGAACGGTACGCGCCTCTTTCTCTTTTTATAACACTAAGGAAGAAATTGACCGCTTGGTTGAAGGATTGAAGAAGGTGGAAAGTATGCTTACTTAATATATTTGAAGATTCGATAATTTGAAAATTATATAGTTGGCAACTTACACTCGTTTTGAAGATTTAGAGATTTGGCAAAAGGCCAGAACCCTTTGCCAGTGGGTTCAAACGATAGTTGAAACCACCCCTTTGAAGTCAAATCTTAGACTAAAGGATCAAATTCAAGGTTCATCAGGCTCAACCATGGATAACATTGCAGAGGGTTTTGAGCGCTCTGGAAATAAGGAGTTCATTTATTTTCTTTTTGTTGCAAAAGGGTCTGCTGGTGAGGTAAGGTCACAACTTTACAGACTATTGGATAACAAGTACATCTCGAAGGCAACTTTTGAAGAAAAACGATTGTTCCTTGAGGAATTAAGTCAACAAATCAACCGTTTCATAAATTATCTTAAACAATCGGATTATAAAGGGTGGCATTTTAAAGAGGAGCAAGCAGAATATGAAAAGGACGAGCCCAATGATTGATCATCAAATTTCAAATCTTCAAATTCTCGAATCCTAATATGAAATGGATCCTAAAAGCCATAATCCAGAAATTGATTTCGTGGATGCCGGCCAGCCAAAAGATAAATTACCTTTTTCAAAAGCATATCACCAAAGGCGTGCAGTTGAGTGATCAGCACTTTGGCGATAAACTCGGACATGCCACTGATCATCTTAGGTTTTACAGCAAATATGGGAAAGTGGCGGACTTTTCAGCCCTTGAATTAGGCTCCGGCTGGTACCCCGTAGTTCCTGTTGCCTTGTTTTTAGGTGGTGCCAAAAGTGTTACCTCTATTGACATAAGTCCGCTAATGACTGACGAAGGTATTTTGGAAACCGTTCGCAAATACCTCAATTGGCTGGATGCCGGAAAACTGGAGGGCTTAAAGTCTTATATAAATCCTGAAAGACTTTCGGCTTTAAAGGAAATTGCCAAAAAGGATTTACCAAAGGAAGAACTTCTCTCTCAATTGAATTTAACACTGCTGATAAAGGACGCCAGAAATACCGGTTTTGAAGAAAATAGCTTTGATCTTGTTTGCAGCAACAATACCTACGAACACATTTATCCTGAAATCCTCAAGGGAATAATTAAGGAGTTTCAACGCGTAGTAAAGGTGGGTGGTGTGAATAGCCACTTTATTGATATGAGTGATCACTTTGCCCACTTGGACCAAAGTATTACCATTTACAATTATCTCCGCTTTAGCGAAAAGCAATGGAGGAAAATTGACAACTCTGTGCAACCCCAAAACCGCTTGCGTATGTCTGATTATGAAAAGATGTATGCTGAGTATGGAATTGAAATCCTGGAAAAGGAAATAAGACCGGGCAGTATAGGAGATTTAAGGAAAGTAAAACTTGATGCCGCCTATGCCGATTACGATGAAAAGGATGTGGCAATAAGTCATGCTCACCTAATCAGCAGTAAATAAGACCCCAGAGGGGTCATACTATTAATAGCCTTGCGATTTATCGTAGGGGGAAATGTAGCAGCGAGTTTTATTTTGGCATGAGTTTTTTGAAAAAACCATTAAAAAATTTGAGTGGAAATTAAACAGACAAACTCAGATACTAAATAGAGTTTTAAAATTGGGCAAAAACTTTCAGTTTCAAGACCTTTGCCAATCAAAATAATGGAATGAGTACTATACAGGAAAAACAGCAGGAGATAGTTGAGGAGTTTGAGATGTTTGAAGACTGGATGCAGAAGTACGAGTACCTTATCGAATTGGGTAAATCGCTTCCGCTGATAGATGAGCAATACAAAACCGATGAAAACCTTATTAAAGGTTGCCAGAGCAAGGTATGGCTGCATGCGGAAAACGATGGCAATAAAGTCACATACACTGCCGATAGTGATGCCATCATTACAAAAGGACTTATCGCACTGATGATTCGTTCATTGAGCAATCAAACACCACAAGAAATTGTAGCTGCTGACATGAGTTTTATAGATGAAGTAGGACTGAAGGAACATCTCTCCCCTACGCGCGCCAACGGCTTGGTGAGCATGATAAAACAAATGAAGTATTATGCATTAGCGCTACAAGCGCGATGAATGTTGGTTAAAGGACAAGTTCTCCAATTGGAGTGAACCTTTAGCTTTTTAACTTTTAACATTGAACTAATAGTAATGAAAGACGCAGAATTACAAGCTATAGGAGAAAAGGTGATTGATGTGCTACGCACCATCTATGATCCCGAAATTCCGGTTGATGTATATGAGCTGGGATTGATATATGACGTTGCCGTAAGTGATGAATGTGATGTGCACATCCTAATGACGCTTACCTCTCCCAATTGCCCTGTGGCAGAAAGTTTACCCGAAGAGATAAAAGAGAAGGCCCGCAGCGTGGACGAAGTGAGGGAAGTGGAGGTTGAAATTACTTTTGACCCACCATGGACTAAAGACATGATGAGCGAAGAGGCCATGTTGGAGCTGGGGTTCTTATAGTTTGTGGATTGTGGATTGTGGATTGTGGATTGTGGATTGTGGATAATTTAGCATAGGCATGGCATCAATTAAGCAGTTTGAAGATTTAGAAGTTTGGAAAATGGCTTTTGCCTTTTGCCAATGGCTCAATGCTGTGGTTCAATCAACCGACCTAAAATCAGACTTTGCTTTAAGAAATCAAATTGAAAGATCTTCAGGTTCAGCTATGGACAACATTGCTGAAGGCTTTGAACGGCAAGGAAACCGCGAATTCATAAACTTCCTTTTTATAGCGAAAGCCTCATCTGGCGAAAGCCGCTCACAACTTTACCGCCTCCATATGAAAAACTATATTTCTGATAGTGTACTTCAGGAGAAGATTGACGAACTAAAAACCTTAAATAAGAAAATAAGTAGCTTAATTTCTTATCTCAAAAAAACTAACCACAGAGGCTGGCATTTTAAAGAAGATCAAGAACCTTATGAGTAGCATAGAACAACAAACCACAAACCACAAAGCTGATAACACTATTCCCAACAAAATAGCTAACAGCGGCCTTATTACGCTTTCGCTGGAAGACTACTACCCAAAAGGCCCCCGTAAGCATTTGGATATTGCCCCATGGCTATATGAAGGTGTTATACTTCGCGAAAAGGATTTCCGCGAAAGCGTGAAAAACCACGACTGGACGCAATACGAGGGCAATTATGTTTCGGTAGGATGTTCAGAAGACGCGATAATACCACAGTGGGCCTACATGCTTTTGGCGGTGGCCCTGGAGCCCTTTGCGAAAAAGGTGGTTTATGGCAGCCCCGAAATGCTGGAAAGCATATTAATGGATGAAGTGCTCGCCAATACCGACTTCTCTGAATTTGAAGATCAGCGCATCATTTTAAAGGGATGCAGCAAACTTCCAATTCCACCTCATGCCTACCTCAACTTTGTAAGCCGGCTAAAACCGATTGTTAAATCGTTGATGTTTGGTGAGGCCTGCTCTACAGTACCCGTTTACAAGCGTAAATAAAAAAAGGCTCATGTTGCGGAAACAACACAAGCCTTAAAATTTTTAAGTAGTGAGCCTTTTAAAAACCCGCCTAATTCAAATTTCTATTTAGAAAGAAGCTCTTTCGCCTTTTCTATAGAGCGATCTGTATAATCGGCAATATCGCTCATCTTACTTTTTTGACCCTCCAGATATTCTATCTTTTCTTCTTCAGACACCTCCATTTCATCGGGATTTTCAAAGCCGTGCATCCAATCCATCATAGACTCCTTAGCCTGGGTAAGGTCATTAATGACATTGTAGTAAGCAGCGGTATCAGTAGCTTCTGACGAAGCTGCTTTAAGCTTGGTGGTCAA
This sequence comes from Owenweeksia sp., assembly GCA_048267305.1. GTDB lineage: Bacteria > Bacteroidota > Bacteroidia > Flavobacteriales > Schleiferiaceae > Owenweeksia. The sequence goes on along the minus strand of JBLWXT010000002.1, from coordinate 213,997 downwards.
CTGTCCCATTTCGCCCATCTGAGCCATGGTCTTGTCGTGTAGTACCATAACTTCTTTCTTTATGGTTTCCACCTGATTTACGGCTTCCGACTCGGTTGATTCACCTTCTGAAGTTGCCGTATTGTTGCAAGCCACCATACTTGCTGATAATGCCAATAGCACAAAAATCTTTTTCATAATAATTCTATAAAATAATAAAGGCAAAACTACAACCTCAGACTCAAACAAAGGTGCATATAACTTTTCCTTTTGGCCTTTGTGTCCGAACTTCGCCTCATGAAAATGTCAAAGTACGATATCCTGAAAATCGGTTCGGTATTACTTGTTTTTGTAGTAGGCCTTACTGCCAGTTATTATATTCTCAAACCCAAGCGCAACCTGCCTGTTTACAACCCATCGCAGCTAGACAAGCGGCTGGTGGATGAGAGCATACAAGGCAAGGGAACCGGGCACCGAACCATGCCTTTTTCGCTGATAAATCAAAATGGTGAAACCATTACTGAGCAAAATGTAGAAGGAAAAATTTATGTGGCCGACTTCTTCTTCACCACCTGCCCCAGTATCTGTAAAGATATGGCCGTACAAAAAAGAAGGCTACAGGAGACTTTTAAGGATGACGACCTGTTTATACTACTGTCACACACAGTTACCCCCGAAATTGATTCAGTGCCTGTAATGAAAGAGTATGCAGATTTACAAGGTGCTATTCCCGGGAAGTGGGAACTTTTAACCGGAGATAAACCACAGATATATAAACTCGCCCGTGAATCTTACTTTTCTGTTTTGGATGAAGGTGGAAACGGAGATGAAAACGACTTTATTCATACCGAAAACTTTGTGTTGGTAGACACCAAGAAGCGCATTCGCGGCTTTTATGATGGTACTTCTGAGGAGGAAGTTGACCAACTTATTGAAGACATTAAATTACTTGAAGAGGAAACCCGATAAAAATGGGTAGAAATTAAAATTCGAGAAAATCATATTGAAAGCCCACCACTACGCCAAAAAAGGCCAATTCTCTATCCGTGGTAAAACTATAGCTGGCATTCATGTCTACAAACAAGGAAGGCATCAACTGATAGTTGAACCCCACTTTTGGTGATAAGCCTGCATTTAGTACTCTAAAGTGATAAAAAATCTCATCATCACTGCGATATGTAGAACCTGCCTGATATATTCCAACACCCAACTTCCCGTATACATTTACATGAGAACTTAGTTTTACGTAGTACCCACCCACAGCCTCATAGGTTTTCACCCTTAGTGCCGGTTGTTGAAAATATATTGGTTCATATAAAAACTCACGTAAGCCAAAATCAACACCAACACTCCACTTTTTACTAATAAAATACTCCAGACAAACCTCTCCTCCCTCACCTTGCATGGTGTACTGGGCCTGCCATCCTACAGGTTTAGCAATACCACCTTCCAAAGAAACCCTAAGCTTTTGAGAAAAAGCTGTGCTGGCACTCAACACTATAAGTATTAATATTAATTTGTGGCTGACCCTCAATACAATCAAACTAGTTTAGATATTCAAATTTAACGAAAGATAATCTTTACCGTTAAAAAACCACTTCATTCGGGCAAAAGCCAACAAACAAAGGCCGCTCGGTACCTCACCGAACGGCCTTTTTGACTTGACTCGAACAACTAAAAACTAACTCTATTTATGGTGTCGCCTTTCGGCTGAATTATTTTACCGCATTTCCTTCGGCATCATACCAAAGCTTTAACTCCTTACCACCGTTGTTTAGCAATACTTCGTATTTTGCGTTTCCTGCCGCATCAGCAGACTTGTAAGCCGTTACAAACTTGGCCTCAGGGTAATTTGCCTTTACATCCTTTTGGGCTGCTTCCGGCAAATCCTTCATGGCAATTTCCTGTTTGTCCTGATCTACAGCCGGCTCTTGTTCTGTTTGCACATTATTATTAACCATTGCGGCAGTTGATGTGGCAAAACTCCCTAGTGAGAGGGCCATAATCAGTATTGAAATTTTCATCGTTTTCATTTTCTTGAATTTATTAAGTTCTCTTAGCCTATTGAGATTTTTGTGCCAGCAAACCATAAGCACCCAAGTATTTGTTTTTCAACAGAGTAAATAAAGTGAGCCTTAGGGATGTGGGGTTATTCTTTCACGTATTGTGATAAAATTCCACACTAAAACGTCCCGGAATGGCTAATTTCCGCCCTTTAAAATGATAATTGTATAAAACCAATTTCTATAAAACTTCTGCTTATTGTATTGCCTTTATTTTCCAAAGCTGTAAGGAAGATGACCCGACTGAACAGCCTCCTGTTCAGTATCCATTTAGTGTAAATGACTTTGGATTAAAAATACTTAGTGATGGTTTGGTAGGCAACAGTACCGAGGTGGAATACAGAGTGATTAACTATGCTGACACCGTTTATACTGTAGATCAGGATGCAAATGGCGGTTTCTTTAGAATCCGTTTTAGCGTGGTTACCAAAGATAATATGACTTACGGCAAGTATGAAACCATCCCATTCATTACGGCAAAAGATACTATAGTGAGAACAACCTCTATACCTGTTGAGGGAAAGGAATATTTTGATTTAACCGGGAGAGTGGAGTTTGTGAAGAAGTACTAAGTACATGACAAAAAACTAAACACATTGATTTTGTTTAGCTTAAAAGGGTTTAGGAGGATTTCTGCCAAAAACTCCAGGCCGTATTTCACCAGGCTTTTCGCCCTTCTGCCGTGTTTTTCACCTTGATCTGAAAGGATGGGGAAAGCGCAGCCATCGTACACGATGCCCAGGGCCAGGATGTTGACCTTAAAGCTGCCAAACTCCCAGTCGGTACGGTCAATGGCCAGTTGGTAAGGGCCTTTCACGGGCACCAGTCTCATCAGCAGCCCGGCCACCAGGTCAAGGTCCAGCACATAGCTGGCCACAAAACGCTGTATCCTGCGCAAAGAAGAACTTGCGGTGGCCTGCCCTTGGTTTTCAAAAGCCAAAGCCAGCTTGCCAAAAGTTACCGTTTGCACCTTACAAAGGGCCAGTACCATCTGCGCCAAAAACTTGATGCGGCAGCGGTTCATATCTCCCTTTAGCTGCTCTTGGAGTGCGTGGTTAATTTGCGTAAAATTGCTTTGGACCTTGGAAGCCTTCATTAGAAAAATGAGTGAAGTTATTCTTCTAATATACTGGCTTTCAAGGTTTTAAACCCCGTTTAATCAGGCTTTTTTTTAATTTCTTATCAACATTAAATTGTTGATTGGCAGGTGGTTAGATGGTTTTTGTCATGTACTTAGATGAATTCCACACTTTTTAGAAACAAGCCGAAAAGGAGAGTATTTGGACTAGCACTTATCATGGACCAGCTACTTGGTAGGTAATCTCTATGAAATAAGCTTGTGAAAATTACAATGCGTTCAAATGAAAATATAAATAGGAGGCTCATGATCACTCGATATAGAATTGAAACTCTTAGTATTCGAATGCGTAAAAGCTGAGTGATCAACACCCAGAAAACCGGCTGCAGCCAAACTCCAAAAGCATAAGGTCCAAAAAGCCTGTTCTTTAATTGAGCAATATCGAGTTCGCTATTTGAAGTAATGTAGTAATAAAGCAGTCTGGCGACAAATAGAAAGCCGAAAGTAACTCCCAGATAAATCACCAACTTAGTTACACTTTTATCAAATTGAATTAGCCTCTCACATTCATTGGGTAAAAGCCGAACTATCCAGAACAGGAGAGAATAAATTCCAAAACCGGGCATCAAGTCCACACAAATCACCTTTAAAGAAAAACTTAAGACATTAGACATATGTAAATTGTGGAATATTTCGGTCAGTTTACTTCTTTCGTCCTCATCTCAAAATATCCCCAAATAAGGCATGCCCCGCAGATTAATCCAATAAGGTTATCGGTTATAGAGCCAGATCTTATCATTAAGAAGATGGAGGCAATGGAGCCCAATATGCCAATGACTAATAAGATGTATTTGGAGGATCCCATAGTTGAATTATAGATGGTTCAAGATTCAATTATACTAAAAAGTAAGATGTAAGGCTACATTATAGGTATCACTCTTTCCCCATTCTTCTTTACTTTAGCGGCAAATCATACAAACCATGAAAAAATTTTTAGCATTTGCGGTATTAGCTTTGGTTTTCACAGCTTGTGAGCCAGGCATTGAAGGCAACGGTAATGTGCAGGAGGAAACCCGCGAGTCTGCTCCTTTTGATAAAATTGAGGTATCGGGCTCGTTCGATATTTATCTAACTCCGGGTAATTATACATCAGTAACCGTGGTTACCGATGAAAACCTTTTAGAACACATTGAGACGTCTGTAAAAGGAGGAACACTTCATGTAAAGGCTAAGGAAAAGTTAGGTCACTACCAAAAGCTTGAGCTGGTGCTCAATATGAATACCTTTAATGGAGCCAAACTTTCAGGGGCATGTGATCTTAAATCAAAGGGAATGCTTAAAGGTGATGATGTAGAGCTGGATTTTAATGGCGCAGTGGAAGCTAACCTGGACATTAGCTGTAATGAACTGGATGTTGAAATGAGCGGAGCATCGGAACTAACCATAAGGGGAGGGGCCAGAACGGCTGATTTTGAAATCTCAGGGGCCGGTGATATTACTGCTGATGAATTTCAAACAGAGAATTGCCGTGTAGAAATATCCGGAGCTGGCGAGGCTAAGGTTTTTGCCACCGAAACATTGGAAGTAAATGTAAGCGGTGCTGCAGAAGTTCGCTACCGTGGAAATCCGGGAGAAGTAAAGCAGGATGTTTCCGGAGCGGCTACTGTAAAGCCTCTGTAATTTTAACGTATTTCAATAATTTCTCCTGAAAGTCATCAGGAAACAACTACTCTAAAACTCACTACCAACATGACTCTTGAACAAGAAGTATTACTTAAGGCCCAGGCTTGGGATCACAGCAACTATGACCTGGCCACTCGTCAGGAAGTAAAGGCATTAATTGAAAATGGTGGCGATCCTTTAACGGATGCCTTTTACAAGGATTTGGATTTTGGTACCGGAGGCCTGAGGGGCGTTATGGGTGCCGGAACCAATCGCGTAAACAAATACACATTGGGAGCGGCTACACAAGGCCTTGCCAATTATCTTAAAAAACAATTTCCCGGAGAGGATATAAGTGTGGCCATTGCACATGATAGCCGCAATAACTCTAAATTGTTTTCGCATCAGGTGGCAGAGGTTTTAGCTGCCAATGGTGTTAAAGCCTATTTGTTTGACGATTTGCGTCCCACGCCCGAACTATCTTTTGCTGTAAGACATTTGGGCTGCAAAAGCGGAATTGTAATTACAGCTTCGCACAATCCACCCGAATACAATGGATATAAGGTTTACTGGAGCGATGGCGGACAGCTGGTGCCTCCACACGATAAAGGTGTGATTGACGAAGTGCGTAAGGTGAAGCCTGAGGATGTAAAGTTTGACAATACCACTGATCTTATTCTGGAAATAGGAAAGGAGATTGATGACGCCTATCAGGCAGAAATTAAAAAACTGAGCTTTGGCGATGCCGGTAAGGATAAGCTAAAAGTGGTTTTTACCAGTATTCATGGTACCAGTATAATCAGTATGCCGCCAGCGATGAGGGCCGCTGGTTTTACCGATTTTCATATTGTAGAGGAACAGGCCGAGCCGAATGGCAATTTCCCCACGGTAAAATCCCCAAACCCTGAAGAAGCTGAAGCCTTGAAAATGGCCGTAGATAAGGCCAGGGACATAAATGCTGATATCGTTATTGGTACTGATCCTGATGCCGACAGGGTAGGGATGGCTGTACGTGATTTGAATGGTGAATTGGTTTTGATTAATGGCAATCAGGCCGCTTCTGTATTGATCTATTATCTTTTGGAGAAATGGCAGGAAACAGGTCAATTGACTGGGAAAGAGTTTGTTGCTAAAACTATTGTTACCACTGATCTTATTGATAAAATGGCCTCTCACTATAATGTGGATTGCCCCAATTGCCTAACAGGCTTTAAGTGGATTGCAGACCTTATTCGCAACAATCCCGATAAGAAATTTATTGGTGGTGGCGAAGAGAGTTATGGTTATATGATTGGCGATTTTGTGCGTGATAAAGATGCCATTGCCAGTGGTGTAATGTTGGCCGAAGCTGCGGCTTGGGCTAAGTCTCGTGGCTCTTCCTTTTATGAGGTGTTGATAGACATCTACACCAAATTTGGATTTTATCTGGAAGACCTTGTATCGCTTACCCGCAAGGGAATGAAAGGCGCTGAGGAAATTGCTAAAATGATGGAGGACTTCCGTAGCAATACACCTCAGGAAATAGGAGGAGAGCGCATTATCCAAATGATGGACTACCAAAGCTCTGTTACCAAAAACCTGGAGAATGGAACCGAAACTCCTATCGAATTGCCAAAGAGCAATGTAGTGCAGTTTATCACCGATAAGGGAACCAAGATTACCGCCAGGCCATCGGGTACCGAGCCTAAAATCAAATTTTACATTAGTGTAAATACCAGGATGAGCGATAAGTCTGAATTTGATAAAACCAAAGCTGAATTGGAAAGCCGTATAGCAGACATCAAAAAGGGCTTGGGGTTGTAACTTTGCCTGGCTAAATAAGCTGATTTGACAACAAAAACCTTTTGGTTAATCTTTATCGGAGCCCTTATAGTTTACTGCTTTGGGTTTTCGGTAGATGTGATGGATGTAGACTCTGCACAGTATGCCAGCATAAGCCGTGAAATGGTGGAAGGTGGCAATTACCTGCAGGTCCAAAACAATGGTCAGGATTATCTGGATAAGCCTCCGCTCATATTTTGGGTTACTTCCATCTTTTTTAACCTCTTTGGCTATTCAAACTGGGCCTTTAAAATTGGCTCTTTTCTGTTTACACTGCTCGGTGTGTATAGCACTTTCCGTTTAGGAAAGCTTCTCTATACCGCCCGTATTGGACGTTTGGCCGCGGCTATACTTTTTACCTGTCAGGCATTTTTCCTTTTTAATAATGATGTTCGCACGGATACGATCCTTACGGGATCGGTAATTTTTGCTATTTGGCAATTGGCTGCATGGCTCAATGATAAGCGTTGGCTGTGGCTGATTGGAGCTTCGGTAGGTATTGCGTTTGCCATGTTGGCCAAGGGGCCTGTGGGGCTTATGGTTCCGGTATTGGCCATTGGTAGCTATTTGGTAGGCAAGGGCCGTTGGGGCGATTTTATGAACTGGCAATATCTGATTATACTGGCCCTGGTGGGGATTATGCTCACTCCAATGCTCTATGGCCTCTATACCCAGTTTGATCTGCAGCCAGAGAAAAGTGTACCCATGATTACTCCCCAGGGTTACAAATACGAAACGGGTGTTTCGGGGCTTGAATTTTACCTATGGACGCAGAGCTTTGGGCGTATTACAGGAGAAAATAGCTGGAGCAATAATTCCGGGCCATTCTTCTTCATTCATAACTTTTTATGGTCATTTCTGCCATGGGCATTGCTTTTTGCGATGGCATTTTTTAGTCGTATTGCAAAGGTTGTAAAGGCTTCCATTAAAGGAGATTATTTGCCGGAGCTACTCACGCTGGGCGGATTTATGCTTCCGTTTATTGCGCTTTCCATGTCGGAGTTTAAACTGCCGCACTACATTTTCATCTTATACCCGCTGGCGGCAATACTACTGGCTTCCTGGTGGGAAAATGGTGTGTGGAAAGAAAATATCAGAGGATTTAAAGTGGCCGCTTTAGTAACTCAGATTTTGATTTGGGCGGCCAGTACCGGAGCACTCTTTTTTATGTATTTCAGGTTTTTTAAGGGAGCACCCCTCTTTCTTCCCATTGTTGCGGGAGTTTTGTTACTGGCTGCCATGTTTCTGTTTTTTAGGTGGAAGGCATCTTCAGATAAGTTGATTATAGCCTCCATTATGATTTCCCTCGCTGTAAATCTCACAATGAATGGCTGGTTTTATCCCAATCTGTTGCACTATCAGTCGGGAAGTAAAATGGCCAGATATGTGGAACGTAAGGGAATTGACATTTCAAATGTGTACGAATACAATTTCTTTGCATACAGTTTTAATTTTTACGGACAACGTACCGCAGATGTACTTACTGATGAGCTGATCCATGAAAAACTGAAGGCTGGTGAGGAGGTTTACGTAGTTTCTCAGGATCCTTATCAAATGGATTTACGCAAGGATTTTAAGGTACACACCATCTATACCTTTGGCAGTCATTCTGTTACTTTGCTCAACATGAAGTTTTTGAATCCGGAAACGAGAGTTCAGACCCTGAAACAGGTATATCTCATAAAAATATTGGGAGAAGCCGAAAAAGACACACAACAATGAAAAAGTCAATTTTAATATTAGCAGGCGCGTTTTTATTGGCCTGCAATCAAAATCCAGAAAAGCAAGCAGCTGTTAGTACTGAACCTCAAAATGGAATATGGCGCGGAGCCATTTCATTAAATGATAGCATAGATTTGCCTTTCAACTTCACCCTTACGGGGGAAGACAGCGCTTACGCAATTACAATATACAATGGTGAGGAAGCTATTGAAGCAACTGAATTGACCTGGATTGGCGACTCCCTGAAAATCCAAATGCCGGTGTTTGCCAATTACCTATTGGTAAAACCCTCTGGCGATAAGCTTATTGGTTTTTATGTAAATCCTGATGCTGAGAATTATAGACTTCCATTTGTGGCCTCCTTTGGAGATTCGAGCCGCTTTGAGGTAGCAGATAAAAATTGTTGTGACATCAACAGAAAGTGGGCTGTAGAGTTTTCTCCGGAGGATGATAAAGACCATCCGGCTATAGCCTATTTTGAACAGGAGGGGAGTGATATCAGCGGAACCTTTCTTACAGAAACTGGTGATTATCGCTACCTACGAGGGGTATTATCCGCTAATGATTTAAAACTTTCGGCATTTGACGGTGCACATCTTTTTTACTTTGAAGCTACTATTGAAGACGGACAGAAGATGGAAGGAAGGTTTTACTCTGGACGCAGCTTTATGGAGCCATGGATGGCTTATCGCGATGATAACTTTGAATTGAGAAATGCAGATTCATTAACCTTTTTAAAGGAAGGTTATGACAAGTTTAGCTTTAGTTTTCAGGATTTAAATGGAAAGACCGTTTCACTGGATGACCCACAGTTTGAAGGAAAGCCGGTGATAGTTCAGATTATGGGTAGCTGGTGCCCCAACTGTATGGACGAAAGCCGCTATTTACGTGAGGTGTATGAAGAGTATCATTCGCAGGGACTGGAGATAGTGGGACTTACCTTTGAGAGGGTAAAAGATGAGGAAACGGCTAAAAAACGTGCTGCCAGGATGGTGGATAACCTCAAAATACCATATCCTGTATTACTTGCAGGTTCAACAAGAGACGATAAAGCTGCTGAACTGCTGCCATCACTAAATCATGTAATGAGTTACCCCACGGCCATTTACCTAAACCGCGATCATTCCGTAAAGAAAATACATACAGGTTTTTCAGGGCCTGGCACCCCGGTATATGAGGAATATGTAAAAGAGAATAAGAAAACGATAGAGGAGATGATAGGGGAGTAAGGAGTTGGCACATTGATGAGGTAACTTTTTTAGGAAGGCCATTTGGCAACTTTGCGGCTTTGCGTGAAACCTTGAAAAAAAATTAGAATCTAAAAATCAAACATAATGACAAACGTAACAGTAATAGGAGCTGGAACAATGGGCAACGGTATCGCCCACGTATTTGCTCAAAATGGCAATAAGGTAAATCTGGTTGATATTTCGGAAGACAGCCTGAAACGAGGAATGAATACCATCAGTAAGAATCTTGACCGCATGCTGGCCAGGGAAAAAATTACTGAAGCCCAAAAAGAGGAAACCCTTGGTAACATTACCACCTACACTTCTATGGAGGAGGGCGTAAAAGGCGCTGAGCTGGTTATTGAGGCTGCCACTGAGCGTTTGGATCTTAAACTTAAAATATTTGCAGAGCTGGATGAGATCTGTGATTCAGAAACCATTTTGGCCACAAATACCTCTTCCATTTCTATTACTAAAATAGCTGCCGCTACTAAGCGCCCGGAAAAGGTAATAGGAATGCACTTTATGAACCCGGTGCCAGTGATGAAGCTTGTGGAGATTATCCGTGGCTATTCTACTTCTGATGTTACCACCGCCAATATTATTGAGCTTTCTAAAAGTTTGGGTAAAACCCCAACTGAGTGTAACGACTACCCGGGTTTTGTAGCCAATCGCATCCTTATGCCAATGATTAATGAAGCCATAATTTCATTGCATGAAGGCGTTGCTGGTGTGGAAGAAATTGATACGATTATGAAACTGGGTATGGCGCACCCCATGGGACCTTTACAGCTGGCTGATTTTATTGGTCTGGACGTTTGCCTAAGTATCATGAACGTACTATATGATGGCTTTGGAAACCCAAAATATGCCCCATGCCCGTTATTGGCAAATATGGTAATGGCCGGTAAGCTTGGCGTAAAGTCTGGCGAAGGTTTTTACGATTACTCATCAGGAGTGAAAGAGGCGAAGGTGAGTAAGCAGTTTATGTAATCCGCTTGTAATTATACTATTAAAGCTCCCATCCTCAAAAAAGGCATGGGAGTTTTTTTGTTTAAAATGTATAGTATACGACAAGTTTGAGCCTGATTATAGGGTCATCAATAAGTAACATTTATCACTGGTGAGATACAAACACTAACCGATATTTGCCTCATGGAAACAATGGAAAAAAACACTATAGAAAAGGCTCTTGATAAATCAATGAGCTATGCGGAATACAGGGATTTGGTGAATGAACTATTTGCCAATGGCAAGGCTACAGGTGATAATCACAGTGAGAGTTACCTTAATTATACCGATTTGAACATTCATAGAATGAGCAAATGGGACAAGCATTTTAAGGTGAATAATGAAGTGGCTGCACTTGTAAATCAGCTGGATAACAAAGAAACCTGGTTGGTGATAAGTGAAGGTTGGTGTGGAGATGCGGCCCATGCACTACCAGTTATGAATAAGCTAGCTGAGCTTTCTGAAAATGTAGAGTTGAAAGTTGTATTGAGAGATGAAAATCTTGAATTGATGGATAAGTTTTTAACGAATGGCGGACGCAGTATTCCTAAACTTATTCGATTGAATAAAGACAATGAAGTATTGGGCACATGGGGGCCAAGGCCCCAGGCGGCTCAAAGTTTACTCGAGGATTTTAAAGCTGCAGAAAAGAGCCCTACGGAAGCCAAGGAAGCACTACAGCTGTGGTACGCCCGCAACAGGGGCCAGGCCATTGAAGAAGAGCTGGCCGCCCTGCTTACAGGTATTTAACCTACTATTCAGTAAGGTTTCTTTCAATAGAGGCCTTATGTATTTTATACATATCCTCAAAAATAGGCTGGAGCTTAGAAGTAAATTCTTCGTCCAGCCATTTTTTTATGCCTTCAAGTCCGGGAGTAGTTTCATGATGAAGCTTGTAGCACTGCTTCATGGGGCCGGCTTCAATTTCGATATAATAATATTTTTCCAGTGTGTAGGCTGTAATCTTGTAATTTGGGTGGGGTATTGCTCCAAGTACTCGCATCTAAAAATATTTTAAAACTAAAAAACCAAGCCTGGCTTTGTGAATTAATGAGGGGTAAATGTAGCGGTTAAGCTAATATCCGGAAGTATTTGACGGGATATTACGGTCAATATTCTCTTAAGATCCAGGGCTTTTAAAGTCTGTGGTGTCTGTAATTCAGAACTTTAGTGCTATGAAACAAAAAAGCCCCAACAATGGGGCTTTTAATGTAGTAGCGAGAGAGGGGCTCGAATTTTCCCGTCCAAAATTTTTCATTGAATATCAATTAGTTATAACGCTGTTTTGTGCCGTAAAGATAAAAAACGTCCCCACTTTGGAGCTAGTTGAGTCTTTTTTACTAGAAAGAACTGTGGCAATAACACTCCTAAACATAAAAAGACTTTTAAAAACCCTAACAAGCATAAACGCCACCTTTGGTAATTTCCTCAACTAACTAAGCTTTAATGACAGTAAGAGCGAGTAAATACGTTGTTTAGTTAGCAATTAAGGAGTTTTTGGTCTTGAAGACTCTAAACTCTGACCCTAAGCCCAAACACGCTCGTATATGCACAATCAAAGGAAAATAAAACGAGATAGCTGTGCTCTTAAAAAATGCTTTAGATTTATCGCGGGAGTAATCGAAGATTTAGTCCAAATAAAGGACTCTTTAAAGTTTAGAATTGCACATGTATTCCTGTATTAGGCTTAGTAAGTTTTCCTAATCACAGTATATAAATGTAGGAGTTCTAAATATCCAAGATCTATGAGATAAATTGACCCTCACTGGCATAAAATGGAGTATCTAGATGAGATAGTCAAGTACAGCCAGAAAATAGCCGTTAAAGCTTAAAATATTGGATTCAAACAAGTTTCACAAGTCGCGTGTGAGTTCTTGAGAAAGAAAATAATACAACCAAATTTAAATAGGACAACCTATTGTTGCTAGTTAATCAAAAAAAGTATAAACAATGAAGGAATTTACGATTGATGATATCCAAAAAGCCTATGGAAGATTTAAAGCTTATGTTTATTATGATAACTTTAATCTAGCATTACGTTCTCAGCTAGCAGAATATGAAAATGATCCTGATTTGGAAAGTAAACTTTCCAGTCTTGCGAACCAACTTTCCAACTTCCTAACTTCTGGTAAGCTGGATAGAAGGTTATCGAGAAAGATAAATGACAGCGACTTCATCGTTTTGCCAAAAAACTTTTCTAATTCTGGCAACTCCCAAAAGAAGAACAGTATTCTAATTAGTAACCAACACGCAGAGGAATATAAAGTGGATGCAACCACAAAATTATTTCATGGTCATATTGAACTCCATTTAATAGCAACGTTATGGATAATAGAAGAGGGAGTTAAACTTAATAAGAAAATAGGCTACGATAGCTACGGTTATCATTTACCCATCAAGATTGAGGAGAATAAGTTGGGACCCGAAAAATTGCTTTTTACAAAGTACTTTGAGAAGTATCAAGAATGGCGGGACAAGGGAATTAAGGCGGCAAAAAATCAAATTGAATCAGGAAATGATGTTTTACTGATTTCCCTAGACATCAAGAACTTCTTCCACTCCACTTATATAGATTTTAATCTTTTAAAGAAAGATTTGGGAACAAGTAATCGACACTCCTTAACTGACTTGGTTGAAAGGATATCGAAAGCACACACAAACAAATTAAAACTTAAGGATAGAGCCAATTTAAAACCACTGCTCCCTATTGGTCTGGTTTCATCTGGAGTAATTGCGAATTGGTTGCTTAGCGATTTTGACAAGGAATTAAAAGACAGAACTGCGCCTGTTTATTATGGTAGATATGTGGACGATATTTTTATTGTTGTTAGCAATGTAAAACCACCACATGATCAAATCTCAAAGGAAAATGACGATGAAAGCATATCTAAGACAACGGTGAAGTGGCTGGAGCAAAGGTTTTTCCCAAAGAAAAAGCCTCTGTTTGCCAATGAAGATTATACGACATTGAAATTTTCTGACAAGAAAAAATATTTGGGGCTAGAAATTCAAGCGACTAAATTGAAATTATTCTATTTCTCGCCAGACTGGCCTCATGCGATGTTGAATAAATTTCAGAAAACTTTGGAAGAAAATAGTAGTGCCTTCTGGTTTTTACCGGATGAAGAAGAAATGACATCGAGCTTAGATGACGAGGCTTATGACATGCAATATGAAGACACTATAAACAAGTTTAGAAGTGTTGCGGATGTTAAAGCAAGTAAATATGGAGCATCTGTTTTTCTCGCAAAAAGAATCAAACTCGCCATACTGCATAGTGGTTCCCCAGACGATAAAATAACAAAAGAGGTATTTAGATTTTTTAAGGGTGTTTCAATTCTTGCATTATATAACATGTGGGAAAAGGTGTTTTCTTATTTGGTTGTCACAAATGATGTTAAAGCAATAAAAAAACTTCATAAAGACATAGAAAAGGCATTATCTCAAATCAAATCAGATGAGCATGAAAATAGTTTAGTTCAAACACTTACTAACCATTTAGACACATGCTTGCAGATGGCATTCTCCTTAAACCCAGGATTATTTGACTGGCTTGCAAACCATAGCTCTAGCTTTAGTGTTAAATCTCAGGCAACAAAAATTGGGATTCAAAACCTTCGATACTCCTTACTTACTCGCCATCATTACTTGCCTTTACCTTCGCTAATCATAACAAATTATTATATAGAGACAGAAGAAAGCCTTTTATCCGAAGGCCTTATTGAAAAGCTTTTGAAGCCAAACTCTCAACTTGAAAAGAATGACAAAATACTTTCTGAAAGTTGGCGTGTTCCTCGATGGTTTTACTTGCATGAAGTATGCATGTACTTTTTTCTTTATGAATTGAAGAGTTGGGAATCTGAATCAGAAAATGTGCTGTTCAGGAAAAGTGAAAATAAAGGAGGTAAATTGGTTTATTCGGATGCTTACGTTGAGAATTGTTTAAGTCTTTTTGAAAGTCTCAATAATAGGAGGATTTCAAATTCAATCAAGACGAAGCACTTTAAAACTTATAGAGATGGTCGCCCAATCCCCAAAATTGACTCTGACCTAATAACTATTAAGTCAGAAACAAAAGACCATACTTTGAAATTAGGTTTATCCAATATACGATTAGAGCCAAGCGACTTAAAAGCCGCAATTAGCCAAAAATCCATCATTAGCACAGAGAAAAGAAAAAAGCACATAAAACATTTAAATCTAGCAGAGCAGGAAAAGGTTGACCTTTTAATTTTACCCGAGACTGCCGTTCCATTCGAATGGCTTTTTGCATATGCAGATGAATCGCGAAGAAAGTCAAGGGCATTTATTTTTGGTCTAGAACACTTTACATTAAGAAATTTTTGTTTCAACTTTTCAATTGCATTACTTCCCTTTAAAGTTGGAAAAATGAAGGAAGTTTTGATTTTGCCAAGACTTAAAAATCATTATTCACCTCAAGAAGAAATAGAGATAAAGAAAATTGGAAAAGGAATTCCAAATCCTGTTATAAGCTTTTACCACCTGATAAAATGGAAGGGAATTCAGTTTACTATTTATAATTGCTATGAGCTTGCGGATGTAGTTCATAGAAGCATTTTTCGCTCAGAATTGGATATTCTCTTCGCCATTGAATACAATAAGGACACAAATTATTTCAGTAATATCGCGGAAGCAACATGTCGAGATTTACACTGCTTTTTTATTCAAGCAAACACATCAGAGTATGGGGACTCAAGAGTTATAGAGCCAAGAGAATCAAAGCTTATGAATCCAGTTCGAGTAAAAGGCGGAGAGAATAATGTTATCCTAAGGTATGAACTCGATATTAAAAACTTAAGAGCATTCCAAATTCAGAGATTGCCTTATCAACTAAATAATAGGACGTTTAAAACAACTCCTCCCGACTTTGACCATTCTAAAGTGGAAGAAAGAGGAAAGTAGCCTATTCGCAAAATGAATATTAATAATAACCGGAACTTAACTTAGCACTACAACTGTCCTAAGCCTTGGGGGGAGATCAGCTTTATGTTTATCGCTTTTATGTGTTAAATGAACTTATTATATTCATCCATGAAAATTTTTAAACCATATTGCAATGTCCAACCAAAAAAACAAATCCACATTACTTGATCAGACTACGGTGAAACTAAAGAACAACCGGCTACTAGTTATTATATTCCTAATAGTGAGTGTAGTTGGCCTATTGGCCACTTTTAAAACTAATTTATGCGAACTTTGTCCATCAATTTGTACAGACTCCTTTTGTGGAGAGGATAGCGATTATACTGTATCTTATGAAAAAAATAAGGCTGGATATTATCATTATTTAGCTGTAAAACAGGATTTTAGTGATCTTAAATTATTTTCCAATGGCAAGGATGGAATAAATATTCCTATAAATGTCGCTAACCTATATATTCACAATCAACCCCTTTTAAAACATTTAAATTTGGCCATTAAGCAAGGTCAAGCCTTTCCTTCAAATCAAGATTCAAATAAAATTGTTATAATAACGGCACCTGCTGGCGCAGGTAAGTCTCAGTTATTTAAATGGTTAGGGTGTAGTGGGGAAGACGTCTCAATGTTGCAGAAATTAAATTCTAGAATTGGTAAAATTTTGTACGTTGACCTAAATAGATCTTTTGTGCCAGATGTCATGGAAAGGAGAGATAATCATCCAAAACTATTTACTTCACTTGTGCCGGAATTAATACTCGATGAGGAACCTTATAGTAGAATACCCAAAATTGATTTTGGCTCAATTGGTTCTGATAGTAATCATTTAATCGACTTTTTGTTTCACTTTGGATATGAGAGGGAATTTCACTCCTGTAAAAAGCGTTGGTTGAAAGACAGATCGAGGGATTCTCTTCAAATTAATGACTATTCCGCGATCATTGTTGATGGTTTTGATGAAATAGCTAATGAAAGTATAATGAGACTTATTGAGTTATTCCATTCACAAAAAATCAAGAATCCAAGACAAATAATAGTTTTATCCGGTAGAGGTGAGGCATTTCTTAACTATACCCAAATTAACGCTAACAGGTATCGATTTTTTCCAATTCATATCTTGCCTATACACCTTAATACCCCTGAGCTCATAGAATGGAGATTTTATGATTGGCTGTTTTACAGGTATATAGAAGACGCCAATAATATTTTGAGGGCAAGTATTACTAAAGAAATGGTTGTTAAGTATAATATTGATTCTTTGTACTTGACATTAAAGAGTCAGTTTGAAAAACTCCCTCAGGAGGTTAAAGAGGATTATATGTTTCCATTAGCACCTAGCGCTGCTCTTTTTAGAAACTTATTCCAAGAGTACACCGCATCTACGGAAAGCTTAGATGATAATTGGCTTTCTTTTGTTGAGGCAAGGGCGGAAGAAAAACACGGTAGACCAACAAGAAACAATGCTGGGAATCGGGAAAGGGACCTTTACAACTTAATAATTAAAAAAATTGCTAAATGTCAAGAGATTGAATTTAAGAGTTACTCCTTAGCAAATGGGCAGATAGTCAACCTCCCTAGTTTTCAAATTAACAAAAGCTCTGCTGTAAGTGTCGGTGGTAGTTCATACTTAACTTATAATATTATTCAAAGGTCCGGGTTTGTAGATATAGTACCAATTGAAAGAGATCAGATATATGTAAGCTTTTTTCCTCCAGTTATGCAAGAAATTTTGGCCGAAAGGCAGTCAGTTAATGTTGAAAATTGATTTTTTGCAACTAATTCTATAGTTATGTTTTCATTTTTATTAATTATTTTGGTAACTATATACAATACAAGTTTACACAAGGTCACATAAAAAATCCCGGATTGATAGTTCTGGGTTTTTACTTTCCTAAAAGTTTAGGTAAGTAGTCTAAAGCAAGTGGGTCTTTGGCTTTGAAATATTTGGTAGCTTGATTTGGAATCCAAACATCATACACAAACTTTCTAAATACAGCTAAGGCTTCAATAGGATACATCCTTGCATCAACATCGTCTCGGTCATCAGGGAAAGAGTGCTTGTAATACTTATGTGAGCCATTATGTTCGGACTCTGTCTTTCTTAGATAATCAGAGAACATTCTCCCCACGGATATATCTGGATACATTCCTTTATCATCTATACCCTTGTCAGGTATTTGATAACCTACTTTTTCCAATTCAGCATTTAGAGTTACGAAAAGCTCACTAATTACGGAAAAGTAATTCCTGTTTATCTTATGGAGATTGTCTTTGTACCTTAGGTAGAAGTTGGGAGCTTGGCTTCTGTCTATTCTACCGTAATATCCTTTCTTTCTGATAGAAGGAATCACCTCCTCAAATAACCAAGTTTCAAAAGCCTCTGCCGAGGGAAGGTTTGATTTGATAATCAGCCTATAGACATTTGGCTCATTAATTATAAGCGTATCTTGTTCACCCCCATCGGAAGGGATACGGTATTTTACCGTACCCTTTGGTTTGCAATGTTGACGAATGGCATCAGATGGTCTTTTATACCCTAACGTTTTAGCCACATCAGAAGCAACAAACCAAATTTCCCCATCAATTTCTACAGTTCTTACCTCGCTTAGTTGTTGTTCTTCTGGACTTTGATACTTAAAAATAGCTAGCTGCATAATTATTCGAGTTTAAGAAAATGGATGCCAAAGCAACTAAAAGGTCACCCTTAATAAAATGAAATAATCTTACTTATGGTCATTAGTGGTTATAGGATAACAGCCTAATGCCTGTTTTGGTAAAATTTCAAAGTTTAATTTCAAAACTTTCTTTTAAGTCATTAAATTTTACAGACATAGAATCTTCTGAGCTAAGTACCTTAGCTATTTTTCCATCCTTCCTCTTGGAAAGGACATACTTACTTCGGATTTTGTCATAACCCTCAATATTGAATATCACAAAATCGGATTTTCTTCTGACTATAGTTTGATTAGGAACTATTTGGTTTTCGTTTTCAATTTCAATAAACATAGTTTTCTTTTTTGGGTCAAAATCTAAGGCTTGTTTAAGTTTTTTATCGAAGCCTTCGGGCTTGGATTCCTTTTTAGGCTCTAATACGTCTAAACCTCCCAAATTAAGTTCTTGCTGACCGTATTTTTTATTCCACAACTTTTCAAACTGCTTCCAATTATCCGAAACGTTCATTAAGGTAACAACACTTGTAAGCTTGTCCTTTAAGGCTGTAATCCCGTCTTTTTTAGTAAGATGCTGAAATAGTTTATGCTTAAGCCTACCGTCATTGTTTCTTGGGGTTTTGTTTACTAAAGCATCGAGAACTCCTTTAGGCATAGTGCTGTAGACATATTTTTTTGTCCATTTTCCTATAACTGCGGGGCGCTCTCCAAATTTTATTTGTCTTACCGTATATGGCCATCCATTTAACCTAAATATTTCTCGATAGAACTCATTTGGAAACTGTTTGTGATATGATTGCAGTTCTTCAGCTATAAACCTTTTGTGAATTTCCTGTAAAGCATCCTTTTCTCTTTCGTACTGATAACCAGTTGCTTCGTCTACAAGTGCTATAATACCAACTTTAGCAAAGGACCTCATTAAAATTTCACATTGATCTGCGATAATTTTTTGCCTAGCAGATAAGTTAATTGCTTTCCTAGCTTCTAAAAACGCATCGCATAAGTCTACCAAAATTGTAGCTTCATACCCATTTACTTTAGCATGGCCCCTGTAGCACTCAATTGGCTCAAAGTGGTCCTTATCTTTATCCTTGAAAATAAATGGGTTAAGCGATTTTTGGCTTAAATATCGGCTTAATCTGGTCCCCGCAGTCTGCTTACCTTCTTCGGCCTCATCTACCATACTCAAAGCACGCTGCATCTCCCTTCCTGACAGTATTCTTGTGCCATCCCTTAGAACATAGCAGTTAATAATTGAACCGTTTAAGTCAAGTTCACCTTCATACCATATTTCCCTCCTATTACTCATTTAATTAATGCTTTATAAGTTAATCTATGCTCCATGTTACTCAACAGTAAATCAAATCTAATCTGTTCAGTTGTATTTCTGCTATTGTAGCGGAATACAAACTCATCAACGTAACCCTGTAAATGCTTTCTTTAAGTGAAATGATAGATACCTACAATCCCCCTTTTAAGTAGGCTCCAAAAGCCTTCAATAGTGTTTGTGTGGATTCTACCATTCACATACTCTCCTTGGTTGTGCTTTACCGCTAAGTGATTATATACCCGACTAAGCCTTTTGTAACCCATCCACTCATCAGTATAAATCATTGCAGCCTCTTTTACAACTTTAATAATTTCAGGTGTAAGAGTATCGGCTTTTACATTTTCCACTTGCATAGCCCTTAGCTTACCACCTCTCTCGATCATTCTTAATACCGGTGCTTTACTATCTGTGTTGCGGCCTTGTGGGTTGTAGTGTTTTTTGTAGGCGTGACGGTTTTTATTCTTGCCCCCAACGTAGGTTTCGTCAATCTCAACTTCATTCTGTAGTTGCTCGGTAGTATCATCAATACCGAAGCACTCACGGATGCGTTGTAACATAAACCAAGCGGTCTTTTGGGTAACTTTAAGGTCGCGGCCTAACTGTAGGCTACTGATACCTTTTTTGTGAGAAGTTACCAACCATATACCTAAGAACCACTTTTGAAGGGCTACCTTAGTATTATCGAATAGGGTTGCTGTTTTTACATTGAAGTACTTACCAGTGTTTTTGCACTTGTATTTATTTCCTTTGCAATCGTAAACAGTAGATGAAGGGTGGAAGGGAGAAACTACATTACCATTCCAACGTAGTTTTTCAAGATGGTCAATACAGGCTTGTTCAGTCGGGAAGGCTTGTAGAAGCTCGATTATGTTGTTATATTCGGTTGTGTTGACCATAGCTTTGTAGATTATTACACCACAAATGTAGTAGTTAGTTACACAAAACCTAATTTACTTAGTGTAAACTTGTATATAGTTGCCGTTATTTTATAATGATTCAAAAAGGTTTTGACTGATAAAACTTTAGACTTGTTGATATTATAGTAGTGATATCTCTTATGTGCGTTTACACAACCCAAAATCAAGAGTTGACTACCAAATATTCGATGCAAAGAGATCACCTGATAAGGAAGGCCTTGCCGTTAACCTTGACAATGGAAGATAACTCTAAACCTGAGCCTCAAACCCCTGTAATTGGCATCGGCAATTGGGGAGTTATTCAATTCGCCAAAGATGATAAGGTGTATTGGAAATGGGCAAAATTTGCTCCGGCAAGAAGCCAATGGAGAGGAGGGAAGCCATTACCAAGCTACAACACCAAGGCACAAACTCTACTAGCTTATATTGAGGGAACAAAAAAGGGAACTTACGCCAATGAGGTAATGGAAGATTTATCAGAACGTCCTTGTGTGTTTTGGGTAAACTCATTTTTTGAATCCAATGGAAATAAGAATAATCCACGCTGGTTCCACATCTACAGGGAAGATGATCAGCTAATTCCTTTGGCCTCTTACTACAGGCCATTTGAAAATAAAGAAGGGGAGTTGTGGGATGGCTTCACAATCATTACCCGTGATCCTTATTATTTAGTAGAGCAAACAGGCCATGAAAGGAACCCTGCAATATTGGCCTATTCGGATATTGAATATTGGTTAGCTCCAAATAAAGAAATAATGGACAAAGTTGAAATCCTTGCGGACATACCAGATGGTTATTACAGCATAGACGAGGTAGAGCGATATTCAGTAACTAAAAGAACCGATAAGGCAACTGAACCAATAGCAGGAGGGAAAGCGTTTTTGAAAGGTGCGTTGGTTGAAGAATATATTTGAGACGTACGGGTACTTCTGCAGGTGAGTGGTGTAATACCCTACCCTTAGACGCAAAACCCTCTCTACGCTCAAAAAAACAACCATAGTTCTATCTTTTCCAATGCTTAGGCAACCTGCAGCTACAAAGTTGGGGTCTTGGCAAGGGGTAAACTGGAATAAAAAGAACCGACCGTAGGGAGGGGCGGCTTTATGCCGGGAAAACCCTTGTCCATGACAACAGCTTTGAGGGCTAATTTTGCCCAAAGCAATGGGAGGGATTAAAGCCTTGAAAATTTGCTTACAAAAAATAATTCGTATATCCAAATCATGAGGTGGTTGAGGGGGCTATTGTAGTAAACCTCAACCATAGGCAAAGTTTGCCTCTTATCATTTTCAGTCAACAGTCTGTGATTCTTTGCTAGCGGGCAATACAGACGATTTGCGAATTTTTTCAAAATTTTACGAAAAGCACTTGGAAAATGTCCACAAAGGGCCTTTTCTTTCAATCTATTTGGATTTCAGTGAGAGAAATTATCTAAAATCATCAACTCTAGTCCTTTTCAAGCCCTTTCTTGCAATAATCCACATTTCAAAAGAAAACCACTCATAAACTACACAAAATGAATCGATTAGCTTTTTTGCATTTACCTTTGGTCTATTCAATGAATGTTTAACTAAAAAGTCGCTCTTAAGTACTTAAATTAGGTCAAATGAGCGCATTTATCCACATGAATTATTTTGTGTCCCAAAGCTTCCGCAATCAAAACACTTTTCGATTCAATGTTGCCAACTCAAAAGGCACAACTGCTGAAAGAATTAACTTCACTGTATTCAAAGGAAACTACTGAAACTATTCAGCTTGCACCTAAGGCTACGCGTAAACAGCAGGTTTTAGACATAGCCTTGCAGTTGAATGAAGCAACCCTTGTTAATTGATATGGCCTCAATACTCAATGGAATAAGCAGCGCTCCAATCATCTGGTATATCAATAGAATAATCACGGATATACGATCTCAAAGCGGTAAGGCTTTTATGGCGGGTAATTTTCATTGTGGCAAACTCAGCCTGTTCTTTGGTCATCGTTTTCTTGAAGTGCAGGTAAATGTCCTTAATAAAAGTATGCCTCATGGCGTAGAGCGTGTTGTCATCTGTAAAGTTGCAATCATGCTCTTCGTTCATGAAGGTTTTACAGTGTTGAAAACGCTTTGAGAAAAATCCAGTACCATATACCTGTATTTTCCCAGGTCTTTTCTTAGTCGTGAACAGATAGTCATCAGGGCTTTTAGCTTCTGAAATCAGCTTATCTACTATGGGTTTTAGTTTGTCAATAATAGGTATCACTTCACTGGTGTCGGTTTTCGCATCACTTGCCTTCAGATAAATCTCGTTGCCTCTTATATCCTTAACCTGTAATCGCAAAATTTCAACAGGTCTTAAAAAGGCATATCCTATAAATGAAGAGAACATTTTAAGATAGGGTTCATTTTCGTTCATCCAATTACTCATTAAAGTCATTTGATCTTTAGAGTAGGAGAGATGACGCGTAACGGATTCCCTAAGTGAACTAATGCCTTTGCAGGGATTATTGACGAGAATATCTTCTTCAATCATCTTTTCAAACAATCCCCTTACTTCTATAAGGTAATTGTTACGGGTGCGTGAACTGGCCTCTTCTCCGTTTTTACCTTTTGTCTTTTTTACAAATCGTAAAAATTCTGTCATGTGGCTCCGTTTTATTTGATCAGGTGACCAGCTGGCCATTCCATTATCAATTAAATAACCTTTAAGGGCGCTGCACTTTGCCTTAAAACCCCTCAAGCCAAACTTGCTTAGATACTCAGTTTTTATTCTAAGGATTTCATTAATGGCCGTAATAATAGTCCAAGACGATTCAATTGGTTCGGTAGATTTCTGTTTAACCAGTTGATTTTTTTTCAAAGGACTTTCGGGAGTCCATCCTTTACTCAGCAATAATTCGATAGCATCACATAGCAATCCAATTTGCTTAATTCGCTCTCGAAGGTTGTCAATGCGATTTATAGCCTGCCCATTGGGAAGCTTTGATCGCTTGGCTTTAATAAACTTTTGATTTTTTTCGTCCCACCATTTGAAATAAACATACCATTGTTTGGTCATGTCTCCATCGTGATCTACGATAGTTGGCTTACGATATGGCTTCATTTCTCGTCCCCACTTTGTCCCCAGTTCTTCCGCACCAAGGGTATAAAAACAAAGAAAGGGGTTGATTATCAACCCCTTTCTATTAGTAGCGAGAGAGGGGCTCGAACCCTCGACCTCAGCATTATGAGTGCTGCGCTCTAACCAACTGAGCTACCTCGCCATTTTTTCGGGGTGCAAATATACAGTTTTATCTAATTTACAAAAGCTCAACGCGAATTAATTTAACCCGTTTGACAGGTAAAATTTTATATATTGCGCCATCTTGAATTTGATACCATATCATAATAATGACTGAAGAGAAAGTTAAGTACGAACTGGAGTTCGGAGTAAAGGCCTCACCACATATGCTATTTCCATTTTTATCTACTCCAAGTGGCCTGAGTGAGTGGTTTTGCGATGATGTAAACTCCCGGGGTGAAAAGTATGTTTTTATCTGGGATGGTGACGAGCGCACTGCCTACATGGTAGGTAAAAAAACAGATAAATACATTCGCTTTCGCTGGGAAGAGGATTATGAAGAAGATTCCAAATATTATTTTGAGTTTAGAATTGTGGTGGATGAACTTACCAACGATGCTGCTCTTATGGTAACTGATTTTAGTGATGAGGACGAAGTGGAGGAAGACAAGCTGCTTTGGGAAAGCCAAATCAACGAATTGCTTCATACTATAGGTTCGTGAGTTTATGAACTTCAAAGAGTTCTTCATTAAAAATATTGCATTTTTTATCCCGGTCATCCTTTTTTTGCTGACCGGGATTGTTTTTTTGTTGATGTTTTCCAAGGATCTTATCCACATTACTCAGAATGGCTGGTACAGTCCCTTCTTTGATTCCTTTTTTAAATATGCCACCCTTATGGGGGAAGGCGTTATGTATGGAACAGTGGCTGTAATTCTTGTGTTTATTAAGTGGCGATACCTGCTAGGTTTAATCATTACAGGCATCATAACTCTATTTATGGTTGGGCTGTTAAAACAGGTTGTATTTGCCGGTGAACCCAGGCCGGCTAAGTATTTTGAGAATAAACATGAGCTACGGTTGGTGGAAGGAGTGAAGATGAATATGATTAATAGTTTCCCCTCGGGACATACCACATCTGCCTTTGCTTGTTTTGGGTTTTTGGCTTTTATAGTAGTGCACAACTGGGCCAAGTTGCTGTGCTTTGTTGCCGCAGGTATTGCTGGATATTCCCGGATTTATCTATCACAGCATTTCCTCGAGGATGTAGTAGCCGGAGCAGCACTGGGAACATCCATTGCCATTTTGAGCTATTTCATAATGATGAGGATTAGGCATGAAAAACTGGAATCTAAGTTAATTTTGCGAAAACAATAAATCCACTTGAGATACTTCGATAGAAATACTTGGTTCTGGACGTTTATGTCTGCCTTGTTTTTCATTCCCTTTGTGGGAGGAGTTCATCTTTTTGACTGGGACGAAATAAACTTTGCCGAGCTGGCACGTGAGATGGTTGTAACCGGAGATTTCCTCCGTATGCAAATCAATTACGAAATCTTCACAGAGAAACCACCATTCTTTTTTTGGCTACAGGCTATATCCATGAAAATATTTGGAGTGGGAGAGTTTGCTGCCCGCCTGCCAAATGCTCTGCTCGGAGTAGTTGTAATGCCATTTATCTATACCTCCGGTAAGTTTTTAATTGATCGCAGATTTGGGTTTTTATGGGCACTCAGCTGGTTTGGGAGCATTTTACCATTCCTCTATTTCAAATCCGGAATCATTGATCCCTATTTCAACTTTTTCATTTTTGCCGGACTTTACTTTTTCATTAAATACATTTGGAAAAAGGACAAATACCGTGAGTTGTACTTTGGAAAATCGCTTTCCACTTACTTTTGGCTGGCTGGTATTTTTATAGGACTTGCAATTCTGACTAAAGGACCGGTGGCCTACCTAGTGGTGTTTCTTAGCATAGCAGTATACTGGGTAGTTGGCAAGTTTAAGATGTTTATTTCTCCACTGGCATTCATAAAGTTTTCGCTTATCGCCTTGGGCGTATTCTTACTTTGGTTTTCGGTAGATGCAGCCATTCATGGCCCGGATTTCCTCATAGAATTCACCATAAGGCAGTGGGAGCTTTTAACGTCAAATGATGCCGGCCATGGCGGTTTCCCCGGCTATCACTTTGTAGTACTACTGTTTGGCTGTTTTCCGGCTAGTATTTTCGCTATCAGGGGGATGGGTAAGTTTTCTTCATTGCCCTATCATGCGCGTGACTTTCAGCGTTGGATGATTATCTTATTATGGGTGGTACTTATTCTGTTTTCACTAGTGGGAACTAAGATTATCCACTACTCCTCATTAGCGTATTATCCGCTTACATTTCTTTCGGCACTTACCCTTTGGCATATCATTCAAAAGCGAACTGCCAATAGTGTATGGTATTATGTAGGAGTGCTATCCATCGGTTCGTTAATAGCCTTAATCTCGTTAGCCTTGCCTTGGGCGGGAATGCATTTGGAAGCCGTAAAACCTCTTTTTGAAAAAGATGCTTTTGCCATGGCTAATCTTAATGCTGATGTTCCCTGGAGTAATTGGGATTACATGCCCGGCTTATTGATGGTAGCGGTGCTTGTGGCTTATGTAGTAGTAATGCAGAAAAAAGCATCGAGTGGCCTGAAAGTACTTTTTATAGGAAGCGGTATATGGGTATTTATTGCTCTGATTTTCTTTATCGGAAAAGTGGAGAGAATCTCCCAGCGCGCGTCTATTGAGTTTTTTCAAAGTCAGATAGGGCAGAAGGTGTACGTTACCACTTTTGGGTACAAAAGCTATGTACCTTGGTTTTATGCCGAAATTCAGCCGCACAACAACTCAAACGCTACCAACAACCAATGGCTATTGCACGGAGATACGGATAAGCCCGTAATGATAAGTGCGAAGATTACCTCCAGGGAAAAACTTGAATCTGAAATTACAGATGCGATTTTTCTCTATGAAAAAAATGGCTTTCTGTTTTATAGGAGGAATTAGATTATTTGAAATGAGAGGTTAATCTGCAACGAATTCTCGGTTTAATTTTCGGTAAGCTTCCTGCAGGGCTTTTGCCCGATCATCAGCATTTAATTGCCGTACAATCCGGCTATCATCCATCAGCACTTTGTCGTACATCCCAAAAGGTGAGAAGGTTTTGAAAGTTACCGGAAGTATATCCACAAGAATGAACAGAAGCATCAAAAAGAACTGGGTGAGCCCCACGATTGAGTTGCTTTTCTTCAATTGTTCAAGGGCCATTTCCCTACGCAGGTAGTCGAAGCTCACAGCGAAGGCGGCAATGGTACTGTCGCTCTCAGACTGCAAATCAGCCCGTTCCGCAGTAAGCGTTACACGTTGTAGACTGTCGGTTTTTTGCATTTGACGCAATTCTTTTTCCAACTTTTCAAGGTGTCGGATTTTATTCTCGGCAGATGGTCCCTTTCCGTAAAGTCCTGTGGTGATTATTTCTCCTCTGGAGTTCTTCATCACCTCTCCATCGATTTCGCGGGCAACCAAAGCGGCCTGTAAATCGCGCTTTTGCAGCTTGTTTAAAAACAAGCTGTCGAGGATCATAATTTTACTTTCAGTGGCTTTTATTCTTTGGTCGTAATCAGCTCTTATGCTCTCTCTTTCTGCTTTTACATTTTTATTGATTTGATCGGTAATACTGCCATCAAAGTATAAAAGCACTATGGGGTGAGAAATAACGATTCCTAAAATCAAGGCAAATACAAAGCGCAGATAAAAGGAAGGGCTTTTGAGTTCTTCCTTGTTAGTGAGTTTTCTGCGATGTGTAGAAACTATATATCGGTCGAAGCTAAAAATGATGGCGGCCCATATCAAACCGCCTAAATAGGCCAACCACATCATTTTTTGAAGTGGGCCAATGGTGGAAAGGGCATAAGACATGGACACAAATGCCAGAATAGCTGGCACCAG
This sequence comes from Owenweeksia sp., assembly GCA_048267305.1. Lineage (GTDB taxonomy): Bacteria > Bacteroidota > Bacteroidia > Flavobacteriales > Schleiferiaceae > Owenweeksia. Next base: position 186,567 of record JBLWXT010000002.1, on the reverse strand, counting down.
AACTAATGTTCCAAATCCAATGTGCTTTATTCTTTCTGAACGGGGACAGTGTTTTAGGGTGGTTTTGTCACTACCGGCACACCAGATAAAAAAATCGCCTAGCATAAGAGAGATTTGTTTTTAGGAGTAAACGCAAAACAGGGTAAAATCGGATAGGCCGTAGCAAAAACGAAGATATGTAAAATGCCGCGAGGTCATTCCGCGAAAGCGAACAAAGAATAAACCCGAATTTTTAACTTTCCGGTTCCGGTTTTTGACCCAGTAATTCTTCCCGTATTACCTTATCTAAAACATTTTTGGGTAAGGCTCCGCGCTGCATCATAGGTGCCCGGCTGTCTTTTGGAATAAACAGTATGGAAGGGATGCTCTGTATATTAAAGGCACGACTCAACTCGGGTTCTGCCTCAGTATCTACTTTATAGATTACAATGTCATTGGCATACTCATTACTTAGCTCTTCAAATATGGGAGCCACGGCCTTGCAGGGCCCACACCAATCGGCATAAAAATCAATTATGGCAGGTTTGTCACCCTTAAACTTCCAATCACTGTTATCTGAAAAATCGTGTATTTTTTCCTTGAAGTCCTTTAATGTCAACTGTATCGTAGGCATATTTTATTTTTTTTTAATTAGTAGCAAACCTTTGGACTCAATAGTGCGTAATATTGATGTAGGAGTTACGTTAATACCGTTTATCGGGGAAATTTATCACTTTCTCTAAATCATCTTAATATTATACTGTAAACTCTTACCATTGTTTATAATTTTGTGCCTCTCGTAAAGTCATGATTGCAGAAGTTATTCAGACGTTTCTAATTAGTATGTCTCCTTTTGGAGAGTCAAGGGTAGGTATTCCGTTTGGTATTGTAAGCGGTTTGCATCCTCTATGGGCTTTGGGTATTGGGCTTTTTGCCAATATTCTTGTATTTCCCATATTCATGTTTTTACTGGATAAGTTTAACGTGAAGTTATGGCGTTTTAAGTTTTACAAGGAAAAATCTATTAAAATAGCGCAGCGCAGCAAACGCGGAGTAGGCCAAAAAATTCAGAAATATGGATTTTGGGGCCTTATGGTTTTTGTTATGATTCCACTGCCTATTACTGGCGCCTATGCCGCCAGCATTGCAGCATATATCTTTAAGCTAAAGCGCAAACACGCCTTTATAGCCATTAGTATTGGTTTAGCCATTTCATGTGGAATTATGGCCACGGGTGCCTACTTTGGCAAAATGGGTTTAGACCAAATTTGATATTGCATCCAAACAAATTGGGGCTGTTCTCTGTCTGATGATTAATTAGTTATTGAGATGCCACAAAAGCCCGAAAAGCCTTCAGCCGAAGGTTTCAAACTCTTTTCTGAAAATTTCACCCCAAAGGCTTGGAAAGACTTTTTTAGACAATTGCTTATTCAAATTCACAAGGATAATGTTGTGATCGTTTCGGCAGGAGTGGCCTTTTTCTTTTTTCTTGCCCTGTTTCCTGCCTTGGCAGGAATTATTTCTATTTACAGTCTCATTGCTGATCCTGCACAAATTCAAGATCAATTAACACAACTGGCATCCATATTACCTGAAGAAGCTTCTGGTTTTATAACGGAAAGGTTGGGTGGGCTATTAAAGGACGATACAGGCAAGGGATGGCAACTGGTAAGCTCCATTGTGCTGAGTATTTGGGTGGCTAATATTGGAACGCGGGCACTGTTTAAAGGGGTTAACATTGCCTATAATACAAACCAGCGCAGAAGGTTTGTAAAGGAAAACAGCATTACGCTGCTATTTACTTCAGGTGGAATTGTACTTAACATAATTCTTGTTGCATTAATGGTTGGGCTGCCCGCAGTAGCCGAACGCCTGGGGCTTGAAGCCTTTTTTAAACTTGTGGCCAACTGGCTGCAATGGCCTGTGATGGCAGCAGTGATTGCTTTGGCTGTGGGGCTGGTTTATAGATATGCTCCCTATAAAAGAGATACTCCACGCTTTGGCCATAATATGCGTGGTGCCAGCGTAGCGGCCTTGCTTTGGATCATCGGTTCCTGGACACTTTCGTTTTTACTGCGGACAGTAGGCATCTTTAGTGAGCCTTATGGCTCATCTCTGGCTATAGTGTTTATGATGTTGTGGTGCCTGCTCATCAGTTTTATAGTTTTGCTTGGCGCAGAGATAAACTCTGTACTTGAAGCTAAGCGAATGGATACGGAAGAATAATTTTACTTAGATAGAAGCATCCTGGCCGAGATCAGATCAAAATCATGCTGGTTAATTTCAAAAAAGCCCCGCATAAATAGGAAGCCCCATTTTTGTTTATTCAAAATAAAATCAAGGTCATTTAATAAAGGTTTAATCTCTGTTTCTTCACTCTTCCTGTAGTTTATATTTCTGCGCCATGGTTGAATATCATCGCTCATATAGCCCTTATAAGGTTCGTCATCGGTAACAATTCCAATTGAGGTGAATTTTTGGCAGGGCTTGCCGTCTATCGTCTCTTTCGAAGAATAATAAATAACCCAATCATTCTTACACATTTGGGCAAGCTGGTTTTTTTTACCGTGATTGGCTTGCGCAAAGCCCTCTTTTTCACCAATCTTCACATGGTCTCGCGAGGCTACTATTATAAAATATTTCATTGTTACTTCTCAATTACCACCGCCCAGGTTTCAGTATTCATTTTTTCTCCTTTCATATCGCTTATTAGCTCAGGAGTGCTTACAATTTCCTTTAAGGTTAAACCTGCTTTCTCAACGAAAGTGCTGATATTCTCTTTAGAGTAAAGGTTGAAATTATATTTGGTTACAGGCAGCTGTTTCATGGTTTCCAATGATCGCATCCCTAAAACAATTCGGCCATTAGGTCGTAAAACTCGTCCCAGTTCTTTTAATTCTACTTCCGGGTTATCCCAAAAGTAAATTACGTTTACGCCTAAAATTTTGTCGCAGGTTTCATCAGGAAAGGGGAGATTCTTTATCTCAGAATGATGAAGGGAAGCGCGTCCTTCCTCAATAAACCCCTTAATCATTTTATGGGCCTCCACAATCATTAAGTCGGAATAGTCAACACCACGGTAATATAGATTGGTGTAATTGTTCAGCAACTCATTGGCAAAAAAGCCATTGCCGGGGCCTATCTCCAAAAGGGTTTCATTGCCGGTTAGCTTCAATTGCTCTATTGCAAAGCGATTCATAAAGACGTTACCCTCATTCATGCGTTCCGCAACTTCAATTCCCATTTTGCCATGAGGTTGTCTTAATTGGGATGCTAGCTCATCAAGTAAATCGTCATTCATAGAAACAAATTTAACGTAAAGAATGACTTACAAAAGGTGGTGGTGTGAGATTTTAGAAAGTAGAAATTCTTGAATTATTCCTAAACCGACTTTGCGATTAAAGAATTTTTATTGCATTAAAGCGTAGCCAAAAGCATTATACATATCATTTTCACTTATACGATTAGTCTTATGAAAGGCATTTTCGCCTGTAACCGAATTTTGTGTCAAACTATCGGTGTAAGAAGGCGAAATATTTTGTGCCAGAGTGGAACTCTTCATAAATGCCATTAACCATTCCGAACTTGGAATACGTTCTTTTAAACCATGTAGCCCGGGTCCAATACTACGCTTCTCAGACAGTTTATGACATGCTGCACAATTAGCGTTGAAAGCATCCCTCCCAAGCTGTGGTTCAAAATCATGATTCATAAAATTGGCGGCTTGTCTATATTTTTCCAGATTATCTAAATCTACTAATGGTTGGGTTCCGCAGAACATAATTTCCTTCTCAGGAACCTCGGGGTTTTGGTTCATTATTAAATAGATGTTCAAACCCAAAGAAAACAAAAGCATTATGGCAAGTAACATAGTAACCCGGGTAATGGAAAGCATGGCTTGAATATTTGGTTTCATGTAATAATTAGTTTACTTATCTCAACAAATACTTCTCCAAAACCTCCAAGGTATTTTTTGCCAAAATCCTTGCCCCGACAGGGTTTGGGTGAATTCCGTCATCCTGGTTTAGAGAATCAACCCCGCCTACATCCTTCAATAAAAAGGGGATTAGATTCACTTCTTTTTTTTGAGCTACCTCAGGGAAAATCACTTCATAGGCCTTGCTGTAATCCTGGCCCATATTGGGCGGAACAAGCATTCCTGCTAAAATAATTTCCACATCGGGATTGGCAGACCGCACCTTATCAATAATAGCCATGAGGTTTTGGCGGGTTTCGTTTACCGGAATACCTCGCAAGCCATCATTAGCGCCCAGCTCCAAAATAAAGATGTCAACCTTTTGATTTTTTAAAACCCACTCCAATCGGCTTAAACCACCTGAAGTGGTTTCTCCACTTACGCCTGCATTTACCACAATATATGGTAGTTCAAGCGAATCTATGCGTTGCTGAATACGGGCCGGGAATGATTCATCAGGCTGTACGCCATATCCGGCTGTAAGGCTGTTGCCAAAAAAGAGAATCACTTTTTTATCAGTATTCTTATTAGGCTCCGATTGTTCCGATACATCTGTGTTAACGGGCTCGGCAGTTGTAGATTCTGTATTGCATCCTGCAATAAAAATCAATAAAAACAGGGTGGGGAAGAGGGTTCTTAAATTCATGATCCAAATTTAGGAGATATCTCACCCATCTGCATGGAAGCCCACCGAAAATGTTTACCTCAATATTTCTTTTTTAAGTACTCCTTGGTTTTGTAATAGTCCTTTATAATAACATTGGCGTATTCAGAAATTACAAATTCGCTCAGCCCAATATGGGATGGGTTATTATCACTCCAATCATAAGTGTAGCCTAGTTGTGTCCATGGGTATTTTTTAAACAGCGTGCAGCTGTAGTAGCTATCTATTCTAAATTCGTTTATCCATGTCTGGTACTGTGGGTTGGTATTTTCAGGAAAGCACAACTCACATTTGCTATCCCCGATTTCATTATCAGGGCAAGGCCTGAAGAGGTCTCTGGGTTGTACCCAAAATTCTATAAAGTATTTGTAGCCTGAGTTTGGAGGGAGTCCCAGCAATTGTTCCAACCTCAAATTGACATCCTTAATTCTCTTGTGATTCATTCTTTGGAGCAACTGTGGTGAGGTAGTTACCCAAATTGGCCGTGTTTGAGTGTTATAGGTTACCGTCTCAGAAGCATCGAAGGTTAAAGTGTCCAAATAGTAGTGTACATTCTGCTTCCAGGCCACCATTAATATGTATTCAACACCATTAATGGTTTTGCGAATCAATCTATCGTTAAGGCGATTTATGGAAACAAGGGTATCACACACCTTTTGCTTATTGGGCGACATGGCCGCCTGAATAGACTCTCGGTATAAACTGCTGTCTTGTGCAGAAACCTGCGCGACACAAAGGGTGGAACAAAATTGAAAGGCTAGGGCGAAAGCAAAGCTTGCCCAAATTTTGGAGGTATTCATAAGGTTTGGTTTTGTGGCCTTTCACTTTAACTGAAAGGCCTGTTGGTTAAGGGTACAAGTTAAGAGAAAATCTCTTTAAGAGTTTTTAAGCTTTTCCTCTTTTTAAGAAAAAGAACACGCCAAACCCTGCCATGGCCAAGATTGTAGCCGCAAGTCCAAAATAATGAAAGGCCTCAGGTTCGGCCCCTTCAAACTGTCCCCTTGCCCTTGATAAGTAGGTTATGGCCAATACAAAACCTACATAGTAGAAATAGACAAAATGTAAAACGGAAGCGGGTTTTAACCGCTCCATAGCAAAAGGATAAACCAGTATAAGCAGATAAGCTAAAAAGCCACCGGCTAGTTTGTAGGGTATGAGCTGAATATCATTCAGGTAAATGTTGGTAGCCAAAAAACCAAAGTGGATAAAGTGTAGTACACAGAAAAGAGTGACGGCTCGCCTCACATTTGTAAAAGAGATAGCGGAGCCTGTTTTGTAACTCTTAGCGAAAAGATAGAAGCACACCAGATAAACTAACAGAGAAAACCTGCCGGAGTATCTAGCTGAATAACGGAATACTTCACTCAACTCATTAAAATTCAGGTAGCAAAAACCAAAAATGGTAGCTTCGGTCAAAATGCCGATGAGGAGCCATAGTTTGAAGGGTAAGGGGTTTTGCATGGGTAAATATAGTTTCTTACTCCGTGATATTCAGAATACCGCTCCTTACAAAAGGCTTTTATAGTAGGTTGAGCTTTGCCCTATTTAGTAGCTTTGGAGACTCATGGTGTTGTCTCATTTTAAATTTATCATAACATGAATAAATTCGTCTATATACTTACCATCGCAGTGGCAGTAACGTCATGCAATACTGGTAATCCCGAAAATGAAAAACAGCTTGAACAAGGAGTTGAATCTGATACCACTATTGTTGAAGCGAAGGATAACAATGAGAATTGGACTGAAATTACTAGCGATGAGGCGCTAATTGCAACAGCCCTTATGGCGGCTCCAGAGGAAAGTCGTGAGGAATGTATGGTAATTGGCTATAACATGGCCGGTGAGTTTGTAACCTTGAAAGAGGGAAGCAATGAATTTATCTGCTTAGCAGATGACCCTAAAAAGGAGGGTTTCAATGCCGCCTGCTATCACAAGGATTTGGAACCCTTTATGGCGAGAGGCCGCGAATTGAAAAAGGAAGGTAAATCTTTTCAGGAAATATTTGACATCCGCGAAAGTGAAGCAAAATCGGGTAAACTTCAAATGGCAAAACCCGGATCAACCCTCCATGTTTACTATAGTGCCAAAGCACTATACGACCCTGAAAGCAATAAGGTGGCCGATGCCAAATATCGCTATGTGGTGTATATGCCATGGGCAACTTCTGAATCTACCGGTTTGCCCGAAAACCCAATTGCCCCAAACCATCCCTGGATTATGAACCCCGGAACACACAGGGCGCATATTATGATTACTCCGCTGAAGGTGCAGGTGGGTGAGGAAGAATAAAGAGTAAATGCAGTTTCAAAATTTCCTTTTTAAATTGGAAATGGTATAGCTTTTACCCAAATCCAAAATGGGTCAATTATAGGTGGATAAAATACAATTACAAAGAAACTGATGAATGAAGTTATTTCCGTTACTAATAATCCTGTTAATTGAGGATTCTTAAAATCACTTTTATTTCTAAGTGCTTCTAAATTCGCTTTGTGACGGATTTGTTGAATAGTCCCAACTAGAAATATGAAACAAAAAATCCACATGAAATACTTATTTGGATTTTTTACCGCTATTAATGTTTTGGAAAATTCTATCATATAAATCATAAATGAAATGTATAAATAACTCTGTCCAATCGAAGAAACTATAGTTCCAATGACATATTTTAATTCAGTTTTGTTTTTGGATTTGAATCCAATCAATGAGCCAGGTAAACCAGCTATATTTAGCAATACTGGCCCTACTACCCTTGATATTAAGCTGAAAAGTAGAATTCCAGTTATTATTATTAAAAGTATTGTCATTTGATTCTTCCAGTCATTGTTTTATTTGCCATAATATTAAGCCAATGTTTAGGGCTCCTATAATAATATTGATTATTGTAGCTATTCTGTTGAAGCGATAGTTTTCCTTGTTCAGTCGATTTGCTTCGATGTTTGATTTTGCTAAATCTAATTCGATTTGAACTCGTTCTTTCGCCACGTCTTCTTGGTGAGTAAATCCACCGTCTTTATGAATCGATTGGCCTTTTGAAGTAACATCATAAATGTTTCCACTGCGTCTTTTATTTAGAAAGTCTTGTTTATCAAGTTCTTTTAAAGTCGCGTCAACTCTAAATAAAAAGTCTTTACCGTATTCTTGACTCACCTCATTCCTAAGTTTATTGTCAAATTCAAAAACCCATTTGTTTTCAGAGGCTTTCTTTAATACATAATTTCTTGAGTCAGGCTGGTTTGTCATAGTTGTTTAGTTTAATTCGGTAACAGTGCAAGCGGAATAATCGGGTTCTAAATTGGCTACAACTAGGCACTAAAAGCACCTTCCGTTTATAAATGTGAAGTAAGGGCTTAACTCCCGGCAATTTGGTGAATATTTTACATTTAAGATATTTTGGACAGGAATTTTTATGCAAGCCATCTACTGAATTAGGTTTTCTAGGCCAGTCGGGAAATGAAAAGAGCTCAGACTTTTTCGCCATAATCTGAATTTATATTTTGCTTATGTACTGGATGCAATTTAAGTAGGGGGTTCAATCTTTTTGGAAAAGTAAATCCAAATGAAAACCGTTAACATCTTTTTGCTGGGCGGTCTATGAATAATTCTAAAATTCTAGCCAGTAACAATTTACTGAATGGTTAAACTCAAATCCCTCCATAACCACCCTCAATCAAAAACCTTCTCGTGCTTCCGTAGTTTTGCTCTTTCGTAAAACCCATCCCAAAAGTAAATGAACAATTCCATTCTTAGCGTAACCAACCTCACCAAAACCTACCCCAGTGGTGGACGAAGCCTTACCGTATTAGATTCCGTAAACTTTGAAATCTCAAAAGGGGAGAGCTGCGCTATAGTGGGGCCTTCCGGCAGTGGTAAAACCACGCTGCTTGGGCTTTGTGCGGGTTTAGATCGTTCTACTTCAGGTTCGGTAAAGCTCAATGGAATTACTCTTGATAAGCTTAGCGAAGACGAAAGAGCAGCTGTGCGCAATCAACATGTGGGATTCATTTTCCAGAGTTTTAACCTAATGCCTACACTCACAGCTTTGGAAAATGTGATGATTCCCATGGAATTGAAAGGGGAGAAGGGCGTTAGAGATCGCGCTATTGAATTGCTGGAAAAGGTTGGTTTGGGAGATCGCTACAATCATTATCCATCGCAACTATCCGGTGGAGAGCAGCAAAGGGTTTCCATCGCCAGGGCATTCTCCAACAAGCCCACTATTCTGTTTGCTGATGAACCTACCGGCAACTTGGATGAGGAAACCGGAGCCACCATTGAAAACCTGATTTTTGAATTGAACCGCGAGCAGGGCACAACGCTGGTTATGGTTACCCATGATTTGGAATTAGCCTCTAAAACCGGCCGTGTAATTAAAATGAAGGGCGGAAAACTGGTAAGTGATAATTCGGATAGTTCTCGGAACCAAACAGCAGCCAACTCATGAAGTATTCCTGGTTGTTGAAAATGGCATGGCGCGATAGTCGTAAAAACCGTGGCCGCCTGTTCCTGTTTATGAGTAGCATTATCCTTGGTATTGCGGCCTTGGTGGCTATCAATTCCTTTGGCGATAACCTCAAGGCAAAAATTAATAGCGAGGCCAAAGAGCTGCTTGGTGCTGATTTGGAGGTTTCCAGCCGCCAGCCGATAAGTGACGAATTGCATCAGCTTTTCGATAGCCTCAACATGCAAAAGAGCGAGGAAATCAGTTTTGCCTCCATGGTGCTATTTCCAAAAAATAATGGCACTCGTCTTATCAACGTAAGGGCCGTAGATGATCAATTTCCCTTTTATGGAAAAGTAGAATCTGCCCCGGCTGAAGCCGCAGAAAATTTTACCAAAGGGAAGTTTGCGCTCGTGGATAAAACCCTTTTACTTCAGTTTAATGCAGGAGTTGGCGATAGCCTGAAAGTAGGGGAGCTCACATTTGATATTTCCGGCAGTTTGGTGAAAGTACCCGGCCAGGTTGGAATTGCCGCTAGTGTGGCACCTCCTGTATTTATTCCCATAAACGTAATTGAGCAAACCGGCCTGCTGCAAAAGGGCAGCCGAATTAATTATACGCTCTACCTCAAATACCCCGAAGGTTTTGATAATACCATTTTTACAGAACTCATAAAACCGCGCCTCGAAAAAATGGATGTCCGTTTTGACGATGTGGCCGAGCGCAAAGACAATGTTGGCAATGCCTATTCCGACCTTACAGGCTTTCTCAACCTCACCGCCTTTGTAGCACTATTGTTGGGATGTGTGGGTGTGGCAAGCTCAGTGCATGTTTACATGAAGGAGAAGGTGCAATCTATTGCAGTGTTGCGCTGCCTGGGCGCAGATGCCAAAAGTGTGGTGGGTATTTATCTTATTCAGATTTCAATGATGGCGTTGGTTGGCTCAGTGATTGGCGCTGCCCTGGGTACCACTATTCAGTATTTCCTGCCCGGCCTTTTTCAAAGTTTTTTACCCTTTGAAGTTGATTTGGCCCTAAGTTGGGGTTCCATTTTGCAAGGCATTGCCCTGGGGGTAATAACGGCCATATTATTTGCCTTGTTTCCTCTGATTAATATCAGAAGTATTTCTCCGCTTAAAGCGTTGCGAGCGTCTTTTGAAAGTGAATACAAGCCACGCCCGCCTTACATGGTGTATGGATTAATAGTGGTTTTCATTTATGTATTCTCCTATATCCAATTGGAGGAGTGGCTGCGTGCATTGATTTTTACAGGAGGCCTGTTTGTCGCCTTCGGTTTGCTGGCTGTAGTAGCGCAGGGAATTATTTGGTTGGTGCGGAGATTCTTCCCCACCAAAGGATCCTTCATTTTAAGGCAAAGCCTGAGCAACCTCTATCGCCCCAATAATCAAACACTGGTATTGGTGAGTAGCATAGGTTTGGGCACAGCACTCATTATTACCCTTTTGCTTACGCAACAGCTTTTGCTGAATAAGGTGGCATTTACTTCCGCTCCTGAGAGCAGGCCCAATATGCTTTTGTTTGACATACAAACCAATCAGCTGGACTCCGTAAAGGATGTGGCCAAACAATTGGAGATGCCCATTATTGCCGAAGTGCCATTGGTTACCATGCGACTAAAAACACTAAATGGTGTAGATGTGGAAACGCTTAGGGCAGATACCACCTCTGAAATAAAACGCTGGACGCTTCGCCACGAATACCGCGTTACGTATCGGGATTCATTAACCGATTCGGAAACTATAATTGATGGAAAGTGGAGTGGGAAATTGAAAAATCCAGGAGATAGCATTTTCGTTTCATTGGAAGAAGGTGTGGCCAAAGACATGATGGTGGAAATAGGCGATCCATTGGTTTTTAATGTTCAGGGCGCTATGCTCACCACTTACGTGGGAAGCATCCGTAAAGTAGACTGGCAGCGGGTTGAGACAAACTTTCTGGTAGTATTCCCGGAAGGGGTTTTGGAGGAAGCTCCTAAGTTTTTTGTGTTGCTAAGTCGTTTTGATAGCCCTGAGCAATCGGCTGAATTTCAACAAACTATAGTGCGTCAGTTCCCCAATGTCTCCATTGTAGATCTCAATTTAATCCTTCAAACCATAGATGATGTTATCAGCAAGGTTTCTTTTGTGATTCGTTTCATGGCCTTTTTCAGTATTATTACCGGCCTTATTGTTTTGATTGGCTCCGTTATTATCAGCAAATTTCAGCGGATGCAGGAGAGCGTGTTATTGCGCACATTGGGTGCCAGCCGCAAACAGATTTTAAGCATTAATACACTTGAGTATTTCCTACTGGGCAGTTTGGCCTCACTTGTCGGGATATTTATCGCGGTATTGGCCAGTACAGCTTTGGCGTGGTTTAGTTTTGAAACCGTTTTGCCCCTGAGTTTTTACCATTGGTAATTGCCTATTTCTCCATCACCATCCTTACGGTGATTATCGGATTAAGCAATAGCCGCGAAGTTTTGCGAAAGCCACCATTGGAAATTTTGAGGAAGGAGGGGTAGGAGAGCCGGGAGTAGAATTGCACTCATACTTTCAACTTCCAAACCTTTAACCCTATCCACAGTTATAGTTTGTATGAGCAGAGGATTTGTAAAAGAAGACGATCAGGAGGAAGCGCCATTTATCCCGCCAAGGGCAGCATTGCCAGCCAATGCCATTAATTATGTAACCCCCAGGGGTATGCAGCAGTTGCTGGATGAAAAAAAGCAATTGGAAAACGAGCGATTGGAAAATTCAAAGGAAAATGACACGGAGCGCAGGCGGGCTAATATGGTAGTAGATGGTAAAATACGCTTGCTGAATGATAGAATAAGCAGCGCCCGCGTGCTTGGTGCTGAAGATCAACCACATGATGAAGTTAGGTTTGGAGCTACTGTTACCTTAAAGTCGCAGGACAAGGCGAACGACCTTATTTTTACCATAGTAGGAGTGGACGAAGCCTCCGTAAAAGAGAAGCGCATAGCATTTGTAGCACCTATTGCACGGGCTGTAACCGGCAAAAAGGTAGGAAGCACAGTTAGTGTACAATTGGGAGATAAGGTCCGTGAATTTGAGCTCATCGCTATTAATTACTAATAAATCGGAAGTAAATTCGGGTAAGGTTATAACTACTATAAAGAGTTGTGATTTAGTGAAATCCTTACAACAAATCGGCTAGTAAATACCTTTAGTCTAATATTAACAAGAATAGGGGGCAGGTAAGGTTCCAATTGTTACTTTCGTCCCGTTTTAAATTGACGTTATGGACATTGTGATTGCAGGGGCAGGTGCGGTAGGAATCCACCTTTCCAGATGGCTTTCCAGCGAAGCTCACAACATTACTCTTATTGATAGAGACCAGGACCGCTTGTCCAATATTGATGCAAGTATTGATGCTATTACTATAGCTGGAGAGGTTACTGATTTTAAAGTGCTTCAAAAAGCAAAAGTAGCCTCGGCCGATCTTTTTATTTCGGTTACTTCCGTAGAAGAAGCCAATATTTTAAGTGCCATATACGCCAAAAAATGGGGGGCTCGCAGAACTATTGCACGTGTAAGTCAGATGCAATACCTCACGGATGTGAAAACCATGAATATCCGGGATTTGGGTATTGATGAGCTTATTTCCCCAGAATCCCTGGCCGCCAGGGAGGTACGTCACCTTATTAAAACAAATGCCGCTTCCGAATCCATTGAGTTTGAGAATGGCAAAATCACCCTTTTGGGACTTGATATTGAAAAGGGGGCAGATGCCGCAGGAAAGTCTATTGCCCAACTGGCGGCTATGCATGAAGAAAGAAATTATGTGATAGTAGCTATTAAAAGAGGTGATGAAACTATAATTCCGAAAGGTGATACTATAGTGGAAGAAGGTGATCATCTTTTTGCAATAACTCATTCCGAAGGTCTTAAGGACGTGATGCAGGTTACAGGCAAGCGCAAAATTGAGGTGGATAGAATAATGATAATGGGCGGCAGCCGTACCGGACGCCACCTGATTCGTAAACTCTGCAAGGATTACCATATAAAACTTATTGAGCAGGATCTGGAGAAATCCAGGGAAATTGCTGAGGATTTTCCCGATATATTGGTGCTGAACTTTGATGGTACGGATGTGGAAAAACTAGAGGAAGAGGGTATTGCCAAAACAGATGTGTTCGTAGCTGCAACAGGAAACTCAGAAACCAACATTCTGGCCTGCCTTGTAGCAAAAAACCGAGGTGCCAAAAAAACCATAGCACTTACTGAAAACATTGAGTACCAAAGTCTGTCTCATAGTATTGGTATCGATTCTCTTATCAATAAAAAACTGGCTGCGGCCAACTTCATATATCGCTATATCAGGCGTGGAGATTTTGTATCACTGAGCACTATACATGGTGTGGATGCAGAAGTTATGGAGTTTCACGTTACTGAAAAAGGCAAAATCACTCAGGGAAAAATCCGGGATATCGGCTTGCCCAAGGGGGCACTTATTGGTGGGGTAGTGCGCGGTAATCGCGGACTCATACCTACGGGTGATTTTCAAATTCAACCGGATGATCGGGTAATAGTGTTCGCCAAAGTTGGGTGTGCCAAAAAAACCACCCGTTTTTTCAGATAGAAAAGCATGAAGCTATTCAACCTTAAAATGATTGCCGCCCTAACGGGCACCTTGCTAATGATAGTTGCGGCTACTATGGCCCTTAGCATTAGCTGGTCGTTGTATTATGGAGAAGACTGGTCGGCCCTGGCCATTTCAGCCATAATAACCTTTTTGGCAGGTATTGGCCTTAGACTGGTAAATCATGGAAATAAAAATAAAGAGGTAAAGAAACGCGATGGTTTCCTTATCGTATCCAGTGGATGGGTGGCGATGTCTTTTTTTGGAAGTTTGCCCTATTTGGTAAGCGGTTATATTCCCGGCATAGCCGATGCCTTTTTTGAAACTATTAGTGGTTTTACCACTACCGGAGCTACAATCCTTACTGATATAGAATCCCTGCCAAAGGCACTTCTTTTTTGGAGAAGTATGACGCACTGGCTCGGAGGTATGGGAATTATTGTACTTACCGTGGCCATTTTACCCTTGTTGGGAGTGGGAGGTATGCAGCTTTTCATTGCTGAAGCCCCGGGTGTTACTCCCGATAAGCTACATCCCCGAATTACGGAAACAGCTAAAAGACTCTGGTTGATCTATTTCGCCCTTACGGCTATTGAAACAGCCTTACTCTTTTTTGCGGGGATGAGTTTCTTTGATGCCATCAACCACGCCATGGCCACTATGGCTACCGGTGGTTTTTCCACAAAAAATCTTAGTGTGGCCTATTGGGCTGCGCCAGCCATCCACTACATAATAATGGTATTTATGTTTTTGGCGGGGGTCAATTTCACTTTGTTGTTTTTCGGTTTTACCGGAAAATTCAAGCAGTTGTTTAAAAATGAGGAGTTAAAGGTATATGCCCTTAATACCCTTATAATTGGTCTGTTTGTATCATTTGGGTTGTGGGCCACCATGAGCATGGATTTTGAAATGGCCATACGGAAAGGCTTTTTTCAGGTAATCTCCATCATTACCACCACAGGGTTTATTACAGATAACTACCTGCTTTGGCCTAACTATCTGATGTTCCTGATTTTTGTGCTGTTTTTCTCGGGAGGATCTACAGGAAGTACTGCCGGAGGGATTAAGATGATGCGTGTTATTGTACTTGTTAAAAACAGTTTTTTGGAACTTAAAAGACAGTTACACCCAACTGCCGTTATACCTGTGCGGTTTAATGGCCATGCCGTGCCGCAGAGTATTACCTATACCATTATGGCCTTTGTGCTTATCTATTTAATGATATTTTTCGCGGGCTCTCTCATCATGTCTATGATTGGTTTAGACTTTATGTCTGCCACCGGAGCCGTGGCAGCAACTTTAGGTAACGTTGGGCCGGGTATGGGTACCGTAGGTCCCGTTGATAATTTTGCACATATCCCGGATGAGGGGAAGTGGTTTTTATCCTTTTTAATGCTTCTTGGACGTCTGGAACTTTTCACGGTTCTCATGCTTTTTATGCCCCATTTCTGGAGAAACAGATAGTTCAATCACTTAAGTAAATGTTACGGATTTCCCTTTGTAGCACGTTTGAGTTATACTCAACCTGCTTATTTACAGCTTCCTAAAAACTTTATATTAATTTAATCTAAATAAGCTTTGTAAATATTCCCTTGCGCTATAAGTTTGCCTCGTCTTTATTTAAAACCAATCTAAATAATATCCAGGTGAAAAAGTTACTAGCTCTCAGTACACTGGCATTAATGTCTTCAGCAGTGTACGCTCAGCAAACAGAAGTTCAAAAAGAAAAAGGTTACATCAAGGAGATGTGCGGATGCTACCAAGTGGATTTTGAGTATGCCGAAACGTTTTCGGATGCCAGGGATTATCAGTTTCATGATCGCTACTCGGCCCATGGCCTGGAGTGGATTTTTGTGGACGAGGAATCCAGCGACAAAGTCGTTCTTCAGCATTTGCTCATTGTTAGCGATTCTATGATCATTAAGCACTGGCGTCAGGACTGGCTGTATCAAAATCGCGAAATGCTGGACTACAAGCAAAAGCTCGAATGGGAGAAGAAGAAGATCAGCGAAAGCGAGGCTAATGGCACATGGACACAAAAAGTGTATCAGGTAGATGACAGCCCCCGCTATGAAGGCTATGCCACGTGGATCAATACTGATGGAAAAACCTACTGGGAATCTCAGGTGTATGCACCACTGCCTCGCAGAGAATTTACCAAGCGCTCGGATTACAACGTAATGCTGCGTACCAATAAACACAAAATCACAGATAAAGGCCACGTACACGAACTGGATAATGGCAAGGTGATCCGCACGGAAGAGAAGGATAGCATTTTGGTGTGGGAAAAGGGATTGAATACCTATACCAAGGTAGACGACAGCCAATGTCAGGCTGCCCGCGATTGGTGGAAGGCTAACCGCGAGTATTGGGTGGATGTGCGCACCGTGTGGGATGAAGTGATTGCTTCCAACGATTACATCAATCTTGAGTTGAAAGTGGAGGATAAAAAGCTATGGCAGCGCCTTTTTGCCTTGGGCGATGAATATGCAGCCAGCAAGAAATACAACTCTGCAAAAGCTAAGGCTGATATAAGGAAGATTATAAATATGTACCTCAGCGATAAACCCAGTTCATGGGAAACAGCTTCGGCCCCGAAAACTGAAAAATACTAACCCACATTACATTCAACATGAAAAGAACAGTTATACTTTTTAGCCTGATCGCATTGGGCTTTAGTGCTAAATCTCAACATTTTGACACTACCGGAATAGGCAACTGGCCTGTACTGACAAATAGTTATAATACCTGGTTGCGAGGTGCTTTTGAGGCCAATCGCGATTATAACGACCCTTATGATTTTGGCTGGGGCTCGTATGATGTTACCTCTCACATTATTGCAGGAGATAGCATTTACATTATAAAAACGGTGAATGGTGACTATAAAGCCATTTCCATAGATCAATACTCTTCCAATGTTTACAATGTAACATATAGTGATCTCGACAAAAGCCATAAGGTTACCAAGGCTTTGGACAGATCAAATTACAGTGCTAAAAACTTTTTTTACTACAGTATTGATAATGATGCAGTAAAGGATTTGGAGCCTGATACGGATGATTGGGATGTGGTATTCACCAAGTATCTTACTATTATCCCCGGTTATGGAGGTTATCCGGTAGCCGGAGCTTTGGTAAATGATGGTGCTCAGGTTTCCGAGGTGCATTTTCCGGTAGGAGGAACTTATTCTGTAAGTGACACTACCACCTTCCCCATGAGTGATGATATCTCCACCATAGGATATGAGTGGAAAGATGCCTTTGCCGGAGTGGTTTATGACACTATTGTGTTTTTTGTGAAAGATCAGTTTGGAAATGTAAATGAGTTGAAATTCAATAAATATGGGGGCTCAGCCAATGGTAAATTTGGATTTACCGTAAACGGTGTAAAAGACTCTATAGCCCTGGGTACAGCTAATGTAGATCAGGTATATTACTCTTTGGAGAGTGGTGCGCAAATTTCTTCAAATCAAGATCAGGATTGGGATATAGCCCTATACGCTCAGCAAAGTTTCAGCAACTTACCGGTACGCATTAATGATGTAAACGGTGTAGAGCTTTATGTGTACCCAACTGCTGATATCAGTTACTGGAATGTAGTTGGTCTTGAGGAGCGCAGCCTTAATGTGCTTTCTGTATTTCCAAATCCTGCAAAGGACGTTTTAAACATTGCCATGCAGGCCGATATGCCTCAG
Source organism: Owenweeksia sp. (assembly GCA_048267305.1). Lineage (GTDB taxonomy): Bacteria > Bacteroidota > Bacteroidia > Flavobacteriales > Schleiferiaceae > Owenweeksia. The sequence continues at coordinate 169,211 of JBLWXT010000002.1, read as the reverse complement.
CAGATGGAAGTAAAAATTATGGATCAGAGCGGCAGAGTGGTAAAATCTCAAAGTGTAAATGCACTTAACGGAGTGTCAGAAGCCCGTGTGGATATTGCCTGCCTAACAACTGGTATTTACCTGGTACAGCTATCAGGAGACAACTTTACGGCTACTACCAAGGTAGTGGTGCAACCTTAGTTTTTTGTTTAAGTAGTTTTTCTTTAGGATTAATTAAAGTAAGCAGGGTGCAGATCCTGCTTACTTCTTTGCCCATGAAGTACGTATTAGTTATACTGATTACCTTCTTTTTACAACATGCTGTTATTGCTCAGCTCAAGTTGGAAGTAAAGGATGAGCATACAGACAGGCCTATTGAAGGTGCTCATGTGCGCCTTATTATAATTTCTGATACATCATACACCACTACAAATCACCTGGGAATAGCACAGCTTAAGTCTTTATCAATGGGAGCCTTATTCATTTCTCATGTAGGTTATAAATCAGTCTATCAGTCCTTATCAGAGGCAGGTACTTTAAAATTGATTTATCTATCACCTTCAGTAGATAATTTAGATGAAGTAGTGGTTACGGGGCAGGCCCGGCCCATAATGGCCAGCAATGCCGTGCGCAGTATTAGAGTAATAGATGCCAAACGCATTGAGCAACAAGCGGCCGTAAATCTCAAAGACCTTTTAACCAATGATCTCAACTTCCGCATAAGTGAAGATGCCGTGTTGGGAACACAAATTAGTTTACAAGGCTTAAGTGGTAGTAAGGTTAAAATTTTGATTGATGGAGTGCCCGTGTTGGGGCGGCTTGATGGTAATATAGACCTGAGCCAGATCAATCTGAACGACATTGACAGAGTAGAAGTGGTGGAAGGCCCCATGGCCGTTCAGTATGGAACGGATGCTGTGGCAGGAACCATTAATCTCATTACAAAGCGAAAGGCAGTAGCTACCACAAAGGCAACTATTAATGGCTATACGGAGACAGTGGGGCGTTATAATGTGGATGGTTCCATCAGCTTTCCTGTTGGCCCCTGGCAGGGAAGCATCGGTTTGGGACGTAACTATTTTGATGGATATGATCCTGATAGGAACAATCGCGATTTACAGTGGAACCCTAAGGATCAACATTTTGCAAATGCCGGTTTACAAAGGCGTTTTAATAAGGTATTGATCCGCTACAGAGGGGAGTATTTTAATGAAAAGATTACCAACCTGGGCGAAGTGGGTAGCATTGATAGTTCTATCGTACCCATAGATACAGGCGCATGGAAATACCCTCGTAGCCTGGATGATTACTATACTACCACAAGGCTCAACAATTCAGTTTATGCAGATTATTACCCCAGTGAAAACAAAAAGGTGAAAGCCTTTATAGCCTACAATTACTTCAGGCGGGTTAAGGAAACACGGATTAAAAACTTAACCAATGGCAATGAGTTTTTATTTGGAGGTGAAGATGCACAGGATACCAGTGTTTTCGCAACCATAAGCTCCAGAATGTTTTATCAGCATGATTGGTTTCCGGAAAAGCTAAACTACCAGCTGGGCTATGATTTTAGCTATGAAGAGAACATGAGTCAGCGCATAGCGGGAAACCAGAAATCACTAGCTGATATCGCTTTGTTTGCCACGGCAGAATATCAACCATGGAAATCGTTAAAACTACAGCCTGGTCTGCGCTATGCCTATAACAGTCAGTTTAAAACTCCCTTGATCGGATCTTTGGCCCTGCGCTATCAATTGAGTAAAAACTGGATTCTCAGAGCCTCTTATGGACAGGCATTTAGGGCGCCTACCCTTAAGGAGCTTTACTTCCTGTTTGTGGATGAAAACCACAATATATTGGGAAATGAAGAGCTTAAAGCTGAAACATCCGATAACTATCAGCTAGGCCTCAATTATGCACGGGCCTTTAAAAAACTAACGATTGAAGCTGGCTTTAATGGCTTTTTCAATAATATCCATAACGAAATAAGATTGGTTTCTGTAATCAGTCCTGATGATGAAAACCCCCGTGGCTTATATCAAAACAAAAATATTGCCCGTACGCAAACCACCGGAGCATCTGTAAATGTAAAGGGCAGGCTGTATAAACTGGAGGCAGAGGCTGGCGCCACTTTGATTGGGATGAAAAATGAACTTTCTTTTGCAGAAGAGGCCAAACAAGTAGGGGTGGCTAACTTCAATTTTTATCCTCAGCTCCGCTTCAATCTCAATTACAACTTCAGGAAAATAGGTTTGCGCCCGGCTCTTTTTGTAAATCATACAGGTGAGCGCCAGGACCTGGTGCTAAATGCAGCGGAGGATTTGATTACTACAACTTTTGAAGCCTATACCATGGCGGATTTTACTCTTCAAAAGAGTTTTTTTAAGGATAAATTAAAGTGGAGCATCGGGGTGAAAAACATTTTTAATCGTACAAACCTGAGTTCTACCAACGCTATTTCAGGAGGAGCTCATAGCAGTGGAAGTTCATCGGTACCCTTGAGTTATGGCCGCACCTATTTCACCAAATTACAACTGAGTTTATAATGTATAAAGTTTGTCTCATAGCAATTTCACTTTTAACCCTCGCCTCCTGCCAAAAGGAGGAAGATCACCTACCAGCCAGGTTTTTAACCGATTTGGTTGGTCAGGTAAACATGGGTTCTGAAGGTGGAGTTGATTACCAATATCAAGTATATTTTGATTTGAGCAGCGGCCGAAACAAGGGTTTTAATAAGCGGGATGTTTGGGATTTAGCCCTCGGTTGCGATGCCGGTCATCCTAATTTATTTGTAAACCCATCAATGTTGCAAAGATCTGCAAATACGGGTGTTACAGATTTTAACGGAAGTTTTAATGTAAGTGATTGTAATTTTGAATATGAGCGTGCATGGCGCTTTTTCAGCAATGGATATATGATGAATGATTGGGAGGATACCCTTCCCAAAGGTCATGTGTATATTATTGATTTGGGCAAAACCTTAAACAACCAACCCCGGGGATACAAGCTTTTACAAATCACAGATTATGATGAGGAAGGCTATCACCTTAAAATTTCCAATCTCGACCATTCGAAGCTTATTGAATTTACAATTCCATTAAACAGCACTTATAACCACGTGTATATTTCTTTGGAAAAACCAACTGAAATACTTGAGCTGGAGCCGCCAAAACATGAGTGGGACATTGTATTTACCAAATACATGGAACGCCTGTATGATGGTGCTGATACTTTGGATTATTCAGTTACCGGAGTTTTGATAAATCCCTATAAAACGCAGGCCTATTTTCATACGGAGAGTTACGCAGATAGCAGCTGGAGCTATAAGCAACTCACTGGAGAAGACATAGACTTTTCGCGCTATAGCGGCCAGCCGGATGTAATTGGCCACGATTGGAAGTTTTATGATTTGGATGCCGGAGCGTATAGTGTTGATGCCTCCAAAAACTTTTTTGTACAAGATGCTGAAGAACAAAATTACCGACTCCACTTTACTGGTTTTTATGACGAAAACGGAAATAAAGGTGGGGTAAGTTTTGAGTATTTACCATTGTGATACTTTCAAAATTGCCTCCCTGTCAATTTTGGAAATAAGTCCTCTGCCGGCCTTGTAAAATGAGCCGGTATGAGGCACCACAATAAAAATTTTATTTAATGCCTTGCGAGCCCACAGTTTTATATCAAAATGCCAATGGCGCAGTAATGCGTTGCCCTGATTGCAACCTTACTCAGCTGGCCTTTGGCACCTCTCATTACATCCTTCAGCCTACTGAGTTTAACCAATTAAGGCGAAAGCTAAAGAAGGAAATTACTGAGGCTCAAATTTGTAAAGGCAGCAGTCAAAAGCGATTTAGCATTCCTTTAAAGGATCACTGCACAAGGCTTTGGCTAACGGGAAATGAATTAACAGAATTACACAACATCATGGAGCAGGCCGCCTGGATGGGGGCGGTAATGTATACTTTGAACGATTGAGACATGACAAAGCGCAAAAACACCTTTAAAGCCCTTATAAACAAAGTTCACCTGTGGCTAGGCCTTGGGAGCGGTATTCTCATATTTATAATATGCCTTAGCGGTACCATACTTGCCTTTGAAGATGAGATTACACGCTTGTTGCAACCCGAAAAGTTTTATGTAGCTGAGGGCGAAAGTACTCTTGGTGAAGAGCAACTAATTGAAATACTTCAAAGTGAGGAAGGAGGAGAGGTGGCCTATGTGATAGTTCCTGACAAAGCGGATGAGGCCTACATTTTTAGCCTTAAAACAAAACCGGAGCAAAGGCATGGAACACGTTATTACATGAATCCTTACTCAGGTGAAATTTTAGGTAATGCATCGAGTGGGGTAAAAGAGTTCTTTGGTTTCTTCTTCCGCCTGCACCGCTGGCTGCTTTTAGATTCGTCCATAGGCCGCCCCATAGTGGGGGTGGCCACACTCATTTTTTTGGTGATGATCCTTTCGGGGATTTATATGTGGTGGCCCGTAAAACTCAAGTTTCTCAAAAATGGCTTTAAGCTAAAAACCAGTGGGCCATGGATAAAGGTGAACTACGACCTTCATAATGTGCTGGGTTTTTATGCCTCTGTACTGTTGCTTGTACTGGCTTTAACCGGCCTCAACTGGTCTTTTGAGTGGTATAGAAATGGCGCAAGCGCTTTGCTTGGTGCAGAGGTTTTTGCTAGAGGCAACAATGTGGAGTACAATGAGGATGGCAGTAAGGACATTTTTACCACTCCATTAAGCATAACTGAATTACGTGCTATGGCAGATGAAAAATTTAGCTATGACGGCTTTCATCGTATAAACTTTGGCAAGGGAAATTCTCCGGTAACAGAAGTACGGAAATACAAATCAGGCTTTTTTGCATTTGCCGCACCTGATAAAGTTTGGGTTAACAGAAACACAGGGGATATACTTGCCATAGACGACTTTAGTGAAAAGCCTGTTGGCGCGCAGATAGCAGGAACCATTCACGATATTCACCTGGCTAACGTATATGGAGGCTTCTCTAAGCTATTGTTTTTTATAGCTGCACTTATAGGCACCAGCCTGCCCATTACAGGTACATTAATATGGTATAACAAGCGGAAGCTGAATCAACAAAAAAGGAGAGGGGCTAAAAAAAAATTAAACCTCTTCCAGTAATGGAGTACTAAGTACGCGCTCCCTTATTTCACCGGCACTTAATGGCCTCACCAAAATGCCCAATTCACTTAGGATAAAGGATACTTCCACAAGCATTTTCTTGTCAATCTGATAATCCACCTTCCACTTTACGGTTTTAAACCATTCCCTGGCATCTTCAAGGTCCAGGTGATAATGTTTTGAAATACGCAGGGCTGTGGTATCGCTGGCTTGAAGCTCAATAGCGTGTTTGTTCACTATAGAGAGTACTTCATCCACAACTTCAGGATTATTCTTTAAGTACTCTTTTCTAACTACTACTACAAAACTTGGCCATGGCGTAAGGCAATGGTCAATAAGTTTAAACTCACCGCTGTCCACCAATGGCTTGGTGGTATATTTTTCCCAAAGAAACAATTGATTGGGTTCTGCTTTCAAGGCATGTCGTGCACCATCAAGGTTATTCACCAAATTAAAGTCGGTGCTCGAAATCTGGATTCCCTTATTGAGGCCATATAAAAAAGCCATCAAGTGAGATCCGGAATTCATTCTGCTTATCGCAAAAGTCTTTCCCTGAATATCATCAGGACCTTCAATTTGTGCGTTTGCAGAAGTGTGCACACCCCAGTTTAAAGGGCTTTGAACATAGGTTGAAACAATTTTAGATGGATTTCCACGGATAATATCCGTGAGGGCGCCTTCGGTAAGCATGATAGCAAGATCCACATCATCATTACGAAGATCGCGGGCCATGGCTCCTGTACCTCCGGATTGATCTTCCCATTGAACATCAATACTGGCCTTTTCAAAATCTCCGCTTTTTAAAGCTATTTGCCATGGGTAATTAAAGTGCTCGGGCACCCCAGTGCAACGTATAGTTTTCATGTTTCTTTTCATTATAGGATACTATCCAACACTTGCGAATACATAGTGTTTAGATATTTACGCCTTTAAAAAATCGGTAGCAAAGGTACAGCGTGGATTAATTACTTATTCAATAATAATCCACGATTTACAATAGGTGTTATTAAAATGATTAAATCCAACTAATCCTGCTTCAATCCATCAAAATAATCCTCCCAGCTTTGGTGTTTTCGTCCTGCCGCTTTTTCATAATCACTGGGGTTATCTGATTTTCCTTCTCTAATACCCTGATAAATTCCCGCAATTATGGTCCCCATAAAATCGCCCAATTCATTTACCCGATCCTCTTTGTATTCCTCTACACTCATGGGCTGATAGCTCAGTGATGTGCCAAATGCCCTGTTTAAATATTCAGCAAGTTGGTACTGTGTGATAGCCTCTCCATTTAGATTATAAGTTTGTCCGTTGTGCTTATCTTCGGTAAGCATTTTGGCATAAGCATAGCCTAGCTCAGCGCGGGTGGTATAGCCACATTTACCGTTTCCGGCACAGTTTCTAATGACACCTTCTTTTTTGTAGTTTTCAATGTACTCCACATCGGGTTCGATGTAAATTCCGTTTCTGCCAATTACATGATCCATTCCGCTCATCTGCACATCTTTTTCCGTTTGCCGATTGCTCTGAACCACAGGAGAAAAGGCTGTGTTTTCCTCGGCTCCCTGCACACTGGTGTACACTATTTTCTTTACGCCAGCTTCTTTAGCTGCGTTTATCACATTGCGGTGTTGCTCAATTCGTTTATCAGGTGCATCCATTCCCGAAACCAATAGCAAGACATCAATTCCCTTTAGAGCTTCATCAAAATCCGCTTTATTCGAGTAATCTCCCTTGCGGGCCTCAATTCCCAGCCCTTTCAGTTTGGAAGGGGTACGCGCTATCCCAACTACATTTTCTTTCCCGATAAGGGTAATAAGTGCTTTTACAATTGCTCCACCAAGTTGGCCAGTGGCGGCCGTTACTGCTATTTTCATTGTATTATTTTTTTACCGGACAAACCGGAAGTATTGCTTTGCAACACTTCCGGCCCGAACCATTAACCAAAACTAACCTATATTAAAACTTGCCATTTGTATTTGCCCATGTACTTTCTTCAGGTATTGCCTGAATTATATCCCAATGCTCAACTACCAATCCGTTTTCAATTCTGAAGAGATCATAATAAGCGATTTCACTTCCTGTAGGCTGGAAGTTAGCATCCAGCTCAGGACCTACTGATCCGCTCAGCACAAAGTTGCCATCGCTATATACAAATTCTGAGGAAGTGTAAAACTGAAATCCGTCAGGGAAACTGGCGAAAATATCGGTTCCATTGGGGTAATCAGGGTTGTGCTGCACGTACCGGGTAGAGTCAAAATAATTTGACCAGTTGCTCCAGTTGCCTTTGATGAACAGGTCGTCCAACATATTGGATACAAAGGTTTTATTTATTGAACCATTAGCAGTTGTAGATTCCGTTGGTCCATTCAGCATGGTATTAGGATTGGCACCATTTACATCATCACCATTGGCCACTTGCAGGTTGTCCCAATGTTCTACTATCAATCCATCTTCAAAGCGAAATACATCAAAACCTACTTGATCGGCACCAAATAACTTGTACTGAGAGTGCATAAAAACCACATCGTCATCTTCGAATACCCTGCGGATGCTCACAGTAGTTCCGTCTAAGGCTCCGGCATTCATGGCGTCAACAACAGCCTTTCTTCCATCAGGGAAACCAAGATTATGCTGAATGTATTTATCGCCATTCACATAATTTAGAAGAGCACTGTCATCACCTGATTCAAACGATAGTAATACGGCTTGTGCCTTTTCCTTGTTTGATACTTCCACAGTTACCTTTTCATCAGTTTTATCATCATCACAGCTAAGCATTGTTGTACCCAAAACCAGTGCTGACATTAATACAGTTAACTTTTTCATTTCAATTAAATATTAGATTGTGTTATTAAAATTTGATGGTACAAAGAACCCCCGCTATGGAGGATAACACGTGATAAAAAAGAAATGAAAAATGGTAAAAATGAAACCAGCTAGGTTTTTATGTTTTTAGAAACTGACCAGGAGTGAGCCCTGTATGTTTCTTAAAATACTTAACAAGATTGGTAGGTTCTTCAAAGCCCATAGCCCATGTGAGTTCCTTTACGGGAATGTTTTGAGTTTTGAGAAGTCGCTTCATTTCCAAAATGGTACGATTATCAATAAACTCTTTAGCACTTTGATTTACAAACTTCCGGCACAGGTCATTTAGTTTTTTTGGTGAGAAGCCTAATTCAGCTGCGTAGTCTTTTACAGGGCGTTTGTGGCTCACTTGTTTTTCAAGTAGAGATTTAAACCTTTGAAACTCGTTTAAAGCGTGTGAGTTCTGTTTTTCAGTTGTGTAAGGTTTTAGGCGTTCAGCCTTTAGAATGATCAGTTCCAGGTAGTTTTTTAGAATCTCACTTTGATTGAGGTTTTCCTCAAGATTAAACTCTTTGAAAATTTGAGAAAACAAGCTTTCAAGATCCAGGTTCTTACTATCCGCCCCCCTTAGAATGGGGCTGTGCATATAAAAATTAAAAAGAGGACTTTCGGATATGATACCTTTTCGGGATACAGTTTCATTTAAAAAATCCTCCGTAAAAAGAATCAGATAACCTTCAATGTCTTTTTCCATTCCAAATGAATGTACTTGTCCTTTGCTTAAAAAAAGGGTGTCACCAATTTCTATTTCATAGTTTCTAAAGTCTATAAAATGTGTGCCTTTTCCTTGTGTAATATGGAAAATCACATAAAAGTCATGACGAGCCAGAGGTGCCGTATCCTCTATGTTTTTGCGGATATCACTGAAGGTGGCAACTTCTATCTCAAAGCCACGGTCATGATTGGATTGGAAGGTAATTGGTTCTTGAAACATGCCGCGTAAAGGTAGATATTCAGCACTAAGCTTTGTTTTTCTAAATGCAGTTTACTTCGCCTATGCTGATAGAGTGTCTGTTTGTTGCTGAGTTTGCAAAGCCTCGCTTTCCGAAAATGGAACTAAGGTGAATTTTCGCCCATTTTGCAAAAACTCAACGCTCTTCCAGTCCATTGGCTTCCCAATTGTCATAATCGTCAAAAAATGAATTGCTGTAATTTTCTGGCTGGGCTTCATCCATTTCTGGTTTACTGTGGTTGGAAGCCTTGCGGTAATGATCAATAATTTTGTTGTTCAGTATTCTAAACAGCCAGGTTTTGGGGTTAGCATCTTCCTTAAATGAATCAAATGCCTTGAATGCGGAGAGGAAAGTTTCCTGAACCAAATCTTCCGCCAGTGGCGTATCACTCACTTTGTATGAAGCCCATGAAAAGAGGTCATCAGCATAGGAATTAACCCAGTTTGCTACTTTGAAATCCTTGGCAATCTTTGTTTGACTCATTGTTTATCGCAGAAACGAGTTGAAATATTTGAATAAATAACAAAGAATAAAATATTGAAATCATCAGGATGTAATCAAAGCGACATTCTAAGGTTGTAAAATATTCTCACATCACCAGCTCTTCAAATAGTCTTTCCAATGTAGCCTCCAAATCGGTGGAAAACCCGTGGTGTGGACGAGAAGTTTGTATACTGGAGCTGCGTTCGGCAGTTAGCCAGCGGAAGCGCGAAGCATGATCCTCAAGCGCCATGGGGCCGCCATCTTTGTCGCCCGCACATATTTTGTGGAAGGCTTTGAGATTGTTTTCTATAACGGATAAGTCCAGCTCATGATCATACAGGGCAAGTTTAGCGGTGTTGATCTGACATTTGGCCTTTAAAAAACAGGGCCTTTTGCAAAACAGAATTACACCTACATTTAAAAACTCCTCACGCTCTACACGAGGCACCAGGCGGATTACCGCATATTCATAAAAGTAACTTTCTGGCATCTTCAGCTTCTTTTATAAAGTTTTGTGAATGGGCTTTTCTCCTCGTCAAAAATTGAAAGTACACTTCTTTGATTTCCTCCGGATTTAAATCCACATCTTCCCAGTGTAGCCAATCCTCAGGAATGAGATTTACAATTTCCCGCAGTTTTTCATCAGGAAGAAGGGCCTTAAGAGTGTCATCAACATCATTTAATTTACTCGCCTGTGGCAGCAAAACGTGATTCTTTATAAGAGTAAAAGGGCTAACAGCATGCTTTTCCCAGTTATCCCAAGAATGGTGAAAATAAAAAGTGGCACCATGGTCAATCAACCAAAGTTCTTTGTGCCACATCAGCATGTTGGTATTTTTGAAAGTACGATCGATGTTGGTGATAAAGGCATCCAACCATACAATTTTAGAGGCCAGCTCTGGATTAACTTCCGTTACTACAGGGTCGTAGGTTATAGCGCCCGAAAGAAAATGTAGGGCAAGGTTTAAACCCTGACTGCCCTTCAGTAGATCCTGAATTTCCTCGTCACCCTCACTACGACCAAAGGCTTCATCCAAATTGGCAAATACCAACTCGGGAATTTGCAGGCCCAAGGTCCGCGCAATTTCACCGCCTAAAAGTTCGGCAATAAGTGCTTTTACCCCATGGCCGGCACCTCTAAACTTCAATACATATTTAAAGTCATCATCTGCCTCGGCCAGTGCCGGCAGTGATCCGCCTTCCCGCAAGGGTGTAATGTAGCGGGTAACGGCTACTGTTCTGAGCTCAATGGTTTTGTTCATTAATTACAAAGATGTAAATGCATCAGCACAAATGTAAGACTACCACAAGGGAATAGTGCCGAAAACAAACTGTTGAAAATTAAAAAAGCGCATCAATCCTAAAACTGATGCGCTGCATGTATATAGATCTTAAAATGACTATGCCATTTCAAGAATTAATTTTTCACGACTTCTGCGTACTTTTTTTGCCTTACTCAGGTAGTCCTTGCTTTCATCGCGGTATCCAAGGGGTAGGAGGGCAACACTACGCAGGCCTTTTTCCCTTAATCCAAGTATTTTATCAACCTCTTCGTTGTTAAAACCTTCCATAGGCGTGGCATCCACTTTTTGCTCAGCAGCAGCTAATAGAGCAGTTCCCAGGGCTATATAGGCTTGTCTTGCCGACCATTCAAAATTTTCTGTGGCGGGCCTGTTAACCACACCCATACCCATTTGCCTAAACCCAGCCAGATCCTCCACTTTCATACCTCTGGTTGTTGCAATATCAGACAGATAGGCATCTAGCTTCTCTTCCGTAACATTATCCCAGGCGGCAAATACCAAAAGATTTGAACCTTGAGTGATTTGAGGTTGGTTATTTGCGGCAAGCTGTAGTTTTTCGCGTATCTCTTTATTCTCAACATTGATGATAGTATAGGGCTGCAAGCCTAATGAAGAAGCGGAAAGGCGTATAGCCTCCAGAATTTTGTCCAGCTTTTCAGCAGGTACTTTTTCACCATTCATTTGCTTGGCCGCATAGCGCCAGTTTAGTGCTTCAATAATATCCATTGTTATATTTTTCTTGTTTTGATGCAGGGATATAGTCAACTAACGGGCCACTTTAATGTTTAAACATTGATTGTGTCAGGATGTCACATTTATAGGTAATTACGACAGGGGATAGCCCCGAATCATGCAGTTGAAATTCTGATTGGCGTTAGATTGTCAGTAATCTGTGGCAGAGGGTTTATCTGTGCTAAGCAGATTAAAAGGTGTAGCCGATACTAAGGGTGGATTTCCAAACAAATCCGAAATCGTCATAACCTCTGAAATCCACTCTTACATTAGTTGGAACAGGGGTATGCTCGCGTTCTCCCTTTATATTGGAAAAATACACACCACCAGCAACTAAAGTGCGGAGGTAAAACTTTTTGGAGCAGTTATACGTAAAGCCATAACCCACTGTGTTGGCCGAAAACAGTTCATTGGACTCATAGCGGTAACCCACATATTCTTGTTTTTGATTATCGTAAAAGGTGCCGCCCCAGGTATTGCTGTATTGTTGAAGAGTTGACTCGATGCGAAATGTAAGACTCAAACGGGGTGATTTGGTTTCGATATCCTTAAAATAACCAACGCCCACACCTGTAAGTTTCCAGTTATTGGGATCATTTTTGGCCTCGCTGGAGTAGGTCTGTACAATAGGCGCCAGTCTGAAAATGCTTCCATTGTGCTCTACGTTAAAGCCAAGTTGAAACTCCACTCTTTCAGAAGATTCGATCCTCGTGTAGCTTGTTCCTATGTCCAAACCATATTTACACTTCTGCTTTTCCTGCGCAAGTAAAAATAAGGGTAGTGTTAATATCAGGGTTGTAAAGGCAATTCTCATTTTCATCAATCCTTAAATAATTCATTCATTATTTCTCCTTCCACCTGCAACATTTCATACCCCATAAGTCTTGCCACGGTTGGTGCAATATCCACCTGTTCGCGCTGCTGAGCTGTAATTACATTTGATTTAAAATCAGGGCCAAAGGCAAAAAAGTTGATGTGAGTGCAGCCGATACAACGGTCTCCATGGTTTATATATCCGTTTTGAATACCCTCCAGATGGCGACCATGATCATTCGACATGATGATTGTGGTTTTACCGGCATAGACGGTATCATTTTCAACTATAGTATAAAGTGCATTCAGCATGCTGTCTGTTTGAAAAATACCATACCTATAAGCTTCCCAGTTGCCACCATGCCCCCAATAGTCTGGCCCCTTGAGGTTGATAAACATCATTTTTGGGTGGTGCTCAGCAATTATTTCCTTTATACGGCCAAAGGTGTTTTTGTCAAGCCTGTTCTCAACATCTACCGAGGGCAAATAGGAGTTTCTCCATTTTAGACTGGAACAATTGGCCAAAACCTTAAGTTTCTTTTTAGATCCTACTATCCATGCCTGGTTGGGATTACTCCTGCTATGGTAAAGCCAATGTTGCAGGTAGGAGGGATAGGTAGGATATTGCTTTCCGTTATTGTCTAAATCTTCATAAACACCGCTAATGATGGCGGTATGTCCCGGAAGGGTATGGGTAGTTCCCTGATTGTAGAACTCCCTGTTTATCACACCTACTTTAGACAGTGTTTGAGAAAGATTGGGGATAAGCTCATGATTGGGGTCGCCCCAGGTTTCGCTGTATCGCGGGCCATCAATAACCACTACAAATACATTTTCGGTGATCTTATCATGATCAATGGCAATGGAATCCAGATTGACTTCCTTAGCGCAGCCAACAGCCCCAATGGCGATGATAAGGCCCGCAAAAAAGCGACACGAAATTTTATGTTTATGAAAAGACACAGCGAAAGTGGGGTTAGCAGAGTTTAAATGATAGGCGAAAAATAACACAATTAGCTGAGTAATAATTTTCTAACAATAACATTTAAACCTTAAGCCGGATTTTGGATACTCGCGATATTGTGATTTACACTAACAACAACAATATGCCTCCTGCGTTTTGAATATTTTCGTGGTCAATTTTGATACCTTTCAGTCTGTTATGCGAAAGTTTAAATACGTTTTTATTCTTGCCTTGTCATCCTCAGTGCTTATTGCTCAGAGAAACAGTCAGAACTATAGATTTACCACCGAGTTTACCCAATACATTTTTGGAAATATTCCCATTTCCATTGAAAAAATAGTGGGTAAAAAAGTAACAGTAGGGCTTGACCTCGGGCTCAGGTTTGCAACAAAACAATCGGGTACATTTGATAATAAGGACTATTTTCCTTTTACCAACAAAGGAGTTTATGACTATACCAATCAAAATACTTTTAATAGATTTTACAATGCCTACACAGTGGGATTTCACTTTAAATATTACTTTAAGGAGAAGCGTACATTTTACTTAGAACCAGCCTTTTATTATCGATACTGGTTTTTTAATGAAAAGCAGATTGAATTCACACGTGGCGATATCAGTGGAGGTTTTGAAGGCTACTTTTTCAATGGTTTCAGAAATGAAAATCAGGAGGATTATGTGTTTGGGTTAAACTTTGGACGCACCATAAAACTAAAGCAAGGAAGAAAAAACAGATATGTCCTGGATTTTGAAATGGGCATCGGCATTATAGATCGGTCGTACAAATTTTTTACAGAGCGCGGCTCTGTAGAAGATGTGCCCGTGCGTGCCTTCACTGAGCGTGGTTATGGCAAACATCCATATATAAACCTTGGACTAAGCATTGGGTTGGAACGGTAGGTAAAATCAAATATCATCCAAATGTGTACGCTTTTGCGTAAGTGGAGAAAAGAAATCCCATGAAATTACTACTTCTACTAAGCAGTATTCTTGTAGCAGCCTGCGACAGGCAGCCTCAGGCCATTGAGCCATTATCCTCAGTAAATCTAATTAATGTTAAGTACCTGGCCCTGGGTGATAGTTATACAGTGGGCACGGCCATTGGTCAGGAGAATGCTTATCCTTTTCTGCTGAAGAAGGAGTTGGAGAAGGAGGATGGTATTACCACAGTGAATGTGGATGTAATTGCGCAGAATGGCTGGACAACAAGTAATCTGCAGCAAGGAATAAACAAAGAGAACCCAGCGTCTGACTATGACCTTGTGACCTTGCTTATTGGCGTCAACAATCAGTATCAGGGTAAAAGTAAGTTGGTATATCGAAGGGAATTCAGAGCTCTGTTAGAGCAATCCATACAATTTGGAGCAGGAGATAAACAACGTGTATTTGTACTCAGCATACCTGATTGGGGCGTGACACCAGCTGCAGACCGCAGGCGTATGGAGGAAATTGCAAATGATATTGATAGCTTCAATGAAATCAACAAGGAAGTTACGGATTCCATGGACGTTACCTATTTAAACATCACACCTGTAAGCCGTTCTGCAATTGACGATCTTGATCTGGTGGCTAAGGATGGTTTACACTTCTCTGAAGAGATGCATAAGCTGTGGCTGGAAACCATTTATGCTGATATCAAAAGACAGATCTTGAAACCTTAACGGCCATTTCTTAAGGGCTTTAGCAGATAATCCAAGCCTTCCGTGCGGATGACGAACATGGTTTCCAGCAGCACTCCAATTTTTCCTTTTGGTACACCCTGGGTTTGAAACCACTCCAAATAGTTTGTGGGTAAATCACAGATTAAACGCCCTTTGTATTTACCAAAGGGCATTTCGGTTTTAACTATATCTTTTAATACCTGTGGGTTTGGTCCTAACTGCATGCTCAATATTAAGCTTTTTGCCTTGTTGGATAAAGAACTATTTCCTTCCGGTTAGTAAGGAGTAGTAACACGGTCAACACGGCACATGTACAGATGATCCAAACCATTGGTCGGATGGTGCCATCGTGGAAAATACTGATAAGAGCCGTGGCCACTGCTCCTGAAAACATTCTTAAACTTCCAACCAGAGCAGAGGCTATTCCCGCATTTTTGCTAAAAGGCTCCAATGCCAAGGCCTGAGTGTTGGGGTTTACAAACCCTAAGAAGAACATGAATAGAAACAGCAGCGTCAATAGAAGTTCTACTTTCAACAAACCGGAAATATTGGTGATTGTTAAAGTAACCGCCACCAGCAACATCAAAAAGGCGAAAATATAGGTAACCACCTTGGGTTCACGCTTGCCAAGAATATATCTGTTAACCTGGCTTCCGATAATAAAACCGGCAGCGTTGCTGCCAAACACCCACCCGTAGGTAGTGGCATCAAAACCATAAAGCTCCATCAGCACAAAGGAAGAATCACCAATATAGGCGAACATGGCTGCCATGGCTAAGCTTCCTGCAAGGCCGTAAACCAGGAAAGTGGGATTTGAGAGTACGCGCCAGTATTCTACGGCCACTCGTGTGGGTTTTAACGAAACTTCCTTATCGGGGATGTGGCTTTCCTCCAAAAAGTGATAAAGCAGAAAAACCACGATAGAAGAGAGAACGGCTAAAAAGATAAACACGAACCTCCAGCCAAATGCTGATATCACAAAGCCACCAAGGGTAGGAGCGATGATGGGAGCAACGCCCATCACAAGAATCAGGGTTGAAAAAACCCTGGCAATTTCTTTTACAGGAAATCTATCGCGAATGATGGCACGGCTGGCTACCATACCTACACAACCGCCCAAAGCCATAATGGCCCTAAGAGCAATAAGTGAATAAACATCGGGCGCAGCAGCGCAACCCAAAACTGCCAAAATGTAAATACCCATCCCGATAAGCAGTGGCTTTTTACGACCATATCTGTCTAATATAGGCCCATAGATAAGCTGACCAACGGATATACCAATAAAATAGCTCGTAAGCGTAAGCGCCACTTTGGAGATATCGGTGTTAAGATCTTCCGCAATAGCTGGAAAACCAGGAAGATACATGTCAATGGAGAATGGCCCAAGCGCGGCTACACTTCCTAAAATCAGGATTAAGACATTCTGCTGCTTTTTAGTCATACGTGCTTTTCGGGATGGCTGAAATAGCCACTCATTCAAGGGTTTTAAGAATGGGCAAAACTACGCTCAAAGTTTAGGCTTAGGGGAAATATTACATTAATAAATATTGGGCCATGATTGACGAAATCTATTCTGCTTGAAATACCATTTAATCTTTATCAATAACAAGTGGCGAACGGTTTTTGCCGAGTAATCGTTGGTTGTTTGGGGTGTAAATAATTTGCCTACATTTAAACCATTGATTTTTAATCGGCTAGGAGTTGTGATTGCCGGTTTCGGATCGAAAGCGTTCTCAAGTCTTAATTCACCAAACCTTAATTTCATAAAAGAGATGAGTTTACTTACCATCGACACTGCTAAACACCTTTTGCAGGGAGAGAAAGTACAGTACCTAAGCTGCCCTAAGAATTCCTCCAAGTTTAAACCCGGTAATCTCGATACCATCATTATTCATTATACCGCTGGGCGCGATGCTGAATCCTCAGCTAAATATCTTGCCAGGCCCGATATCAAGGCCTCTGCCCATCTTGTCATCGGCCGTAAGGGAGAGGTTTACCAATTAGTGCCTTTTGACACCATTAGCTGGCATGCCGGAACAAGCAGCTATATGGGGCGTACAGGATATAACAGTTACTCCATTGGAATTGAGCTTGACAATGCCGGGGTACTAACCAAAACAGGAGGAGAGTTTACGGCATGGTTTGGCAAAAAGTATTTGCCCAATGAGGTGATGGAGGCCACACACAGAAATGAGAGTACTCCAAGGTTTTGGCACATCTACACCCAGGAGCAGATGGAGGCTTGCGAGCAAATTTGTGAATTGTTGATTGATAGTTACAAGCTAAAACACATCCTTGGGCATGAAGAGATTTCCCCGGGCCGCAAGCAAGATCCGGGACCCGCGTTTCCATTGGATAAACTAAGGGATAAACTGCTTCTGCACGATCGCAAGGAAGATACACAGGCACTTGAAACCACCATGGAGGGAGAAACCATTCCGCCAAAACTCAATATTAGAAAAGGACCTTCCTCATCTTTTGAAATGGTGGCGCAGCCATTGCCAGCAGGCGCAAAAGTAAAAGTGATAGAGGAGGCCAATGGCTGGTACAAGGTAGAAACCGTGATAGAAGGCTGGGTGAGTAAGGGGTATGTAAAACTCAAGTAATGAATAGATTTTTACTACTTATACTGATTGCCGCCCTTACCCTGGGCGTGGTTTTTCTGGTAAAGAAGCCCGAGATATTGGATCAGATTTGGCTTTGGTTGCTGGGCTTTGCCGGAATTATCCTCCGCTTCTTTCAGGAGGTATGGGGGAGAATTAAGAAAATCTTTGATAAGGAGGAAAACAACAGAAATGCGGCAACCGGCACACAACCGGTAGAAACTACTCCTAAAACCACGGCTCCAATCCAATTAACTCCAAATGACAATTTTAAGGGTATTACCCTAAATCTGCTGCGTACATCTGATGATGGCACAACGGCAATTGGGATGCTCTACCTGAATGAGGAGTTTTTCTGCTATACGCTTGAAGACTCAGGCGCAGATGAAAGTTCAAAAGCTGCCGTACAAATACCCGCTGGTAACTATGGGGTAGAGCTTGATCATCATCCAAATTCATTTGCTGAAAAGTTAGAACAGCGCTATCCTGAGTGGTACACAGCTCCTATAAAATTTACTGGCGTAAAAAACTTTAGCTCGGTGTGGCTCCAAAATGGAGTTGACGAATTACCGGGACAGGCCAGCATTGTAGTAACCAATGACTTGCAAATTTCCGATACGGATGCCTTTTTAAAGAATAGCGAGGATACTTTTAAAAAGCTGTACATCCAATTGCGCTCAGCGCTGGAGCGAGGAACCCCGGTACGAGTGATCGTGAAATCTGAAAATGTGAATTACCAAAACCTTAAAGCTTTTTAATTATGGCTTCTCAACCTGAAAAGAAAAAGGGATTAACCAACAGCTCGTATAGAATTGGGCTCATTATCAGCATTATCTTCTTCCTGGGCTTTCTCACCTTTTTTATTATTGGAAGTAAGGACAAGGATTTTTACTTCAATCTGGCAGTTTTCATTATTGTGAGTTGGATGGCCATTCTCATCATATACTTTGCCTGGGCCATTGGTTTTTATAACATAAACATGGGCTGGACGGATGAAGACTGGAAGCGAATGTATGAAGCGCGAAAAACCAATCCAGATGCTGCGCCTGATGAACCCACAGAGAATCCGCACAAGGATGAAACATTGGGCTTGCCGGGAGGTACCGTGCGCGGAACTATCGCTCTATCGCTACTCATAGGCGGTCTGGCCATGATGATTGCGTCACTTAGCTTTAAGGATAGGCTGCAGCCCAATGAATACTTTATTGACAACTTCGAGTTTTTCAAAACCGCTTACCTCATGATGATTGCCTTTTACTTCGGCAATAAATCACTGGAGTTTTTAAAGGATAGAAAGCAGGTTGTAGCAGTAGCTCCGCCAGAATCGGTAAATCCACCAGCAAACCCCGCTGCTGCCATTCAAAATGCAAGTCCAAATGCTGCTCAGGCAGCTAAAAAGATGCTAACCGGGGCTTCTTCAGCTGCTCCGGGGCAAAGTCCTGTTGCCAAGCCCTTGCCCACTACAACTGCTGCAGATGTTCAAAAGGAGTTTGTAGACCCAAACAGCGTTGGGTAATGAAAGCTATAGCCTATATCTTATTAGCCTCAGTGATTTTTTCCTGCAATAGGGAAGACAAACGTTATCTGGTTGTAAGCAAAATTCAAAGTGTGAATAAGCTGGCTACCTGTGAGGCTGTGGTGGACAAAGTGATATTGGGAACAAAGGAAAAGCGTTTGCTGGGACTGATTACCGTAAATGAAGCCCGTTTTTTGGCATACTCTGAGGCCATAGTGAAAACCGGAATTGACCTCAATAAACTGAAACCAGAAGATGTTAAGATAGAAGGAAAACGCATAGAGCTAAAACTTCCTGCTGTTGAAGTGCTTGACTTTTCCTATCCTTTTGAGAAATACCGAATCGATTACAGCATTACCAAGAATGCCTTTTTGAATAGCATGGATATCATGGATCATGAGCGTCTCTATCAGGAGGCAGAACTTGATATTCGGAAGCAGCTGCCTTACCTGGGGATCCGCAGTACAACGGAAATGAAGACCCGATTAATGGTTACAGGATTGTTGCGAAACCTCGGTTATGAAGAGATTTATATCTCATTTGGGGAAGGTGAGTTTATTACACCTGTAAATCTTAAATACGAAAAAGACTAATGCCGTTCTTCTCACAAATAGGAGGTTTCTTTTCGCTGGCCCTGCAGATTGTTCTGGTGGTTGCCGCTGTGCTTGTTTTTTCTTTTTTTGATCCGTTTGGCATCTTTAAGCCTTCGTTACCTAAACTTGAAGATACCCCCGTTAGCTTAAGGAGTATCAGGGATATAGGAGAGCTGATTACAGCTGAGTATTATGGCGAGGTAGTGGTTTCCTTAAAGGGAAAGTACATTGAAGAAATTGATACCACTTCCAGAGCATTTGCGGAAAAAGCCCGTGATCTGAATCTTGATTTTCAACATGCCATTGATGGCTTAAAAGAGCAGGATACTGTAAGGTTTAGAGGTTTTAATCAAGGACGGAAAATCAAGGAGTATTTCCATAGTGCGTTTCCCGATCTTACCAGTGATCCAAATTACCACGCCTTTATAGAAGCCCTGACGGACAACCTGAAGGAACGAAATGAGCAAACCCTTTTAAAGCGATTGTATAAGGAGAAAATTCCTGCTGAAAAGCTGAGGGTTGATCCATCCGTATTTGAAAAATTTAAGAGAGATGAGCTGAATGAGGTTTATGCCGACAAGTTTAAGAGAAACCGTCAGTTGGTAATACTTGGCAGAGGCTGGGTAAAGGCTGGTTTTGACTTCGGGAACTTTACGGAAGATAATTTTAAGTACGATTCGGATAAGAAGCTGATTCACTTCATCGGGCTTGAGCCAAAACTATTGTCTTATACAATCAACCCCTGGTTTATACCTGAGAAAGGGGTGAAGGGGTTTGAGATAATACTGGCCAGTAATAAAAATAATCCTGAGCATGTGCTTGAGGCCAAGCGTGAGGCTTTGAGTAAACTTCGCTCACAGGCACTTGAGCGAAATATCCTGAAGCAGGCAAAGGACAATGCCAGCGAAAACCTGCGAACGTTTTTCTCGCTTTTGCTTGATGAGGAAATAAGTGATGTGATTTTCCACACCAATGAGTTTGAGTTTAACCTGAAGATAATAGCTGCCGATGACACTATACGTGGCGGGGAATTAAATTTGATTGATTCCATAATCAATAGGAATATTGCAATGGATAGGGAGGGGGTACAGGAGTTTTTGGACAGTTTACAAAAATACCCAGTATGCTATCTGGGGCATTGTGATTCGTTAAAATACGCTCGCTACGCCCATGTGGCCCAAGCCATTGCTGATGACGAAACCTTTACTCCCGGAGATTCTGCACTGCTTGCCAATGCGTTTGGAAGTCTGAATAA
Source organism: Owenweeksia sp. (assembly GCA_048267305.1). GTDB lineage: Bacteria > Bacteroidota > Bacteroidia > Flavobacteriales > Schleiferiaceae > Owenweeksia. Next base: position 148,342 of record JBLWXT010000002.1, on the reverse strand, counting down.
AATCACCGCACTGGACACGGTTTGGTACAGCACAAGAAAAGGATGGGACTCACCACGGGCCATCACCAAGTTTAAATGTCAGGATCTAAAAACTCTTGAAAGTGCTGTGAAAAAGAGCGTGAACAAGAAATTTATTGGAGCCGGATCTCCCGTTCTAAAGCCGTGCCTCTATTGATCAAATAAACAACTGCCCTTCGGCAATTAGAGTGTAATGGCCGGTAAGGGTTACCAGATTGTTCTGTACCTCACACTCAAATTTACCACCACGCTTGCTTAGTTGAAGTGCCGTCATTTTAGATTTGCCCAGTCTTTTACTCCAAAAAGGAGCGAGGGCTGCGTGAGATGAACCTGTGGCATGATCCTCCAGTTGTTGCACATGGGGAACAATAGTACGGCTTACGAAATCCACTTCGTTTCCGGCAGCTGTTACCGAATACCCAAACACTTCAGATTCTCTTAGCTTTTCAAAATCGGGGCGCATATCATGCAGTTCCCGCTCACTGCCCACTACCACAATCTGTTTATTATTGGTGGTAAAATATTCCTTTACAGGGATACCCAATCCGGCTTCTAAAACAGGGGAGGGCCTTGTTTCTCCTGTAACGGGTATGGCATCCAGTTGCATGCTACACGTGCCATCACTGTTGGCTGTCCCATAAATTTCACCACCGCTGTATTTCAGCTTGATCTTCACTAAAGCGTAATGATTGTGCAAATAGGCAATAGCAGCAAGCGATCCGTGCCCGCAAAGCCCGATTTCTGCATCTGGTGCAAACCACCTGACATTAAAGGTGTGTGCGTCTTTATCAGCCCATAAAAAGGTAGATGCAGGTTGATTAAGATCAGAGGCCAAACGCTTCATTTCCCTTTCCGGCAGTGGATTCTCTGTAAAGAGAACAGCGGCTGTATTGCCGGTAAACCCCAGCTCAGGAGCGGTAAAAACGGCTAGTATGCTAAATGGGGCTTCCATGGTGAGTAGCTTTAACTACCTAAGGTAGGCAGGATTTATCAAACCCCATTTAGCCAGGCGATATTGCATGGAAACCTTAAGTACACCCAGACCATAGATAGAGCTTCGCTTTAGGTTTATTGATGATGCTTCAGGAAAATACTTTGTAGGGCAGGTGATTTCCCCAATTTCAAATCCCTTATAGAAAATCTGCGCCAGCATTTGGTTGTCAAACACAAAGTCGTCAGAGTTGGCCTCGTAATCAACAGCCTCCAATACCTCGCGTGAAAAAGCCCTGTATCCCGTGTGGTATTCGGAAAGCTTTTGATTCATCAAAATATTCTGACTGAGGGTAAGGATGCGGTTTGCGATGTATTTATACCAGGGCATACCACCCTTTAATGCTCCTTTACCAAGAATTCTGGAGCCCAGCATGGCAGGGTATAGGTCATTGGCAATCATGTAGCTAAGCGATTCAATCAGCTTAGGAGTATATTGATAATCGGGATGAAGCATGATAACTATATCACCACCAATTTCAAGCGCCTTGTTGTAACACGATTTTTGATTACCACCGTATCCGCGGTTCATGGGGTGGGAAATGATATGTCTGATCCCCAACTTTTTACCTACTTCCACAGTGTCATCTGAGCTCTTATCGTCTACTAAAACAACATCATCCACTATGTCAAATGGAATTTCGTTGTATGTTTTTTCAAGTGTACGTGCAGCGTTGTAGGCAGGAAGTACAACTACAATTTTTTTGTTGTCAATCATAATGGCTGCAAAAATAGAATTTTGTGTTCCGATATTCCTTAGGTTAGCTACAACTATTTTTTTGTAGATTCCACCATTCTAACTTACTATGCGCACATAATGAAATTACTACAAGTCGCACTCTTACTGATTTTTTCCTTTGGTGGAGTTTATGCCCAAACAATTAACGGGCTAATAAATGATGCTAAAAGCAAGGAGCCTATAATAGGGGCCAATGTAATTATCAAGGGAACCACAACTGGCACTACCACAGATTTTAATGGCAAATTTGCCATTACACTACCAGGGAACACCCAGTTTCCTGTTACTCTGGAAGCAAGTTTTATAGGGTATTCATCTCAGGAAATTGTAGTGAAATCAGCTGCTGAAAAAGTAGCCATAAGCCTGGTGGAAGATCAAACCATGCTTGGAGAAGTAAGCGTAGTGGAGCAGCGACTAAGCCAAAAACAACGTGAAAGTGCACTTACGGTTGAAGCAATGGATGCTATGGCTATAAAGGAAACACCAGCTGTAAGTTTTTATGAAGGGCTTGGGAATTTAAAGGGAGTTGACCTCACTTCAGCTAGTATTGGTTTTAAAGTAATTAATACTCGTGGTTTTAATAGTACTTCCCCTGTACGATCTTTACAAATAATAGATGGTGTTGATAATCAGGCCCCAGGGCTAAACTTTTCCTTAGGTAACTTTTTAGGAGCATCTGAACTTGATGTGATGAATGTGGATATTATTGCGGGAGCAAGCACCGCATTTTATGGTCCGGGGGCTTTTAATGGAGTTATTTCCATGACTACCAAAAACCCCTTTGATTTTCAGGGATTGAGTGTAAGCGTAAAAGGTGGAGAACGTAGATTCTTAGAAACAGCATTGCGGTATGGCGAAGCCTTTAGAATTGGGAAAAAGGATTATGACAATATTGCCTTTAAAATAAACCTTTACTACTTAAGAGCTGATGATTGGGAAGCTGACAACCTAGATCCAACGTTCCAGAGCGAAGAAGGCACAGATAATCCTGGTGGATATGATGCCATTAATAGATATGGCGATGAAGTGAGGTTTGATGATGGTGGCGATATTAAGACTTACCCAGGCTTGGGGAATTTTTACCGCACGGGCATAGAAGAAAAATACCTTGTGGATTATGATACCCGAAACTTAAAGTTAGGAGCAGCAGTACACTACCGATTGAAGAAAGACTTGGAACTCATTTATGCGTTTAACTTTGGCTATGGCACTACTGTTTATCAAGGGGACAACCGATACAGCCTTAAGGATATACAGTTTTACCAAAATCGTTTTGAAATTAATAAAAAGGATAAATGGTTCATACGGGCTTATTCTACTAATGAAGATGCTGGTAACTCATATGATGCTTACTTTACTGCTTTGCAAATGCAAAATGCCTATATAGACGAAGGAGCATGGGGAAGTACTTATAGAAATTTTTGGAGTTTCATAGGTGCTCCTAAAGTTAAGGGGTTGCCAGGCTTCCCCGATCAGAATCAAAGCAGAGAGGAGTTTGAAAAACAGCTGAACGTTTTACTTGCAGACACGCTGGATTTTATCAGGGACTTGCATAATGAAACCAGAAATACGGTAAATCTTGCTAATGGTTCTGCAGATGCACTTACACCTGGTACTCCACAATATGATTCACTTTTTTCATACATTACTCAACGGAGTTTTAATGAAGGAGGGTCTAGATTTTTTGATAAGTCTTCCTTGTATCATTTACAAGGGCAGTATGATTTTAAAGAAACCTTTTATGGCAAATTTATAATTGGAGGTAATAGCCGACTTTACCGGCCTAATTCTGATGGTACCATATTTAGAGACACTGCTGATGAACAAATATCGAATTATGAAATGGGAGCTTTTTTGGGTTGGGAACGTGTTTTTTGGGAAAAATTAAAAACAGGTATAACAGTAAGGGGTGATAAAAATGAAAATTTTGATCTTTTGAGTTCACAGGCTATTTCAGCTGTGTACAGTATAGATCGGCTTAATACCTTAAGAGTCTCTTTTTCTTCAGCCATTCGTAATCCTACACTCCAGGATCAATATCTATACTATAACGTTGGGCGGGCCATATTACTTGGTAATCTGGAAGGTTATGACTCCTTAGTAACGGCAGATGACATCAGCAATTTCTTAGGTTCTGGCGTGCAAGCCAGGGCTAATTATAAATGGGACTATTACAGTATTGATCCGGTAAAACCTGAAAAAGTTCAAACGCTGGAAGCTGGCTATCGAACAACTCTTTGGCAAAAGTTGTTTCTTGACTTAAACTACTACTATAGTTGGTATCAGGATTTTATTGGCTTTAATATAGGTGTTAGAATTGATGATGACCCGAATGCTGGTCCTGCGGATAGGTTAAAGGGAGCACAGGCGTATAGAATTGCTGCAAATGCTCAAGATCAGGTTACCACGCAAGGTTTTAGTGCAGGGGTAAATTATTATTTCTGGAGAAAATATATGATTGCAGGAAATTATACATGGAACGTATTAAATACCTCTAGCGATGATCCAATTATTCCAGCTTTTAATACTCCTGAAAATAAGTATAACTTGAGCCTAAGTGGCCGCGAAATTAAGTTTGGTTTTTTCAAGAACTTAGGTTTTAATGTTACTTATAAGTGGATAGAAGGTTTTCTTTTTGAGGGGTCACCTCAATTTACAGGCTTCATTGATAGCTATTCCTTGTTGGATGCTCAAATAAGTTATGGTTTTAAGAAGCAAGGAGTAAATCTTAAAATTGGAGGGAGTAACATCCTGAACAATAAAGTTTTTCAGGTTTATGGGGGCCCAAGAGTTGGGCGCCTTATGTATGCCTCAGTTGTGTATGATATTAAATAATTTCTTATATTAAATTCTCTAATTCTAAATCCCTTCACATGAAAAAAAGATTATGTGGTTTTGTAGCATCGGCCTTGGTAATGGGGTCTGTGCAAGTAAATGCTCAAACTCGCTATAAGGATGATGTGTTTACATCAGCCCAAATAACGGTGACTAAAGATGTTACGTATGGCATCAATTTTAATGAATATGCCCCAGCAAATGTTGGTGGGCCTCAATTACTTCCGCTTCAATGCGATATATACCAGCCAGATCCTTTAATGGATACAGCCACCAGCCGGCCGGTAATGATTTATTTTCATACAGGAAGCTTTTTACCCAAAGGTCTGGTAAGCCCTATGGGAAATAGAACAGATAGTGCTGCTGTTGAAATTTGCAAACGCTTTGCTAAGAAAGGTTATGTTGCGATTTCAGCTACTTACCGAGTGGGATGGTTAGCAAATAGCACCAACTTAGATTTGAGAAGAGGAACGAACCTTTTGGCTGTATACAAATCTATTCAGGATGCAAAAGCAGCTGTTCGCTGGGTCAGAAAGACTATTGCAGTAGATGGTAATCCTTACAAAGCTGATAACGATGATATTTTTCTGGTTGGCCAAGGTTCAGGAGGATATACTGTTTTGGCCTATGCCACCGTAGATAAATATGCCGAAGTTGCGGGAATTGGTAAATTCCAATATGACGCCTCCGGTCCTGGTCTGTATGGTGACCCTGTAAATGCGGGTGATCCATATATTGATACCAGCATAGTAGGTGATTGGAACGGTTACGGTGGAACTGTGAGCCTAACTGGACAAACTACTCCACTTGGATTACCTGAAGTAGATACAAATGCAATAGGCAGGAATTATATTAATCACCCGGGTTATAGCAGCGATGTGAGGATGGTATTGAACATTGGTGGTGCTATGGGAGATTCCACATGGCTTGAAGCTGGCGATGTAGAAATGGTATCCACTCATTGCCGTTTTGACTTTTTTGCCCCTTATTATTCAGGTGTGGTACAGGTGCCCGTTGGAACACAGTTTTTTCCTGTAGTTGATGTTGCTGGAAGTCATACTACTATACGTATTGCCAATGCCTTAGGTAATAACGATGCTGCAATACAAGCTAATTATCAAGATGCCCTAAGCGTAAAGGCTCGAAACAATGTGCACAACATTGGCAAGCAAGAGAATATTTTAACATTCAATATAGCTCCTCCTAATTCGGCTCTTCCTTTTAGAGTAAATAGCAACCCTTGGGATTTTTGGGATCCAGCTGATCCTTTAGGCTCCAATGAGACAAACCCCAATATAAAGGCCCAGTCAAAGGCTTATATAGATACAGTTATGGGATTCTTTGTGCCAAGAATATACACTCAGATATTTACTAACATTGGCCTTGAAGAAGTTACCATCTCAGACAAGGTTACCATGTATCCAAACCCTGTTGTGGAAAACCTGTACTTTACATTAAAAGATGCCGATATAAAAATCAGCAGCATTACTATAACAGATCTTACAGGTAAGGTTGTTAAAACCTTAAACATCACTCGCGATCAAAATTCGGTAAATCTTTCCGATTTAAAATCAGGTGTTTACATGATTGAGTTGAACTCAAACAAAGGAACAGCTGTAAAGAAGATTATTAAACAATAAGCTAAAAACTGCACGAAGGAAAGGCTCCATTCCGCTTTAGCGGGATGGGGTCTTTTTAGTTAATACATTTGCCGGCCTAACTACATTTAGATGTTTTACAACTTCAACGGACAAATAACCGAAGGCAATCAATTAACCATTGGCCTGAGCAATAGGGCGCTAAACTATGGTGATGGCGTATTTGAAAGTATAAAGTTTGCCAATGGCCGCCTCAATTTTTGGGAAGACCACTACTTCAGGCTGATGTCTTCCATGCGCATTGTACGTATGGAAATCCCGCTTAGCTTTTCGCCAGAGTTTTTGGAGGAGCAAATTCGGTTAACACTCCGCGCCAATGGTCTTACAGATAAACCAGCCCGGGTTCGGTTTCTTGTATATAGAAAGGAGGGAGGCTTATATACGCCTGACAGTAATGATGTGGAATACCTGATTACAGCTTCCGAGGCTGAAAGCACTAATTACACCCTAAATGAAAAGGGATTGACGGTTGATGTATTTAAGGATTTTTACAAGCAAAAAAGTCTGCTTTCAAATATCAAAAGTTCATCAGCACAGTTTTATGCAGTGGCATCTATCTTCCGAAAGGAGAATGGCTTAGATGAATGTATTTTGCTTAATGATGATAAATCAGTTTGTGAAGCTATCAGTGCAAATGTGTTTGTTGTAAAGGGAGATGAAGTTATAACGCCACCTCTTGCCGATGGCTGTCTTAAAGGAGTTATGCGCAAAAACGCAATTACCGCCTTAAAGAAGTTAGGTTATAATGTTTTGGAGAAAAGCTTTTCACCATTTGAAATACAAAAGGCGGATGAAATGTTTTTCACCAATGCCAGCAGTGGTATACGATGGGTGGGGAAATTCAAAAAGAAAACCTTTGGAAAAGCCACATCTGATAAGTTGGTGCCTGAGCTAAACATAGCCGTGGCCCTGTCCTGAATAATTAATTTAGATTGGGATCTGCGGGGCTATTTGCCCACAAGGGATAATTTCCGCCCACTTCCATTAATATTTTACCCCACATATCTGCTGGATTGTCAGTGAAGAGATTGATAGCACTATTTTCTAATGTTAACCAGGATTTTTCTTCTATTTCAAGAGATAATTGCCCCATTCCCCAGCCACTATAACCTAAGTAAAAGCGGATATTATCAGTGGTAATCAAGCCACATTTTATCAATTCCTTTAGAGGTTCAAGTTCACCTCCCCAATACAGATCTCCCAGAATATGGTCGCTACCGGGAATTAAATCACCCTTGTTGTGTATAAAGAACAAACTGTCTTCCTGTACGGGCCCGCCATGATGAATTACGGTATCAAGCTCCGGAAAGCCAATGGCAATATCATTTAGCTTTATTTCAAGGGGTCTGTTTATTACAAAACCAATGGAACCCTGATCGTTATGCTCCGATAGAAGCACTACAGTTCTATCAAAATTGGAGTCACCAAGAAACGGCTCGGCAACTAATAAACTTCCTTTATTTGGATTGTCAATTAATAATGACATATTTTCTTATTTATAACTAATATATGAGGTTGTGAGTAAATTAGCAATCAAATTCAAACGATAATATGAACAACGAATTGCAGAACATACGTCAGGACTACTCATCCGGTAGCTTAAGAAAAGCAGATGTGTTGCCGGATCCGATTGATCAGTTTGCCAACTGGTTTGAAGGTTACAAAAAAAGAGCCAAACATGACTCTAATGCCATGGTGCTAAGTACGGTTGGTTTAAATAACCGCCCCTCTTCCAGAGTGGTTCTTTTAAAAGGTATTTCAAAAGGTGGTTTTGAATTTTACACCAACTATCAAAGCCATAAGGGTCACGATATTAGTGTTAATAACTCGGTGTCATTGGTATTCTTCTGGCCTGAGCTGGAAAGACAAGTACGGGTAGAGGGAAAGGCAGAAATGCTTACTTCCGCTGAATCGGATGAATACTTTAAGCAAAGGCCGAGAGGCAGTCAAATTGGCGCATGGACATCTCCCCAAAGTCAGGTGGTTCTTAATCGTCAGTTGTTGGAAGATAGAATGGTAGAAATAGAGAAGAAATTTGAGGGTGAAATAGAAAGACCGGATAATTGGGGTGGATACAGGGTAGTGCCTGATAGTGTGGAATTTTGGCAGGGACGCTCTAACCGCCTACATGATCGGATCATATATATTAAAGATGAAAATGGCAGCTGGAATTTAGAACGTCTGGCTCCTTAATACAAAAACCCGTCCCGGACTATCCGGGACGGGTTTTCTTTTACTCAACGTTTGCAAGCGGTGAGCCTTTTCTTAAATTATTTTTTCTTGGCTTTCCATTCCATAATGCCTTTGTCAATCATTTCGGCATAACCAAATTCAGAACCATTACTTTTTGCTTCTTCAGCGCCTACTTTTTTAGACATTTCAGCACTTTTTACAGCTTCCTTGTACATTTTCTTCTCTGCAAGAATTTCTGCCTTTAACCAGTAGCTATACCAGGATGATTGATTTGCAGCGATAGACATATTCATGTATTCCAATGCACGATCAATTTCTATTTTATTATTAAGGAAATAATTTGCAGCATTGCGGTATACCTTCCATTTTCCATCTTCATCACCATCAGCCAGGGCCTGATCAATGTTTTTCATGGCTATATCATTTACATTAAAGGTAAATGGGATTACCACTTTGGTTTTATTCCACATCAAAACAATAGCTGCACTTTCTGGGGCTATGTTATTAATATCAATGGTAAATGACTCGGTCATATCAGCATCCTGCACTTTTACAGTAGTTCTGAGTACGTCATTTTTTTCGCTGTAGCCATTTGTGCCGCTATGATCATTTTTGGAGTTAAAAATAATCTCCCAGCTATCAGATGAAGGAATAGTGAATAAAGAATACTTTCCTGCAGCTAGCTTTTTACCGGCAATTGTTACCTCTGAAGAAAACTCTACAGTAGTATTCATATTGGCGCCTGTTCTCCACAGTTTACCAAAAGGCACTAGTTCTCCAAAAATTTCACGGCCCTTAACGCTTGGTCTACTATATACTACTGTTACATCAGTAAGTCCAACTCTTTGAGACAAAGTCGCTTTAGGGCTTGGAGCAGGTAGCTCCTGAGCTGTGGCAGGCAAAATACCAGCCATTAATAAGGTTGCTAAGATTATTCTTTTCATGTTAAAATTTTTGTTTGGTGCAATAATACAATTTACAAGCTCCCGATAAAATCAAGAAACTCTATGGGGTAAGAATATTACCCGAATCACACTTGTGTATGGCTGTATTTATAGCTGCCTTGGCTTGGCGATAGGTAATATACTTTTCTCCGTAGCCCGCCCTTTCATCCATGGCCTCATAATGCTTGTTTAAAAGACCTAAAAGCAGCTCACTGAATTCGCGCACTGCATTTTCATTGCCATGGCAGCTCGAAATATAATCAGCCACCTTGTCCTTTATTAAATACTCCATAAAAATGGGGTTGCAGGCTCTGCCCACCGCCAGGCTAATTCCCGCTTTACGCGCAATGGCTACATCGGTAATATCACTAAAAAGGCAAATAACTTCCGATGGTAAAATATTATGTGTATCGCTAAAATGCTGAAAGGCGATAATCTTGTCACGGGATTCGCAGTAAACATTATCAAAATGCTCTCTTTTACCAAATTCATGGGCCGCCAGATTTTTAGATCCAGTGATGATTACGGTTTTTAGCATTTTTCCAAAAGACATGTAAAACCCCAGCCGTAAAAGGTCAATACCCGTAGCGTCAATTTCACTAAATCCACCTCCGTTTTCTGATTGTTTTACTCCATCATTAAACAAACCATCCCAATCAAAAACGATGGCTTTGATGTTGGAAAGCCGTTCGCGAAGATCAAATCCACTTGTGAAAAATTGTCCTCCAATGTCAATAAAACTGTCTTCAATATGTGTTAATTCCATGTTTTGTAAGTAAAGGATTATTACAATTTGATTAAATGGCAAAGTTTATAACAAATTGTTAACGGCCACTCGCTTCATCTAAATAAATAATATACTTTTAGCTCAAAGTAATCCTAAAACTAAACAATTATGCTAAAAGAATTTAAGGAATTTATTCAAAAAGGAAATGTACTCCAACTTGCAGTGGGTTTTATTATGGCCACTTATTTTGGAGCTATAGTAAAGTCATTGGTAGATGATATCATAATGCCTCCAATTGGTTTGGCATTGGGAGGAGTTGATTTTTCGGAAATGAAATTAATCCTAAAGGAAGGGGCTCCTGCAGTAATGTCTGGTGAAGATGTAATATCCGCAGAGGTGGCACAGGTGGCCATTAATTACGGTAACTTCATTAACATCATTCTTACCTTTATAATAGTAGCATTTGCTGTATTTATGATTGTAAAAGCGTATAACAGTAATCTTAAAAAGAAAGAAGCAGCACCAGCTCCGGCAGCTCCGGCACCACCAAGCGAGGAAGTGCAGTTATTGAAGGAAATTCGCGATGCTCTAAAGAAATAGTATCCATACATTTAACATACTTCAAGGCCGGTATCCGTAAAGGATATCGGCTTTTTTATTTGTAAACCATGGATAGGGGACTTACCTAAACTGCTTTTTTAGTGCTTCTGTAACATGGTGAACGGCCGGGCACATTTCAGCATTTTTACGTGTGAGCTCTAAAATCTGATGCATTTTGTTTCGATCTGTATGAGGATACTCCCTGCAGGCCTTGGGACGATTTTCATAAACACTGCAATAATTATCAGCACCCAGAAAAGGGCAGGGGGTAGTTTGAAGTACAAAGTCACCGTCTTCATCCTTGCGGAGATACCTATCCATAAAATCACCGGCTTTCATGCGAAAGTGCTTCGCCAGTCTGTCTATGTCGGTAGTAGTGAAAAGCGGACCAGTGGTTTTACAGCAGTTAGCGCATTGAAGACAATCGATACACTCAAAGGCATCGTCATGAGCCTTGTGAAAAGCCTGATCAAGCTTTTTGGGATTGATGGATTTAAGCTTGCGGTAAAACTTTTTGTTTTCGGCCTTATTCTCTTTGGCCTGTTGATTAAACTCTTCTAAGTTTATCACTTTCCACGACCTTGAAGAACAATAAGCACGGTGTAGATGAGTATCTTAAGATCGTTAAACAGATTCATGTTTTCGATGTAAATGATGTCATACTTAAGACGCTGAACCATTTCATCCACATTTTCTGCATAACCATATTTTACCATCCCCCATGAGGTAATACCTGGTTTTACCTTTTGGATATGCTTGTAATGGGGGGCCTTTAATTTTATCTTATCTATATAATATGCCCTTTCAGGGCGAGGGCCTACTATAGACATCTCTCCTAAAACCACATTTATAAACTGAGGTAGTTCGTCTAATCGATACTTACGCATAATGCGGCCCCAGGGTGTTATACGCTCATCTTCCTCACTGCTCAGCTGGGGGCCGTCTTTCTCAGCATCCTCATACATACTTCTAAACTTGATCATTTTAAACTCACGACCATACTGCCCCAAACGGGTTTGGGTAAAGAAGATGGAGCCCTTGCTGGACAATCTCACCATTATGGCACTAAAAATAAACAAAGGGGAGAGCAGGATCAGTAGAAGAACAGATACCAACACGTCAAACACACGCTTTATAACCTTTTGCCACATGGGCATCAACTCATGGTTGATCTCAATAAGGGGTGCAGAGCTTATTGATTCAAGCTTTACTTTCCCCGAAATAATGTCGTAGGTGTCTGGTATCATTTTTACCTTAACGTTGGTATCCTGCAAAATATTGATGATGTTTTCAAGTTTTTCGTGCTCCGAGGATTCTATTGCTATAATCACCTCGTCAATATCATGACGCTCTATTATCTCAGGAAGTTGGGTGTGGGTTCCTAAATGTTCCAGGTTTTTTTCTACTAAGAAGCGAATATTGTTGTGAACGCTCACAAAACCCACAAACCGATTTCCGGTACTTGTTTTATTGCCAATCTCGTTGTAAAGCTCCACTGCTTTATCATTACTGCCTATTAAAACCGAATTAAAGGTGATTTTTCCTTTACGGATACGAGAGCTGGTTGCCGTGCTTAGAAGAAAACGAAAGAAACTGGTAATTAGAAAATGGCTACCGAAATAAATCAGAAAGCCCCGGTAATAATCTGTGTAATTCGAAACCCAGTCGTCAAGTATCAGGGCAAAGAAAATAAAAATGCTGCCCAAAAGGGAGGCGTTGAACGTATAGATAAACTCTTTTAACCTTGATCGCCTATAGATATCCCGGTAAAAACCGGTAATAATGTACATGGTAAGCCAAAAAGTGGCAACGAAAAAGAGCCCCAGAAAATAGGTGCCCGTAAAAAAACTTGTACTAATCTCAAATGGTATGCTTTCCATATCGAGCACTACCCTCCGTAATATATAAAGGATGCTATAGCTCATTCCAGCAGCTATTACATCCCAAAACATATACTTAAAGCGTTGGAGGGTATAGTTTTTCATAGGCGTTAATAAACAAGTTTGAGATTGTCTAAAAACACTTTGCCCGTATCAAGATTGTCATCGTGATCAGCTCTGAAATATATTTTATACCCCGAGGCACTAGACTGCGAGCTAACCTCACTTACAAGATTTACATAAATCTTATTCCATTCATCCTTAGGCGTTATGTATAATGTGGGCTGTTGTACAGCGGTTCCTGAAACATCTGCAAATACACCAACTATAAAGGGCACATTGGACTTGTAATTCATTTCCAGATATACGTTGGCACCACCAATGGGCAATTGCAGTGATTTCACCAAAACCACTTCTGCAAGATCATTGGATTTTGAAGTGTACAAGATTCCGGCTCTTCCGTTGGGTTCGCTGGGATTTTGAGGATTTACGAAATTATTGGCGTTGTTCAAATCCGTTTTCCGCAGGTTTGTATCACTCTTGCTGGTCTTTTCAAAATTTAAACCCGCGCCATCAAAGTCTTCCAAAAGATTTACGGTAACCCTATCGGTATAGGTAGTAACTCTATTTGCTGAGTCAATTAAAATTGTGTCGGCTTCAGCGCTACCCGAGGGGGAATAGTTAAGTGTAAACTCCATTCCCTCAAAACCTTCATATATAGCACGTGATGCTGCAATTCCGTTTAGGTTTATACCGGGATACATGGTAATTTCATTATCACCTTCTTTCAAAATGGCAGGTACTACACAAGGAAGTTCGAACACACCAACAGCATCGCCATTGGCATAAATCCATACGGTAGTCATTTTGCTACTGGAAGTACCCTCACTTACATAATCGGTACTAAGCAGGATTTCCGGAACAGAGAGATAGACAGGCTTTTGTGCCTCCCAGTCTTTAGAACAGGAAATGAATAAAATAATAAACAGGGCAGCAAAAGCTGCTAGGGAGTATTTTCTGGCCATATTTCAGGCAATCACATTAAGATTGAGGTTGATCTTCTCCAGGATTTGATGCGCTACATCCAAAGCCCGGTATCCGTCTTCGAGACTAACGCTTACATTGCCCTTTTTATTGATTGCTATCGCAAAACTTCTCAACTCTTCTTGTATAGCGTTGGTTTTCAAAGCTTCTGGCTGTTCAAAATAAATTTGTTTTTTCCTGCCATTGCCCAAATCCATAACCATGGCAAATGGATCGTCTTCATTTTCAATATCTCGCATTCGTATCACTTCACTTGTTTTCTCCAGAAAATCAACAGTTACATAGGCATCGCGCTGAAAGATTCGGGTTTTGCGCATGTTTTTCAGTGAGATTCGACTGGCTGTAAGGTTGGCAACACAGTTGTTGTCAAACTCAATACGTGCATTGGCGATGTCAGGAGTATCACTAAGCACAGCCACTCCACTGGCACTGATTTTTTTGATGTTTGATTTTACCACGCTAAGTACAATGTCTATGTCGTGGATCATAAGATCGAGTACCACAGGCACATCGGTACCTCTGGGATTAAACTCAGCCAGGCGGTGAGTTTCAATAAACATGGGGTTTTTAATATTATCACGTACTGCTAAAAATGCAGGGTTAAAACGCTCCACATGTCCTACCTGAGCCATCACACCCGCTTCTTCCGTAAGCTTTATCAGCTGCTTGGCCTGTTCGGGAGTTTCGGTAATGGGCTTTTCAATAAATACGTGTTTGCAGCTCTTAAGGGCTTTTACGGCACACTCATAATGATTTAGTGTAGGAGTAACGATATCCACCACATCTACAGCCTCAATAAGAGCCTCAATAGAATCAAAGCCTTTGACGCCAAGTTCGGCACTAACCTTATCTACGGTTTCGGCATTAGCATCATAAAAACCAACCAATTGGTAATCATCAGGTAAACCCGCTAAACATTTAAGGTGGATTTTACCCAGGTGACCGGCACCAAGAACCCCAACTTTGAGCATATAAAAAATTTTGGGCAAATGTAGGGCATTTGAAACCCTGGGCAATGGTAGAAGCTGATGGCTATTCACAGATTCTTGTTAATTACCCGTAACTAAAAGTTTAAATTAACTAGAGTATTATATCCATTTTAGCCGTTGCTATGCTGAACGACTTACCACGCCACAAAGGGCAACGAAACAAACTTGTTAGAGAGCTGATTGCAAAGGGAATACGAAAGGCTGATGTGCTTAAGGCCATTGGTAAAATTCCACGCCATCTGTTCATTGATTCTTCTTTTGAGGCTTATGCCTATCAGGATAAGCCTTTCCCGATTGCTGCGGGCCAAACTATTTCTCAACCCTATACCGTTGCTTTTCAAACGGAATTGCTGCAGGTGAGTCCGGGTGATAAAGTGTTGGAAATCGGTACAGGTAGCGGTTATCAGGCCTGTGTGCTTGAAGAGGTAGGGGTAAAGGTGTATAGCATAGAACGACAAAAGGAGCTTTTTGACATTACTCGCCAGAACATGCGAAAGTTGGGCTATACCTTTACTATGAAGTATGGTGATGGCTTTGCCGGACTGCCTTCTTTTGCTCCTTTTGATAGAATTATAGTAACGGCTGGTGCACCTAATATTCCGCCAAAGTTGGTTGAGCAATTAAAAAATGGCGGTAGAATGGTAATCCCCGTTGGGGAGGGAGATCAAAAAATGCTTTTGCTCACCAAAGATGAACATGGTGCTATAGAGGTGAGCGATTATGGCGATTTTCGATTTGTACCTATGCTTGGCAACCGAAATGTCTAAAAGTCCTCCTTTAGAGGACTTATAAGTACAAATCCACGCTCTTTGTCGAGCCAGGCAACATCAAACACAAAACTCACCTGAGTTTGTACCTTCTTATTTCTATAAATGAAGTTTGTCTTCATCGCATAAGTGTCTATTGATCCGTCCAGAGCTTCATGGCGGGTTTCCAAATATTCAAAGGTGGCACCATCCTCAATTTCGAAGGAATAGTTCTCTACCATCTCCTGAATAGAGCGCTGATAATCAACGTACATCTTGTTGTACGATTCATTGATTTTATGCTTGGCCAAACTCTTTTGATTGTCATTCATCGGCTGCCTGTCAATTATTTCATGATACTCTCTGGTGCGGATAAAATCCACAAACTCAGTTTGAGTACTATCAGTCATCTGTCTAAACAGGATGATGCCGTAATTATTAAAGTCTTCTTCAGTTTGTGAAAACGAACTAAAGGAGAGAAGGACAGCAGAAAGGATGAATATATACTTCATATGATGGGTTAGTGTAATTTGAATTTTGACGGGATACTCACAATGATTATACCGTCTCAAATTTTGCCGAAAATAAGGGGAAAATCGAAACAAGCAAGGGGCAATACAGTTTCCGATAATTTAAAATGATAGTGTGCACCTCAAAAGCAAGAAACTTAGCTCGCTGTAAGAGGATGCAGCCAGTTAGGTTTTGCGTAATATATACCTTAGCGGCTTATAAGGATTTACCACAAGTTAAGTAAATGTTAAATTTCATCTTCGAGCGACTATTCCTAATTATGCTGATTTCAAGCGCATTTGTACTCAATACAAGTGGTCAGGATTCGGTATCTGTTATTAAACCTTCGGTAACTGTTGAACATGGTAGTAAGGGGTTTGAGTTTAAAACCACAGATAATCGTTTTCTGCTTCAGATTCAAAGTAGGGTACAGTTTCGTTTTTCAACCATTACGGATCAAGACCCTATAACCCTTGAAGATTTTAATGAACCCAACACAACCGTTTTTAGGATTAACCGAGCACGCTTAAAAGTAGGTGGCCATGCCTATAAACCTTGGCTGAAGTATTATTGGGAATATGAATTGGGAGGTTCGAGATTGCTGGACTACAGACTTATGATTGAGAAGTGGGAGTGGCTAAGTTTTAAGGCCGGACAATGGAAAGTGGAGTTTACGCAGGAGCGATTTATAAGTAGTGGCAAGCAACAGTTAGTGGATCGCTCATTATTAAATCGCCCATTTACAATTGATCGCCAGCAGGGGGTGGAGGTATATGGTCATCTTAAAGGAAACGGAGTTTTGAATTTTAATTACTGGGTAGCAGGCTTAACAGGCACTGGCCGTGGCAGCCGAAGTAATGATGATGAAAACCTAATGTACTTCGGGCGTTTTCAATGGAACTTTTTGGGCAGGGAAATGAAGTTTGAAGGAAGTGATGTTAAAATAACTCCAAAGGCTGCGGCCTTTATTTCCCTGGCGGCTGTAACCAATCAAAGCAGTTTTACCAGGTTTTCTTCTTCAGGTGGTGGAAATTTGGAAGGCTTTGATGATGGTAATGCCGGTCAGTACCGTACAAACCAGATTAACATTGAAACTGCCTTAAAATACAAGGGCTTTAGCTGGCAATCGGAGTTGCACAACAAAGAGGTGATTGATTTGTTGGACAATAATGCTACCACCTTGCTTCAAGGGTACTATGTTCAGGCCGGGTATTTCTTTCATCAGGCAATAGATTGGTGGCCAGAGCCATTAGAAATTGCGGTACGCCACTCAGGATATTATCCTGATAGTTTTGATTGGCGAATGAAGGAAGAGGAATCTGGTGTTGCCGCCAACTGGTTTTTTAATGGGCATGCCAATAAACTGACAGTAGAGGTTTCAAGATTCACCCTCCATGAATTTCAAATGGATCCAAAAGAAAACTGGAGACTAAGAGTGCAGTGGGACTTTTCTCTTTAAAAGCGATTATCGCCATCAAGCAAGCCACCTAAACCACCAAGTATACTACCTTCCTCTTTGCGCTTGCCGCCCATTTTTGGGGCGCTGGCAATAATCCTGTCAGCTAAGCGGCTGAAGGGTAGGGACTGAATAAACACCTTACCAGGACCTGTAAGTTTTGCCAGGAAAATTCCCTCACCACCAAAAACGGCATTTCTGAGGCCTCCGATGTATTCAATATCGTAATCAATGGTGTTGGTGAAGGCTACGAGACAACCCGTATCTACTTTAAGGGTTTCCCCTGATTGAAGTTGCTTTTCTATTATCATTCCACCGGAGTGTACAAAAGCCATCCCATCACCTTCCAACTTTTGCATGATGAAGCCTTCGCCACCAAAAAGCCCGGTTCCGATTCGTTTTTGAAATTCAATACCCACAGCTACTCCTTTGGCTGCGCACAAAAAGGAATCCTTTTGGCAAACCAGTTTCCCACCCATCTCACTCAAATCCATTGGGATGATTTTGCCGGGATAAGGAGAGGCAAACCAAGCCCGCTTCTTTCCCTGACCAACGTTGGTGTAGGTAGTCATAAAGAGGCTTTCACCGGTTAGCATTCGCTTTCCAGCAGATAAAAATTTGTCAAACAAGCCTTTTGATTGATTGCTGCCATCTCCAAAAATGGTGTTCATTTCAATACCTGTATCCATCATCATTAGGCTACCGGCTTCGGCTACCACGGTTTCCATGGGGTCAAGCTCTATTTCTACAGCTTGCATTTCTTCGCCCAACAGGCGGTAATCTATTTCGTGGGAGTTCATAAGTCGAAATTTATTTAGCCATTTTTGAATTAGTTCCCAAAACTAAAAAATGTACAATTGGCTGGGTAAAATGCTGAGAAAATGTTTAGAAATCGTTCAAAATTTCTTGCGGAGTACTTCCTACTTTACTAAATCTCACCTCAAAATGTGAATTCAAATGTTTATTATTGGTTAAAATTGAAATATGTCTCTAATAAGAGGTTTGTTTTTTATAGTCATCATGAGTTTGGTTACCATTAAATCATATGGTCAATTAAGCCTTGCATGGTCCAACTCATATTGGTCAGCTCCAAATACGGGTGTAATCGCTAGAGATATAGTTTTTGATAAGGATGGATACTCTTATGTGGCCGGGGTTACATATACAAGTAATGTATCAGGGCACCATATTTCACTACTAAAGTATGATAGAGATGGAAATGAAATATGGAGTATAAAGTATTTGCACAGTACCTCCTATAAGTCAGATGCTTTTGCCATTGAATTAGATGATTCCAATAACGTGTATGTAGCGGGAGCAACAGATATTGGCTGGCTTGTTCTAAAATTTGACTCTAACGGAAAGCTAAGGTGGAACAAGGAGCATATAATAAATCAAAACCGAAGTGCAGCATATGATTTAGAGGTTACTAATGCCGGGCAAGTTTATGTAGCTGGTGGTAATATTTTTGGGCAGTACGCCCTTGCTAAATATGATAGAAATGGAGAAAAATTATGGCTTATTGAGGATACTGAAACTTCTATTGGATGGAGTTCAGATCCCTTATGGGTTCAAATGGCTTTAACAAACAAAGGAGACCTTTACATTACGACCACAGGTGAAGGCAACCTATACAACTATATGCAAACCATTAAATACAACTCTTCCGGAGTGAAACAATGGGAACAAAATTATCATAGTAATCATGGCTTAGGGGCATTCGGTGGGAGGATAGAAATTTTTCCCTCAGGTGATATCTGTGTTTTAGGAAATGGAGGCCTGTCAGGTATATTATTTAAATATGGAACGGATGGAAAATTGAAATGGAGTTATGGAGATAACATTAATCAACTAAAATACTTTAGCGGGTCACCCTCTGATATGGTGATTGATAAATCTGGTAATATTTCAATTGTAGGCACTTTAAACAGTCAAGATTCCGAGACAAGCAAAATTTTGACAACCAAATTTAATAGCCAAGGAAATCCATTATGGCAGAAAACCTTCAGAAGTGGAAGTAGAATGATAGGGGAAGCAATTGTTCTGGATGACTTTGGTAATTCTTATGTTATAGGATCAGGAATGGACTCAATCTATAGACTTTCATACCGGAATATCACTCTTATTAAATACGATGCCACTGGAAATGAGGTTTGGACGAAAAACATTTTAGGCCATGAATGGGCTTATTCCGCTAAAATTGAATTACCCAATAACAGAGAAATCTATATTATAGGCTCCACCTGCTGTAAAGAGGATTCATTATTTACAGTTAAATATACGCAGGAAGTTTCTGGTCAAATAGATGGCAGCTCTTACAGGCTATTCCCCAACCCTATGAAGTCCACGGCTTCTTTGCAGTTTTCAAATCCTGAAGCAAAACCGCACTCTTTGTATTTATATGATGCTAGTGGAAGAATGGTAAGTTCATTTAATGAAATAACGACTCAGAGCCTTGAAATTAAGAGGGATGGTTTGGCTGACGGTGTTTATCTCTTCAAACTTTTAGAAGGAAAAAACCTAAAGGCCAACGGCCATTTGGTTATACAATAGGCAGTAACAAGTTCAAGGTATAAATTATAGCATTGCTTAGTACCCATATTTCCCCCAAAGCTTCTTCAACCATTCTCTTATGGAATTCTCTTTTGGATTATTTCCCGGCTCGTAAAACTTGGTTTTACTTATTTCTTTTGGGAGAAACTCCTGGTCTACAAAATTGCCCGCATGGCTATGGGCATACTTGTAATCTGTGCCATATCCCAGCTCCTTCATAAGTTTAGTTGGTGCATTACGGATGTGGAGCGGAACGGGCAGATCTCCAGTTTCCTTAACTAATTTTTGAGCAATACCTATAGCTTCGTAACTGGCATTGCTTTTTGGCGAAGTGGCCAAATACACAACACACTGTGAAAGTATAATTCTGCTTTCCGGGAAACCGATCTTTTTTACAGCATCATAGGTGGAATTGGCCAGCAACAGGGCATTGGGGTTAGCCATTCCTATATCTTCAGAAGCGAGTATTAGCAATCTCCGGGCAATAAAATCGGGGTCTTCGCCACCTTCTATCATTCGGGCCAGCCAATACACCCCGGCATTGGGGTCGCTACCGCGTATGGATTTTATAAAAGCTGAAATAATGTCGTAATGCTGCTCGCCATTCTTATCGTACATGGCGGGGCGGTTGCGCAAAAGCTGTTCAACCAACTCATTTGTAATGGCTTCACCTTCCTTTACGTTTCCTGCCAAAAGTTCCAGTGTATTCAAAAGCTTACGGGCATCACCTCCGCTGTAGCGGAAAAGGGCCTGGCGCTCCTTAATATTTAAGTGCTTGTTTTTGAGCCATTCATCCTTTTCAAGGGCTCTGTCCAGCATATCATCCAGATGAGCTTTTTCTAAAGCCTTTAACACATATACCTGACAGCGAGACAGTAAAGCCGAAATCACTTCAAAGCTTGGATTCTCAGTTGTAGCTCCAATCAGTGATACCGTACCTTTTTCAACCGCTCCTAAAAGACTATCCTGTTGAGATTTGCTAAATCGATGAATTTCATCAATAAAAAGAATAGGTGTTTTTCCGCTGCCAAACAAACCCTGATTTTCGGCTTTTTGAATTACCTCCCTAACATCCTTTACTCCTGAACTAATGGCACTTAAAGTGAAAATGGGACGTTGAGCTTCTTTGGCGATTAATCCCGCAAGGGTAGTTTTACCCACTCCGGGAGGTCCCCAAAAAATCATGGAGGGAACAATTTTTTGTTCGAGGAGTTTTTTAAGGGAACCATTTTTGCCCAGCAAATCTTCCTGTCCAATGTAATCTTCAAAGCTTTTTGGCCGTAATCTTTCGGCAAGAGGTGCTGACATTTGCTATATAATTCGGGCGGGTAAAAATACTACATTTAGACACTGTGAAACGACTATACGGCACATATAACCCAACAGACCCTGAAGCGGAGGAAACCACCAAGGGGCTTGGCTTTTTTCTAAAACCATTTTACTTTATAATCCTCATTTGGTTTGTATTTTGGTTAGATCATCGCTTTATGCTTCATCTTAATAGGTTCGGAGTAATTCCATTAAGCTGGGAAGGCTTAGTAGGTATTATAGCAAGTCCGTTATTGCACGGTGATTTGAAACACTTAATGAGCAACTCCATTCCCTTGCTAGCCTTGGGCGCGGGGCTCTATTATTTTTATCCTAAAATTGCTACCCGCGTAGTTATTATTGCCTGGATATCATCCGGAATTGCCCTGTGGATTATTGGACGACCATCCATCCATATAGGTGCTTCGGGTTTGGTATATGCCTTGGCAGGATTTATCTTTCTGAGTGGCTTACTTAGAAAACAGCCTAACCTTTTGGCCTTGTCACTTTTAGTGATATTCCTATATGGAGGCCTGTTTTGGGGGCTGCTGCCTGTAGAAGAGAAGATAAGCTGGGAGGCGCATCTTACCGGTCTGAGCAGTGGCTTTGCCCTGGCCATAAATTATCGCCATTTGAGACCAAGGCAAAAAAAATATAGCTGGGATTTGGAAGAAGAGACCAGCGAATTTGAGGAGACCGAAGAGTTATTTTTACAGGATGAAGCTATACAAAACAAACCGCAGATTGAAGCCTGGAAGCAATATTCCAACAATCACCTAACCATTGTATATCACTACAATCCTGAAGTTACAAAACAGCCCAACGAAACAAACAACACTCAAAAATGAGATTGATTTTACTATCAGCGCTTTTTGCTCTTACCACAAGCTTATTTAGTCAGCAATATCTTTATCTGCAAAAGGGTAATGAAGTACCGCATACCAGAATAGGACTAAAGGAAAGAGTGAAATTTAAAACAGTGGATAGTGAGGAATGGGTAGAAGGCATTTTGCAGGAAATAACAGATGAAAGTATAACCGTAGGTAGGTTTACTTATCCCTTAGATCAGATTTTGAGTTTTAGAACAAGAAATAGCTTTGTTTACCTACTGGGTACGGCAGGTGTGGCAGGGGGTACTCTGTTTACCAGTATTTTTATCCTGAATGGAATAATCAATAATGAAACTCTACTAACCGAAAATCAGGCTATCTTAGGGGCATCGTTAATAACAGCAGGGTTTATTGTACGGCTATTGGCCCGCAAAACTTTCCATAAAGACCAAGGTTGGCATTGGAAGGTGATAGACCTTGATAAAGATTTTGAGCAGTGATAAATCGTGCGGTTTTATTGGGAGCCACCGGGCTTGTTGGCGGTCATCTTTTAGACATCCTACTTGATGAAGATACTTATGACGAAGTTCTTGTATTAGGACGAAGCTCCACAGGACGTAAGCACCCCAAATTGAAAGAAAAGCTGGGCGACCTGCTTAGTGATGACTTTTTTAAAGAGCCGCTGGAGTGTCAGCACATGTATTGCTGTATTGGTACCACTCAGTCAAAAACAAGTGACCTTACCGTTTACAAGCACATTGACTACGGCATACCTGTGCATTCGGCTGCAGCCGGATTAAAGGGAGGTATGCAAAAGTTTTTAGTGATGAGCAGCCTCGGGGCCAACCCAAAAAGCAAAATGTTTTATTCGCGTACCAAAGGCCAAATGGAAGAAGCTCTGCGAAAAATGTCAATTCCGCGCTTACATATTTTCCGACCATCTTTATTGCTGGGTAAAAGAGATGAAACCCGCCTGGGGGAGAAGATTGGCGTGGCTATGAATAAAGTATTTGGGTGGGCTTTTCCTGCTAAGTACAAAGGCATTTCTGCTGTGCGAGTGGCCCGCGCCATGTATGTCGTGGCTAATTCAATTTCTGATAAGGAGGTTTATGAATCGGATGAAATCAGAAAACTCACTAAAGATTATCAGTAGGGGAAATTAGTTCATCGTCTTTTGATTCGGAAGATTCTCCAGGCAAATCAACTTTCAACTTCTGACCACTCCAAACTTTAAGCCTTATGGCATAGTAAATTATGGTGATGCCAAGTATTGCTGTATAAATTCCCACAAGGGTAGTCAGAGACTGTATATCCTCAAAATTGTACCAAATGATCAGTGAGCCAAATGCCGCTGAAACAATGGTGTTAATAAAAAATACTATTCTGTTGGTGTTGCCAAAAATCCCTATTAAAAGTTGAATTGTGGCCATCATTAGTGCCCATCCTCCAATAATCATTTTAAACACATCTGAAGAGGATGAAGGATTTGCGAGAATAAATAGTCCTATAGCCATTTGTAACACACCTGTAAAAAAGGTAATTCCCCATTGATTGCCCTTTTTGCGCGAGCGCAATCCCAAGAAGGTGAGTATTACGCCAAAACCAAGCAGAATTAATCCTAAATATTGAACAAGCTCCTTTAGGTTGAGAGCAGTATTCAGCAGAGCCATAGTTCCTATACCTGCCAAAAAAAGCCCCTGTACGGCTAGTATCCACCAGTATTTATTAATTGTTTTCATTATTGCTTAAGTTGAATATCGAATTTACATCATAATAAAGGAATACTACTTCCAGCCTTCAAAAACTCCAAGGCCAAAAAGGGCGAAATCATATTTTACCGGGTCAATGGGGTCAAATTTTCTTAAAGCCGAGTCCAGTTCCTCCACTGCTTTCCAGTCGTTTTGCTTTCGCTTAAGGATGCCCAATTTACGGGCAACGTTACCTGTGTGCACATCCAGCGGGCAGGAGAGGAGCCGCGGTGGGTGATTTGGCCAAAGTCCAAAATCAACCCCTTTGCCATCGTTTCTCACCATCCATCTCAAATACATATTAAGCCTTTTACAAGCTGAGTTAGCCAAGGGATCGGAAACATGTTTTTTGGTGCGGGATAAATGTTCCAGCTCAAAAAATATTCCGCGAAAGCGGGAAAGGGCGCCTTTCATATTGCCTTCATCAGGTAGAGGGAGAAGAGCACTTTCAAGCCCTTGATGCTTTTTATAAATGTTTTGCAGCGAAGCCAGAAAGTAAAGCAAATCGTCATAATTAAAGGTGCGGTGTACAAATCCTTCAAATCGTGAACGATCTTCAGGCTCATGATTGAGGATAAAGTCATGCGGGGCATTATCCATCAATTCCTGAAGGCGGGTGGTGTTTTTTATAATAGTTGGACGTTGACCCCAGGCCAGGGTGGCTCCCAAAAATCCTATTATCTCAATATCCTCTTTTCGGCTAAACCGATGTGGGATTTGAATGGGATCGCTCTCAATAAACTGCGGTGAATTGTACTGCTCAGCCTTTAGGTCCAAAAACTCTTTTAATTCCGATTTACGCATCACGCTTCATTCTTCATCAGTTGGCGTACACGCTCCAAATCTTCGGGTGTGTCTACTGGTATGCTATCGTGGTTTACTACCTGTACCCTGATTTTTCGTCCGGCTTCCATCCATCGGTTTTGCTCCAGTGATTCAGCCTGTTCAAGGGCACTCTGTGGCATTCCGGAAAACTCCTCGAGCGCAGTTGGGGTATAGGCATACAAACCTAAATGCTTGTAAAATGGATGGTGCTTTAACCAATCCCTTCTATCCACACCTCGCACATGCGGCAATGGCGAGCGACTGAAGTACAGCGCATCTCCATTTTTATCCATTATTACAAATACCCTGTTTTCGTCAAAAAGCTCGCTGCTATCTGTAACCTTTACAGCCAGGGTGGCCATCTCCACAGTGCTGTCATCAAAACTACTAACGAGTATATCCAATATTTTTGGCTCAAGCAGTGGTTCATCTCCCTGTATATTCACTACCACATCCATGGGAGTGGAGTGGGTGGTTTGATAAATCTGATAGGCTTCCAGACAGCGGTTAGTACCTGTGGTATGCTCAATAGATGTAAGCACCACATTGCCTCCAAAGGTCTGAACAGCCTCAACTATACGCTCATCATCAGTGGCAACCACCACATCTGACAACGCCAGCGAAGCTTTTTCATACACGTGTTGGATCATGGTTTTACCGTTGATATCTGCCAAAGGTTTTGCCGGCAAGCGGCTTGAGGCGTAACGCGCTGGAATAACTCCTAATACTTTCATAGGGCCAAAAATAGAAAAAGGCCGTTCCGCAATTGCGAAACAGCCTGATTTAGATTTTGAGATGTACTACAAGGTTTTCTGTCCTTCGTGTACGCCTTCTCCAAATTCCTCCACCATTTTATCGTTAAAAGCTGGTAAATCATCTGGCGAGCGGCTTGTTGTAAGTCCTTGATCAACCACCACTTCACTGTCCACCCAGTTCGCTCCAGCATTCTTCAAATCGGTTTTAATGCTGGGAAAAGAGGTCATTGATCTGCCCTCTAAGGCACCGGTTTCAATTAAAATTTGTGGGCCATGACATATAGCTGCAATTGGTTTTCCTTTTGCAAAAAAGTGTTTTACAAAATTTACAGCCTTGGTGCTTCTCCTGAGTTTATCCGGATTTATTACACCACCCGGAAGCATAAGGCCATCATAATCGGCCGCATTGGCCTCATCTAAAGTCTTGTCCACTGTAATATCCATATTCCAGTCTCCATCCTTAAAACTCTTTATGCTTCCGCTTTTTGGTGAAATAACATGTACGGTGGCACCTGCTTTTTCAAGGGCCTCCTTCGGACTTGTTAATTCTACTTCTTCAAAACCATCTTCGCTTAAGATGGCTATTTTTCTATCGCTTAATTTTCCCATTTGTTATTTAATTTTTGATTAAAGCTTTATTTACAATGTAGCTTTCAGTCTAGCTATTTGCTCTTTACTTTTCTTAATAGAGTTTAGGTGATCAGAAAGTATTCTTTGATTTTCGGGTGAAAGGCTGGCGTTGCTTATAGCCTCCTGGTAATCCGTTACTGCAAAGTCTTCTCCGCGCTCGGCCTCTTCTAAAATTGCTTTCTCGCTGTTTAGGGATAAAACGTCTCTCACATTAATCCAGGCCCGGTGAGCATCCGCAGTAATGGAAGTGCCTTTATCCGGCTTAATATTCATTTGGCTCATAATTCCCTTTATCTCATGGCCAAATCGATTTCGCTCCTGCCTATTAGCAGTCATAAAGTCTCGCATTTCCGGATGATCAACTTTTTCAGCCACAGTTTGATACCCTTTTTCCGCATCGTAATTACGGGTTAGTAATCTATTTAACTGAGCTTCTGCATCATGTGTTTTCATATCTTAAAAAGTTTTGGAGTTTGAGAAGTAGTAACCTTGAGCAATAAAATATGTTCACAAAAAGTAGGAGGAACCCTATAGTTAGTGATTTCTCAATTTTTCAATAAGCTCATCCTTAGTCATATTGCTGTAGCCCGATATTCCAATCTCCTTAGCTTGTTCATCCAGTTCCTTTTTGGTGCGGTTCTCGTATTGCGTTCCACCACCGGTATCCTCAGAGTTGGCTATTCGAGCTGCTTTCTCCTTACTCATTCCTTTGTCTCTTAAAGCTTCATATTGCTCCTCATTTTTAATGGAGTTCATTTTTTCACCTGGCATGTTTATATTATTTATGGTTATAGATTTTAAACAAGTTTGAGGGGCAGAGGTTTATAATAAAATCTACAGGCAGTGGCTTGCCTCTTAATTTTAGATTGCTTTACAGCTGAAAAAAAATTTCCTTTGCACTCTATTAAGGATGTGCTCAATACTTAATTAATTTCTAACACATCACACACATGTTATTCTCCCGATTACTGGTATTTAGTTTAATGATAATTGCTCCAATAACGATTTTGGCTCAGCCCAAAGATGTTACTAAAGAGAAGTTTTACAAGGCTATGTCTTCTACCGATTTGCCACTTATAGAAAGTGAACTTGAACGATTGGAAAAACTAGGACCCACGGCAGAATTAGCCTTTAAGGGAGCACTAATTATGAAAAAGGCCGGGCTGTTGGATAGAGTGAGTGATAAGCTTAGTACTTTTAAAAAGGGCAAGGAGATGCTTGAAAGGGCCATTGCCGCTAAACCTGACCACGCTGAGTTTCGTTTTTTAAGAATTATGATCCAGGAAAATGCACCTTCCATTTTAGGATACAGTGATAAAATTGAAGAGGATGCCAATATCGTTGGTGAAAAATTTCAGGAGCTTCCACCAGAGGTTAAAGACGCTATTGTAGCTTATAGTAAGAATTCGAAAGTATTGAATACCAAGAGTTAGTAACCTGTATATGAATAAAAAGGTTCTAGCACTTTACTTTACCCAAACAGGCCAACTTCAGGACATTGTAACAAAGTTTGTCCTTCCATTTGAAGAAAATCCTGAAATTGACCTGGAGGTTGTTCGCATTTATCCTGAAGACGATTACGAATTTCCATGGTCGGGGAAGCGCTTTTTCGAGGTTATGCCTGATGCCGTTTTGGAAAATCCTCAAAAACTAAAACCCTTTGAGCTCAGGCACAGCAAATACGATTTGGTGATTTTCGCTTACCAGCCGTGGTTTTTATCGCCAAGCATCCCGGCTACATCTATACTTAAGCATGAAAAAATAATCGCTGTTTTACAGCATACCCCGGTGGTTACCCTTATCGGAGCCAGAAACATGTGGCTCAATTCTCAGGAAAAGGTGAAAGCACTTTTGAAGGAAGCTAATACAGCTGTTTATGGAAACATTGCCCTGGTGGATAGGGGAAACAACCTGGCCAGCGCAGTGGGCATCGTATATTGGTTGATCGGGGGAAAGAAGGAAAGTTATCTAGGCATATTCCCAAAACCCGGTGTTTCTGATGAGGATATTCAATTAACCGCAACTTATGGAAGCATAGTGCTCAATAAGTTGGTGACAGGAAATATGGCCTCGCTTCAATCTGACTTGGTAAGTGCTGGGGCACTGGAGGTAAAGCAGAACATTATGTTTATTGAATCAAAAGCCGGGCGGCTTTTTAATATATGGGCCAGCTTTATTGTAAGCAGGAAGAACCGTGGGCCATGGCTCGTGGTCTTTAAGTATTATCTTTTCTTTGCGCTTTTCATAGTTTCGCCTATAGTCTTATTGCTCAACATAATTTTGATAAGGCCATTCAACTCAAAATCGCGTAAAGCGAAAAAGAACTACTATTTAGGACTGAACAAAGGATAGAGGATAATGCAGGATGTCTATATAACTAAAACGGCCGCTTACTTGCCCAACCAAGCTGTTGGCAATGATGAAATTGAAGAGTACATGGGACTTATTGACGGAAAGAAGTCTCGTGCAAAAAGCATAGTGCTGCGTAATAATGGTATAAAAAACCGCTTTTATGCCCTTCGCAAGGATGGAACCGCCACACATACCAATGCCGAACTGGCCGCACAATCCATAAGGGAATTGTTTGAAAACGACCTGAGTCTGCTTAAAAAAATGGACTTGCTTTGTTGTGGCACTTCATCTCCAGATCAAATGATGCCGGCCCACGGTGTAATGGTACACGGCTGTTTGCCTGAGAGTAACTCCATTGAGGTTGTTACTCCATCTGGCAATTGTTGTGCAGGGATGCATGCTTTGAAGTATGCCTATATGGCTATTAAAATTGGCGATGCCAAACTGGCCGTTGCCACGGGATCTGAGCGTACATCGCGCCTGCTGCACGCCAATATGTATGCAGGGGAAATAGAAAGCCTCAAAGAAATTGAAGAGGATCCCTACATCGCTTTTGAAAAGGATTTTCTCCGTTGGATGTTATCCGATGGTTCCGGTGCTTTTTTGCTTTCTGATAAAAAGAATGAAACCGGACTTAGCCTAAAAATAGAATGGATTGAAGGTGTTTCCTATGCCAATGAAGTGGAAACCTGTATGTATATGGCTTCCGAAAAATTGGAAAACGGAGACATCAAGAGTTTTAAGGACTATACTCCAACCGAAGTTATTGAGCAATCCATCCTTAGCATTAAGCAGGATGTGAAGTTATTGAGTAGCAACATAGTGTCTATAGGTTTTAAAAAGCTAAAAGATATTTGGAAGAGAAAGGGTTTGAGTGTAGATCAGATAGATTATTTCCTTCCACACATGTCCAGCGAGTTTTTTAGAGATAAGATTGCCAAGGCATTGATTGATAATGGAATGGATATTCCACAGGAGAAATGGTTTAGCAATCTTGCCCAAGTAGGTAATGTAGGCGCAGGTTCCATTTATCTGATGATTGATGAGTTGATGAAATCAGGAAATCTTAAGAAAGGAGAAAAGCTTTTGATTGCCGTTCCTGAAAGTGCACGTTTCTCCTATGTATTTGCACTGCTAACTGTTTGTTAATCTCTCATGAAAAAGAAAGACATTCCCCAGGATAATAGCGGTTTGGTAAATTTTACCAAGGAGGTGTATTATGCCGAAGACGATAAAGGAGAGTACACCACGGAGCTAAGTTCTGGATGGGAAGTAAAGTCTGAAGCCCTCAACGTGGCCTGGGAAGATATTCATGAAAGGGTGGCGGATGCCAAGAAGCAGGTGGAGCAAGGCCTGGCAAGCCCTATTTTGTTTTTTATGGAGTTGCGCCTGATGGATCTGGGTTTGGTGGCTTCCTACACAGGTTTTTGGAAATGGCAGATAAAGCGCCATCTAAAGCCAAACACATTCGCAAAACTATCTCAACGAAAGTTGAAGAAATATGCCGAAGCATTTGATATTTCGGTGGACGAACTAAAAACAATGGAAGTAGATGAAAATTGATTTCAACCACATTCAGTCTGCCCATTGTGAAAATGGTGTTACCACCAATCTGCTGAGGCATGTTGGTGTAAATGATATTTCAGAACCGTTGGCATTTGGCATTGGTGCAGGATTATTCTTCATATACATCCCTCTTTTAAAGGTAAATGGAGGGCCAGCGTTTTCCTTCCGCAATATGCCCGGGCAGATATTCAGCCGCACTTGTAAAGAACTACACATACCTGTAGAGCGTAAAAAATTCAGATCACCCGAAAAGGCCATGCGCCATTTGGATGAACTTTTGGCTAATAATCAGCCTGTAGGCTGCCAGGTTGGGGTATACTATCTAACGTATTTTCCAAAAGAGTACAGATTTCACTTTAACGCCCACAATATTGTGGTTTATGGTAAGGAGGGAGATAAGTACCTGATTAGTGACCCTGTAATGGAAGACACTACCAGCCTTACAGAGTACGAGCTACAGCGCGTACGGTTTGCAAAAGGCCCCTTAGCTCCAAAGGGACAAATCTATTACCCTAAGGCGGCTCCTGATAGCTTTAATGACGATGTGATGCGCAGGGCCATTAAGAATGGCATTAAGCGTAATGTTAAAATGATGATCTATATTCCGGGAAACATTGCCGGGGTATCTGGAATAAAATACACTGCCAGGCTTATAAAGGGTTATCGCGATAAGCTGGGCGTGAAAAAGGCCGGGCAATACCTGGCTCAGTTGGTACGCATGCAGGAGGAGATAGGAACAGGTGGCGGAGGTTTTCGCTATATGTATGCGGCTTTTTTACAGCAGGCTCATAAGTATCATCAAAATGATGAATTGCTTTCCATTTCGTCAGAGTTTACCAAAGCCGGTGATCTATGGCGATCGTCCGCAGTTCAGGCTTCAGGTATTTACAAAGGCCGGATTACCGAGCAAAGCGATTTCAATCAAATGGCCGACTACCTTATGGAAATCGCAGAGATTGAGACGGCAGCATTTAAGAGGTTGCATAAGTTGAAATGGGCATAAATGGAACTTTCCGCTATTCAAGTA
The DNA here is from genome assembly GCA_048267305.1 of Owenweeksia sp. Classification (GTDB taxonomy): domain Bacteria; phylum Bacteroidota; class Bacteroidia; order Flavobacteriales; family Schleiferiaceae; genus Owenweeksia. Next base: position 117,419 of record JBLWXT010000002.1, on the reverse strand, counting down.
AAAAATCTCAATTACCGCTATAAGGGCCAGGCAGAGGATGTAATTCCCAGTCTGAACCTAACGGTATTAAAAGGTGAGAGCTTTGGCCTCTTTGGTCCAAATGGCACGGGTAAAACCACGCTAATCTCCCTTATAACAGGTCTTCTGGATTATCAGCACGGAGAAATCCAGATTTTTGGAAAAGAGCTAAAATCAAACAAAAAGCAGGTAAGGGCTCGCTTTGGGTATGTTCCCCAAAGCCTCAGTTTTTATGAAGAACTAAGTCCCGAGCATAATCTCCAGTATTTTGGTGCCATGATGGGGCTTTCAAGCAATGTGATTAATCAGCGTACGGAGGAACTCTTAGAAGTACTGGGCCTTTCACATGTAAAAACCAAAGCCGTTAAAAGCTTTAGCGGAGGTATGAAGAGGCGCGTTAATCTTGCCATCGGAGTAATCCATCAACCGGAAATCATTTTTTTGGATGAACCCACAGTGGGTGTGGATGTACAAACTCGCCACGCTATAGTTGCCTACCTCAAGAAATTGAATCAGCAAGGCACCACATTATTCTATACCTCTCACCACCTTAGCGAAGCGCAGGAGCTTTGTGATACGGTTGCCTTGATGGATGCCGGTCAAATTGTAGCTCATGATAAACTCCCCAATCTTCTGGCTTCTCATAAAGAAGAAGGTCTGGAAGGACTTTTTATAAAGCTTACCGGTAAAGCTTTCAGAGACTGATGAGAAAGCTTTTTGCCTCCATATTAAAGGATTATCGCCTATTGGTAAAAGACAGAGTAGGACTTCTACTAATGTTTTTAATGCCGATAGTTTTAGTGCTATTAATCACCACTTTACAGAACAACACCTTTAAGATAGTTAACGATCATCAGCTGCCTTTAATCCTGATAAATCCGGACACTGCTAAAACGGCTGGTCAGTTTATAAAAGCTGTGGATGAAGTAGGGATGTTTGATCTTACGGTAAAAACAGATGGGGATACATCTCAAATTTTTGAATTAATGGAGGCAAGTGACGCTTTGGTGGCGCTTATTATTCCTTCTGACTTTTCCAAAAAAATAAAGACAAAGGCGGAGGTTGTGGCCAATCAGGCCTTAAGCGAACTTGGCTTTACTGATGAAAACATCCTTACGGCAGAGGAGCAGGTGTCGCCACTGAAGATGTATTACAGTCCTGTATTGCGAGAATCGTATCGCTATGCCATGGAAAGCGCGCTACAAAGTGCATTGCAATTGGTGGAAACCAAGCAGATGTTGAATGTGGTTTACAAATCTCTCAACGACACTGAAATGCCTGAAGGTTTTGATAAACTGATGGTTGAGAACAAGGTTTCCATAAGTTCCATACCTGTAAGCAATAGCGGAAGTGGAATGATACCCAACGCCAGCCAGCATAATGTGCCCGCCTGGACCATTTTCGCCATGTTTTTTATGGTAACCTCATTGGGGAGCAGCCTTGTAAAAGAGAAGCTGAGTGGAAGCTTCATTCGCCTCAAAACCATGCCTAGTGGTTATTTACGCGGGATACTATCAAAGCAGTTTGTTTATTTGGTGGTGGCCTTGCTACAGGTGGCAGTAATATTCTCCATCGGTATTTGGGCCTTTCCATCTTTAGGTTTACCGGCTCTTAATATTCCAAGTCACCTTTTTGCCTTGTTGGTGGTATCGGTAATAAGCGGCTTATGTGCGGTAAGCTATGCACTTTGTATTGGCGTATTTGCCAAAACCCAGGAGCAGGCTAATGGCTTTGGCGCTGTATCGGTAGTTATCCTTGCCGCTATTGGCGGAATACTGGTTCCTGCCTTTGCCATGCCCGAGGGCTTTAGGGTGTTTACAGCTATTTCGCCACTACATTGGTGTCTGGAGTCGTATTACGGCTTATTTTTGGCCGATGGTAATTTGAGCGATATTTCAGGAAGCTTAATACCGCTTTTGCTTATTATTATAATCCTCCAAAGCCTTGCCTTTATTGGCCTGAAGAGGAAAAACCTAATTTAACTTTGAGATTGTTTAGCTGTAAGAGAAGCAATCAAATAGCATCATAACCTATGGAAAAAGTACCACTAAAGCTTGAATTGAAGGAGCATATTGTAGAGTTTCTAAATCTTATGGAAGTAAAACCAGAGGACATTAAAGACGATGAACCCTTATTTGGTGGTGAGTTGGATCTTGATTCCATTGATTCGCTGGAGCTGATTGTCATGCTGGAAAGGCATTACGGTATTAAAATAGAAGACCCCAAAGAGGGTAGAAAGGTATTGGTGGATGTAAACACCATGGCTGATTACGTTACAGAACACAGAACAAAGTAGAATTGACGCGCATAGTTGTAACAGGTATTGGAGTTGTTAGTGCACTGGGAAACTCGGTGTATGAAAATCATAGAGGCCTGGTTGCCGGCAAAAATGCGCTTAGCCATCTTGAGTTATTTCCAACAAAATATGCTGAATCAAGGTACTTTGGTGAGGTAAAAATCACCGATGATATTCTCCGAAAGGAACTGGGATTAAGCGATGTAGGCATTAGCAGAACCTCTCTTTTGTCACTAAAAGCTATGCGTGAGGCTATAAGTGTTAGTCACTTAGAAAACAATCAGTTAAAGTCAAAAAAAACTGCGGTAATCGGAGCCAATACGGTAGGGGGAATGTGCCATACTTCCGAGTTTTTACATGATTCTACATCTCCGGATAATCCAAGTGTTTATATCTCGTCTTATGACAATGGCTCCGTAACCCGGTTTTTACAAAATCAGTTTGAGATTAAGGGTATTTCAAATACCATAAATACAGCCTGTTCATCTGGTGCCAATGCCATTGCCTATGGTGCTGAGTTAATAAATGCTGGTCTGGCCGACCGAGCCATAGTAGGCGGAGCAGATACTTTAGCAAAGTTTACCATAAACGGATTTAACTCTTTGCACATTCTCTCACCTGAAATTTGCCGCCCTTTTGATAATTCCCGCCAAGGGCTAAACCTTGGTGAAGCCGCGGCTTTTCTAGTGCTGGAGAGGGAAGAAGATGCTATTGGGAAAGAGATTTACGGTGTACTGACCGCTTGGTCTAATACCAATGACGCTTACCATGCCTCATCCATTTCGGATAATGGTGACGGGCCATATTTGGCCATGAGAAAGGCCTTGCAAATGGCTGATTTAAAACCTTCTGAAATAAGTTACATCAATGCCCACGGTACGGCAACAGAGAACAATGACCTTACGGAAAGTCGCGCTATGATGAGGCTTTTTGAAAACGTACCGCCATTTTCATCCACCAAAAGTTATATAGGGCATACACTGGGCGCAGCGGGTGCTGTGGAGGCTGTTTACAGTCTTTTGAGCATAAAGCATCAGGAGTTATATCCAAATTTACAGTTTGAGGAAGCTATTCCCGAAACAGGTCTTATTCCCGTAAGGAATTACCAAAAGGCAGAGGTGAGGCACGTTTTGTCCAATTCCTTTGGTTTTGGAGGTAATTGTAGTTCGCTAATATTTAGTGCGGTATGAAAATCTACCTCCACAATTCCAGCTGCATTTATCCACAGGCAGCTTTTGAGAAGCTCGATGAAGTTTCCTTAAACATATCTGACAATAATAGATTAAAAGCCATAGAACCCAAGTACGAGGGAATACCCAAGGGCGTATTGCGCAGAATGGGGAAAGCCGTGCGAATAGGAGTGGGGGCGGCACTTCCGCTTATCGCTGACAAGGAATTGGAAGGCGTTATACTGGGCACTGCCAATGGCGGAATGGAGGATTGTGTTCGCTTTTTTAATCAGATTATTGATTATGACGAAGGCAATCTTACACCCACCAATTTTGTGCAGAGTACCACCAATGCCATTGCATCTCAAATAGGCCTGATGGGCACTAACAAAGGCCATAACAACACCCATGTGCACGCAGGGCTGGCGTTTGAAAATGCGCTTATAGATGTTTTTATTCAGCTAAGGCACAATGCCAAAGGCGTTTACCTGGTGGGTGGTGTGGATGAAATTTCGGATTACAATTACAACATTGACTTTTTGGGAGCTTGGAATAAAACTGAGCCAACTTTAAATACAGAACTTTTTGAATCACAAACAAAGGGAAGTATTGCCGGGGAAGGGGCTGCCATGTTTTTAGCATCAGGTGCGGAAAGTGGTGCTCAATCTTGTGTTAAGGCTATGGAAACCATGCCTTCAGGAGATTTGGAGGAAGTGGCGGAATGGCAGAAGGCGTTTGTAGCAAAACATTTTGCCGCAGGCCTAAAACCTGATTTATTGCTTACCGGTGAAAATGGTGATATCAGAGAATTACAATTTTATGATGCTGTGGAAAATCTTTACCCCAACACAGCTGTAGCGCGCTACAAGCACCTTACGGGAGAGTTCCCTACCGCCAATGCACTAGGGCTTTGGTTTGCCAACCAGATTTTGGAAAGTCAGAAGGTGCCTGCTGTAATGAGGAAGAAGGGAAGCCCTGAGAGCATCGAGTATATTTTGATTTACAACGCTTATCACCAATCGCAGCACAGCCTTATGCTGCTCACTAAAGTTTAAAATTAAATGGAATCAACCGGAGATAAATACGATGAGCGCTTTTTTAATATTGTGCTGGTTGAACCCGAAATACCCAACAACACTGGAAGTGTAGGCCGGTTATGTGTTGGCAGTAAAAGCCATCTTCACCTTATTAAGCCTATGGGTTTTGAAATTACCGATAGCCGCGTAAAGCGTGCCGGGCTGGACTATTGGCCTGATCTGGAACTTACCCAATATTCCAATTTTGAAGAATGGCTGACCACCGTAAAGGACAGAAGTCGCGTATTTCTGTTTAGCAGTAAGGCACAAAAAGCCTATCACAGTGTTGAATTTCAAAAAGGTGACTGGCTGGTATTTGGTAAAGAGAGTGTGGGGTTATCCGAACCCATACTAAATGCATTTCCAGAGCAGCACGTCTCCATACCCTTTCCCGGAAAGGTGAGGAGCTTTAACCTGAGCAATGCAGCAGCCATGGCTATTGGCGAAGGGTTGAGGCAGGTTGGGTTTTAATTGGGGATTAGAGGCAATGAAATTGCTAGAGCAAGGTTATTCCGAGTATTTTAGGCAATTGAACAAGTCAATGAAAAAATGAAGATTCCAACCATCAGAGGAATTATTGACAGGAGAATACTTATCAATTATAGCATAGATGAAGATATCCTTGCTAGATTTCTTCCTGCACCATTTCGTCCGAAAACTGTGGAAGGAAGAGGCATTGTTGGAATTTGTCTAATTCGTCTTAAGGCGGTTCGCCCAAAAAGTTTTCCAGGATTAGTTGGTATTTCATCTGAAAATGCGGCCCACAGAATGGCCGTTGAATGGACCGAAAACGGGAAACAACAAGAAGGTGTGTATATTCCCAGACGAGACACCTCTTCACATTTAAATGCACTTGCTGGAGGGAGAATCTTTCCTGGCGTGCATCAAAGATCTGCCTTTTTGATTGATGAAACTGATACGGGTTATGGCTTGGAACTCTCTAATGTTGACGGAACTTCACTCTCAATAAAGGCAAAAGCGACCGAAGATTGGTCGCAAGAAAGCATTTTTGAAACATTAGAACAGGCTTCTGATTTTTTCCAGAATGGCGCTATTGGTTATTCACCCTCCAAGCAGTCAAAAGTCTATGATGGTCTTGAATTGAAAACCTTCGATTGGAAAGTAAGTCCGTTATCTGTTTCTAAAGTACAATCCAGCTTTTTCGAGAACAAGAGTATTTTTCCAACAGGTTCAATTAAGTTTGACAACGCCCTCCTCATGAGAAACATTGACCACGAATGGCGAGGGCTTCCTCAAATTAAAAATCAGCATAGCTAAATGCCCCAAAAACTATACACCAAATTTGATCCCAATTACGATTTTAGTGATGCTGACTACATCGTTATCGGATCGGGGATAGGAGGGCTTTCCGCTGCCATATTTTTAGCCAAGGCTGGTAAAAAAATCGTGATGCTGGAGCAGCATTATGTTCCGGGTGGATTTTCGCACACCTTTAAGCGTAAAGATGGTTTTGAGTGGGATGTGGGAGTACACTACATCGGAAACCTCAATGAAGATGATTCACAACTCCGTGTGCTTTTTAATTACTTGTCTGACAATCGCCTGAAATGGGAGTTTATGGGCGAGATTTATGACAAAGCGATTATTGATGGCGATGTTTATGAATTTCCGGCAGGGAAAGAGAATTTAAGAAAGCAGCTTTATAAATATTTCCCTGAAGAAAAAGGTGCTATTGACCAGTATTTTAAAATTGTAGATAAAGCCATAAGCCGCTTCAGGCTTTACTTTATAGAGAAAGTTTTACCTCCGGTTTTACGGGTTACATTAGGCAAGCTATTCACCAGATTGTTCAGACCTTATTCGTCTATATCGACCTATGATCAACTCAAGAAGCTAACCACCAACGAGAAGCTCATAAGTGTGCTATGTGCACAATGTGGCAATTATGGTTTATCGCCAAGAGAGAGCAGCTTTGCTGCTCATGCCATCGTTACCAATCACTTTTTTGAGGGAGGATATTATCCCGTAGGAGGTGCCGCGGAGATTTATAAAAACATGATTCAAACCCTTAATGACAATGGGGGTAAGGTGTTTATACGTGCCGAAGTGAAGGAGATAGTTACGGAACGAAAAAAGGTAACAGGCGTGAGGGTAAACAACACCTTTATACCTGCAAAAAGGGTAATAAGCAATGCAGGCACGCACAACACTTTCAGGCATTTACTTAAGGAAAACGTAAATAGATATTTAAAGGACAGCGTATTGGGTACAAAGGCTTCCACTCCTCATCTCTGCTTGTATGTGGGTTTGGATGCTTCGGATAGTGAACTCAATTTACCGAGACATAACGTTTGGTATTATGACAATTATAATATCGACTCCATCATAGATGCCAATTTCACCAAATCTCCAGAGTCCATTGAGTTTGCCTACATCTCCTTTCCTTCAGCCAAGGACCCTGCCTGGGAAGCTTCTCATCCCAATATGGCTACCATACAGGCCTTAAGCGTAGGCAATTATGATTGGTTTAGAAAGTTTGAAGACGAAGCCTGGAGAAACAGGGGGGGCGAATATGAGTTGCTTAAAAAGGAATTTGAGGATAAAATGCTTGAAAAAATTTACGAGCTATTCCCACAGGTACGTGGTCATGTAGTGGTAACTGAGGTTTCTACCCCATTAAGCACCAGGCATTTTACAAACTACACAGAAGGTGAAATTTATGGATTGGCACATAATACCCAGCGCTTTGAGCTGAAGACGTTGCGCCCCAAAACCCCGATTAAGGGTTTGTATATGGTTGGTCAGGATATATCAGTGGTTGGTGTAGCCGGAGCCCTAACCTCAGGGATGTTGTGCGCCATTGAAATCCTGAAGTTTAAGGTACAGAAGGAGTTTAAGCGTATGGCACGCGAAAACAAAGATGTTGATTGAGTATAAAAAAACCGCATCGTTTCAGCTAAGCCTGCACGATACGGTTTTAAAAGAAGTTAAACTTCTGATTTATTTGATTTCCAAAACCTCAATTTCGAAGGTAAGGTCTTCTCCTGCCAATGGGTGATTGGCATCCACTATAATGGTTTCTTCCTTCACCTCGGCTACTGTAAGTCTCATTTCCTGACCTTCAGGAGTTTGAGAAACAAGTCCCATACCCACTTCTGGTTTAATCTCTGGTGGAAGCTGATTCTTTGGCACTTCCTGCATCATATCCTCTCTGCGCTCACCATAAGCTTCGGCAAAGGGAATGTTTACTGTTTTCTTTTCATTAACAGCCATGTCGATTACGCCATTTTCAAATCCCGGGATAAGTTGTCCTTGACCCAAGGTGAATTCTAATGGCTCTCTATCAATCGAGCTGTCAAACACACGACCGTCATTCAACTTTCCTGTGTAGTGTACTTTAATCGTGTCGTTTGCCTTTACCGTACTCATAAAAATCTGTTTTTCTTGAATTTATATTTCTCCCCTTTCTGCAAGCACGGTGCCGTTGACACTTTTACTGACTGATTGTCACCAAAACCTAACATTAACCAAGCATTTAGTTTAAACTCACTCCAAAATATGATCAATTATGCGATGTGCTTGTGGAAATTATTTATCCTTGGTAACAAGGTTACTAACCTCTCTATTGATACCGCCCTGATTTTTAAGTATAGCCTGCAGCCACTCTCTACACTCCTTAAACCGTTCAAACACGTGCTGCTCGCCAACCATGTTGGGGATAATCTTCATTTTGCGAAGCATATCAGCCACTTGCTTATTGGCTCCTGAGATAGCCACCACCACATTTTGACGGTGTAATACCTCAATGGCACTTTCAATGGCCGTAACACCTGAATGATCGATAAAGGGTACCTTTTCCATTCGGATTACCAGAATGTCCATTACCGGAAGCCCATCCACCAAATCCTTAAAATGAGATACAAAGCCAAAAAACATGGGGCCGTTCAGGTGTTTGAAGTAAACCTTTTTACTCATTTCCTCCGAAATTCCCAGTTCATCCGACCAGTTGGGGTCTTTTTCCTTTTGGTTTTCGAGATCTGTAATCTCCGACTGCCTTGCCGAGATGTCACTCATGTGCTTTAAGAAAACGAAGGATGCCATTATGAGCCCAATACCAACCGCATATACCAATTGCCAGAAAACAGTAAGAATAAGTACTGTCAGGAAAATCACTTTTTCAGAGGTCTCCATTCGTGGGAAGGCTTTAAGTCCTTTATAGTCCATTACTCCAAAGCCCACTGTAATAAGAATGCCTGCCAAAACAGCAGCAGGAATTGCTGAAGCTATGGGCCCCAGTGCTATTACCATTATAAATAGCAGTATACCGGCTATCATTCCTGAAAGTTTGGTTCTACCTCCGGATTGGATGTTTACAACTGTTCTAATAGTAGCTCCGGCACCAGGGAGGCCGCTAAACATGGATGCAATACTGTTTCCGATTCCCTGACCTATTAGTTCGCGATTGGAGTTGTGTCGCGTTTTGGTCATGTTATCAGCCACAACAGAGGTAAGCAAGGAATCAATGGCCCCCAACAGGGCAAGCATTAAGGCCGTAACCAGATAGGGGGTGACGCTGCTCAGACTAAAGTCAGTAAACATCTCGAAGTGTAGAATGGGGTAGCCCCCCGGGATTTCCTGAATTTTGATATAATCGAGATTGAGGAAGTAGGCCGAAGCTGATACCACCAGTAGTGCCACCAAAGCACTTGGAATAAGAGATGTTATCCGCTTGAAGCCGTATATAATAATTATGGTTATCGAGGTGAGTATTAATTCAATCCAGTTTATGTTTTGTAAACCTTTTATATAGTATTGGATAGATTCAATAACTCCCTTGGAGGCATTAGCAGCCAGAAGCCTGGCCTCGGTAAGGATGTCTTCCTCGCTAATATCCTCAGCTCTGCTGATGGTTTCCTTAAACTCCTCCAATACCAAAATTCCGTCCTGAGCCTCTTCCTTTAAGATGCGATCAAGAATGAGCTCTTCCGCATGTGGCTTAAAGGAATCAATCACCTCCTGATCTTCCACAGTGTAATACCCAATGGCAGGTAAAAGCTGAGTAATTAAAATCATCACACCAATGCCTGTCATAAATCCAGAAACCACAGTAGAGGGAATAAACTTTATGAATGAGCCGAGGCGAAGTAATCCCATTAATATTTGAAAAATACCCGCTAAAAGAAATACAATAAGGATAACGGGTAAAGCCTGCTCCATACGCCCTTCAAAACTTTGAAGTACGTTGGCAATTAAAATCATACTCACGGCAGTCATGGGCGCTGTAGGGCCACTGATTTGCGATGATGTGCCACCAAAAAGAGAAGCGAAAAAAGCTAAAAAGGCCGCGCCATAAAGGCCCGCTGCTGCGCCTAATCCGGATTGCTCACCAAATGCCAGCGCCAAGGGCAGGGCTACGACTCCGGCTGTAAGGCCTCCAAACAAATCACCTTTAAAGTGGCTGAAATCAAGAATTTTTTTCATGTAAAACCATTTAGAGGTAAATAACAACTAATTAAAAAGAGATCATTGAAATGTAATTTCATAAAACTCGCTAAACGCCTTATTTCACTTCAACTAAATATGATTTCAAACAGGCGTTTTGATTGTATGTTGCTTTATCAAAGTTCTCACCAAAAATCAATAATTCACGCTTTGGGTTGTAGTAAGCAAATTGAAATGATACGCTCACTAAACAGCTGTTATCAGTTTAGTGGGATGCTCACTGATTTTGACTCTACAGCATCAGTAAAAGCATGGCGCTACTGCAATTAGGTTCAAAAAAAAATCGGATTGAGGAAATACCGATTGAAAGCCCGTTTAAACTATATCCCAATCCCACAAAAGCCTTCGACTCATTAGCATGGGATGGAAATGATGGTAGTTTACCGCGGTTAACTACACTTTACAGCAAAACAGAAATGCTACGTATAGTAGAGGTTGATGTATCAGGGATTATGGCAAATCAGTTGGATTACCCCCTTTTACCTATGGGAGATATCTCCTTCTGATAGAAGGGAAATGTATTTGCCTTCAACATAAAGCTAACAATAAATGGGCTTCAAAATTTTGTGATAATAGAGCAAATTGGCTTTAAGTCTTGTTAAAACTTATATACTTCGGGCATTTGTGAGTTATCACTCATGTTTACGCCAAGATCTTTAACCAGGCCATTAGCTATGTCATATACCCAGCCGTGCAGTTCCAGTCCGGTTTTTTTGCGCCATGCAGTTTGCACGATGGAGGTTTTTCCCAAATCGTAAACCTGCTCTCTAACGTTTAATTCCACAAGGCGATTGGTTCTTTTCTTTATATCCTCAATAGATTCCAGCTCATCGTGGTACAGGCGGTACACATCCTTGATATGACGAAGCCAATTGTCAATCAGGCCATATTCCTTGTTTCCAATAGCTGCCAACACCCCACCACATCCATAATGCCCACATACAATAATGTGTTGAACATCAAGCACGTTTACAGCATAATCAAGCACACTTAGCATATTCATATCGGTGTGAACCACCATATTGGCAATATTGCGGTGTACAAACACCTCACCCGGTTTGGTACCCGTTATCTCATTGGCCGGAACACGGCTATCAGCACAGCCAATCCACAAAAGGGGAGGCTTTTGTCCATCAGCCAGTTTTTCAAAAAACGCAGGGTCCTGCTCAATTTTTTCAGCCACCCAATTTTTGTTATTATCCAATAGCTGTTTATAGAAGGGCTTCATAGTTTTTCCTGTAAAGTGAATTTAATAAGTTGTTGATGTTTATTTACTTTTTCCACCAATTTGTATTAGTGTATCCAAAAATAGATTTTAATTCCAACTGTTCGCCAATTACCGGTGCTATTAAAGGCATGGCTAATTTTTCTGCTGCAACACTCACTCTTTCAATAGGGTCTGTCCACGAATGGAGTGCCAAAGTGAACGCTCCCCAGTGAATAGGCATCATCACTTTTGCGTTTAAATCTACGGCCGCCTGCGCAGATTCTTCGGGCATCATGTGGATTTCCTTCCATTGCTCGTTGTATTGGCCGCACTCAATCATGGCAAAGTCAAACGGACCAAAGCGATCACCAATTTCCAGGAAGTGTGGGCCATAGCCACTATCTCCGCTAAAAAACACATTTTCAGTTTTACTCTTAACTACCCATGAGCCCCATAAGGTGCTAAACCGATTGCTAATACCTCTTCCTGAAAAGTGACGGGAGGGAGTGAAGGCCAGCGTTAAACCTCGGTGTTGTACTTCATCCCACCAGTTTAATTCATGTATTTGATTTGCCGGAACACCCCATTCCTCAAAATGAGCACCAACGCCAAGCGGCACAAAGAAGGCCTTGGTTTTATCCTTTACCTTTTGGATAGAACCATAATCCAGATGGTCATAATGATCATGAGAAATTATGATTAGGTCAATTATGGGGAGTTCTTCAATTTCAATAGGCAATTTAGAGCTATAGCGCTTTTGCCCAAGCCAGGGGTGGGGGGCACAAACATCTCCAAACATCGGGTCCATCAATATATTAAGTCCATCCATCTGAAGTAGAAAAGCGGAATGCCCGAACCAAATAATTTTAGATGTAGAACGATTGTTTACCAAATTGAGGGAATCCACTTTCTCCATTGGGAGCTCAAAATCAGGCCTGCTATCTGGCGTACCTTCTATCATATCACCAAGCACCTTTAGCATTTGCGAAAAGCTCATATCCATTGATGTAGGTATCAAATTTTGAAACTTTCCGTCTTCATAGTGCTTGGATTGCCTATATCTTTCTATATCGTCCTCATTGTGATCTCCACCAAACTCTGGACTAAGGTTTACAAATAGCACAGCTGTTATTGCCAGTAGAAGTATTATAGAGAGGATACCCAGTCCTATTATTTTGAGAGTTTTCTTTAACCGTTTAATCATTGAGCATATTTAAAAAATGATGGTGAAGCATGGTTGGATTACAAGGGTGCAAAAATAAGTAGTAGCCATGTGAGAGCTTGCTCCGGATATTTGTTTTGGTCAAAAAAAAAAGCCGCCCGAATGAGGCGGCTTTAAGATTATATGTGTAGAAACTATTCAGCTGAAACTGTGGGTTCCGGTGCTTTTTGCTTCTTTGGCATTTTTGAATTCCATATTTCCCTGATACAGGTATACTCGCCATTTTCCAATTTAAACACGGCCATATACGTACCTTTATCCTTCTCATCACCGGCAACATCATAGTCAAACCATTCGCCCGTTTCCACTAATAGGTCTCCATCGGCAAATACATCAATTACCTGATAGCGTACGGTACTGTTAGTGGTATCCCTGGCAATGGATTCATTGTATTTTTGCCTTTTTACTTCTTTACCTATTTCCGGTTCTTTATTTGGGCCATAGGCAATCACATCCTCACTGTAGTAAGTTAATGCTTCTTCAACATCCTTATTGTTTTGAGCCTGTGCAAGGCCATCTTCTTTTTGTTGAATACGTGTTTTAAGAGCATCCATGTCTATTTCTTCGTGTTGATGTTCATCAGCCTCCGCTGGTGGGTTACAGGCTATTGCACTGGCAATAACAAGGGAAGCAAATACACGGGTTACGGTTTTTCTCATTTTGTTGGGTTTAAATTGTTAATCTTCGTGAAAATATACATTTATAACCTACCGAGGCCTATCAATTTATAAATCATGAGTAAAAGAGCTTTAAAATCTTATCTAAACGAGCTTACCAAAGAGCAACTGGAGGATCAGATACTGGACTTATACCATCGTTTTAAAGAGGTGAAAACGTACTATGACTTCACGTTTAACCCAAAGGAAGACAAGCTAATAACAGAGGCCAGGTTAAGGATTTCCAAAGAGTATTTCCCTGCAGGAAGGCGGAAGGCAAAGGCACGAAGGTCTGTAGCGCAAAAATATTTCAAGCATTTTATGCAAATAGGAATGGAGGCCGGCCTTTTGGCAGATCTTATGCTTTACAATATTGAGATAGCGCAATCCTTTAATGCTAAAAAACCGCAAAGGGTGGATGCTTTTTATAAGAGCATCGCCAATAGCTTTGAACAGGCCGTGGATTTTATTCGCATGCATGGCCTGGAGCGCGACTTTAGTGCTCGAATAGAAAGTATCATCAGTGAAACTGAAAAACAGGAATGGTATAATTTAGAGGCCTTCTATAGGAAAATGGAAGATGGAGAATAGAAGGGCTATACCGAGTTATTGCGGTTTAACGATACCAGCTTGTTTTTAATGGCATACATAACCAATCCTACCCGCGATTTCACATCCAGCTTTTCAAAGAGTTTTGCGCGGTAGCCATCAATTGTTTTTACGCTTAAACACATCCGATCTGCTATCATCATATAAGTATCTTCGGAGCATGCCAGTTCTACAAATTTCATTTCCTGATCGGATAGTTCAATACCATTGGCGGATGAGCTTGGATGTCTTAAACTGTGCACCAGCTTACCCGCTACATTTTCGGTGTAGTAGTGGCCGTTTTTTGATATGGAGATCAGAGCCTCGCGAAGCTCCTCAGGTTCTACATCCTTATTAAGGTATCCACTTACGCCAGCTTTTAGAAGGCGAATAAGGGTTGCTTCATCATCCATCATGGTAAGAGCCAGCACGCCCATATCCTTATGGGTTTGTCTTAAAGTAGCCGTGGTTTTATAGCCATCCATTATAGGCATACTTACGTCCATTATTACTATATCCGGAAGTATTCCTGATTGAATTTGATCCAAAAAATCCTTGCCGTTTTCAGCTTCCGAAATAACTTTAAAGCGAGGGTCAATTTGATGAACAAGATTGATGAGCCCTTTTCGGAAGAGGCCGTGGTCATCTACTACAGTAAGGTTGATGGTGGGGTTTGTTGGTTGAGTCATTTTAGGTTAGGTTGGTAGTTTTATTTCAATAAAGGTACCTTTATTTGGATAACTTTCAATAGAGTAGGTGGCTCCAATTATTTTGCACCTTTCCTTAATGTTTAGCAGTCCGTTTCCATAACCACGCGGTTCTTGGTTTTTAGAGATGCCTCTAGGCATTCCTTTCCCGTTATCATTTACCTTAAGCGTGAGCATTTGATCAGAATATTCAATACCCACTCTGGCCTTGGTAGCCTCAGAGTGTTTCAGGATGTTGTTTAGCATCTCCTGAAACATGCGGTAAAGGAATATGGCTTTATTAGGGTCAATGGAAATTTTGTGGGGCTTATACAGCAGCTTTATATCAATAAACCCAGTTCGGTTGATTCGAGCAATATCATTCTCAATCATATTTACAATTCCCTTCTCTGTAAGGTTTTGGCTGTTGAGAGATGTAGATAAGGATCGTATTTCCTTAATTAAATCCCGAACCAAGTCAACAGATTCCTCAAGCCTTAATCTGTCTTCATCCTTTAACTCTGCCTTAGAAATCATGGCCAAATGGATTTTTACCAAAGACGCTATTTGCCCAAAATTGTCATGTAAATCTCTGGAAATGTTGGAAAGTGTTTGTTCGCGAATTTCCACTTCCGTTTGCAGTAATGCCTGCTGAAACTGCTGCCGCTCCAACTCAAACTTCAGCTGCGCCTTTTTGTAGAGAATTACAAAAAGGATGATGAACACCGTTAGAACGGTAACGAGCACGGTGCCTGCAATGAGGGGTATGGTGCTATCGAGGTTCATTTATTGAGGTGGTTGGTTCTAGCAGCTAATATAATTGCAATTAGGTAGGAGGAGTATAGAATATAGTTTGCTAAATGAAGTATAAAGTAACACCATTCGGGCATTTTTCCTTCTAATTCTAATACCAATTTGAAAAAGCCCAATATAAAGAAGGTGATGGTATAGAAAAACAAACTTCCCGCACCAAACCAGAACTTAGGCTGCTTAAGAACAGGCGTTATGATAGGCAATTTTATCATGCTGTAATATAGCACAACAGACGAAAAAGAGACATAGAATGAAAGTAGGAGCGAGCCGATCGAAGGAAATGTATAGATACTTTGATAAAAAAGTGTGACCAATAGGGAAAGTACAGTGCATAGTACAGCAGATAGTACCAATATAATTTGAGTTTTTTGATGCCTTATTAAAAGAAGGCAGAAAATTCTTCCAAAGAAAACCAGTTGAATTATCTGAGAAACATGGTATATCGGAAAATTTGTCCCCCATCTGTTTTGAAAAATTTTACTCAATATTTCTACTAAAATAATGAAGCACAACATCTGCGTCAGCGTGCGAAATGGTTTAGATAGACGATTAAAACTGAGAATACCAATGACGGCACCAAAAGATAATATTAGTAGATAAGTAAAAAAACCTGGAGTAATAATTACTCCAGGCGATATATGTCCCAAAAGTTGCACAACCCAGCTTTTAGCAATTCAGCATAGATGAGTCAAACTCATCATCATAATTGGATATTTCGTCACACAAAGTTGGACAAGGGTCAAATACATTCCTCAAGTTAGACATATCTATTTGATGGTTTACAATAGGTGCCATAATTGCTGTAAAATCTTGTCTGATTGTTGGTTTCTCTACATCATCTAGGCTTATTGCAAACAGGATACAATATTTTTGGGGTGAACTCGGCAGGGCATCATCCTGAAGTCCTAATATTGCTAACAAATCTGCCTTGTCAACAATTAGTCCTTTTAAGGTATCCCCACTCTCTGTTCGTAGTTTTTTTGGATGACAATGATATGCCTTGACCATACTTTTGGCTTCGATTGAAGAAACCCTCAGGTTTGTCTGGTTAAATTTAAATTGAACACTCATAACATTAAGTACATGTTGGTTAATAATACCCCAAAGCTAAATCATAAAACCAGCTGAAAATGCTGTAACGGAAAGGTTCAGGGTTTTTCCTATTCCATAAGCAGGTATTCCCCTCTTGATAGGGCATAAGCAATTAAGCATCTTTGGTTGAAAGTTATCTAAATCTTAATCGAAGCTCAATATAAGTCCAAATCTGCTCAATTATCAATCTTGCAATTGACTAAGCATACCAAATAATTAAACCCAACAAACATGAACTTTTCTGTAATTATTGACACTTGTATCTCCCTGATCACCATAGTGATAGTCCTTTCTATTATGACATCGGCCATTTTGGAGTTTATTGAATCCCATTTGCGCAAACGGAGTAAAATGCTCTACATGGCCATTGAAAAAGCTTTGAATGACCCCACCTTAACAACAAACTATGTAGAACGCCTCTATAACCACCCCAAGATAAAAACCATGCACCGTACCCCCAAGGGCAAGCCTTCTTACATTGAGCCGCAAATTTTTGCAGAAGCGCTCATTGATTCAGTAATCATGGAATATGACATTAAAAACCCACCCATGAATCGAGATATGCCTCTAGACCGCACCGTTAAATTTGAGCTTGCCAGCCAAGAACTGGGTAATACAGATCTGGGACTTCTTTTGCAATCTTTTCAAATCTCAGGCAATGAAATTATAGCCATAAAGGAAAACATCATTAGCTGGTACAAAGGTTATATGGATAGAGTAGAAGGCTGGTTTAAAAAATATGCACAAGTGGTCCTTTTTTGTATTGGGCTGGTCATTGCCATTCCATTAAATGTGGATATGGTAAAACTTACCAATGAAGTATATACAAACCAAGAGCTAAGAGAGAACCTTGTGGCTACTGGCTTAAACTTGCAACTGCCAGAAAAGACAAATACTACAGAAAGTGATACCCTTATAAAAACCTTATCAAAGAATTATAAAATACTTACCGATACTAAGTTGCCCATTGGTATTAACAGTTGGATCGCTGAGGAACCCCAAAATTTTGATATTCCTGATTGGGCTTTGAAAGTCCTTGGCCTGTTGATTACCGCCCTTTTCTTATCAAGGGGTGCACAGTTTTGGTTCAATATGCTAAACAGACTCATAAATCTACGCTCGGCCGGAAAGCCTGAAACAAAAACAAACAAGACATAAGGTGTTCTTGTAAGTATTAAAACCCATTGGAAGAGGTTGTCTGAATATCAAAGACAACCTCTTTTTATGGAGCAAATGGTTTTTGTGATTTTTTCATTATCAAACAACAGCTTTAAATGCCTTTTAAGAACAGTTGTAATAATTCTAACCTATATCCAAAAGCCGCATTTCCAAGCAGAAATGCGCCTTAATTGTTTTTTCTAAAATCCTAATCCACCATCATATTCGCGGTTGCGCGCATCGGCTCTATTCACATTTACCTCCATCTGATCTAAGTGATCCTTAAAAATCTCCTGCAGCTGAGTATTTGTGGGTGGCTTAAATCTAAATCCATATTCCCTCAGAGAGTAATATTTCATCAGGCAATCCTTCTTTTCACGAAGGCTCGTTATCAATACTGTAAAGTGTCTGGTTCGTTTTTCGGCCAATAATATTTCAGCATAAGTAGTGGCCAGTGCAGAGTCATAGGCTACTTTAGACTTTTCACTCTGCCGGCTATCCACAAGGCGCATATTCACAAATTCGATTTCATTAACACCATATTTCATAAACAGGTTCCAATAGGAGGGATCTAAAATGTGAAGTTCAGTACGGTTTCCCTGAGAGACGATATTTATAAAAGAAAAGGTTTCCATATCCTGTAGTTTGCGGTATTGCTCCATACTTTCACTGCGGATATCGTCCATATACTTTACCTGACGGGAGGGGTAATTGGTAAAAACACTTTCCAGAACCTGGCGGACAAGTAGTTCGTCCTCCTTATCCGGATCTAAAGTGATAAACTCATCTCCCTGCTTTACACATATATCAAAATTGTTTATCAGTGTTAGTTTTTTAGATCGTAATCCCCCAAATATCTGATCAACCAGTAAGTTGTCTGCATATGTCCTGTAAAGGATATCCTCTTGCTCCAGATATTCCTGAAGCAAGGTTTTACGCATTTCCATATCATGAGTAATACTCAGTGCATTTGACAGTATAACCTCTTTGTTTCCAAGGGCACGGCCCACTCTGTAGAAAAAGATAAAGGCATGTTCATAGGTAATAAACAAGGGCTCATCTTCCCAGTAAAGCTTCAGCATATTTTTTTCTTCATCTTCACTGATGCATAAAATGTCGGGGTCAAATTTTACGAATAAGTGATCCTCCATCTCAATTTTGGCACCTTTAACACCGGGTTCCACAGGGGTGAAATAATTAGAGGAAACAAAGTTTTTGCCCCAAAGGGTAGGATTGAGATAGCACTTTCTTCGGATAGCTTCTACAATGTAATAGGGATAATGGGAGTTGTTGGGTTCTAACAGATGCAACTTAAACGCTTTTTCAATACACTTATCATAGCTGAAGTTTACCAGTAAATTTTCAAGTGCCTCCAGCGATGCCTTTCTTTTAAGGGCCATAAAATGAGACTCACTCACCAGAAAAAGCTTTCCCGAAAGGGGTGTGGGCTCTTCTTCTATAAATTTCTCAAACCTTTCTAATCGCTTATCGGATTGAGGATGGGA
Organism: Owenweeksia sp.; assembly: GCA_048267305.1. GTDB lineage: Bacteria > Bacteroidota > Bacteroidia > Flavobacteriales > Schleiferiaceae > Owenweeksia. Next base: position 98,470 of record JBLWXT010000002.1, on the reverse strand, counting down.
ATTCTCCACAGCCTCCCACAGCACCTTACTTTTGGCAATGGAATTTCTATCCATTTGTGTCATCATACTAAAGGCATTGCGCATACCCTGATAGGAATATCCAGACTGTTTATACCAAATCATGGCCAGTGAATCCGAAGAATATTCATTATTTACCGAAAAGGATTGTGAACGATGGTTTCTGAGTAAACCATCGTTGAAGTAGCCTGATTGGGAAAGCATAAACCGCTTTAGTGAATGTCTTAAGTAATAATGTGCAAGTTCATGCGCAAGCACCGCTGCCAGTGTGGCTTCATCCGGTACATCAGCTATAAGTCCTGTGGTTACAAACATCATTCCTGATGGTGTCATGGATGCATTAAAATTGCCATTGGCCCTTAGATAGGCATGAATAATAGAGTCCTGCCGTAACTCCGGTGGCAATACCTTTTTCATTACCATATTCAAAAACATTTCCATTGCGGGCCAGTCTACATAAGTCTCACCTTTATTAAGATTACCCTTTATCACATTTGCTGATATATCAGCAAACCGAAAAGCTCTTCTTTCTGTGCGTCCATCTTTGTAGTGTTCGGGTACTCCCGCGTAAATATGATCGCGCAGTTCCGATATAGAGGGATTAAGTGAAGACGATTGTGAAACCCCCATGAAGGGGAGCAGCAGTATCAGAAATAGTTTTTTAGCCATTGGAAACGTTAATTGGTTTAATTAAGACTTTTAGAAATCCTGGGTTAAATGCGAATATAATACGTTGCCAGAAAGCACAACCAAAATACACGATCATCTCAGTTCACGATTTGTCATAAGGCCATACTACCCAAAACCTATATGGATTGGTGCGCTGATATATATCATAGAGTATTCTCATCATTCCATACAACTTTGCTCTTATGTACAAATAATCAGTCTTAGACTGAAATGGAGAGCATTATGAAAAAATACCGTTGGTGGATACTTATACTGATTTTGGCATTGGCTATAATTGGATACGTTTACGTAAGGCCTACATTCATTAGCAAAAAACTAGACTTCACCTATACAACTATCCAAAAGGGAGATATTGAAGCCAACATTTCGAGCACGGGTAAGCTTGAAGCGATAAACACAGTGGAGGTTGGTACTCAGATTTCGGGCACTATTTCCAAAATCTATGTAGACTTTAATGACAGGGTTGAGGCCGGGCAATTGCTGGCAGAAATGGATTTGAAGTTGCTTGATGCATCCCTGCAATCAGCCAAGGCTAATCTGGCAGTAAGCCAGGTGCAATTAAATCAAACCGAGGATAAATATAAAAGAGACAAAATTCTATTCGAAAAAGGAGTTATTTCCGAGCTGGAGTTCAACACCTCAAAATTTGCGTATGAGCAATCCCTAAGTGCATTAAAAGCTTCCAAAGCCGCACTCACCAGTACTCTTGTTAATATTGATTATGCCAAAATATGCTCGCCCATTAATGGGATCATCATAGAAAAGACGGTAGATGAAGGCCAGACCGTAGCGGCAAGCTTTGCCACTCCCACCATGTTTATTATAGCTGAGGATTTGTCTAAAATGCAAATACTGGCAGATGTGGATGAAAGCGATATTGGGTATATCACCGACTCTATGCAGGTGCGCTTTACGGTACAAACCTTTCCCGACAATGTGTTTTATGGGCTAGTGAGCCAAATTAGGCTGCAGCCTATAGAAATCAATAATGTGGTAAACTATAAGGTGGTAATAGATGTGGACAACGATGGCGGATTGTTGATCCCCGGAATGACCTCCAGCATTGAATTCATAACCCAGTCTAAAAAGGATATTTGGCTCATAAATAATTCTGCATTGCGGTTTAGGCCAACCGAATCCATGCTGGAGGAAATAAAACCTGTGCTGGAGGAAAAAGCAAGGGAATTGCTTCCTGATTCTTTAGCACAAAGCTTTCTCAAGACTATAAATAATCAGGAAAACTATACTCCAATAAATTTTAAGGATGCTTTGCCCACAAACATTAGTGGCTTCTTTTATAAAAACAGCTCAGGGAAATTGGATTTCATGTTTATAGAAACAGGGATTAGAACCGGTTTACAATCTGAAGTAAAGCGATTTTTGGATGACTCTGAAATATCTTCCGAAAATTACAAACCCATAAATGGGATCAAAACAAAAAAGTAGAAATATGGCGGCCGACAATGTTATTGAAACAAAAAAGTTAAGCCGCGTATTTAATACCGGTGAAATTGAGGTACGTGCCCTTACCGATATCGACATCCAAATTGAAAAGGGAGAATTTGTAGCCATCATGGGAGCTTCAGGTTCCGGTAAATCCACACTCCTCAATATTTTAGGATGTTTGGATAAGCCATCATCCGGAGACTATTATCTGGATGGTGTGCATGTAAACGGCTTAAATAAGGATGAACTGGCCGATATTAGAAATCAGAAAATCGGTTTCATTTTTCAAAGCTATAACCTGTTGTCGCGAACCACGGCCCTGGACAATGTTGAGCTGCCTTTAATTTATAACCGCACTAATCGCTTTTCTAATTCAAAGGAGCTTGCAAAAAAGGCTTTGGAGAGGGTAGGCCTGGCCAATCGCATATACCATAAAACCAATCAGCTATCTGGTGGTCAGCAACAGAGAGTTGCCATAGCAAGATCATTAGTGAATGACCCCGCATTGATACTTGCGGATGAGCCCACAGGTAATCTGGATACCAGAAACAGTATTGATATTGCCGACCTGTTTGTTCAATTGAATGATCAGGGAAAAACCATTGTGATGATAACCCACGAACCCGAAATTGCTCAGTTTGCCAGGCGAATGGTTTATTTGAGAGATGGGCGAATACTCAGTGATGAAATTATAGAAAACAGAAGTACAAAGGAATCGGCACTACAGGCAATGGAAATAGAGGCCAAAAAATAACAGGCAGGGTAATGAAACGATTCATCAAAATATTCAAGGTAGCTTTTCAGGCTATCAATAAAAACAGATCGAGGAGCTTGCTCACTATGCTGGGGATTATCATTGGCGTTGGAGCTGTGATTATGACGATTTCTGCGGGGGAGGGCGCCACTATGCAGGTGCGTGATCAGATTTCGAGCATGGGAACAAACCTGCTTATGATAAGAACAAAAACCGAGCGTAGAGGAGGTTTTGAAGTAAGAATGGGTAGACCCCTGGATCAAAAGGATTTTGACATCCTTCAGAAAAACTCCATCTGGATGCCCAAATTATCGCCAATGGTAGCGGTAGGGGCTCAGGCATTAGGGCCATCAGGCTACAAGTCCTCAACAGTTTATGGCGTCTCTCAGGATTACTTGGACATTGTAAGCCGAACCTTGAGCCTGGGCAGGGCTTTTACAGAAGAAGATATAAAATCTGCAAGAAAGGTGTGCATTATTGGTGAAACCATAAGAGAGGAACTTTTTAATGGAGTGGATCCTATCGGACAGAAAATAAGAATTGACAAAGTACCATTTGAAGTAATAGGATTATTAAAGGAAGAAGGGCAGGGTACCATGGGAAACGATCAGGATGATATGCTTATAGCTCCCTATACCACTATTCAAAACAGACTCTATGGTCATCACGGAGGTTTTACCGTAATTATGGCCAGCGCTATGAGCGAAGATCATATTATAGATGCGGAAATAGAAGTAACCGAACTCTTGCGGGAGTCACACAGAATAAAAAGTGGGGATGATGACGATTTTGACATTACCACACAAATTGAGCTACAGGAAATAACGGGAAACATCACTGGCATACTTACCATTTTATTGGGTGCAATAGCCAGTATTTCCCTGTTGGTGGGAGGCATAGGTATTATGAATATCATGTTGGTTTCTGTTACAGAACGTACCCGCGAAATAGGAACCCGATTGGCCATTGGAGCCAGAGAAAGCGACATACTTACTCAGTTTTTAATTGAAGCCATTGTATTGAGTTTAACGGGTGGTGTTTTGGGTGTTATCCTTGGGGTTATTGGCAATCAGATTATTTATAAGGTGACCGACTTTTATATACCTACAGCCCTTTACTCTATACTAATAGGTTTTGGATTTGCGGCTTTGGTAGGGGTGGCATTTGGCTATTTCCCGGCCCGTAAGGCAGCTAAACTCAATCCTATTGATGCCTTGCGCTATGAATGATTACAGAATCAATTGAAATTGGATGTTAATCTTCTTTTGCTTTTAGTTCTATAAATGTAATTTCAGGGCGCATACCCAACCTTCCGGGAAATCCCATCCAACCCAGGCCGCGGTTTACATACAGATATTGTTTATTGATTTCATATAGGCCTGCCCAATGCCTGTATTTGTATTTAATCGGACTCCATTCCTTTGATTTAATTCGGATTCCGGCCTGCATTCCATGCGTGTGCCCCGAAAGTGTCAGTGCAATATCCGTATCGTACACCACCTCCTCACTCCAGTGGGTAGGGTCATGAGTTAGTAGTATTTTAAATGGAATATCTACTACTTCCTTTAGGGCCTGATGCAAATCACCATATTGCTTAAACGGAGGTTTGCCCCAATTTTCTACCCCTACAATGGCAATTTCATCTTCAGCCCGTTTTAGTATTCGAGCTTCATTAAGCAGCAACTCAAAATCAATTTTAGTAAAGAAGTACTTTATAGATTCCAGATTTTCCTGTTTGGCCTTCTTCGATTTCCATTTACTATAATCGCCATAGTCATGATTACCCAATATGGCGTATTTCTTAGCTTTAGATGATAATTTTTGAAACACCGAGCTCCATCCCTTCAACTCCCAGGCATAGTTGTTCACCAAATCTCCGGTAAAAAAAATAATATCCGGTTTTAGGTTGTTAATGGTTTTTATGGCTCTGTCTAAAATGTGATATCGGGAGTTAAAGCTTCCGAGATGCAAATCGGATATTTGAACTATACGCAAACCATTAAAGCTAGCGGGAAGGGTTTTAGACTGTATTTCAATTTTATAAACCTTAAATCTGTACAGGGTAATAAATACGCCATACACAATTGTAAAAAACGGCAGAAATCCGGATAACAAGCCAATAATCGGAATCACAAGCAAGGATTCCTTTTCTGAAAAAATAAAGTTGGTATAGTAGAGTACGCTAATTATAATAACAAAAATAAGTTTGGGTATAAATGAGGATACTGCTAAACCATAGAGGTAGGAGATAAAGAGCTGCCTGCGGCCAATGTGTATGTACCTTATTCTTGTTTTTAAAATGAGGATGGAGGCTATTAATCCGATGGTAAACGTCCAGAAAGCTATATGGATGGCGTTTTGTAAAAATGGAGAGGCAATAAGGCTGGTAATGGATTGTAGCCAGTAAAAAGCCATAATATCAACAATCAGAATTGCCAGGCATAAAAGAAAAAACACATACAGCGGGTAGGTACGCATGCCTTTTTATTTTATTTGATTCATTCCTCTCCGTCTTCTCTTGTCTTTTAAAGCCCAGTAAATTCCCTTAATATCCGAAGCCCATTCTTTATAAAGAAATATTAGAGTGATTTCTTCCAGAGTTTCTAGTAGCCCAAGCACTATCATTACATAAAACAACCAGTTTAGGGGACCAAAAAACAAGGCCGATAAAATAAATAACCCCTGTATTAGTGCTGATAGTTTAGCCAGATAAGTATGAAAGGCAGTGGCCTTTCCATATCTGCCATAGGCAATAAGCATTTGTAGGATGTACGGACAAAATGCAATGAGAATCAGTACATAGTGCGTTTTTATAAACGCATATTCAAATACCAGAAGCCCAATTAATCCCATTACAAAAGTTAGCTGGTCTCCTACAGAATCAAGTTGTGAACCTCTGGCACTGGTTATTTTGAGTTTGCGCGCTATAATGCCGTCAATCATGTCGGTAGAATAGCTGAGTAGTAAAAACCACTTAAAGTAATCACGCTCATCAAAAATCAATAAAATGGCGAGTAGTGGAACAGCGGCTATTCTGTAGAAAGAAAACCAATCTGCAATGTTGAAGTTTTTGAATGTGAACATCTTTTTGCTAATAGAACATGAAAAATACAATTATGGCCTCAACCCCGAAAACTAAACAAGGGTTTATTGTGATTCAGCCCTGCTGGTTTTCTGTTTCATCTGATACACCATCCAAAGTACTGTAAAGCTGGTAATAGCAGCAAAGAAACACCACACGGAAATTAGATACTCTTGGTAAAACAGCGTTGTAATGAGGAAGGTTAGGAAGATTAGAGTGCCTACAACCCACATTTTTTTAATGCTGGAAACCATGGGTGATAGTACAATGGAAACAAAATAGAGCACACCTACCAGATTAGGGTAGTCAAACTTATATTCCATAATATACCTAATGTGATAGCCATCAATTTGGGCTTGTACACCATTAAAAAACAATTTATAAGACAACATGCAGGATACCGTTAAACCCATTAGCAGAAATACATCAAACACTATTTTGCGTTTCTTCTTTTTTTCCATCAAGCGTATGGAGAGAGGAACATAAATGGGCCAAATAATCCAGGCAAAAAACAGAAAACTATGGGTACTGATATTTGCCCACATCTCATAGTTTGAATTGGAAAGACTTAACCAAACCAAGCCCTCATTAAATTGTTGAATACCAAAAAGAAGAGGGATGGTTGCAAATACCTTCTGAGGTGTGGATTCTGCCTTTCTGATGGCTACAACTCCGCAAGTGGTAAGGGCGGCACTTGCAATAAAACTGGCTTCGGCAGAAAAACACATAGAGGTAATATTTAGTGGCTTTTGAATATCAACTCCAAATTCCTTTAAATATTAAGAAAACTTGGCTGGATCTTGAGGCGAAGCTAAGCTTTTGAAAGGTTAGGTATTTAGCGCAGCCTAGAGGAAGAGTAAGCTCAATGGTCTTATCAAAATAATAAACATATTCAATCTAAATAACCTCCAAATCTGTGATGTTTTCTGGCAAGAAGGTCAGTGTAAACTCATATAGGGGTTGGCCTCTTTCAAGTCTTTACCAGCCAGCGCCAGTCCCGTCCAGGCACTGGAGGCCACATGCAGGTAGTTGAAGTATTGCCAGCCCAGTCCTTCACCTGTTTCCGCCACTTCAGCGGGGGTGGCCACCACTCCATAGCCAATGCCGTTGGGTGCTTCTTTAATTTGTTTTTCCAGGCTGTCCATATACGCCAGTGCCTTTTTTTCAAAACCTGAGCTTTTGTCTCTGGCAAACCACAGCGCCATTGCTGCTCCGGCTGTTGCTTCATTCTGAATCTCAGACCCGGCCATGGCGAACTTAGTGCCTACAAAACTTTTGCTTGTGGTTTCCATTTCGCCCATAAACATGAGGGAGCTTTGATCGCTCTCAGGGTTAACACGAGCCAAACTCACCCAGCTTTGGCAGTCTGTAGGTATTACGCTAGTGTTCAGATCCTGACCGATTCCGGTACCTGTGATGTAAAAGGTGTTTTGAACCATACAGGCTTTCACCAGAGTTCTGGCGCTTTCGCGGGCAGTTTCCCACACAGGATTGCCGGTTAGGGCAAAAAGGTTATCAAAAAATGAAACACAATCGGTATTGTGCTCTACAGAGCGCCATTCGTATTTATTACCCCAGTGATCCTCGCCACCGGTAAATCCCTGCCATGAGTCTGTTTTTGTGCAATTGGTGATAATCCACTGACCAATAATTTCCGCAGCATGCAAATAGCGATGGGCTTTTGTAACATGAAAAAGACGTGTAAGCGCAATACCGGCCCAAGACATGTTTCCAATATCGCGCCTACCACCATCCGGCACATATACAGAAGTCGCATAATTCTTATTGGGATCAATCAGCCTGTTGGCATAACTGGCGGCTACTATGCGGCCTTCTCCCTTTGGGTCGTGGTTCATAGCCTGCACCAGCCCGTCACCTAAATCGCGGGCGCGCTGCAAATCGCCTCTTACAATAAAATAAATACAAGCCATGGAGGTGTCATAAGTGTCGGCACGGTAAAAAACATTGTGATGATCGCCCGGAAAACCAGCAATGGGTGGACGATAGGTTTGTACATATCGGGGGCCAGAAGTTATGAATTGATCCATTTGTTGCTCCAGAAAAAGGTCTATGCGCTCTAGAGAACCAGCAGAATGATATTGACTTTGGCTGGGAGCTACCGGAAAGACAAGCTGATTGGACAGGCGGGGTATATCACCTTTTAACTCCAGCTCTCGACCCTTCCAGTCTACCAGATTCATAAACTCTTTGGTTACCGTAAGCAAGGCCTTATTCCATTTTTCAGTCCACTCAGCTTCTACTTTTTTTACATAGATGTCCAATTCCTTGTAAACCTCCTCTTTAGTTGTGGCATATTCAACAATTCCACCGTCTACAGGAATAGGAGGGGTAGTTTTAAAAACGATATCCAGCCCGGCACCATACTGCCAGCTATCATTCGCATATTTATCCTTTACGGATATATTAACCACTTTTTTATCTGGTTGAAACGCTTCCCCAAACGTCTTTTCCTGTTTACTATCCCATTCATAGAGTACACCCTTACCTTCTCCAATCATACTCATACGCCAGGCAAAAGAGCGGTGAAACATACCAGCGGCTGTATCGGAGTAGAGAATGGCCATATTATTAAGTGCAGACTGATGCTTGTAGCTATCCGGCTCCAAACCTTTAAGCTCCATAATGGTGGCGATGTGAGTCGCTGCCAGTATCTTAAGAAACTTGGCGGCATCCATTAAATACAGGGGAGGTACATTGTTGATGTCTGCCATCAGATCATTGGCGGCATTGGTCAGCACAGCCAAATGCATTTTCTTTTCTTGAATATTATTGATGTAGGCCAGTTGCCGAAAAAGGTTTCCAAAGGCCCGCAGCCTTCTTATCATGCTGCCTCCAACCATGTCTCCCAACATTTGTTGAACGGCATCATCCACTTTTTTCTCAACCATCTTGGTCATTTCCCCCTCAATCATATCCCACACCGCCTGATCATCATCTACCTCAAGATTGGGAAAAAAGACACTGGAAATAACATAGTCAAGAACTTTACCTGTACCATAAGGAGCTTGGTCTGTTGCCAATTTGATGGTTTTGTAGAGTAGCTCGTCTGTATCCAGCTTGTCAAAATCTATAGTCATAAGGCTTGTTTTTAGTTGTTAATGGTTGAATTTCAGGAAAAGCATTGCCTAAATGTAAGATTTTTATGAGAAAGTGCTATGGGAGTGGGTTACCTCGAAGATAATAGTACAGGGTTTTTTAATTCAAAGACTCATAGCTGTCTAAAACGTTTACGACTGGCCACAATCCTGTCTGTGGGCCAATCACTTAGCTGTCCCAAATGTATATTTTTATAAAGTAGCTCCTTCGGTTATTTGGCAAAATACATGCAGCAGCCCGTCATAGTCCAGTATGGCCTGGAGTTTATTAAGCCCCTTGCGCTTGCGGTACACCGCCCAGTCAAAACGAGCAAAGCCTTGCGGGTTTTATTTTTTAGAGCCAGTGGTTTCTGCTAACTTCAGTGATGTCTAAAAATCTCTATGTGAAAGAGATGCCTGGTCATTGCTGAAAAAATGCTCATTGGGCATTATGCTTAATTTCTGAAAGATCAATTTTCGAAGTAAAGCCTTGTAAGACCGGGAAGTCACGAACTGAATTTGGGAATCACCCAATGAAACTCGCGCCTGACCGGCAAAAAAGTCCAACCCCAAAGTCAACTTTTATTTCCAGATGTCTTTTTTGTAAAAAGGGAATAGGCCAGCACAGTCATTCCAAGAAGTATTAGAGTATAAGCCTTCCGGTTAGCCTACACACTCAAATCTTCAAAGTTGAGGAAGGTGATTCAAAACGTGAGCATTAAGAGAGATACAAGCCGTAGTAGTCCGATATTTTTCATCACTAGCTAATTATTTAGTGTAGGCAATGCCAGTAGTACTTTTCTCATCTCCGTTTTAAAAACTTTAAATTTGTGGAATATAGAAAGTCACTAAATGAAAGGTAGATGACTAAATTTAAGTAATCTGCCTTCTATTTTTGTCAAAAACCCACAATAAATGAAGAAAGTATTATCTCTATGTGCTGCTCTGAGTGTTTTGCAGCTGGCCAATGCCCAATCTCTTGACCCTTACATTACTGATTCTGCAAGTAATGTGTTTACAACCATTGGTACTGTTGCTAATGGACTTATAAGTCCGAACGATTTAGATTTTAATCCTGCAGAAACCAACTCTGAAATGGAGCTTTGGGTGATTAATGAAGGAACTGAAAACTCTGGTGGTAACACTGTTACTTTTTTAAATGCAGGTCAAGCCAATCAAAGCTTCAAGGTAAAGAAGGATGGTAATGCCTGGCACTTTATGTCTTTGCCGTCAGCATTAGCATTTAGTGAAACAGGGGATTGGGCCACTTCTGCCAATGTATTTAGTGCCAATCACAATACTGTTCCGTTTACAGGACCTTCTCTTTGGTCTTCCGACTTTAATATTTACGCGGTAAATCACGGTCCTGGCACCAATGGCAGCCATTTGGATATGCTGCACCAAAGCCCTTACGGTATGGGTATAGCCGCTGATACAGCCAATGTATTTTGGCTGTTTGATGGTTTTAACTCTACTATAGTGCGATATGATTTTGCATTGGACCATGGTCCTGGAAATGCTTATCACGATGATGGTATGGTACATTTTTATGAAGAAGTTACTGTAAGTCGCGATCCGAACTTACCAGCTCATATGGTGATGGATAAAAGCGATAAAATGCTTTACATCTGCGACAATGGGAATAGTCGTTTGTTGCGTATGGATACCAGATCCGGTAACAAGAAAAGAGATTTATCATTTAATCTGGAGCCTTTAGCTGAAAGGTGGGAGATGGAAAACGTACAATGGGACGTACTTACTGCCAATGTGCAAAAGCCTTGCGGTATTGATGTTTATGGTGATAGGATGGTAGTTGGCGACAATGCCACCGGAGAGATCATCATTTTTGACATTTCCAATAGTCCTGCAATTACTGAAATTGGCCGTATCAAAGTACCACATTCACCGAGTGACATCAGAGGAATAAAAGTAGGACCTGATGGCCAGATTTGGTTTGTAGATCACACAGCCAGGGGAGTGTATCGTATAGATAACTCAAATGTAAGCCCGCTTAGTCAGGACGAAATAGTTGACGCAGGCCCTCAGTTTAGAGTATATCCAAACCCTGGTAACGGACAATTCAAAATTGAAGGACAGTTTAATGACGAAATGGATGTTTTGGTTTTTGATGGAAGTGGACGTGCCGTTTATTCAGCTAGCCTAACGGAAGGAAACCAAACCTTTAATCTTAAAAATACCGAGGCCGGTATGTACTGGATTCAAGTATCTGATAAGAGTGGAAAGGTAGTGGGACGTCAAAAATGGTTGTTGGTAAAATAGCCAGGCTTTCGCTGTAAGAATCTGATTTTACAATATAAAGAACCCCCGGTGTACCTAAGTGCATCGGGGGTTTTTATTTTAAAAGGCTATTTTTTAGATAGGATGTCTATGATTTTAGACTGTACCTCACGCGGAGAAAAAGGCTTCTGAATAAAGTCCGAAAAGTTAGGTTCGGCAGTAAGATCAAAGTTATCTGCCGTAAGAGCCACTATAGGCAGGTTTTTATACTTCAAATCATTCCACCCACGTACTATGCCTGCTGCTTCTCTTCCATTCATAATGGGCATCCTCAAGTCCATTAATACAATATCATAATCATTATCCTTAATAGTTTCAACTGCCTCAATACCATCCGAAGCTGTTTCAACACTAAAGTTTCCAGACTTACTTAGAAACCGTACGAGCATTTCCTTATTCTCCACAACATCCTCAACCAGTAATAATTTGATATTCTGAGGGGTAGAGGCATTGCTGATCGGAGTAATAATCTGCTTATTCTCCAAAGAGTCTTCAATAGATTTTTTAAATTTAATGGTAAAGTAAAAGCTCGTGCCTTTGCCCAGTTTACTTTTCACTTCCAGATCAGACTTGAGCGCGGTGGTAAGCATTTTTGCTATCCCCAGTCCTAATCCTGTTCCACCAGCTTGTTGTGTTTTATCGCCAAGCTGTTGAAATTTATCAAAAATAACGTTTAGGTCGCTTTTTGAAATGCCAACCCCCGTATCGTTTACTTCAAATCTTATTTTTATGATCTGATCTGATTGCTCAATAACTTTCAGTACCAATTCAACCTTGCCTGAACGGGTAAACTTCACGGCATTTCCGATCAAATTATTAAGGATTTGTAAAAGAACCATGTCGTCCCCCAGTATTGTGTCGGGTATTTGTGGATCAACAATGAAACTGAGCTCATTGCCATTTTCTCTTGCCCGGAAGGAGTGAGCATGTTCAAGGTTTTTCAATAATAGCTTGAGATGAACCTTGGTTTCTGAGATTTCAATTTTCCCGGCATTTAGCTTACTAAAATCTAAAATATTGTTAATCAAAGTCATTAGGTTTTCCGCGGAAAACTTAAGTAAGTTCAGATACTCCATTTGATCAGGAGTGGCTTCATCCACCATTATATCTGTAATACCTACAATGCCATTGAGGGGTGTTCGTATCTCATGGCTCATAATAGCCAGGAAGTCCTCTTTGGAAGCGGCAGACTCTTCAGCTATTTTTTTTGCATAAATCAATTCCTGCTCGATGTACTTTATTCTGGAAATATCATCTATTACACCGTGCCACTTCAGTTTATCATCTCCATAGCGCTGAGGCTTTGCTGTAATCTTTACCCATCGAAGTTTAAAGGAATTCCGTCCTACCAATCTACCCGTCCAATGGAAGGTTTTAAGTTCTTTGGAGCATGATTCAATGCCTTTTACAAAACCTTCATAGTCGTCAGCATGGATGGATTTCCACACAACCTGAGGATTTTTATAAAGTTCCTCAATACTGGTTTCATAAATCTCTTCGGCAGCCCTGCTAACAAAGGTAAATCGGTTGGATTTTGGATCTTCACCGGTGATATACTCATATATAACCTCCGGTACGTTATGAGTTATATCCAACAGTTGCCTGTCATGGGCTTTTAGTGTGGCCATATTTTGCAGAGCCTCAATTTCTGCTCCTGCACGTAAGGCAATTACATTAAATAAATAATCACTGTTAGGAAACTCAGTGAGTGGCGAGTTATGAATCATTACAAATAACCCCAAACAATCTCCCGTACTGGGTGAAAATATAGGAATGCCCCAAAAGCTGTGCGCTTTCCAGTGTTTTAGTTTTTGGTCATCCTCAAAAACATCCTGTACTGATTCAAAAGCCTGAAATATTTTTTTTTGCAGTACAACCTGATCAGGAGTATCCTCTACAGCATAGGTAAAATCGGTTGCTATTTCGCCATCCTTACGGTGTGCCCTCGTGCTGATGGTATTGGTGTCTTTGTTTAAAAGGCCTACAAATATGTGGTTGGCACCATACAATTTGTGCATCTGTAGGGTGAGGTCGCTAAAAAACTCGTCTTCTGTAAGGTTTGCAGTATGACGAATTACGTACTCTATCTTTTCATCTGTTATTACCTTGTGAGTGATGTCTCTAAACATCAGTGCCGCACCTACAACTTCATTGTTGTCTCCCCAAATGGGCAATTGTTGCATCTGGTAATAAATAGGGCTTCCATTTGCCGAAGTATCAACGGATTTATACTTGTCTACAACCGTTTTGGTGCCCTTGAGTGCTGAACTCAGCAGCTCATGCATCTTAGCCCTGTGTATGGGATAGCTGTCCAAAAAGTCAAGCACATTTTCACCAACATTGAGGGTTCTGCCATATCTGCGAATAAATTCGCTTTGGTACAGCTTGTTAATGGCCAAAACTTTAAAATCCTTACCAACAACCAGTATATGATCTTCAGTTTGTTCAATCATGCTGTCAATGAAGCTCTGCTTCCTGCGCATGTTTTCCACTTCTCCCTGAATTATCTGCTTATCTGTTTCCATAATTCCTATCATCTCACTTCAGATAATATTTTGAAACTGTTAGTGTTTGCACCAATGATCTTGATTTAAATAAACGTAGTATTATTTCAAAAACATACTGAAGTTGAATCATGATTTTCTTACAATTTTGAAACCAACACCTTTGGTTACTAGTTTTTGTGTTTATAATTTCAATCTAGAATTACACAAAACACTTGTAAACAAGTATTTATATTAAAATTAATTCTACATACTTAAGCCGTGAAAATAACTATATTATAAGACATTGATAATATTTTTTTAGCATATTTCATTACCTCACCAGTGTAGCTATATATAAAAATAACACAGCCGGCCTGTTCTACTTAAAATGACAGTTTAGCCAGTGTTCCATCTGGCCCGGACAACCAAATTACCCGGTTTGCCACAGAGCAGGTGTAGAAGCTTCCCAAAAGGCTTTTCCAGTCTGCGCCACCATTAAAAGAATAACTAATTCCCGTTCTGCTTGTTGCGATTAAAGTATCATTACTAAGGTAGCATATACAGGATCTATAAAGCCCGGAAATCGCGGAATGTTTAACTAATTGCCAACTTTTACCACCATCGATTGTTTTGGCTACACTATTGGTGGTGGCAGAGTCTCCGGTATAATTGCCTCCCACGCAAAAACCTTCCTTATCATTTTTAAAATCGAATGAAAATATTCCGCTGGCAGGGCTTCCTGAGTCAATAGGTGCTTTGCCTTTTTTCCAACTATCACCGCGCTTATCTGACAAAAGGGTAGAAGCCGTAGATCCGCCCAATCCAATAATCACGGAACTGTCGCCAAACACTCTGAGACAGGTTCCTGATGCAGCAAAGCCTCCCTGGGCGGAGTCCACATCCGGTAAACTCAATTTGGGAATTTCATTCCAAGTTTCTCCGCCATCCGTAGTTTTTATGATAAGTAACTTTTTATCCCGGGCATCACTAAAAGCCATTCCATTTTTTTTATCCCAAAAATCCATGGCATCAAAAAACACCCCAATCATGTTATTTTGGTAAACAGTCTTCCATGTTTTACCGCCATCTGTTGTTTTTAGTATAAAAGCTGGCAAGCCGGCAGATAAAATCAGAGCTGTATCCTTATTAAAAGCGTGAATATCTCTAAACTGTAAGCTGTCAAACCCATCCGGAGAAACATTAATCCAGTTTTGCCCGCCATCCATGGTTTTTAGCACCGTGCCCTGCGATCCGCTGGACCAGCATATATTTTCTGAAACAGCATATAATCCTCTCAGTGATGAGGATGTGCCCGAGTTAAAAGATTCTAATTGTGGCTGAGCCATTAGTATTCCCGAAAACATCAAAGCCAGTAGTAATTTGGGCATCTTCCTTTTTTTTTCAAAAATAAAGATTTGACAGCATGAAAATATTTGAGGTAAGGCGGAACAAATCTTTAGTATTTTATCTTTAAGGATGGAAAATAAGCTCACTTTTGCTAAATGTGTGGAAGGTTTTGCCGTATTCTCACAAGCCTTCAATTACTTGTCCGCTAGTCTAAAAAATAAGTAAGAATTAAAAATGAAAATTAATTTCAAAGAATTGGAAGAGGGAATTCCAGGGTACATGAAGTACTTCTTTGTTCTGGCTTCCCTGGTGCTAACAGTGTATATCATCATCATTTCCAGATCGATATTCAACCCACTATTGGCTGCGCTGGTAATGGGCCTGCTTCTTACTCCCTTGGCCGCCAGAATGGAGAAACTGCGTATGCCGAGGGCATTGAGCACCACCTTATCCATTTTACTGGTATTCATTGTTTTAAGTGCTCTGTTTTGGTTTTTTTCCGGGCAGATTAGCAACATAGCATCTGACCTCAATACCATAGAAGAGAAAACAGCCGAGCTTATAGATGATATTACGGGTTTTATTGAAGGCCAATTTGGTGTACAACCAACCGAACAAACAGACTATCTCAAAAATGGAGTAACCAACTTCCTGAAAAACAGTTCATCGTTTTTTGGAAGTACACTTTCTGCCACAGCGGGCTTTTTCTCAGGATTCTTACTGTTTTTAATCGCCTTGTTCTTTTTTCTATACTATCGTAGTTTTTTAGTGTCTTTTCTCTTTAAAATCTTTGAAACCCAGAATCATGGAAGGTTAAAACACGCACTTACCGGTATTCGTAAGGTGGTGATGGATTATATCCTGGGATTATTTTTAGTGATCTTAATTATTGCGGTACTCAATACCGTTGGGCTCATGGCGCTTGGAATTGAGCATGCTATATTTTTTGGGGTTTTGGCAGCCATCTTAACAATAATACCCTATATCGGGATTTTTATAGGATCCATCTTGCCTATAGCCTTTGCCTTGGTAACTAAAGATTCACTGTGGTATCCATTAGGTGTGCTTCTCGTTTTTTGGTTTATCCAAACCTTGGAAGGAAATTTCATTACACCCAATATTATGGGTAACCAACTTAGTATAAATCCGTTTGCCGCTATACTTGGGTTGTTTATTGGCGGAATGGTTTTAGGAACATTGGGGATGATATTTGCCATTCCGTTATTGGCAATCTTTAAAGTGATCTTTGATGGGGGAGATTCAACAAAACCCCTGGGTTATTTAATAGGTAATCCACCTGATGAGCATTCAAGCCACCATAAAGGGAAGAATATTTTTATGCGGATTTTCACAAAGAGCAAATCTAAGGAAACACCAGGTGATGAGCAGGGAGATGCTGAAAGCTAAAGCTTTAGTCTTACCCGTATATTTCTTTCAAGTATAGCTCCCATGGATTTTAATTTCAGAAATTCCTCATCTGCGTAAAACTTGCATAACTCACGTCCCAGCATTTTTACATGTGAGGGTTTTGAGATCTTATCCTGCTTCATTATAGACAGCAGTTCTATTATTTGATTTTCAGCGAGCCTATAGCGCTTGCGGAGAAGGGCCTGTTCTTCATTTACGTACTGTTGTGCAGTTTCTATGGCCATATTTCTCTGCGTAAGCTGCACATAGGCGAGGTTTTCCTTGTAAAACTGAGGGAGGTAAATACGATGTCGACCTTCATAAGATTGTTGGTCAAAATCAATAGACCGGATTCTATATTGAATCTGATCAAAATCCTGATTGATTACCACCACCCAATTGTAGGCACGCATGTCTCCAAGCAACCGAACAAAACAACGTTCATTAAACTTTACAAATTCCTTGGCAAGTCTTACTTCATTGTGTCCGGTATTGAGCCTTTCCATGCGCTCCATAAAATCGTCACCAGGAATTCCAATAATATGTTCCTCCACAAGAGTGTTGTTGTGATAGATGTAGTTGATTTTGTTAGGGGAGAGGAAGTGCTCGAGCTCTAGCCCATATACCCTTGAGGCATCCGCTTTTTTGATGTAATAGTAATCGTAGTTATCGTTTATCTGATTAAGAATTTTAATTCTGAATGGTTGTGAGTTTCCATAGGCACAAAAATCCACCCTGTCAACTTTAAGGTAGTTCAGATGGCCACCATCGGCAATTAGCAATTGATAAAGATCCACCAACTGGCTATAAACCTCCTGCATTTCCGAATGACCATACAATACTGAGTTCCAAAATGTAGGATTATCGTTTTCATCCAGAATAGGAATAAGATGCTCATACCGCATCAAATCTGAATATTCAATAGGTATAAGGGTATCCCGGGCATGCTTTGTAAGATAACTCCCAAGCCTGGAGTTTACAGGGTAAATGGGTTTTTTGTAGCGTATAGTGTTCAAATCCATACCGCCAAAGTAAGCAACAATTGGAAGTGTTTTTTTCAAAACACTGTGTTAATCCAAAATACAATCAAAGTTTAAACATTAGCGGATGAAATTTACTTTCTTAGTACGCTAAATTGATTTTGCTAAAATGAGCAAGGAATTAAAATGGATTATAGAAGAGCTTAAAAGTATTGAGCCACGTAAGATCATAATCTACATGGTTTGTTACGGAGCTTGGGGTACCATAATGAACTGGTTTGGTGCCTGGGCCGAGATAGCCCGCTTTACATATTGGTGGCAAATCATTACCGTGTATTGGCTGTATATGATTCCAATATCCATTGTACTGAGAAATCAGGTTTGGCACAGGCAATACGCTTATGGCCTTATAAGTATGTGTTTACTTGAATTTGGAGGATATGCACTGCAAACCTCCTATGCCTATCCAAATAACCTCCTGGATCAGTTTTTCAATGAGCGTAACTTCAGTCTTGGTATGGCAATGTTCTTTGGGTTTTACTTCCCCCTGGGAAATGGCCTTGTAAACAAAGTTGAAATGTTTGTAAGGCCGGCAGATTAAAGGATAGCAAATACAATGGTATTGGCCAGTGCAAGTAATACAGCAAGCCAGAGTGATGCAGAAAAACCTTTGGTCTCAAAGTTTATACTTAGCTGGTCTATGATTTCTATAATTATGGCATTAACCACTATGGAGATAATGAATGACAAGCCCGTAATCCAAAATAAACCCAGAGTGGCAACATGGAGGAAAAATGTAAGTAACCATCCCACCAAAAAGTTTAAAAAGGTAATGGCTAAAGCCACCAACATCGCATTATTGAAACTCTTAACATAAACTCTCGTCATATACTTTCCGGCAAAAAATACAGTGGCGGATGAAACCAAAAACTGAAGGAGGGCGGTGATCATATAGTATTGAATTTAGAAGTTTAAAACGGCCGAAATGTAAATTAGTTCAAAACAACCTCAGCTGATCTGTATCACCTTTTGGTTTTTTGGCTGGTCCAAAAACAGTTTTCCCTCCATATTTCCACGAATTTTTTCTTTCGCGCTCAATTACCTGATCAAAATTTTCATTGGGGATAAAGCTACTCTCGGCTTGTTTGGCAATTTTAGATAAACTGGCAATGGCTTGCTGCCTGTCAGTATTTCCAATTTTGGCCTTATTAATAGCGGTTTTGAGCACACTCAGGGTTTCGTCATAGGTATTAACGGGAACAGGGAAGGGGTGGCCATCTTTTCCGCCATGGGCAAATGCAAATCTGGCCGGATCCTTAAATCGGGATGGAGTTCCGTAAATAACCTCACTTACCAAGGTTAGGGATTGAAGTGTGCGCGGACCAAGCCCCTGAAGTAACAGTAACTCCTCAAAGTCCTTGGGCTGTTTCTCTTGCGAAAGCCATAAAATAGCTCCCAATCTTTTTAAGTCCACATCCTTGGCCTTTACCTCATGGTGATTGGGCATCACCAATTTGCGGATTTCCTTGAGCATCAAATCAGGATTTTCCTTAGACATCTCCATAAGGCTCCCTCTTGTTTTGGAGGCATCCCTGGAAGTCAGGTTCATTATTAATCCCTGATTGGCGCCATGAATAGCTGTATGAGGTTCTTCTACAAAAGACTGAAGGTTGGCGGAATGCCAATGATAGCGTCTGGCCATTCCGCTGGCATCGCTCATGCCTTGCTGCACTACGGTCCAGTTTCCGGTATCTGTTAAGATGAAGTTGTGCATATAGATCTGAAATCCATCCTGTATGGCGGTGTTATCCACCTTTGCACTTAGTTTACTACTTCGGATAAGTTTGTTGGCATCTAAACCCGTTTGTTCGCCAATTCTCCATAGTTCATTTGGCGTTTCTCGGGAGTGTTTTCCCTTCCCTCCGGTAATGTAAATACCCAGTTCTTTTGAACGTGGATTAATCGCCTTTTTTAAAGCTCCCATTACAGAGGTGGTAATTCCCGATGAGTGCCAATCCATGCCCATTACGGCTCCAAGGCTTTGAAACCAAAAGGGATCGCTAAGTCTTCTTAAAACCTCATCCTTACCATACTCCAAAATTACGGCCTCAACCACAGCTTCACCCAAACGTGCCATACGCTGATGCAGCCAGGCGGGTACTTTTCCGTAATGGAGGGGTAAATCTGCCGAGCCCGATTTCTTCATCCTGTAAAGGTAAAAAGCATCATATGCCATAACCTAATACCTCCAATAGTTATTTTTGATGGATGAAGTTATTCCAGGCAAGTTTGCGTTTGAAGCCCTACCCAAGAGGCTTTCATCTTATTACCAACGAGGTTATAAAGGCAATTCCGGAGATACAGGAGGTTAAAACCGGGCAGCTGCAGGTTTTTATTCAACATACTTCGGCCTCATTATCCATCAATGAAAATGCAGACCCCACTGTACGCCATGATTTTGAAGCGCACTTCAACAAAATGATTCCCGAAAATCAAGCTTACTATAAACACACTTTTGAAGGCTCGGATGATATGCCGGCACATATAAAGGCCTCTCTTTTGGGAGCTTCGGTACAAGTTCCAATTTGCAATGGAAGGCTGGCTCTGGGCACATGGCAGGGTATTTATCTGTGCGAACACCGCAATTATGGAGGTGAAAGAAAAATTGTAATTACTGCCTGGGGCGTTTAAACCAACAGGGTAAAATTCTTTGATCCTGCCTGCTGCACTGGGAAGAGAAGCAAGGACTGAAACGGTACCATTTATCTACACAGTACTAAAAAGTGAATTTGGAAAAATGAACCTTCTGAGGTGGCTGCTGCTG
Organism: Owenweeksia sp.; assembly: GCA_048267305.1. Classification (GTDB taxonomy): domain Bacteria; phylum Bacteroidota; class Bacteroidia; order Flavobacteriales; family Schleiferiaceae; genus Owenweeksia. Next base: position 78,043 of record JBLWXT010000002.1, on the reverse strand, counting down.
CCCAAACGGGACTTTTCAAATTGTTTTAGAGAAGGACTTTTACCTGTCCGATAGATTTATTTGACTCGTTCCAATGAGACATAAGTACACAAATAGGAGACATTAGTGTCATAAAACCCCTTTTCATAAATCTAAATTTGGACAATCTAATAGACTAAAAATGAATATTCTACTAGATGACAAATTATCTTTTATTAACTAAACCATTAATTACTTATGAATCCATTTATTGCACAAATCATGATGTTCGGTGGAAATTTCGCCCCCAGAGGATGGGCTTTTTGCGATGGCCAGCTTATCGCTATTTCGCAAAACACCGCACTTTTCTCAATTTTAGGAACTACTTATGGTGGCGATGGTAGAACCACATTTGCTCTGCCAGATCTGCGAGGCCGTGTATCAATTCACCCTGGCCGCGGACCAGGACTTTCCAGCTATTCCCTTGGTGAAAGGGGAGGCCAGGAAACAGTAACCCTTAGTTCAGCACAAATGCCTCCTCACAATCATCAAATCCATGCGGCTAATGCCGGAGGAGACGATACTGACCCTACCCAGGCAAAGGCATTTGCAACTGCAGGAAATGACCTCTACATAGACAGCGCTCAAGGTACTACTATGCCAAATGAGATAATATCTTCAAATGGCGGTGGTCAGCCACATAACAATGTGCAACCTTTTGAGTGTGTGAATTACATTATAGCTCTTGAAGGAGTATATCCTAGTCGCAGTTAGAGCGTAATTGAAATTTCTGCTCAATTTTTATCGTGCTTCTGTACTGATTAGCGCAAAGGCACCCAATTTTCAATACTAATCAACTTAATAAAATTATTACTATGGATCCATTTTTAGCACAAATTGTAATGTTTGGCGGCAACTTTGCCCCACGAGGCTGGGCCCTCTGTGACGGCCAACTTTTACCAATTTCACAAAATCAAGCCTTGTTTTCCTTATTGGGCACAACCTATGGTGGTGATGGTCGTACCACCTTTGCGCTACCTGACTTAAGAGGCAGGGTAGCTATACATCCGGGCCAAGGACCTGGTCTGAGTACAAGAAAGCTTGGACAAAAGGGTGGGGCAGAAAGCGAAATGCTTACGGTTAACCAAATGCCAAACCATAATCATCAAATTCATGCGGCCAATACAGCTGGTGATAATACTGATCCAACAACAGCCAGAGCTTTTGGAACAGCGGGAAATGACCTATATATTGATTCTGCTCAGTCAGCTGTAATGCAAGCAAACATTGTTTCCAGTAACGGAGGAGGGCTGCCACATAACAATGTACAGCCCTTTGGCTGTGTAAATTTCATTATAGCATTACAGGGAACTTTTCCTTCTCGTAACTAAGTTTCTGCTATAAGAGCTCTTTAGTGAGCTGTTTAGGTCTTAACCCTATTTAACCAGGCTGCACGATATCCATCGTGCAGCCATAACCTTATATTTAAAATGAAAACAAAATTATTAAGTTTAATTGTGGCTTTCATGGCTAGCTCGTTGTGGCTTACGGCACAAACAACGGTCTTTTCTGAAAGCTTTGAAACAGATGGAGAAGTTACCCGGTACAACTCAAATCGAGGAGGTACTTGTAATGATTTCTTCGATAGAGTATCTTCAACTCCCTCATGTTTTGGAAGCGGCATCACTGGTGTTGATGGAACCTGGTTTTTTGCCGGAGAGGATGTAGATAATGGCACAAATGGTGGAGGCCCCGGCCTGGTAACCTTTGTAAACCATAGTATAAGTGGTTTATCAAACTTAAAGGTATCCATAAAATTTGGCACCCCCAGAGATGGCTTTGAGATTAGCGATGTAATATTGGTTCAATATTCAATTGATGGCGGCAGCTATACCAATGCTGGTGTTTTTCAAGGAGATCCATATTCAGGTACTGTTTCCGGTCCATTTAGGATTGATACAGACAATAACCCAACGTCCGTACCCCCAACAGGTATCGTTGTTCTCAATAATGGAGTATTAAATAATTATACTTTTAATATTCCGGGTGCTGGTACCAACTTGTCCATCCGCATTGTGGTTGATGTGAACGGAGGTACCGAAGAAATAGCTTTTGACCTTGTAAAAGTAGTTGGAGATGTTACCGTAAACAACGCTCCAGTTCTTGCATCCATAGAAGGTTCTGCTATAAACTATACTGAAGGTGATCCCGCTACTCAGGTTACAAATTCAATGACCGTTACAGATAGCGAGAATGACAACATTACTTCAGCTAAGGTAGAAGTAGCGGTAGGCTTTGAGGCCGGTGCTGATGTATTGTCATTTACCCCACAATCGGGTATCACAGGATCTCAAACAGGTAATACATTAAACCTTACAGGTACTGCTACAGCGGCACAATATCAGTCAGCCTTACGAAGTGTAAAATATAAAAATACCAATATCTTAAACCCTAGCATAGCTACTCGCACCATTAGGTTTGGAGTAAGCGATGGTGGCAATAGCAACTACCAAACCCGTAACATTAGCATTGCACCCACTGTAAATGCACCAATAGCATTGCCAATGTGTGAAAGCTTTGAAACCGATGGCGAAGGCACTCGATATACCTCTAACACTTTTGTTCAGGGATGCGACTTCTTTATAAGAACAAACACTAAACCCAGCTGCCATAGCGATGCTGTTTCTGGCGTAAATGGAAGTTATTACTGGGCATCTGAGGACGCTCGGGCTGCTGGTACCACCGGACTTCCCACAAGACCACAAGCAACATTAGTGTTATCTCCAACCATAGCAACTGGCTTAAGTCAGTTTACTATAGACGTATTGTTAGGTGTAAGTAATAATGCAAGTGGTAATAGTTTTGAAACAAATGATGCCATATTAGTTCAGTATAATTTTGATAATGGCGGGTGGACTACAGTTGGTGCATTTTATGGCGACAATTCATCAGGAGGCCATATGCGCCAGGATGCAAATTTAAATGGAACGGCAGATCCGGCTGGAAGCTTTTTAACTGCTGCACTTCAAAATTTTCAATTTGTCTTTACAGGGTCGGGTACAAACCTAAATGTTAGAGTTGTAATTGATCAGCAAGGTGGAAGCGAAGAAATTATTTTTGATAACATCTGCGTTAGTGGCAGTGTTCCTGTAAATCATGCGCCTGTATTGGCTAACATAGAAGGCAGCACATTAAATTATGTGGAAGGTAGTGGGCCACAAACCATCTCAAACACCATTACCATTACCGATCATGAAAATGACAATATCACAGGAGCTACAATTGTAATCATTCAGGGTTTTGATGCCACTGAAGATGCTTTGGATTTTGTAATTCAACCTGGTGTTACCGGAGTTTTTGCAGGTAATACGTTAACCCTGAGTGGCACAGCTACTTTGGCCCAGTACCAAACTTTGCTTCGCTCAGTTACTTATACAAATTTTGATGGCTCTGATCCTTCCTTACAAAACCGTACTATACAATTTCAGGTTTCTGATGGTTCGGGAAGTAACTTCCACACAAGGGAGGTTAGCATAGATGCCTCTTTACAGGCAGCTCAAAACCTACCGTATTGCGAGAGTTTTGAAACCGATGGACATGGTGTAAGATATGCCGCTTATCAGTTTAATGATGCCAGTAATAACTTTTGGGAACGTTACAATGCCAGTGGAGGAGCTCACCCGAGCCATAACGCGGCTATAACAGGCGCCACGGGTAGCTTTATTTGGGCAAGTGAAGACGTGTATGAACCATCTAATCCAAACCCATTAAGTATTGGTGAAATGCTTCTAAACCCTTTTGTTGCTACTTCTCTGGATAGCTTTACCGTTGCTGTAAACCTTGCCGTAAGTACTCTGACAAATTGGGAACCAGATGACTATTTATTGATTCAATACAAAATGGATGCTGGTGCCTGGACTACAGTAGGAGCATTTTATGGAGACACTCCGATAGTTGGTGGACACCTCAGGCAAGATGCAGATCTTAACGGAATAGCTGATCCAGCAGGAACAACCTTAACCAACGCTTTAAGCACTTTTACCTATGGCTTTGCTGCCTCGGGAAGTACATTACAAGTTCGCTTACAGCATAACAGCGATGGGACAGAGGAATTTGGATTTGATAACTTCTGTGTAACAGGGTTTTCGAGTTGCAACGAACCCGATGTTCCTACACTGAGCACCAGCGGTGCCTGTAACCCACAAACACTCAGCATTACTGCTGGAAACCTGAACGATGCTACAGACTGGCATTGGTACACCAATAGTTGTGGAGGCACCCCAATAGGTACTGGTACCTCAATTATAGTATCGCCAAACAGCTCAACCACTTATTACGTAAGGGGAGAAGGCGGATGTTCATCAGCCGGGGCTTGTGCCGGTATTGTGGTTCATCCGGATCCTGTTGCTCCCAACCCGGTATGTCAAAATATATCGGTGTACTTAAATGCCGCTGGAACAGCCACTATTACAGCAGCTGATGTGAATGGCGGAAGCACCGATAATTGTGGAGTTGACTCACTTTACGTTGATAAAACGGTATTTACATGTGCAGATGTTGGAACCGATACAGTAACCCTTACGGTATTTGATGCAGCAGGAAATTTTAGTTCTTGTAATGCCATAGTTACTATTGAGGATACTATTAGCCCGGTAATTTCATGCCCTGGAGATTTTACAACCAGCAATGACCCCGGCCAATGTGGAGCTACCGTTACCTACACCGTAAGTGCTACAGACAACTGCGGAACTGGTGGCATTGAAACGGAATATATTGTGAACGGAGATTTTGAAACCGGGGACTTTACGGGTTGGATGGTTTCAAACTCGGCAGGACAAGGTGCAGTCACGGTAATTAATGATGGTTCTTACATTCCAATAAGCTTTGTCGTAGGAGCTTCTGTTCTCCCTCCAATTTCTGGTTCCTATGACGTAATTTCTGATCAGGGTGGTCCTTCATTGCACCTAATGTCGCAACCCTTTATTGTTCCTCCTGTAGTTTCAAATGCTATAATAAGTTGGGATGACAGAATTAGAAATTTCCATACCGCATTTGTTGATCCAGGTCAGGAGTTTAAAGTAGAGATTTTAGATTCTGCTATGAACCCAGTGCATGAAGTTTTTTCTACTAATCCTGGTGATTCACTGTTACAAGTGGGACCAAACGCCAGATCATTTGATATTACATCGGTTTTACAATCATTATCAGGACAAATGGTTTGTGTAAGATTTACAAATGATGTTACTCAAGATTTTCAAACAATAACTCTTGATAACATCAGCTTGAAAATGGGTGGTATCCAGCAATTGGAAGGTATTACCAGCGGTGGTTTGTTCCCGGTTGGTGTTACAACTAACAAGTTTGTTGTAGTTGATGGTGGTGGAAACTCAGATACCTGCTCTTTTACGGTAACGGTAAATGATACAGAGGCACCAGTGGTTTCTTGCCCCGGAGATATTGTAGTTAGTAATGATGCAGGCCAATGTGGAGCTAAAGTTTGTTACAACATGCCTACTTCAGCAGAACCGTGTCCGCCACTTACTCCCTCAGGTTATACTATGGTATATCAAAACGGCAGTACCAGGTATTACAAATCATCATCAACTATGACATACCTGATGGCTAAAACAGCAGCAGCTTCATTTGGTGGGCATTTGGCAAAGATTACTTCGGCAGCTTTAAACGATTCCTTATTTGCAGCAACCAATGGTTATGTTTGGATAGCAGGTACAGATGAAGAAACTGAGGGAACTTGGAAATTTGACAATTGCGAAGTTTTACCCTATTTCAATTTTCATAGTGGTGAACCCAATAACTTTGGTGATGGTGAGGACTATTTGGAGCTTGCCACTACTGGAGATTGGTATGACTATGGGCCAACAGCAACAAGGTACGCTCTAATTGAAATTGAAGGCGCTGGTGTTGTCCAAGCAGCAGGTTTGCCCAGAGGTTCGGTTTTTCCTATTGGAACAACAACCAATACATTTATTTCAACAGATGCCTCAGGAAATAAGGATAGCTGCACATTTACCGTTACGGTTAATGACACTACCTCACCCACCTTGTTTACCGATAGTATTTGCCTTGGCGATAGTTTGTTTGTAGGTGGTGCATGGCAATCCCTTCCCGGGGTTTACACCGATACTGCCATTTCAGCGGGAGGCTGTGATAGCCTTTTGGTTACAACCCTTTACTATCAGGCCGATTCCATCTGCAACCCTGATACCACTGAGAAAGTGCTTTACATTGTTTCAGATTCTGCATGGACTTTGAGTAATGTGGTAAGCATTGCAACTTCCAACAGTTACCCATGGCCCGGAGCAGCCAACATGCTGCCACATGATTCAACCTTTGTATTACCCGCAGAAGTTGGTCAGCCTTACCCTTGGACGCATCTTTACACCGTTATGGGAAGTGAGGTAATTAAAGCCTACAGTGGCGTTACTTATTACCGCTATGAGTTTGAACTTACAGAGCATCAGGCGCTAAATGCCAGATTCAGAATGTTTGTAGATGATAACATGCAGATATTTATCAACCGACAAGAAATTGCTTTGGAAGACGGAATGGGCTCAGATAACTGGCGTACCGCAAACCATGATATATTGTTTAATGACAATGGTACCGTTGATAACGGCTATTTAGGTGGAGATCCTTTTGATACCTACACGGCTGTTAGTCCTGATAACATTTTTGTAACAGGAAATAATGATATCATACTGGCTATCCGCAACCGTACCTCTAAACCAGATGTAGGTGGATTCTCTTTCCGTATGGATTTAGATAAAGCCGGTGAAGCCGTAATTGTTAAGAAAGACGCCAGTGCAGGCTCAGGCATCAATACTGTTCCAAGTTTTGATTTGTATCCAAACCCGGTGGTGAATCAACTTAGTTTAATAATGGACAATGCAAAAGCCGATTTGGATTACACAGTTACTATTACTGATATTTCAGGAAAAGTACTAAGCGTTATATCGCAAAACGGAAAGCAGCTGCAGGAAACCACAACTGTAGATGTTTCCGGATATGCAGCCGGAGTTTATCTTGTAAAAGTTAATTCAGGTACACAATCAGTAGTTAAGCGATTTGTAAAACGATAAACCACATGAGTTCAGAATAGCACATGGATTGACGTTAAAATCCAAATTACAAATGAAGCCCCGGAGAATTTTCTTCGGGGCTTTTTTATGTATTAAGGTAGGGGCAACAGTTTATAGAGCTATTTGGAAATTATAACTATCTTATCCTAAAATTAGGAACTATGGTTATGAGTTATCAAGGGGCGCGACCAGATCCGCCCAAGGAAATGCAACAAGTGCAGGTGAAGGATTATATGACCAAAAAACTGGTGACCTTCAATCCCGAACAAAGTATGGACGAGGTGATAGATACTCTTTTAGCGAGTAATATATCAGGAGCTCCCGTTGTGGATGCCGATAATCACTTGGTTGGAATCATATCTGAGGGGGATTGCCTCAAGCAGGTAATCCGTGGTAAGTATAATAATACCTTTCATGATACTGGTAAGGTTGGCGATCGTATGAGTACGGATGTTAAAACGATTACCCCCGGAATGAACGTTTTTGAAGCTGCTCAAATGTTTTTAGATTTAAAGCTCAGGCGCTTTCCTGTATTGGATGAGGGGAAACTGGTAGGCCAGATCAGTCAGCAGGATATTATGAGAGCAATACAAAGCCTGAAAAAGGTAACCTGGTAATAGTGGTGGGTTCTTCATATCTGCACATTTATATATACAAAACAAATAATCTACCCTTCACATAGCCTTTACGCTATATGCTGAAGTTCGCTACACTTTTGTACCTAAGAATAGTGTAAACTTTAAGCTAATGAGCAAGCGGCAGTTAGAAGTGGTGGTAATCTCTGATGTTCATCTCGGAACTTTTGGCTGCAGAGCCAAGGAGCTATACAAATACTTTAAAAGTATCAATCCCGATACATTAATCCTCAATGGAGATATAATAGATATTTGGCAGTTTAGGAAAAGCTATTTTCCTAAAAGTCATTTAAAGGTTATCAAGGAAATTATAGCCATGGCTGCTAAAGGCACTCAGGTACATTACCTTACGGGAAACCATGATGAAATGTTGAGGAAGTTTTCCGATGCAACCTTTGGAAATATCCATCTGTCAGACAAGCTGATTTTAAACGTGGGATCCGAAAAAGCATGGATCTTTCACGGAGATATATTTGACGCCTCCATTCAAAATGCCAAATGGATAGCAAAACTTGGTGGTTGGGGGTATGATTTGCTAATTACCATAAATGGAGTAAGCAACTGGTGCCTGGAGCAAATGGGGAAGGAGCGCTACAGTTTTTCAAAGGCTATTAAAAACAGCGTAAAAAAGGCAGTTACATACATTAGCAACTTTGAAAACACTGCTGCAGAACTAGCTATTGATCAAGGTTATGATTATGTTATTTGCGGACATATTCATCAGCCGCAAATGCGCTTGGTTAAAAACAAGGAAGGGGAGTGCATGTATCTTAATTCAGGCGACTGGATTGAAAACCTTACTTCTCTTGAGTACAACAATGGAAAATGGAATATGCACCATTACCGGGATGAGGAGCATCAAAAAATGGCAGAGGACGAGAATGATTTGAATGACCTTGATATTCACCGATTAATTAAAAAAGTAACTGATAACAACACACCGATTGAAAAAACGGCCTAAAGTGCTCTACGCCATACAAGGCACCGGCAATGGTCATGTAGCCCGAGCGAGAGAGATTATTCCCATTTTACTCAGCTATTGTGATTTGGATATTGTCCTTAGTGGCGATCAAAGTCAGGTGGAGCTGCCTATTGAACCAAAGTTTAGAAGCAAGGGATTAACCTTTATGTATAATACGAGAGGAGGTATCAGCTATTTTAAAACCCTGCGTAAGAATAACATTATTAGCATAATGCGTGAGGTATGGCGCTTTCCCGTTAAGGATTATGATTTTGTAATCAACGATTTTGAATTTATCACTGCCTGGGCATGTAAGCTTAGAAAACATGATTGTTTTGGACTAGGGCATCAGGTTTCCTTTCTCAGCAAAAAAACACCTCGTCCTGCTAAGATAGATAAGGTAGGTGAGTTTATCCTTCGCAATTATGCGCCATGCACCAAGCCCATTGGTTTCCATTTTGATCAATTTGATCACTTTGTTTTTAAACCGGTAATCCGCAAGGAAATAAGGAATGCAGCCATTTCTAAAGAAGGGCACTATACAGTTTATCTACCTGCATTTGGCGAGGAAGAAATTCTTGATTTCCTTTCTCAATGGCCCGATGTGAAGTGGCAGGTGTTTTCAAAATTTTCAAAGGAAAGAAGAGAGGTGGCTAATATCACTTTCATCCCAACAGCTAATGAAGCCTTTGTGAAAAGCTTTGTAAGCTGTTCGGGAATAATTACATCTGCAGGTTTTGAATCTCCTGCCGAAGCTTTGTTTATGGGCAAGAAGCTCTTGGTTGTTCCTATAAAAAATCAATATGAGCAATATTGTAATGCTGCCGCCTTGGAAGTTCTTGGTGTGCCGGTAATAAAAGCTCTGGGGGCAAACGAAAAAACCACGGTTGAGGAATGGCTAAAATCATCTAATAGCCTGGCTATTAACTACCCTGATCAAACTGAAAAAATTATAACAGAACAAATTTTTGATCAAATCAAAATAGTTTGAAGTTTAGTTGGAATTAGTCATAATTAAGGTGAATGATTTTCGTTTCTCATTCAAACCATATTTGTACTTTTGCCACTTGTTTATGAGAGCACGCATTTTACTTACTATTACCGCCCTGGTGGCTTTGTCGGCATGTAGCCGTTATCAGAAGGTGCTCAAGAGTACCGATCTTGACCTGAAGTTCAAGGCGGCTGTTGAGTATTATGACGAAGAGAAGTATAACAAGGCCTATCCGTTGTTTGATGAGCTGTTGACGCTTTACAGGGGTACGCAAAAGGCTCAGGACGTATATTACTACTTTGCTTTTACCAACTTTCACCTCAAGGATTACCTTTTAGCAGCCTATCATTTCAAGAATTTCCACAAAACATTTCCCAAAAGCCCCAAGGCAGATGAGTGTGCCTTTATGGTTGGCTATTGTTATTATCTCGAATCACCGGTATATAGCTTAGATCAAACCTATACCTACAGGGCCATCAATGAACTCCAGCTTTTTGTAAATACCCATCGTCAAAGTACCAAGCTCCAGGAGTGCAATGAGTACATTCAGGAGCTTAGAAAAAAGCTTGAGCGTAAATCTTACGAAAGAGCCAATTTGTTTTACAAAACAGAATACTATCAGGCTGCAGTAGTGGCATTTAACACTACTTTAAATGATTTTCCGGATACACAATACAGGGAGGAATTATTGTTTTCCCGGCTAAAGGCCACGTATGAGTTGGCCGCTAATAGTATTGAGTCAAAAAAATTACAGCGATTTATAGAATCAAAAACCGCGTATTTCGAGTTTATTGAATCGTATCCCAATAGCGAGGAAGCTAAGGACGCGGAGGAGATGTACGCAAAAATTCAACAACAGATCATTAATTTACAGCAATCATAATCAGTATGGACTACAAGAAAATGGATGCCCCAAAGACCACGGTTACTCAAAACCAAAACACTCTTGATAATGCCACGGGCAATATCTATGAGGCTTTGGCCATCATCGCCAAAAGAGCTGATCAGATAGGTGAAGACATTAAAGTAGAGTTGCACGACAAGCTTGAAGAGTTTGCAACAAATACAGAAAGTCTTGAAGAAATCTTTGAAAACAAAGAGCAAATCGAAGTATCTCGTTTTTACGAAGCCCTTCCCAAGCCTGTTTCCATGGCTATTGCTGAATGGAAGGAAGGTAAGGTTTACTTTAGAAGAACAGCCAAGGATTCGGATACCGAATTAGTACCTGACTAAATTATGCTTAGCGGAAAAAGAGTGTTACTGGGTGTTACCGGTAGCATTGCCGCATATAAAGCCAGCTTCCTGGTTAGGTTGCTCATAAAAAATGGAGCCGAGGTGAAAGTTATACTTTCACCCTCGGCTCGTGCTTTTGTTACCCCTCTCACTTTAGCCACATTGTCCAAAAATCCGGTAATGTGGGAATATTTCGATCCAAAGGACGAGGAAGGTAAGTGGAATAACCATGTGGATCTGGCTCTTTGGGCTGATTTAATGATTATTGCTCCGGCTACGTCCAATACCATTTCCAAAATGGTGAATGGCACTTGTGACAACCTGCTTTTGGGAGTCTATATGTCTGCCAAATGCCCCGTGTACTTTGCTCCGGCCATGGATCTGGATATGTATAAACATCCGTCAACCAAAGCAAATATTGAAAGTCTTCAGAAGTTTGGAAACCGTTTTATTCCTTCGGGAGATGGAGAACTTGCCAGTGGCCTGGAAGGAGAAGGCAGGCTGGCCGAACCTGAAAATATTATTGAGTTTATTGAGAAGGACATCAGAGCCGGCTTGCCACTTAATGGCAAAAAGCTTTTGATAAATGCAGGTCCAACCTACGAGCCTATCGATCCCGTTAGATTTATTGGAAACCATAGTTCCGGAAAGATGGGCGTGGCCCTGGCTGAGGAAGCTCACAAGCTGGGAGCAGAGGTAAGCCTGATATTAGGGCCAAATTCGGTATTGCCCTCAATTTCATCCATAAAAGTAAGCAGAATAGATACCGCCCTGCAAATGCAGGCCGGTTGTCAGGCAGAATTCAAGCTAGCAGATATTACTATACTGGCGGCAGCCATCGCTGATTATAGGCCCGCAAATCCGGTAACGGAAAAAATAAAGAAAGCCGGCAGTCCGTTGAGTATCCATCTGATTGAAAATCCGGATATTTTGGCTGAATTGGGAAAAATAAAAGCGGAAAATCAGATTCTTGTAGGTTTTGCACTGGAAACAAACAATGGTGTTGAAAATGCAATTGCCAAACTGCACAAGAAAAACTGTGACCTTATCGTTTTGAACACGCCATCTAAAGTTTCCGGCTTTGGTAGTGATACCAATGAGGTAACTTTGATTGATCGGAAAGAGAATAAGATTAAATTAGAACTTAAAAGTAAAGCTCACATTGCTCAAGAAATTTTACACCATATTATTCATAACCTTAGCGCTTAGTTCACAGAGCCTTAGCGCCCAGGAGTTAAACGCTCAGGTACAGGTTATTTCCAGTAATATTCAGGCCACAAACCGCCAGATATACACAACCCTGGAAACCGCGGTACGCGAGTTTTTGAATAACAGAAAATGGACAAATGAAAATTATTCGCCCGATGAGCGCATAAGCTGCCAGTTTATTTTAAACCTCACCAGCAGAAATGGTGATCAGTTTTCAGGTGATTTACAGGTGCTCTATAGCCGACCAGTATATAAGTCAGGTTATAATTCACCGGTTTTGGTAATAAGAGACAATAATTTTGCTTTTCAGTATCTCGAATTTGATCGCCTTGACTTTGCCATTAACACCAACCTATCAAACCTCACGTCTATCTTGGCTTATTATGCCTATACCATTATTGGTTTAGATCATGATACCTATGAATTGAGAGGCGGTTCTCCCTATTACGAAAAGGCCCAAACCATTGTGGGCAACGCACAGGGAGGTTCTTATACAGGCTGGAGTAGCTTTGACGATAACAAAAACAGATTCTGGCTAATTGATAATTTAACCAGCCCGGCATTTGACAACTATCGCGCAATGTTGTACCAATACCACCGATTGGGCCTTGACCTGATGTATGAGCCGGCAAGACAAAAAGCAGCTAAGGAAATTATAAAAAGTGCCTTACTTGGCTTGGAGTTGGTAAACAAACAAAGAAGAAACTCTTATCTAATGCAGGTTTTCTTTGATACCAAGAGTCAGGAGATACAGAATATTTTTAATGGGGGTGAGCCTATAGACCTTGTTAAACTGAAGGAATTGCTCATTGAGCTGGATGCTACAAATGCATCAAAATATGAAAAAATGGGACGGGCATAATTATTAAATTCGCCCCATGCTGCAACATCTTTCTATAAAAAATTACGCTTTGATCGATGTCCTTGAGTTAAACCTCAGTAAAGGACTTTCGGTAATTACCGGTGAAACCGGAGCGGGGAAGTCTATAATTTTAGGAGCCCTTAATTTGGTGCTCGGCAAAAGGGCTGATCTGAAGGTGCTTAAGGATGATTCCCAAAAGTGCGTTGTAGAAGCTGTATTTCTTCTCAATGGCAAGGAAAACGAAAGCTTCTTTGTTGAACACGATATCGACTTTGATCCCCAAACTATAATAAGACGTGAAATCCTGCCTTCAGGAAAATCGCGCGCATTCATAAATGATACTCCTGTAAACCTTACTGCGGTTAATGAATTGGCTGAAAAGCTTATCGATGTGCACAGTCAACATCAAAATCTCCTTTTGTCCGACAACCAGTATCAACTGCGCCTGTTGGATTCTTTTGCGAAGAATGACAGGGAGCTGCATGCTTATCAGGAAGAATACTCTCATTTTAATAAGCTCTTAAAAAAAATAGAAGAGCTTGAGGAAATATCCAAAAACGAAGTAGGAGACAGTGATTATCTGAGCTTTTTACTAAATGAGCTCAACGAGGCTCGCTTAATTCCGGATGAGCAACAGACAATAGAAGATGAGCTGTCAGTGCTCGAACATGCTGAGGAAATTCAAAGTAATCTCTCTTCAATTGTAAACCTAAGTGAGGATTCTGAAGGGTTAGGCGTAAGACCAGGCTTGGTTTCCATAGGCAACTCATTAAAGATTTTAAGCAAATACCACAAGGATTATGAGAACTTATCCCAAAGACTTGAAAGTATAAGAATAGAGTTTGAGGATATCAGCCTTGAAATTGACCAAAAATCGGAAAATCTCGATTTTGAGCCCGAAAGACTTGAAAAACTTGATGCGAGGTTGAGTTTGTTGGTAAATCTTCAGAAGAAGCATTCGGTAGCATCTGTGGAAGAGCTCATTGCTAAAAAGGATGAAATTGCCGCTAAAGTGGAAGCTTTAAATAATGTAGAAGCAGAGTTGAAAAAACTTCAGATGGACTTGGCTGAAAGTAAAAAGAGGCTCAAGGCAAAAGCTACAACTTTACATAATAGCAGGAAGAATTCCACTCAGGATGTTGAAAGCCAGATTTTGAATCTGCTGGTGTCCCTTAATATGAAAACAGCAAGCTTCAAGATTGAAATAAAGCAAACGGAAAATTATAAAAAACGGGGAGCTGATGATATAACTTTTTCTTTTACAGCAAATAAGGGCCTTCAGCCACAAGCTTTGGCAAAGGTGGCATCCGGTGGTGAAATGAGTAGGGTAATGCTGGCTCTAAAAGCTATTATGGCCAAACGCAACAATCTTCCGAGTATTATTTTTGATGAAATAGATACGGGAGTAAGTGGAGAAACAGCTATGAAAATTGGCTCTATCTTAAAGGAAATGGGGCAAACCATGCAGGTAATTGCTATAACTCACTTGCCTCAAATAGCAAGTATGGGCCAGCAACATTATAAAGTGGTAAAACAATCAGACGCTGAAAGTACGGTAACTAATATTGTACAGCTTACAGAAAACGACCGTTTACATGAATTGGCCAGGCTACTTAGTGGAGATGAAATTTCTGAGGCAGCTTTGGCTAATGCCCGAACAATGCTCGGAGTGGCTTGAACTTTTTACGGATAATTACCCAAAACACCTTTCCTTGTTACTATTTGTAATTGTAACTCATTAAAGCCTTTGTAAAATGCCGTTTCTTGTTATCTTTCAGCCGATCTTGTAAAAGAGCTTTTTGACTTAACTCAATATTGATCTATGAAAAATTCCTGGTTTCCGATTATCCTATTATCCGCAGCATCCATATTTATTAGTTGCGAGCCAGAGCCCAAGCCCGCTCCATTACCTCCAACAACAGAAGCAGTTTTGATTGGCTGTGAAGGATTAGTAGCCGCAAGTACAGCCACATTGGCCTCCTATGACCCTAAGGGCAAGGTTATGGAAAACAATATTTTTCAAAAGGCAAATTCATATACCCTCGGAAATACTATTAACAGTATGCTGGTGGATGATGATAAAATATTCCTTGTACTTAGTGGTGCCGGAGAAATAGTGGTTGTTGATAAGGTTACCTACAAGGTTTTAAGACGTATTAAAGGTTTGGGTGCACCCCGAAATATTATGAAGGTGGGAGATAACCGCTATTATATTACAGACTGGCAGCTTGAAGGGATCTATATTTATAGCTATAAAACTAAGAGTTTGTACACGCTGCTTACCGGTAAGGGACCAGAAAATATGATTCAGTATGAAAACATGGCCTTTATTGCCAATGGAGGTGATGGTACTGCCGACAGTATACTTACAGTGATAAATACTGATACCGACACGGTGCTTGCTCAAATAGAGGTGGGCTTTAATCCCAATTCCATGCAAATAGATGCCAACAATAAGCTTTGGGTTTTATGCAGTGGTATACAAAAGCAAAATACAGCTAACAGTGTAAATGGAAATCTAGCCAGCCTGGATCTTGATCAGGATTCGATAGTTTACAATATCAAAGCCCTGAAAATTGTGGATTCACTGGTTATCACAGATAATCAGATGCGCCCTGTGAAATTACAGCGCAATGTTAACGGAGATGTATTGTATTGGCTTGATAATAAGACGGAAGCCAACCTTATGCGATTTAGTATCTACGGAACTTCACCATCAACCTCGCCATATATTCCCGGTTCATTCTATGGATTGGCGGTAGACCCCATTGAAGGAGACATTTATCTTACCGACCCTGTTGACGGTGTGCAAAATGGAGATGTATTAAGGTACAACGACAATGGTGCCCAGGAAGACTTCTTTAAAGTAGGAATAATGCCGGGTTGCTTTGGATTTAAGTGATAGGCTGCAGTTACAGATAAAGCCTGTCGGCAATTCCCGCATCCAAAGGTTACTATCTCAAAAAATTGACTCAAAAACCAAGCCCTGCGGGGCTTTAGGTTTTTTAGAGGATATTGCCATACAGGCAGGTTTGGTATTCAACACAAGCTCACCAAAGCTTAAAAAACCCATTTTGCTCGTCTTTGCAGCAGATCATGGTATTGTAGAAGAGGGGGTTAGTAAGTTTCCCAAAGAGCTTACTCCAAAGCTGGTGCTAAACTTCCTTCATGAAGGATCTGCGGTTAATGTTTTTGCCAAAAACAGCAAACTGGGCGTAAAGCTTATTGATGTTGGGGTTGATCATAGCTTTGAAGGTACTATGACCTATTGGCTCAATCATGGCACTAAGGTGCAAAGCCGAAAAGTTGGCATGGGTACACGTAACTTTCTGGAGTTTCCTGCAATGACTACCTCTGATACCGAGCGAGCTATCAAAATTGGTCAAAGTTTGGTCAATGATGAACATCTGGCAGGATCCAACACCATAGGCTTTGGAGATATTGCCGTGGGAAATTTTTGCAGCGGACTTGCTATTTCATGCGCTATACTGGATAAAACCCCTCAATCTATGTTTGCAGCACTTCCGGGACAGCTTGTGGACAACCAAAGGAATATTGAAACCATCATTAGCAAAGTGCTGAGAAAGCATCCCAAAACACATGATCCACTTACAATACTGGCATTATATGGAGGTTATGAAATAGCTACAATGGTAGGGGCGATTTTGGAATCTGCCAAACTGGGGATGCTGGTTTTGATAGATGGTTTTATTTCTACAGTAGCTCTTCTTCTGGCTTCCAAATTATCTCCCAATGTGGTAGACTATTGTTTGGTTTGTCAAAAATCCGGAGACTATGCCCACGATGTCCTTTTGACTTATCTCAATAAAAGAGCAGTGCTGGATTTAGGAGTGAGTATTGGAGAGGGCTGTGGAGTTGCCCTTGCGATGCCAATCGTTAAAAATGCCCTGAGCTTTTTAAGTGATATGAGTACCTTTGATGAGCTGGGAAGTAATGAAGCTATGATTTAGGTAAAAGCTGTATTTAGCTTAATATTAGGTTTTTAGCTTTATCCGCGACAAGTGAACTCATTGCCACACCCATACCGCCAAGCCTGGCTGCCACAAAAAGTCCGTCTTCCTGTTTTTCAACGATTGCCTCCTTTTCATTATTTGGCCCAAACGCCATGGTTCCGGCCCACCTTTGCACTATGGTAAATTCCTGATGTGGAAGAATCACTTCCTTCAAAACCTTTTCCAACTCCTGTTGAATGTAAGGAGAGGTGAGCTGGCTTGTGGAGACTTCATTGTCACGATCCAGATGCCTTCCGCCACCAAGCATTATGGCACCCTCAAAATTTCTAAAGTAGAAATACCCCTGATGCAGATGAAAACTGCGATCTATTTTAAGATTTGGAATTTTAGAAGTTAGCACAATTTGCCCCCGGGCAGGAATGATAGGAATTTGCGGCCTTAATAAACTTGTAAATCCGTTGGTGGCCAGTAGAACCTTATGTGCAGAAAATTCCACTCTATCGGTGTGAAGTTGCCAATTCGAGCCATTTCTTTCCAGAGATTTAACCTTAGCACCAAAATTAATCTCAACACCCAGATCTGTTGCTTTTTGGATAAGTGCCTTTAGAAGCTTACCACTGTTTAAAGTAGATTCTCCCTTAATCAGGATAGACTGCGAAAGTGAATTCAGGCCAAACTCCCTTGCTGTGCGGGAAAACGGGCTGAAACCTAATTCAGGGGCGAGGCTGTTGTTTATATGATCCATCGCTTCAAGACTTTCGTCCAGAATGGACTTTTCAGCAGCAGTGAATACTTCCACTCCACCATTGGACACAACGTCCACTAATTCCGGTTTAACTGTCTCAAAGATGAGTTTAAGACCCCTGTAGCGCTCAATAACGCGCTTAAAAGCTTTGGATTCACCCTCACCTCTAATATCATCAAGAATCTCAGAAACGCTCCCAAAACAGGCGAATCCGGCATTTTTTGCAGATGCACCCTCAGGATACAATCCCCCTTCAAGAACTCTGACTTTTAGAGAGCTGTTTGATTGTTTGAGTTTAATGGCCGTAAGTAAACCAGTTAGACCTGCGCCTACTATAGCAATATCAGAAGTGAAATAAAAAGATTGTTGTTGCCAGAGGCTACGCATTTACCGTTGCGGTAGTTTTAGAAGGGCTAATGGCGTAAGCTGCTCCAAACATCACCGCCCCATAAACCACTGTACCAGCCGTTTGGCTTAGCAGAAATGGAAGACCTGCAGCGTAGGAAGTCATTAATCCAGCCATATTCTGAGGGTATAGCGGGTTGCCCAACCATGCACCAAAATTAGTCAACAGATAAAATACCAGGGCAGAAGCAACACCAGTAGCAAGTAATGGCAGTACCTTAAAGCCATTGGTTGCATATTTCCCCATTATCACCGTGAGGATAAAGGCTCCATAAATCCAGTAAAAACCACTGGTGAAAAGGGTAAAGCCTTCGTTATACTCAGCGTAAACAACATTATTTAGTACCAAGTCGCTGAGAAACAGCGCTAAAAGAGGGATAAGGAAGGCCTTGAAATTATCTTTAAAAACCACACCTCCAAACAAAGCTGCAGCGCCCATCGCTGTAAAGTTTGGATAATGAGGAATAAAGCGTGTAGATATTGCCGCTGCTATAAGTCCGATCAATAGAAGTGTTTTTCCTTTCATGGTGCTGAATTGTATTTGGCAAAGCTAATAAAGGTTGATGTATTAAAAAACTTATGGATGATAGGAACTGAATGTACCATCACTGTAGAATATTACTATGCGATCAATGGATTTAGCATTGGAGTTTGAATTAGCGGGAGGTAAGGAGGCAGTGGTTATGTCTTTATGCGGCTTAGGATCAACAGCTATTGGTTCTTGCTTTTCTGATTCAACAGGCTTAGGCTCAGGAGGGGGCATAGCACCAATGCTTGCTACTCGCACCCCTTCCATGGGGAACATGGAAGGCGTGTGAGAAGGAGTTTTATCTGTATTTACATTTGTAATATTTGTAAACAACGAGCCTTCTCCGGTAATGAGGTAATCGATATTTACATTTGTAAATGCAGCTTTTATGTTTTCTATCACCTGTAAACTTGCCTTATTTCTACCCCCTAGTATATGGCTTACGGTTGCTGGGTTCAGGTTCGTCTGCTTGGCAAATTCAGAGTTGCTTAAATGCAGGGTATCAATGAGTTCTTTTATGCGTTCGGCTATAGTTTCCATTTGTAATGTTGTGAATATTTTACAAATGTACAATTGTATTTAACCACATAAAACCACATTCGGGAATTTTCTTGTTAATTATAGAGATTTAGCCCTATTTATCTTTTATGATATATTTAAGAAGAGGCACCTAATTAACTGATTTAAAATACTTTGATTCATAATAATTCACATTTGTAAATTAACACATGTAAAGGGTTTTGAAGGTGATTGTCAATAACTTCATTATTTACCTTGATAAGTATTGATTTGGTGTAAACTCAAATCCACTGTATTATTCCTAAAGTTGCTACTTTCGAGCTTTCACTCTTAGCACACATTTACCATATTAAAATGATGGATTCATTTAAGGCCCCTGATTATGGTTCCTACCTTGAGCAGGATTTCAGACACAGATGGCTCAGGCCTGAGCACTTAACACAAAAACTAAATAAGTTCATTAATCACGTGGACTGTAAGGTGGAGCTAGCGGGCAGATCTGCAGAGGGAAGGGATATCAATATTGTGAACTGGGGAAATGGCCCGGTTAAGATTCTTTGCTGGACACAAATGCATGGCAATGAACCTACTGCCACCATGGCCATTATTGACTTGCTGAATTTTTTGACCACAACAGACAAATACGATGATTTAAGAACACTTCTTAAAAGTAAGGTTCATATAAGCATTGTACCAATGCTTAACCCTGATGGGGCTGAGGCCTTTACAAGGCGAAATGCCCTTGGGATTGATCCAAACAGAGATGCATTAGCCCAACAAACCCCTGAAATACAGACTCTTTTAAAAGTGGCGAATGAGATAAAACCCAACTGGTGCTTTAATCTTCATGACCAACGAAACATCTTTTCTGCCGGAGAAACAGCTAAAACTGCTACAGTAAGTTTTTTGGCGGCCTCTGCGGATGTTGCTAAAAGCCCTACGGCAACACGAAAGCTTTCCATGTCTGTTATTGGTGTTATGTATGAACTTATGAAAGACCTCTTACCTGGACACATCGGGAGATATACGGATGAATATTATCACAGGGCATTGGGGGAATATTTTCATAAAAATGAAATTCCCTGTGTACTCATAGAATCAGGAGCATACCAGGGAGATCCTATGAGAGATATGGCCAGAAAAGCCAATTTCCTGGGTCTTGTTAAGGCTTTTGAGACTATTGCTAAGGAACAATTGGATCCGGAAGAGATAAAGGGCTATCATGCCATACCTCAGAATCAAACCAACATGCTTGATCTTATTATAAGAGATTGTAAGCTGCCGGTAAATGGGAAAACCATAAAGGTGGATATTGGACTTCTTTATGAGGAAAAGCCAAATTTTGAGACCAGGCAATTAGAGCGTTACTATACACTTAATGATATGGGTGATCTGCAATTTCAGTTTGGAATAGAGGAGGAGCGGGGTGCTTCTTTAATTTCTTCCTATAAGGATCTTAAAATAGGGCTACCTGCGAACTTTAGCATCACATTAAACGATAAAAAAACATTAGAATTTATAAAAGGAATACAACAATGAAAAGTATAAATCCATACAATCTCAAAACCATAGTCGAACACAAAGCCGATACAGATCAGGAAGTGAACGCCAAACTGGATTTGGCGCAAAGCACTTTTATGACTCACCGCAAAACCAGCTTTGCCGACAGAAAAGCCAAAATGCTTGCAGCTGCTGCCATCTTAAGAAAAAACAGCCATGAGTATGCTAAAACGCTAACGCTTGAAATGGGAAAACCCATCAAGGAGTCGGTAGCAGAAGTAGAGAAATGTGCTTGGGTTTGTGAGTATTACGCTGAAAATGCCGAGGATTTTCTTAAAAGTGAAGTTATAAAAACCGAGGCGGATCAAAGCTTTGTGAGCTATGAACCACTTGGGGTGATTTTAGCCATCATGCCCTGGAACTTTCCCTTTTGGCAGGTATTCAGATTTGCTGCACCACATATAATGGCGGGAAATACAGCTGTGCTAAAGCATGCTGATAACGTGCAGGGAGCCGCAAAATTGATTGAGCAAATATTTCTTGAAGCCGGTTATCCCGAAGGAACCTTCGTAAATCTGGCTATTGAGGTTCCTCAGGTGGAAGCCGTACTTCGCAATCCTATTATTAAGGGAGTATCCCTTACGGGAAGTGAAAGAGCAGGTGCCGCTGTAGCCAGCGTTTGTGGTGAGGAAATAAAGCCAAGCCTGCTGGAGCTTGGCGGATCAAACGCCTTTGTGGTTTTAAAGGATGCCGATATAAAAGCTGCGGCTAAACTGGGAATGAGATCGAGGATGTTAAACAATGCACAAAGTTGTATTGCTGCAAAAAGATTCATTCTTGAAAAGGAAATTGCCGATGAGTTTATTCAGGCCTATACCGAAGAAATTCAGGCGTTAAAATCAGGAGATCCCATGGATGAATCTACCCAGGTGGGACCTATGGCCAGAGTGGATTTGGCTGAAGGCCTGGAAAAACAGATGAAGCAATCAATAGAGCGTGGCGCTACATTGGTATGTGGAGGAAAGCGCACAGGAGCCTACTTTGAGCCTGCCATCCTAACCGGTGTGAAACCTGGTATGGCCGCTTTTGATGAAGAATTGTTCGGCCCGGTATCTTCAATGATTGTAGCGCAGGACGCTGATGAGGCTATCGAATTGGCAAACAACTCAATTTTTGGATTGGGGATTACCATTGCAACCCGCGATATCGAAAAGGCCATTGAGTTGGGTAAGAGAGTGGATGACGGAGCCGTGTTTATAAATGAACTGGTAAAATCTGATCCTCGATTGCCTTTTGGAGGAACCAAAAAATCAGGATATGGCCGTGAACTCAGTAAAGCCGGTATATATGAGTTTGTAAACAGCAAAACCGTTTACGTAAAAAATAACATTGCCTAAGAAAGCAGTTACTTCAAAAGCTGCTTCATGAAATAAAAGGCAAATACAATTACCACCAGGCCAACAAGTACGTATGAAGAACCCTTGTATTGTATTTTATGGAGTTGCAGGTCTTTGCGATAACTCCAGATCAAATATATAATGAAGGCAGTAAGAAATACACCTGCAAAAATCCAATGGCCTGTGGTAATGTTTTCCATAGTAACTGAAAAAATATTTTGACAAAGATACCCATGAAGAAACAATTAGATCACGTAGCGAAGTTTCACGAAGTGTTTAAATATGGCAACGAAAGCAGCCCGGTGGGTGAGGTTTCGGAAGCTACCTATACTTTAAGGCATCGCCTGATGGCCGAGGAAAATGATGAATATCTGGAGGCAGCGCAAAAAGGCGATCTGGTGGAAGTTGCCGATGCACTGGGCGACATGATGTATATACTGTGTGGAACCATTTTAAAGCATGGCTTACAGGATATAATAGAAGACGTGTTTGATGAAATACAGCGGAGTAATATGAGCAAGCTTGATGAAAATGGAAATCCGATTTATCGGGAAGATGGAAAAATCATGAAGGGAGCAAATTACTTTAAACCACAAATTGCAAAAATCCTGGAGCAGTACTAATAAAAAAAGGCCAATCGCGAGATTGGCCTTTTTGTTTTATAGCGTGATGTTAATGGGCAGAAAGCTTGGTTTTCACCTTTCTCAACTGCATTTTTAACTTATCAATAGTTTCGTTTATGGCACCTTCAAATTTTTCTGACCTGCTTTCCGCGTAAATATCGTTGCCGGGGATATTCAGCTTAATCTCAGCCACTTTAGTTTGTTTCTTGTCGTTGTTATCCAACTTTAAGTATACTTCGGCACCTACAATTTGATCGTAAAATTTGTAGAGGCTCTCAGTTTTTGCTCGTGCATAATCGGTTAGTGTAACATCTGCGTTAAACCCAACCGTCTGTAAATCCATTTTCATAAGTTCTCTAATTTGATTCTATTCAAATGACTAAACTACAGTTTATCTCAATAGTTTTAACCACTCGCTAAAAACTTTCAGGCAAAGTGCTGTAAAATATTCTCAGCCACACACTGGCAACCTTTTGGAATGGTTTTGGTCTATCAGGTGTAACAAATAGTTTTAATTTTGCTCAAAATCAAAAAACACAAAATGAGATACACATTCGCAGCAGCGGCACTATTGCTTGGAGCCGGTCTTTGGGCTCAGGAAGGCCCCAAGATTTCTTCAGCCATAATTGAGTTTGATAGAAATCATGATACGGCAAGAGCAAAGACATATATAGAGGAAGCAGCAAACATTATATCCAATAAAAACCTCAGTGAGGTGAAAACCAAGGATTTGGCTAAGTTTTATTATTATCAGGGTAAAATAAACCACGGTATTGCGTTAAGCAAAACTCCGGCTATAAACGCTCTTGATGACAATGCGCTTACAAAAGCAGCAGATGCTTATCAAAAGCTCATAGACCTGGAGGAAAAGGAAGGGAAGGAGCGCTATAGTTCCTTTGCCAAAATAGCCATGTATGATGTTGCCAATGCCTACATCAACCAGGGCGTTGCTGCAAATGATGCTAAAGATTTTAAAAGTGCCTATGAAAAATTTTATAAGGCCTATTCCTTTAAGCTTGAAAATGAAATGGGTACAGATACCACCATGCTGTACAATGCATCCTTAATGGCCCAAAGCGCCAAGGATTATCCCAATGCCATAAAAACTACTGAGCAACTGATTGAGATGGGGTATAAGGGGCTTCAGTTTACCGCTACCGATACGGAAACAGGGGAAAAGCAGGCTTTTGCATCCAGAAACCAAATGTTGAATGCACTAAAAGTGTCAGGTGAAAAATATGTAGACCCTGTGGTGGATGGAGATCTTCGTGCTGATTTGTATATCAATTTGGCCAACCTTTACAAAACCAGTGGAGATACCGCTCAATATGATGTTGTAGTGGCTGAGGGTAGAAAAATGTTTCCGGGAAACAAATCTCTATTGTTGCTCGAGTTGCAGAAATACCTCGATACCAAGCAGTATGATAAGGCTATGGTTAACCTTGAGCAGGCCATGATTAACGATCCAACCAATGATCTTTACCCATATCTGCAAGGATTTTTCTACCATACAGAAATAAAGGATTACGAAAAGGCAAAGGCGGCATATAAAAAAGCTATAGCCTTAAATCCGGACAAAATAGAAGCTCAATACATGAGTGGATTAATTTATGTTGATAGAGCCAATGCCATAGCTGAAGAGATAAATGGACTAAAGTTAAATGAAACGGCCAAGTACGAAAAACTGCAAAAGGAACAGCAGGAAGCATTTAAGTCAGCGTTGCCGTTTTTTGAAAAGGCACGCCAAATTGATCCCAAGGATATAGACACTTTAAAAGCCTTAAAGGAGGTTTACTATAAGTTGAAAATGTATGAGGAGGCCAAGGAAGTACAGGCAGCAATTGAGGCCAACACCAAATAAAAGAGGTATTTCATAAAGAAGTGGAAAAGGGAGGTTTTGCGCCTCCCTTTTTGTTTATCAATAATTCTATTTGACATAATATTAATTATAGGTAAAACTAAGAAATCTCCGTAATACGAAGTCACATTGAGCGAAGTCGAAATGGCGAGTATTTAACATAAAATCAGATATAACGGCTGCAAGCCTCATATCGGCCGATATTATGTTAAGGAGATTTCGAATTCACAACTCGACAGTTAATATCGTTCTCAAGTTTTTCAACTATAATTCCTATTATGTTTTCGCTGCGCTCCAGGCTATCGCCCAAATAAAGTTCGCGTCTCCGAAAGTTGAAAAATCAAATCCGTCTCCGGGTTTTCCTATAATTAGTCATTATCCCGAAATACTCGGGACAAGTTGTAGAAATAGTCGTCCCGAAAGCTTTCGGGACCATAGCGGCTGACCCTTCGTCAAGCTCAGGACATGTTTGGCTTCATCTCCGAAAGCTTTTAAGTTTTCAACCGCAGCGATGCAAGCTCACAAGCCTCCCCCGAATGCTTTCGGGGTGCGGCACACTTGTTCTTACAGAATTTCGTTTAAGCAGAAACATTTTTGGTATTCGTTTTCAACGACAAACTGCAAACCACAAATTCAGACATGCAGCATTATTTCTTTTCACCTTCATTTTGGCTTGACCCAAAAAGAACCAAAAGTTCAAGGCTTACAAAAAAATAGCAACCTGCTTTTTGCCTGGGCTAAGTTCGGCCGGGTGATCTCCTCAATTCTTCGGAGCTTCCCGGTCTCACTAAAGCCCCGGCTGCAATCAGAACGCTATTTTTTTGAAGGCCGTCTGTGCAAGCTCAACTATAGACAGATACCAACCCCTTTAAAATCAAGGACACCATCTCTGATAAATGAATCGTCTCAAAAAGACGTTGATTTTCCTTTTCAGTTAAACCATTATTTAATGATTTAACTCCACGCTTGTTGAAAAAGCTAACTAATGCTTCATAATACGTGACATGGTACGATTCCATACATAAAACTCTTTTACTGTAACTGGGTTAAGGTATTTTTTAGCGGGTAAAGTCTGAGAAAGGTCGTCAGGTAATCCTGTCTCTTCAAAAGCGATTCTATCCGACAAGCTTGCCCTAATTTTGGTGCTTAAAGTTTCTTGAATCGGCCAACCATGTACATTGATTAATACCCTTTGTTCATGTGGTAAAGCTCAATAGGCACCCCCTGCTGGTCCGTTTCATACTGCGGTAAAATCTCATTATTATCCCAAAGTCCTGTGAGGATGGTTTCTGCATACTCCTCAGGTAAGTGTTTGCGGAGCATAAGGTCGTGGGTATAATCGCCATTAAACCTAAGGCTTTTAAATTGATAGCTGACCTCCCCATCTTCAAAATTCAAAACCGCATACCAAACCCTTGGTGTGCCATCATTTGCGGGCATACCTATCACTCCGGGATTTAACCAGAGTTTATCATTTTTCTTTTCAGAGAAGGGTAAACCCGAATGGCCCGCAACAATTACATCTGCCTTTGTATCCTCAAAGTTTTGCTGCTTTACTGCCCAATCAGTAGATTCAAAAATATATTCAGATGTATGATGATAGCTCCCATGAAGCACAAACACTCTTTTTCCTCCATATTGAAATTGAATAAACTCCGGTAAGGTGTGCATCCAGTCAATACTCTCCTTACTCAGGTTTATTTGAGCATAGGGATACCAGTTTTTTGCAAAATCATCACAGCGGCTACCTTCCTTAAACTCACAACCACAGTCATACTCTCCTTCTCTGAGCTGCAGCTCCACATTTCCGGCAATACATGGCACGCCCCAGGCTTTAACGGCATTTACCACCTCCTCGGGCTGGGCACAATAGCCCACCACATCACCTGTGCATATTATGTTTGAGGGCAAAAAACCTTCCTCTTTGGCTATTCTTTGCAATTCTTCCAGGGCCTGTAAATTGGAGTAAACTCCACCAAACAAAAGGACTTTGCCCTTGATTTCTCCTAAGTCTTTTATCATTTTTTATATAGCCATGCCGGGATAAAGTAAAGTAACAAACTTATGATAGTTCCAACGATATTAACCGAAAGCAAATCAGCGTAAGGACCACTGAAGAACACCATATTCTCTGGGTACCATCCAAGGGCAAACACAATCCCAAAGGCAATTCCCGTGAAAACGGAAAGCAGGAAAGAGAGTTGTGGAGCCTTTACCTTCCAAAAAATAAAGGCAGGCGCCAGGCCAATAACCATAGTGCCACTGATGGTGGTGGCCGATAAAATTGTTGGATTGAGAAACACCGGTATGGTGCCCAAAATGGTAAGTAGCACCATAGCCAACCTGCCATTGGAAATACTCACCTTTTGTTTCCAGTCAATGATTGTAAGCTTGGAAAAGGAGGCAAAGGTGCTATCTAAGGTTGATGAAGCAGATGTTATCATAATGGTATTCATGAGCAACATCATCCCCACACCCAGACTTTGATTTACAATTACGGGTGCCTGACTTCCTTCCAATCCCTTATTTTGAGCATATATACCCACAAAACTGAATAGTAAAATACAAATGAATCCCACTATTGTAGCCAGAATGAAGCTTTTTCGTGTGGTTTGCGGATCAGAGATAAACCCTCTGTCTGTCATTACAGGATCATGAAATGGATAGCTAAAGACTTGTAACAGAACCACCCAAATCAGATTAATACCTCCCTCCTGTGTCCAGCTGCCTGTTTTGGCTAAAGCTACCACACCTCCCTCGGCCTGCGGCATTAAAATTCCCAGTATCACAAACAGTATAACCCCAAACAATACCATTTGTATAGCGTCAGTAAAAAGCGAGCTTCTAAGCCCTCCTTTAAGAGTGTAAGCCAGCGTTAGAGCTGTAAAGGCCAATACAGAGCCATAATAAGCCGTAGAGCCTGTTTCTCCAAAATAACTCCCAATTACCATGGTGTTACTCCAAACTTCATTAAACAGCCTTATGGCAATTAGTACAGAGAACAATATCAGCGCCTTCTTTCCGAATTTTTGCTCTAAAAACTGATGGATACTCTTAAACTTTCCCTTTACCCTCAAGTTGAAAATGACAAGCCCTGCCACCAAAAAGCTGAGATAATAACAGGCATAGGCCAACCCACCTACCAAGCCATAAGTCATACCCAGGTTTGCTGCATTGGTTATGCTTTTCGCAAAAATCCATGAAATCACAAGACTGCTTGTCAGCAACAACATACCGGGCTTTTTGCCTTTTGTAGCTGCGCTAAAAAACTGCTCTATGGTTTTGGCCCGTGGAGAAAGCAGAAGCAAGCCTATACCAAACACAACAACAATAAGCCATTGCCACTGAAGTGGGGTCATATAAGTATACCTTTAGGGTGTTTTAAGATCAGTTTAAATCGTTTTATTCGCGTTATCTGCGTACCATTAATTCTCCCACCAACCTTTGCTATTATATGTGTCACCATTATCCAGCATGCCCACTGCCTGCCCATAGTTAATGGCATTAGCGGCTTGTTCCGATTCCGGATAACGATACCGAACGGGATATACATTACCATTCAAATTATCAGTACCCACCTTTAGTTTTGGTAAGTCAGTTCTACGCACGTTTAGCCAGGCCTCATGCCCGTTATTAATCAATGCTAACCACTTCTGGGTTAAAATCTTATTGAGATCATCAGTACCATTTAAGGCAACTTCAGCCTGATTTAGGTAATTAGCGGGCATTGTTGTGTTGTAATAATCAAACATGGCCCTTATACCCTCTTCATAATAGTTTTGGGCGCTTCCGCTGATAAGGCCACGGCTGGCGGCTTCGGCCAATGCAAATTGCAATTCGCCATAAAGCATAAACTGGGCATCCACACCATTTGGCACATCCCTGAAAATAGAGCCCAAAAGAGATACATCTCCAAGGTCGTATGCATTTTGGCTGTTTCGGCTTAAGCCATTTGGGATACCATCATAAATTGGTGTTCCGGCATTTTGAGAATTGTTGGTAGGTTTAAAAAGCACTTCAATTCGCGGATCGCTATAAGCCTCCAAGACAGAATCAATGGTAGTGCTCATCCGCAAATCGGTATATCTCCCAATGCGCTCATTATAAATAAACCACTGATTTGGCGAACTGGTTAAATAGGGCACCACTCCATTGTCCGTATTGCCCGTCATCAGATTACCGCCATCCACTAAAGCCTGTAAATCCTTACTAACATTCTGTTTTCCGCTTATCCTTAATAAATACCTAAGCTGCAGAGAATTGGCAAATCGAATCCACTTGTCAAAATCTCCGGAGAACATAATATCGCCCTGTATGGTGGCCTTTGTACTCTCCAGTGTTGCTGCCGCAGTTTTTAGTAAAAAAAGTATTCCTCCTGCAGAAGTATAAATATCCTGCTGGGAGTCATAAACTGGTGTAAAATCACCTTCACTCTCCCCTTTTATGGCTTGTTTAAAAGGTACAGGTCCCCATAAATCCGTAAGCTGAGAACCTATCCAGGCCTTCATGATTTGCCCTACGGCTTTATAGGCTTCATTAGATCCTCCTGCCTCATTCATGGATTTTATGTCATTCACAAGGCGATACAGGCGACTCCAATAAGCAGAATTGGAACCCATATCATATCTGTCTACCGGTTGAAACTCTATATTGGAAGTGTGTTGTGCCAACATATTTCCGGCCAGCCAACCCTGTTGTGTATTGCCATCGGCCGCTTCCCAAAGTATGTTGCTCAGCAAAAACTGTGGAGCCACATTTTCGGGCGCATTGGGGTTTTTATTAATCGCGTCAAAATCCTTGGTACAGGAGATTCCGGAAATTACCAGAACCAAAAAGCTTAGTAGTGCTATGTTTTTCATCATCTGACCAATTAAAACTGTGTTTTTAAACTAAAGCCCCAGCTGCGGGCTGATGGATATGACATATCATCCACACCGTAGGCAAAGCTGCGACCCTGCATAGCGCTGAGCTCCGGGTCAATATGTGGGTTTTCCGTAAACAGCAAAAGATTGCTACCCACCACCCCAATACTGATGCGCTGAAAACCAATACCCTTAGCCCACTTTACCGGAAGTGTATAATACAAACTCACCTGACGTAGTTTCACATAGGATGCATCATAAAGTTGAGTGGCTTCATTACCGCGATTATTGTATTGATTGTAATAATCCACGGCAGAAATAGCTGTAGTGTTTTCCTCCCACACGGGCTTATCTGCAGTTCCGGTATTTACTACCCCATCTCCCACTATTCCGCCTTCGCGGCCAACTAAAGACTCTTCCAACACACCTGAGGAAAGCCCCAGGGATTTGGTACGTGATACTATAGTACCGCCTTGTCTCCAGTCAATTACAAAACCAAAGGAGACATTTTTAAATTTAAACTGATTGTTGAAGCCCACAATAAAGTCGGGGTTGTAATTGCCCAAAAGCCTCAACTCGCCATCCCTTACGGGGATTCCGTTTAAATCATATACATCACGCCCCTCGTGCTGCTTAATACCGGTGCCGTACATATCGCCTACCTGGCCACCTTCTTTCACAATGTAAAACACCTGATTTCCATCACCGGAGTAAATCTGGCTATAGCCTATTACGTATTGATCGATACCTGTTGGGAGCTCTTCAACAGTGGCCCTGCTGCGGGTAAAGTTGGCGGAACTGATCCATCTGAAGTTTTCTTTATCTACAATTGTGGCCTGTAGCATAAGCTCCAAACCACGGCTGCGCACTGCACCTCCATTTACCACCCGCTCCTGATAACCACTGGCGGCAGAAGCAGGAAGCCTTACAATTTGATCGCTGTTGGTATTTTGATAAACGGCCACATCCAGCATAATCCTGTTCTTCAAAAACCAAAGCTCAGCACCAGCCTCATAGGTTATCAATCTTTCTGGCTTTAAGCCAGAATTTAAAAGCGAACTGTTATTAGTCACCAATGGAGAAGAACCATAATTGCGATTAAAGCGTAGGGTGTTTTCCAATTGATAGGCTCGGGTATCATTTCCTAGGCTGGCAGCACTTATACGGGCCTTGGCGTAGCTCAACCAGCCCGGAAGTTTATGAAAGCGACCGATCACATAACTCATCGAGGCCGAGTAATATCCAAAGGATTGATCTCCGGCAGGAAGCGCACTGCTCCAATCGTTGCGGTACGTAAGGTCAATATAAAGGCCTCTCATGTAGTTCAGTTGGCCAATGCCATAAAGGCTGTTAATCCGCTTTGCAGTGTTGTACTGCACTATCTCCAGGGGAATTTTAGAATTTTCGAAATTGTAAATGCCAGGTACAGAAAGCTGCCCGGCCTGTGTGGCTTTACTTTCTATGGATTGATCCATCCTGTTTCCACCTCCCGAAAGGGTATAGCTCCAATTGCGGTTTAATTTATCGGAGTAGCTTAAAAGCAGATCGGTATTGATTTCCTTAAAGGTGATGTCATCTTCGCGGTAAGCGCCATTAATCCAGCGTTTTGAACTGAATGCCCGCCTAAACTGGCGTTGGTCATTATAGTAATCCATTCCGCTGCGAAGGCGCAAACTGAGTTTCTCACTAAAATCGTAGGTGAGGGTACCATTCCCGATAAGTCGGTCTTTGTCAAAGCTATTGGTGTTTTCAAACATGGTGAGATATGGGTTATCCATCCACTGATAGTTGAAGTTGTATTGCTCCAGGCCCTCCTGTCCTTCCTGCCAGTAATCCTTAAGGCCTTCGGTATTATTCTGGCGCCCCATCCAGTTGAAGATGTACATCACATTCTCGGATCCATAGCCCAGTCCCGGACGGTTGCTACTCTGCGAGTTGATGTAGTTTGCAAAAACATTGGCCGAAAAGCGTTCCGTAAGCTTTTGACTTCCGCTTACGGTAATTCCATTGCGTTGAAGATCCGTATTGGGAAGCATTCCCGTATTGCTCAGGTTATTGTAGGAGATCCGAAATGCGGATTTATCACCAGCCGAACTAACAGCTACATTGTTTTGATAGGTAACACCTGTCTGGAAGAAGTCTCTAACATTGTTGGGCTGAGCAGTCCAGGCCGTTGGCGTAATGGGGTTCAATGTGCCGTTTACATTTCGGGCAATAATATCACCTCCGCGCACGGCATTGCCGCTGGCATCAAAGGAAACCCCATCAAACTGGGTAATAAGCTGACCTTCCATTTTAGGTCCGAAGCTGCGGATACCACCATCATTTTTACCACCACCAGGTCCGGCATCCAAACCATCATCATAGGCAAATTCACCACCGGCACCACCACCATATACATTTTGATATTGCGGCATTACAAGTGGTGTTTCAAAGGTTATACTACTGCTGGTACTCACACCCCAACCGGCTTGTTCATCGCCTCTTTTGGTATTGATAACAATAACGCCATTACCAGATCTTGAGCCATATAATGCCGCAGCACCGGCCCCTTTTAACACTGTAATGGAGGCTATATCATCGGCACTTATTTCCGACAATCCATTGCCAAAATCCACTTCCTGTATACCCTGTTCGCTGTTCTCCAATTCACTGGAAATAAGATTATTGTTCATCGGTACTCCATCCACTACTATAAGTGGCTGATTTGTTCCCGAAAGTGAATTTTCACTGCGTATAACTATACGCGATGAAGAACCCACACCTGATGAACCATTGGTCACCTGCACGCCTGCCACCTGGCCCGCCAAACTATTTGAAACATTGGGTTGAGGAATGTCAGTTAGCGTTTTGGTATTAAGATCGGAAACGGAGTACCCCAGTTCTTCCTTCTCTCGTTTAATTCCCAGTGCCGTAACCACTACATCATTAAGCTGCTCGGTGGCTGCCTTTAGTGAAATTGAGTTAAGAGGTTCATTGATAACCACCGAAACCTCTTGTGGTGAATAGCCTAAAGCTCTGATGATGAGCGTTGCTTTCGGTGCTGGCAGGTTTATGGTAAACACTCCCGAAGCATTGGAAACTGCATAAATATCAGTTCCCTTTACCTGAATGGTTGCCCCTGGAATGCTTTGAGAATTGTCCACATCGAGCACAATACTTGTGTATTCCAATTTTTGAGAAAGTGAAGAAAGCGAGAATAATAGTAAAACAAAGACCGTATAAACGTGCTTCATACTTCTGATTTTAGTGTGATGGCGCTTTTAGAAACCCCATCGGGCTGTTTGCTTTCCATCATTGAACTTTTAATCTAATATCATTACTCCGCTACCGTTCCCTGGCAGCTGCTTCCCGCACCAGCGGTACATCCAAAGCAGTGCTGATGCACAAAAATGGCGCGTTTATTCAGTGCCTCTATATCAAAATCCTTAATATGTTGTGATTTTTTGGGAGCCACTTTCATGGCCAGCATTTGATTGAAATCGCAATCGTACATATAGCCGTCATAATCCACAGAAATGGTATTTCTGCACATTACACTCATGGCGGCAGTTGGGTTAAAGGCCTGCACCAATGCTTCCATGTAATCATCATAGTTTTCGCTGGCTATCAAGTAATCCAGAAATCTGGAGATCGGAAGATTGGTAATAGCGAAAAGCTCATGAAACTCAATGTCAAACATTTTTTTGAGCTCACGTTTAAAATCTGCCTGCAGTTGCTCCTGGTTTCCCGGAAGGAATGCCCCGCTGGGATTATACACCAAATCGAGTTTTAAATCTGAATCGGGCATACCAAAGCCTACGGCATTCAACATATGGAGGGCTTTTACAGAATCGGTAAAAACACCATCTCCCCTTTGCCTGTCTGTCTTTGCCTTACTGTAATACGGCAATGAGGAAACCACATGCACATTGTTATCCGCAAAAAACTGTGGCAAGTCGTTGTATTTTTTATTGGCCAAAATAATAGTAAGATTAGAGCGAACGATGATATCCTTCACTCCTATTTTCCTGGCTTCGGCCACAAACCACCTGAAATCAGGGTTCATTTCCGGAGCGCCACCTGTTAGATCTAAGGTGTGGATATCGGTTTTCTCCATGATGTCCAAGATGGTCTGCATATAGTCCCGTGTCATAATCTCGCGCCTGTCGGGCCCTGCATCTACATGGCAATGTTTACAAACCAGATTACACATATAACCAAGGTTTACCTGCATAATTTCTATGCCGGTTGGTTTTAAGGGATACTGATCCATCTCCACCAGTTTATCCTTAAAGGTTTTGAGCTTACCACTGCCAAAGTCGCCACCAGAGAGCACCTTGAGCTGCTCCTCCACAATTGCGAGCTTATGGTTTTTGCCGTGCAGGCTACGCTTACTTTCCTTCTTCTTTATTGAGATTGTCCTTGTTTCCATATGCTACATTGAAAGTTTGTTCACTTTATTCATCATTTGTACGCTGTGCACCAGAGAGGCACCACCGCGAATGGCGGCAGCTACATGCACAGCTTCCATCATTTGTGCTTCTGAAACACCCATTTTAAGGGTATCCCTGGTGTAGGCGTCAATACAGTAAGGACATTGCACGGCATGCGATACGCCAAGGGCTATAAGGGCTTTTTCGCGCGCAGTTAATGCCCCCTCTTCAAATACCTTCCCATACCAACCAAAGAATTTCTCAGCCAGCTCAGGCTCGAAATCAGCGATGTCTCCAAATTTTTTAAGATCCTTAGGGTCGTAGTAAGTTTTGTCCATATTGGTATATAGTTATATAAATAGCATCACATGCCGCACAGGCATAGTGAAAAATGAAATAATTGGAATTAAACGGTGATAATACTAATTGAAAAAAGGCGGAGCCCTCATAGTGGCTGGCAGTCCATCGTAAAGAGATGGCAAAGGATGATTTGTGATGGGTAGATTGCCGTGGCCAAATAAAAACTGAAGTGCCAGCTTTTGAAACGAATCCCTTGAGTTTAGCTCATTAATGGCCGCACACAAACCCTGCAGGTCATCGATATCCGACAAGGTTTCAAGACTTAAGAGTGACTGTCCCTGATTGGCCATTTCATCTGCAAAAGCAGCGTAAACTGAGCCGGTAAGCCAGGGCAGATTTTCAAATGATGATTGACTAAAGGTACTGCGGTGCATCCCGATAAGGTATACACCGCCATCGGTTGACGGCCCCAAAACAACGTTTTGTTGCTGTAAAGACTGAACAGCCGAATTGATATGTGATACGGCCAGAGCAGGAGTATCCGAGCCTATTGCCACCACCTGCTCATAGCCTTTGTAAAAAGTTTCCTGAAAAGCATTTGAAAGCCGCTTGGCAAATGTTTCACCTCGCTGATGGAAATCGTTACAAACAACTACATCCAGTCCTGAATGCCTGCCCAGTTCTTTCGTTTTTGATAGAAGTTCCTGAGCTAATATTAGTTTCTGAGCACTGGAAGCACCTGCACCCAGCATATTCTTATGCTGTATTTCACTTGCCGCAGTGCGGGCGAAAATCAAGAGTGCTGTCTTTTTCCTACTTAAAATCAATCGCTATACTGTTCAATGGTTGCAGTACCCTAAAGTACTAACTATAGATTGTGACATCGCCAATCAACAAAAATACTTTTGCTGAGATGCTCTGCAACCCTACTTACGTATTGTTTCAGGGTTTAGACTGACAAGATTAATTTTTTTGAGAGATAAGTTTTGTCAGGGGGATTACTTAGTGTGCCTTGTGCCAGGAATAGGGTAACAGGTCAAATCTGTGTATGAATGGATTACCTCATTGAAATGGTCTTGTTTCCAATGGTATTGAGCTTTTTGGCAAACTCATCTTTTGACATGTTTTCAAAAGTAAAACCGCTAATATCCTCACCTTTTCTGGTTTCAATATCCTTAAAAGCAGACATCAATTGGTCTTCCTCGATTTTTAATGCAATTATCACTACCGGCATACCGATTGGCGCTTTTTTAAACAGAGCCTGATCGATAACTACAAAAGCAGGCATCACAGAACGAATGTTCTTAAAAACCATGTAATACAAAATGTCTTTATCATTACCTCCAGAATTTGATACATAAATATCTTCTAACTTTTGTTTTTCTCTAATAAAACGATCACAGTTGATCCACCCCAAACCTGAAGAATTAAATAAGGAGGCGCCCTGTGTACTCCTGGCTGGTATGGGTGAACTAACATTTCCAATCATATTGCCATATCCGCCACCAACAATTGAATCCGTTCCGCTAATTCTAACCTTAGTAGCCAGGATTTTTGCCTCAGTTTCTGAATCGGGATAGATGGAGGCAAGATCCTGCCCCTTCTCAAACATAAAATTAACCGGTAAGGTGATTGGACGGTTAGTTGGCAGGTAGTCATAATCCTCACGCTCAAAGCGCGGGTAATTTGCCAATGCAAACAAAACCGCTTGAGATAGTGCCTGATGGGGACTTCGGATAATCCGGGAACTTCTTATGTATCCATCATTATCTATAAAAAACTCAACAAGTACCTGTCCCTGGGCGCCAGCATCGCCAGCAGCTTTTGGATATTGAACCGTACGCGAAAATTTGCGTACCAGGTTATTTAAAAAGAGGAGTTGTGACTTACCCATCTTATCACCAACAGGTACTGTAATTACTTCAGTTGTCTGTTCTGATTCCTCCTGAACTGTCCAAACCATATTTCCACTTTCACCCCTTGTTCCATCAAAAAGCTGCATATCTCTCATATCGGCTGATGCGAACTTAATCTTCACCTCCATCTCATCTTTAAGCTTACATGGCTCTCCATTATTGTTTACCGTAATGTTTATCATCCCTCCTGT
The DNA here is from genome assembly GCA_048267305.1 of Owenweeksia sp. Classification (GTDB taxonomy): domain Bacteria; phylum Bacteroidota; class Bacteroidia; order Flavobacteriales; family Schleiferiaceae; genus Owenweeksia. The sequence goes on along the minus strand of JBLWXT010000002.1, from coordinate 41,860 downwards.
TTCCAACAGCTTATCCTTTGTGATGGTACTCAGTTGTGCTGTAATCATATCAGCGGTGGTGTAATATTCCTCTAATACAATTTGAACATCACCGGATAACGCATTACCATTCTCCAACACCAGCGCATTGGCGGGAAAACTGATCTCCGTTCCCTGATTTCCCTTTATAGTAAAAACCTGTTGCGGATTTCTATTGAATTTTTGAGGCGCCTTGCGAAAGGTTTTTAAAAGCTCAGAAACACTGGCATAGCGGGGCTTTGGTGTTTTTGGAGGTGGAGATATGGTTTGTTCTTCTGAAAAATCAGCAGCCGATGGTAAATCATCAACAGGATCGGAAGAGATTGTAAAATCCCCCAGATCTTTCTCTTCTGTGGCAGAGTTAAGCTGCTGCTCGCTAACATTTGGTTCAACACTGTTTTGGCAAGAAGTAAAAAGGAATAACAAAACGGCAAAGGCTGCTAATTGGATTTTCATGGTGTTGATTTTTTGGTCTACCTGTAAACGCGAAAATGTATAATTTAATTATTTGATAGAGTTGATTTCAAATAGCTGCTGAGAAATTTCCCATTTAACATATAGGTTAAAAACCAAAAAAAATAAACGTGTTTGGCAGTTCAGGTACTCGCAAACAGATGCTGGCAGTATAAAAAAAAATGGATTACAAATTTTAATATTACAAATAGACAGCCTGGATGTTTGCCATAGGAAATATATTTCCTACTTTCGAAACACCAATTAAACATCAAACCATGCAAAAATTCACTTGGCTTTTTCCGTTCTGGAAAGAGCGCTATAAACAGGCTTGATTTCTTTTAGAAATTTTCAACCAATTTTTTAATCAAAACCTGTTTTTATGAAAATCATCAATGCTTCCACACCACTTGGAACAACAGCTTTATTTAAAGGCACTGCCCTACTCCTATTAAATGCATTAGCAGTCTGCTTAAGACACATAAGTATCTCGGGTACAAACGTCTTAAGCCGCATATCAATCACTCAATAAAAGCTTAATTAACCATCTGCCTTATCGGTGTGCTATGGGATACCTCAACCTGTTCACACTTCTCAGGGGATGGACTATATCTGGCTATACCGAAGAATACAATTAGGCTATAAGAAATATTGCTATGGCCTGATCCAAATCCAAAATATCAACAAATTATGAACTCAGAAAGTAGTTAACAGGGAGACATCAATCTTCACTTGTGTTTATAAAATGGAGATAAACTCTAATGAACCATACCTTTTAGTAAAAATCAATTAATAAACCTAAATTTTTTAAACCATGAAAAACATCTCAAACCAGTGTTTTTTACTGTTGCTGGCCCTTGGCATAGTGGCATGTAATTCTTCACCAAATGAAAAAACCGAAACCGAAGACGTAGCTGTGGATCTCGTTACAACTAATGCAGATGCAGGCGATATCAGCGGTGTTGATGGAAACTGCGTAGCGCCTCCGGAATGGTTCACCGGAGCTGTTCCTACTCCACAACCACAAAATTTCCCACAGGGAAATGATGTTACCAATTGTGACTTCCACTTAATCTCCTGGCAATACTTTTTGTGGCTTACCGAAGAAGTAAATGGCAAACTTCGTTTTGAAAGTTTCTATACAAACAATGCTATACATCCGGAAACCAAAAATGATACTAATCAGGTATTGGATATTGTTGAGCAGGCCCTCTCTAAAGGAATGTTGATCGATCAGCATGGAAGAGCGGTATACAGTAATATTATGATCAATGACGTTTATCGCGATTGGATACTAGACAATAAATTGTACGATCCCGGAGTGTTTGTTGGTTTCGATTCCACTGCCAACTTCCCCGTAGGGTCAATGTCGCTGAAAGCTAACTGGAAGCTGGTACAACCGGGGGAAGATGTCAGCAACCTTTATACCACCAAAGCCAATATTCATTTGTTGACCATGGTAGATGGCGAACCACGAATTCCGGAAAACAACCCCAAAATTCAGAAAGATGTAGAAGTGGCATTAATCGGATTGCACATAGCTGTAGTGGTTGAGGGCCATCCTGAGTTTATATGGGCAACTTTTGAATTTGATGGCAACGCGCCAAACTTTAAGCAAGATTCTAGTGGAGTTGTGGTACAAGGCATGAACGAGCCCGTATCTGATAAGGACTGGCTGCTTTATAAGGCTAAAACCACAGCCAGAAAGACCAATGCCAACAATGCTGAAATCCTTCAATTTGTAAATGAAAGCAATCAAACCCTTACCCCTGTTACTCAAGTGGCAAGGCAGTATGCCCAAGGTGGAGGAAACCCCACCAACCGAGGTAATATCGATCACTTAAATACGAATGTAAAGGATCAGCTCAAAGCTGTAAACTCGATTTGGCAGAATTACTTTGAAGTTGGTGCCGTTTGGTTCAATACAGGAAAGGGTGTTTTAAAACCTAACTGGAACCCCAATGTAAATTCAGAAATGGTTACGGGCTCGTTAACCCTATCCAATGCAACCATAGAAACCTTTACACAAAATGTGCGCTCTCAAAACAGCTGCTTTGGCTGTCACAACACTTTCCCGGTAACCAATGTGCCACTTTCCACCGAAATACTACCCGGTAAAAATGCCAACACCAGCCATATTCTTTTAAAGAATTACCAAGGTGGTGGCGAAGTAAATCGTTCAAATTAATCAACCAATTACAAAAAGAAAAATAATGGCAAATTCAAGCTTAAGAATACATCCCGCTATTGGCATGGCCAGAGTTGGGAATAGTACAGAATACTATCTGGGGCCAGAAACTATGGCCGCCTCTCCGCAAGAGGGAAATGCTATAACGGGTGGACTACCAATAAAACCCGGTACTGAAAACACCAATATCACCAGTAGTGATTTACGCGATGCCCAGGGAAGATTGAAAAGGCAGGCCGCCCGATTTAAGATTTTTCAATACCCAAATGAGGGAGAAAAGCTTACCTATCCAACGCAAGGTGGAGAGGAAGTATTGATCGGCTCTACTGTAGATGGCAAAAAAGTAACGGACATCATTTGGACCACTCACCTGGCCAATAAAAAGGCCAATTGCTGGGAAATAGATGAAAATGCAAACATGGGTATTGAGCTCTATAAAACTCATCAGGTAACTGTGGATGGAAAAACCATGACAGTGAGTACGCCCCCATTGAGAAATCCTGATTTTGATAGCACTTCAGCACAAAACCCTTACACCGTGAATCCGGCCGAGGCCAACCGCTTAAAGAAACTGGTGATTGATGCAGGCCCACGTGCCATAAAAGCCAGCCAGGGAAACACGGCAATCAGATTTGACAACGCAACTGAGGCCAGTTATTACGACAAGGGCTCAGGAACTATTGCCCGTCAACCCAATTACCCAATACAGTTTCCTGCTACTAACGGAAGTGGTACCGATGGCAGTGACCCTATCAGCTATTTGGGAGAAATAATTACTGAGCCTAATGGCCGACTTTTGGTATTGGGCGGACACGGCCTGGCTTGTGCCTTTGATAACAAGGGAAATTTTGACGCCAAACAGCCGCTGTGTAAAGATGTGGATAACGACAATTGGTTGGACGATACCTCTGACGGCCCGGTAACCGCAGTTTTGGTTTTTGATGATGGAAGTCAACAAGCGATTGAAGGCAGTGCCTGGGCAGTAATCACCGACCCTGCTTATGCCCCACAAACCTTAAATGTGGTGAATCTTTGGGATGATGTTTATAATACTTGGTTAGAAAGCTTCAATCTCCAGCCGGAAGTTTTCAGTAATGGAAACTACAATCCCGACTACAAGCCCTTCTTTCAGGATGACATCTTCCCAACCCTGAATTCGGCACACATGCAAATGTGGAATACCAATTTGCCGGATCAGGCCATTTCGGCACATGAAAGAGTAAAGCTCTTAACAGAGCAAAAACCACCTTTTGACATTATGAAGTTTATTCGAAACCCGGATGGCAGCCAAAATGATAATGGAGCACCACTAATGCCATTGTCGTTGGGCGATTCCAATCAGGCTTTTTTAACCGTTTCGCGTCAGCAGTATTTCTTTATGCAGCAGTGGAACAAAGGAATGAGTGTTGGGGCAAGTAAATTGCCCATTGGAGATGGTGAGCAACTCGATAAAACCATTTTGGTAAACTGTCTTGGTGGTCGCTTTAGCCCAGGTATTGATTTGACTTTTATCGTGCGCGATCCTGAATTATACAATAAAGATTGGCAGAACCCAGCAGTTGGGCCATTTAGAATTAATGCGGAAGTGTTGGATTATACATCGGCCACAAAGGATCAGCCCTTTCTCGGAATAGGCTATATGCCTCTACGTTCGGATGCCGTTCAGCCTGGTGACCTGTGTAAGTTTATGGCTATTCCCTGGCATACGGATTACAATTCTTGCGCCACGCATACTCCAGCACCAAACCCCGGTGGAAATATCACTGATAAAAACGTGTACAGCGGAACGGTAAACACTACCTTGTTCTGGTCTTGGCCGGCGCAGCGCCCTGTGGCCGTGTATACCTTTGATGATTTGTCTGCCAATAATGGTGATATTAAGAAGACGAAACAGCGCTTTTCCGTTCGTGGAGAAGGTACTGCTGCAAAGGAAAACTTAGTTAGCCCGGGCTGTCCGGTCTCGCTGGAATTTGATACGGCAGCCATGAATGTAGGTCGCTATCAAGACCGCAGAAACATTTTAACCGAATGGGTGAAAATTGGCACCATCATTCAAGGCCCGGCTATTGAAGGCTATCCTGATGAATTTAACAAGGACTATTACCTGGAGGTAGAAAGTCTTTTCGACAAGGATGATAGTAACCTGGTGGTTTTCTGGCCAAATGTTGTGGATGACGAAGTGCATCCTCCGAAAAATTAATTTTGGATATAGTTAACAATTATAGTGTGGCAATAATTGGCGCAGGACCCGCAGGATGTTCCTGCGCCATTGCTATTTTAAATGCTGGCGTGGCCCGTGTTACACTGGTGGACACTTCCAAAACAGGCAAGTTCCATATTGGTGAAAGCATCCCGCCTGAGATGAATCCCATATTGCGCCAACTGGGTATTTCTGAAGATTTTCAGGCTCAGCAGCACGAACCGTGTTTTGGTAGTTGCTCTTATTGGGGTAGTGAAAAACGAGGCTATAACGATACTATTTTGAGTCCCTTTGACCATGGCTGGCATTTAGACCGATCCCAATTCAATCAGTTTTTAGTGAATCAAGCTGTTGCACGTGGCGCCAAGGTTTTGTACGGACACAGTTACCAAAATAGCACGAAAACAGAACGTGGCTATCGATTAAACCTGAAGAATAAGGCAGGAAATTCGGAATCCATAGAGGCAGACTTCGTTGTGGATGCCTCTGGTGTGCGTAGTGTTTTTGCTACTGACATGGGAAGTAAGAAGCAGCACGAAACACCTTTGGTATGCTTGGCCCTGAGGTTTAAAAATAAAGGTCTACGGGAGGTGTCTAAACTCACACATTTAGAATCCGTGGAGAACGGCTGGTGGTATGCCGCCAGAATTCCCAACGAGCAATTACTGGTAACGCTTTACACCAATGCCGAAACGGTTAAGACGTTAGCGCTTAACAATCTTAAAAACTGGATTCAACTCTTACAGCAATCGCCCAATACACATCAGTGGATTTCACAAATGGAGCCTATAGATCAGAAACTACTAGGTTTTCCTGCACCGTCTTTTTGTTTAGATAAAATTGTAGGTGAAAACTGGATGGCCATAGGCGATGCTGCATCTGCCTACGATCCGATTACCTCTCAGGGAATAATCAAATCCATAAGCCAGGGTATGCGCGCAGCAGAAATCATAGCGCATTATAAAGTTGGTGCCAAGGAAGCCCTCCCCCATTTTGAAAGGGAAATTTTGCAGCAGTATGAATCATACAAAGAAGCCCGCCAACATTTCTACAGCTTAGAACAACGCTGGCCTCAAAGCGACTTTTGGAGGGAGATGCATCGGTTGAGCACCGGAAATGTTCTTGCTGAAATCTAATATTTACATGGGATTTAACTACTGTCTTTTATCTCCTTAGCGACAAGCAAGCTCAGGCAAGACAGTTCTTAAAACACTACTGTACTTCCTGTTACAGCAGGCCTTTTCATACTCTATCCGCTGTCAATAATCTAACATAACTGCAGCTCAATCATTTGTTTTTCAGAACCTAAGATGAGTAAAAAAACTCACTTCTCCCTCGTGGGTAAGTTTTATTTCCTACATTCGGTAGACCAATTAACCAACCGACCATACATAATGCAAAATTCCTCGTGGCTCTTTCCAATCTGGAAAGAGCGCTTAAAACAGGGTTGATTTTTCTGAGAATATCAATCAAATTTTAATCAAAACCTGTTTTATGAAAACCAATACTAAATTCAAAATAATTGGGATAGGAGCCATAGTGCTATCTACCACATTTCTTATTCCACAACAAGCATTTTCCCAATATAGGGGTGGCACTAATTCAAATACAATTTCGGCCAAGCAGCAAACAGCTCCATCTCAAGCGAGCAACACCACACTTGCCAAGACCCGGATTGATTTTTCCAAGCCTGTACCTTTTTCACTAGTTGAGGAATACATGAGAGTAATATTTAGTCTGCAGGATTCTGACCAGTTAAGTCTGATAAAATCCAAAACAGATCAATTAGGTTTTACTCATTATAAGTATCAACAAATGTATATGGGATTGCCGGTTGAAGCGCATACCGTTACACTTCACGTAAGAGAAAATCTAATCACAAGCCACACTGGTAATTACGTAAAAATAAGGCGATTAGAAACTTCACCAGACATTTCTGCCTCGGCAGGATTTAATATCGCAAAAGCCGATCTCAAGGCTAAGGTATACGCATGGGATACGGACGAAAGTCTTAGTGCACCAAAAGGTGATTTGGTTGTACTTCACCACCCTGTTACCAAAAAGAATCACTTAGTATATAAGTATGATATGTTTGCCTACGACCCCATCAGCAGGACTCATGTTTATGTAGATGCAAGTGATGGTAAAATCGTGTTTAAACACGACTTAATACATGAGGCCAATGTGCCCGGATCAGGCGGAAGTCTATACAACGGTACTGTTAATTTTACTGCAGACCAGTTAGCTCCAAACAGCTTTAGGCTAAGGGGAACTCCAACCGCTACAACAATTGGCTTTGAAACTTACTCTTTAAACAATGGTTACGACTATGGTGCTGCCACAGACATTACAAGTACAACCCCAACTGGGTGGACTGATTCTGCAGGCGTTTCAGCACATTGGGGTGCAGAACAAACCTTTGATTATTTCAAAACCGTTCATAACCGCAATTCCTTTGATGATGCTGGTTCCCCTATTTATTCCTTCGTTCATGCAGGAGTAGATTATGTAAATGCATTTTGGAATGGATTTGCCATGACCTATGGTGACGGAGATGGTGTAGGCTATGGCCCGCTTGTAGCGCTGGATATCTGCGGACATGAAATTGCCCATGGTGTTACTCAGTATTCTGCCAATCTTTTCTATGAACAGGAGTCCGGAGCATTAAATGAATCTTTTTCGGATATTTTTGGAGAGATGGTTGAAAACCATGCATCAGGAAGCAATGATTGGTTTATAGGTACTGATATTGGTATTGGAGGTAGTGGAGCCCTTCGCTCTATGAGTGATCCGAATCTTTACGGGCAGCCAGACACTTATCTTGGAACGATGTGGTCGCCCACCGTTGGCTGTTACCCTTCACCCTATAACGATCAATGCTGGGTTCATTTTAACTCAGGCGTACAGAATAAGTGGTTTTACATACTTGTAGAGGGAGAAAGTGGTACCAATGATCTGGGATATTCCTATAATGTTCCATCCATTGGAATGGCAGCAGCCGAGGCTATTGCCTATAGAAACCTTACGGTTTACCTAACTTCTACTTCAAATTATGAAGACGCCAGGGTGGGATCCATAATGGCTGCAGAAGATTTGTATGGTATTGGTTCAACAGAAGCCAATGCTGTAGACTCTGCCTGGAAAGCAGTTGGGGTTTACCCAGGTGTAACTCCTACTCCACTTCCTCCAGGTATTGCTCCTATTAACGATTCAGTAGCTAATGCCATACCTTATATATGCGGTGCACCAATGATTGGTACTACCATAGACGCAACTGTTGATTCAGGAGCTGTAGCTAATTCATGTACTCCAATTACATCACCCGGAGTATGGTACACATTTACAGCTAGCGAACTTAGCACACATGTATCCTTATGCACATATGAAAATTATGATTCTTACGACACTTATTTATCTGTGTTTAGCGGTAATCCTGATTCATTAACCTGCATAGGTGATAATGATGATTGGTGCGGATTTTTTGGAGTACTCAGTGATGTTGTAGTACCTACCACACCTGGTGAAACCTATCACGTGTTAGTGCACGGCTTTGGAACTGGAGTTGGCGTATTTGGGCTGAGCATTAACTGCTCACCTACTCCCAATGTTTTAAGTCTCGTATCTGATAGTGATTGGGAATTGAGTACAACGGTTACCACAGCAACAGCTAATCAATATCCGTGGCCGGGAGTTTCTTCGGTTCCTGCTGCGATAACGTTCACTCAACCAGCCATTGTGGGGCAACCTTACCCCTGGAAACACCTTTTAACTGTACCCGGATCTCAGGTAATAAAAGCCGGTGCCGGAGTCACCTATTATCGGAATACGTTCAATCTTATTGACAGCAGCGGACTTAGTGCCCGGTTCAGAATGTTTGTTGATGATAACATGCAAATATTCATCAATGGACATTGGATGGCACTTGAAGAAGATATGGGTAAAGAAAACTGGAGAACAGCTAACCATGATATTCTATTCTCGAGTGTTGGCGCTGTGGACAATGGTCATAGCGGAGGTGATCCATTCGATTATTTTACTTCCTCTCCGCTTGACAGTATCTTTAAAACCGGAACTAATGAGATTGTACTGGCCATCAGAAACAGAACCAGCAAACCCGATGTGGGTGGATTTAGTTTTAGGATGGATTTAGGAACATCTGCAATACCAATCAGAAAAGCAGCTGATGCCCCATCCCGTTCTGTTGTTGAATCAGATTATGGACTTACACTTTATCCAAACCCTACAGAAGGCATAGTACAAGTAGCTGTGAGCGGTAAAGCTGTTAGCACTTCTGCACAAATATCAGTTAGCGATTTGGCCGGAAGGGTTATTTATCAAAGTTCCTTTAGCACCAATTCTGAATCTGATTTTGTTCAGATTAATTTGAGCAGCTACCCGGCAGGGATGTATCTGTTGAAATTTAAGGATGGTGGAGAAACCATCACCAAATCACTGATCAAAAGTTAGTGAGATTTACTTTTTAGGATTAAAGGGCTTTGGTTTACTCCAAGGCCCTTTTATCTTGTCTTTCATAGTTCTTAATTTTAGTAAAGAAACTCCCCTCAAAGACAATTCTCCAAGAGAAGTTTATAGTTTAATTAGCAAGGGTCCTCACTCAGACTTCGATACAGCCTTCCACTGGTCGGTCACTCCCCGCAATTGGCGGGACAGGTAGTCTGACAGAGAGTTTGACATAAGGCTAATCCACCTCCTTAAATCTATCTTCCCCACACATCCTCACAATTTTAGGGGTAAAAGATCCTAAAACATCCACCAGCTCCTGCTGGCTGTTCATTACGGAGTTGATGTCTTTATAGGCCATTGGGGCTTCATCGAGGCCAGAGCCAATTACTTCCACACCGTGGTCGCTTAGGTGTTTTGTTACATCATCTTTATCTAGAGTCTGTTTGGCTTTGGTACGGCTCATCACCCGCCCTGCGCCATGGGCTGCAGAGTTTATGGAATGTGCAATACCTCTGCCCCTCACAATATAACCCGGGGCCGTCATAGAACCGGGAATAACACCCAATACACCTGCACCTGCCGGAGTAGCTCCCTTGCGGTGAACAATCACTTCCTCGCCTTGGGCATTCTTTTCCTTCCAGGCAAAGTTGTGGTGGTTTTCCACCATGGCTAAGGGCGTGGTTCTTAAGCCCACGGCCATTCTATCGTGTATTTGGTGATGACAGGCTGAGGCATAGTCTCCGGCCAAATTCATAGCCGCCCAATACTCCCTGCCAAGGTCAGTATCCATATCCAGCCATGCCAGGTGCCGCGCCTCTTGTGGAAGCTTGGTTTGCGCCATGGCGGCATTGGTGTAGTATTTTGCAATATTGGCCCCCAACCCTCTTGAACCGGAGTGAGACAACAAACCCATGTACTCACCTACAGGAAGATTGAACTCGTTTTCAGCTTCGGTGATTTGTACTAAACCAAATTCTACAAAGTGATTTCCGCCACCAGATGAACCAATCTGACGATAAGCCCTATCCCTCAGCTGTTTCACCACCTCAATTTCCCTGAACTCTTCCCGCTCAAAAATTTCATGGTCAATAGTTCTGTTAAAGGAAGCATTGCCAAAACGGGTGTTGTTATTCAGCATTTTTATCAAGGCTGGTTTATCCACCTCCAAACGGTTTTTGGGCATATCATAAATGGATAGGCACATACGGCAGCCAATGTCAACTCCTACCCCATAAGGGATTACGGAGTTTTTAGTTGCCAGCACTCCACCAATAGGCAAACCATAGCCCTGGTGGGCATCCGGCATTAAGGCCCCGGAGTCTGCTACAGGCAGTTTCATGGCGGTGTACATTTGATCCAAAGCCCCCTGTTCAATTCCATCTGCACCATAAATTTTAAAGTCCAGGTGTTTTTCCCGCAGGGCGATGGGCTCGCGGGCTTCTTCAGCCGCCAAAGCTTTAGCCACCGCCATCACATCATTGTCTTCTAAAAAGGCCTTTGGGTCTTTTAATACGTCCCTTAGCTTTTCGAGGTATTGGGCCTTGCTTAAATTGGTGTGGGGCTTTAGTGCCGCACCAAAGGCTGGCCCTGGTGGGAAGTTTATGTTTTTTAAATCTTTTGAATTAAGTTTCATATCTGTTTTTTTTTGACCACGTAGAGCACAGAGGTCTTGAGGTGCTGTCTATGTTGCTATGTGGTTAAAATTATTGTTTATTCTTAGTAATTCGGCAGCGTGGCTGTTCTCCCCTAAAGGGGGATGGCTACACGGTCCGCACAGTTTTGTCTTTGCACCAAAACCCTCCACAGCCAAATTACCGCGGAGGGGCATCATCTATCCTAAAGTAGTATTACCGGGAGAAAATGGCTTTCAACTGATCCACTACCTGGTTTCCACCTGAAAGGGAAATACTGTTGATCTTTTCTGCGATCTTTTCGGTGTATTCCATTTCCTTCAGTTTAAAGAGCATAGGGTTGTCTTCCATCAACTTGGCGGTGTTCAACAAACTTCTTGTAGAAGCTGTTTCCTCTCGCCTGGCCACTACATTGGCCTGAGCTTTCTTTTCGGCCACCAATACCTGGTTCATTATGTCCTTCACCTCACCGGGAAGGATAATATCCCTGATACCGCTGCCGCCAACCTTTACGCCCAGTTCCACTGCTTTTTCCCTTACGGAAGCCAAAACGTACTCCGCCACGGCTTCCTTCTTTTCAAGCAATTCATCCAGCGTAAGCGTACCGATGAATTCCCTCAGGGCAAGTTGCATCAACATATGTAGCTGCTTCTCAAAATCCTTGTTTTCCACCAGGGCCTTTTCAATATCCACTACCTTATACTGTGCGGTAAAGTTTACCCGTAAGGCAGCCTTATCCCTGGTAAGCATTTCCTGGCCACTAAGCTCCAGTTGCAGGGTTCGCATATCGGCTTTAAGCACCATGATAGGGATACTATTATTCCAGTAGAAGTACTCACCACGTTCCAGAATTTGCCTGTACTTTCCATCTACAAACAAAATTCCCTTTTCATGTGAGGCCACGCTATACACCCTTACATAGGGCAGCATTATGGGCCTTTTCAGTATTTCACGGCTAATATCCTCGTTGATTTCCACCTTACTCAAATCTACCTTGATGAAGGAGTGATCAATCACACCTTTCCAGTAGGCGTAGCGGCCTGGTAACATTACCGTTTTAAAGTTGCCATGTTCAAACCTCAGTGCTATTTCGTTATCCGAAACTTCCACTACAATAAGTGCATCGCGCAAAGCCTCATCCTTTAGCAGGAGGCTTAACTCCTGCTCAGGGTAAAACGGTAGTGCCTGGTTATAAACCTGCACTGTTTCTGAAAATGTGAGCCAGTGTACACCGGCTGTAATCACCCTTTGGTAATCACCTTTTTTAAACACCAGGCCAATCCGGCCAGTGTTGATCCTTACTCGTTTCATCGTTTCGAGTATTGGGAGGTACGCTTTGAACATACCTCGGGTTAAACATAAAATTCATTTTAAAGAAAGCAGTTGCCACAAACCATCTCCGACAAGCGGAGGCCAGGTTTAGAAAGGTTGTATTTGCTTAGTTGACGTTTCACCAGCTTCCTTAAGGGAAATATATTCCTGGCAAGAACTGTAAACCATCAAGTAAGCAAACGCACCCATCGGTATCCCCTGGCCTTCACAGCATGAAAGGGATTGTTTACTGTTATTACTAAAAACAACAGTAAACAGGCTTGAGCCAACTGCTTTCAGGTGATCTTTTTTTAGAAGTGATCAACTTCCTGATTGGATAGATTTTCAGTCTATCAAACCTTCCTTTTGAGGGAAGCTAGGTACTCTGCCAACTGAGTTACCCACACCCATTGTGTGGAAGAGGATTCGAACCTCCGCATCCTATTCTACTGCTCTACCAACTGAGCTATTTCACGCAAGGTGAAAATGGGAATCGAACCCATGACCCATAGAGACGGTAGTAAATCCAATAATCAATAGAGCGGCATATCAACACCTATTGGCGCGATACCATGGGGCTATACAGAAACCGGGTCACCTAAATTTTATGGGGAGAAGTCAGTATAAAGTACTTTGGCCGGCAAAAAATAATGGAAATAGATAAGCAGTCATTACAGTACGTTTTCCCCAAAGAGCTATTGGATTATTTTGAGATTGAAAAGGCAGCGCTACAGCTAGACAAGGCCACTCAGGAGGAGTATCTGGAGGTGGAGTTTACCGAAAAGAACGTATTGCCAAAAGGCTATGCGCGTGAGGATTATGAACACCCGCGATTTTAGCTTTATGGCCCAGGGCTCTAAGTTTACTGCTGAACTGGCAGCTTTTTTAAAAGAGAGAGGTGGAGAGTAAGCTGGATCCGTTCAGCACCATTGCCTATTACTACCGTGTAAACCCTGACACACTGCGCAGGAACTATAAACAGCACAGCAGTAGTTTTAATCAATGGGAGCAAGCCGCTCATGCCCGCGGATACCCGCTTTAGCCAGAAAACGGGTTAAGCTTTATTTTCTGCAACTATTTTTAATAACTGTATGCTAAATCATATATCTCCTATGTCGGTATTTATGGCATTATTTTCAGTTTAGTAGTGCTAAAAATCTCCTGACTCTAAGATTAAACGTCAAATTTCCGAAAGACGTTATTGTATTTTAGCCCAATGAATCAGTATTGGAAAAATGCCGTGTACTGGTTAGTGTTTATGGCACTGGCCTTTAGGCTGTTTTACTTCATAGATACGTATGCCGTTGATCTGTTTTTCAATGATCAATGGGGGTATCTTACTACCTCTCTCTACCCGAATGATATTCTTACTGGTTTCTTCACCCCCATGGGTCCCCACCGTATTGGGCTTGCTTATTTTTATTTCAAAGCTGTCCTGCTAGCTTTTGACTACAACAATATATATATGGCCCATTCAGTTGGGCTTTTGACCTTGGTAAATGCCCTATTCTTCACATGGCTGAAGGTGAAAAGAATCGGCCCGCTCCAATTGGCTGATGCTTACATACCTCTTATATTTTTCACCCTCACGCAATCAGGCATATTTCTTACTAACCCTAACATCTCTCTGCACCAGTTGGTATTTTTCTTTTTGTTGCTCTTGATAGCTTTTTTTACGGGTACAATGAAACCATGGAAGTTCATTACACTTATGCTATTGGCACCCATAATTACTTTTACCGGCAATGGTTTTTTCGTATCAATAGCAGTTGTGGCTTTCTGTATTCTTATGCTAATTAAGGAGCATAGAATGATACGCATATGGTGGGGCGGTTTGGCCTTAGTATTCCTTATTTCACTCGGAGCTTATTTGTTTACAGCTAACTACCAGGCGATGGATTGTACTGATGTTCCGCCTGAATCAATTGGGTACCATATCAAATTTTTTAAGGGGCTGGTACTTGGTGGCTTAATCATAGGCTATCAGGAAACTGCAATCAGTTGGTTGGTGTTCCTGGTTCTTACTTTGCTGGCCTCGATAGCTGTATACCGCCTGCTAATTCGCAAAAACGGCAGTACAGAACTTGCTCCATTAGTTTTTGTTGGTTATACAATCTTATTTATTGCAGCCACAATGCTTGGGCGCTGGTGCTATGGTACAGCTATTATAAATTCAAGCAGATATGTTCCGCAGCTGGCATTAGGCTTTGCAGCCTTCGGCTTATTTAGCTTCAATAAGAAAAAGTGGCTCGGATTAACTTATAGTTTTTTTCTTACAGTATGCTTTATTTATGCTGAATACAAATTTTATAGGTGGCAATTAAAACTAGTAAAAGAACATACAGAGCAAATGCAGGAATGGAGGGAGTGTTATCTAGAAACCAGAAGTGTTAAAAATTGTACAGAGCTGCTTAACTTTAAGCCTTACCCCCATAACCCTGAAAAGAAAAACCTGCAAGAAAAACTGGAAAGGTTGGAGGAACTAAATCCAGGTTATAAAAGATAGTTTATCTATTGTAGGCAAGGTGCGGACTTACATTGTTTTCCTAAGTTTATATTTGCCCTAAATCCTTTTCACATCAGCAATTCAACAAAACATCAAAGTATAATAACACCAAAGGGCCTCAGCCTTTGGCAAAGCATTTTAGAGCTAATCAGCTATCGTCAATTGCTTTTCACATTTGCTGCCAGAGATTATAAGGTGCGCTATGCGCAAACTTTCATCGGCTATTGGTGGTCTTTAGTACAGCCTATAGCTTCGGTGGCCGCATTATTTTTAGTTTTTCAAAAAGTAGTAACAGTACCCACCAATGGCATCCCTTACTTACCTTTCGCTTTAAGTGGATTGATCCTTTGGAATTACTTTAATTATGTAATCACCCAATCGGCATCATCACTTATTTTCAACCAAGGGATGATTCGTAAAATATATTTCCCTCGGTTGTGCTTACCGCTTTCCAGAGCCTTAGTAGGACTTGTAGAGCCCATAGTGGGTCTGGTTTTACTTGTGGTTCTCTTATTTACAACCGGCCTGGCAGGGGTCGGAATTCTATTTTTCATTCCTGCTTTATTAGCTACCGCCATTGCTGCATTGGGTATAGGGCTTTGGGCCAGTGCGCTGTCCATCCGCTATCGCGATTTACAACAAATACTGCCCTTTATACTTCAAATATTATTTTTCCTAACTCCGGTAGCTTATTCGGCCAGTCTCATTGATGCATTGGTTTCAGCAGATTGGCGCTTCCTGATTTATCTCAATCCCATGACGGGGATAATTGAAAGTTTTAGAGCCGCTTTGTTTGGTCAGCCGCTTAGTGTTTCGGCATTTATCTCTTATGGCATGGTGCTGCTGCTTTTCCTTTCGGGAATAGCTTACTTCCAAAAGATAGAAATGAAAATCGCTGATATAGTATGAGCAAGATGGCAATTTCCATTCATAACCTCAGCAAGGAGTACCTCATCACCAAAGGAAAAAAGAAGGAGGTTTTTAAAGCTTTGGATAACATCAACCTGCAAATTGAAGAAGGAAAAGTTACCGGACTTATTGGACCTAATGGGGCTGGTAAATCCACTTTGCTAAAAATTCTTTCTCGCATCACCTACCCCACAAAGGGGGAGGTGAAAATAAATGGCCGCCTGGCTTCTCTATTAGAGGTGGGTACGGGGTTTCACCCTGAATTAAGCGGACGTGAGAACATCTTTTTGAATGGTGCAGTATTGGGCATGTCTCGTTCAGAAATTCAAAAGCAGTTTGATGAAATCGTAAATTTTTCAGGTATTGAAGAGTTCCTGGACACACCTGTAAAGCACTACAGTAGCGGTATGTATGTAAGGCTTGCTTTCTCCGTGGCCGCTCACCTAAGATCAGAAATATTATTAGTAGACGAAGTTCTTGCCGTGGGCGATAGCGAATTTCAAAAAAAATGCCTGGGCAAAATGAACGAAACCACACGCGAGATAGGGCGCTCCATTGTTTTTGTAAGTCATAACCTGGGCGCTATACGCGAGCTTTGCCATGATGTGGTTTGGTTAAGTCAGGGTAAAGTAAAACAGATGGGCACGTCAGATGATATTTGCAACGCCTACCTCAGTTCCTTAAAGTCTTTTGCAGTTCATACCCCTATTCATACCCGAAAAGACAGACAAGGCAAAGGCAATGTTCGCATTAAGGATATTCAATGGCAATCTGACAACGGCAATATTTTAATTGCCGGTAAGGATGCCAAATTAGTGGTGAAATTTGAGGCAGAGTCAGCAATGGCTGAAGACCTTCATATACGATTGAACATTGTTTCATCCCAGGGGGTGTTTTTAACCACACTTAGTAATGTTTATAGTGGTTTTCCTGTTAATGGTGTTTCGGGCAATGGACAAATGACCTGTCACCTACCCAGCCTCAACCTGCTAAGAGGCAACTATAGTATTATGGCTAGTTTATTTGCTAATGGGGAACTACAGGACCGTGTACGGGAAGCGATATTATTTGAGGTACAGGAAGGGGATTTCTTTAATTCGGGGAAAATAAACCTAAGGAATAAGGAAGGTGTGGAAACCCCACAGTCATGGACAATCAAATAGCTACCTGCCAAATTTTTCAGCTACGACCTCCAGAAGCTTATAGTCCAACTCACATCTGAGCTGCAGAGATTGCCCATATTTTGATCTTAGCTGCTGAGCTTCTTTCTTCATGCCTCTTACATTTTTCATATAGTTGCCGGAATAGGCCCAGTTATAGGTTTCACATAAGTACTTTAAGTCTTCATTAAAATTTTCTGTGCGACCTACAAAGTCCATTATACTAATATTTGCAACAGCTTTCTCCAATAGCATTTCGGGGTTGGTAAAGGCCATAGGATTAAGTTTAAGCCCCGAAAAAAATTGACATTGCCAATTATAACTATGCGGAGCATTTAAAAAACCTTCAAAAGAATTTTCCCATGACTTAAATTTTTCACAATGTTCCTGGCTTTCAGAGTATTTAACAGCCAAATAGCTGGAAATACTTCTTTCAACGGGATCTCTTAAAAAACTAATAAACTTCCATCCATCTACCTGGTAATCGACCACATCAACATGTATCTGGTTCCAAGGCAGGTGGCCCACCAAAACCTTGTGCCGGCCTATAAAATCCTGTGAACTTAGTTCTTCATTATATTTAAGCACTATTTCAGCAGGCTTGTACTGGTCGTTTAAAAAATTTACAAAACTTGTTCCTGCCGTTTTGGGAAGGTGTAAAAAAACTACCTTAGTTTTAGCTCCATTAAATAAACCCTGCAACATTGAAATCTCCATATATAATTATAGGAATGCACCGCAGCGGCACTTCACTGGTGGCTAAAGTATTGGAAAAATCCGGAATTTTTATGGGCGTGGTGAAAGATCACAACTACGAAGCCATGCACTTCCTCAGCCTTAATCAACAAACTCTTTGGGCTGCTGGTGCCAACTGGGTAACGCCAAAAGTGCCGGATGAAATCTACTGGAAATCCATGCCTGCAAAGGTGTTGTTCTACGAGCACTTCCGCACGTATGGCAGATGGAGGCAATTTTTGCTCGAGATAAAATCGCCATCATGGGGATGGAAAGACCCTCGCAACACCTTTACTTTACCCATGTGGCTAAAGCGCTATCCAAATGCCCGAGTTATTCATGTAACCAGAAATCCCGATGATGTAGCTGCCAGCCTGGCCAAAAGAAATTCGATAGCCGGGGAAGTACACGACCCAAGATTTGACGATTTGGATTTCGGAAAAAATCTTGCTCAAAAATATACAGAGCAGGGGCGTAGCTATCAAGGTGAACTTAAAGGCAGGTACATCGAAATCTCGTACGAAGATCTGATTTCTCTTAATTCTGAACCTATAACAAGGCTTGAAGAGTTTACAGGCAAAAAGCTCTTACCCTTATTTCAGACTTATGTATTAAAGTAGGCACACTCTGAAATTTTGGAAAAGCTTAATTTCACAGCTTAATCACACAAACTCTCTCAGTCTCTACTCATGCCCAAGGTATCTGTCATAATACCCAATTATAACCACGCCCTATACCTGCCTAAGCGTATAGAGAGTGTGCTGGCCCAAACCTTCAGGGATTTTGAGCTGATTATACTGGATGACTGCTCTCCTGATAACAGCAGGGACATTATTACCTCATATGCCCAAAAGCACCCTGAGATAAAAACATTTTTTAACGAAAAAAACTCCGGCAGCCCCTTTGCCCAGTGGAATAAAGGAACGGAACTGGCCCAGGGCGAATACCTCTGGTTTGCTGAAAGTGACGACTTTTGTGACCCCAGGCTTTTGGAAACCCTCATTCCACTGCTGGATGACCATCCAAATGTGGGCATTGCCTATTGCCAAACCTATTTGGTGGATGAACAGGGAAAAATTAAAAACAGCTATCAGATAAACCTTGAATTCATTTATGAATCTGATGCCTGGCAAAAGCCGTTTGTAAAAAGCGGAAAAGATGCCTGCAGAGAGTGGCTGCTATTTCACAACCCCATTCCCAATGCCAGCGGAGCCTTGATTAGAAAGAGTGCCTTTGTAGAAGCCGGAATGGCTGATATGAGCATGAAGCTCAATGGAGACTGGTTTTTGTACGCACGCCTATTGGCGAAGAATGACCTTGCCTTTACCCCGGAGCTATTGAATTACTTCAGGGTGCATGAACATACCCAAAGACAACGCGCCAATGTGGACGGCACGGTGTACGAGGAAATCATTAGAATTAACACATTTATCAGAAACCATGTACCCCAAAGCGAAGCCAATGCCGATCATGCCCTTAGCAGGATTTCACATTGGTGGATCGGCAGCTTACCCCGTCAAAAATGGAGTAGTTGGAATTTCAAGGTAAATCTCAGGCTGTATCGCTTTTTTAAAAAATACAAAAAATGGGTGTTTCTCCACATAATATATACGTACCTTTTTATTTGGGCACGTTGGATTTTGCGATCCCTGGGGTTACTTAATCCCGCCAAAGACATTCGTAAACGTTTGTTTCCTGGAAAATACTTTGAATATTGAAACCACAATTCTCCATAATCATTCCTATTTACAATGCTGCTGCCACGCTTCAGCTGGCGCTGGATAGTGTGCAGGCACAAACGTACCGCGAATTTGAAGTTATTTTGGTAAATGACGGATCAATCGATAACAGTTATGAACTATGTGACAGTTGGATACGCCAAAATTCTGACCTCGATGTTTCTCTGATAAATCAAAACAACGGTGGTTTGGGCAATGCCCGAAACCAGGGCATACAAAAAGCCTCGCACGCATGGGTAGCCTTTTTAGATGCAGATGACTATTGGCAGCCTCAAAAGCTTGGGCTCCTGGCCCGGGAAATCAATGAGAAAGCCGCTGACATTTACTACCATCCTGTAATCACGTTCGGATTGGCAAAAATCCGAAAAAGACACTGCTATCAGGTAAACAACCTCACAGAGTTGTTGAGCAAGGGAAACCCCATACTCCCCTCCGCCACAATTGGAAAAACCTATCTTTTTCGCAAGTATAAATTCTCTGAAAATCCAAACTTCCACGGTGCTGAAGACCTGTTTGTATGGATCAGCATGATGAAGGACAACATTATTTTTGAGAGGGTAAATGAGTATTTAACCTATTACCGCGAATCTGGTGGTATGAGTACCAATATTGAAAAACACCTCAAAAATGTGCTTTCAGTGCTCGAATATTTTGAAGAGAAGGAATACTTTGATCAACATCTGCTCAACAAGGCCACAAGAAGAAAATACCTGGAAGTGGCCCGGTTCCATCACAAGCGTGGAAACTTTAGGGAAGCCATTCGATATTACACTCAATCGCAATGCTCCGCACTCAAAACCCAAACATTAAAACTCTTTAGTGCCTTACAAGTTAAAATTTGACCAAATAAACTCGTCATACAACTGCATATAGTCTTCTGCGGTTTTCAGGTTTCTCCCATCCATATAGCCCATTAATCCCTTAAACTGTCCATGTTCCGCACGAGTATTGTAAAGCTGCTGCATGGCATATGGCAATTGCTGCTTCATCCGCGGATCTGCCGTTCTCGGGTTCACTTCCCACAATTCCCTCATGGCTTCCACATACTTCTTTTCGTTTAAGTAGAGTTCGGCCTTACTAAATCGTGCCATTTCATATTTCGGAGAAATATCTGTAGCCATATCGTAATAACGAATTGCTTCTTCAACCTCCTTTTTGTTCTTATATACATTCCCCATCTGTGAAAGGGTAATAATGTTATACGGAGCAATATCATAGGCCATAAGTGCATCCTGCAGTGCTTCCTCGGGGCGTTGTAAAACCAGTTTACCCAGCGAGCTGTAGTAATACATAGGGTTGGCAAAATTATCCATATTATAAAATGGGTTAATCGCCTCTTCCGCCTCGGGTATTATGCCTTGGGCATTACGCACAGCATTGGCTTCCAACACCTTTACACTATGCTTTTCGCCCTCCATGCGGTAATAGCTTACGGTAAGAGAGAATACAGTGGCGCCCAAAAGCAGTACGGCCCAGCCATTTCCCTTAAGGTTGATTTTACCAACCGGAAGTCCGTTTCTAAAAACCAAGGCTATAAGCGCCATTAGCATAAAGTTATGGCTCGTTCTCTCCAATGGAAAATCGGTAAGCGAAAACACCAGGTAACTGATAAGTCCAAAAACCAATGCCAAATCAATGGCCATATCTTCTTTAGACGTTATTTTCTTAAAGTTTCCCGCAAGGCGCCAAAAAACAATGACAAAAATCCCGATGAAAAAGATAAAACCCAAAATGCCTGATTCGGTGAGAACCCATAGGTAATCATTATGCGGACGCTGCACATGGGTAATACCTTGTACTACATTATAATCAAGTCCGCCAAGCCCATATTTTGGGAAGTTGATTTTCCAGTTACCAGCCCCTACTCCAATTACAGGGTGCTCTTTTACCATCTCTATACTGTTCTCCCAAAAAATGATACGCTTATCCAGGTTGGTGGTATCTGATACACTCTCCTGCACTCCTGAAGCGGAAAACAGTGCTACCAGGAGAAGCACGGCAATTCCGGCACCCAACCCCACTAATTTAAATGGGAATTTAGCATTAACCACAGACTTTTTCCCAAGGATAAAGAACAGGCTGATTGAAGCCAATGTGGCAATGAATACCGAAAGCCAAACTCCACGGGTTCTCAAAACAAATATTTCAATCACCAAAAGAAAAACCAACACAAGGGAGCTCTTTTTCCAGGCACCATCAAGCACTGCCGCACCCATTATCACAAATGGCAAGGCCAGCATTAAAGCTGATGAAAGAAGGTTTTTATGCGCAAAGTTTCCTTTTACGGTATAGATGTCGGTAAGGAATTCTCCACTGCCAATAGCCTGAAACAAGTTGAATAAGGTTACCAATCCCGCTATTGCACCAAAAAGCACAACCGAACGAATAATGTCAATTACTGAGATGCTTTTGGTATGGAGCAAGTACATTAGCGTGACTAAAAAAGAGAACATCAAAAGATAACGTGTAATCGTAGCCCAACTCTCAACCGGGTTAATGGCATTGGAAACAGAAACAAAATTCATAACCAAAAAGCCAACAAAGCTCACTATCAACAAGCCCAATGGCAGTGGTTTTTTAGGACCTTTCAGAATTATGGCAAGCAACAATGCTCCTACGGCAATGGATCCCAAAAACTGGCGCGAAGTCAGCGTATGATCTACCAGGGTGGAAACTTTTACCAGTGGAAGTAAAATGAACAATGCCAGAATAATAATGGAAAAAATACCCTGTTTACTTTTAGTTGTAGCCATTAAAAAAATGATTTTGCCGCTAAAAATAAACATTGCAGGGCATTGTAGTAATTTTGGCAACCTTTATTAGTTAGATATCGTTTAGAAACCAACGTTAATCCCTTTTCCCATCAGCAAGAGTAACCGAAATAAACTAAGAAATCAGGAGAGGACATTTTACGAGAAGAGCTCCCGATACCATTATTACTTTAAGCGCACAGGCCGTTACCGGTTTATTGGTAAAAACCTGATTCGCCTGGTGATAGTGCTTAGCCTGTTTGCCCTCAGCGCCTGGCTTGTGTTCAATTACATTATTGATATGGAGCAGCTTGAGAAAATTATTTTCTCTCGGCTCCCAAACTGGCTCATTGTTGCCACGCTTTTTATCAGTGAATGCTTTACTGGTATTTTACCTCCTGATATGTATATCGTTTGGGCCAAGAGCCTTGACTATTCGTATTTGATGGTCTTCATTCTAGCCCTGGTATCTTACACCGGAGGCATAGTTTCATGGTACATAGGCACACAACTACACCGCTTAAAACGCGTAAAAAAATGGGTTCACATCAAATTTTCCGAGCAGTTTAAAACCTTCCGGAAATACGGTGGGCTGGTGATTTTTATTTCAGCCCTTACTCCCCTGCCCTTTTCCCCGGTTAGCGTGGTGGCTGGCATGGTGGAGTATCCCTTCAAAAATTACCTCATTGTGGCCCTTAGCCGTTTTCTGCGGTTTTTCCTTTATGCTTTTGTGCTCTACAAGTTTATATAGCAAACTTACCTTTGCACAATGGCACTAACACAAAGACAGCTTTTTCTTCAACACCTTGCTCAAACTACTGATTTCCCTATGGGGCTTGAAATTGTAAAAGCCGAGGGCTCTTACCTTTTTGAACCGAATGGAAAAAAGTACCTCGACCTTATTTCCGGGATTTCAGTAAGTAGCATTGGTCATCGTCACCCCAAGGTGGTAAAGGCTATTAAGGATCAGGTTGACGCCTATTTACACCTTATGGTATATGGCGAGTATATACAATCACCACAGGTAAAGCTGGCGCAAAAACTATCAGAGGTTTTAGGTAAGGGATTTGAGTCCACCTACTTTGTAAACTCGGGAAGCGAGGCTAACGAAGGCGCCATGAAACTGGCAAAACGCGCAACCGGCCGCACTGAGATCATCAGTATGAACAAGGCCTATCACGGTAGTACACAAGGCGTCCTTAGCATTATTGGTGATGAAGAATTTAAGCGAGGATTCAGACCATTACTACCAGGAACAAAAAGTATCCAGTTTAATTCTATTGAAGATTTAGAACAAATCACTACCAAAACCGCGGCTGTAATGGTGGAGCCTGTGCAGGGTGAAGCCGGCTACATTCCACCCGCAGATGGTTACCTGATGGCTTTACGCCAAAAGTGCAAGGATACCGGAACACTCCTCATATTTGATGAAGTGCAAACGGGTTTTGGGCGTACAGGGAAACTCTTTGCTCATCAACATTACAATGTAAAGCCCGACATTATCACTCTTGCCAAGGGTATGGGTGGTGGAATGCCGATTGGAGCGTTTATAGCTTCTAAAAAATTGATGGATCACTTTAAGGAAAACCCAATACTGGGGCATATTACCACCTTTGGCGGGCACCCCGTTTCCTGTGCGGCATCTCTTGCGTGCCTTAATGTGATATTAGATGATAAACTTCCTGCAGGAGTTCCTAAAAAAGAAAAGCTGTTCAGGAAGCTATTGGTACATCCCAAAATAAAGGAAGTAAGAGGCAAGGGGCTAATGCTGGCCGTACAACTGGATACGTTTGAAAATGTGCAAACCGTAATTGCCCATTGCCTCGATAATGGAGTAATCTCTGATTGGTTCCTTTTCTGCGATAATGCCATTCGATTAAGCCCTCCACTCAACATTGCTGAAGAAGACATCAAACTGGCCTGTAAAGTACTTTTAGAGGGGATTGATTTACTCTAAAAAAAAATCCCATTTCAACATTAGCCAAAACGGGATTTCAAATTATGGATGATATTATCTATTGAAACAATACCTTCTTCACCGAAGTGCTATTATCAAACTGAACTTTAATGAAGTATAGGCCTGAAGCCAATTCACCGCGGTTCAAGTTCACCTCTTTCTGATCTTTCTTCAAATGGACAGTTTTTATCACTTTTCCATTGACCTCAACCAATTCAATAGAACAAGGGCCATTCAATCCGGTTATCCTAATTTCATCCTTTGCGGGATTTGGGTAAATGCTCCAGGTATGTGCACCAAGCTCGTCAAGGTCTACAGTTTTATCTATCCCTAATGAAATTGGCAAGGCATACGAAACAGGAGTTGTTGGAAATTGCCCTGCACTACCTCCCAATAAAGCCTTAACCGTAAAGCCTACATTTTGAGGAGTGTATGGTAGTGCTATATTATCATATAGACTAAAGGCATAACCTGTGTCTCCACTCACAACAACAGTATAATCCTGATTGGCCATCAGGCTGAGATTTGTTCCAATTTTCAAAACATCATCTATCGGTTTTGTTATCGTCACATCAGTATTAAACATCTTCGTTTGGGTGTTGTCGTAAACTTTTAAGTTTAGATTATACCCGCCCGTTTTACCGTATAGGTCCGTAATTCCGGGGATGGAAACCCAACTCACATTTACATTTTGGTTTACCTGAAAGGTTACTCCGAGTGCACCGGTTACAACTGCGGGTGTTCCAGAATAGCCCCCATTATTTGGAGCAGTTACCGAAAAGCTCATTCCTGATGTAATGTTTACTGTATCAGAGGTAAACTGACAAGACCCTGCTTTTGCCACCACATAATAATCTCCCAAACCAAATGGGGTAAGCGTATCAAGAGGGTAGTTAAACGGAATACCGTTGTAATACCAAGTCCTGGCTGTGGTCTGAGCACTGTCCGTTAGTGTTAATTGACCGTTGTTAAAAGCAAGGTTAAAGTAGCTCCTGGGTGTAACATCCACATAAACTGAATCCATAAAACCTGGATTGGCAGGATCTGTTAAATAATAATACTGAGAACTGGCAGGTGAGGCCATGGGGGCTGAAACCGTTGTAGATGAAAGCCCGTTTGATGGCGACCATTGATAAGTTCCACTTTTGGTAAAGCCAAGCAGATTTACGCTATCATCCTGACAAATCTTCAAAGTATCAGCTTTAATATTTGAAATGCTTATTACATCAATTCTTAACGGAATATTTGTAATTCCATTTAGTGGACAATGATCATCGTTAAAAGTAAACATAAAGTCATGTGAGGTCTTATATCCATTATTGTGTTCAGCAGCAATAACCCATGAAAAAACAATGCTGTTTCTTATGGTTTGGGTATAACCTAACTGATTATGGGGAGTAATTATGGGCTTACCGGAATAATTGGCTATCCCACCCCACAAAGAATCCAATGCTCTTCCTCTCGCGCTGAAAGTTATTCTTTGAAAACGATTAGCTCCAGAGTTATAGTCAGCATCAGCACCGCTGAGTTCGAAATAGATGGTATCACCTGGATAAGTTTCTATCAGCGAGGGCCCGGCAAAACTAAAATTGGTTGAATCAAAAGATACAACAGGAGGATTGGTATGAGCAATAGCACCCTTTGCCGTTGTAGTCATATCACGTAACACCTCCGAAAGCAGCAAATTGTCTCTCCATTGTTCAACTTTTATTCCGTATGCATACCCTCCTCCTGTAGCCATAGCCTGAATATCCATGGAAATTAAACCCAAATTATGATCTATTGAAACAGGGCCATTGGAAGGGTTGGTAGATGTGCTGGGAAACGGGCTATTGGCACTATAACCAGCATTAAAGACAACAGGTGAATTAGCTGATGCCAGTGGGGCTACAATACGGTAATACAATGAATCCTCTGCACTTTCAGATTGAGTCATCACGCTCAGAGTTTTGTTAAATTTATTAATACCTACCGCAGGGTTTGAAACAAAATAAGGTGAAGAATTACATCCACTTGGTGAAGCATACATTTTAGAATCTAAACGAAACCCACCTGTAAAAGTATTAACAACGCCACCTGGTCTACAACAGGCATTCCAGTTAAATGACCAGCCTGAAGGTGGCGGGGAGCCTGTAAGGGTAATTAGTGAACTTTTATAATGATGATACTCCACAGCCCCTTGCCCGCTTGGGCCTGGCATTCCGCAAAATAAACCCGAACCACCTGAACAGGAAGGTGAAATATCTAACTGATATTGACGCGTTAACGATATATTTCCCTGAGGACCACTTATAGCCTCTGTAGAGGAGAAAGCAGATGACCCAACAGCACACTCCCGATATAAATCCATATAAAATATGTACTGACCATTTCCCGTACATTCCCAGTAAATTTCACCACCCAAAAGGTGATTCGCGGAAGTGCCGAGCGAAAAAAGAGCGAAACAGAGAAAGTAAAATTTACGCATAATGTTGGCTTTAAAAGGGCGTATAAGTAAGTAAATACTTTCTTAAAAACCAACACCAAATAGTTTACGTAAAAACTACTTAGCCGCTCAGTAT
Source organism: Owenweeksia sp. (assembly GCA_048267305.1). Taxonomy (GTDB): domain Bacteria; phylum Bacteroidota; class Bacteroidia; order Flavobacteriales; family Schleiferiaceae; genus Owenweeksia. Next base: position 15,278 of record JBLWXT010000002.1, on the reverse strand, counting down.
TGCTATTTTATCTTGGAAACCACCTCATCTATATTTAGTGGCTTTTTCATAAAAGCTCTTACCTCCTGTTCTTCATTTGCCTTACTAATATCTGAAGGATCAATTGATGAGGATAGTATGTAGATTCTTGCTTTGGGATTGTGTTTAAACAAGCGCTTATATTCCTCCAAAAACTCGAACCCATTCATTTCGGGCATATTGATATCCAGCAATATAATTTCCGGTAAGGCGTCACACCCGCGTAAATATTTTAGTGCTTCAGCACCGGAGAGTACCTTGGTAACTTCCAGATCAGCGAAACAAGTAGAGAGTACCTTCTCATTTACCATGAGATCTATGGGGTTGTCATCTATTAGCAAGCACTTCATACACCAACGGAGATTAGGCAGGCGCTAATTTGTGAAGGCATTAGTGTAGGGATGGAACTATCCAGTAGAGAGATCATGTGTTGTGTTTCTATTTGTTCGATACATTTATGGAAGCTGTGACCGAATGTCACCCATTTTAATTTTGAGGAATATTAATAGAAGCCGGAATGCCAATAAATAGCACTATAAACACCTCGAATTATCCTACAAATATATCTCACAAACGCGTTACAACCTTTTCACCTGTATTCTAAGGGAATACCTTACCAGGGTTGAGAATTTGAGCAGGATCAAATACCTGTTTTATCGCTTTTTGCAACTCAATCATCTTTTCTGAAAAAACAACATCAAGATAATTTTTCTGCACCAAACCAATGCCGTGTTCTCCACTGATGGTTCCTCCCAGTGATTTTACCAGGGTAAATATTTCCCTGATACCCTTGGGTAGCTCTGTGCTCCAGGCTTCATCACGCATACTATCCTTTACAATATTCACATGCAGATTGCCATCACCGGCATGGCCATAGCAAACAGACTTAAAGCCATACTTGGCACCAATATCCTTTACACCTTTCAGAAGCTTCGCTAATTCGGCACGCGGCACAACAGTGTCTTCCTCCTTATATACAGAATGGGACTTAACGGCCTCACCCACTCTCCTTCTTAATTTCCAAAGGGCATCCTTATCGGATTGATTGTCTGCAAAAAGCACCTCACCAGCGCCAAATTGCTCCACTATTTCTGCCATTTTCTGGCAATCATCCATAAGCACATTTTCATCGTTTCCATCCACCTCAATTAAAAGATGCGCCTGAACATCATCTCCAATGGGCAATTGTACATCATCCACATATTTCAATGTCCAGTCAATAGCATCGCGCTCCATAAACTCCATACCACTTGGGGTAATACCTGCCCTAAAAATGGCCGATACTGCCTCGCAAGCCTTTTCCGCGGAAGCGAAAGGAACCAGCATAAGCAAATTGTGCTTTGGATAGGGAATGAGCCTGAACACGGCTTTGGTGATAACGCCTAAAGTTCCCTCACTACCCACCATAAGTTGAGTAAGATTATAACCCGTGCTGTTTTTAAGCACGTTGGCTCCCGTCCATATAATTTCACCTGTTGGAAGCACTACTTCCAAATTCAAAACATAGGCATTGGTAACTCCATACTTTACGGCCTTGGGTCCTCCGGCATTCAAGGCCAGGTTTCCACCTATAAAACAACTCCCCCAACTGCTGGGGTCGGGGGGATAAAACAAGCCTTTGTCCTTACAGGCATTGTGAAAAACCTGATTGATAACGCCCGGCTCAACTGTGGCTTGCAGGTTTCTTTCATCAATTTCAATAATCCTGTTCATCCGCTCAAGCGAGAGGTTTACTCCACCCATAAGGGGCAATGCCCCACCACTAAGCCCTGTACGCGCTCCGCTTGGTGTTACCGGGATATTATTGTCCGTACATATCCTTAAGATTTGGGATATCTCCTCTGGCGTTTCAGGCCTAAGCACCAACTCCGGCAAATAGCTTAGGTCCTCTGTTTCATCATGAGAATATTCGTGTAGTTTTTCGGCACTATCGTAAGCATTATATTTGCCCACCACCCCTTCAAGTTCTGCCTTTAGGCCTGCATTAATTTGGTTATACTCCATTGCGGTCAGGTAAAAATTCTATTTTCGTCAATCTTTATTAAAAATCACAAAATGATCAGAAAGGTAGTTTTTGTTTTAACCCTTATCTCATTTCAACTTGTAACCTTCGCGCAAGGTAAAAAAGTTACTCTCGAAGACGTTTGGAAACGTTATGAATTTGCCGCCAGAAGTACCTCTGGCCTTAATTCCATGAATGATGGCCTGCACTACACCGCCCTCACACGTGCCGATCAGGGCCCTACCATTGAAAAATTTAGTTATAAAACCGGAAAATCCGTTGGATTAATACTTTCTCAAAAAGTAATTAAGGAGCAAACCGGAAAAGACATTGCCTTTGACGATTACGAATTTAGCCCGGACGAAACCAAGGTTTTACTGGCAACGGATAAAGAGTCTATTTATCGCCATAGCAGCAAGAGCCGCTATTATGTTTATGATTTAAAATCCGGAAAGCTGGATTCATTGGCTACTGAAGGCAAACAACAATTGGCCACATTTTCCCCAACAGAAAACAAGGTTGCCTTTGTTAAGGATAACCGCATGCATATTCAAGACTTTAGCTCCGATAATCGCGAGCTTACCTCTTTTGGAAAAGGTGAAGATGATGCTTTTATGGCGGGTTCGGTTGATTGGGTTTATGAAGAGGAATTTAGCTTTCACAAAGGGTTTGAGTGGTCTCCAGATGGAAAATACATCGCCTATTACCAAACCGATGAGCGCGAAGTTCCCTTATTCTCCATGGATATTTTCGGGAAAGACCTGTATCCTCATGAGGATGAGTTTAAGTACCCCAAGGCGGGAGAACCTAATTCTAAGGTTACTATCCATCTTTTTGATGTAGAGAATAAGAAGGATACTGAGGTGAAAATTCCTGAAAGCTACGAGTACATTCCACGGATAAAAATGACTCATGCTAATCACGAGTTGGTAATCTTTACCATGAACCGCCATCAGGATCACCTCAATATCTGGAAGGTATCTGCCGATAAGGCTGAAGTGACCAAGTTATATGAAGAAAAAGCACCTGCCTATCTTGAAATTAACGACAACCTTACCTTTTTAAAGGATGGCAGCTTTATCTGGACCAGCGAAAAAGATGGCTACATGCACATTTATCACATGGATGCCAGTGGAAAGCAGAAGAAGCAAATCACCAGCGGCAAGTGGGATGTAACCCAATTTTACGGTGTGGATGAAGAAAACAAAACCATCTATTATCAGTCAGCTGAAGAATCCCCTTTGGAGCGAGCGGTGTATAAAATCAATCTCAACGGAAAGGGAAAACAAAAGCTAAGTGAGAAAAAAGGCTGGAACAATGCCGAGTTTAGTGATGGTTTTAAGTTTTACATCAACAGCTACTCATCTAAAGACGTGCCTACCCTGGAAACCCTCCACACCAGCAATGGAAAGCAAATCCGTACTCTTACAGACAATGCCTCGCTACAGCAGAAGCTCGAAGGTTATACACTGGCCTCTAAAGAATTTTTCAAGTTTAAGAACGAAGAAGGCACGGAGCTAAATGGCTGGATTATGAAACCTGCAGATTTTGATCCTGCCAAGGAATACCCTGTATTAATGTTTGTTTACGGTGGCCCGGGATCACAAACCGTAAAAAATCAATATGACGGTTTTAACCATTTCTACTATCAATCTTTGGCCAACCAGGGATACATTATTGCTTCGGTAGATAACCGCGGCACCGGTGCCCGTGGCCGGGATTTCCGCACCACAACATACCAGCAGTTGGGTAAGGTGGAAACTGAAGATCAGATTTCAGCAGCCAAATATCTGGGTACCTTGCCTTATGTGGATGCCAACCGCATGGGCATTTGGGGATGGAGCTACGGGGGCTATATGAGCAGCCTTGCCATTACCAAAGGTGCCGATGTATTTAAAATGGCCATTGCCGTGGCACCTGTTACCAACTGGAGATTTTATGACAGTATTTATACCGAGCGCTACATGCGTACACCACAGGAAAATCCGGGCGGATATGATGACAACTCCCCCATCAATCATGTGGCAAAGCTGGAAGGCAAGTACATGCTCATTCATGGAAGTGCTGATGACAATGTGCATTTACAAAATACCACACGCATGACGGAATCATTGGTTCAAGCCAATAAGCAATTTGATTTGTTCATCTATCCCGATAAAAACCACGGAATTTACGGTGGTAATACCCGCTACCACCTGTACACTATGATGACCAATTTCATTAAAGAAAATCTTTAGTGCCGGAATTTTGATATTTTGGCTCGCTGATTTAATTTTTTAAAAAGAATTTCACTTTATAACACACCCTTATGACCAACGCTGCAGCAGCTCCTAATCAGGAACTTTGGGGGCACCCCAAAGGATTATACGTTTTATTTCTCACCGAAATGTGGGAGCGTTTCTCATACTATGGTATGCGTGCCATATTGGTAATATACATGATTGCCACCGCTACCAATGAAAACGGGCCAGGAATGGGCTGGACCGACCTTGAGGCGTATCAGCTTTATGGTTGGTATGTAATGTTGGTATATGTGGTTTCAATTCCCGGAGGGATACTGGCCGATAAACTACTGGGGCAGAAAAAGACAGTACTCTTTGGTGCCATAACCCTGGTTTTGGGTCATGGTACGCTTGCCATTGAGCAAGACTGGGCATTTTTCACAGGCCTGGGTCTTATTATCTTAGGTGTTGGTATGTTGAAGCCCAACATTTCAACCATGGTGGGTGGCCTTTACAAAAAAGGAGATATCAGAAGAGACAAAGGCTTTAGCATTTTCTATATCGGTATTAACCTGGGCTCGCTATTGGCCACTACTTTGGTAGGAATCGTAGTAGCACAATGGGGCTGGCACGCAGGCTTTGGAATGGCTGGTATAGCTATGCTTCTTGGACTGGTTGTTTATCTAGCTGGGCAAAAATATTTAACCGATGTTGGCAACAAGCCTTCCATTGAAAGTAAACAGGCTGATGTTTCCATTGGTCAATTGTATGGAAAACTTCTAAAATCCCCTTTACACCTGGCTATTGTTGTGGTTTTAATCGGCCTCTCATTATACGCAGGTTTCACCTTTGAAGGTGTGGATCACTGGGGATATGGCGCCCTTTTCATCTTCCTTTCCCTGGTAGTAGGGATGATGATGATGATTTACAAAGAATTGGAATCCAAGGTAGATAAGGATCGGTTTGTGGTACTTCTTCTTTCGTTTCTTATTGTGATTGTTTTTTGGGGTGCTTTTGAACAAGCAGGAGGCCTCATGTCTGTTTACACAGAAACCAAAACAGACAGAGTGCTATTTGGATGGACCGTTCCAACCCCTATGTTTCAGGGACTCAATGCAGGTTTCATTACCATTTTTGCAGTTGCCGTGGCCTCTTTTTGGGCAAGGCGAAAAATGAAAGGAAAGGAAGCTTCATCTATCTTTAAGATGGCTATTGGAACAATTATTATGGGTATGGGATTTATCTTTATGGTAGCTGCCGTAAAAGACTATGAAACCAACGGAAGCTCCAATATGATTTGGCTGGTACTGGCCTACCTCTTCCATACTATTGGTGAATTGAGCTCATCTCCCGTTTCTCTTTCTTTCATCACTAAACTGGCCCCGGCAAAATTCGCATCTCTTATGATGGGATTATACTTTGCGGCCACAGGTCTTGGTGGAAAAGTGGCCGGTATATTAGGTGAAAACTCTGCCGAATACGGAGAATACAGCATCTTTGCCGGTATCACTATTTTCACTGTACTGTTTGGTATTTTAGTAATTGCCTTGCTTAAACCATTAAAGCGCCTTACACATGGAGCAGAAGAAGCCGAGCGCGACATGAGCAAGGAAGAAGCTGCTGCCTCAATGCAAGAAAACTAAGTTCAACCGTTTTTAATATTACAAATGCCACTTTCGAAAGAGAGTGGCATTTTTTTTACCATTAGTTATGGGAAAATCGAGAACAGAACTTTTAGAATACGGCAAAAAGATTTTGAGCCGTGGAGATGGGTATTATGCTGTAACCAGATACCTGGAAAGAAATGAGATGAGTGAATCTGACAGCAAATATATTCTAGATCAATTGAGAATTCTTGAGAAACAGGGAGGCATTAAACCTGCAAACGAACCTCTTAAAAAACCTTTGGATTTCTCAATTGTGCTTGGTGCATTATTTTTAGTTGGAGGTGTAGCTATGCTTTTTCTTCTTTGGGATAATGGAATTATTGCCGTTTTACCATTTGCCCTTATCGGAGTCGGAATTCTTGGGCTCACCAAAACATTTAGATAAATACCAACTTACCAATGCCTGCCCTGAACCAGGATAGCAAGCATCAAAGCACCTGTTAGGCCTATTACACCGGCAAAACTCAAACCTATTGGGATATTCCATTTAGATTGCTGCAGAGCGTCAACCCTCGTAATATCTCCCAGTTTAATTTTCCAAGGATTAGCATCAAGTTCAACAAACTCGTCTACGTTAAAATGCAGCTGTTGTGTGGCAGGTCCATCGGGTCCAAAAAAAGGCCGCTTTAAATTTTTCCTATCCGAATTTATGGCCCGGTGATAATGGTAATAGGCCAATCCCTCAAAAGGGCGAATACGACCAACAAGAGACTTCTCTGTTTCATTATATATCAAATCATAAACTCTATAGTATCAGCACCATAATGTATTACCAATACAAATTCATTATCCAGTTTTCGCCACTGCTCAGATGTCACCCTATTCCCTTGATATTGTTAAAAATCCCTGTCTGGTTTATATTGATAATATTTACAACTGCTAAAAGAGCCACTTAAGACCAGCAGCAAAACAAGCTTAAAGGCTATCCGCATAGGTTTGGTTTTGAATTAATGACGTTCAATTAGAACCTTTGGTTTGCTAAGACGGAAAATTATGGAATAATACAATTTCCCGTTGCCCCATTCTTACTCTAAAACTGATCTTGACAACTAGCCGACTTTTGATTAAAATCTGCTTTTTATCTTTGGAACAACATTTGAATAACGCCCACAAAATATTTAAAAATGAAAAACTTAGTTCTCGCCCTATCCCTCCTATTCTCGATTACGATATCCGCTCAGGAAACCATTAACTGGATGACTATACAGGAAGCCGAAGCTGCCGCCAAGGAAAATCCCCGACCTGTATTTATTGATGTTTATACCGATTGGTGTGGATGGTGCAAAAAGATGGATAAAGACACCTTCCAAAACGAGAAGATTGCCAAATATGTGAATGAAAACTTTTATGCTGTAAAGTTTGATGCAGAGCAAAAAGAACCGGTTACATTTCAGGGACATACCTTCAAGTTTGTACCTCAGGGCAAACGTGGGTATCACGAATTGGCTGCAGCTCTTCTTAATGGAAAAATGAGCTACCCAAACATTGTTTACCTGGATAAAGATCTAAAGATGATTCAGCCGATTGCCGGATACATGGCTCCTGCACAATTTGAGGAAATCATAAACTTTATTGCCGGAGGACATTATAAAAGTACTCCATTCGAAGATTTTAAAAAGGCATTTGTTTCGCAGTTATAACCTTATTTCATCATCCCCCAAGCCCCCCCTCAAGGGAGGATAGCTACCTATCGTGTTTTTCAACATTTTAAAAAGGTACTACCCGATCTTATTAGAAATATACATCGCAAAATGCCCGAGCCCAATTCTCCCCTTGAGGGGAGTTAGAGGGGTGACAATTTCGTCTTTATCTTCTTTGCCTTAAACTTTACCTTTGCCGCTTTAAAAATTTAGCGTGCATGAAGATTTCCTATAAGTGGATTAAGGAATATATCAATACAGACCTCGCTCCAGAGGAGATTTCAGTATTACTTACCGACACCGGCCTTGAAGTAGAAGGTGTGGATGAAGTGGAAACCGTAAAAGGCGGTTTAAAAGGCGTGGTGATTGGCGAAGTGCTTAGCTGCGAACCACACCCCAATGCTGACAGACTGAGAAAAACCACAGTTGATATAGGTGGAGATGAACCTCTACACATTGTTTGTGGAGCACCCAATGTGGCGGCCGGGCAAAAAGTACCCGTAGCCACCGTTGGAACCATTATCTATTCGGAGGAAGGAGATTTTCAAATCAAGAAAAGCAAGATACGTGGCGAAGTTTCGGTAGGAATGATTTGTGCCGAAGATGAACTTAACCTGGGCCAGTCGCATGACGGCATAATGGTGTTGGATGCTGATGCCAAGGTGGGCACTCCCGCTGCAGAGTTTTTCAATATTGAATCAGACTTTGTTTTTGAAATTGGCCTAACGCCAAACCGTACGGATGCGATGAGCCATTATGGCGTTGCACGCGATTTAAGAGCAGCACTGATACGCTATGATCACAAAAATGTAGAACTTAACCTGCCTTCGGTTTCCTCTTTTAGCGTAAGCTCAAATGAGCTACCTATAGAAATTGAAGTACAAAATGAGGAAGCTTGCCCGCGCTATGCCGGCCTTTCTATAAAAAATGTAAAAGTTGGCCCCTCACCTGATTGGTTGCAAAACCGATTACGTGCCATTGGCGTTGGCCCCATCAATAATGTGGTGGATATTACCAACTTCGTGCTTCACGAAACCGGCCACCCCATGCATGCCTTTGATGCTAGTCAAATTACCGGAGGCAAAGTGATTGTGCGCACCCTTGATGCCGGAACAAAATTTACCACCCTTGACGAAAAGGAAAGGGAATTGGATGCCAACGACCTGATGATTTGCAATGGCAATAATGAGCCGATGTGCATTGCCGGAGTTTTTGGAGGAATCCATTCCGGGGTAACCGAATCCACCACCAGTGTATTTTTGGAGGCGGCATATTTCAATTCCGTTTCGGTGCGTAAAACCGCCAAGCGCCATGCGCTAAATACCGATGCTTCCTTTCGCTATGAGAGAGGTGTAGATCCTGAAATGACCCTTTACGCCTTAAAGCGTGCAGCCATCCTTATCCGGGATATTGCCGGTGGCGAAATTGCCATGGATATAAAAGATCTATATCCCAAAAAAATAGAACATACCGAAATTGAGGTAAACCTCAACCGAATGAATACCCTTATAGGGCAAGAGATTGAACTTGATATGGTTCGCTCCATTCTTAATTCGTTAGACATTCAGATTAAATCAGAATCCGGTGGAAACCTGCTACTAAGTGTTCCGCCTTACCGCGCGGATGTTACCCGCGAAGCCGATATAGTGGAAGAAGTTCTCCGCATTTATGGCTTCAACGCCATTGATATGGGACAGCGTATGAGTATTTCCGTAGCGCAAACCGACCCAAAAAGTGAGGCGCGTTACCGTGAAAAAATAAGCATCGCCCTTAGTGCCCGTGGTTTTAATGAGATTATGAATAACTCACTAACCAAGCCCACCTACTTTGATGGAAACGGTTATAGCGCCACAGATTCCGTAGAGATGCTAAACCCATTGAGTCAGGATTTGGCAGTAATGCGCCAAAGCCTGTTATTTGGCGGACTGGAAACTGTAAGCCGCAATGCCAATCGCCAGCGCCCGGATTTGAGCCTTTATGAGTTTGGAAAAACCTATCGAAAAACGGAAAGCGGCTACGGTGAAAGCACTCGCCTGGGCTTGTGGAAAACAGGTATGCAACAACAGGAAGTTTGGAAGGCTCCTGCCGGAAAAACGGATTTCTACTACCTGAAAGCAGAAGTTGAACTGATATTGGAACGCTTAGGCTTTGACAGCTGGGACGAACAAGACATAAGCCACCCTGCCTTTGATTATGCCCTTGGCGTCTATATCAACAAAAAGGAAGTGGTAACCATTGGAAAGCTGAATGACAAAACCGCCCGCCTTGCCGAAGTAAAGCAGGAAGTGTTTTATGCCGATATGGACTGGGAATACCTGACCAAGAAAGCAAAGAAGAACACTATCACCTTTAAGGAGCTGCCAAAGTACCCGGAGGTACGCAGAGACTTGGCGCTATTGCTCGACAAGGAAGTGCGCTATACCGATCTTAAGGCTGCTGCCGAAAAGAGCGAACGCAAGATTCTCCGTAAGGTAAACCTGTTTGATGTATACGAGGGCAAAAATCTGCCGGAAGGCAAAAAATCATACGCCATGAGTTTCATTCTGCGCGATGATCAATCTACCCTCAATGACAAGCAAGTAGATAAGACGATGGAAAAAATCCTGGGGAGCTTTAAACATCAGTTTGGCGCAGAGCTAAGATAGAAGCTCAGAAAGCAAAACACCAAAGCCTCTTTTAGCACCATAAACCAGAGTGAAAAATTGAGGGGACTACTGTATTTTTACAACATAATTATGGTAATCCTCTTCATCACTTTACTACGGTTTGAAAAAGACAGTTCCTCCGCCCGCTAAGCCATCCGCGCCAAAACCTGCATGGCTATATTTACTTGCGGGCATAGCCATTGGTGCCCTAAGCGTATACTTTATCACAAGGCAATACATGGCTCCATCCATCGCACAAAACCCGGAAACGCCCATAGCAAAACCCGCTGTTGTGGCCCACAAAAAGCGTTTTACAAACCCATTGGTCAGCTCTACGGAGTACCGCGACTACGACATACGATATGTGGACGGGCTGCGGGGAAAGGTGCAAAATGAAGTAAACCTCCAATTAGATAAAGGCTCCGCCAAGGCCATTTCTGTGTACTACAGAGACCTTACCAATGATGATCTTTTTGGGATCAATGAAAGCGAACTTTTTTCACCGGCCAGCCTGCTGAAAGTTCCCCTGATGATTACCATTTTAAAATATGCAGAAAGCGATGCTTCCATTTTACAACAAACAGTAGAGTATAATCAGCCGGTGGAATTGCTTCATAAAAAAAATCCGGAAGGCATTACGGCCAACAGTGTTTTAATTACGGGGCGCAGCTACACTATTGATCAACTTCTTGAAATTATGATTGAAGTATCCGACAATGAGGCTACCATATTGCTTTTACAATATATTGACAATATTGCCCCAGGTTTTAGGCAAACAGTGGAGAAAGATCTTAAACTGATTGCTCCCGCCCAGGCCAATCACCTGGATGATTATGTATCCGTAAAGCGATACTCCTCTTTTTTCCGCACCCTTTTCAATGCCTCCTACCTATCGGAAGAAATGTCAAATAAAGCATTAAACATACTCTCCAGAACAGGTTTTGGAAATGGCATACGCCAGGCTGTACCCAAACAAATTGTGGTATGTCAGAAGTATGGCCACAGGCAGCTGGACAAGGATCATCACCAATATCATCACTTTGCCATTGTTTATCATCCTAAAAAACCCTTTTTGCTGGGCGTGATGACTAAAGGCGCCTCACCGGAGAAACTTCAATCGGCCATTGCTGCTATTGCCGGTAAAATATATCAGGAGGTAGATGCGAAGGCCAGTGAGCAGGCATCCTATCTTTCCAGAGATGTGGATTGAAGATGATATCGCCTATCAATCTTTTTTGTGTTTTTGGGGTTAAGGCAGTTAAGAATAGTCAATACACACACTCTCTCCTTACATGCTCAAAATAGCCTACTCCCCCATTTACCATCATCCACTGCCACCAGGCCACAGGTTTCCCATGACTAAGTATTCGCTGATACCCGAGCAACTACTATATGAAGGCAGCTTTACCGAAGCCAACTTTTTTGCTCCGGGTCAACTTTCGGAAAACCAAATCCTGCGTACCCATACGGCTGAATATTGTGAGAAACTTAAAACGGTAAACCTCTCCCGCAAGGAAGAGCGAAAAACCGGCTTTCCGCTTACGCGGGAATTGGTGGAACGCGAAAGAACCATCTGCCAGGGTACAATTGACAATTGTCTTTATGCCCTGCAACATGGTATTTCCATGAATATAGCAGGTGGCACACATCATGCTTACGCAGATAGTGGTGAAGGCTTTTGCCTCCTTAATGACATTGCCCTTGCCAGCCACTACTTGCTGGACAACCAACTGGCTAAACAAATATTGGTGGTGGATTTGGATGTACATCAGGGAAACGGCACGGCCAAAATCATGGAAAATGAAGAGCGTGTATTTACCTTCTCTATGCATGGCGCCAAAAACTACCCTATGCATAAGGAGGCCTCCGATCTGGATATTGCCCTGCCCGATGATACTGGGGATAACTTTTACCTGAAGATGCTCAAAGAGCAACTACCGAGGCTACTTGATGAAGTGCAGCCCGATTTCATTTTCTTTCAAAGTGGTGTGGATGTACTGAAAACAGATAAGTTGGGTAGACTAGCCCTTACTATGGAAGGCTGTAAGGATCGGGACCGTTTTGTGTTTGAAACTTGTAAAAAGCACAAACTGCCTGTTGCTGTTAATATGGGTGGAGGTTATTCCGAAAGATTAGCGGATATAGTGGATGCCCACTCTAATACCTTCAGGCTAGCGCAAGAGATTTGGTTTTAGACCTTCAAAAAGCCACGATGAGTATTTCAAGCAATTGACCAAGAATCCACAAAACCGCAAATCCGCTAACACCCCTCTTTAGGCTGTACCTTCCAGTTACTACAAAAAGTCCCCAAATAATCCCTGTTATTCCCATCAAAGCGCGCAAGCCTAAAATCCAATCCGGCAGCATAAAAAAGAAAAGCAAGCCCGGTGTTCGATATTTTATGAAGAGAGAAATAGCATCAAATACCCAATAGGCTCCAAAAGCCATTTGCAACAGCCCAGTCGTTATTCTCGTGGATTTGCTAATAGTCTTCACTTCTTCTCTAAATGATATGTGGTCAAACGCTTATCACCAGACTTGGTGAAAAACCCTTTTTCAACTCCCATCTTTAAATCTCTGCTGGCCGAAGACGCGCTTAGCTGTTTAAAAACATGCATATAGTCCTTTCGTGTAAAAGTGCTTTTCTGTAAAGAGCAAAAATGTTCCAGCCTGGAATTTTGACTCATAGTACCGGAAACGGTACTACTTAAAAGTTCTGTCAACGCCTCATTAATAACCCTAAGCATGTATTCTATAAACACTGTTGATTTACCTGTTTTATCACATACCGATAAAACATGATAGTACTCTTCCTGGGTTTTAGAAATCAATGTTTCAAAGGGCAGGTATTGAAAAACAGGGTACTTGGACATTAATACAACCGTTTGCCACAATCGCCCCATTCGCCCGTTCCCATCCACAAAAGGGTGAATAAACTCCATTTCATAGTGAAATACACAACTCTTAATGAGGGCTATTTCTTCTTCTTTTTCCAAATAATCAAAAAGGTTCTGCATTAAGTAGGGTACGTTGGCTGGCGGTGGGGCAAGGTGCTCCACCTTTGATCCTTTAACTATCCCTACTCCTTCACTTCTAAAGGAACCAGGTTTTGCCACAAGCCCTTTCATTAAAAGCTTATGAGCTTGTAAAAAGGATTTAAGGGAATCAAATTTGAATGTAGAAATTGAGTCATACACTTCAATAGCATTTTGCACCTCGCTTATATCTCTGGCAGGACCAACAACTCTTCTATTTTCAATGAGGGCAGTTATTTGCTCCTGCGTAAGTGTGTTGCCCTCAATCTGCAAGGATGAATGGATTGTCTTAATCTGATTTTGCTTTCTCAAACCAGGTGAAGACTTCACCAGAAAAGAGGCATTCACCTCTCCTATCTTTTCAGAGATGTCGGTAATGTACCCAAGTATTTGCGGAGTAATTTCATAGGGCGGCTTCATTGATAGTATCATTTGATAGTATCAAAGGTAATAGCTTCATGTTAATTTGAATGTATAGGATTCACATAGCCCACACTTAATGGAAAGCTCCTACTCATATTCAAATTGATACAGGTAAACTATTTGATCCCCATCAAAGGTTTGAAGGGTGGAAACTTCCAGCTCATAGCCCAGTTTGGTAATGATTTTGGCGATTATTAATTCCACCTTTACTTATTCGGGATAAAATACTTACTGTAAACCTTATCTATGTCATACTCTGGTGAAACGATATGACCTTGTCCTTCAAGTGTAAAAATCTCAACACTTTTTACATTTCCTTCTAATTTCGACTTGGTATCATAATTTAAGCTTATCCAGTCGGCTTCATCCAATTCACCTGCAGCCAAGAGTACCTTATAGTTTTTCCATTTGTCTGAAACCTCATTAGCACCTAAACCACCGGGGAAAGTTATTATTCCTTCAAATAACTCCGGCCTTACCGAAGCAAAATTGTAGGCCGCCAACCCTCCCATTGAAGTTCCTGCTACAATCCAATTCTCTTGTGTTACATTTTGATTCTTCATTATATCTGCAATCAACAGATTGATTTCAGCACTATCCATTTCAGAAAGAGGTCTTCCTGAAGGGCCTAATGGCAAAACCGTGATATAGTTATCAAAATATTTAGAATCGAATAATGTATAGTAACAGTAGTTTACAATTTGCTCATTGGCATTTCCCCCTGAAAGACCAACAAACACCTTATAACTCCTTAAGCTGTCATATGCCACCGGATAAACAATCTTATAATTAAACTTTGCTGTATAAGTATATTCATACTGTTTTGACTCTACGCCATTTAACACACTATCAGGCACTGCGAATTTTTGCCCGTAACCACTAAAACCCAAACAGATTAAGATTAGCCAGCAGCCTGGTTTTTTTCATTTTTGAATTTTTATTGATGTGTATTGTAGATGGAGACAAAGGTTAGAAAATAGTTTTTGGCGGTTTTGGAGTATTGATAGGCTTTGGAAGCATAATGGATTGAAGATCTGCGCTATCGGGGGTTGTATGTGCCATTGACTTGCCCCTTATTTAATGATGGACATCCTAAAGCTGCCACCATGGTGACGGCAGCCTATGAGGATTTGCGTTAGCTTTTACAGGGGCGCTCAGCATGAGTATTGGGGAATTTGGAGTGACGAAGAGATGAGCTGAAATGTTGTATGGATTTCAGTAAGCTGAAAATATTATCTCTAAACACTTTTTAATGATGATGTTTAGAACATACTCTCCACGGGGATAGATGGTGGTAAGCAGGGAGTATAAAGGCCGTTAGCCCGTATCAACCTCATGGTACCTTTGCCCTGATATGAATGAGGAGAGGAGAATGAAGAGTTAAAGTGGTAGGTGAAATACCAGTTAGATTAGGAGATTGATATAAAATTAAACTAAAATTTGGATTTTGAGCAGGGCAAGGGGCTGTTATCAGCTTACAGTGGCCGCGGGCATAACAAAAACGTGGACCACATATGGCTTGGCCTGTCCTGAGCTTGCCGAAGGGCGGAGCAATGAGGGAAAAACGCTGCCACCAATAGCAGCGGGACTATTGAAATGATGGATAAACAGAGAAGGTAGAGAATA
>JBLWXT010000001.1:0-283928 GCA_048267305.1 Owenweeksia sp. | reverse complement strand
TCACCACAACCACTGCCGATGTTTACTGGACAACAGGTGGTGCATCAAACTGGGATATTGAGTATGGTGTAACAGGAGTTCCTGTTCCCATAGTAAATCCTGTTACACCATACTCAATATCCCAGTTTGATGCACCACCTGTTGTCCAGTAAACATCGGCAGTGGTTGTGGTGATATTGGTTGCGCCCAATGCTGTTGGCGTTACACATGGAGCCAAAGTGTTAAAGGTAAACGGTCCGGCCCAAGCACTTGAGTGACCTACCAAACAGCTATCTCTTACATAGAAGTCATAAGCAGTTGCGGTAGTTAAAGCTGAAAGAGCAACGGTATCGTTCAATACACTCATCATTGTTCCTGTTCCGAAAGTAAATCCGGAAAGACCATACTCAATATCCCAGTTAGATGCACCTCCTGTTGTCCAGTAAACATCGGCAGCAGTGGTGGTGATATTAGTTGCGCCCAATGCTGTTGGCGTTACACATGGAGCCAAAGTACTAAAGGTAAATGGCCCTGCACCGGCACTAGGTGTGGCAGGAGTACAATTTGTCTTTAAATAGTAATCGTAAGTAGTTTGTGGCAAAAGACCAGCGATACTAACTGTAGTATCGGGTGCCATAACAATTACGGTAGTTCCGGTACCAGGTGTAAAACCAGTTACGCCATACTCTATAGTTGTACTAAGTGATACAGGACTGGCGATTGACCATCTGATTTCTGCAGATGTGGTTTGTATATTTAGTACAACAGGATTGATAGGATCAGCACAAATGGCGGCAACGCTTTCATCGGCACCTATATCTGGTGCGGTTGAGCTTCTCAATTCGCCATCAACATCCGCAATTACCCCAACGGTAGGATCAGCAGCACCATGAGCCAAGGTTCCTGAAAGGTGTAAATCATCGCTGGCTACAAAAACAGGATCTCCATAAAGAGAGCTTACGTTTAGTGCAGGCTCGGCAGTTTGCCAGGCGGATAGAGTTGAATAAGTGCTCGATCCAATTTCAAAAACGTCAGTATCAGTGCTATAGTAAACATTGTTATCAACTACATCCGTAGCATCAAAACCATCTTGAGCATATACGGCAGAATTGCCATAAGAAACAAAAATGTTGTTGCGTAAATCCAGATTTTCCTGATCTCTGATACGAGTTGCAGGTTTACCTTGAATGGTATTGTGGAAGATATCGGTATTTTCGAAATCTCTAATATAAAGACCATCATCTCCTGTACTCAGGATCATATTATTTACGATACGAGAATTTGATGTGGTACTCACACCATCATTGCCATCGTTTAAGTATAGACCATAATCCGAAACTTTAATAATGTTATCCTCTATAATGTAATCGTTAATATCCTCTAAGTACAGCCCGTCTGAACCACTGTTTACAGATGTTGTGATGGTATTACCTCTAAAAACAAAATCTTCCAATTCGTCTATACGTACCGATGAATTAGAAGCCTTTCTAATGTTGTTGTTTGTGATTAGATAATGGCGAGAAGGATTTCCTGTAGATCTCCCTTCAAAATTCATCGTATAATAACCACCTGTAATTTTGTTATTGCTAATAGTTAAGTATTCAACATCAGCGCCTTCTTTTTGGTCATTATCATATTCACTTGAAACAAGAATAGCGGAAATATCAGAATTACCCGAAACAGAATCCATTGCAATTGTACAATTGGAAATGGTAACGTGATCCGACTTGTTCATCAACAAAATACCCCAAGCTTCAGAATCTCTCTGATTGGCGATATACATATTATTGAATGTAACGTAAGGGGTATTTTCCAGAATCACTGTTCCTTGTTCTCCTGTGGTATCCCAAATTAAGGAATCGCTACCTGAGCCGTTAAACGTAATGGTATTGGCACTTGAAACGCCTTTAACATCCTTTAAGTGAAGTTGATCCACGTATTTGCCTGGGGCAATGTTAATAGTAACCGGGCCGGTAATACCACAATTGTGCATGTGATCTGCAATGTCAGAAAAAGATTGAAAATTGTTTCCTGCCGTAGGCATGCTTCCATCAATGGTAAAAACACCATTTAGCTGCAGTGCACAAGGCGTGGAAAATGATACTGGTCCTGTGAAAAAACTGCTCCCTGTGGTACAACTATCTTTTACATACACATCGTAATCTGTGTTGGCAAGCAAACTCGTTAACGTGGCAGAAGTTGAAGAAACATACATAGTGCTTCCGCTTCCAAGGGTAAAACCAGTAGGACCATATTCTATAAAAGCGTTGGCAGCACCACCGGAAGTCCACGAAACATCGGCACTCGTTGCCGTTACGTTGGTTACGTTTAATCCAGTAGGGGTGATACAAGCACCGGCAGGATATAATACATCAAACCTTGCTGAAGGTCTGTTGTTGTCATAAGCGGCAGATGTTTGAGCGATTCCTGTTGGCGCTCCAGGAGAAGCCAGGCCAACCCCTTTTCCGGGAGCACTTTCGTAGTACCATTCAATTCGACCATCACTTGTTGAACCATTTAGATTAAAGTCAATAGAAAGTTCTAAGCTACCTCCTGTATAAATAAAAGGCGCTGAAAATGTCCATTCGTGCCAGGTGTCCGCACCGCTTGTAAAACTATCTGTTACACTTGCGTATACTGTAGTATAGGTGGTAGAAGTTAAAGTGGCATACGTTAACTGGCCGCCATAAGTGGTAACATTAGAATTTTTCATTCTAATTGTAACATGACTTACGCCATCTGCCAAAGTTGTGGGTGTAGCCTTTTTGAAGGCTATTTTGTTAATGGCGGTTCCTGAAGGTAAAAGTAAATCGCTAGCCTCATAGAGGTACCCGTATGTACTATAACTGTATGATGAAGTGCTTGACGACCTGTAAATCGGGCCATATTGATGTGAGGAAGAACCCGCTGTGTCTCCAATAAATACTTTGGATTGCGACCATGCCACCGAGGTGAACATTGCCGAGATAATTAATAACAATATTAGTCTTTTCATTTTGTCATCTGGGTTTAGTAATTCGTTGAGATGAGGAGTTCCTCAATTTTTTGAAATTTTAAGTACACAAACTTTCATTTTACAGACCACGGAAACAATCGTGTACACCATGTATATTTGTAGGGTATTTACCCTATTCACTTCACGGCAACAAACCCACGCCAACCCACCTTTCATACTGATCAAGAAGTAATTACCCCACATATCCACCAAAGTCACACTTCCCCAATCCAGTGAGATATTTCAGCTGAATGATTGCCCTGTTTATTCCTTGACCCATCAAAATACCCTGAATTAAGCTCATGACTATATGGTATTGCCAGAGTCTTTTTTACTCATTTAAAAAATTACGGTGAAGGTGCTTTTCCCATCCTAATGAATACCCCGATACATCTGAGTAGCTACACTCTTGGAAACCTTTTTTTACAACCCGGGAAAAATGGCCACCCAGCTTCCTTTATGTTCCCTAACGCATTATCGTAGGATAATTCGCTAAATAAGTAAAAATGGCCGTTTACTTTTTTTAACATTTCTTTTTATCAACCACTTGTAGCAAACAATTTTGCTATAGCCATTTC
The DNA here is from genome assembly GCA_048267305.1 of Owenweeksia sp. GTDB lineage: Bacteria > Bacteroidota > Bacteroidia > Flavobacteriales > Schleiferiaceae > Owenweeksia. Next base: position 280,376 of record JBLWXT010000001.1, on the reverse strand, counting down.
CCGATGTTGAACTTCCTGAATTTATCAAAACAGCTGTTACAACTTTTATACAAAGGGAATTAACACACTGCTTAAAACAACTAATTGAAACCAAGTCACAGCCATCGCTATTCTCTGGACAAAACTTTTATAGAATACCATCCTCATTGGCTATTGGTGAAAAATTACTCCTAAAGTATTTTTGATTTTTAATACCCTATTTGTCTAACTTATTACTAACACCACACAGAATGAAAAAGCTTTTACAATCTGTAAGGCGCCAATTCCTGATGTCTAAACCCTCGGATGCAAAGGGACGGAACTTTAACTCCTGGCGCGACCAACTTTCAGGGCCATCAATTTGGATCGGCCTATGTTTTTTAACGATTAACCTGACAGCGATTGGTCAGATACCAGAACTGATTTATTATCAATTTGAAGATGGAAACTCCTCCGTCACCAACTATGCTTCCTCTCCTGTAGGAACTAATCCAGCTACGTTTACCGGGGCTTTAACCACTACGTCAGGAGGTTTTTTAGGAACAAATGCCTTATCTGGCACAGGACTTAGTTCTACGTCAAACGTAATAAACACAGGATGGAATACTACCATAAATGGAAGTTTCACCATCGCTTTTTGGACGAGTAATGTGCCAACAAGCAGCACTCTCTACTATATATTTGGCGACAACGGCTTAGGCACAAACACATTCAGATGTTTTACAAATGGTGCTGCGGGTGCAGGAAACTGGCTAATAAGATGGCCCTTGTCAACAGCAGGAGATTTAACGATTACCGGGGCAGCCACTATGGCACCTCACATGGTTCATGTAGTATATGATGCTACTGCCGGAACTTTTACAGGATATCTGGATGGAGTGCAACACGCTCAATCAACCGTTGCAACAAATGCTAGCCTAACCGGAACCGGACTAACCATTGGAGGGCATGCCACAAATTCTGGTTTAAATGGTATCCTGGATGAATTTAGATGGTATAACAGAGCTCTCAGTGCAACTGAGATAGCAAATACTTATAACATAAACCTAAACGTTGCCGGAAATTGTGCCAATGCATTTTCCAACTTCAAAGTTGACAGCATTAGCGGAACCTCTGCAAAAGCATCCTGGACACCAGGCACAGGTAATACATCTTTTTATCTTGAACATGGCCCCACTGGTTTTACTCCGGGAACCGGAACCAAAATTACAGGAACTTACCCAGGTGCTCAACCATCTGTTATACTGAACGGACTAACCCCATCTACCGGTTATGACATTTACTTTGGTGAAATCTGTAATTCAGGTAACGACACTATATATTTCCCATTTCCCTTCCAATTCAACACCACCAAAAGTTGTTCACCCGTACTTGCCCTTACACCATCCAATATCACAGCTACATCAGTAGATTTAAATTGGACACACGCCAGTGCTGCCGGTAATTTCAACATAAAATATGGACCCCGGGGTTTTGACCCAGCCACATCGGGAAGTATCGCTAATGCAACAACAACATCTCATACCCTTAGTGGACTAAACACTTTTACAGAATACGACATCTATATCTATGCAGACTGTGGTGGTGCAAATGGCATAAGTGATACCACTGGCCCATTGGCTATAAAAACGCTATGTGGCCCCTATACGGCCCCGTACTTTAATGACTTTGAAAACGATGCTCTTGATCTGCCACCCGGCTGTTGGCAAGAATACGTAACAGGAACAAGTGCTTTTGTTGAAGTTGAAGATTTTACCGGCACAGGCGCCCCCTATGGAGGTAGTCAGGCATTATATCTTTACAGCGGCTCATCAAGTACCACTCCGGGAGCAGATACCTTAATAGCGATTTCTCCTCAGTTTACTGACTTGCCCCTAGGTGATAAGCAAATTCGTTTTTATGCCAATTCTGATGACCCATTAGACCACCTCATTATTGGGACTATACCCAACCTAACTGTTGGTGCTACTTTTACTCCTATTGATACCATAACATTTGCTACTCCTAACACCTACCAGGAGGTAATCTTACCATTAACCACCGCTAATGGTTACAACGGTACGGATGAGTACATCGTCTTTATGCACAATTTGGGTGTTACCACCGATTACATCAGGATAGATGATTTCCATTATGAGGTAATCCCTGCCTGTCCCAAGGTTAGCAACATAAAGCTTACTGGTATTGGCGTTACTTCGGCAAGCTTCACCTTTACAGGTTCCGGCAGCAGCTATGATGTAGAATTCGGACCAACCGGATTTACGCAGGGCACAGGCTGTACAGGTACATTCTCCAGTAATAATATTACCATAGATAACAATACCAACGTTGGATGTGCAACTCAACTTGGAGGTAACCTTACCTATGATATCTATATAAGAAACAATTGTACAAGTGGCAGCAATGGTGTTTCCATTTGGGAAGGCCCATTCACCTTTACTACTTTATGCGCACCATTTACCGCTCCTTACTTCAATGATTTTGAAAGTGACCCTCTTGATGTGCCACCAACCTGTTGGTTAGATTATGTAACTGGTACAAATGCATTTGTAGAAGTGGAGGATTTTACAGGAGCAGCGGCACCTTATGCTGGAAGTCAGGCACTTTATCTCTACAGCGGATCATCAAGCACCACATCTGGAGACGATACATTATATGCCTACACACCTGCTTTTAGTGATCTTCCGGTTGGAGATAAGCGAGTTCGCTTCTGGGCAAATTCTGACGCACCTGCAGATAGATTAATTGTTGGTACCGCTCCAGATCCTCTAAGTGGTATTATCAACCCCATAGACACCATTGTGTTCCCAACAGCAGACACCTACCAAAGGGTGATTGTAGAATTTACAACTGCAAATGGATATAATGGCACCGATCAATACATTGTGCTAATGCACGATTTGGGTGTTACCACTGATTATATCAGAATAGATGAGTTCAACTATGAAGTCATCCCCGCTTGCCAGGCGCCATTTCAAACCGACCTTGGTGCAACAGGCATTACAGGAACTACTGCTGATTTATTCTGGGGTTCATCTCAGGGCACCAAAACTTATATAGAAGTTGGCTCTATCGGGTTTACACCCGGCACAGGAGCACAGATTCTCTTAGACTCTATATCAGGCAGCGATACTATCACGATCACTGGTTTATCAGGACAAACATCCTATGAGTTTTACGTACAGGACAGTTGTCAGCCAGGTGGATTAAGTGGATGGGTAGGGCCATTTCAATTTACTACAAGATGTGTGCTTAGCCCTATTACTTTGCCAATGCATGATGGCTTTGAATCTTATACCGGGCCCATCTCCTCTGATGACGAATTTTACTGTGGCAGTGGTTACTCCTGGATGGTAAGCAGGCCGGGTAACACAGGAGATATTTTGTTTGACTATAGCCCGTCAAGCGGCCCTTCTTCACCATATGCAGGAAATCAGTCGGCCGGATTTCAATCAATGAGCTCAACCGAGCCGATCTTCTTAACCCTCACTAGTGACTTATCCAATTACACATCATCACCTGGGTTGGAATTGAGTTTTTACTGGGCAGATCACGCTGATGAAGTTCATGCAAATGACCGTGTGTGGGCCAGAGGAAGTGTGAATGATGCATGGGTTGAGATTTTAGACTGGAGTACGGTAAATTCAACTTCATGGGAGTATTTCAAAGTAGATTTAAAAGACATCCTTAATACTGCAGGACAAAGCCTTTCAGCAAGTACTCAAGTACGCTTTGGACAGCAGGACAATGCTGCACTGACAGGTGCTGACGGATTTAGCATAGATGATGTAAGACTTGAGGAGATTACCTGTTTAGATCCTGCAAATCTCGTAGCTACAAACATCGGTTCTTCTGATGTATCACTGCAATGGGACGGAAACCCCAGTTCTGCTTTAGGTTTTCAGGTTTGGTATGGCCCAGCAGGATTTTACCAAGGCACAACAACTATTGGAGGTACAAAAATGTTATCACCAGGCGATAGCCTATATGTTTCTGGTTTTACTCCTCAAACCTGCTACGACTATGTTGTGAGAGGTATTTGTTCACCCGGAGACTCTTCTCAATGGGTTGGCCCATTCACATTCTGTACTACTTGTGTAAATACACTTTCTGGCACGTACACTATCGGTGGGGCTGCAGGTCCTACAAACTTCCCTACCTGGGATTCTGTTGCTACAACGCTTAATAACTGTGGAATTTCAGGACCAGTAGTGTTTAATGTGGCGCCCGGCACTTATAACGAGCACATAACACTTAATGCTATTACAGGAAGCAGTGCTACCAATACTATTACCTTCAATGGTAGCGACACCTCTTTGGTAGAAATAACACACACTTCCACCTCAGATGAACCCACCATCCATTTTAATGGAGCAGATTATGTTACCATCAAAAACATCACGGTAAGTAACTATAGCACTAGTGATGGCTGGGGAATTATGTTCCAGAATGGTTCTGATAACAACACCATCGACAGTTGTAGAGTTGTAATGCCTATCACCACCTCAACTGATATCATTGGTATTGTTGCCAGTGGAAGCCTTACAGCCGAAACCACTACCGGAAATAATACCAACCACCTAACAGTAAGTAACAGTACTATTATTGGAGGTGAAACTGGTATTCACCTTGAAGGAGAAACGCTGGCTGCCAACTACAATGCGGGCAACCAAATTCTCAATAATATCTTCCGCTTTCAGGATGATCATGGTATTGAAGTAGATGGTCAGGTTAATCTTAGCATAGTAGGAAATGATGTGGATAGCCTTATTAACTCTCAGGCAGATGCCATTTATCTTCAAAATATAGATGATTTTGTAGTGAATCAAAACAGGGTGATTGCACCCGACTGGGCTCTGTATATTACTGATGGGAATGATGGTTTTACACCAAGTAACAATTCTCAGGTTGTAAATAACATGATTGTATCAACTACCGACTATGGTATCTATCTAAACGATTTTGAAAGCACTGAGGTTTTACATAACTCTGTTGTGGGCGAGCCTGCATTGTTGATCAATGATCAAAGCAATGCGGCAGTGATTAAGAATAACGTTTTCTATTCTACGGTAGATTATGCCTTCGAATCTAGTGATGCCCTTCAAGCATCTGATGTTATTGACTACAACCTCTACTACAGTATGTCACCAAATACTTTCCAAATCCTGGGAGCTGTTTATACTAATCTTGCCGCATGGCAAGCAGCTGATCCCGGGCTAAACATAAATTCAAAAGAAGGTGACCCCGTATTTGAAGATGCAACTTATAACTTGCATTTACTTGGTGGTTTGGCCAATAATTCCGCTGATCCAGTAGGTATCACCACGGACATTGATGGCGATGTGCGCTCTAACCTAACACCTGATATGGGTGCGGATGAGTACACGCCAGTGGCAGGTGACCTGGCCCTTATAAACGCAGCCTTTATAAAAGGCCTTTGCCTTACAACCAATGACTCTGTGGCCTTTCAGGTACAAAACCTTATTGGACCCTCTGTTAGCTTCGCTACAGATGCCCTTACACTAAATTACAGTGTAACTGGCCCTGCCAACACTTCGGGCAGCGTGGTTATAAGCACTGGTAACCTGCCTAGCCTGGATACCCTTACCATTTTTGCTACAGGTATCGACCTTTCACTACCAGGTACATATACGGTAAGTGCTTATATAGATTCCAATGCGGTAAATACACTATCGTTTAATGATACGCTTTCACCAACTGTTGACATTGAAGTTAAGCCAAACTTTGTTGTAAGCCCAAGAAATGTAACTCTCCGCACCCCGGCTGATTCGGTTAAGGTTTGTGTAGAGTCCTCCTTCTTTAGTGGGGGCGACAATTTCTTTATTTCAGAAATTTCGCATTATTACAATGGGGGATCAAACCCTGGTATAAAGCCTTCCTACCTCACTGCAGATGATTATATAGAGATTACTGGAGTGCCTGGCGCAGACTTGGACGGAATCACCCTTGAAATATATAGAGGTGCAAGCGCCACGCTATTGAAGAGCTACACTTTTACTTCAGGAACCCTTATTGGACCAAATGGTACAGCGATTATCATGACAGGTCAATCAGGTAAAGCATCTGAGCCAGCCAACTTTTTGTATGATGGTAGAGGAGGTAATGTAACCACAATGGGCTCAGGAGATGCTGCTGGTTACGTCCTAAGAGATGGATCTACTATTGTGGATGCTGTGACATATGGTGCCTATACCTTCGATGTTTCCACAGGAGTTACGTCTGCTGACTGGACAGGGCAGGTTGCAAGTCCAAGTGGAACTGCTGGTATGAGACTAATTACCAATGATAATAACTCAGCTACAGATTGGGCCGTGGTAACAACGACTGATCCGCAAGATGCTAATGTGGTAAACTCTGGAGTAACCGTACCAAGCCCACAGGGTAACTCAGGTCTCACCTGGACTTTGAACGGTGTGCAAATAGACACGGTATCATGTATTTATGCAGGACCTTATACAAGCGCGGGTACTTATACCTATGTGGCCAGCTACACCAATGCATGTGGCACTTTTACAGACTCGGCCATAATCATCGCGCCAAGCTGTATACCACCTGTAAACCTTACCGCAAATGGTATTACAGATACTATGGCCACTTTGGCATGGGACGATACCACTGCTTCTGCCGGTTCTTTTGAAGTATGGTTTGGTCCTCAGGGTTTTTATCAGGGGCCAAGCACAGTTGGCGGCACCAAAGTAATTACTCCTGCAGACAGCCTGATTTTGGACACCCTTACTGCGCAAAAATGCTATGAGTATGTAGTACGCGCAATTTGCGGCCCTGGCGACAGCAGTTTCTATGAGGGTCCATTTGTCTTTTGTACCGAGCTTGGATTTGATGCCCAGTTAAATGCCATCTTGCTTCCAAAAGGATGTGGTGACAGTGCTTCTACTGTAGAAGTCACTTTTACAAATAATGGTATTCACCCTATTACCTCTATGCCTGTAACGGTAAATGTATCAGGTAGCATTACCACTACCCTTTCGGCCACTTACACGGGCAACCTTGCGCAAAATGCCACGGACACCCTATTGGTTGGTACACTAAATACTTACACTGGCGCTAACCTATCCTTGTTTGCCTCAATAAATCTGGCAAATGATAATATAGGTACAAATGATACGCTGACTGATAATTACGATTTGGCGGATGTATCAGAACCCATACCCACAGCGGCCGTGGACACTTTCTGTTTACCGGGTCAGTTTGATACACTGTACTTTCCGCAAGGCCGTAAGGCTAAATTTTACTGGACAACCGTAAACAATGACACCATTGGCAGTACGGATAGCCTTGTTGTAGGGCCACTTTTGGCCAATGACACCACCTTCTTATTGAAATCTATGACATCAGTATCATATGGTGTTGGTGAAGTAGATAACTCAATTGGAGCTGGAGCAAACTACACTAGTCTAACGGATGGTTTGTTGTTTACAACCTCTCAGCAACTTACTATTGACGAGGTATATGTTTATCCCAACGGTGCGGGTAATGTAGTAGTAAATATCTATGATGTAAATACTACCAATTTGGTGAATTCAGTAACGGTTTCGGTGCCTGCTTCTGCAGCCGGGATAAAAACACTGGTTCCGGTTGGTGTATCTCTTGCCCCAGGTAGTTATGAGATGGATGCTGTAGGTACAACCACAGGTGGGCTTTACAGAAATTCGGCTGGTGCTTCTTACCCTTATTCCGTGCCAGGTTTGTTGGATATAACCGGCCCTATCAACAACCTTACTGCTTTTTACTACTTTTTCTATGATTGGAAGATAAGCACCGGTGGTTGTGTATTGCCTGATGGCTATGTTACCATCTACAACGATCCGAGCCTTACTCCGGTACCATCGTTTACCAGCAACATAGGTACACCAACAGCGTCCCTGCTGAATGTAACTTTTGATGCATCTGCAACAACAAATGCTACAAGTTATACCTGGGACTTTGGTGATGGAAGTAGTGCCACAGGTATTACTACCCAACACGACTATTTAGCCAATGGTACTTATACTGTTAAGCTGATAGCATCTGGTGGATGTGGAACAGATTCCATTACTCAAACCGTAGTCATCCAAGGGATAAGCCTTAAGGAAGACCTTTTGAGCGGTTCGATTGATATTTTCCCCAACCCGGCCACAAATGAGGTAAACATCAACCTTGAGGCATTTGATTCTGAAAAGATTCGCATCCGTATTCTTGACATCACTGGAAAAGAAATGATGGTGAAAGAGGATAATAGCCCGAATGGTAAAATGGAGTATAAACTAAACATCAGTAATCTTGCTGATGGCGTTTATATGGTGGAAGTTACTTCTGGAACCTTAAAAGCCAACAAGCGATTAATTAAACAGTAAGTAATCTTTAATATCTCTAAATACCGAAAGGCCGTCCGGATGGGCGGCCTTTTTTATGTTTAACGAATTGTATAATAGATTACTTTTTTATCATCTTTATAAATTCCACCCTTTTACCCTGAGATACTCTGATAAAATATAAACCCGCTGCTAATTGGCTAATACTAATATTTTGATTTGCCTCAGCCTTCTGTTGCAATGCGGAGTCCAGACCTGACTTTAAATTGACATAGTAAATCCTATTTTTGAATACAGTAGCTAAGGGAAAGTTTCTCCGCAACCTATGGAAGCACAAACCTTAAAAGTATCCTGAACCAGTCCTCAAGCTCCGAGATCATCACAAAAATAAAATTTCAATTGTGGAATCATCTGAACTCAATTTATTTGGATTTCATGAGATATTCTTCAATTTCAGAAATTGACGGGACTCATTAACATCGATCGCATCCCTACTCATCCAAGAGTTTTATTTCACTCCAAAAAAAAGCCTTAAAGTGGCTAACTCATTATTCTCCAAACCCTGACAGAGCTATGATTTTAGTCCTGGAATTTCATTTTATGCAAAAAATCACACACTAAAATTTGGATAATCTAAAAAATAGCCCGAATATTGGTCAACCAAAAATTGGTCAACCAATTAGTAATCGACCAATTTTAACTAACAATACCTGTAAACTAAGCCTATTTGAAAAACCGGAATATGATCATCAGCAAACACTTTTTAAAAAACCTATTATCTTGAAGTTATCCAATCAAGCATTGTGCTTAGTACATATGACTATTGGTTTATCAACCCTTCAACAGAAAATCCTGGTAAAAAAATAAATGTATGCAGGCGATTAACAATTTTTCTCAAATAGTTTATGACTCTCCGGTAGATGCTATCATCAAGCAAATCCGAGATTTAATAACCAATGGCCATTTAAAGCCGGGGGATCGACTGCCATCTGAACGCAAGTTGTGTGAACGGCTTGGCGTGGGAAGAACGCACCTGCGTGATGCACTGCGAAAAATGGAGTTTTATGGTATCCTTAAAACGCTACCGCAAAATGGAACCATTGTGGCTGGCTTAGGTCTTCCTGCTCTTCAGGTATTGATTACTGACATGTTGAACCTTCAGGGTAACGACTTTAAATCACTGGTGGAAACTCGTGTCATTCTGGAGTCTAACATAGCCCAGTTAGCTGCTAAACATAGAACTGATGATGACCTACGGGAAATGCAAAAAGCCTTTAATGCCCACAAGCAAAAGATTGAGAGAGAAGAGGATGCCGTGGAAGAAGACTTCATGTTTCACTTAAAAATTGCAGATGCCAGCAAAAACCTGGTGTTGAAATCGCTAATGCTGATTATTACACCTGAAATAATGCAATACTTTAAAAAGCATGATGTATGTGGCGATGGCAGATCGGACCTTGCCGTAGAGCAGCACCAGGAATTAATGCAGTATATTATTGATAAAAATCCGGAAAAGGCCGGGGCTGCGCTAAATGATCATCTGGCAGCAATAAGTAAATATGTAAAAACTATAAATGCAGATATGCGACTAGGTAGCAATGGCATACTCGGACTAGGATAAATAATAAAAAGAATGGATTGGTTGCAGCCAATCCATTCTTACAATCAGGAACAACTAAAATTTTTAAAAATCCATTGGCCAACGGAATTCTAAAATTTTCGCGCCCTTTTTTGGAGCATCAAAATTAGTCAATTTTGATATTCCTCCAAGGCCTGCGATTGTTTCCAATAGTTTAATAAATGTAAACTTCACCTTAAAACAATCATATGATTACACGACTACTGGCAATTAGTACTATTCGAAAAATCACCTGGAGTGTATTTTTTGTAGCATTATCAGGTTTTAGCCTGCAAATCCATGCGCAGGACATTACTGTAACGGGTGTTGTAAAAGGCACTGATGGAGAAACGGTGCCCGGTGCATCGGTTATACTAAAAGGATCTGCATCTGTAGGAACTGCTACGGATATGAATGGAAACTACAAAATAAAAGTCCCCACAGATGCTACCTTAGAATTCTCAGCAATAGGTTTTCAAACCCAAACTATTCTTGTAGACGGAAAAACGAAAATTGATGTCGTTCTTGAAGAGTCAATGGAGTTTTTAGAAGAAGCCGTTGTGGTAGGTTATGGAACTCGAAAAAAATCTCACAACACAGGCGCTATTGCCCAGGTAAAGGGCAGTGAAGTAGCTGCTGTTCAAGCAAATCGTGTAGATGAAGCATTAGCAGGAAAACTGGCTGGTGTGCTCATCCAAAATCAGGATGGAGAACCAGGTGCTGATCCTAAGATTCAGGTGAGGGCGGCCTCATCGATTTCGGGCAATTCAAATCCATTAATTGTTGTTGATGGGTATCCTATCACAGGAAGTTTGGCTACCATTAACCCCAACGATATTGAAAGCATCGAGGTGTTAAAGGATGCCGCCTCAGCAGCTATATATGGTTCAAGGGGAGCAAATGGCGTTATTCTGGTAACCACTAAAAAGGGAAAGTCTGCCAAATCAGGCCAACCTACGATAACGTACAATGCCTATATAAGCATAGCAAACAAATATGCAAACAATCTTGAGTCACGACCATCATCGGGAGAGTGGGCAGATGAATTGGAATCCGGAATAGCAAGTGGCAAGTATGATGTTTCTGAAATAGACCCGGCAATAGTGGATTATAAGATAAATGCCTATAGGAATTCTCCTGATGTTGTGAATGTTCAGGATTGGCTCTTTCGAACGGGGCTTAGTACTAACCATGACTTGGCCATTGGCGGAGCTACTGAAAACGTAAATTACCGCGCCTCAGTCGGTTACCTAAACACCGAAGGTATTGCACTTGACCAAAAGTTTGAGAGGTATAACGCACGTTTGAACCTTGATGCTAAATTGAGCGACAAGTTTAAGACTGGAATAAATATTAATGGCTCCCTTGGTGATAGAGATATTTTAGGTGTGGATATGAGAGATTTATTGCGGGCGCAAAGCATTCACCCTATTTACCATACAGAAGCATCTATTGCATTTGTTCAACAACTAGATCAGCAGGCACAGGGTTTGGGATTAGCGCCATTTGACAATGGTTATAGAGGAGGAGACGCACCTTTTAACAACAGCATCTATACATTAGAGCCCGGTATGACCGCCCAAGACTGGCACTATGGAAGAAGCGGCAATGGTATCGGAGGTACTGGTGATGCGGGTCCTGCAACTAAGCTTGACAATACCGAAAAATATCAAAAAACCTTTTACGGGAATATCAATACCTATTTACAATACACCCTTATTAAAGGCCTGGATTTAAAAACTGTTTTGGGTGGGGATATGAATAATACTGAAGACTATTTTTGGCAAGGGCTAGAGTATGATTCCCAGGGACGGACTAACCAGACAGCACTAGACCAAACCAATATTAACAGATCGTCAGTTTTGAGTGAAACTACTTTAAACTACACCAAAAAGTTTCGTGAAAAGCATGATGTTTCAGCAATACTGGGATATGAAATTCAAAATTTCTATATCAAGGGGATTGCCTTAAATGGCACAAATGTGCCTTATGGCCTGCCTCCAAACTTTGGGTTCTTAAACCCAGCAGATATCACAGTTTCTGAGACGGACGAGACCATAGCGAGAAAGAGTGTTTTTGGAAGAATTAATTACGCATATGATAATCGATATTTAGCATCAGTATCAATTAGACGAGATGGGGATTCACGATTTGGTGCAAACAATCGATATGAAGCATTCCCAGCTGTTTCTTTGGGGTGGAATGTGCATAACGAAACTTTTTATAGTTCAAAAATTCTTACTGGTTTAAAACTCAGGTATAGTAGAGGTACATTAGGAACAACTTCATTTTTAGGAGCTTACAATTCACTAAGTCTATTAAACCCTCAATCCACGTTATATGGCAACGCCTTCACCATCCCATCAGATGTGGCTAACCCTGATTTAACCTGGCAAACCAATACCGAAACCAATTATGGGCTTAACGCTGGTTTCTTAAAAAATCGATTTACTCTGGGTGTGGATTATTATACATCTGAGATACAGGACATGTTGATTAATCAAAGTGTATCTGAAGTTTACGGAACTACTACGGTAGCCTTAAATTCTGGTGATGTTACAAGTTCTGGACTGGAACTGGAGCTGGGCGCTGCATTAATAAGCAGGAAAAATTTCACTTGGAGCATTAATGGAAATTTCTCCACAGTTCATTCAGAAATTACAGATCTAGGTGGACTGGATGAATTGCCTCAAGTGATTTATGGTCAATCTGGCAGAGGGCCTGTATTTAGAAACTACGTAGGTGGACAAATTGGAGAAATGTGGGGAATAGCAACAACAGGCGAAGTTGAAACACAATATATGGCAGATCCATTGGAATATCCAGGTAAGCAAACTGGATATAGCTATGCAGTTGATCAAAATGGTGATGGTGTAATTGATAGAACAAAAACCGTAGAAGAAGGGGGTGATTTAGTTAAAATAGGACAAAATACACCTGATTTTTATTGGGGCATTAACAGTCAGGTTTCCTATAAAGATTTTGACCTGAGTATACAGGTACAAGGGACTCATGGTGGTGAAGTTTACAATATTGATCCGCTTTACTATGGCTCACAATTTGGCCGTGCATTACAACCTGAGTTTGATGCTAATGATGATGGTGTGGCTGATCACAATGGACAAATTTATATAGCTAACAACAATCAAACTGATGCAATGATTCAGGATGCTTCTTACATCGCTATACGAAATTTGACCATAGGTTACACCTTCAAGTCAGAAAGGATTAAAAAAGCCGGTATAAGTTCCCTTAGAGCATATGTAGCAAGTTCCAACCTGCTATATATAATGGCCGATGATTACACTTCCTTCAATCCTGAAGGCATAGAAATTACAAATAGTGATTACCTGGGGCCTACAACCTATGGAGTGCAAGTAGGCGCAAGCCCCACTGTAAGAAGCTTTACGTTCGGTATTAATGTTAACTTCAATTAATAAAACGATGAGAACAATATATTCAACTTTGATCGCACTACTGCTCATAGCAGTAGCTTCATGTGAAAAACTAGATCAAAAACCATCAAACCTTCAGCTTTCCAATTCATTGACAGAATTCGGTGCTATTTTGAATGCAGCCTACTACTATCAACTTGGCGCTGTTACACCAATGGCGGTTATGGGCGACTTCAGATCTGATAATGCCTATATGGAGGAGGCTCCTTACACCGAATTCGATAAATTCGGGCCAGAATTGACAACTATGGAGGATCAATTTTTTGGCCCATTCTATACGGCTCTGTACAAGTCAATTCTAAGTGCCAATAATGTAATTGCGAATTCTACAAACGCCATTGAAGTAGGTGAAGCACGGTTTTTAAGAGCTCTTTCCTATTTTAAACTGGTTCAGGTATTTGGTGATGTTACAATTACTCTTGATGCCCGGCCAAACCCATTTGGTGAGGGTATAAATTTATCAAGGCAACCCGCTTTAACAGTTTATAATGATATTATCATTCCAGACCTACAAAAGGCTATAGTTGCTCTAGACATTTCCATTAAAAGTGGAAGAGCCTCCAAATATGCCGCACAGGGCTTACTTGGCAAAGTGTATATGCACATGGGGGATTTTGGAAGTGCTCAAACTCACCTGGCCACCGTTGTCAATGGCGCTTCTGCAGCCGGCATTATGTTACAGGGTGATTTTGCAGACATTTTCGGGGAAGCAAATGATTTGAATTCAGAAATCATTTTTGCTACTCGTATATCAAGCTCTATTCAGGATGAATATGAGTTTTCAGATTTTTGGTCTTGGTATGGCGGTTTGGATACAAAATCCCTCACTCCTCTTGATCCATCTGAAGGGCCAGATATTATTGCTGCTTTTGATGCCAGCCCTGGCGATTTACGTAGAGATGTAACCATCGACACCGCTAAACTCGCCTCTCCCAAATTCCCTCAGTCAGGTGGCCCTAACCATGATTGGATTGAACTAAGATTGGCAGATGTTATTCTGCTTTACGCAGAGGCACTGAACGAAAATGGATCTACCCCCACCATAGCGCTCGGGATATTAGACGACATCCGCACCAGAGCGGGACTTAGCCCCCTGAACCCTACCACGCTTAATACCAAGGAACTGGTAAGGCAAGCTATTTATAATGAAAGAAGACTGGAACTGGCGTTTGAAGGACACAGATGGTTTGACTTGGTAAGAACAGGAACGGTGGATGCCGAAATGGGTGAAACCATCAACAGTAACTATTATGTATTTCCTATTCCTATATCAGAAATACTGGCCAGCAACAACGAAATAAAGCAGAACCCTGGCTATTAATCCTATTAATAAGCTACTATTAAATAAGAACATAATAGGAGAGGAGAGGTAAAATTGAGGTAACTCAACTAAGTACGTCAAGAAATGATAAAAAAATTAAACTTTCTATTAATTGCAGTAGCACTTAGTGCTTGTAATTTGAATAGTGGCCCTAACCACGCTAAAGAAGCTGATACCGAGGAGAAATATCCAAGCGAGGTGATACCCTTTTTCAATTATTGGAATTTAATTCTCGGAGATGGTTCCAATGTAGGTCAGGCGATTGAGTATGAGAACAAGAACTTTTTTTATACGGCCAATGATGAAGAAGGCGATTGGGTTGTTTTTAAAACACCCAATGGCGGTAATACGCACGGCACCTCCAACAATACAAGAACTGAATTAGCGCAATTAAAAAAATGGCCACCAATGACCCATGCCAGGCTGAACGCTACTGTTAAGGTAATGAACGTGTCAAAAACGGGTGACGCTCGCGTTGCTTCTACTTTTGCAGTAGTAATTGGCCAAATTCACAGTGCAGATGGACACGAGAACGAACCATTTAAATTGTTCTATAAAAAGTTTCCAAACCATACCAAGGGCTCTGTATTTTGGAACTATGAGATAAATACTGAAGGTGATGATAATTCGCGAAGATGGGATTTTTCATATCCTATTTGGGGATACGATTTTTCCGTGGTAGGCCCCGATGCCAATACTTATCCGCCAGAACCTGAGGATGGTATCGAACTAGGTGAAGAATTCAGCTACCAAATAGAAGTAAAAGATGGCATTATGCACCTTACCTTCACCAGTGAAGGACACGAAACCAAGACGTTTACCAAAAATCTCATCGCTACTGAATACGCAGAACGCGAAAACATCCCAGAGCAGGTTAAGAAATTATTTATACCCATTGGTCAGGATGGAGTGGAACGTAAAAATGCCTACGCAGGCGAAGGACTCTTTTTTAAATTAGGGAGTTACAATCAGACAAACGGAAAAGATCCTAAAGAAAACAAAGTATGGTGCTCGGGTGCAGAAACCCACGGAGGCGATATTGATAAACAATATTCAGATGGCAATTATGCGGAAGCTTGGTTTAAAAACGCAAGTATTATCATTGGTGATAACGCCATTTCAAACGAAGGGTATTTTGCCGCCAATGATGGTTTGAGTGCTAAAAGGGTTGTTCCCAATGAGGTTATCCCTTTTATGGATAAGTTTAAAATATTGATGGGAGATGGAACCACGATAGAGGATTTAACAAACTTCGAAAACAAAGATTTTTTCTATACTAAAATTGAAGGAACAAGGCGCTGGGTAGTTTATAAAACACCAAATTCAGGGGTAACATCAAAAAACTCAAGCAATACCCGAACAGAGTTGCATGAAAAAAGAAATTGGACACCTGAGCAAGGTGGCAGGCTTACCGGCACCTGTAAAGTGATGCAAGTTTCTACATCTGGCGATGCCAGCGTGGCGGCCTCTTTTGCTACCGTTGTTGGGCAAATACATAGTGGTGAAGGTCACGAAAATGAACCGCTGAAGATCTTTTACAAGAAATTTCCAGGTCAAGAAAAAGGCTCTGTATTTTGGAACTATGAAATAAACACGGAAGGAGATAACAAAAAACGATGGGATTATTCCACCGCAGTTTGGGGAAATAACATGGCCGTTATTGGAAATGGCAAAGACGATTACCCCGCAGAACCTGAGGATGGCATTGCACTGGGCGAAGAATTTAGTTATGAAGTAAATGTGTACAAAGGCATTATGTATCTCACCTTTAGAAGCAAAGGCCACGAAACGAAAACTTTCACCAAAAACCTTATCGCTTCTGAATATGTAAAACCAGCGGACTTACCCTCTCAGGTGATGAAAATATTTGCTCCGATGGGGCAAGATGGTACAGAACGAGCCACCGCTTATAAGGGCGAGTTGGTTTACTTCAAACAAGGCGCTTACAACCAAACTAACGGCAAAGACCCATCCAAAAATACGGTTTGGCATGCGGGTGCCGAAACCTATGGTGGCGATATAGCCAAACAATACGAAAATGGCTGTTACACAGAAGTCTGGTTTAGAGAAGCCACGGTAGGCCCTGGAATTGCACCAAAATAAACCCGCTGCTAATACCGCCAATGGCTCAAATTTAATGATGGAAGGAGCTATAGCCATTTTGGATAACACAAAAAATAACAACTAATGAAAAGATTTAGCGAGAAGTACATACTGACCCAGAATATGGAGTGGGAAGAATTGGGCGGTGGTGTATCCCGGAAATTTTTGGGCTACGACAACCAAATAATGATGGTTAAAGTAAAATTTGAGAAAGGGGCCAAGGGAGCACCACACCAGCATTTTCACACCCAGGCCACCTACTGCATTAAGGGAAAATTTGAATTTGAAATCGATGGCGAAAAACAAATAGTTTCTGCAGGCGATGGCGTATACATAGAGCCAAACCTAATGCATAGCGCAGTATGCCTAGAGGAAGGCATGCTGATCGATGTATTCAGCCCGGTGCGGGAAGATTTCCTGAGCGGCTCAGGAGTATCCTATTTTGGAGATAAAAACTAAGCCCGAGAATATGAAACTAAAAGGACTACGATGGTGGATTATTGGGCTTGTTTGCCTGGCAACCGTCATCAATTATATAGACCGCTCGGCTCTGGCAATTATGTGGCCTGACATTTCTGATGATCTGGGTATGGACAAAAAAGACTACGCCCTAATCCTGAACATCTTTCTGGTGGCCTATGCGATTGGGCAATCCCTCTCAGGTAAAATGTTTGACAAGATTGGTACCCGCGCTGGCTTTATGGTTTCCATCACCTTATGGGGAATAGCCACTGCCTTACACACCTTTGCTCGTGGGGTGCTTTCCTTTAGCATTTTCAGGGTATTGCTGGGGCTGGGTGAAGCCGGCAACTGGCCTGGTGCGGTAAAAAGCAATGCCGAGTGGTTTCCCGCCAAGGAAAGAGCCTTAGCCCAAGGGATTTTTAATTCCGGGGCTGCCTTGGGTTCCATTGTCGCGCCCCCACTAATTGCTATTGTTTGGGTAGCCATTGGCTGGGAAATGACCTTCGTACTGCTTGGTGTACTGGGTCTGCTTTGGGTTATCCCCTGGCTGATTATCAACAAAGCATTACCCCAGGATCACCCTTGGATTACAGAAAAAGAGCGGGAACATATTCTATCAGGCATCAAACATAATTCAGAAGATGCAAAAAAGCCCGGACTGAGCATGGGCAAAATCCTTTCCCACCGCGAATCATGGGCCGTATTGGCTTCGCGCTTTTTCATTGAGCCTATTTGGTGGCTCTTTGTGGGCTGGATGCCCATCTACCTTGCTGATGTGTATGGTTTTAATGTAAAAGAAATCGGCTTTTTTGCCTGGGTGCCTTATGTAGGAGCAGCAATCGGCAGTCTTTGCGGAGGCTATTTTTCAGGTCATCTGATGATGAATGGGGCTTCAGTAGATAAAGCTCGTAAGCGTACCATTTTGGTAGGTTGCATCATAATGTTCTTCGGAATGGTTGCCACCATTCTCTTCGGTAATACTCCGCTGAAATTCGTGGCCATTGTAGCAATGGTCTTATTCGGGTTTCAGTTTGTTATTTCCAATATACAAACCATCCCCAGTGATCTTTTCAGCGGAAAGTCGGTAGGCTCGCTTGCAGGCCTGGGCGGAACAGTTGGAATTTTTGCGGTGATAGCAATGAACTTTTTAGTGCCATACATCACCGAAAACTATTCTTATACGCCCATATTTATAATGATTGCGGTATTTGTTCCGCTAGGCTATTTATCAATCAACTTTTTTGCTAAAAAAATTAAACCCATCGGATAAAATTTTAATTACAAATAACAAACGAAACAATATGAAAACAGAAAATAAAGTAGCAGTAGTAACAGGAGCCACAGGAGGTATCGGTTTTGAAGTGGCCAAAAGGCTCGGAAAAGACGGTTTCATTGTATACCTAAACGGTATCAATGATGAGGTTGGGGCAAAGCGAGTAAAAGAACTCACCGCTGAAGGAATCGAAGCTGAATACTATGGTTTTGATGTGACCGATGAAGAAGCGGTAAATGCCAATATCAAAGCCATTGGTGAAAAACATGGCAAAATTGACGTTGTGGTTAACAATGCTGGAGGCCTTGGTGGCAGAATGCGCTTTGAAGAAATGACCACAGACTTTTACCGCAAGGTGATGGCTCTGAATCTTGATTCTACCTTTTTCGTGTCAAGAGCGGCTATACCCTATCTCAAAAAAGGAGATAATGCAAGTATCATCAATTATACATCCAATGCCGCCTGGAATGCCGGAGGTCCGGGTGCCGGAATTTATGGAACTTCCAAGGCTGGAGTACAGGCTATCACCAGGGCACTAGCCAAGGATTTGGCGGAGTATAACATTAGAGTAAATGCAGTTTCGCCAGGTACCATAGACACCGATTTCCACAAGCAGATAAAAACCACTAAGCCCGAAGTATTTGCATCATGGAAGAATAATATTATGCTGGGCAGGCTAGGGCAACCTGAAGAAGTAGCCGCTGTGGTATCATTCCTTGCAAGCCCAGACGCATCTTTTATTACAGCTGAAACCATACAGATCGGTGGCGGCCAGGCCCTGGGAATTTAATGTTGAACCAATCTAAGCAATTATGAAAAAAGTTGTCACTTTCGGAGAGATTATGCTCCGTCTTTCACCCCCTGGATATTTGCGTTTCTCGCAAACTACCTCCTTTGATGTGGTTTACGGGGGCGGAGAATCCAATGTAGCTGTATCTCTGGCTAACTATGGTGTGCCAGTAGAGTTTGTAACCCGCCTGCCTGATAATGACCTGGGCCAATGTGCCATGATGGAGATGCGCAAGCGGGGTGTGGGCACCTCTCATATTGAATGGGGAGGCGACCGCCTGGGGATTTATTTTCTGGAAACAGGTGCGGTAGCACGGGGCAGTAAGGTAGTTTATGACCGGGCACATTCGGCTATGGCCGAGATTAATGCCGGCTCCATTGATTGGAATAAGGTTTTTGATGGTGTGGAATGGTTTCACTGGACGGGTATCACCCCTGCAATCTCACAAGGTGCTGCTGATGCCTGCCTGGAAGCTGTAAAAGCGGCCAGTGAAAGGGGTATAACCATTTCCACCGACCTTAACTACCGCAAAAAACTATGGCAATACGGGGGCGACCGGGAAAAAATAATGACCGAACTCACCAGCTATTGCGATATTATTCTCGGCAATGAAGAGGATGCCGAAATGCACTTTGGAATCAAGCCCGAAGGCCTGGATATTACAACGCAAGGACACGAGGTAAAGGCAGCGGCATTTCTTTCCGTTTGCAAGCAGATGATGGAGAAGTTTCCACGTGCCAAAAAAGTAATCACCACCCTTAGAGGCTCCATATCAGCTTCTCATAACTCCTGGGCAGGAGTGCTTTATGATGGTGAAAAAATGTACGAATCTGCTCAATACCAAATTACCGACATTGTTGATCGTGTAGGGGGTGGAGACTCCTTTATGGGAGGGCTTATCTACGGTTTGCTAAAATACCCGGAAGATGATCAAAATGCATTGAATTTTGCAGTGGCAGCCTCCTGCCTTAAGCATACCATTAAAGGGGATGCCAACCTGGTTACCACAGATGAAGTTGAAAAATTAATGAGTGGCGATTCCTCGGGAAGAGTTGCACGATAAGCTAATGATGGAAAAAGATAAAGTTTTGGACCTTATGCTTCAGAGCAAGGTGATTCCCTTGTTTTATGAAGCTGATAAAGGAACCGCCCGAAAGCTGGTAGATGCCTGCTATGCCGGTGGTGCAAGGGTAATAGAGTTTACTAACCGTGGGAAAGAAGCTGCAGAGGTCTTCAGAGATCTACTCGGTTATTGTAATGAAAAATACCCTGAACTGGCACTAGGAATAGGATCCATTGCCAACGCAGAGCAGGCAGAGCAATATATCGGGATGGGCGCTCATTTTTTGGTGTCACCATTTCTGGATAAGGGTGTAGCCGATACCTGCGCAAAACACAACAAGCTTTGGAGTGGCGGCTGTGCAACTTTAACTGAAATGCACACAGCCCATAGCTGGGGTGTTCCGCTTATGAAAGCTTTTCCCGGGAATATTCTCGGTCCTGATTTTGTGAAAGCCGCTAAAGCTCCATGCCCCTACTTTAATATTATGGTAACAGGCGGGGTGAAGCCCACAGAGGAAAACCTCCGAGCCTGGTTTGATGCTGGAGCCAGCTGTGTGGGCATGGGATCGCAGCTGTTCGCAAAAAAAGAAGATGGAAGTTTTGATTATGCGAAGATTGAGAAGCTTCTTAATAAGAGTATGAGAATAACTCAAGACCACTGACTTTAGGTTTTATTCAATAATGCCCAGGACGCATAATTTATAAACCCTGATCGATCCCAATATTCTCCGAAAAATAGCAGAGACTGCCTTTTCAGGCAGTCTCTTTTTTGTTATCAATGCTAGCTTAGCCTAAGTCAGTTTATTCCTTTATTAGCTTTATATATTCCACCCTTTTTCCCTGAATTATCTTAACAAGATATAAACCCTCGGCAAAACGGGATATATCTAAATCTTCGTTAACCTTAAATGCATTGTGCACAAAAACGATCCGCCCGTTAGCATCCATTATCTGGATATCCAGTAGTTCTTCGTTTATGGAACTTGCTGAAATCTGAATGGCATTTGTTGCAGGATTCGGAAACAAACTGAAAACATTCACCTCAGTTTCAGCCAGGGAAACCGGATCCCAAAGGCCTTCATAAACTGAGATATTATCGAGATACAAATTATTGCCTTTGCGGTTTATTCCAACAAATGAAAGCATGATCTCCTGGCCTGAAAAAGTTGAAAGATCAACATTATCTCGCCTCCAATCGGAGCGTGAGCCTGGCTCAAAGTTTACACCCAAAACACCTGTGGTGCTTAAGTCAGAACCTGTTTTTGAATAAAGTAGATGAGGGAAAGTTTCTCCGCAATCAGTGGAAGCATAAACTTTAAAAGTATCCTGAACCAGCCCCAATGTTCCAAGTTGCTGATAGGCCACATCAAAACTAAGATTCAACAGCGGAGCATCTGGCAATTGTAGAATGGGGCTCCATAGGCCGTCCTTCTGACTTGAACGCGGCAGGTAATCCTTAAGATTAAGATAAGCTGCACGGATATTTCCTGACCATCCCTTTACAGAAACACTATCCCAGCTGGTTAGAGCGTCATCATTTTTAATGTACCAGTCTAATCCTGAAATCCCTCCTTCAAAATCCTCATAAAATGGAAGAGATGTAGTGCCTTTTTTATTGAAGCGAATTACTCTTTGGTTGTTAACCTCGTCATATTCTTGATTGCTTATTGAGATAGCCACGGTAAACTCATAATCTCCAGGGGCATTTGGGATTATGGTAGTCATCAAATCAATAGTGTCAACATCACCTTTAGCCAACAGGTTGGGGGTGGGCAAAGTATTTGGCATTGGGCTTAATAAAACACTATTTATCCAACAGAAAATGTCAACTGAACCAACAGAGCTATCGCCAAGGTTCTGAATAATAATTTTCGGTTTATATAATTCTGTACATGTAACCTCTCCCCCTACCGGAAGGGTAATTTCCTTTATTGAAACATCCCAACCAATATTATTTGGGTCAACAGGTGTATGGCTCAAGGCCAGAAGTTGATAGGCCGCATAAACATCTATAAGTCCATTGCCATAGGTATTGTCCTCCCCTGCCACTCCCATATCAATGGCAGAGGTATAAAGGGCCTGCATTAACTGCGCTCCCGACAACTTTGGAAAAGCCTCCTTTAAAAGAAGAACGGCACCAGAAACATGCGGAGCCGCCATGCTGGTACCCGAAATTGTGTTGTACCCATTAGTTCCCCAGGCCGAACGTACATTTTGGCCCGGAGCCACTACTTCAGGGTGGATTTGTAAATTACCAGAACCCGGACATTGACTTGGTCCTCGTGTGGAAAAGCTACTGATGGGGTACGGAAAGGATTGATTGCCATCAATACTGCCCACGGAAAAAGTATTGACCTTGGAAGTATTAATCCTTTGAGGTGAGTTTACCGAGGAGTTAGTAGGCCCCGAGTTTCCACCTGAAAACACATTTGCCATACCGGCAGCCTCAATCGCATTCATTAGCTGTACCACAAAACCTCCACAGTGCACCGTATCGGGATCATCCCTCCAGCGCCAGCTATTGTTGATTACGTCCGGAACATCATCACTGGTAGCTGTATCTCCATCAGGATTTAAAGCCCACTCAAAGGCAGCCATCATTTTTGCCAACGGAGGCAGTGCCGCAACTGTAGAAGCCACATAATCATTGGCTATCCAGTAAGATCCGAACGCTACACCAACGGTGTCATTGGTCGCGGTATCCAGGCCTGCTATGGTTCCCAGCGTATGCGTTCCATGGTCACTTATACGCCCATCCGGATACTCTCTAATCAATCCATACCACGATTGACTCAAAGGAGCAAAGTTGCCCAGAAAACGATCCTTAAAAGAAGGGTGCGTTGGCCAAACTCCCGTATCATAATTATACACCATCCGGCCACGACCGGTATATCCAAGCTTCCACATAGCCGGAGCGTTTATAGCCACCAAGCCCGGTTCCGTTCCATTTATGGCTTCAGTTTTACTTTTTTCAGATTCTATAATAGGATCGTGAATTAGAAATTCATCCCCGGCCCAATCTATATAAGATACCTCAGGTAAACCGGATAGGTCTTCCACAACTTCGGCTGTGGCCTCAATTACCATAATATTGGCTATGTAAAAACTGCTAATGCTCTTAATCTGGTTTTCACCGAAAGTAGAAAGTAAAGCAATTGCCGAAGCCTGTGAAGCCTGTGCCTGTTTCATCAAAACACGATTCACCATCCGAGGCCAATCTTTTACCGGAGTTTGGTTTTGAATGAATGAGGCCTTCAGAACATCAAAATCCACAGAAGTAACAAACTCTACCCTTAGCGGGATAAACTGCTCTTCACTCTCCAAAAGCCTCTTCTGTAATACCGGGGAAATTTGGCTGTAAGCACTAGCTCCAATAATAATGAAGCTAAGCAACAAGATGAATCTCTGTATCATAATATGTTACTGGTTAGTAGGTGGTTTGTGGCCCAACTTCGGAGGCTCTTTGCCTAAGCTGTTGGGTTGTGTGGCGGCTTCCATCATGGCTCCAGCCGGGCGGCCCGAAAACATAGCCAGGGAAATGTCGAGGATTTTTGCGCACGTCTTTTATAATGCTCCACCACTCATGTGTGGCTATTATAAGAGGATTATACGTTTCAATATTTGTGGTAAGCCCATAATTTGGTTTTTCTTCTTCCCTTTGGAATGTTCCAAACATTCGATCCCAGATCACAAAAATTCCAGCGTGGTTTTTATCCAAATATTTAAGATCGGAGGAATGATGTACCCTGTGGTGCGAGGGCGTATTAAAAATAAACTCAAACCAACGCGGCAGTTTATCAATAACCTCGGTATGAATCCAAAATTGATAAAGAAGACTTACACTTTGTAGAAATACAATCATCAATGGTTCGAAACCCAAAAGAGGCATCCAAAGCCAAAAAACAAAGCTGCCGGTAAAATTGCCCGTCCAGGTTTGCCGTAAGGCGGTGCTTAAATTGTAATGCCTTGATGAATGATGAACTACATGGCTCGCCCAAAAAAACCTTACGCTGTGGCTGCCGCGGTGAAACCAATAATAGCTAAAGTCCTCCCCAATAATGGCTATCACCCAAACCCACCATACATAGCCCAAATCAAACAGGGCAAACTGATGAACCAGAGTGTAGGCTCCAAAAACCAAAGTCTTACCAACTAAGCCTGTAAATACGTTGCCTAACCCCATCGCTATGCTGCTAAAGGCATCCTTGGTTTCATAGGTTCTCTTCTTCATTATAGAAGAAATAATAATCTCCAACAAAATGAAGCCTACAAAAAATGGGATGGCACCGTGAATTAGATCGGGAAACATTGAGTGAAACACATTTAGGTTTCACAAAGCTATCAAAAAAGCAAAGGCTCCGTTATTAGCGGAGCCTTTGCAGGTTAATAGATCTGGTTAAAGAGGTGGGGTTAACAGCTTTTAAGTTTTAAAAAAGCCGGCCCAGTTAAATAAAGGGGGTTCGGAAACACGGACCGGCTCTTCAACACAACAACACTTTACAATGAGTTTTCAAGAAACTCTTTAATACTTTTTTAAAGGTAAGGGGCCGGCCAAATATCTGTACTTTCCGAGCCCCTTTACTTTTTGGGGTAATACAACACTTCTAGTTAGGAGAAGATTTACTTACATGGTTTGCATCTTTATACGGCACCTAAAAAAAGGTCACCCCATTAATTTGAAATTTTATAAAAAAAGTTTTCACTACCATATTCTTCTAACTTTGGGTGACCTTAAAGGCACAATAACATAAAGCAACACACGAATGGATGATACCCTAATCATCGATAAGATTAAAAGTGGAGATAGTGAAGCATTGAGTGAGGTTTATAAACAGCATAGGCAGGAGTTTTGCCTTTGGCTGATTAAACATTACGGGAGTAAGATGGATGATGCTCTCGAAGTGTATCAGGAAACCACAATCGCTTTTTACGAGAACATTGTAAACGGCAAACTGAGTGAACTCAGCAGTAGTTTAAAAACCTATCTCTTCTCCATTGGAAAAAACAAATACCTGAGTCTGGCCCGTAAAAATGGGCGCAGCGTAAGTGCCGAAGGGCATTTGGAGTTGATAACTGACGATGGTGATGAGCTGGAAGAAGTAAAAATAAAGGACGCCCAGCTGAATATGGTTGAGGCAAGTTTAAAAAAGCTAAGCGACCATTGCAGGCAGTTACTAAAGCTTTATTACTACGACAAGCTTAGCATGGAAAACATCATGGAGAAACTGGATTACAAAAATGCCAATACTGCCAAAAACCAGAAGTATAAGTGCATGCAGCAGTTAAGGAAGTTACACAAGGGTGATTTGTCCTAAACAACAGAAGAAATGGAAGAAATGGATAAAATAAAGGCGATTGAAGATTTGTTTGGTGGCGAATTAAGCCTTGCCGAGCAAAACAAACTCCGCCAGGAAATAGATATGAACCCTTCATTGAAGGAGCTTTTTAATCAGGAGGAAGAATTGGTGGCAGGCATAAAGCATTGGTCCAGAAAGGAACTGAAGCAAAAACTCAGGGAAATTGAAGCCCGACTTGAACCTATTAAAACGGCCGAGAACGAAACCGTAAAAAAGAAACCCACCAACTGGAGGCCTCTTTTAGCAGCGGCCAGTGTGTCAATACTTATCGCATTGTATTTTGTTTTTAATGGGTTGAGCACAAGCCCTGATAAATTATATGAGCAGTATTATGAGCCCTACCAGGCCTATGCACCCGTAATTAAAAGAGGTGGCAAAATGGACACCGACCCCATGACCAATGCCATGATGGCCTACGAAAGCAAAGACTTTAAAAAAGCTACGGCTGAGCTAGAAGACATTGCCCCTGGTGAAGAACGCGACTTTTACCTGGCTCATAGCTATATGGCCTCTGGGGAGCATGCCAAAGCACTGCCACTGTTGGAGCAACTTGCCGAAACAGGTGCAGAGCCCAAGAGCACGGTAAACTGGTATTTGGCGCTAGCTTATTTAAAAAGCAAAAACATACCAGCCGCCACAGAAATCTTAAACCGATTGGCGGGTTATGACAACACCTACCAAAAAAGATCTACAGAGTTATTGAAAGATTTATAAATTAGATAAATCTAAAATTAACTTAAAACACTATTCCCCATGCCAGACACAACACCCAACGATGACGACCAGAATAATGACAATACTCCAGAAGGGACCGCTGATGATGGTAACCCAAAAGATGTTAAAGACCAAGGAGTAAAGCCTCCACTACAAGCTATTGCGGTTTCTACGGGGGTAATTGCATTGGCAGCCGCAGCTGCGGCCGCAAAGTATTTAGCAGGCTAGCAATTTAAAAAACACACCTTGTTATAAGTCAATTCAAAGCTTGCAAAGAGTTTAGGATTGACTTTTTTATCACTTATCCCTTTCTGAAAAAGCTTCATTTCTCATCAGCAATCTCAACTATAACAGTACTTTTGGTTTTTTTCGACAAAATCTAAACGCATAAAATGTCTGACACTCAAACTTGGCAACGATTGAAAACCTTACTTGGCGAACTCTCTGCCGATTCTTTAGAAACTATTCGCACGATTGAAGTTGAGTCTCAAAATTATTTTTCCAGTGCTTCACTTAGCGACCCTGACTCAATTAATGATATTGGAACACCGGAAGATGGCAACTTTCAAACTTGGGGGCAACTTTTTAACCTCCTAAACAGTGTAGATGAGGCTATTTTGGCACAAACCCGAACGATTAACATCGAAGGACATCTTTGCAGTGCCACCGCAACAATTGACAACACCGGAAATCCAAAAGAAGTTAAGGATCAAGGTAAAAAACCTGATTAATATCCTTTAACTTCTGTTTACCTTAAAACTCTATTTCCTTATCCAAAAAATTACAAAACCAACAAGAAGTAGACATAAGATGAAATAGAGCTTCCATACTTCGGGTTTTTCATCTCGGAACTCTAACAGTCTTTCTGGATTGCCTGTATAAATCAATGATGCCCAGTTTGAGGGATGAGCCGCAAGCTCATCGTTTTCTTCTATGAATCTGAGCTTGCACTCATGAAGTGCGGAAGAAGGATTCCTGCTGTGCTTTAAAAGTTTATAGAATGAAGACATCATAGCGCTCGTATGACTATCTGAAATTTCCCAGAGTGATGATATAATATTAGCAACACCTCTTTGTGCAAAAGCCCTTCCAACACTTGAGAAGCCCTCACCTTCTTGATACTCACCAACCCCGCTCTCACAGGCACTCAGCACCACCATTTGTGCATCAATATTTAGTTGGTATATTTCAAAAACATGGAGTATACCATCTTCAAAATTGTCATTTCTAAATTCCAATCCACTATTGAGTGGGTTATCAGCATCAACTGTATTGTGAATAGCCAGATGGATTACATCATAGTTACTTGCATTTTTTTTAAAGTTTGTTTTGGTAGCAACTGTACCTTCAAAAGATTCGATGTTGCTACCCCAAACTCTTTTTACGGTATTAACCTCCTCCGCGCTACCTGGAAGGGATTGATTGGAAAGTTGACTCTCGGTTTCAGCATAGGCAAAAGCCAGTAATGAAGGCTCAGAAACATTTCTATGTATTGGTTTTTGAGACATTCCCGACCAGGTTGCCGAATACCCGTATGTCAATTTAGATGCCCTTATTAAGTATTTTAGATTCCGATAATCTATTTGTCCGGTAGAGATCGGAGGCTCAACCAGCAATGCTTCAAACGGAATCCTGCTGAGGAAACCATCCGGAATCACTATAATTTCCTTTCTATCCTTAATACCTAAAGGCTTGAGAAGTAAATTATATACAGTCAATGCGCTATTTACAAAAGTCTGATATTCGAGGTGTTTATTTCGACCTGTATCCTCTCCTACCAATATAGTTTGAAGTATATCACAATTCTCACGCAACGCCTCAAAGTCCTGGCTATCGATTCTTAGCACATTCACCGTATCGGATGACACCATGATTGCATAAACCTCTTCTCTACCTACATGCATTTGCACAATGCATGGATCTTTACCCTTTTCTAATAGCTTCCTAGTTTCATATAAGGTTGCCACCTTGTGGGGGTCATCAAATCCAAGTTCTTTCTCTTTGAGCAAGTTGCTTATGGAGTCCAACTGTTTATGCAGTTCAAAAAGAAGCAGTCTAAGAGAATCCGACTTGCCCTTCTTAACCTTTAACTGTTCCTCATGCTGTTTTATTCGGCCATTCAAATTCAATTTTAATAATACAGCACTTTGGTCCCCACATGCATTTCGGTCTAGTTTAGCCTCTTTAGCCTGAAGCATCAAAACTGCAGACTTACTTCTTTCAATGAAAAACCATAAATCATCAATACCCTTTCCTGTGCCTCGATAAAAATAGAAGCAGGCCTCAATTGCCCCGTTAAAATTGTTCTTTACATTTTTCACAAAGTTTAATTGCTCAATTTCAGAATCCTTATAAACGAGTAATTGATCGTACAGATCGGACAGCAGATAATAATGCTCAATCGCAGCTGAGACATATGTCCACGACTTTATCTCTTTCCCTTGTTCGAAAAGTAGTAAAGCTTTATTGTTGACAGCATTAGCAAGAGTAACATCCACTGCTTTTTTTGGGGGAATACTAAGATAATCCTGGGTAGAGCCTCCAATTGCCTTCTGGTAATAATAAAACGCACTATCCGTTTGATTAATGCCCTTGAACCAGTCAGCTAGAATATTGTATGCCCTAATCATTTCTTCATCACTTTCTAAAAAAAAGAGTTTTTTTCCCCGCAAAGCCTCTATCCTGAGTTCTTTTGCCTTTTCTAAATCAGAAAAACAAAGGCTCAAGTGAAATTTTGACTCATATACTTCTTTTGACAAACTTCCATGAACCTTATCATTTAAATGCAGAGCAAGGGATTGATGTATTCTCGCTGAATCTAATTTACCCAACTGCCTATATGCTGATCCCAAATTTTCATAAGTACCCACTCGTCCCGATGAAAAGCTGGAACTTGTTGAAGGGAGAATTTGTAGAGAACGCTTGTAGTATTTAATAGCTCTTTGAAACTCGTTTTTTCTGAAGTAAGTATTTGCAATATTATTAAGACATTGGCCTTTCAAAGCCATGTCCTCTTCTGAATCTCCTAAAAACGATAAAGCCTTAAAATTAAAGTTCAGCGCCTTCTCATTATCATTTTGAGAAATACAAGCAGCAAGATTCATATAATG
Organism: Owenweeksia sp.; assembly: GCA_048267305.1. GTDB lineage: Bacteria > Bacteroidota > Bacteroidia > Flavobacteriales > Schleiferiaceae > Owenweeksia. Next base: position 250,802 of record JBLWXT010000001.1, on the reverse strand, counting down.
AACGGCCATTCTGTAATCATCAGCATCAAACTTAAAAAGCTCTTCCCCCTCTTTTGTATAAAGCTGTTCAGCTACAGAATATTCCCCCTTTACAAACCGATAGATATACCCCAAATAACTATAATTGTTAGCCAGCTTTTCATGATTGGGATACTTCAAATCCAACCTGACATTCAATGCCAGCTTAAAAAAGTAAATAGCACTATCCGATTTTTCAATTAGATCATAAGCTTTCCCAAGGGCATACATACAATCTCCCCAGGCGGCTTTAAAATCCTCATTGTTGTTCTCCTGTAGGTTTTTAAGAGGGCGCAGAAAATCCCTTGCTGCCTCAAAATCTCCTAAAGCGAAAAGAATCCCGGCTTTTTCGTGAGCCACTTTTAAATAAAAGGATTGATTGGGTTGATTGCCTAATTCCAGCAATTTGAGATTACATGCTTGTAAAGCCTCATCATTCTGAGCATTGACCCTAAGGCGTTCTACTTTCTCCAGAAACTCACATTGCTCCGGAGTGCCATAATGAGCTGCCACAAGTAGATGTGAACAGGCAAATATCAAAAGTGATAATAGCCATTTTACTGACATTGAAACGAATTTTGAGCAGAGAAAAACTGTTGTTGTTGGCCTCAAATATATCCTAATTATAAGATTCGTCAATATTCAAAATCCCTTTGCTTTATAATCTTTTACTTTGCGTAAAATTTCTGACCGTGCTCGAAATCCTGCGCAGTATCCTAGGTGATTCTATTTCCATCTTTACCATTATGAACCCGCTCTCGGCTGGGGCCATAATGCTCACCCTTGTGGATGAAGACACTACCAAAAAAGAGTTTGACACAATTGCCTCCAAAAACAGCCGGGCTGTGGTAATTGCGATGATCATCATCTTTCTTAGCGGTATCTATATCTTTGATTTCTTTGGCATTCGCCCCGATGGATTGCGTGTTTTTGGTGGAATAATTCTATTGCTTATGGGTTTTAACATGGTACAAGGCCACGACAAAAAGGTGAACCACAAAGCAAGCGAACAGGTAGCTGCTCAATTGAGAAATGACATAAGCATGGTTCCGCTGGCGATACCCATTATTGTAGGCCCGGGCTTGGCTACCACCCTTATTAATTTAAGTATATCCACTAAGGGGTGGGAGTCCTATGTGTCGGTAATTTCGGCCATTATTATTTGCTCCCTTGCCAATTACATCATTTTAAGGAGAATGCCCTTTATTAAGAAAAAACTTGGTGTCAACGGCCTTAAGGTATTCAACCGGTTAATGGGGCTTATAGTGGGTTCCCTGGCCGCTCAAATGGTCCTTAATGGGATGTTTGGTTTGTATCAATTTTATTTCAAGTAAACTATGGAAATTATATGGTTAATAGCCGGTGTTGTACTTGGAGGCGCCATTGCATGGTTTATGGCCAAAAGCAAGTTTCAAGGCCTGGTGCCCGATAATACCGAAGAAGTTACGCAACTAAAAACTTCTCTCACTTTAAGTGAAGAGCGCAAAGCCTCCCTACAACGAGAGCTGGAAGAAATTAAACCAGAGCTCACCGCTGAACGAAATCGCTCGCTTGATTTAAGCAACAGGCTAACCCGGGTAGAAACGGAATTCGCCAATCAGGAAAAGCGCCTGGCGGAGCAAAAAGCCGAAGTAGAAAAGCTAAATGAAAAATTTGCCATTGAGTTTAAAAATCTGGCCAATGAGATTTTTGAAGAAAAAAGCAAAAAGTTTACAGACCAGAATAAGGTAAATCTTGGTGAGCTACTTACTCCATTGAGAGAGCGCTTAGGCGAATTTCAAAAAAAGGTAGAAGACACCAACCTGCAAGGTGAAAAACGCGGTGCTGCGCTAGAGGAACAGCTCAAAAATCTGAAAGAACTTAACCAGCAAATTACACAGGAGGCCAAAAGCCTTACCCTCGCTTTACGCGGAGATTCTAAAACGCAAGGCGGCTGGGGCGAAATGCAGTTGGAAGGAATTCTGGAAAAAGCAGGTCTTCAAAAAGACATCCACTATTTTAAAGAAAAGAACCTTAAAACCGAAGAAGGAAGCAATCAGCGTCTCGATTTTATTATCAGCCTGCCCGATGGCAAACATTTGGTTCTGGACTCTAAAGTTTCATTAACGGCTTACAGCAAGTACTTCGATACTGAAGATGAAACTGAACGTGCCGTCTTCTTAAAACAACATCTGGACAGCCTGAATGCACACATCAAAGGGCTTGGTGATAGAAACTATCAGAATCTATACAACATTAACCAGCCAGATTATGTGATGATGTTTGTGGCCAATGAGCCTGCCCTTACCATGGCTCTTAGGGAAGACCCTTTGCTGTATGAGCGCGCCTTGGATAGAAACATTGTTTTGGTTTCTACCACAACTTTACTGGCTACGCTCCGCACCATTTCCTACATATGGAAACAGGATTTGCAGAACAAGAATGCTGAGGAAATTGCCCGCCAAGCCGGAGCACTTTACGACAAGTTTTCCTCCTTTTCAGAAGATCTGATGAAACTCGGTAACCAATTGAGCACTGTACAAAAGACGTATCAAGACTCTATGAAAAAACTCACCGATGGCACCGGAAATCTTGTGAGGAGAACGGAGAAACTACGCGAGCTGGGGGCAAAAACCAGTAAACAGATAGATCAGCGCTTAATCGATAGGGCCACAGACTAGTCATTCAAAATTTTTACATTTCAGGCTCAAAACCTTATTCCTATGAAGGCTATAAATTTATTCGTTGGCATTTTTTCGTTATTGATGTTATCTGCCTGTGGTGATAATAACGCTCCGGAGGAGGACGTTGCTCCTTCTGTAACCATTTTAAAACCGGTAAAGGATGTAAAGACGGGTGAAAAAATTCCAATTGAACTGACATTTGCCGATGACAAGGGTTTAAAGCATGTAGAGGTTTCGCTGGGCTCTAATGTAAGTGCAGGTGCCCCCTACTTTTACACTCAGCGTGGCATTAGTGGTGTTAAGGATAATCTCTCCATTATGGTTGATCCGCCCGCTGGCGTTGATATTTTAGGCTCCAATTACATTTTGATTACCTGCCGTGACAAAGGAGGAAATTCCACTGTGGTAGATGAAAATTTTAACGTGGTAGATGCCAATCCCCCTACCGGCAACTTTATATATAACGATACAGTGGCTAGCGCTGACACCACCTCCCGGCTTGAAGTGGTTTATAAAGCCGAGGATTCTGAGGGCCTTGACAAAATAGTGTTGGAAATGTGGAATGTGGATACACAAGGAAACAAGATCAAGATATTTAATTCTGTTACACATGATGCTGCAGGAGCAACATCTCTAACCAAACAGCACTTCTTCAAAGGAAAAGACAGCTATAAAGTTGGTGAGCTTTTCAATTTCCTTATCAGGATATATGATGAATCCGGAAATGTAATAAAAGTTGAATCCAACGGGACGGGGAGGGTTTTTTAGGCACTCCTCACTTTTTGATAAAGGATGTACTTTTTCCGTTCAAATATAAAATGTAGGTATCCTTTGGTAAAAGAGAAATGTCAATCACCACTTCATCTTTCAAAATTTCATTCATCACCTCCTTGCCGTCACTGCTAAATATTTTTAACCTGCCACTGGTTGGTTTAGATAAGGTGATCTTATCCAAAGCAGGGTTTGGATAAATGCTCCATTCATCAACAGTGGTTTCCTCCAGGCCAACTGGTGTGCAAATCACATTCATCAACAACTGCCAAAGTTCAGGGTCAAATTGCGAAAGAGCGGCCTGCTTGGAATAAGCCTCTTCCCCTTGTCTTACTACTACCAAATCCAGGCTGGGCACTACATAAATTCGTTGGTCATTGGCACCGGCAGCCATGAATAAATCAGACGGTGCCGTTGAAATAATTTCTCCCGGAAAGGTGATATCAAAGGCAGGCTGTTTATAGAAGCTACTGCCATTGAGCCACCACAGGTAGCCATATGCCGGGTTATAGTTTTGGGAAGGCGAAACCATTGCATTAAAATAGCTGGTATCATGTAGTATGGGGGTACCATCCCACGCACCTTTGTTTAGGTTCAACAATCCAAACCGTGCCATGTTGCGGGCCTTGCTATAAAAAACATAGTCAATCCACAGCCCGGTAATGCCGGTTGAAGTGGCCAGCGACTGAAAAGTGTATGCATTGAAGCTTTTACCACTGGCAGCGGCCACTACATCCTCCAAAAGGCGATAAGGTGCATTGTAATAATACCAATGTGTTCCGGCATCATGCAAATATTTAAGGCAGGTATCGGTAAGGCAATTTAAATCAGGCACATTAAAATCCAGTCCGGTAGTCATTTGCATTTGCTGCTTAATGGTGATAAGATCTTCCTTGTTGGAAGGAGCAACCGTCCACCCTGAGCCAAGATAATCGGAAGTCTTATCGTTAATGTCCAAAAGGTTCTGCTCCTGAGCCATCCCAATAAGGAATGCCGTAAGGCTTTTACCGGCCGAGGCCCAATACCAGGCGCTATCACGACCATGCCCATTGTAATAGCGCTCATAGGCAATCTTACCCTTATGGAGAATGATAAAGCTTTTGCTATGTCGGCTATCCAAATAATCAGACAGCGTATCCAGTTCAGAAACACACCAACCTAAAGAAGCGGGAGAAACAGTATCCCATTGATTGCCAGTGACAGGTGGAAAGTAATATTGAGCATTGATGTTGGCTAAAACTCCAAATAGCAGTAAAGAGGTAAATATTGTTTTCATACGTTTTTCCATTACTAAAATACAGGACTAAGCAAAGTAGTTAAGGTTTAAAGTAGGTTCCTGTAAATCTCAAAATTCTCTTGGTCAAAGCACACAAAGATTACTTTTAATTCTTGATTGTAAGAAGCTAAGAAATTTCGAACAGTGGCCACGGCAACCTCAGCAGCATCAGACTTGGGGAATTTATAAACCCCGGTAGATATATTTGGAAAGGCAATGGATGCCAGTTCTTTATCCCTGGCAATATGAAGTGAATTGATATAGCAATTGGCGAGCATAACATCTTCATTAGTAAGTCCACCTTGCCATACTGGCCCCACGGTGTGTATTACAAACTTAGCAGGCAGGTTTCCACCGGAAGTCAACATGGCATAGCCTGTTTTAAGGTTACCACTTGTCATTTTCCACTTTCTGCATTCTTCCAAAATAGCACTTCCCCCGCCCCGATGTATAGCGCCATCCACACCTCCTCCACCAAGCAGGCTGCTTTTGGCTGTATTTACGATGGCATCAACCTCCAATTTTGTGATATCTCCCTTTATAAGTTCAATCATGCCCCCAGATCTTCTGTAATATTCAGGGTATCAAAGCCTGGTCTTATAAACTTCATGGCATCGGGAAATTCGTCCTCCATAAACTCTTGATATTTCTGCAATGAGGCCAATAACAGGAGTAGCTCATCCTCCAAAGCCGGCAAAAGCGTCATTAGGCCCTGCGCAGCCTTGATACAATGCCCTGCCCCAAGCATAATTAACTTGGCGGAGCCATTAGAATCATTTTGGATGGGATCATCAAGTTCATCCTCATCTGATTTTCCGCTGATGGCACGCATTGTTTTTACCTGTAGCATATAGCGATACCAGCCAAGGATGTCCAAAAGATTTTGAGTGCGATGGGTTTCACCTTCTACTTTCTGCTGCTGATGATGGGTAAGCCCTTCTGTAGAAACGGGATTTTCCTTTGCCATAAGACCATTAGCGCGTTGCAGCACCATTTCTATAAGCTCGCCTGCCTGTTTGGCCTCCAGGATGATAAGGTTTTCGTCCATCAATTTCTCCATTTCAACCTTGCGCTTCAGGTAATCCGCCATGGCAGCTTCGCTTGGTTCCTCTACCTCAGGCTCGGGGATGAACTCAATTACTTCCATGGTATCCTCTTCACCCTCAACATCATCATCATGCTCCGGAAATGATAAATCCGGAAGTAAGCCTTCCGGATTATCAAATTCATTTTCCATTTCCAACTCTGAAATACGCAAACTACAGCGGTGTGCCAACCCACATCTCTCGCACCAGCGATTACAGTAATTAAAAACTCCGGGAATTAGTTTGTGCTTCATACCCGTAAAAATAAAAAAACACTTAAACCCCTCTACCGCTGATAAGCCTAAAAATAACGGCAATTAAGGCAAACACCAGAAGAATGTGTATTAAGCCTCCCAGCGAAAAGAAAAAGAAGCCTAGCAACCATCCTAGGACAAGTAGAACAGCGATGAAATACAATAGATTACTCATGATTAATTTTCTTTGGATTATTCACCAAGGGTTACGCCTAAACCTAGCATCACACTAAAGCTCCTGTTTTTCATGTCCTGACGATCTCCGTCAAAGCTTACCATCTTCTGCATGCCAATGCCGTATCGGGCGTCAACACCAAAGTAGAAACTCTCCAGTTGTACATCAAAACCAGCCCCCACAATGGCACCATAATCAAAGTCCTGAACATCGGCCTTCTCATTGTCGGTAATGGTAAACCCAAGAAATGATTCCTGTGCCTTAAAGTTGTTATCCAACTCAAAAGCTCCATAAGGCCCGGCATAGATATGTGGGAAAAAAGTCTCTCCCACCGGGATTTGAATCTTCAGCAAAAGAGGTACTTCCAGATAATCCACGTTTAGCTTTATACCATCACCATCCTCCATATCTACAGCACCTTTTTGGTGATACAGTATCTCCGGCTGAAAAGCAACAATGTTACTTTCACTGGCATACTTAAAAAATACACCACCAACAAGACCTGAAAGTGGATCTGTACCATCGGGCACATCATTACCCTTTAGAGTAGTTGAACTGTATCCTATTTTAGGACCGAAGCTTAAGGATTGTGCCACAGTAACGGCACTAAAGGCACAACTCAACAGCAAGCTAAAAAGAACCGGCTTGAGGTTTCCTGTGCTACTTACCTTAAAATTGTTTCTGTTTTTCATGACTAAATAATTTATTAATAAGAGCCTATATGACAGTAAATCCCTATTAATGTTCTGCCCATTGATGGCCGATTAGTCGAAAATCTACCTTAACCCCTCATTTTGTGATAATTAAAGTTTTCCCCTACACAAATTTTTTTTCCACTGCTTTACAAGGATGGCACTATGCTTTCCTTAAAAGGGAAAAAGAACAAAACAGTGGGATGAAATCGCAAGCCAGCATATTTTCCGTAATCGCTCAACTACAGTTAAATCCGATATTAATTATTTGAGACACCTCCTTTGGTATGTTAATTGGTGTGAAAACTAAGGCTCAACTCACCTGATGTAAGGTCAAAATTTTGTGTTAAACGTATAAAATGTTGATTTCAGAATTGAGAGGCCACAAAAAAGTCCCCTACACAGCGGTGTGGGGGACTTTCCTTTTTATGGTAACTTCTTCAAATCTTAGAACTTACATCCTGTAACTCTTATTAATAAGTTAAACACACATTTTTTGCCTCGGTAAAAAAGTGTAGCGCTTCATATCCGCCTTCACGGCCCACGCCACTGTTTTTCATTCCTCCAAACAAAGTGCGTAAATCACGTACCAGCCAGCAGTTTATCCACACTATGCCCGATTGCATATTGGCCGCCACACGATGTGCCCGGTTCAGGTCCTGCGTCCAGATAGTACAGGCCAGGCCATACTCGGTAGAGTTGGCCATCATCAGCACTTCTTCCTCGGTATCAAATGGAGTAATGGTTACTACAGGCCCAAAAATTTCCTCCTGATTAGTACGGCAATCGTAGGCCAGTCCTTCAATTACGGTTGGCTCTAAGTAATACCCATCGGCATATTCGCCATCAAGTTTAACTTGATTACCACCGTAAAGGATGGTACCGCCCTCCTCTTTTGCCAGTTCAATATAGCCCAGCACCTTTTCCATGTGTGGTTTGGAAACCACGGCTCCCATACGGGATGAATCTTCCGTTGGCGGACCTACTTTCAGCCCCTTTACTCTTTCTACAAAAGCCTGCTTAAACTTGTCATAAATACTTCTCTCCACAAAAATACGACTGCCACAAAGGCAAATTTGTCCCTGATTGGAGAACGAAGATGTCACTGACGTTTTTACCGCTTTTTCAAAATCGCAGTCGGCAAAAATGAGATTTGGATTTTTTCCACCCAATTCCAGCGAAAGCTTTTTAAACATGGGTGCGGCAGTTCTTGCCAGATGCTCACCTGTTTTTGTTCCTCCCGTAAAGGATATGGCTTTTATCTCTCTATGCTCTACAATGGCCTGCCCAACAGAAGGGCCTGTACCATGTAGGATATTTAAAACACCGGCAGGCATTCCAGCCTCAATGCAAATTTCAGAAAGCAAGAAGGCCGTCATGGGAGTTACCTCCGATGGCTTGGCCACCACACAGTTTCCTGCCGCCAGTGCCGGGGCAATTTTCCAGCTAAAAAGATAGAGCGGTAAATTCCATGGCGAAATACAACCCACTACGCCAATAGGCTGGCGCAGGGTATAGTTGAAACCCCGCTGTCCCATGTTGTGAAACTGATCTTCTTCATGAAGAATAGCTGTTGCGAAAAAGGAAAAATTATCCCGTGCCCGGGGAATATCCACAGCTGTAGCCAGTTTTACGGGTTTGCCATTGTCCAGACTTTCGGCTGCAGCCAACATGTCCAGCTTTTCATCAATAAGATGAGAAATACGCAGCAAAATATTTGAGCGCTCCTTTGCCGACATACCGCTCCATAAAGGAAAAGCAGCCTTAGCGGCATCCACGGCCTGTTGCACATCACGCTCGTCAGATTCAGGAATTAATGAATATACCTTTCCCCTTGAGGGATCCACATTATCCATGAATTTGCCAGAGGCAGGTTGCTGGAGTTTGCCGTTTATGTAGTTAAGAATCTTTTTCATCTGTAAGATTTATTTTGGGCAATCACCCCTCCGACTCCCCTCAAGGGGAAGAAATTCGAGGCGTATATTTTATGCTTATTTTGACTATGCTCTCAAGCGCGCATTCCCACTTATGAAAATGTTTAGGGGGAGGACCTTAAACTACAAGCACGGAGTCCTGCCACCATCCACCGGAAGGTTGATACCATTTACATAAGCAGCTGCCGGACTAGCCAGCCAGGCAATGGCATTGGCAACTTCCTCCGGTTTGGCAAATCGGTTTAACGGAACTTCAGCCGTCATTTTGCCAGAGGCTTCTTCCTCCGATATACCCATTTTGTTGGCCTTATTTTCAATAATGGATTTCAGTCGCCCTGTTTCAGTAGCACCAGGAAGTACATTATTCACGGTAATTCCAAACTGCCCCAACTCGTTGGCCAGAGTTTTACTCCAATTGCCAACAGCACCTCTTACAGTATTGCTCACACCAAGATTGTTTAAAGGTACTTTTACCGAGGTGCTTATCACATTTATAATTCGGCCATAGCCGGATTTCTTCATTCCTTCCAAGGTAAGCTTTACCAAAAGCTGATTGCATAAAAGGTGCCTGCGGAAGGCGGTTACATACTCCTCCAATCCCGCAAGGTGTGCCGGGCCAGCGGGGGGTCCGCCTGTATTATTCACAAGTATGTTGATTTCATTTCCCTCACTCAAATAGTGATTGACCACACTCTCCAAATGAATGGGGTCATCAAAATCAGCTACCAAAAAGGTATGCCTTTGATTGTGGCTGGTTGAAAGGTCTTGTTTGGCTTTTTCCAATTTCTCGGCATTGCGCGCCAACAAAACTATTTCAGCTCCCATCCTCGCCAATTCTTCGGCTGCCGCCTTCCCGATACCATCGGAACTACCACATACCAATGCTTTTTTTCCTGTTAAGTTTAAATCCATATGGCGAAATTAAGAAACTAAGAAGTTGGGAATGACATTTCATTTTGTCAGGGTTTTTGACTTATCAGTTCAAAAACACCCGCCAAAATGTATTTGGCTCCAATAATCATATCTATAGACATTTGACCCCGCTGGGGTCATTCCATTTTATAATTCGACTACGAGTTTTGATCACTCTCCACCTCGCCATCCCTCAATCTGATAATCCGCTTGGCATGCTGGGCGATATCTTCCTCATGGGTAACCAGAATTACAGTATTTCCATTCTTCTGGATATCACTAAACAAATCCATAATCTCTATAGAAGTTTTAGTATCCAGATTTCCGGTAGGCTCATCGGCCAAAATAATGGAGGGTTTATTTACCATAGCCCTTGCCACAGCCACACGTTGCCGCTGACCACCACTCAACTGATTGGGCCTGTGATCCATTCTATCCGCCAGGCCAACTTGTGTTAATACTTCTTCTGCGCGGGCCAAGCGGTCTTTAGAACTAAATCCCGCATACACCAGTGGCAGTGCTACATTTTCGAGTGCCGTTGATCGTGGAAGCAGGTTGAACGTTTGAAATACAAAACCGATTTCCTTGTTGCGGATTTCCGCCAACTGGTTATCGGTAAGGCGAGCCACGTCCTTTCCATTGAGCCAATATTCACCACTGGTAGGGGTATCCAAACAGCCCAACAAATTCATTAGTGTAGACTTCCCACTACCCGAAGGGCCCATCAGAGCTACGTATTCATTCTTTTTTATAGTAAGATCAATGCCTTTAAGCACTTTTACCACCTGGTTTCCTAACGGAAAGTTGCGGACAATTTTCCGCAGCTCAATCATGTTTTCCATTTATGGGCTCATTTTCGAGAGGGCAATTTAAGGAGTAGTTGAGAATAGTTGGAGGATTTAACAATTGATTAAGGAATTGACTGCAAATTCTTTATCGAAACCTACAGTCACGCTATCTTGCCGCTCTATTTCAGATTAATGGTTTTCAACTCGCTGGCCTTTCTGGTATTTTTCCTTCTCTTCTTTTACCTATATTGGTTTACGGAGCGCAAGGCCTCTATAAACTGGCGAAACCTCCTGCTGATTGTTGGCAGCTATGTTTTTTACGGCTGGTGGGACTGGCGCTTTCTCGGTCTTATCGTTATTAGTTCTGCGGCTGATTACATTCTTGGCTTACAAATTCACAAGGCCAAGAGCCAAAAGCAACGCAAGTTTTTCCTGATTATGAGCCTGTGCATCAACCTTGGCATCCTCGGTTTCTTTAAATACTTCAACTTTTTTACAGAGAGTTTTGCGGAGTTAATCACGCTTTTCGGCTTTCAAGCCAACCCATCCAGCCTAAATATTATTCTACCGGTAGGCATAAGTTTTTACACCTTCCAAACCATGAGCTATGCCATTGATATTTATCGTGGACAACTCACTCCAACCAAAAATGCCTTACAATTTTTTGCTTTTGTTTCCTTCTTCCCCCAATTGGTAGCAGGACCTATTGAGCGCGCCAGCAGGTTTCTACCGCAGTTTGCGGAAAAGAAAACCTTTGATTACTCCAAAACCGTTTCCGGCTTGCGCCTGATGCTTTGGGGCTTTTTTAAGAAAATTGTGATTGCCGACAACTTTGCCGTTTTGGTAGAACAGATTTTTGACAACCCTACCGAGTATTCTGGAATAGGCATACTATTAGGTTCCGTCCTCTTTGCTTTTCAGATTTATTGCGACTTTTCCGGTTACTCCGATATTGCCATTGGCCTTGGTAAAACCATGGGATTTGATTTAATGACCAATTTCAACAAACCCTATTTCTCTAGAAGTTTTGGGGAATTTTGGAGTAGATGGCACATCTCACTATCCACCTGGTTTAGAGATTATGTTTATATCCCTCTCGGTGGAAACCGGGTAAGTAAGGCCAGGCGAAACCTTAATCTCATGATCACTTTTTTGCTTTCCGGGCTTTGGCATGGTGCCAATTTCACCTTTTTGATTTGGGGCTTTCTGCACGGTCTAATGCTCATTATAGAGAAGAAAGTAAAATGGGCCGGACCCATGGCTGCTCCATTTGTTTTTGTGCTTTGCTGCCTTTTTTGGGTTCCCTTTAGGGCAGAGAGCATGACCCATCTAGGAGTATTAACAACCCAATTGATAAGCATAGACGCCATAAGGATTTTGCCAGAGCTCATCCATTACGATCTACTGCGCTACAGCGCAATTGCAGTAGTATTTGTCTTTTTCATGATTTTAGAAAAAAGGATGAAAGACCTCAACTTTAGTGAATATGTAAGAGGGTTTTCAAAAACCACACGAATATCGTTTTATTACGCCCTCCTGCTCTGCATCTTACTTTTAGGCAACTTTGATGTAAAACCCAGTTTCATCTACTTCCAGTTTTAATGAAACGTATTACGTTACATATCATCCTCTTTACTATCCCTGTTATACTGTTGGTTTTTCTGTTTCCACAAGATAAAAAACAGGTGTACGCTGGGCTCAAGGATGATTGTGAAAATCGCGCCAACTGGATGTATCAGCGGGTTTATGAAAACCCATTGCCTGTGGATATTGCCTTTATCGGCTCTTCGCGTACCGAAAACAGCCTTAATGAAAGGCTTATAGAATATTATATTCCAGAGTTTCAAACGCTAAATTTTGCCTATTGCCGATATGGCCGAAACCTCCACTACCGCTTAATTAAAGATCTGATAGAGGAAAAACAGGTTAAAGCCATAGTGCTTGAAGTTCGGCAAGAGGAAAACCCATACAGCCATCCTGTGGGAGCTTATTTTATGGAAAATGAAGACCTCCTCACTTCCTTTCCCCTTTTCAATAAAGACTGGCTTACCGATTGGACTACGGCCTTTCAATTTCGTCTTCAGCTTGCGCAGGAAGCTCTTTGGGATAAACATACCCAATTGATTCCAGACTCAAACGAATATGGATTTTACCCAAACTATACTATTCCTGACCTCAATGAAATTGAACAGGAAAAAGAAGAACGGCAGAATGGTGTGACAAAAGGGAGCTTGAAGCGAAATATGGAAAACACCTATCCATTGCATTACCTGAAAAGGATTTCCGCTCTATGTGAAGAAAAGGGCGTGACGCTTATTTTCCTATACCTGCCCAGCTATGGCGTTCCGCAATCAGAACCAACCAATGCTGATTTTTATAGAGAGCATGGCAGCCTTTTGAGTCCACCCGATTCTATTCTGCAAAACATTGAGAACTGGGCGGATCCTAATCACTTTAACCCCAATGGCTCGGTTTTGATAAGCCGGTGGATGGGGGAAGAGCTGGCCACTCAATTAGTTAAGACAGATTAATTGATATTAGAATTACAACCACCCCTAACCCTTCCTTTTTTAAGGAGGGGAAATCACATAATTTATACATTTTTCTCTGCGAAAAACTCTGCGCTCTTTGCGCCTTTGCGGTGAAGAAACTACGCGATATTGCTTCAACGCAGAGGCACAGAGCTCGCAAAGGAACGCGGAGAAATACCCGTGAATATTTTCAGATTAACATAAACTAACCGCAAATCCCACTCTGCGAAAACTCTGCGCTCAATGCGCCTCTGCGGTGAAGTAGCTGCGGGATATTGCTCCAACGCAGAGACACAGAGCTCGCAAAGGAACGCGGAGAAATACCCGTGAATATTTTCAGATTAACATAAACTAACCGCAAATCCCACTCTGCGAAAACTCTGCGCTCAATGCGCCTCTGCGGTGAAGTAGCTGCGGGATATTGCTCCAACGCAGAGACACAGAGCTCGCAAAGGAACGCGGAGAAATACCCGTGAATATTTTCAGATTAACATAAACTAACCGCAAATCCCACTTTGCGAAAACTCTGCGCTCATTGCGCCTCTGCGGTGAAGTAGCTGCGGGATATTGCTCCAACGCAGAGACACAGAGCTCGCAAAGGAACGCGGAGAACATAACGTTTACCCCTCCAATTCACTCAACTCCAGCCAGCGCATTTCCTTTTCTTCCAACTCCTCTTGCACAGCCTTGGTTTCTCTAGAAAGTTCTTCCAATTTGGAAGCATCCATAGAAGCCTGCTCAAATTCCTTCGCAATTTCAATCTTCCGCTTTTCCAGCCTGGCAATATCTTTTTCCAAAGCCTCAAACTCCGATCTCTCGGCATAGGTCATTTTCTTTCTATCGCCCTCATTATCTTTTTTAGCAGACGATTTTGAAGGCTTCACCAAACTTTTATTCCTGAGTTTTTCGGTGGCTTCCTTATCTTCTTTAAAGGCTTTATACTCGCGATAATTACCATTAAAATCGCGGATATGCCCATCACCCTCAAATACAAAAAGGTGATCCGTGAGCTTATCCATAAAGTAACGATCATGCGTTACCACCAACAGGCAGCCATCAAACTCCATTAAAAAGTCCTCCAGCACATTCAGCGTAAGAATATCCAAATCGTTAGTAGGCTCATCAAGAATCAGGAAGTTGGGGTTATCCATTAAAATGGTAAGCAGGTACAATCGTCTTCTCTCCCCTCCACTAAGTTTTGAAACATAGGTGTATTGGCGGTCTCCCTCAAATAAAAACCTGTCCAGCATTTGCGAGGCCGTTATATTCCTGCCCTTCTTCCCTAGGGGAATAAACTCGGCAATATCCTTTACCACCTCAATCACCCGTTTGTTGGGGTCAAGGTTCATTTCACTTTGGGTAAAGAAGCCGTATTTAACGGTTTCACCAACTACTATCTTTCCGCCATCCGGCTCTTCCAGCCCGGTTATCATTTTTAGGAAAGTAGATTTTCCAACACCATTTGGGCCTACAATTCCGGTACGTTCTTTTCGCTTAAATACATAGTCAAAGCCTTCTACAATCTTAAGGTCGCCATAGGATTTGCGAAGTTTATGTACCTCCAGAATTTTACTTCCCAAGCGGGTCATTTTTACATCCAGTTCCAGTTTGCTGTCTTCCAGGTTTTTACCTGCCTCGCCCTTCAAATCATAAAAGGAATCAATACGCGCCTTGGATTTAGTGCCACGTGCCTTGGGCTGTCGCCTCATCCACTCCAATTCCTTACGGAGAAGGTTTTTGGCCTTGCCCACATTTACACCCTCAATCTCCTCGCGCTCAGCTTTTCGCTGTAAAAAAGTGGAATAATTACCAGGATGCTGATACAGAGATTCATTCTCCAACTCTAAAATCTTATCGCAAACGCGCTCTAAAAAGTAACGGTCGTGCGTAACCATAAACAGGGTGATGGAAGGTTGCGAAAGGTATTCCTCCAGCCACTCAATCATTTCCACATCAAGGTGGTTGGTAGGCTCATCAAATATGAGAATGTCGGGTTGAGAAATGAGCGTTTTGGCCAAAGCCACCCGCTTCTTTTGCCCACCCGAAAGGTTATCCACCAAATCAGAAGTATGGTGTAAACCCAGCTTTCCGAGAATCTGCTTTACCTGCGTTTCAAAATCCCAGGCCTGTAGGCGGTCCATGGCATCAAAAGCACGTTGATAGGCATCGCTATCGTCCATGTTTTCCAGGGCAATTTCATATTCCTTTATCGCCTTAGTGGCGGGATTGTCAACGGCCAATACATTATCAAGTATGGTGGTGCCATCTGTAAGTTCAGGATCTTGGGTAAGGTATCCTACTTTTATTCCCTTACGGAAAGTCACCTGACCGCTATCCGGCTGCTCGCGGCCAGCCAGCATTTCAAGGATTGAGGTTTTTCCAGTTCCGTTTTTGGCTACCAAAGCCACCTTTTGTCCTTCATCAATACCAAAGGATAAATCCTTAAACAACGTACGCGCACCAAAGGCTTTGGAGATATTTTCTACCGAGAGGTAATTCACTTCTAAATTTTTGGTGAAATTACGAAGAGCAGAGGCTTTAAAAACATCACAAAGAAATTAGAATTAATAGACAAATTGCCATTTCCTGTAATGGCTTAAAATGGGGAATTTATATCCCTTTATTAGTAAACACAGCGCATCAATGTAAGGTGAAACCTATATTCATTATGTTTACTACGCCAATTAGCACCGATGTAATTATGAAATCCAAAAAAGCTCTTAACCTCTTATTAGCAGGTGTGTTTATACTTTCCTGTGCATTTTCATGCGATGAGGATGATCCTCCTAAACCACCTACACAGCTCCCGCCCATTACCCAAACAGGGGCCTACACCTTTGGATGTTTGCTAGATGGTGAAGTTTGGCTTCCCAAAAGTTATTCAATAAGTATTGTCAACCCTTCAGCAGTGTTGTTTGTGGATTACTCTACTGGCCTATTTAAAATAATTGCAACGCACGATAGGAAAAATGAAGATTCCCCCAAGCAAGTCATGGGATTTTACTTATATCATATAAATCGACATGATTCCATTTATTGGGATACCGTTGATACTAATTCTTTTTTTGCCATGGAAATTTTGCCTCCTAATACGGGAGGTGCTAATAAATCATACATGTCATTATCTAACTCAAATTCATGGATATACTTATCACGCTTCGATACCATCAACCGCATTGCTTCTGGCACTTTCTCTGTAGATCTTCTAAATGTAGATGATGACCAAGACACTGTTCACATCAGAGAAGGTAGATTTGATGTGTCTTTGTGATTTGCCGAGAGCTTTTCATTTAACATGTAAATCTAAAATAAGGTATGGACTGGGGACACCACTTCCCCCTAAACAATATTTGTTAACTCAGGTCAACCTTCATGAGTTGCAAATGATGCCGAAAGCCTATTTTAGCGCCCGAAAACTTAAATACTTGATTCGGCTCACCTCCACTCCTCCAACCCGGATATAGAGGTAAAATTGCAGGTAAAAACACTTCAACGGTTACCATAAACTTTTAGCAACTTTATACCGTTTACTTGCAACTTTGGCCAACAGGCTAATTAACCCATCCTATGTTCAACAATATTAAGAGCAAACTACCGCACACCTCCACCACCATATTTTCGGTGATGTCTGCCTTGGCAGAAAAACACAGTGCCATTAACCTTTCACAAGGTTTCCCCGATTTTTATGCAGATCCAGCTTTAATAAATCTGGTAGATCATTACATGAAAAAGGGCTGGAACCAATATGCGCCCATGCCCGGTATAAAGCCTTTGCGAGATGTAATGAGCGACATACTTTTTAAGCAAAGTGGTCATCGCTATGATGCAGATACCGAAATAACCATTACCCATGGCGCTACTCAAGCCATTGCCACGGCTATAAGCACAGTGGTGCGTGAGGGTGACGAGGTGATTATTTTTACCCCGGCTTATGATTGCTATGCCCCAATGGTGGAACTCAATGGTGGTGTACCCATTTTTGTACAGCTTCATCATCCTGATTACAGCATAAACTGGGAGGCATTTAAAAAGCAGATAAACCACCGCACCAAGCTTATCATCATAAACACTCCTCACAACCCCTCTGCAACCGTGCTTAAACACGAAGACCTGCTTCAGTTAGAGGAACTGGTAAAAGCATCCAACATCCTTATACTGGCAGATGAGGTGTATGAAAATATTTTATTTGGCAATGAGAAGCACCATTCCATTGCCAGCTACCCGCATTTGGCTGAGCGCAGTTTTAAGGTTGGTTCGTTTGGAAAAACCTTGCACGTTACAGGCTGGAAGCTGGGCTATTGTGCGGCTCCGGAATTTCTCTCCTCAGAGTTCAGAAAAGTACATCAGTACATGGTGTTTAGCGTAAACACACCTATACAGTATGCTATGGCAGATTATCTGGCCAATGAAAATAACCTGCAGATTTCGGCCATGTACGAGGAGCTTCGTGATATTTTTTTAGATTCCATAAAGGATAGCGGCTTTAAGCCACTACATTCTGAGGGCACCTACTTTCAGTTGCTTGATTATTCCGCGCTAAGCGACATGAATGAGGTGGACTTTGCCAAGGAGCTTACTGTTAAGCATGGTGTAGCTTCTATTCCCTTGAGCGTATTTTATCATATTCCACAAGAAAATAAGGTGCTGCGGTTTTGCTTTGCCAAAAACGAAAAAACCCTGCGTGATGCAGGGTCTTTGTTGTCTAAGATTAAATAAGATAATATCGATTTAGTTTTTGTCATGGTTTTCCGCAATAACCTTGTGTAAAAGGAAAACCACGCCAAAAACACGTATTGGGTGTTAAAATTACCTCCCGGCTACACCGGGAGACTATAAATATTTCACCCCTTCAGGGTGAGACTACAGGCCTATAAGCAATTTCCATACTTTGTACAAAACTCGGTTTTACTCCCTCCTTTTGGGGATTAAGGAGTCTTAGTCCTTGTAAAAAGTTCCGAGCTTCAGGGTCCAATCGTAATCGTTAAACTCTAAATCAACATCTGTATTAGGGATATATTTATTGGTTTTTAAAATCTTCAAAACCTGATCAGAGCCTCCAAAGTCACCACTAAACCAATCCATTAACTTGGGGGCATACACCTCATTTTCGCTTTTATCATATTTCACCTGGCTATCTAAATAGGCAATGGAGCTTGCGTTGAGCTGCTTGTAAATTGTAGCATCATCATAAATACGAACAGGAGGGCAACTGGCTGCACCACAATTAAGGGCAAAGTGAATTCTCCAATCGATCTTATCCACCTGATACTGCTCGTACCAGTCATCTGCAAACGGGCTTTTAAAATACCCTTTAGAATACTTGGAGGTTCCTCTTCTAAGCACCCCATGCTCTAGTTGGTCAAAACTTGTTTTTTCACCTAATACCGTAATGATGTCATCACTAAAAAAATCTCCTCTGTCTTCAAAAAGCTTAGGATTAAGGGTAAGTTTATATTGTATAAGGCCATTGTAGGTGTTTATCCAAAATGCCAGTTTTTCCTGCTGAGTATTTACCTGAGCTTTAAACTTTGCAGGATCACCATTAGCGATGATATCCACATACTTTTTGGCTTCAGATGTGTTTTTATCCCTCATGGCCTTCAGCAGATTTTGAGAGGTTTCAATAAAATCCTGTGCTGGCAGACTTAATGACAACAGTGCCGTAAGCGCTAAAAATGCTATTCGTTTCATACTTTAATTATTGGGTTAACATAACTTACGTAAATACCCGACCAAGGTATTGATGCGAAAACAGAGAAAATGTTGAATAGTTGACACTCGCAAAATTTTCCAACTCTAAATTATCATCAAAAAAACGTCAATCAGCATATCTGCGGCTGTAATGATAACGGCCAACATCTATCTCAATAAAAAGATAGTGCTCAATTGGATCAAGCTGCTTATTCCATAAACAACAATCACCACTTACCTTTGCTGGATGGATTTCATAACTTCGACATGCCCAAAACAACCCGCTTAAAAGCAACATCTACCTTTTGAATACCAGAACCAAGCAAATTGCCAAGTACATTTTAAAACTGGGACTTTCGGGTCTGGCGTTATGGTTTGTTTCCACAAAAGTTGATTGGGTTGAACTAAAGTCCACCTGGCAATCCGCGTCAGTTGCCTTTATTCTTCTCGCAGTCTTTCTTTTTGTAATTTCCAAACTAGCATCGGTTTTCAGGCTCAAGTTATTTCTCGATACTTCCGAAATCAGGTTGAGCACCTGGACCAACATTAAGCTCCAGTGGCTGGGAATGTACTACAACCTCTTCCTTCCGGGGGGTGCTGGCGGAGATGGATATAAAGTTTACCTACTTAGGAAATCGCATGGTAAATCCATAAAATCGCTGACCTTAATAATGATATTGGACAGACTTGGAGGCCTGGCTGCCATTTTCTTTATCCTATCCATTGGCAGCTTCTTTTTAGATATCCCCAACTATTATTACTATGCGGCAGCGGGTATTTTAGTGTTGGCACCCGTTTTAGGACGACTTGTGGTAAAGTGGATTTTTCCACAGTTTGTCAGTATTTACACCAAGGTTTTAGGATGGTCTATGCTGTTTCAATTGGGGCAGGTGGCAATTGCCACAGCCTTGCTGTTGGCTTTGGGCCAGACTGACAATATCCTGGAATACGTAATGTTATTTCTGGTTTCCTCCATTGCGGCCATGCTTCCCATTTCGCTTGGTGGGCTGGGCGCCAGAGAAGTGGCGATGTATTATATGGCAGAAATGCTCAACCTCAACCCCGCTTTAGCCATGAGCATAAGCTTATCGTTTTATGCCATCACGGCACTGGTATCCTTATGCGGAGTTTATTTTAGCCTCAACTCCAAAGCCATGAAGCTGGAGGCACCTCAAAATGTGAAGGCTTAGTTCAGCTTTACCTGTAACTTCAGGTTCAAACCTACAGAATAGGGAATTACTTCAAAGGGATATTCATCTGTGTAAATCGTATTTGTGAAGTATACAAACGTAGGTTCAAAGCCTAAATTAAACTGTGGAGAGATGTAATAGGTAGCTCCCACCCTGAGGTTTACAGAACCCAAACTGTTCTTAAACTCCCTGTCGGACAAATCTATAACCTCAAGGGTACGGTAATCAATTGAAGCCCCTCTGGCAGTAACAAAATACATATAGCTTACACCTGCCTCCATATTTAGTCGAATATGATCAGACGCCCACGGCTGATAGGAAATACTCAATGGCAGGTTTAAATAGTGGTAGGTATTCTTATCGTTAATCACAACCTGATTGGGCTCCTCCAGCAGGGCATAGCTGGTAATGGCTCCCGTGCTTTCGTCAATGTTTGCACTTCGGTAATTAGTGAAGTCAAAGTTTGCGCTATGGTTGTAACTGATGTATTCAAGTCCTCCTTTCAGGTAGGTTGCCAAGCCAATTCTACGACTCACTTCAAGGCCAATATTCAGACTAAAACCTCCGCTTTCAGAAGCACGTACCTGATCCACAAAATCCCTGTGAATATAGTTGGCTTTGTCTTCATCAACTTTAAACTTCCTAAATGTAAAGTTGGGATAAACCTTTATGGAAAACTCCCACAGCGACTTGCTTTGCAACGGGCTTATAAAGGGTCCCTTGTCGGCCACCTTCATCCGTAGTGCAGGCACCGGCATCCTTATTTGCAACTCTGGCATCTCGGTATTACTCCAACTATCCATGGGAGTTAAATGTATCTCCTTAAGGTCCAAGTCCGACAAATCGTAAACATCCTCTTCTGTGGCAATGGTATTAGCTGCAATCAAAGCAGCAATATTTTCCCCGGCAGCTTCTGAAGCAGGAATTTCGTCTTCCACAAGCTGAACATTACTTACGCCAGCAAGCGCTTCTTTAACACCACTGTCATTTTCTTCAGCTGCATTTACTATATCCTCTGAGGCATCACCGGCCGTAATACTTTGGCCAGGAAACACATCAGTATTATGTTTCACATTTGCACTCACTTTCTCAGAGGCCACGGGAACAGATGAAAAAGAAGTTTCTGTAATTTTCTCAGGCTCATTAGGGAATTTTCCTGACGCGTAAGTACCACTGATCACGCTGTTATCATTTGAACTTGGTTGAATAGACGTTTTACCCATTCCACTTTCAGAACCTTCACCTGAGATACTTATGGGGCGATCCTGAGTATCTTCAACTGAATAAGCACCTTCATTCTCTATCGCAGAAATATTCATGGTTTGATCAGGAGTCCACTGATCACCTCCATTAATATCTATGTCTTTCCAAACAGATTTAGAGCCAGAGCTTTGAAACCCTTGCTCGGTGTAGGTCCCAAAAGGAGCTTCGTCATCGTTATTAAAATCTATAATAGATGAAGTGCCAAATATGCCAATGCTTGTGGCAATTAGAAACAGCGACATAGCCGCCCCTATTCTCAATCTCTTGAAAAACAGGGCGCGCTCGAGCTTTTGTTCAAAGACATTCCAGTCGTCCTGAAAATTATTTTCCAGCTCGTCCATCTTGTTTTTCAGGAAATCCTCCATATTTCTATTCCCTTCGCTCACTGGTACTTGTCTTTCAATTTTTTTGCTAATAATTTCTTAGCCTTGGCCAGTTGGCTTTTTGAGGTGCCTTCTGATATACCAAGCTGATCACCTATCTCCTTATGAGTATATCCGTCAAGTATGTATAAGCTGAGCACTGTTTTGTATCCCATGGGCAATTCATCAAGTGTATCAAATACATGCTTTGCAGATATTGACTGTCTTTCCTCAAGTTCATAATCAAAGGTTTCACTATCCTTCAACTTTACGTCATCAATATTTACTTTTATTCCTCTTCGCACTTCTTTTTTAATGGCAGAAATGCTGTTGTTAATCATAATTCTGGTAATCCAGGTTTCAAGAGAAGATTCTCCCCTAAACTTTTGCATGTTGAGAAAAACCTTTATAAAGCCATCATGCATAAAATCCTGTGCCTGTTCATAGTCCCTGGCATATCTCCTGCATACATTTACCATCTTACCCGCAAAAAGCTCATAAACTCTTCGCTGGGCAACGCGCTTTCCCGCTCTGCATGCGGCAATAAGTTCTTGCTCAGAGTTTATCAATAGGAATTCTTTTGGTTGCAAAAGGCCTCCCAGATCTTCTATTCGGATGCTATGTTCTGGTTTAGAATTCAATGTATATTACGATGTACCTGATTTATTGACGACAAGATTAATAAAGCGTTGCCTCAATATTAAAAATAAAAAAACCCTGACACAAAAGTGGCAGGGCTGTAGATATCACCTCAATGATCTTTTTAAAGCCTATTCTGCTGAGCGATCGAGGTTTTGAGTGATTGTAGCAATCTGCTGTTCAAGGTTGGCAACACTTTGATTAATTGCTTCAATAGCCTTTGCCCAATTCTCTTTTGGCATGCCTTCAAGATCGGAAATCTTTTTACCAAGGCTGGCACTTTCCTTTTCAAGATTTTTCACCAGGCCTCCGGTACCATCCTTTGCAGCATCGGTTGACACGCCCTCCAGCTTTTTAATATCCTTCTTAATTTCCTTCTGACGCTTTTTTAATGCATCAATTTGAGTTTGTATTCCATCCACAGAATACTGCTCTTTCATTTGAGCTAATTTCACAAGTTCTTCGTGAGCATCACTCAGTTCCTCCCGAGCCTTTTCTTCTTGCTTAACTACCTTTTGAGCGGTAATGGTTGATTTACATGAGCTAAACATTAGCCCCACAACTACAAGCGAGGGAAGTAAAAAATATCTTTTCATAATGGATTGATTTATTTCTAACTAAGTTAATAGAATTAGCGCCTCTTTGTTCCCGAAAAGGGGAAAATCTCTCAAATAAAAAATCCCCACTTTAAAAAAGTGAGGATTTTCATGATTATTCAATAATTATCCATTGTCGGCTGGAGACCATACTTTCAGCCTTTTTGTATTTGATCTCCTTCTTTTCTCCGGTTGCCACATTTTGAATTGTAACCAAATCATTTCGTCCATAAGTTTTCTCATTCACCACTGGCTGGGCCTTTGGCTGCTCCTGTGGCGCAGATTCCCCACCGCCTCCGGCCGAAAGATCATCATGTGATGTTTGCAAATTATCGTAGTTAGTACGCCTTGGTGCCTGAGCTTGCTGTACCTGACTGCTATCCTGGCTTGGCAACTGACCTTTAAAGAGGAATGAGGCTATCTCACGGTTACTCTTATCAATCATCGCACGGAAAAGCTCGAATGCCTCAAACTTGTAAATAAGCAATGGATCCTTTTGTTCGTAAACAGCTCCCTGCACACTCTGGCGCAAGTCATCCATATCTCTAAGGTGTTCTTTCCAGCTATCATCAATCATCGCGAGGATGATGTTCTTTTCAAAATCACGAATAAGCTGACGTCCTTCACTCTTATAGGCTTTTTCAAGATTAGTTACAACCTGCAGCCCCTTGGTACCATCCGTAAATGGAACCACAATATTCTCAAATTTATTATCCTGATTTTGATATACATTTTTGATAACAGGCATGGCCATACGAGCTATCCTGATGTTCTTATCAGAATAGGTATGCAGGGCACTTTCATACACCTTATGCACCAGTTCTGCCTGTGGCATTTTCAGAAATTCTTCTTCTGATACCGGGCTTTCCATGGTAAACACACGCATCAATTCCAGCTGAAACGTGTCATATTCCCTCGCAGGCTGGGTTTCGTCTATAATGCTCTGACAGGTATCATAAAACATGTTGGCGATATCTACCTGAAGACGTTCACCATAAAGGGCGTGCCTTCTGCGCTTATAGATAACCTCACGTTGAGAGTTCATTACATCATCAAACTCCAAAAGACGCTTACGACTTCCAAAATTGTTTTCCTCAACTTTCTTCTGTGCTCTTTCAATGGATTTGGAAACCATGCTGTGCTGGATAACCTCTCCCTCCTTGAGGCCCATGCGATCCATCAGTTTAGCCACGCGCTCTGAATTGAAAAGGCGCATCAGGTTATCTTCCAGCGACACAAAAAACTGCGAGCTACCAGGATCTCCCTGACGACCGGCACGTCCGCGCAACTGCCTGTCTACCCTACGACTGTCGTGGCGCTCAGTACCTACAATGGCCAAACCACCTGCGGCCTTGCTCTCTGGTGTAAGCTTAATATCAGTACCCCTACCAGCCATGTTGGTAGCAATAGTTACCGTACCCGGCTGACCAGCTTCTGCCACAATTTCCGCTTCCTTTTGGTGAAGCTTAGCGTTAAGCACATTGTGCCTGATCTTGCGCAGGGAAAGTGCCCTGCCCAGCAATTCAGATATCTCCACGGAAGTGGTACCCACCAACACCGGACGGCCTTGATTTACCAGTTCGTTTATTTCTTCAATTACCGCATTATACTTTTCACGCTTGGTTTTAAAAACCAAATCCTGGCGATCATCACGTGCTATTGGGCGGTTGGTAGGTATTACAGTTACCTCCAGTTTATAGATGTCAAAGAATTCACCCGCCTCCGTTTCCGCTGTACCGGTCATACCGCTCAGCTTATTGTACATCCTGAAATAATTCTGGAGTGTAACAGTGGCATAGGTTTGTGTGGCAGCCTCAATCTTTACATTTTCCTTGGCTTCAATGGCCTGATGAAGTCCGTCAGAATATCTACGACCTTCCATAATACGGCCGGTTTGCTCATCTACAATCTTCACCTTATTGTCCATCACCACATACTCGGTATCCTTTTCAAAAAGTGCAAAGGCCTTTAGCAGTTGGTTCATGGTATGGATGCGCTCACTTTTAATGCTAAAGTTGCGCATCAACTCTTCTTTCTTCTCCGCTTTTTCAATTCCCTCATGTCCGGCTTGCTCCAATTCAGCCAATGCCATGGAGATGTCTGGCATAATGAAGAAATCGCGCTCGGTTTTTTCGGAAAGCAGATCGATACCTTTATCGGTAAGGTCAATCTGATTTTGCTTTTCGTCAATCGTGAAGTAGAGCTCATCATCAATGATGTGCATATTCTTCATCTGCTCAGCCATAAAGTTGTTCTCCGTTTTTTGGAGAAGGGTACGCATACCATCTTCACTCAAGAACTTTATAAGGGCCTTGGTTTTAGGCAAACCTCTGTGGGCACGGAGTAATTTTACCGCTCCTTCTTCCTTATCTTTTTTATCGCTGCTGGCAATAAGCTGCTTAGCTTCTTTTAGCTCTTTGGCTACCAATGCCTTTTGAGCCTCCACCAAACGGATTACATGGGGCTTAAGCTGTTCAAACTCCTGTTTATCGCCCTGAGGGGTTGGCCCCGATATGATAAGAGGTGTACGGGCATCATCAATCAACACCGAATCCACCTCATCAACAATAGCATAATTGTGTGGGCGCTGCACTAAATCCTCTGTGCTGCGGGCCATATTATCACGCAGGTAATCGAAACCAAACTCGTTGTTGGTTCCATAGGTGATATCCGCCTGATAGGCTTTTTTACGTTCTTCAGAATTTGGGCGGTGCTTATCAATACAGTCAATGCTCAAGCCATGAAACTGGAAAATAGGTGCCATCCACTCTGAGTCTCTTCGTGCGAGATAATCGTTTACCGTTACAAGGTGTACACCTTTTCCGGGAAGGGCATTGAGATAAACCGGTAATGTAGCCACCAGGGTTTTACCCTCACCAGTGGCCATCTCTGCAATGGAGCCATTGTGCAAAACAGAACCACCAATAAGCTGCACATCATAGTGTACCATTTCCCATTTTATCTGAGCTCCGGCAGCTGTCCAGCTATTGTTCCAAATGGCTTTTTCTCCATTGAGGGATACGGCATCCGAAAATCTTGAAACCTCCATATCAAATGGAGATGCGGTAACCTCCAGCGGTTCACCTGATGCAAAACGTCTTGAAGTTTCCTTTACCACGGCAAATGCTTCCGGTAATAATTCCTTTAAAAGATCTTCCGTTTTATCGCGTGCGGCAATCTCCAAGCCATCAATCTCCACATATAGAGCCTCTTTCATCTCTATATTCTCTTCCGTTTCAATTTTGCCCTTTATTTCTTCAATCCGATTGGTTTGCTCGGCTATATTGTCAGCTATGCGCTTTCTGAATTCGGCCGTTTTTGCCCTTAACTCATCGTTATTTAAGGATTGTAGTTTCTCGAATTCGGCATTAACCTTATCAACTATTGGTTTTAGTTCCTTTATATCTCTACCACTCTTTGAGCCGAAGAGCTTCTCTATAATATTATTAAGCATATTGTCTTTTTACAGGGGCGTCAAATTTAGCCATATTTAATGCGCAACTTCCAAACTAAAAACGTGCCTATTAAAACTTTATGACGATTTGGCGGAGCTGGTATAAAATCCTAATGTTTATATTTTAGCCCACTTCAAATACAAACTATGGTTACATACAATCCCAAGAACTGGTTCGGCCTTATTTTTAAGTTCCACAAACAAGAGACTTTTAGGACATTATTCTGGGTGATGGTGTCTATCGCACTCTTTAGCGCCATAGTTGCCTTTATTGAAATTGAAGTTTATAATCTTAAGTATGCCAGCACCACACTTGTGCACTCATTACTGGGATTTGTACTTTCACTTTTACTGGTTTTCAGAACCAACACTGCCTACGACCGATGGTGGGAAGGCAGAAAGCAATGGGGTGCCCTGGTAAATGTTAGTCGTAATCTTTCTTTAAAAATAAATGCCTTTTTACCTGATAGTGAAACTCAGCGCAGAAAGGAACTAAAGGAAATGATTGGCCTATATGCCTCTGTGCTTAAGGATCACCTGCGAACGGCATCCAGGGAAGAGCTGGTGCTGCTCTTACCCTCATTTATGAATAAGCAAAAAGTTGGCAAGCATGTACCAAACCATTTGGCTAATGCCATGCAAAACCGAATACTGGCCATTTATCAGGATAAACACATAAGCGAGGGAGCTTATCTGGCCATGTTACAAGATCTTAATGCCTTTACCGACATCTGTGGCGCCTGTGAACGAATCAAAAAAACCCCGATTCCCTACACCTACAATATCTTTATAAAGAAGTTCATTTTTGTGTACATCATCTCCATGCCATTTGGCTTTGTTACAGATTTTGGATACTCCGTTATCTTCATAACCGTATTTACCTTTTATGCCCTGGCGAGCCTCGAGCTTATTGCCGAAGAAATTGAAGATCCTTTTGGAACAGACTCCAACGACCTGCCAACGGATGAACTGGCCACCACCATTTACAGCAATGTAAATGAAATCATCAATTGACGATGAACCTGAAGACTCACCAAAAAAGTAGGGCAAGGATTTTTTTATTTTCAAAATGAAAGGAAAAACAAGGACTTTCGTCCGATAAGCAGCACTTTTGGTATTAGGCAGAGTTTTTGGATAAGGGCAGCCGGTGTTTTTATGCAGCACGCATTATCAGCCCAAACTGAAAAACTGACAATAATTATTTTTTTTAACCACATTTCAATTTACAATGAAGAAAGTTTTCTTAGCACCTGTTTTAATTGTTGCCCTTATGAGTTCATGTGTTTCTAAAAAGAAATACACCGCTCTTCAAACTAAAAATCAGGAAACCGAAGATGCTTACAGCACAGCTAAACTTAAGCTTGCCGAGTGCCTTGACGATCGCGAAAACCGCAAAAAAGAAATAGATTACCTAAAAGGCGTAAACTATCAATTGCTGAACAACGTGGGTAACCTTGCCACCTTAAGCAAGAAGGAAGCTGAAAACATGGAGAAATCCTTAGAGAGCATTAAAGAGAAAGATCTACGTATTAAAACTCTTAACGATGCCCTTTCCAAAAAAGACTCTGTAACTATTGCCCTTGTAACAAGCCTTAAGGGTGTGTTAGGAAACATGAGTGATGAGGATATACAGATCAATGTTGAGAAGGGTGTGGTATTTATCTCTATCTCAGACAAGCTTTTGTTTAAAAGCGGTAGCTACCAAGTGAGCGATGCAGCAAAAGATGTACTCGGAAAAGTAGCCAAAGTGGTAAATAACAAGCCAAACATGGATATTATGGTTGAAGGTCATACCGACAACGTTTCTATCCAAAACGCTGTATTGCAAGACAACTGGGACTTAAGTGTAAAGCGCGCCACTTCTATTGTAAGGGTTCTTCAAAACGACTATAAGGTAAAACCAGAACGCATGACTGCTGCCGGTCGCAGTTACTATGTTCCTGTTTCTACCAACGACACCAAGGAGGGTCGTGCCGCAAACCGCAGAACACGCATTATCATACTGCCAAAACTCGATGAGTTTTACGGTATGGTTGAGCAGGGAATGAAAGACGCTTCAAAGTAAAATCCATCACACATTTCAAAATCCGGTTCTGCAAAGAGCCGGTTTTTTTTTACCTCATCTCCAAAAACATTAAAGGAAAAGAATCGCGCGCCTTCTCACACCTGTCACCTCCTAAAAAGAGAGGTATCTAGAAGCCTATGCAAGTTTATTTCAATGGCTAAAACTTACCCTTTATAAGATTTAAAGGTCTTAAAAAACAAAACCCCTTGCCAATTACGACAAGGGGTTTTCTATTTTATTTACGCTAAAGCCAATGCGCGCTAATATTCATCTTCGTTCCAGAGAAAATCTTCCTCCGATGGATAATCCGGCCAAATGTCCTCAATACTCTCATAAACCTCTTCCTCCTCCTCTTCCATTGCCTGGAGGTTTTCCACAACTTCTAAAGGAGCACCGGTTCGAATAGAAAAGTCAATGAGCTCATCCTTTGTGGCAGGCCATGGCGCATCACTTAAATAGCTTGCTAGTTCTAAAGTCCAGTACATATTAAATCCTTGTTTATTTTTTGCAAAAGTAATTTTTTAGATCACTTTTCCAAGCTTGTTTTTTTGTATTTGGGAAATTTGCTATTTCCTTGTCTTCCACTCCGTTTCAATTCCACCATGGCGAAAGGTATAATAGCGCGCCAGGGTAAAGAGATAATCGCTCAAACGATTGAGGTAACGTATTATTCTCTCGTCAACTACTGTATCACTGGTTAAGCCAACAACTCTTCGCTCAGCCCTGCGGCAAACGCAGCGTGCTACATGGCAATGCGATGCCGTAAGGTCTCCTCCCGGCAATATAAAATTCTTTAATTCAGGTAAATGTTCATCCATTCTGTCCATTTCCGTCTCCAACACCTCAATATCACTTTCCTCCAGTTTTGGAATTTGCATTTTGCTATCAGGCGTTGAAGCCAACTCCGAACCAATAGTAAAAAGCCTATTCTGGATATCTACTAAAACCTGGTCAATGCCCTTAAATGTAGCAGTATCACGTATTACGCCAACCACAGAGTTTAATTCATCTACAGTGCCATACGCCTCTATGCGATCGTGCGTTTTGCTCACGCGGCTGCCGCCTATTAATGACGTTTCGCCCTTATCCCCTCTCTTGGTATATATTTTCATTGTAGTGAAAGATTGCTTGGTACATAATGAAGTTGCAAAGCAAATGTTTTGTTGAGAATAAAAAAATGATAAAAGCCAGTTACAATTCTTACTACAGATTATTTTGCAATTTATGTTTACTAACATGCCGTCAAGGTTTTTAAAGCTAACTCTGCTCGCTTTTATCCTCAACCTCTCCTCTTGCAAT
Source organism: Owenweeksia sp. (assembly GCA_048267305.1). Lineage (GTDB taxonomy): Bacteria > Bacteroidota > Bacteroidia > Flavobacteriales > Schleiferiaceae > Owenweeksia. The sequence continues at coordinate 221,144 of JBLWXT010000001.1, read as the reverse complement.
ATTTCAAATAAAATCGGAAATCCTTTAACCTCGGTAATCCTTCTTCAGGCGTATGGAGCAAAATTTACTGTAGATCCGTGCCATACCATTTATCAAATTGACTCGCTAAGTCCGGGCACTCCCGTCAACATTCAGAATTTTAGAGTACAGCTCAACAATGACTCAACACACTAGCTGGTAGATTTAGACAGCTTAAGATTTGTATTTATAAATGATAGCGTCTACTTTGATGATCTGAAACTACCTTTCAAACGCCAGCTGTGGGCTGATTCTGCATCAGCGCTGGCCACCTGTAAATACTCGTATGACTCCCTTATTACAGATTTGAAATGTATTACACGACCTTATGTAATTAGAAACGGAGAGCTAAAACCAATCCAAGACTTTGGGCAATGTGATGATTAACATTTGTGCCTAAGACGCCTTCACTATCCAGTTCGAGTTTACAGACCACTCTCCATTCTCTAATTTAGACTTTTTCCAGTCCACCACTTGTATTTGGTGAGCTACGGAAACAGGTGATTGCGGGTTTTGCTTTTCGTTGATGAAAATGAAGGTGGGTAGTACAGATTCAATTTGGGTATCGCTTAAATCTCCAGGAAGATCTATCGAAAAATTGTGATTATTCGGTTTCATGGGTGAAAAATTATACTCCTATAGGTTAGCAGCCAATATGAAGCGACTTTGGGGTAAACAAAAACCGTGCACATTGAAAATAATTACGGCTTAACTTGCTATTTGGATTTTAATCGTAATATTGCAATGAATGATTTAAGCAATGGGAGTTACTCGTACAGATCTTTTTAGCAGCACTCAAAATGAACTTGCCCTTATGGCCAGAGTTTTGGGTCATCCTGCTCGCATTGCCATTTTGGAGCATTTACTAAAATTAAATTCCTGTATCAATAGTGACCTTGTTCAGGAGTTGGGATTGGCCCAGGCCACCATCTCTCAACACTTAAAGGAACTTAAAAATATTGGCCTAATAAAAGGCACTGTGGAAGGCACAAGCATGTGCTACTGCATAGACCCAGAGAAATGGACATCGCTAAAAAATCAGTTTTCAAGCTTTTTTGAACGACTGCCCAAGGCAGGCGATTGCTGCTAATCACAACATCTTATTTACACCAAACCACTTAAGTAAAGAATAAATAAAGTTTTAGTTTCATTAATCGTAAAATAGCAATAAACAAATGGATACCTCAACAGAATTTCCCCGCATGCATGTGTCGCTTTACGTAAGTGATATTGCCAAAACCACAGAGTTTTACACCGCACTTTTTGGACAAGCACCTGATAAAGTAAAAAGTGGCTACACCCGGTTCACCATTCCAAAACCGGCACTCGTAATTTCATTTTTAGAAAATGCCGATCGCGTTCAGAGCAATTTTGGACATCTGGGAATACAATTGGAAACCCTTGAAGAAGTAAATCATCGCCTCGAGGCATTAAAACCTATGGGCCTGGTAAGTAAAGAGGAAATGGGCGTATCATGCTGCTATGCCCTTCAGGATAAATTTTGGGCCACTGACCCCGATGGCCACCAGTGGGAGATGTATTATTTTCATGAAGATGTGGAATTTAACGACCCAAAATATGCGGCTGAAGATGCTAAAGCTTGCTGCACCCCCGAAGAAAAAGCTGCTGCCAAAAATGAAACAGTAGCTGCTGCAGATGCATGCTGCGCTCCATCGTCTAATTGCTGTTAAAGTATGGAGGTTCAAAATTTCAGGCCGCGTAAACTCAGCTTTCTCGATCGCTATTTAACACTATGGATTTTTGCAGCAATGGCCCTGGGTGTAATGCTCGGCAACCTGCTTCCCAACCTGGCAAATAGTATCCAGGAGTATGGCTCCGGCTCTACCAACATACCGCTTGCTCTTGGCCTCATTTTAATGATGTATCCGCCACTAGCCAAGGTTCAGTACAAACAGCTACCCAAGGTTTTTAAAAATGTAAAGGTGCTGTCCCTTTCACTGGTGCTGAACTGGATAATAGGCCCAATACTAATGTTTGCCCTCGCCATTCTATTTCTGCGTGATTACCCGGAATATATGGTTGGGCTTATACTTATTGGATTAGCCCGCTGCATAGCCATGGTAATGGTGTGGAACGAACTGGCAGAAGGTAGCCGCGAATATGCCGCAGGTCTTGTAGCCTTAAACAGCATCTTCCAAGTGCTTTTCTATAGCTTTTATGCCTTCCTGTTTATTACGGTGTTGCCACCCTATTTTGGTATAGATGGCGCTTTGGTTGACATCTCAATGAGTGCCGTTGCAGAAAGTGTGGCCATATATTTAGGCATCCCATTTTTAATGGGTTTTCTAAGCCGGGTAATATTTGTAAAACTTAAAGGCGAAGAATGGTATCAAAAAAAGTTCATTCCTGCCATTTCACCAATAACACTTATTGCACTACTGTTTACCATTGTTCTGATGTTTAGCCTCAAGGGCGAATTAATAGTGCAGATACCATTTGACGTACTTCTTATAGCTGTACCGCTGGTAATTTACTTCGCGTTGATGTTCATCATAAGCTTTTTGCTAAGTAAGGCTTTTGGCGCCCCCTATGATCAAAATGCCTCAATTGCATTTACGGCATCGGGCAACAATTTTGAACTGGCCATTGCGGTAGCTATTGCAGTTTTCGGACTAAACTCCGGCCAGGCCTTTGCAGGAGTTATTGGACCCCTGGTTGAAGTACCAGCATTAATTCTACTGGTACGTGTGGCCTTTTGGCTCCGCAAAAAATATTATCCCAAACACCAAATATCACAATGAAAAACATCCTGGTACTATGCACTGGCAATTCATGCCGCAGCCAAATGATGCAAGGCTATCTCCAGCACTTTGCAAAAGGCAAAGCCACCATTTATTCGGCCGGAATTGAAACCCATGGCGTTAATCCGAAAGCTATTGCCACTTTAGCAGAAGATGGCATTGATATCTCGCATCACACCTCCAACCATCTGGATGAATATCGAGACGTGCCTTTTGACTTTGTAATTACCGTGTGCGATCATGCCAATGAAAACTGCCCCTGGTTTCCCACCAATGCTCAAAAGCTGCATCAAAACTTTAGCGATCCATCCAAGGCCATTGGCAGCGAAATGGAGATACAGGAAAAGTTCAGGGAAACCCGTGCAGAAATAAAGGCTTACGCCTTTAATTTTGTGAACAATTACCTCTAATATTACGCTTCTTTCATTTTACCGATATTTATCGCAAACTGAAAGCCGCTTATGGATGGAATGATAGAGCTAGCAGGCATACTGGTACTCAGCGTACTGGCACAATGGCTGGCATGGAAAATTAAAGTACCTGCAATCCTCCCGCTCATCATCATTGGGCTGGCACTTGGGCCTGCCTCCACATTTTTCACCTCTTATGGCGATAAACTACTGGATGGAGATGAGATTTTTTCCGGAGATCTGCTTTTCGCCTTTGTATCCATTTCCGTTGGGGTAATTTTGTTTGAAGGAGGTTTAACCTTAAAGATCAAGGAAATCCGCCATCAGGCGGGTGTAGTACGCAATCTATTGATTTTTGGCCCCATCATAACTCTTTTGGCCGGTGGAGTGGCTGCTCACTTTCTTATTGGCCTTAATTACCGTCTGGCCTTTCTTTTTGGAGCTCTTATAATTGTATCAGGCCCCACCGTGGTAATACCCATACTGCGCAATGCACGACCCAATGAGGGAATCAATAATGTACTTAAATGGGAAGGTATACTTATAGACCCCCTTGGTGCCTTGATTGCTGTATTGGTTTATGAGTTTATCCAAATCAGTCACTTTGAAAATGCCGATACCCTGGAGGTTTTCAAACAGTTTATCATCACGGTTTCATCAGGAATATTTGTTGGTGTACTCACTGCCTTTTTCCTTAGGTGGCTTATGAAAAAAAACCGCATTCCCGCTTACCTGCGTAATGTTGTGGCCCTGGGGCTGGTAATCTTTGCCTTCACCTTTGCCGAACTTATTTCGCACGAAGCAGGCCTGATGTCTACCACCTGTATGGGTATTGTATTGGCCAATGTGAGGGTAAACGAGTTTAAGAAAATCCTATCCTTTAAGGAGGATGTAAGCATCATACTTATCTCGGTTTTATTCATTTTGCTTTCCAGCAGAATAGATGTGGAACAAATTGAAAAGCTGGGGTGGAGTGCGGCCATATTATTTGCCATAGTAGTGTTTGTAATCCGACCGATAATTGTTTGGCTCAGCACTTTGGGATCCCGGTTTAACTGGCGCGAAATTGTATTTATGTCGTGGGTTGGCCCTAAGGGTATAGTTGCGGCCGCAGTAGCCTCGCTATTTGCCCTTCAGCTCACATCCCAGCAAAGCGGAACTGTGGACGCAGAGCAGGCCGAACTTATATTACCCCTTACATTTCTAATCATTGTGGGCACTGTTGTATTGCAGGGCTCCACCGCCAAACCTATGGCAAAATGGCTTAAAGTAGAACGCGAGGAACCTACAGGATATCTTATTGCCGGGGCCAACGAAAACGCACGATTTATCGCCACATTTTTAAAGGAACATGGTATGCAGGTATTGTTGGCAGACACATCAAAAGCCAACATAAGAGAGGCCCAGCGAATGGGGCTCGATGTATATGAAGGTAATATTTTGGGCGATACTGTTTTTGACGAAATAGACTTTACGCCAATCGGCAAACTCATGGCTATGACAAGCAGCAGTGAGGTGAACAACCTCAGCATGAAATACTTTGAAGAAGAATTTGGCGAGGAAAAGGTTTTCCGGTTGAGCAGCAAAAAAGAACAGGAACTAAAGGACGTTAGCTTTCCCTTAAACGTTATGTTTAACTGTAAAGCTGACTATCTGAACCTCGCACAGGCCATACGCCAGCACAAGAATATAGTTGTTGAAAAATGTGATGACATGCAAGACTATGATGAAATTCAGAAGAGATTTAAAAGAAACATCATACCTCTATTCTTGCTCAAGGGAGAAGAGGATCCCATACTTATAAAGCGCGACCTGCCCGATTTCACAAAGGGAGACAAGCTAGCCTTTCTACCAAGTAGCACCTAATAACCCGGGTATTATGGCATAGCATCCATTTTTCGGGCAATCTCATCAGCCCTGGCAGCTACTTTGTCGCTCTCGGTTCGGTTTATCGTTGATAGCCTGAAAGCTTCTTTCTGGAGTTTTTCATATTCCTTCTGAAGCTTCTCTTTTGCGGTTTTCTTCTTAAATAGTCCAAACATACTTTTTGAAATTTTTATTGATATTTAGGATTGTAAGCCGTGTGGCTCATTAACTTTTGAGAACCTACATAAAAGAACCATGCTGAAATCGCCATAAAAACATGGGCCATATCCACATGTCTAAACCATTGGTCTATATCCCATTTAGCCACAAATATTACAGCCGCTATAAAGGCAAAACCTGTGGCAATCATAAACTGCCTTACCACTTCCCGCCCGTGATTTTTGCGATAGTTAAAAACACAGAAACCGAAAACCACAACGAGTAATCCATACACGGAATGGATTTCCACAAACCTGAAATTGAGGTAGCCAAATGCCAATGCGGCAAAAGCAACCAGTTCTGCAATATTAAAATAGGAGAAAAATCTGGCCCTGTTAGTAGACAGCACAGGTTTAGAAAATCTAATCATCACACGCTCCAGCAGGTTTATAGCCAACATGCTCAGTAACCATCCCGGCAATTTCCAATTAAATGAAAGTGCGTATAAAAAGGCGTGACCAATAATTCCCCCGATAAGGGTAGCTCCTCCCATCAATGCAAAGTACCATAACACCAGCTTATGTAAGAGGCTGCCATCGGATACTTTACGAAGTTTGAAAAAGGCATAAAAACACACAGCTGCTACCAACACATCTGTTAATGTGGTAACGGGTTCATCAATGCGAATACCGAACGGAAAAATGGAAGGTTGATTCAAGGCGGCTATTTACTTAAAGCAATAAATTGCAAATTAAGGGGAAAATCTTACAGAATTTTTATGAATTTAAGCTTGCTTTTTTTATTATTGCCCATCTAACCCTAAATATTTGATGTTGTTCTCATTTCTAAGCTAATTCTTTTAGCTAATGTGCAACTCTCCATCTTTTTATAACTCAATCTAAACAACTTATGAAATCTAAACTTTTATTAGCTCTGGCCATTTTCTGGTCAAGCATAACCTTTGCTCAATTTGAAACTCCACGCGACATCTCCATAGACGTAGGTCAACCTTACAAGGTTGTAGACGCCCCAACTAAGCTTTACTTCTATTCCGGCAATGAGGTAATGTCTATCAAAATCGTTAAAAATAAAGCCGTTGTGCAAAAGTTTGACACAAAGGCAATGAGGCAAAAATCCATCAGAGAACTCCCTCTTCCCAAAGGCTCATCCATAGAAAGCATAAGAGAGTTTGGAGGCAAGTACCTTATTTTTTACTCCGTGTATGATAAGGGACGTACCAGCGAGCAGCTTTTCTATCGGGAGGTTGACTTCAGAAAAGGTGGCTGGAAAGGCGGGCAGGTAAGATTAATTGCCACAGACCGTAAGCTAGCCGGTAGTATGAAAGGAGCAACTACCGTGGCAGGTGGTATGTTTTCATTTTATAACTTTGGAGTTACCGATAAGTTTGACATCTACACTTCAAGTGACTCTTCAAAGTTGATGGTGCAGTACAGAAAAACACCAAAAGAAAAAAGTGATGCCAAAAACTATGATGAGATTGGCCTCTATGTTTATGACGAGGACATGGAAGAGATATGGGGTGGAGAAGAAACCATGCCCTATACCGAGAAGGAGATGAACAATACAGATTATGCTGTAGACAAGGAAGGCAACATCTACATCCTTGCTCAGATATATGAAGATGGCACAACCCGCAGCACTAAAAAAGGAAACAAGGATCAGCCAAACTATCATTTTGAGTTACTGAAAAAATCACAAGGTCAGCGTGATTTTAGCATCTCTAAAATTGAGATTGACAATAAGTTTATCTCTTACGTTAAACTCTTTGAAACTCCCGAAAACAAACTGGTATGTGCGGGTTACTACAATAAAAATCCTCGCAATTACAATGCAGAAGGGATATTTTATGTAAAAGTGGATAAGGATGGTGAAATTTATGAAAGCAGAAGTTACGAAATCCCACTGGCACTGCTCAATCAGTACGAAAGCAAGAGATCAAGAAAGAAAAACGCCAAAAAAGAAGACAAGGGAGAAGCTTCAATGCCCAACCTAAAACTCAGAAAAGTTTCTTTTCAAAATGATGGCAGCATTATTTTAATTGGTGAGCAGTATATTGCTGTTACTTCCACCACCAGAACTGCAGGCGGAGGTACCAGCTCTTCTACAACCTATTATTACAGCGACATGCTTATCACCAAAATTGAAAGTGATGGTGAATTGGCATGGATGCGTAAGCTACCGAAAAACCAGAGCGGAAAAAGAGGTATGGGAGGTATGTCTTACAAATATGCTTTCGTAAATAATAAGCACTACATCTTTTATATTGACAACGCCAAAAACATGCAGCTACCATTTGACCAGGCACCCGCTGGCCATGTTGATGGAACCTTTGGATTTTTAACAGCCTATATTTTGGATGACGAACGTGGTGAGGTTACCAAAGAATCTATATTGGATATGAAAAATGTAAAGGGCATCAAACTTTACCAATTTGCCCCGTCAAGAATTGTGGCACTCTCTAAAGATGAATTTTTGTTTGAATCTTATAAAAAGAAGAAAGAGGATGTAATGGTTAAGATTTCGATTAAGGAGTAATCTTCCACATACTCAAGTCAATACAAGAGGCTGCCTGAAAAGGTGGCCTCTCTTGTTTTCAAACCTTTCCTTTGTTCTTTTCAAAATCCCCACCAATGAACCAAGTCATCTTAAAAACTGTAGAATTTATAAAAACCGAACTAGCAAATGCGGAAGGTGGCCACGATTGGTTTCATATTGAGCGGGTATGGAAAACAGCCAAAACCATAGCACAACAGGAAGCCGTTGATATACAAATTGTAGAACTTGGTGCGCTGCTACACGATATTGCTGATTCTAAATTTCACAATGGTGATGAAGAAGTTGGGCCTACAAAAGCCCGGATGTTTCTTTCTTCCCTTGCGGTAGATGAAACCACCATTGAGCATGTGGTACAGATTGTAAAAAATATCTCCTTTAAAGGTGGAAACGAAAAGCAGGCCTTTCATTCACCCGAATTAGATGTAGTGCAGGATGCCGACAGACTGGATGCACTTGGCGCCATTGGTATAGCCCGCACATTTAACTATGGTGGGCATAAGGGCTTTGCACTTTACAATCCGGCAATTCCTCCCAACCTAAAAATGACCAAGGAAGAATATAAAGCCAGCACCGCTCCTACTATTAATCACTTTTACGAAAAGTTGCTTTTACTAAAGGATAAAATGAATACTAAAACCGGAAGTAAACTAGCGGAACAGCGACATCAGTTTATGGAAGATTTTTTGGAGCAGTTTTATAAGGAGTGGGAAGGGCTTGCCTAAGAAATGGTTTTTACCTTTGACCAAAATCATTCCCCATGAGCAAAGCACCAAAACCAGTAGGTTCATATCCCTTAGCCCGCAGAGTAGGCGAAATTCTATTTTTAAGTGGTGTTGGCCCGCGCATTGCCGGCAGTGATGCCAACGACTCTGGCGTACCAGGATTGGAGCTGGATCACAATGGTAACTTTAAAAGCTTTGACTTTGAGGCCCAGGTACACGCTGTATTTGCCAACGTAAAAGCTATACTGGAAGAAAATGGCAGCAGCTGGGATAAGCTGGTGGATGTGCAAGTTTTTTTGGTGGATATGAAGCGGGACTTCCAAACCTTCAATCGTATTTATGCCGATTACTTTAAGGATGTAGACCCCAAGCCCTGCCGCACTACGGTAGCTATAAATGCCCTTCCTACCCCTATCGCCATTGAGCTAAAATGTGTGGCTACGGTATAATCAAAACCAGCCCATTTTAGACTACATTAATTAACAATTCAACGTTAACAGCTATTTTCAAAAGCGTTACGCAATAAGCGAATTGTAAATAAATTGCCGTCATAAATCCCTGATTAAAATGGCAATAATTCAACGCGACCTCGAAATTACGCAGCTATACGATTTAGTAATGGCTCGTGAAAGCATTTTTCTGCATGCACCTTCGGGCATGGGAAAAACCCATATTATACAAGCTCTTTTTAGAAAACTGGAAGGTCGTAGAATCTGCTTTTATCTCTCGGCAAGAGGAATGTTAAGCAACGAACAACTACTGCTGGGCCTTGAGCAATGTGTAAAGCAAGTGGCTGCGCGCCACTCCAATGTGGAATATCAACTAAAGCGCTTTTTTGAAGAGCACCCCATGCCTGCTGGCGAAGCCGTACAACCCATCAACAATTGGTTTGAAAGTTTGCTTGTAGCCATTCAAAGCATTTCTCAGGATTTTCTTTTTGTGATAGAGGATTTGGATCAATGGGAAGGAGAGTCTTCTCCATCTGAATTGTTTGGCAATTTCTTTGGCTCCCGAAACAGTCAGTTGCTAATGAGTGCCAACAGTTTTAACCCAGCCTTTGAGGGCGATGCCACGCCTTTTGAGCTGCCACAACTTCAGCTGAGCAACTTTACGGAAATCAATTCTCACGACAGTGAAACCAACGCAAAGAGCCTTCTGAAGTTTACCCGCGGCAACACTGCTTTTGTATTGGATTTACTGCAAAATAAAAACCCGGCAGACATAAAGCTGCAAAGCCACATCAATAAGGTGATGGCCATTTATCAGCCCGCCTTTTACACTTTTAGAAAGAGATTTACCGACCTGCAATGGAGATTGCTTAAAGCCATTGCCAGCGAAGACAAAGTTTTGCAGCCGCACTCGTTTGAATTTTTGATGAACTACAGGTTGGGTGCAGCAAGCAGTGTGGAGCGTGCTCTTAAAAATCTGGCAGAAACCGGAATGATCCTAAGAATGGAAGATGGCTGGCAAATAGAAAATGTAGTGCTACAACGCTGGCTACAATGGCTGTATGCCAATAAGGGGCAAAACCAAAACGGAGGCTCTATTTTGAGAAGTTTAGTGGCTTAAACTGTTTTCTTATATCTCCATACTGCAAGTGCATTAAAGCCTATGGCAAATAGAGCCATGATAAAAAAGCTATTAGCTACCTCAGCCATGCCGCTGCCCTTAAGCATCACTTGCCGCATAACTTGCACCAAATATTTTAATGGGTTTATGGTATTCATGATTTGTGCCCACTCCGGCATGCTATCCGTTGGGGTAAAAATACCGCTCATCAAAACAAAAATGATGAGGAAAAACCAGCTGAGAAACATAGACTGTTGCTGGGTTTCGGCTAAGGTGGAAATGAAAAGCCCCAAGCCTAACACGGCCAAAAGGTAAATTGCGGCAAAGCTAAAAAGCACAAAAAGACTTCCTTCTACGGTAATCCCAAAAAGCACGTACCCTATACCCAGTCCAAACGCCAATATAGCCAAACCGATAAGCCAAAAGGGAAACAGTTTGCCGATAAAAAACTGGTACTTCTTGATGGGGCTTACGTTGAGTTGCTCAATGGTGCCCAGTTCCTTTTCTCGCACTATGTTTATCCCCGAAAGGAAAACGGTAAGAAGCGTAACCAAAACGGCAAGTATGCCCGGCACCATAAATATTTTATAATCCAGCTCCGGATTGTACCAAAAGGATTTTTCAACCTTAGGATTAACAATGGCCACTTGTCCAAAATGGTCAAAAGCCCACTGCTTGTTGAAACCCGCCAATACATTTTGCGAATAATTGCTGGCCAACCCGGCCTTCTGATTGTTGACCCCATTGATAAGAAGCTGTACCTGAGCCGGCATTCCGTTGGTTAAATCCTTTTCAAAATCTTTGGGAATAGTAATAATCAAGTCCACCTCATCCTTATCCAAATTGACAAGAAGGGCATCCGTAGAGAACGAAGTTTTTACGATTTCAAAATATCCGGTTCCACTAAACTTCTGCAACAGCTCCTGTGATGCCCCACTTCTGTCCTGATCATTTACGCCAAGTTTTAAGCCCTTCACCTCAAAGGTGGCGGCATAAGACAGCATTATAAGCTGAACGATGGGAAGGATGGTTAAAAACGGGACCATCATCTTGTTGCGACCAATTTGCAAAAACTCCTTTCTAACAATATGTATAATTGTCTTCACCTTAGTTGAGTCTGGGTTTAACATTCTTCATACTCACCACCAAAAAAACTATTGACATAACACTGAGCACAAGTGTGGGCAGCCAAACGGTGGAAATACCTCCGCCTTTGAGCATCACACTTTTTATGATAATGATGAACCACTTTGCCGGTAATACTTGAGCAATTCCCTGTAAAATGAAAGGCATATTTTCTATAGGAAAAATAAAACCTGACAGCAGTATAGTAGGCATCATCAGGGCCACCATGGAAACAAACATGGCCGTCATTTGAGAGTTGGAGCGACTGGAAATTAAAATACCCAAGCCAAGCGATGTAACAATGAAAAGCAGCACTTCTACAAACAGCAATACAATAGAACCGCGCATGGGCATCCCAAAAACGAAAACGCCCATAAGTACAATCACCACACCATTGATTAATGATAAAATGAGGTAGGGCGTTACTTTCCCAAGGATAATCTGAGACGGCTTCAATGGGGAAATCATTAATATATCCATTGTTCCCTGCTCCTTTTCGCGTGCAATGGTAATGGAGGTCATCATCGCGGAAACTAACATCAGAATAAGTGCCATTACTCCCGGCACAAACATAAAAACCGGCTTTAGCCCGGGGTTATATATCATCCTTGGGATAGCTATCGCACCTCGATTAACCTCTATTCCATTATTTGATACTTCCTTTTGAAAGTCGCGAATAATAAACTCTGCATAGGCGATTAGGGTACTGGCGGTATTGGGATCAGAAGCATCTCCAATTAATTGAATTGTGGCCGGTTCCACTTTCTGCAAGCTATTTCCAAAATCACTCCCAATTATTAACGCCAACTTTACTTGTCCGTTTTTAAATGCGTGCTCAATTTGCCTGTAGTTCTCTAATTCATCTACCTGCCTAAAGTATCCGGAGGATAAAATTTTTCCTTTCAGCCTGATACTCATGGCATCTTTGGAGTTATCCAGAATAACCAGCCCCGAATCCTTTATTTCATTGGTAAGAGCAAATCCGAAAAGGATTAAAAGGATAATGGGCATCCCAAAAAGAATAACCAAAGTGCGCCTGTCACGAAAGATGTGACGGAACTCCTTTTTTACAAATGCCCTGAATTGTTTCATTTTGCTGTTTACTATTTAACCCTTTACGCTGGTGCCTCGTGCCAGAACCTGAAATACTCCATCCATACTGTCACAATCATACTTTTTCCGCAATGCCTCGGGTTTGTCCAGCGCTTCTATTCTACCGTCCACCATTATGGATACCCTATCGCAATACTCGGCTTCATCCATGTAATGAGTGGTTACAAATATGGTCACACCCTCCTTGGCAGCTGCATAAATCATTTCCCAAAACTGCCGCCTTGTAATCGGGTCCACCCCTCCGGTGGGCTCATCCAGAAATACAATTTCCGGCTCATGTAGCAGGGCCAGCGTAAATGATAATTTTTGCTTCCAGCCCAGCGGCAGCGACCCAACTATGGTTTTATAATCCTCTGTAAAATCAAGTCTTATCAGCCTTTCCTCCATTCTTTTAGATACTTCCTTTCTACTCAGGCCATATACTCCACCATAAAACCTAAAGTTTTCCGCAACCGTTAAATCCTCATATAGCGAGAATTTCTGGCTCATATAGCCAATACGTTTCTTCAGCTTCTCGGTTTCCTTAAAAATGTCAAAACCCGCTACTGTAGCCTCACCCGAACTGGGCGACAAAAGGCCACATAACATTCGCATAGCGGTGGTCTTTCCGGCACCGTTGGCACCCAAAAACCCAAATATTTCACCCTTAGGCACTTCAAAGGTTATGGCATCTACAGCCGTAAAAGCCCCAAACTTTTTGGTGAGATTTTTTACCTGAATCGCATTTTCCATCAGGCCATCTCCTTTTGATTAAGCAATTCCATAAACACATTCTCCACACCTGCTTCTATGGTTTTATAGTGCACCTCAAATCCATTAGAATTCAATTTTTGGATGAGTGTTTCAACATCAGTTTCCTTTGGGAGGCTCACGTGGATAAAATCGCCAAACGTATAGCTCGAGTGTACTTCGGGATAAGAGCGGATTTCCAAAAGCAGGTCATACATTTTTTCAGCCTTCATGGCAACGAGCTTATATTCATAGGCCGCTGAAACATTCCCCGGACTTTCAATAGAGAGAATTTCCCCGCCCTGCATCAGCGCCACCCGGTCACAAAGTGAGGCCTCATCCATATAAGGTGTAGAAACTAAAATGGTAATTCCCCGCCCTTTCAGGCTCTTCAGCATTTGCCAAAACTCCTTACGGGAAACAGGATCAACGCCAGTAGTAGGTTCATCCAAAAACAAAACATCAGGTTGATGAATAAGCGCGCAGCACAAGGCCAGCTTTTGTTTCATTCCACCCGAAAGCTGACCGGCCAATCTATTTTTAAAAGGTTCCAGTTGAATGTAGATATCCTCAATAATATCCCTGTTTTCCTCTACAGTAGTTCCGAAAACGGTGGCGAAAAACTCCAGGTTTTCCTGAATACTCAAATCCAGATAGAGGGAAAATTTCCCCGGCATATAGCCGATGCGGTTACGTATAGCCCGGAAATCATTACGAACGCCAATTCCCATAACATTGGCCTCTCCGCCATCAGGTAATATAAGAGTGGTAAGGATTTTAAAGAGCGTACTTTTCCCAGATCCGTCAGGCCCAATCAACCCGAAAATTTCTCCTGCCTCCACTTCAAAGCTCACGCTTTTCAGTGCTTGCACTTTTCCATAGCTATGGCTGATGTCTTTTACTTCAATCTTGCCCATCGCTACTAAATAAAACCTCTCCGGGCATTCCAATTTTCAAGGAGCCATCATTGGCAACCTTTATTTTTAAAGCATATACCAAATTCACCCTATCCTCTTTGGTTTGAATAACCTTTGGGGTAAACTCGGCTTCAGGACTTATCCAGCTCAGCTTTCCGCTAAAGTTCGAATACTCGCCATTGGGGCGGTCCACCCGCACTTTTACTTCCTGGCCTATTTTTAAATTCACTAATTGATCACCAGAAACGTAAGCCCGTAAAGTGAGTTCTTCCAAATTGGCAAGGCGGTATAATGGTTTTCCAACCCCTACCAACTCTCCCGGTTCCACATAAGTGCTCAACACGGTGCCCTTTACAGGGTTTACAATGCGGCACTTTGCAAGCTGGTCTTCCACCTGCTTTTGTTGAAATCCCAGTGAACTGGCTTCACCTAGCAGGCTCTGGTTCTGATCACTAAGATTGGAGAGGCTTGCACTTCTTTGGCTTTTCAGCACTGTTACTTGTGAGCTAAGATCATCCACCTGTTTCTGGGTGGCTGCCTCTTCGGCCAAAAGGGTTTTTGCTCTTTTCAACTCCCGCTCAGCAGCCAATAATTGTTCATCATAAACCTTTATTTGAGCAGCCACATTTGGCATTCGCCCTTCTATGGCCGCTATGCTACTTTTTAGCTGCCCTTTTTTTAGATAAAGCTGCGTTGTATCAATAAGTCCAGCCGACTCATTTGCGTTTAGATCAACACCCTCATCTGCCTTAAAGGAAAGCAGCTTACCAGAAGCCTCGGCAGAAATAAGTATTTCGTCCGCCTCAAACTGCCCATAAGCATCTGCTTCATTTCCATTGTTTCCACAGCTTGCAAACACACCAGCCAAAGCCACTATTGCCACGTATTTTTTCATTGCCCTTTATTTAAAAATTTCCTGATTCTATTAGATACTCTACTTGTGCCTTGGCTAGCAGCAGACTATTGAGTTCACGGCTCAAAAGTGCTTGTTGTTCATCTCGTAAGGCTTCCAAAAAATCAGCGGAAGTAATGGTTCCCTGATCCAATTGCGATGAAACTGTTTTACGGATTTTTTCGCGCATCTCAGCAATTTCTGCATCCTTTGCTACCGCCATTTCCAATTGCTCCATCAAGGCTATTTTTCCTTCCAGCCTAAGCTGAGTATTGCGTTTTAACTGATCAGCCTCCGTATCCAACATTTCTTTTTTCAACTCCAAACTACCCTTGGTGCGTTTCGTATTATTCCAGTCAAAAACATTCCATTGTAGTCTGGCGCCTAGCATGTAATAGCCTTCAAAATCGGTATTGAAAAAATTGTAGGGATTGGGTTGCCCAACTCCACCCGTAGCCATTGCCGAGAGGCGTGGCACTAAATTCTTTGAAACCACTTCTTGGGATGCCGATAGTTTCTCCTTTTGCAGCGCAATCAATTTTATACTTGCCAGCTTTTCAAACGCTGGGGTGGTAATTACCCTATTGTTAATTTCCACACCAGCCACACCTTTAAAACTTTGTCCGGTGAGCAGTTCCAGAGAGTTCATAGCCGCTTTTTTTTGAAGAGCCACTTCACTCAACTGTTTTTGCAACTCATATTGCTGAGCCTTCACCCGCAAAAGATCACTCTCCAAAATGGCACCTGCTTTTAAGCGTGCATCCAGTTGTTTAAGCTTTTCATCCAACACCTGCTCAGAAGACTTAAGGATTTTAAACGATTGATTTTGAAGGGCAATGGAAAAATAGAGATTAACCGTCATTGCCTTCAACTGCTGCCAATCCAACTCCACTTGCTGCTGTGCTGCTGCATTTTCCGCTTCGCTTAGCAGCCTGCGGGCCTTGGTAGTGCCTCCATCATAAATGATTTGCTCCAAATTTAGCGCCACCCTATACTGTGTTTGTGGTATCCCCAAATCCGGGAAACCGGGTAAACCAAGCTCAGGAACATCTGACTGATAGGTTAACTGCCCATTTACAAACAACTGCGGCAAATAGGCCGATCTAATATTTTTGAGTTGAAGCTCCATATCCTGGTTTTGTAAATTCTGCTTTTGCAGAAGCGGAAAATTGGCACGAGCCCAGTTCAGGCAGTCTTCAAGCCTTAACGTATCACTTTGGCCGAATCCCTGAGCGGATAGTCCGGCAATTAATAGTACTAAAAACCACTTTTTCATCTCTTTACGATTGTTGGTTATTTGCTGCTGTACCGAAGGTGTAACTTTCCAACATTTCACAAATCATTACTTTTCGCTGAGTTATCAGATTCTCAAACTGTACGTCCGAAAAACTACCCATCCGCTTTACCATGGGCCGGGCCACAAAGGGAAAAACCGCCAATGAGGCCATGTTCAACAAAAAGTCTATTGGTGAAATATCCACCACTTCTCCCGCTTGCTTACCTTCTGCCAATTGCCGTGCAAGAACCGATAGGTCTAAAGTTTTACCAGAGCCTATAAGCGTTAACAGATGATCGGGGTTAGTTCTTATTTCGCTAAGTATAAAACTGGGGAGCTCAGGGTTTTCTATCAATACCTCGGTGTATTGATTTACAAAAGCCTGTATTTTTTGGCGAAGTGAAACTTCAGGATTGGCAAGCATGGGGAAAATATTGCCGAAAAGTTTGCGCAACGACTCCTCCATTATTTGGTGAAAGAGTTTCTCCTTACTGCGGAAATAGTAATTGAGCAAGGCCAGATTTATACCCGCCTCTTCTGCTATATCTCTTGTACGAGCCGCGGCAAAGCCCTTTTGTAAAAATATTTTTCGGGCCGCCTCCTTAATCTTTTGCTCTGTATTTAAATCCTTCTCCTTTGCCATTCTGATGAAATTCTAAACGAATGTACAAAAGATTTTAAAATTTAATCAAATGATTAAAACAAACATTTAACCCATGCCTGAAGTTTGCCCATAAAAAAAATGCCGTGCCCAAATATTTGAGCACGGCATTTTATGATCTCCGGATTTATCTTCTAATAACTTAGCATGTAGGCACTTACCTTATTGCTAAAGAATCGAGGCACATAAACCATTTTTTCGGTTGGGTTATAACCAATATCAGCCGTTTGAATATCATCACCTTTAGAATCTAAAAGCATGGTGGCTTTTCCATCTTTAATAAACCAAACCTCGCCCTGCCAACGGCTGGCAATAAAGGTATTTTCATCTATTAGTACCAGGCCATCACCGCCAGTAACTTCTGCATTAATAATTTCCGGCACACCGCCATCCAGTGAAAATTTAATGAGTCCACTTTCATCCAGGCCGTAAAGATTTCCATCAAAGTAGGTGAGACCATTTAAGCCTGTGTGACCTTCAGAAAGCAAAGACACTCTTTCACCATCAAACACGTGGAGTTTTCCGGTTTCCATGTCTGAGAAATAAACTTTACCACCACCAACAGCTACATCATTTAAAAACTTAGCTCCTTTTATGGTAAAGCCTTTGGTGATTTTTCCATCCGCCATATTTATCTGTACCAACTCATCAATATTCGTTACGTACATTTTATCCACCAAAACGCCCATGCCTTTTGGCGCATGCATACCCTTGGCCCATTCGAGCTCAGTAACAGTGCCATCTACATCCAATCTGGAAATAAAGCCCTTCCCATCCTTATCGGTTGGCTGCCCATCAATATTACTTACATAGAGTTCTCTTCGGGTTAAATCGTACAACACGGACTCACAAGTGGTTAGCACGGTATCGGTTTCCCAAACAAGGGTAAGCGATGGCTCCACTTCTTCTACCTGCTCCACTTGCGTGGAATCAATGGACTCTCCTTCTGTTTCATCTGCAGCGACCGGCTGGCTGCATGAGGTTAATAAAAAAATACTTCCTAGTAATAAATTGACTTTTTTCATAGTTAGGGATTTTTTTTGGTGCTCAAAAATATTGAATACTCCAGGCTTCAAACAACCCTTTAGTCCTCCTTTTCCAAATTTCTCAGCTTAAAGCTCCACTCAGGAGATTTGAGGGTTTTCACCACAAAGGGATCTATCGTCTCCCGCAATGGAGAACCCTTTTGAAAGGAAAAGCTATAATAGTCGGTTTTCATATTACGATCCATAACTATTATATCGTCATACTGGCCTTCATTTAAATAGTGCTGAAGTATAGGCCGATCATATATCACTACCTCCATCTCACCATCTTCCAGGGCCTGCAGTGCTTCTGGCACTGACTTGAAGGAAGAAAATCCGACATCGAATAAATTTAAATAATCTGCTGTGCTACTTCCCGAAATGGTAGCCACTTTAAACCTTCTCAGATCCTCTGGCGAAGTGATTTTGGCATCAAGAGACTGCACTGTAAGTGCCGAGGCAATACCTGCCGTCAGGCTCGAAATCATAATAATGGCGGCAAACATCCAGATAAAACCCACTATCCTTCCTCCCCTGGTAACAGGTGATTTATCGCCATAGCCTACTGTAGTCATGGTTACGGCACTCCACCAAAAACCATCCGCCAAACCTTTTATACCATTGCCAAATTGCTCCTTGTTCTTTCTTCTTTCAAAGTGCCAAATAAGCGCTCCAAAAATGAAGATTATAAAAAGTAATACCGCTACTGCCGAAATAAACTTCCAGGTAAAAATATTCTTGATTATCCCCCACCAATTGCTTTCATATCTGCGAGCCACCGTAGTTCCCGAAATAAAAAAGGGTTGTGAAAAATCCATATCCCGCATACGCTTATCCGTTACCGTGACAGGATTGATACTCATATCTACCTCCCCACTTTTAATGGCACTAAGCAGGTCAGAAAGGCTTTCGTAAATTTTATATTCAAATCGCAATTGAGCTTCATCTTCCACTAGATCCCAAAATTCCACGCTGAGCCCTCGGGGTTCGGCTCCGTCTTTAACCTTTATAAATGGTGGCGCAGACTCAACTCCAATAACTATAACGGAATCCTGAGCCAGTGCTGAGAAACTCATAAAAACGAAGAAAGAAAATATCCAGAACAACTGCTTCATTATTTTGCTTTTGAGTAAGTTAATTGAACCATGCCATTCTCAAAGGTGTGGCTATTGGTAAGCGCTAAGGTTTTATTGATTTTCCCTTTGGCAAATAGAGGTATTCCATCGCCCAACACTATGGGAACAATAGTTAGTATGATCTCATCAATAAGGTCATTATTTAAAAGTAAGCTGTTGATTTCTCCACCACCCACCAGCCAAATGGTTTTACCCTGTCTGACTTTGAGCTCATTCACGAAGTGTACGATATCACCAGCTACAAAGGTTACGTTCTCATCGTGGGCTTTAACCGGGTTGCGGCTAAACACAAAGGAATCCTTGCCCTTATACGGCCATTCGCCAAAGGTGAGAACCTCCCTGTAGGTATTCGCGCCCATCAACAAGGTATCTACTTCTACTATAAACTCGGAATAACCAAAATCCGATTTTTCGGGATTGGGAAATTCCTCCAGCCATTTTACGGATCCGTCTGATTTAGCGATATAGCCATCAATGGAAGAAGCGATGTAAAGTGAAATTTTACGCATGGTTTTTAAGAAAGCTTAAAACTATGAATTTGAAATGAGGCCACTAAGGCACCAAGGCGCAAAGTTTTTCCTTTGTGACTTGGTGCCTTCGTGGCAATTATGAGGTGCTGTCTTGATTGGTCTGAACCTCTTCAAAAACCCTTATAATACTTACATTTGCGCCTCTTAAAAAATCCCGCACTCACATGGCGCGCAAATACCCTGAATACAAGCATTTAGACCTTCCCGGCATCAGCCGCGAGGTATTAAAATATTGGAAAGACAACAACACCTTTGATGAGAGTATTTCTTCCCGCGAAGGAAAACCGGCATTTACCTTTTACGAAGGGCCACCCTCGGCCAACGGCCTGCCTGGTATTCATCACGTAATGGCCCGCGCTATAAAGGATATTTTCTGTCGCTTTAAAACCTTGGACGGCTTTCAGGTAAAACGAAAAGCAGGCTGGGATACGCACGGCCTACCTGTAGAACTTGGCGTAGAAAAAGAACTCGGCATCACTAAAGAGGATATCGGTAAAAAAATATCGGTAGAGGAATACAACGAAGCCTGTAAAAAGGCCGTAATGCGCTACACCGATGTGTGGAACGACCTTACCGAAAAAATGGGTTATTGGGTGGATATGGATAATCCCTACATCACCTACAAGCCCAAATACATGGAAACCGTTTGGTGGCTGTTAAAGCAACTTTGGGAAAAAGACCTGATCTATAAAGGCTACACCATTCAGCCATATTCGCCCAAGGCCGGAACGGGCCTTAGCTCACACGAGGTAAACATGCCCGGCAGTTATCGTGATGTTACCGATACTACAATTATTGCGCAGTTTCCGGTAAAAAGAGATTTAAAGGCGGAACAGGTTTTTGATGAAATAATGTGGAATCTCAAAGCCGAACAAAACAATCTCAAAAAAGGAAATTATGATGCTCAAAAATTTGAGGATTTTAAACATCTCCTCCCAATAAATTTTGACTTAGGTCAAAATGTTTTTCTGCTTGCATGGACTACCACACCTTGGACTTTGCCTTCCAATACTGCTCTGACTGTTAATCCACACATCTCATATGCCGCAGTTTGGCAAAAAGAAAACCTGTATACCAAAAAATCCAATGTGGTTTTGCTGGCGCAGGACAGATTACTAAACTACTTTAAAGTTGATGAAAAAGCGAAAAGTTTAGAGCCATTCCTAGAGTTTACCGATGGCTCAGTTTTTTTAGGCTCAATAAAAGGAGAAAATTTAAAGGAACTTCGATACGAGCAACTTCTTCCCTACACCCTTCCTTACGAAAACCCGGAAAATGCTTTCCGCGTGATTTCCGGAGATTTTGTAACCACCGAGGATGGTACGGGTATAGTGCACACCGCCCCTACTTTTGGTGCTGATGATGCCAAGGTGGCTAAAGAGGCTAATCCGGCAGTGCCACCTATGTTGGTGTTGGATGACAATGGCAACCCCGTTCCGCTGGTAGATTTACAGGGACGCTTTACCAAGCACATGGGCGACATGGCTGGTAAATATGTGAAGAACGAATATTACGCTGATGGCGAAGCTCCGGAGAGATCAATAGATGTGGAAATCGCTATCCGTCTGAAGGAAGAAAACAAAGCCTTTAAAGTTGAAAAATACGTACACAGCTACCCACATTGCTGGCGTACCGATAAGCCCATTTTATACTACCCCCTTGACAGTTGGTTTATCCGTGTTACCGCAGATAAGGAAAGACTAGTGGCGCTTAACAAAACCATTAACTGGAAACCCAAAAGCACCGGTGAAGGGCGTTTTGGAAACTGGCTGGAGAATGCCAACGATTGGAACCTGAGCCGCTCACGCTACTGGGGTATTCCACTCCCCATCTGGAGTACGGAAGATGGTACTGAGCGCAAAATATTTGGCAGTGTAGAAGAGCTAAAAGCCGCTTGTGATGAGGCTATAGCTGCCGGTTTGATGGAGCACCACCCGTTTGAGAAATTTGAAGTGGGCAACCTTTCAGATGAAAATTACGACAGCGTTGATTTGCACCGCCACATTGTGGATGAAGTGGTATTGAAATCCAGCAAAGGTGAGCCCATGCGCAGGGAATCGGATCTGATTGACGTTTGGTTTGACAGTGGCGCTATGCCTTATGCCCAGCTCCATTACCCCTTTGAAAACAAGGATGAACTTTATAATCAATATCCTGCCGACTTTATAGCCGAAGGTGTGGATCAAACCCGTGGTTGGTTTTATACCCTCCACACTATTGCCGGTTTGGTATTCGATTCTGTAGCCTACAAAAATGTAGTGAGCAACGGTTTGGTACTTGACAAAAACGGACAGAAAATGTCTAAACGTTTGGGCAATGCCGCTGACCCATTTGAAACGATAGAAAAATATGGCTCGGATGCGGTGCGCTGGTATATGATTACCAATGCGCAGCCCTGGGACAATCTGAAATTTGACTTTGAAGGGATAGCCGAAGTGCAGCGCAAATTCTTCGGAACACTTTACAATACTTACTCCTTCTTTTCGCTTTACGCGAATATTGATGGTTTTGAGTGGGACTCCGCCAACCTTACTAAAATAGAAGACCGCCCTGAGCTGGATCGTTGGATATTATCAAGATTACAGGTGCTTAAGCAAACTGTAAAAAGCAGTTTTAACGACTATGAGCCAACCCGTGCCGGGCGCGCTGTTCAGCAGTTTGTAGATGAAGAACTAAGCAACTGGTATGTACGCCTTTGCCGCAGACGTTTCTGGAAAGGAGAAATGAGCCTTGACAAGCAAATGGCGTATGAAACGCTGTATGAATGTCTGTTTTCCATCAGTCAGCTGATGAGCCCTATTGCGCCATTCTTTGCGGATTGGCTATATCAAAACCTTACTTCGCCTTTGGCGGAAGACAATAAGGAGAAATCCGTGCACCTTACCTATCTGGCGGAAGCCCAAACCAACCTGATAGATGAGCGACTTAACGACCGGATGAAACTGGCACAACAGCTAAGCTCCATGGTATTATCTCTGCGTAAGCGAGAAAACATAAAAGTGCGCCAGCCATTGCAAAAAATGATGGTGCCGGCTTTGAAGCCCGAAACTGTTGATTTAATTGAAAGCATAAAGGATATCGTGCTTTCGGAAGTTAATGTGAAGCAGCTTGAAGTTTTACAGGACGTAAGCGGGGTATTGGTAAAAAAGGCAAAACCCGATTTTAAAAAGCTGGGGCCACGTTATGGCAAGCTGATGAAACAAATTTCCGGTGCTGTAGCTCAGTTTACTCAGGATGACATTGCAAAGCTGGAAGCCGATGGAAGATATCTGCTTACGCTGGATGGCCAGGAAGTAGAGCTTTTGGAAGATGATGTAGAAATCTCCACGGAAGACATTCCGGGTTGGTTGGTTGTTACCGAAAACGGTGTAACGGTTGCTCTTGATGTAACATTAAGTGAAGAACTGCGTTACGAGGGCATAGCCCGCGAATTGATCAACCGCATTCAGAATCTCCGTAAGGATACAGGACTTGAGGTAACTGACCGTATCTTGCTGAAAATTCAACGCACGGAAGGTGTGGAGGAAGCTATAAACCGAAATAAAAAGTACATCACGGATGAAACATTAGCCGACAAACTTGAGTTTATGGATTTCATGGAAAATGGCCTGGATGTTGATTTTGACGAACTGAAAACCAAAATCCATTTAGAAAAGGTATAATTCTTAGCTACAGTTTACAGTACTCTGCGAGTATTTGAACGAATAGTCTGTAACATGCTTTGATTTTTTTCGTTTAGTTTGTGAAAAATTTGAACCCTTTGAGCTCGGCCACTTCATAAGATTTATGTGAGGCCCCTATAAAATTTGAAAACAATGACAGAGAAAGTACAAAACACCGACAAAGTTCGATACTCCGATGAGGAGCTTAATGAGTTCAAGGCACTTATACAGGAGAAAATGGTGAAAGCTGAGGCTGACCTTGAACTGCTTAAGGAGACTTTTGCCAACGACAAGAGCAATGGTACGGATGATACTTCACCTACCTTTAAGGCTTTTGAGGAAGGCAGCGATACTATGAGTAAAGAGGCAAACAGCCAGTTGGCCTCTCGTCAGGAAAAGTTTATTCGCGATCTGAAAAATGCCATGGTTCGCATTGAAAACAAAACCTATGGTATTTGCCGCGTTACTGGTAAACTTATCAGCAAAGAGCGTTTGAAGCTGGTGCCGCACGCCACTTTGAGTATTGAAGCCAAAAACCGTCAATAAGCTGATTTGAAGAAAGCTGCCATTATTGTTTTTTTGATATTGCTGGTTGATCAGGTTTCAAAAATCTGGATTAAAACCAATATGGCCCTCGGGGATAATTTCCGTATCACCGACTGGGCCATAATCCATTTTATAGAAAACCCCGGGATGGCTTTCGGGATGGAGCTGGGTGGCGACTATGGAAAACTCATCCTCACCCTCTTCAGGATAGTGGTTGTAGGTGGTATTATCTACTGGCTCCGAAGCCTTATTAAAGAAAAAGCACCCAATATTGCCATCGTATCCGTATCACTGATTTTGGCTGGGGCTATCGGCAACATAATCGACTCTATTTTTTATGGAGTGTTATTTGGCAGCAGTTATGGCCAGGTAGCTTCTTTTCTACCGGCTGAAGGAGGCTATGCCGGCTGGTTTCACGGGCAGGTGGTAGATATGCTTTACTTCCCGCTTTTTAAAGGTTACCTCCCGGAGTGGCTGCCTATCTGGGGTGGCGATTACTTTATCTTTTTCAGGCCTATATTCAACGTGGCCGACACCTCCATCTCTGTTGGAGTGTTGTTATTACTGATTTTCCAAAAAACGATTTTCAAGAAATGATTTCTATTTTGGTGGCATAATTCAACTCGCTAAAAAATTGAAATCTAAACTGTGTTCACTCCTTTTAATGGCAATCTGCTTTAGCAGCATTGCCCAGCCCATTACCATTAATTTTACCGACAGCCTTTATGCTGAGGAGGATTTATACCACGGCTATGTTTACTTAAATCATGTAAATGGCAATAAAGTTTCTATCCGCCAAGGAGAATTAACATTTACATATCCAAAAAACTTTTCGGCTGAAGACACCGCCTTCTACAACGAGTACTTTATAGGTTATGAAGGTAAAGTCTCCAGAGGTATAGGTATTCTTATTGCCAACTATTTAAGTGCTCAGCCTGCACTTTATGTAGACCTCAACAATAACTTAGATTTTAGCGATGATGGCAGCCCGGTTCAATTCTCTGACTCCACAGCCTATCTAACCTTTAGGAGCAAGTCGGATGCAGAGGCAAAGTTCTCTATACTTTACACCATTGCTAAAAAGGATTCCGCACATCTCGTTTTTCTTGACAAAATGTTTCAAGTGGACAAAACGTCCAAAACAGGAAAAATGCCATCGGAATTTTGGTTCAATGCCAAGCGACACAACAATAAGCTAATCAAAACCGTGCTGAATGGCGACAGCGTTAAAATTGCACTGCATGATTATAATTGCAACGGACGATTTGACGATGCCGGTAAAGACCTTATTTTTATTAATAATCCTGAAATTCAATTTAATGCGTTTCCCACTTCCGGTTGTATCACCTTAGATTCGAGCACTACCTTGTTTTCTTTTAAAGATCAAGTTTACAAAGTTGTAGAGGTCGATCCATTAGGACGCTACCTAACCATTGAACCATCAAACCTGCCCTATACAAAGCCTATTGGGCCAGGTGATAAAATGCCGGACATTAAGCTTCCCACGGCCAATGGAGATTCGCTTTCACTTTACAGCTTACTGGATGGCAAACATTACCTGCTAATAGATATGTGGGCAGATTGGTGCAAGGCCTGCCATGGCAGTGCGCCTAAGCTTAGGGAGTTTGCTGATCAACATTCTGCCAGTATTAAATTACTGGGAGTAAGCCCACACAACCTCAATAATGCCATTGAAAAATACACCACCAAATATGAGCATCACTGGCAGCAGGCATTAACTACCCCAACATTTATGAAGGCCTTTTTAGCAGAAGAATACCCGCGCTATATCCTTATAGATCCAAACGGACAAATCATAAGCCTTAAAACACATCCCTCTTCCATACCTCAATTAATAAAGCACTGAGCAGCTATACCTAAGATACTTTAGTATATTAGTGCCGATGAAAGATAATTCTCTTTTAAAGGGTGGCCATGTACCTGCCTCGCAAAACAACGCGCGCCTTAGGCTGGGTGCTCTACTTGCTTGTATATATCCCGGGCAACCACATTTGGATAACAGGAAATGTATTGAGCAGTACTTTTGGGATTATTTATTTCACTTTCCTTACCATTGCCCTCGTTTCGTTCTATCAAATACCTAAACTTGCCATCGAGGAAACTCGTAAGACATACCCTCAAATCGCCTGAATCTATTAATTCACCGAAACCTTTTGGTGGCAGTAGTTTTTTCGCAGTAGATTTACGAATTCATTAAATCACCACTTACGTGAAAGATCTTATTTCAAATTTTAGCGATCAGATAGCCGAAGCACTGGATATCATTGAAGGCCTCAACCTTAATGCCCCAAAGGCAGATATCCATAATGTGGTGATTACCGGCCTTGGTGGTTCGGGCATTGGCGGCACAATAGTGGCCGATTTGGTGGCATCCACATCTTCTGTTCCTGTTTTGGTAAACAAGGATTACACGCTTCCGGGCTTTGTAGGCAAAAACACCTTAGTGATTGCCTGCAGCTACAGCGGAAATACTGAGGAAACTCTTTCTGCTACCAGGCAGGCACTTAAAAGCGGTGCCGAAGTGGCTTGCATCACCTCTGGTGGTGAATTACTTCAGATTGCCAAAGGTGGTGGGCTAAACGTTATTACCATGCGCGGTGGCAATCCACCACGCAGCATGTTCGCCTACTCCTTCGCCTTTTTATGCTACTATATGGAGTTTTACGGCATAGCCCCACTAACGGTTCAAAAAGATTTGGAAACTGCTATACGCCTTATAAATGCCGAAGAAGCAAACACTCTGGTGGAAGCTGAAAGAATGAGCAGCCATCTTAAAGGCCATATTCCTGTGGTATATGCTGTAAATGGCAACCTGGGTATTGCTGCCCGCTGGAGACAGCAGTTTAATGAAAACGCCAAAATGCTCAGTTGGGAAGCTGCAGTGCCCGAAATGAACCACAACGAGCTTGTAGGCTGGGAAGGTGGCTCTAACGACTATGCCGCCATCTTTTTGCGCAACGAAACCGACTTCAATCGCAATCAAAAGAGAATTGAAATCAACAAATCCATTATCGGAGAAAAAACAAACCAGGTGCTTGAACTTTGGAGCAAGGGCAACAGTGCCATTGAGCGCGCCCTGTATCTTGTTCACTTTGGCGACTGGGTTTCATATTACCTTTCTGAAATAAACCAGGTGGATATTATGGACATCAAATCCATCGACCTGCTAAAATCTGAGCTATCAAAACTACCGGTGTAAAAACCAAGGTTCACTTTAAAGACCTTGGCCTGATTGACTATAAGGAGGCCTGGGATTATCAGACTTCCCTTTTTGACCAAACGGTAAACACAAAGTTCGACAACCGGAAATTGCCGGAAAATGAACAATTGGAAACTAGCAGCCATTTGCTGTTTTGTGAACACCCCCATGTTTACACCCTGGGCAAAAGTGGTGATGAAGCTCACCTTTTGGTTCCACCGGAAAAACTCCATGAAATTGAAGCTACCTACTATAAAATAAATCGCGGTGGCGACATTACCTATCACGGGCCGGGGCAACTGGTAGGCTACCCCATTTTAGATTTAGATCAGTTTTTTCCTGATGTACACAAATACCTGCGTTACCTCGAAGAAGTTTTCATAAAAGTAATGGCCGATTACGGTTTACAAGGTGAACGTGCTCCCTCCGAAACCGGAGTGTGGATGGATGTTGGTAAGCCCAATGCCCGAAAAATATTAGCGCTGGGTGTACGAGCCAGCCGCTGGGTTACCATGCACGGTTGGGCCTTTAACGTAAATACCAATCTCAACTATTTCAAAAACATCATTCCTTGCGGGATTGACGACAAGGACGTAACCTCTCTTGAAAAAGAATTGGGACACAAGGTGCCAATGGAAGAGATAAAAGAGAAAGCCAAAAGGTATTTTGAGGAGGTATTTGAGGTAGATTTGGTACGTTTTGAAACGGTGAAATAATTATTTTTCCGAATTAGAAATTACATCAACAATTCTTTATGAAAACCCTCCTTCGCTTCTTCGCCATCATTCTACTCATTCTTGGGATTTTGGTTCTCTCCCTCTTCCTTACGGGAAATCAATACCTGTTAAAAGGCGTTTGGGCCACTTACCTCCATGGAGAGACATCAGCCACTATTAATGACGCCCGCTTTTTTGATACTCGAAACATTGCAGCAGGCACGCCCACAGAATGGCAATTGGCCGAGGATTACAACCAAAGAAAACTCAGTGATACCCTTCAGGCTACTTTAGAGAAAACGGAAAGTGTGGCCTTCCTGATTATTAAAAACGACAAAATTGTAATTGAAAAATATTGGGATGGTTATAGCGACACCAGCCATAGCAACAGCTTTAGTATGGCCAAAAGTATCACCACCATGTTGGTTCAAATTGCCATTCAAAAAGGGTTGATAGATAGTTGGGATGATCCGGTAATAAAATACCTGCCGGGGATTCAGGGGCCATACAGGCGGGATTTGAAACTAAAAGACCTAAGTATGATGGCAGCCGGCCTGCAATGGGATGAGGGCTACTCCTCACCTTTCGGGATTACCGCCCAGGCTTATTATAGCTCTGATGTGGAAAGTTTACTCTATGAAAAGGTTCCTGTTGTAAATCAACCAGGAAAGGAGTTCAACTATCAAAGTGGTGCTCCTCAACTGCTGGGACTCGTACTTTCAAAAGCCACAGGTAAAAGCGTAAGCGAGTTTGCTTCGGATGAACTTTGGAAACCTTTAGGCGCTTCCGAGAATGCCTTTTGGCATCTGGATCGCAAAAACGGCAATGAGCTAACCTATTGCTGCTTTAACTCCAATGCACTCGATTTTGCACGCTTTGGTAAGTTGTTGGAGCATTATGGCAACTGGAACGGCACACAACTTTTAGATTCAACCTTTGTGGCCACAGCCTCCTCTCCGGGCCGGGTTAATCATTACGGATGGTCATTTTGGATAGATGATCGCCATCTGACCAAAGTGTACTACATGCGTGGCATATTAGGTCAATACGTAATAGTTATCCCTGAAAAGGATTTAGTGATTTGCCGCCTGGGTAAAGAGAGGTTGCCAAATATTGGTAACCATCCCGCAGATTTCAAGGTGATAGTTGAGGAAACCCTTAAATACTTTGGAAGCTAGTGGCTTTTCTAAAACTTTAAACCCACATTGAGGCTTAGCACATATTGCTCCGAGGAGCCTGAGGTAAAATCAGGGCTTTTAGAAAAATCGATATAGTCTGACAAACCAAACTCATAATTGAGATCAAAGGTAAAAATGCCAAGATCCAATCCTACACCAAACACACCGCCCACATTGGCACTGTTGTAATTATGGCGCTGAATCTGAAAGCCCTGGCTGCTGGATGTTACTGAAACCGGGAAATTAAAGGCTGCACCAGCATTTATTCTTGCCGTCAATGCATCCGAAGAAACAAGTCGGGCACCAAGCAATACCGGCACTTTTATGGACTGTACCTTTATATTTCCTGTGGCTCTTGCTTCAGTGGGATCAGAGAGATCAACAATAGTATATTCCTGATTATACTGATAAAAATAGGCACCCGGCTGAAGAAAGAACAGGTTTTCGCCAAGCCGCAAATCCAGGCCCGCATTGTATCCCAGCATATTATTGGTTGAAACTCCGTTGGGTTCGTCTTTTATTCCCGAAAGGTTTATACCTCCCTTAATATTTATTGTGGCGGACTTGTCTGCCTGACCATAGGCACTGACGGAGACAACAACTGCAAGAAGCAGTAAACTAAGCTTATTCATGACAATGAGTATTGAGAGTATTCAAATAACGTTGTTCGCTGTAACAACTTTCAACAGCAACAATTTGTTTTACACAATTTTGAGATAAGGTTATTATTTTTTTGTCTTCAAGGGCACAATGGTCATGCCCCCACCTTCGAGCTGAAGGTGAAAGTTGCCCTGCCCGGTTTCAAAAATCACCTCAAGCGGATATTCCTTTGCAGCTTCACCTGTGGGAAACCAAGTCTTCTCGGCCTTATCCACAATTATAAAAAGCCCTTCATCATCACCATGTGCGCAAAAGGTACTGCTCGACTTACCAAATTGCCTGGTGCCGGCCATTTTCTCAATGTAGTTTGCCGCGGCCGTCACCTGAAATACGGGCAACCCAACCTCACTGATGTTTAGCAATTGGGCTTTGGTAAATTTGGCGGGCTTAAACTCATTGAAATTTTTTCGGCCAATAAGTTCAACGATATTGCCGGCAGGGTCTAAAAAATAAATTGACTTTGCCTCCCAATCAGGAAATTCCTGAATCTCTCCGGCATCGGTAACAATCACATCCACCTTTTTATGAACCCACTTTGCAGCCATCTCCAGGGCGCCATAGGGTATGTTAAAGGCAAAGTGATAGTATGATTTTTTAAGCCTGTTTTCGGTAAACGTGAGTAAGGAGCTTCCGGCCTTTAGAGTGATTTGCTCGTCACTTTCCTCCACAATTTCGAAGTCAAACTTCTTTGTGTAGAAATACTTCTGTTCTTCCAGATTGGCACAATCCAGTTTCAGGTGTTTTATTTTCATTTGTCCCCTTCCAGTTGTTGAATAATAAGGCGATCGGCTTCCAAAACGTTCATTTTCTTCATCTCATTTAAGCCTAACCATTTGACATTCACATGCTCCTTTAAACACAATTCGCCTGAACGAATTTCACAAATTACAGGAACTAAAGCAATCTTTTTATTTGGATATTCCCAGTGTACCTCATCCAACTCCCTTATTGGAGCTACCAAAACGCCAAGCTCCTCCTGCATTTCGCGAACTATCGCATCGCTCGCTGACTCGCCCGCAGTAAGCTTCCCTCCCGGAAATTCCCATTGCAATGGATGAGGCATTTGCGCACTTCGTTGCACAATCATTACCTCTTTGTTAATGTTTTTAACAATGGCGCACGCTACCCTTATCATAAGTCGCAATGATACCTATTTTTGCCTTATGGCATCAGAACATATCAGGAATATTCTACAATCATTACCCAACAAACCCGGGGTATATCAACATCTGGATAAGAATGGCAAAATCCTGTACATCGGCAAAGCCAAAGACCTGAGGAAGAGAGTATCCTCATACTTTACAAAATCACATGACACCGCGCGCCTTCATCTTTTGGTAAAAAAGATTGAAGACATCAAAACCATAATTACCGAAACCGAATTTGATGCCTTGCTGCTGGAAAACAATCTGATAAAGGAATACCAGCCCCGCTACAACATTAACTTAAAGGATGACAAAACCTATCCATGGATTTGCATTAAAAAGGAACGCTTTCCGCGAATATTCTCTACCCGCAATGTAATTAAGGATGGCTCCGAATATTACGGCCCTTACGCATCGGTAAAGGTTATGAAAACAGTACTTGAGCTTATTCGCCAGCTTTATCATATCCGCACCTGCAAGCTTAACCTCAGCGAAGACAACATTGAGCAAGGCAAATTCAGGGTATGTTTGGAATACCATATTGGCAATTGCCTGGGACCCTGTGAAGGAAAACAAACTGAAGAAAGCTACAATGTGGATATTGAGGCTGCGCGACAGTTGATTAAGGGGAATCTGAGCGCTGTAAAGCGAATGCTCCATAAGCAAATGCAGGAGCTGGCTGCAGAGTTTAAGTATGAAGATGCACAAAAGGTAAAAGAGAAGATAGACATGGTGGAGCGCTATCAATCAAAATCAACCGTTGTACATCCCAACATCACTAATGTGGATGTATTCTCGGTAATTACCGATGCTGAGTTTGGCTATGTAAATTATCTCAAAATAATAGATGGCGCCATACTCCAGGCCCATACCATTGAGCTGAAAAAGAAACTGGACGAAACTCCGGAGGAGATGTTGGAAATGACCATCCCTGAAATCCGTGCGCTTTTCAACTCCCAGTCGAAGGAGCTATACCTTTCACATGAAATTGATCTGGAAATTCCTGATCTAAAAATTCATGTTCCCCAGCGTGGCGATAAAAAACAGCTTATTGACCTCAGTTTAAAAAATGCTCGTTACTTCCGTTTGGAGAAACTGAAAAATGTTCAGATTGTGGACCCTGACCGGCACACCAAGCGCATAATGCAGCAGATGAAGGAAGACTTGCGGATGAGCGTGGAACCACGACATATTGAGTGTTTTGATAATTCCAACATACAAGGAACCAACCCTGTGGCAGCTTGTGTCGTATTTAAGGATGGGAAGCCCAGTAAAAAGGATTATCGCAATTTTAATATTAAAACGGTTGTGGGGCCAGATGACTATGCCAGTATGGAAGAAGTGGTATTTAGAAGATATAACAGACTGCAAACGGAAGGAGAGCCACTGCCACAACTCATTGTGATTGATGGTGGCAAAGGCCAGCTGGGTGCTGCTCTAAAAGCACTGGAAACACTAAATCTCCGTGGAAAAATCGCTATACTCGGAATCGCCAAAAGGCTGGAGGAACTTTACTTTCCGGGAGATAAATACCCGCTTTATCTGGATAAAAGATCAGAGACATTAAAAATAATTCAGCGGCTAAGGGATGAGGCTCACCGCTTTGGAATTACACATCATCGAAACCGAAGAAGCAAAGGAACCTTTAAATCGGAACTGGAGGAAATACCCGGAATTGGAGAAGCCACAATAAAGGACCTTCTTACTAAGTTTAAGTCTGTGAAAAAAGTGAAGGAAGCATCCGAAGAGCAATTGACAGAAGTAGTGGGCACATCCAGAGCAAAGCGTATTATCAACTTTTTTACCCAAACTGAAAACCAAAAATAGTGCGGCCAAAATCGCTTTTACTTTTTACTATTTGTCTGCTATGGGCCTCGTTACTCAAAGCCCAGATACAGGATTCCTGCAACAAAAAAATCGGGCTTGTAATTAGTGGTGGTGGCGCTAAGTGCATGACGGCCATTGGCGCACTAAGGGTAATAGAAGAGTCCGGAATTAAAATAGATTACATCTCCGGCACCAGTATGGGAGCCATCATCGGCTCTATGTATGCCTTGGGCTATACTGTTGATGAAATTGAATCCTATATGCGAAAGGTGGATTGGGATGCACTTCTCAACAACGAAATTCCACGAAACCGACTTAGCTATTTCGACCGTAAAACAGAATCCCGATATCTGCTCACCTTTCCATTTGAAAATGGAAAAGTTCGCTTACCCGGAGGGTTTAACTACGCTCAATACATCCTCAAACAGCTCAGTTACCTCACCCAACAGAGCCATCAATATGAGAGTTTTAGAGATTTTCCCATTCCGTTTTTGTGTGTAGCCACTAATCTTGAGAATGGCGAAATGAAGGTTTTTGAGGATGGTTCCCTCAGTGATGCCCTCCGCGCAAGCTCTGCCTTTCCTTCTCTTTTTACACCCTATGAGCTGGATGGAAACTTATATGTGGATGGTGGGATGGTAAACAACTATCCCGTTCAGCCGCTAAAGGAGCGCGGAATGGATTACATCATTGGTATTGATGTTCAGGACTTCCTTTATGAAAAGGAAGAGTTAAACTCCGTAATCCGTATTCTGGAACAAACAGGCTCCTTTGTAAATGCCAATGAATATCTGGAGCAACTGGAATATACGGACCTATTGATAAAACCCGACATTTCCGGAGCCAGCCTTACCACCTTTGAGCTTTTTGACATTTTGGTGGCCCGCGGTGAAGAGGCTGCCCGTCTTCAATTTACCGAACTTTTAAGGATAGCCTCCGAGGATCAATCCACTCCCCTTGATCGCAGTACATGTGAAGCCATTCCTCTGGAAGAGTTCTACGTGCAATCCATTAATATTGACGGACTGAAAATATATGATGAAGACTATATTTTTGGTAAACTCAGAGTAGATTCAGGGGCCATCTGCAACATCGCCCAGCTCGAACAAGGGCTTGACCAGCTCTATGGATCCAAGTATTTTAAGAGTCTTAAATACCATATATCACCTGCCGACACAGGTTATGTGCTGCACTTAAATGTGGTAGAGGATAAAAAGCTGGCCGAATTCAGGCTGGGATTACATTACGATACTGACTACAAAACCGCTTTGCTTGTTAATTTCACCAAGCGAAACATGCTGTTTAAAAACTCCAGGTTTAGTGCAGAAATTGCCTTGGGCGATAACCCCAGAGCCAACATGAGTTATTTTATTGATAGGGGTTTGGTACCCTCCATCGGGTTAAAGTTCAGGGCCAATCGCTTTCAAACAAAAATTTACGAAGACAGGGAACCCATTTCTGCAATTAGTTATACCGACTTTTCTGTTGACCTCTTCCTGCAATCTACCATCAAGGATATGCTGGCCATTGGCGGGGGTATACAGCTTGAAGGGGTGGATATCTCCAAAAGCATCATCAGTACCACAGGAAGTGATAAATATGGAAATTATATCAATTATTACGGTTTTCTCGACTTTGATGCATTTGACAATGTTAATTACCCCACCAAAGGCACAAAGGGCTCCTTTTCTGCTCGGATAATTGCCGAACACGATGCTTTTCAGAAGTTTTATCGCCCAAGCTCAGTGATAGACTTTTCGCTGGGGCAAGCCATAAAGCTGACCGACAGGATAGCCTTTACCGGATCTGCCAAAGGAATATTTACGCTGGGTGCCGACCTCAATTATCCCTACAACATATTTTTGGGAAGCATGGGTAAAAACTATGTAAACTATATCACCCCTTTCATTGGCTATCGCTTTATGGAACTCCCCGGTAGAAACGCCATTATTCTGCGTGCAGATGCCTATTTTCAATTGTGGAAAAACCATTACATACTCGGAAAAGCCAATTGGGGAAAACTGGAAAACTCCTTTCAGCAGACCTTAAACAGTGATGTCCTTTTGGATGGATACAGCATAGGCTATAGTTATAACAGCCCCTTAGGTCCATTGGAAATAAGTGTAATGAGCAGCACCAACCACAGCGACATCTATTTATACATAAGCATGGGCTTTTGGTTTTAGCATGTCAATGGCTCAATTTGAGGCTCCCTCAAAAAACAATCTGCTTCAGGTCTGGAAAGGCTCTTTCAAAAGCATGATAGAGGATGTGTGCTTCTCCAACGAGAAAATTCATCGCCATATCCACTGCCAAATAATCATTTTACCCTTCCAAATCGCCACAAAACCCAATTGGGCTCTACTCTATTTCTAACTTTACAGCAATGAAACAGAAGCTCTAACCTGTTTTATCAGCTATAAACTAACACAACAATTATTTTATGACATAGAACCCATTTAAGCAAACCTTCAAAGTGATAGATACAACCTTTCTATTTCTAAAAGATCAAATAAACAATTACCTAAACCTAAAAACAGGTGGGAGTGATACGCTTGATATCACTCCCTATACTGACAGTACAGGGCAGGTAGTTTCCGACAAACTGGGGCTTACCCTCGTAAATATTGAAGAGGAACGCAGTATTCAGCAGCTACCTCAACTTCGCCCCACTGCCGTGGGAACTGTTGCCAAAAGCAACCCCCGTGTAAGACTCAACTTCCACCTACTTTTCTCCGCCAATTTTGAAAACAACTATGATGAAGCCCTAAAACACATAGGGTTCGTCATCACCTTTTTTCAAGCTCAAAATGTGTTTTCACCAACCACACATCCAGGCCTGCCTCCAAATGTAGATAAGTTGATATTTGAACTGCTCACGCTTTCGCTGGAACAGCAAAACAACCTGTGGGCATCGCTCGGAGCCAAATACCGCCCCTCTGTAGTTTATAAAATGAGGATGCTTCTCCTGGAAGATAATCAACCCCTGGAAAGTCAAATTCCTATCACCGAAATATCAAAAACCCACTTATGAGCACTCGGTGGTACAACATATTGTTTCAGTTTGAGGTACTTCATGATTTCTACGCCAGTGGACGTTCACATGATATATTGATTGAACCCACAAGAGCCACTGCGGCCAAACTCACAGGGTACCGTCATCTGCTAAAGCAAAAAGAGCGTTCACCATTGATACTTTTTGAAGCAAACGATGACCAACGCTCGGCCTTGCTCCCCATTACAGATGAGCTCAAACTGGTTTTTGTTGGCAACCTCAGCAATACCTACTTCTCAAACTTTACCCAACTAGCGCCCAAACAAGCCGATCAGGTTTATGTGTATGACAACCTGAGCGGAAATACTTTACAACAAATACCTGCCTTGGTGAAACCACGGGTTTTTGCTTTTACCTTCACCACAACTCGCGTAAATGCCACTTTAGAAATTACTGACAGAGATGGAAATGTAGTACTGAATGAAGCACTGCACAGTAGCGAGAAAAAATTTAGTGAGAACCTGAAACTATCAGGTTTAAGCGGACTCCATCGCTTTATGGTTACCACCAATCAAGGCGTGGAAGTAGATAAATACATATATATCTCCGATGAATTTACCCTAAAAAAACCATGGTGTATAATCGAGATATTTCAAAAAGGAACTGTTCAGTTTGACTATAGCTTAGAAACCACTTACCAACTACAATTTTCTGCAGCGGCAAAACCCTGGCGCTTCAATTTAAACCTGGGTAAGGGTTACCAAAATGCCACCTTCACTATTGAGGATAAGGAAACCTATGGCCCTCCAAAGGATCATCCCTATACCAAAATTGACTTTACAGAAACCAGCGGCAACCAAACGTATGAAGCCGGCCAAAACATAAGCTTTGTTACAGGAACCTCCATAAATAATCAACAGGACATTCCCTTTTTTGAAAAACCGAAAAAGGATTTACAGCTAACTATTAGCCAAAACGGAACGGATACCATAATCCGCCCGCTACCCATACCCTCCTCCATCTCTCCTTTACAGGAAGTATATATAAATATCTAAACGATTGTAAAACTTAAAAAAAACAGATACCAATGCCAGAATACAAAACCCCCGGAGTATATGTTGAAGAAATATCAACTCTCCCCGCTTCAGTTGCACAGGTAGAAACCGCCATTCCCGCTTTTATTGGTTATACCGAAATAGCTCAGGATAGGGTGGCCAATGACTTACTGAACACTCCCACTCGCATTACATCACTTGTTGAATACCGCCAGAAATTTGGAGGCCCACAGGTAGAATCCTTTGCCGTTGATATACTGGAAGACGATACCACAACGCCCTCCACCTTCAGCGTAAGTCCGGTTACAGCACCCAATCCCACTTACCGAATGTACTACTCCATGCAAATGTATTTTGCCAACGGTGGCGGCCCCTGCTGGATTATCTCAGTAGGAACCGGCTATGGCGGTGCCATCAGCAATACCGATATGGACAGCACAGGGGCATTAGCTGAACTTAAAAAAGAAGACGAACCCACCATTATCGTATTCCCTGATATTGCAGGAGTAACTGATACCTCACAATACTATGGTATTTACAATGATGCCCTAAGTCAGGCCAGTGAGCTCGGGGATAGAGTTGTACTGATAGACCTTATGCCTGACCAGGACGTACAGGATTTGCGTGATACTATAGCCAGTGATTTAGACTTGGTAAAATATGGCGCTGCCTATCATCCCTACCTGGAAACTTCGTTAAGTTTTTACTTTACAGACGCCTCCGTAAGTGTAAATGCACATACCACCACCAGCGGAAACGCAGCCGCAGTTGACCTAACTGCCGCTACAGATATTAGCGACAGCTCCATTAAAGACGATCAAAATGCACTTTATAACTTAATCCGTCAGGCGGTGAGTAAGCCTAAGGTTACCCTTGCCCCCTCTTCCGCTATAGCGGGAATTTATGCACGTGTAGATTCTGACCGTGGTGTTTGGAAAGCTCCGGCCAACGTAAGTGTGCTAAATGTATCTCGCCCAACCCTAAAAATTACGGAAGAAAGCCAGCGCAGCCTGAATGTGGATACCGTGGGCGGAAAGTCCATTAATGCTATCCGCGCCTTTACCGGCCGTGGCATTTTGGTTTGGGGCGCACGTACCCTTGCCGGGAATGACAACGAATGGAAATATGTTCCTGTGCGCAGGCTTTACAATATGGTGGAGGAATCCCTGCAAAAAGCAACAAGCTGGGTAGTATTTGAGCCCAATACGGCCAATACCTGGATTCGTGTAAAAGCACAGGCCGAGAACTTCCTTAATCGTCTATGGCGAGATGGAGCACTGGCTGGCGCCACACCCGATCATGCGTACTATGTAAATGTTGGCCTTGGGGTTACCATGACAGCCGTTGACATTTTAGAAGGTCGACTGATTGTGGAAATCGGAATGGCCGCTGCACGCCCGGCTGAGTTTATCATATTAAGATTCTCTCATAAGTTACAGGAGTCTTAAACGTGAGGTCATCCCCCTATGCAAGTACTCCCGAATCAACTCTCCCCTTGAGAGCTTGTACTGCGCCTGACGAAGTAGGAAAGGTAGGGGTGACACTTTGAACATTGAATTTTAAACATTAAAACCAAAAAAAATGGCAAATTATCCCTTACCCGTATTCCACTTCCAGGTTGACTGGGGTGGCGTATCTCTGGCTTTTTCAGAAGTATCAGGGCTTGGTGTAGAAACACAGGTGATTGAATACCGCGATGGTACCAGCCCCGTGTATTCCACTGTAAAAATGCCCGGCATACAGAAGTATGGCAACCTCACGCTTAAGCGTGGCGTAACCGCTGCCAACAACGAATATTTTGATTGGTGGAAAACCGTACAGCTCAATACCATTGAAAGACGCGACCTTACCGTGAGTTTGCTAAACGAAGAGCACGAACCTGTAATGGTGTGGAAAATAAGAAACGCCTGGCCCACTAAGGTGGATGGGCCATCACTTAAAGCTGATGGCAACGAAGTGGCCATTGAGAGCATTGAATTGGCGCATGAAGGACTGACCATAGAAAACGGATAGCAATGGCGAATTACCCGGCAGTTGGCTTTCACTTTTCGGTACATTTTGATGTATCGGGTGCTTCGGATACCGATACCCGCTTTCAGGATGTATCGGGCATTTCCTCTGAACTACAGATAAAGGAAGTAAATGAAGGTGGTGAAAATCGCTTTTCGCACAAACTGCCCACCCGGGCCAGTTACCCAAACCTCGTTTTAAAGCGTGGCTTGTTTACCAACTCGGGAGTTGTAAAATGGGCCAGAAAGGCGATTGAAGACATGGACATTGAGCCTATTACTGTTGTGGTATCTCTGCTAAGTGAAGCTCACGAACCGCTACATACCTATGCCTTTTACAACTGCTGGCCCAAAAAGTGGGAAGTAGCCAACTTTAATGCCGATCAAAACCAGGTGGTGATTGAAACGCTAGAACTTGCCTATCAATATTTTAAAGTAACAACATCTGGAAATACCTAAACAATGCCTATAGAAATCCGAGAGTTGATAGTACGTGCTGATGTTCGGGAGCAAAATCCCAGAGCTGTTCATTCTTCCCCGCAAAGGGAAAGTGGAATGAATAAGGAGGCAATTGTTACAGAAGCTGTTGATAGGGTTTTGGAAATCCTGAAACGCCAAAAAGAACGTTGAGATGCTGAACAAACTGAGTATAATACCTTTTGCAAACCCTCAGTATGAGCAGGGTGGCCCGCCCGTGGGGCTTTACATTGCCATGTTTAATCCAGAGACGTTTAGCGTAAATCACAACTTTGAATATGACAGCAAACAGCCACCCGGTGCAACCGGCTCCAACAACCGCTTTAAGAACATTCGCCCACCAGTTTACAATTTTGATTTTTTGGTGGATGGAACTGGAGCTTCAGGTTCAAAACGGGAGGTGTTTGCAGACATTGAGTTATTCAAATACACAGTAGGATTTTTTGGTGGGATTCACAGAACCCACTACCTGATATTGGTGTGGGGAACCTTTATTGTAAAGGCCGTGCTTACGCAAATGAATGTAAAGTATGAGATGTTCAATGCCGCTGGCCTGCCCCTAAGGGCTACCATCAGCGCCACCTTTCAGGCGCAAAGCGAAACCTTACTCGAGCAACTGATTAACAACATTACCTCACCCGACCTTACCCACTTAAGAACGGTAACCGAAGGAGAAAACCTGCCCTTGATGGCTCAGGAGATTTATCGCGACCCCAAGCACTACTTTGAAGTAGCCAAGGCCAATGATCTGGATAGCTTCCGTAAGATTGACAGCGGACAAAAGCTACAGTTTCCACCAATTGACAAAGACAACAGATGATATTTTAAACCAAACCATAAATGCCATTATTTCCAATAGATATTGTCCAGTCCGACCTTGTAACCTTCACTTTAAAAGTGAATGGCAGCGCAGCACCACCTACTGTGCAGCTTACTTCCATATCCGTTAATCGAGAGGTCAACCGCATACCTTATGCCGTACTAAACATTTTAGATGGCAACCCGGCCGACCAAACTTTTGAAGTGAGCAGCAGCGATAATTTTGTGCCCGGTAACGAGGTGGAGATTCAAGTAGGATATCATTCAAAGGAAGAAACCATTTTTAAGGGCATAATCGTAAAACACGCCTTAAAGGCAAGAGGAAACTCACCCATGCTGGTGATAGAGTGTAAGAGTAAGGCCATCAAAATGACCACCACGCCACGCTCAACATTTTTTAAAGAGGTAAAAGACTCCGACATTATATCGGAACTGATAGCTAAGTATGGCCTTAGGAGTGATGTTTCCGACACATCGGTAACCCACAAGGAAATGGTGCAGTATAGCGCCACCGATTGGGATTTTATGATAATGCGGGCCGAAGCCAATGGCCTTATAGTAAGTGTGGAAGATGATACTTTAAAAGTACAACCTCCCGCTGATGCCGAAAGTAGCGACCTGAGCTTTGAATATGGCCGCGACATTTATGAGTTTGAGGGCGAAATGGATGCCCGCAACCAATTGTCTTCCACCTTATCCGAATCATGGGATTTTGCCAGTCAGGAAGTTATTGAAGAAGAATCGGAGGAACCCGGAACTGCTTCTCCCGGAAATTTGGACGGAGCAACTATTGCAGAAGCCTTGGACTCTGATCCCTATGAATTAAGTCACTCAGGGGAAGTAGAAGATGCTGAACTAAAAGCCTGGGCAGATGCCAAACTCCTCAAGAGTCGTTTGGCCAAAATAAGAGGGCGTGTGCGCGTTGAAGGAACGTCCGTAATTATGCCTGGCCAAACCATTGAGCTAGGCGGTTTAGGCGACCGCTTTAATGGTGAATACTTCGTTTCAGGTGTTCAACATCAAATTGCTGATGGCAGCTGGTTTACTGAAATTCAGCTGGGATTGAGTCCTGAATGGTTTCAACAAATTTTTAAAACCCATGAGGCACAGGAAGGTGAACTTTTACCAACTGTAAACGGACTTCAAATTGGAGTGGTAAGCCAATTGGCAGATGATCCCGATGGTGAAGACCGCATCCTGATAAAGATACCCGTGGTGGATGCCGAAGACGAAGGCATTTGGTGCCGCACTGCCTTATTGGATGCCGGGGATAATCGAAGCACATTTTTCAGACCTGAAATAGACGATGAAGTAATAGTGGGTTTCATAAATAATGACCCCCGCGATGCCGTGGTACTGGGTGCTCTGCACAGCTCGGCCAAACCTGCCCCCGTTTCAGCTACAGACGAAAATCACATTAAAGGAATTTATACCCGCTCGGAAATGAAACTGGAGTTTGATGACGAAAAATCATCTATCACCATTGAAACCCCGGGTGGCAACAAGCTGCTCATTGATGATGACGGAAGCACCATTGTACTGGAAGACCTCAATGGAAATAAGATTGAAATGACCTCTTCAGGTATTGTGATAGAGAGTGCTGGTTCGCTGGACTTAAAGGCCGCTACCGATTTGAACATTGAAGGAGTGAATTTAAGCCAAAAAGCACAGGCTCAATTTAAAGCCGAGGGCTCTGCTGGCGCAGAATTAAGCAGCAGCGGACAAACGGTAGTGAAGGGAAGTATTGTGATGATAAACTAATGACAGAGTTGGGAATAGGGAGTAAGGAGTTTGGATAATAAAAGAGAAAATGGATTTCAATTAAAAAAAGTAAAAAATGCCCCCAGCCGCACGAATAGGAGATATGCACACCTGCCCAATAGTTGTTCCGCCACCACATGTTGGCGGACCAATAATGCTTGGTGAGTTTACCGTGTTAATAGGCGGAATGCCTGCCGCACGGGTTGGCGATATGTGTGTGTGCACTGGCCCGCCCGACACCATTGTAAAAGGTTCAGGAACGGTGCTGATCGGAGGAATGCCTGCAGCAAGATTAGGTGATACCACGGCACATGGAGGAAGTATCATTTTAGGAGAGTTTACGGTGATGATTGGGGGTTAGCTGATAGTCGATAGACTACAGTGGACAGACACTTTGCGCCTTTGTGCCCTCGTGGTAAAAAACAGATAAAGAGAAATGGCTAAAGAAGAGCAAACAGATTTTTTAGGAACAGGCTGGGAATTCCCGCCCACCTTTGGTATGGCCGGGCGCGCTGTGGAGATGACGTCTGATGTGGACGACATTAAACGTAGCCTGGAAATACTGCTGAGCACCGACTTAGGCGAACGCGTAATGCAACCCACCTATGGCTGTAATCTGGAGAAGTTACTGTTTGAGCCGGTTGACCAAACACTCAAAACCTATATGGGCGACTTGATAAAAACCGCCATTTTATACCACGAACCACGGATAGATGTAAATGCCGTGAAGCTTGACAAGAGCAATGAACTGGAAGGTGTGGTTGACATTGAAGTGGAATTTACCATCCGAACCACCAACTCTCGCTACAACTTCG
This sequence comes from Owenweeksia sp., assembly GCA_048267305.1. Lineage (GTDB taxonomy): Bacteria > Bacteroidota > Bacteroidia > Flavobacteriales > Schleiferiaceae > Owenweeksia. The sequence goes on along the minus strand of JBLWXT010000001.1, from coordinate 178,772 downwards.
TATTCCCATTTTATACCAATGAGGCAGACTTTAAATTGACCTGAAACCCATGAAACTGAATATAATCGATACTCAATTTACAGTGCAGCGTGGCGGTACAAGCCAGCCTCAGCGGCAATTACCTGCCTTGCGTACTGATTATGTTTTGCCCGAAGAACGGGACACAGCCGATTTTCTCATTCTGTTGCAGAAATTCTCCAAAAACTTAAACTATCACAACCTACAAAACCAGGTAGCAGGCGACTGGAGCGGAATGCTGGGAAAAGACCTCTCTTATTTACTGGCTGTAATTTCCAAAGAAAATACCGCAACCACTCAGCGCTTTTTTAATGTGGAGTTCATCGGAAATGTAAGTAACAAAGCGGGCTTCAAAAACATATTCGACTTCCTGTTTTCACTGCTTTTCCGCCTGGATAAACATCTGCAATCAATCCCTGCAAGCCACACCCTTAATAGTGAGATGAGTAATCTTATTCAGGGCAAACTGAGTGCGGATCTCATCCAGTTAATAAGTTTCTATAAGGCCGGAATTGACAACAATCTGATTGACGAAACCTCTTCTGACTATGTTTTTGAATTTTCCATTGATATATGGGCATCACAGGATGTTGTAAGCACCGGTTTTTCAAGGCCATGGTTTAAAAACTCAAAAAACAGCTGGGCCGAATTTTACTCTGCTATTACCGCTGATAATTCCATCTTCGGAAGCCCAGTTCCCGCTACTAATGCCGAGAAAATTGCCAATGCACGGGAAGCTCTGGCCGTTCTTTTTGACCGTATCTTCAAAATCTGGGGCAGAATAGTAGGTTCAGCGGGTAAATACTTTGAAGAATCCATCACTACTTATAAGGAACACCAACCGCACGTTTCGCTTTTGCTGGGCTTTTTAAAGTTGATGGATTTTGCTCATGAACACCTCAACACTTATACCCAGCAGCATCTCGACTTTTACTATAAGGATGTGCTGGCGCTCCCCAAAAAACCAGCCATTGCGGATAATATCCACCTCATTTTTGAATTACAAAAAAATGTAGACAGCTACCTCCTGGAAAAAGGCACTCCGCTAAAAGCGGGAAAAGATGACCTGGGCAAGAACCTAAGCTATGAAGTGGCGGAAGACACGGCTTTAAACAAAGCAAGTGTGGCATTGCTGCATTCTGTTTTGGTGGAAAAGGAAGACAGCCACTCGCCAGATGAAGAAGCCCGTTTAGTGAAAAGGATTTACAGTGCTCCTGTGGCCAATTCACAAGACGGACTCGAAGCTGTGGATGAAAACAAACGTTGGCCACAGTTTGGCACCAACCAAATGCAATTGCCCGAAATAGGTTTTGCCATTGCCTCCACCATGCTGTTTTTGGAAGAAGGCATCCGCGAGCTGGTTATTGCCATTGATGCCGATTCCTCCATTGATCAATCCGGCTTTAGCCATGATCACTTTAAAGCTGAAATTACCGGAGAAAAAGGCTGGTTAGAGTTATCACTTAGCGATCCCGGAGGCCTGGATTTACCCAATGATGATAAGCTGTATTTCTATGCTCTTCTGCCGGAAGATGCCGATCCTACATTTCCCTATGATTCCGAAATCCACGGAGGTGCATATAACACTAGTCTTCCGTTAGTTCGTGTTCTATTGAGGAATGATAAAGACACCGCCTATCCTTATCAGCAGCTGAAGAACATCAGAATAGAAAAAATTGATCTTGAGGTCAGAGTGAGTGGCGCCACTAATGTAAAAGTTGAAACATCCTTTGGTGCTATTGATCCATCCAAACCATTTTTCCCTTTTGGGCCACAGCCCAAAAAAGGTGATTATTTAGAAATCGGACATCGCGAGGCGGCTTCCAAAAACCTCACTTCCATGGAAGTGGCTTTGGAGTGGAAAACCTTGCCGGAGCACGGATTGGGGCATGATAAACTGGTGTACTTTAAGTCAATTTCAGACTATATCAACACCTCCTATAATATTGGAAGCAATACTCATAAAGTTTTGGTGAGCTATCCAATTGCACCCAACCAAAGTAGTGAGACTCTGGATCTATTTCATCCCTACGACTTCATAGGTGAAACAACCCTACAGGAGCTTATCTCGCTCATTTTCTTACTGATTTTCCTTTTTCCCGGGAGCTTTGACCCAAACCACCCTCTTATTCAATACTTAACGGAAGCCAGTGGCACATCAGGCCTTGGCACTTTTGAAAAGGATTTCTCAAATCTCAACAACATTAAAAACATAAACGATGGCCTGGTGGAAGATGAGTTTGAAGAAACCATATTGATGAAACTCAAACTACAAAAGCCCGATTTTGGTCATTCGGATTATCCCAACCTCCTTACTTCCGCAGCTATTGACCCCGATACCCACTCCGCGCCTGAGCAACCCTTCACCCCGGAAGTTTCATCGGTTAGCTTAAATTATACTGCCGCACAAACCATTGATTTCACGGCATTTCCGGTAAATGAAAAACTACAGCCCGCAGCATTTGAAAACCGTACTGCTCAGTTTTTCCACGCAGGAGTTTTTGGTGCGCATGAACTGCACCCTTACCTGCTAGCCACTTCCGAAAACATCGCACTACTGCCTCAGTTTGCTGGCGAAGGGCATTTTTATATTGGTATTAAGGATTTAAAGCCACCCCAAAATCTGTCTATTTTATTTCAGTTGGCAGAGGGCAGTGAAAATCCATTAAAAGACAATCCCCCTGTTCATTGGAGCTATCTCAGTAAAAACAACTGGGTAGCGTTTCAAAACATTGAAGTGGCTGATACTACAGACAATTTGGTAAAAAGCGGCATCATCACCTTCTCTTTCCCGAAAGGAATGAATAGTGATAATACATTACTGAGCAAAGGCTACCACTGGTTGAGGGCCCACGTTGAAACTGATACCGATGGAGTAAGTGAAGCCATAGCCGTAATGGCTCAAGCTGTGAGGGCCACTTTTGTAGATAAAAACAATGACCCTAATTTTCTGGCCACATCACTTGAAGCGGGCACCGTAAGCGGGCTTGTGGTAAAGGATGCTTCCATCAAAAAGATATCACAGCCCTTCAATTCCTTTGGTGGCAGAAGTGCCGAGGCTGACGATAGCTTTTACATCCGTGTAAGCGAAAGGCTGCGACATAAGGAGCGGGCTATTACCATTTGGGATTATGAACACCTGGTTTTAGAACATTTTCCGGCCATTTATAAATTGAAATGCCTGCCGCATACCCAAATCGGACAAGACGTATACAACGAAAAAAGACCAGGACATTTGGCTATTATCCCAATTCCAAACACAAAAAGTGACCTGGCGGCCAATCCTCTGGAACCATACACCAGCAAGGCCTTGCGAAATGAAATTGAAAATTTCCTAAAGCTACATACTTCCAAATGGGCTAGCCTTACTGTAGACAATCCTCAATTTGAGCAAGTACAGGTAGTGTGTGTGGTGGAGCTACACGAAGGACTGGACGAAACCCTTTATAGAAAGAAACTGAAAGAGGACATCACCCGATTTTTATCGCCCTGGGCCTTTGATGAAGAAGCGCGAATTGATTTTGGCGGAAGCCTGCATGAATCCGTGATTCTGGACTACATAGAGGAAAGGGAATATGTAAACTACCTCCGCGATTTGAGGATTTTCCAAATTATTGGCAACAATCCAAGAAAGGAAGTGAAAGAGGCTATTGCCAGTACCGGCAGATCCATCCTGGTTTCGGTGCCACAAGAAGAACATGATATAACCATTGAAAAAGTGTGCGTAACGTGAGCCAGTCTATAACCATATCGCAAAATCCAAGTCTCCGTGAAAGTCAGGATTACTACTTCCTCCGTCAGGAAGGCTTAAAGTATCTGGAAACCATCGCCACAAAGCTATGGACGGATTTTAATACCCACGACCCCGGGATTACCATACTGGAGGTTATGGCGTATGCCATTACCGACCTCGGATACCGTACTGGATTTGAAATGAAAGACATAGTAGCCGAGGCTACGGAGGGCGAACACAAATTTCAATTCCACACCGCAAAAAATATACTAACCAACCGCGCCTTTACTGAACTGGACTATCGCAAATTGCTTATTGACATTTTAGGTGTGGATAATGCATGGTTCACCTGTGCCGAGCGTGGCGAGGTAACGCTTTGGGCCGATTGTGATGAAAGCAGGCTAATCACCACCCAGCTTCCGGATTTGACCGAAGTAAAATTGCGCGGGCTCTACCACGTCCTACTGGAGTTGGGTGAAGATCGCGAAGTGGGCGACCTCAATTCCGCCCTCCTTTTACACAAGATTTTTAGAGGAGACCTGCAAGGAGTGACTGTAGAAGTACTCCTGCCGAAATGGAACAAAGACAATGATGATCTTCTTGCTTTCGCAGAAGCAGAAAGCATTAACAGCCTGAGTGTGGCCAATCCACAACTTAAGAAAACCTACTGGCAGGGCGACCTTACCCTAAACTACAAAAGTGGTGGTGCCAGCAAAAGCATTGAGCTTTTGGGTGTAAAAGTCACTTTCATATCCAACAAAAACGGAACGGAAATCACCTCTGATAAAATTGAGGCGGAACTTCTGAAAACCGCTTTTGGAGCAATTATCCCAAAATATCAGAAAAAGCTAAAACGCATTGGCGAATTGATTGACGAATCGAGACGTAAGCTGATGGCCAATCGAAACTTATGTGAGGACTTTCTGGACATCAACACCGTGCCCATTGAGGATGTAGCCATTTGTGCCGATTTAGATCTCGAAAACGATGCCGATCTCGAAACTGTTCAGGCACAGGTGTATCATGAGTTGCAGCTTTATCTTTCTCCGCCCATACCTGCTCATACCCTTAAAGACCTTTTAGACAAAGGGTTTTCGCCATCTGAAATTTTTGAAGGCCCTATGCTTGACCATGGGTTCATTCTGGATGAAGATTTGAACGACAGTAAGCTTGGCGCCTGCCTCTATGCTTCGGATATGATCAATATTATAATGGATATACCTGGGGTAAAGGCTGTGCGAAATCTGATGATGACCCAATATGACGAATTGGGTAACCGAATGACCACCAGTCGCAGGTGGACATTGGACATATCTGATGGACATAAAGCGCGGCTCGCTATTCGTAAAAGCAAGTTTTTACTGTTTAAATCCGAAATCCCCTTTATAGCCGATTTGGAGGAAACCCTCGAAAAACTGGACATGCTAAACGGCATGACAGAACGCATGGCCTTACTGGATCATGACACTGACCTAGCCATACCGGAGGGGAAACTTCGAAACCTGGAAGAACACTACACTGTACAAAACGAATTTCCGCTTACTTACGGAATTGGCGCAAAGGGATTACCTCTGAATGAAAACCTAAGTCGAGAGGCACAAAATGCGAGAATGGCGCAAGCCAAACAGCTCAAATCCTATCTCTTGTTTTTCGATCAGTTATTGGCCAATTACCTAAGCCAACTTTCTAACATTAAAAACATTTACAGCTGGAATGAGGGCGTAGAACACACCTATTTCTCTCAATATCTGGACAACATAAGTTCTATAGAAGGAGACTTTGAAAGTGAATTTTATAGGGATGCCGTTGCCCTGAAGTCAGAACTGGCGGGGCTTTTTGAAGATGAATCTCTATTCCGCGAAAGGCGTAACCGCTTTTTAAACCACTTAATTGCCCGTTTTGGAGAGCAATTTTCAGAATATGCTGCGCTAACTCATGTTTTGAAAGAGTCAGAGGCTCCGGAAGAACTTATTTTAGACAAAATCCGTTTTTTGAGAGACTACCCGGAACTGAGCAGCGAACGTGGAAAAGGACTGGATTACTCCGATGAAAATGAATTGTGGAATACTGCCAATGTTTCGGGTTTTGAAAAGCGCGTAAGCCGCCTTTTGGGCTTTGATGATTTCTATACCAGAAAACTCGAATGCAGCCCGACAGATGACCTCTTTGAAATTTATGAAGATGCATCCGAGGAATTCCGCTTCCGCGTAAAAACCTACAATGGAAATATATTGCTGCGTAGCGAAGGATATACCCAAGAGCACAACGCCAAAAACGGAATTGCCTCCGTAAAGGATAATGGATTGCTGGACTCTCAATACAAAAGAGAAACTGCTGAAGACGGCACCTTTTACTTCAACCTGATTGCCAAAAACAACAAGGTGATTGGTACCAGTATGTTTTACCCAACCGAAGCTGCTCGTGACAAAAATATTGAGGAACTGAAATACCTCCTGAAAAACGAATGTACCGAAGAAGGCATGCACCTGGTAGAACATTTATTACTTCGACCAAAAACCACAGATGACAGACTGTTGGAAGTATGTTTAGATAAAAACTGCCTAACCTGTGGGGAGGAAGACCCATACTCCTTCAGGGTGTCGGTGGTGCTGCCCTATTGGCCCGAGCGCTTCCGCTCAATGGAGTTCAGGCGATTTGCCGAACGTACCATGCGACTGGAAATCCCGGCTCATATTGGACTTAAAATTTGCTGGATAGATCAGGAGCAAATGAAGGTTTTTGAAAAAGCCTGGCGCAATTGGCTGGAAGAACAAGTTAAGGAAGAGCCCAACCCAACAGCCCTGAAAAATAAGCTCGCTGCCGTTGTAGAAATTATCCAAAACCTTAAGAACATACACCCACTGGCTCATTTACATGATTGTGTGGATAGTGAAAATAAGAACCCTGTAATGTTGGGCAACACTGTGCTTGGGCAGTTTAAACCATTGGACGATGATATTGAAATATGAAGATAAAATGTCTCGACTTCGCTCGACCCAGCTAACTGGCCAAGGCCAGTGTTGCCTGTTGGAGGGGATTGGAAAACCAATGCAGAAGCTTAAAAAACGAATAAATACCCCGTAGGGGTTGCTTGTAAATAGAAAAAAATCAGTCGTGTAGCCGGCACCCCGTGGGGGTGCTTTGTAAAAAAGTCAACAACATCCCCGCAAGGGTGAAAACTTGAAGTAAGAACATACAGAATATAAAACACCGCGTTATGAAAGCGAATACATATCCCATTTTTGAAGCCGATCAGGTGCTTACCTCCGGGCACCTCAACGACCTGGTGATTTACCTGGAAGAACAGGAGCGGCTTACGCGAAATAAACTCATCGGTATTGGTATAGTTTGCGGACTAAACCTCCGCTATTCATCATCCGGAAAACGGAAGGACATCACTATTAGCAAGGGCTGCGGAATAACCTCGGAAGGTTATTTGGTGGCACTTGATGAAACGATATGCACCCATATCCGCGAAGACGCCTATGTGGATCCCGTGGACTATCCGGATCTAAAGGGAATGCGCCTGATGGAAATGCTGACGCAGGAAGAAGCCGCTTTGGAGGAAAGCATTGATGTATCCCCTATTTCCACCATTTCGGAAAACACACTGAATGAATTGGCGGTGGTGTTATACCTGGAAAAACTGGATGAGGAATTAAAAAACTGCATCCCCGAGGATTGTAATGACAAAGGCAAGAAGCGCATTTTCACCATCCGCAAACTTCTTGTTGAGAAATCCGCCTTAAGGCAACTTATATCCAACAAACAAGGATTTAAAAGTGCCCAAACCGAAAACACGCTTGAGAATGCCGTAAATGGCGTATTTCACTTGCCCGAAGTGTACATTGAAAGAGTGGTGGTTCCGCAAGTGCCCGGCATTCAGCTTGGCACCTTGCAGGGCATTTATGTAAATTCCATCAATAGCGGCATTCCTCAACTGGCCTCGGCCATTGGTGCCACCTCGCATTTGTTACAGCCCGCTTTGGCAGGAATACAAGATGAACGGATTACTGAGGAAAAAATAAAACTGGCACTTGTTAACGCCTATGACAATCTTACAAAGAACAACCCCACATCTCTTCAGTATTTTTATGATTACTTAAACGACTTAACAGACGCCTATCATGAGTTCAGGGAAGAGGCTTTCGATCTGCTGTCCATGTGCTGCCCCGATGAAAGCCTTTTTGGTTGCCACCTGATGTTGGGCGAGGTTATAGATAATGGCGATTGTGAGCCATCCATCTACCGTCATCGTTGGTACCCCTCTCCCATCCATGACTCACCAAACCACCTTACCCAAAAGGTACGTTGCCTATACGAAAGGTTGATTTTAATGCTTCAAACCTTTGAAGTGCCTTCAGTTGACAATATTGAAATCACGCCCAGTAAGAGCACCATGTACGCGCTTTCGCAGCGAGCCATACCCTACTACTATCAGGTAAACAGCAAAACCAACCTGTACCGCCACTGGGATTATGACAAGAAGCGTAAGTGCAGGGCCAGCGCTAACCTATCCTTTCATTCAGAAAAGTATGCCGAGGCAAATAAAAAGGAAAGATTCATCGCCACGCGGCAGCCTTTAAGCTTTCGATTGGGGCAAAATGACTTTTTCAGGATTGAAGGGCATTTGGGCAAAAACTATAAAACGGCCCTGGAGAGCATCCAGCAGCAGCGCGACCAATATGGACTTCCGTTTGACATTGTGGCTCTAAAACTGGGGCGCGTACCGGATGAACCCATAATTGACCAAACCTGCTTTTTTCAGGATTTGGATAGTGGATATGCATCGCTCAGAGCAGAGATGCTTTGCTTCTTGACAAAGGAAAGCAACTACTTTGCTGATATTGACTACCAGCCCAAAACAGAAAAAGCGGATACAATGGGCTCAAAAACATCCTCATCTTCCAAAACCAAAGCGGTATTTAACTATTCGGATTATTCTAAATCCAGCTACAAGTATTACAACCCGGGTACCGGCAGCAGTGCGGGAAATGGTCAGATAATGAAAAAAGCCTCTACAGGCCAAAGCCGTATGGGGACTATTGGCGAAATAGTAAATACACAGTTTGTGGGAACCTCACAAACCACATATAACATTCAAAACCTGCTCAGCACCTTTATTGGAAGGTTTTCCAGTTTTGCCAATTTAGCCGTTGGCACTCTTATCCTACGGATTCAGTACCCACTTCAAATGATCTCCCTAATTGAAGATGCGGTAATTGCCATTCCGGATAATCTCAATGAACTTGATTATGATGATTTTGAGGAAACCTACACCACGCTGATTGAAAAAGCCGAGGAATTTAAAACCAAAATCAAGGAAAATCTTGATAATGATGATTTCCAAAAAGTGGGCAATGAAGAGGATATCTCCGATCATTTGGATCGCTTTGTGTTTGACTGCAATACCAGCCGCTTCAAAGCTCTATTTGACGAATATCAAAATCGATTAAAGAAAATCATGCAGCAAAGTCTGCTATCAGAATATGCAAAATCGCACCCCGGACTGGAACATACCGGTGGCGTTCCCAGGGGTGGAACATTTGTATTAATCTATCACGATCAAAACTTTGCCGCACCTCCCTCAGTAAGTCGCCCATCATTATCCGGTAATGTGCTAAGTGCAAATCTCAGCCGAACCGGAATTTTTACAAAAGCCAATACTCCCGCATCACGATTAGGACTTTTGGGAGATCCATCCTCAAGTGCAGCCAAGGCAAGTAGTGGACATATTGAAGCGATAACAAATTTGAGCAGAGACATTAGCGGAATTTCCACCAATCTAAATATTGGCAGTGTCGCCATAAGCCGCGATGATATTTTAGCAGCCAATCAACTTACGCTTGACATTAGTCGCATTACCAATAAAGTTGTGGTTGGAGATTTCTCCCTTCCCTATATCTGTTGCTCCGATTGTCCTCCGGTTACCTATGTTTTCCCACAGGTAAAGGCTACTATAGGTTTGCCAAAAACCGTGTTTTGTCAGCCGGATAGAGATGAAGCCACCTATCCCTTCATTCTTTCACCTGAAGGTGGAGAAGTAAAAGGTGATGGTGTATTTAAAGATGAAAATGGAGATTGGAGATTTAACCCTACCGCAAAAGGTGTAAAACCGGGAGCTATAACACTGACCTACGAGGTGGAGGGCAAAACGGCATCCCTTACGGTGGAAGTGGTTTTGGCCCCAACAGCCAAATTTGACCTTACGGAAAATAACGTGACTAAAACCCCGAATGGCGTATTCCTAACCATTGCCAATGACTCGCAAAATGCGGATACATTCCTGTGGGAGGTAAATGGACAAACCAGTACAGACAAGGATTTAGTACGCTTTTTTGTAACCAATCCCGGCAACGAGCTTACCGTAAAGCTCACGGCCACCAACAAAGCCTGTTTTGATGTAGTAACCCACAATTTAAGTATAGCCGCAGAGCCTTTAATTTTTGAAACTGAAAATGGAGAAACCAGCTTTTGCGCAGATAACCAGGAAGTGATAAACCTTACTACCAAGCCCGAAGGTGGAAAAGTATCAGCCAATACCAGAAGCTTTAACGTGGACGCAAATAATGGTAAGTTTTCATTTATCCCGGCTGCAAATCCAACCGGAATACACGAGCTTACCTATACGGATAAAGATGGCCGCACTGCAAAAATTCAGATTCTGATTACGCGCCCCAATGCTGAATTTAGCGTAAACCCCACTGATTCAGAAGGACAGACGATTTTTGTGGAACTGATACCCATAGATCGCACCTGTGATCTATACACCTGGAATGATGGCAACAAGGAGTTAGTAAAAACAAATCAACTTCCCAATCCCGGACCCAAGGTTGGACTACAATTCGGCAGTAATGAGCCGCGCAAAACATTGGCCTTATTAGTTGAAAAAGGAAAGTGCAGCAATGGATTTTCTGTAACGGTAGACTTGAAAACCTTACTAACGCAACTCAAAAACAACGGTGGAGGCAACACTACTGGTGGAGGTACAAAAACAAACACTATAAATGTTGGTAGAGGTACCAATACTGTTCGAATTGATTCGCTGGGCAGAGACAGTAAGGTTGCAAGCAGTTTTCTTACCAATGACCTTGGCGTGGATAGCATAGTGGCTCGCACAGCATTAGCTAACCTACCCCTCACCATTACCGGAATCAGCAATGCGAGCCTTAAAGCTATGGGTGAGGCATTTTCCAAAACAGACATTAAAGTTTCCTCTGCCACCAGCATTAAAACCGGCAAGACAACTACTGGCGGTACGGGAACTGGCAAAACTGTGAGTTCTGGTACAGGAAAAACCGTGTTAGGTGTGAAAACTGGTGGAACCACAAAAACGGTAATAGGAAAGATACCAACCACCAGCACCGGAAGAACAAAGAAATGATGCTAAACGCCACTTATCAGCCCCAACGGGGCGAAATATAAATAGTCCGGTACAATAGCGCTGGACAAACAAAAAATATGGCAGCGGGATTTTGGCCTGTGTTTTTTCAGCCTAACCGAAGGGCAGGCAAGAAAAAACCATGACCAAAGCCAACATCAAAAAATAGAAATATGACCCATATCATCCAAAAGCAGATTTTGGAGCTTACGCTCGATGAAGGCCCCGAAAGGGTTGCCCTTCACGATGATATGGTGCGCAGGTTTAAGGAGAGTGTAATACAAGAACTTGGAAAATTGTTTGACAAAATTGCTCCTGAACACCTCATCTACAAAATCGACAAGCTGGAAGTTGACTTGGGACGAATAGCACCTGAAGATTTTGAAAAGGAGCTTTTAAGGCAAATTAAAAAACTCCTTCAAACCCAGCTAAAAGATGAATCCAACACTATTGATGCTAAGGTGTTAATGGCCATTTCAAAAGAACAGAGTGTTTTTCAACAGTTTCTGTTTTTCCTGAAAAACGGCCACTTTTCGTGGAATGCCAATGGAATCAGTTTAGCACAGATGGAGGCGGAATTGCCTGCCATCTTCTCCACACTAACTGAAACAGAACGAAAGGAATTATTGCACACCATTGCTGAAAATCCGTCTCTTGAAAGACTAAAAATCCAGTTTTCAAAAGAAATTCACAGCAAATTGGTGGCTGCACTCTTACCGTTTAAGGAATTAAAGGTTTGGAAAAAAGTATTCAAAGCAGTCTTACCAAAGTCTATTTCACTTAAAGTAAATATGGCGGCTCTTACCATCTATTCCAGAAATCTGCATATTTCAGAAATAGAGTTTATAATTCATTTATTCAAGCTATTGACTGTGGATTCAAAATTTACCGATAAAGAGACAATCACGTTGCGAAAAGCATTTCTGGCGGAAGCCAAAAATGCAATACCTGAAAAGGTAAAGAGCTTAGCCGACACCTTTAAAGATGCACAATCAACTGATTTAAAAAGCCCGGAGGAAGACTATTTCAGCGAAAGCGAAACCACTGAGGAAATGAGCAGCGTGATTTATATTAAAAATGCGGGATTGATTCTATTATGGCCATATCTGTCCAGTTTTTTCGGCAATATTAAGTTGGCTAATGGCAATAAATTTAAAGATAGACTGAGTACTGAAAAAGCCGTGAGAACGCTCCATTTTCTGGTTTCACCGGATGAGCCCCTTGCCGAAAACCTCCTTCCACTTAGTAAAGTTTTATGTGGACTGGATGTTAATGATCTGGTCCCCACTATGGATGAAAGTGGAAAACCCTTCACCATTAATGCTACCGAAATGCAGGCCGGCAAAGAATTGATTAAAGCTGTAGTCCAAAACTGGAAAACCATTGGAAGCACTTCTTTAGAGGTGTTTCAAACTTCGTTTTTACAACGAGAAGGAAGGATGGAAAACAACGAACAGGGATGGAAACTAAAAGTGGAGCAACGTCCTTTTGACGTGTTGATGAATAGCCTGCCTTGGAGTATTAACCTAATAAAACTGCCATGGATGCCAAAGCCGCTGCACGTAGAATGGTAGACACCAGTTTGCATAAAAATGCCACTGCCCTGGAGCGCGAACTCTACTGGCTGGCGCAGGTGATGGATACCCGCTTCCAAATACATTTTGGCATTGAAAATGCCCCCGAATCCATCTGGCAAATTGAACCGCCCGAACTTGGTAAGGACAACTCCCTCTATGCCAAATTTGTGAACTACTACCAGCTTTCATTTGCGGAGCGCATTGCACTTATGCTGGCACTGGCGCCCTTTGTAAAGCCTCAGTTACTGGATGTCTTTTTCAGGAAAAACAACAATACCGAGCGTGGTTATACGGAGTTTGGTGGCCTAAAGGGAAATACTCACGGAGGCTTTCTCCCAACAGGCGAAACGGCAATGTTTGTACTTGCCGGAAATAACCTCAGCCAGCGGTTTGAACTACAGAAGCTCTTTGACCGTGACCACATTTTTGCCCGTCATAGTATTTTAAAACTCGAACCCGTTTCTGATGGCGAACCTTATTTAAGTGGTGGCCTAAAACTGCAACGGGAAGTGATAGACAGCATCACCACGGGTGAAATTCACAAACCTGATTTCAGCACCAACTTCCCGGCAAAACTGCTTACCACCAAACTGGAGTGGAGCGATTTGGTATTGGAGAAAAATGTGTTGAATCAAATCAATGAAATGAAAGTTTGGCTGGAACACCAACATACCTTGATGGTGGATTGGGGACTGGCCAAAAAACTAAGACCCGGCTACAGAGCCTTATTTTACGGCTCACCGGGAACAGGAAAAACAATGACAGCCTCCCTGTTGGGAAAAGCCACCGGAAGAGATGTGTACCGCATTGACCTTTCTACTGTGGTATCCAAATACATTGGGGAAACCGAAAAGAACCTTTCGAAAATTTTTGATCAGGCCGAAAACAAAGGCTGGATTTTGTTTTTTGATGAAGCGGATGCCCTGTTTGGCAAACGCACCAAGGTGGAAGATGCACATGACAAATACGCCAATCAGGAAGTGAGCTACCTCTTGCAGCGCATTGAGGGCTTTGATGGCATCATCATTTTGGCCAGTAACATGAAAAGCAATCTGGATGATGCCTTTGTAAGACGGTTTGAATCTATAGTCAACTTTCCTGTACCCAAGAAGGAAGAGAGGCTGAGATTGTGGAAAGAAGGCTTTTCCACTAAATGCAAAGTAGAGGGCAATCTTGATCTTGAGTCTATTGCCGAAAACTATGAAATGAGTGGTGGAGCCATTATTAATGTAATACGCTATTGTTCGCTTTTGGCGATAAACCGCGGTGGAAATACTATCCGTCATGCGGATGTGATTGATGGAATCAGAAAGGAATTGCAGAAAGAGGGAAAGACGGTTTAACCCTTCGATACGATCCAGCTTTTACAAAGCCGAATCACTCAGGGTGACAGAAGTAGGGAGTAGGGAAAGTTGTATAAAAAACCTCTCCGAAACAAATGAACCTCTTTAAAACATTTTTTTAAAAGGATAAAGGATGAAGACATTTTTCAATTCAGGTGAAAGTTCGAGGGCAGCGGCAAATGCCACACCTCTGGTACAGGCTAAGCTTGCTGTTGGTGAGCCGGATGATGCTTTTGAGCAGGAAGCCGAAACTGTGGCCCAAAAAGTAGTTTCAGGTGAGCCAAGCGTACAGCGGCAGGTGAAGGATGAAGAAGAAGAGCTTCAGATGAAGCCTTTGGTACAAATGAAAACGTCTTCCCAGGAACGCGGAACTCAAACCAGCCCATGGATAGAACAACAAATAAATACACAGCGAGGCAGTGGACAAAGCTTGCCCACCGAAACCCGCACCTTTATGGAAGGGGGTATAGGAGCAGGTTTTGAAAATGTAAAAGTGCATACTAACAGTACTGCTGTTCAAATGAACAGAGAATTAGGAGCCAGGGCCTTCACAGTAGGTAATGACATCTTCTTCAACTCAAACCAGTATTCCCCGGAAACGGGAGAAGGAAAACGATTGCTGGCTCATGAACTTACACATACTGTACAGCAGGGGGCTTCGAACAACCACAAGGTTCAAAGGGATTTTGCCTTGGCCCCTCCCAATGCCAATCCGGTAATGGAGGAGTTATCCGAAAGTGAAATACGGGATGCCATCAGGTACAACGAAAGAAGATTTCAAAATGTAGATGAGTTACTCCTGATAAGAGACGTTTTAGGTCTTTCACACGATGAATATGCCATTGATGAAGACTTTGTGCGCGCGGTGGCACGTTGGCAAGCCGAAAATAACCAGGAGCAGGATGGCAAGTTGGGAGCAAACACCCTCAACCCACTTATTCAGGAATATGAGGCCGAAGGCCTTACTGATGAAGCAGCACTGCTACGCATCCGAACACGTGCATCAGATTGGAGAAGAAACTTCCAAAGTAAATTTAATGCTGAGCTTGACCACCAGGATGCCTTACTCACCTTGCACGTTAAAATAAAATTCAACTTCAGACCTGCCGGCACCTATCCTGATTTTAACGGCACCATGATACCCAGCCCAGGATGGACGACAACCGACCGCAATACCTGGCAAAGTGGATTTATAAGCAATATACAAAACAGGTGGAGCTGGAAATACGGACTTATTCCCTCGGCAGCACGTAGCGACAACTATCTGGATCATTATAATGTGCGAGTCAGATTAAGGCCGGTAACATCTGGAGAACACCACACCGTAAATGTGGTGAATGTGGCAACCGGAACCTTTTTCAGGAGCTCAGCCGCTGTGGGCAGTGCATCCCTGGATTCAGGCGACATCAACAATCGAAACATGGGTGGTGGACGCATGCAAAGAGGTGTAGAACATGAATTTGGCCATATGATGGGGCTCAATCACCCCGGAGGTGCCGGTAGCGGCCCGGCCACCTATGCTGCCGATCCGGGCAGTATAATGGGATCTGGGAATACTGTACGCTCCTCCAACTATCAGCCCTTTGTAGATGCCATACGTGCCATTACAGGCATTGGATGGAAAACCACTACACGTACTCGCAGACGTACTACCTAATACTTATCTAATGAAAACCTGTTTTTTGACTCTTTTGTGTTTAATTTTACTCACCTCATCCTGTAACAATATGTCTACCCAATCTCATTCTGATGCTGAACCGCAAAAAGGCGAAAGCGTAATTCTTGATGGAAATACCTTTAAGATTCCATATCATAATTTGAGCTTCCATATCCCTCAAGCTTGGGTAGAATGGGTAAACCAATACCCAGACAAACCTAATATTCACCTTACTGCAGAGCAACTAAAAAATGTAAAAGATGCCGAAGGCGAGTGGGATCATGAATATGCCCTCATTTTGAATGAGGCCCTGCCATTTTCATCCTGCCTGTTGCATGCCGGAAGTGAGGGCTGGGGACTGGACGGAACCACCTATACCGATCTTCAAATGCGAGTATACGTAGTAGAAAGTTCAGTGCACGAAACCGCAAATGCCATTAATAAAAAGGCTTCACAAGCTGTTGAAAAGGTTAGCGGCCAGATAGCCTCACCCCAAACCAAAAAATTTGGCCCATGGCAAAACATCCGCTTTGACTATGATTTGAAATATGAAGATTATGGCGCAACCGCAGAAATTGACCTGTATCTGCAGCCCTCAAAAAATGCCACTATCGTTTTTGCCTTTATGCATACCCTCCAACCACATCTTACTGACGAAAAAATGAGTATTCTCAACTCTGTGGAGTTTTATGAATAACCTGTTATAGGCTTTGATGCAGGCTGTCCTCTTCGGAAAATAAACCACAGTTTTTGATGAAAACACCACCACAGTGAGTCCCCAACTCAGTGGCCGTTTTCGCTTTGGCCGAGGGGGTTCCCTGCGCCTTGGTTCCTCATTGGATATTAATTTACAAGAAGGCCTTAGTGGAGCCGCAGGCTTTATGGAATATGAACGCAACCGCATTCACCTAAGGATAGAAGGCCGCATGGGCGGTATCCGCGAAGGATCTGGTATGATGCCCGGTGGAAATATGCTGGTGCAGGGAATGTTGACGGTGGAGTTTTAAACTGGAGCCTCGATACCCTCTTTTTAATACATTAGCAATAATACCTTGCTTTTCAACATATGAATTTCGAGTGAACTTAGAATATTATACATTCTCGATCCATGGAACATCCATTTACACCTAAACCCTTACCAGTCGAAGAATCAAAAACGGTTTCAACCATCTTAGAAGCTTTAAATGAAGCTTATTGGAATCCTTTGTACAAATACCTATCGGAAAACCAAAATTTGATCAAAACCTTTACCGCCTTCTTATTGGAACAGGATCAGATTGTTCTATACATCGGTCGCACTCACTTGGGAATAGAATATTTTGGTAAAGAAACTACAGAAAAATTACCCCAATCTAAATATGTGGAGATAACTCATTACGATTTTGCCGACTCAGAAACAAATCTACTTGATGAAATTATTGGTTTTAAATTAAGAAGTACAGCGGGGGATTTCACGCTACCATTGCTTCCATTCTCCGAGGATCTAGTATTTCCAACCAATAAAGGCATGGATAAACTAATCGATCTTAAATGGAACTGGATGGCCCAGGATGGCTTGATGGGGATAAATGCGCCCGGATTCCATCTCGAAGAAGGCAAGTTTTCAAGGATGGTAAATGCAAGATTTTTTGACGCTGATGAAAACGGATTGAAAACACGTCATATAAAATGGGTGGACTTCCTTCCCTTAAAAATTGAAAATGAAACTGCGAAGACTCACGAAATTAAATTGTCCCTTTTTGAGCTAAAACAACTCGTAGAGCATGATGCTCATTACAAATACCCACTTCCACCTAAGCATGATTATAAATTCAATAAACTACCTCAAATCAATCGGTTTCTTGAATTGCTAGGTAATAACAGCACCACCGAAACACAATTGACCACTTTTCTTGAACAAGCAAAGAACCAATTCATTTTGTGTATGGGTACTTTGTCAAGTGAAATACGATCACAAGTTTTATGCGAATGGCAATCTGAAAAGAAAAATGGAATTAAACCTGACTTTTTTGTAATCAGACCAAATGGTTTTGCAGACATAGTTGAATTTAAACTTCCAACTCTCAAGTCGAGTGCAATAGTCGGTAAAACTAATCGAGAAGCCTTTTCTGCGGAAATTAATTCCTACATCGCACAGACAAGAGTTTATAAGGAATATTTTCAAGATCCAAATAACAGAAAGTGGGTAAAGGAAAAATATGGATTTGACGTAAAAAACCCTCGAAGAATTCTAGTTGTTGGAAGAAGGTGGGAGTTTTCTGCAGATGATTGGAAAGATATTATTGAGGACTATAAAGACATTGAAATTCTGACTTTCGATGATCTGACAGATGGCGTTGTAGCGCAGTTTTATATGTAGACCTATTGGGAGATGATTACTTAATCAAATATTCTTCCAACGTTAATTTGGACCTTCCCAAAAGTCTTCCGCTATACCTTGTTTTTTTCCACCACATCCTAAATGAAATACCTCTCCATATTACTTTGTCTCACACTGTTGGCTTGTAACCAGCCGGGGACCACTTCTGTAAAAAAGCAGCAGACTGATACTAATGCTGTTGATACCATAATTGAAACCCAAATTGAGAAAAAGATCGAACCCGGTTTCAAAATGCACAAGCTCTACACCAAAACTTTGGAAGATGGTACCGTTATTCAAACCTTTGAAGCCGTTGACAGCACTTTAAAAATTACCAGAGGTGTTTATGAAAGAAGAGAATACTTCAAGGTGATTCAAAAAACCGAAAGCGGAGAAAAGGTGATTCAGCCGATGACCAACTTTTTGGATAACCTCTGTAACTCGTATTCTGCGGTATCAATTATTTCTAATGACTTTAAAGGCCACAAAAAATGTAATTCAGAAATTCCGAGAATTGTGGTTTCTAAAGAGTCAGAAGACAATTATTACCTCTCCTATTTCACTGATTCACTCGTGTTTTCCAAAAAGATATTATGCTCGTGGTTTCTATTCAATCAGGAAGTAAGAGAACATGATATAAAAGAGTACAATGGTCAATACATCCATATCTGGTTGAGAGATACGGCCACAGGAAAGGCTGATCAAGAATTTGTGGCAATTGGTAGCTCTGGCGTTCTTGGCGTTTATGAATTCTTCATCCCATATGAAAAACAAAGGCTGCCACATTACTTTACCAAAACATGGAAGCTGGAAACGGGTAGGATAAAAACGGTTAAAGATAGTTGTTTGTAAAGTTCCTTTTCTAAAGCAGCTTGCCGCTTTGTGAAATTTGCGCGTAAATTGAAATGAGGCAAAAAAGTGGTATTTTTTCCTCCAGAGGCCTTTGCACTGTGATTATACAAACCTGCTCTCTAACAGTTTTCAATACGATAATTTGAACCGTTAATTATCTACACAGCTACTTGGCCCATCGTGTATATTTGCCTTTAAAGCTCTTCCAATGCTTAAAACATATAAAACTCTTCCAATATTGATTTCACTAATAAGCCTCTCTTTTTGTAGTTACGGCCAGGAGCTGGAAAAGATAGAACAAGGTCACTTATTGCGGAAGAAATATAAATACAATTTTGAACAAGAGAGATGGGATTTGATTCAGATCACAAAGTATGATTATGCCTCAGGTTTCCCGAAATATGACTCAATTTTTGAACCTCAGCTAAAACAAGTTTACACCTATAGAAATAATATTGCGCATATAGGCGAAGATTCTAAGCTTATTTCAAGGTTCATCTATAAAAAAGGGCAAAAAGAGGTTTTCAGATTTGAGTTTTTCGGTGCAGATGGTAAAAAACTGTACGAACTTTATGATGGCGGTAACAACTTCAGAATTGATGCGGTACAACCTATCTCAGAGAATAAATTCAAGCAGTATTACTTTGATGAATATGGGCTGGTAGATACTTCCAGACTCACCACCTGGGAAAATGGAAACATAAAGTCCCTTTTAAAGAATTCTTTAGGCGACAGAGGATTGGGGCCGGCTGAAATTCGTTTTGACTCCCTCGGACGCAGAACCTTTTATTACGAGGCTAACTGGTCTACTACCACAACTTACATCAACATAGGAGAAAACGAAGTCCTGAAAGTGGATCAGTCCGCAAGGCGCGGTATGGGTTCAGTTCCGGCAGACACCACCAGTTGGGTTGCTGATGAAAACGGCAATTTGCTCAGACAGAAAGATTTCAAAAGTTCCTGGCAAAGAGATTTTTATGCCAACGGAATGATTAGGAATGAGCAGCGAAAAACTCCATATTCAAATGATACTTTGGAGCGCTACCGATATGAGTATGAAGGATATTTTTACAGGGGAAAGATTCCATATCTGGAATTTCCATTTGGTAACAATCTCAGGAAGTTAAAAACGGATGAGTTGGATATTGTAAATGGAAAACTGACTACACAGTATTTGGGCTACGAGATTTTTCCGGAACATTCATTTATCGAGATCAGGGAGAATAATGATACCATATGGTTCCTCACCGCTGAAAGAGCGGAAAGTTTAGATTTTTTGGTGCTAAGGAAGCATCAGGTGGGTAGTCTCCCCGGTATGTTAGAATTTCCAAAGAAAGTAAATATGCTGGCCGTAGGGTTTAAGGATGTCAATGATGATAACTTGAAAGATATTGTTATCCTAACGAAAACAGCAAAAGAAGAAAGCACACATTTTGATGCCGTGGTTTACCTGTTTGAGACGAAGCCGGGAACCTACATTTACTCCACATCCTACACCAACAAATTGAAAGGAGTGCACAATTTTGAAGAGGTTAAGCAAAAGTTGAGTGAATAAAAGGAAGGTTCTGCGAATTTGCAGCAGGTGATTCCAATGGAATAATATCAACTCCTTTTAGCAATTCTCATGAACTAATCTTTTGGCCTGCCCCAAAGGCTCATCCATAATTTGAAGGTATAGAGTTTCCTTATACTGATGAGGGTAAATACGCTAATTTCGATTTGCTCTTAAATTATTCGTGATATGAACTCCGAAATCCAATCCTACAATTACACCCAATCTCCCGGAGACAAACCAATCTGTGAACATTTGGCCCAAATTTTAGACAACGAACTCTCCGAAGCCGAAAGCAAAATATGGCACGCCCACCCCGTTTGGTTTTTGGAGGGTAATCCGATAGTGGGCTATAGCAAACAAAAAGCAGGTATTCGGTTAATGTTTTGGAGCGGGGCCGATTTTGAAGAAGAAGGACTTAATGTGCGTGGGAAGAAATTTAAGGATGCCTCTGTTTTTTATACCGCTGCCGAGGAGATTAATGAAGAATACCTTAAACGCTGGCTGAAAAAATCACGTGAGATACAGTGGGACTATAAAAACATAGTAAAGCGTAAAGGGCAGTTGGAAAGGTTGAAATAACCGTAACCTCGGGCAAATTTCACCCCTCTTGCTCTCCTACTTCGTCAAGCTCAGCACAAGCTCTCAAGGGGAGATATGGCTCTGGCCCTTTGGCCTATTCCCCCTTTGAAGGGGGGCAGGGGGATGATAATGAATATAGATAGAAACTCAGGTTCCAAAAAACACATTAGATTTAAAAGGTATGAGCACCACCACACCAGAACACAACGAACATATAGCTAAAATGACCTTCAGTTCGGTATATCCGCACTACATCACTAAAGTGGAAAAGAAGGGCCGCACCATAGGTGAGCTACATGAGGTAATAGAATGGTTAACCGGCTTTGATGAAAAGAAACTTCAGCAGCTGATAGACGATAAAGTAACCTTTGCGGAGTTTTTTGATAAGGCCGCACTAAACCCCAATGCCAGCCTCATTAAGGGCGTTATTTGCGGGTATCGTGTAGAGGATCTTGATAATGTCCTCACCCAAAAAGTGCGCTACCTGGATAAATTGGTGGATGAACTGGCTAAGGGTAGAAAGATGGAGAAGATATTGCGTAAAGTGGGGTAGAATCTCAGCACGCAAAGCCGCCAAGGTTTTCTCGCAAAGAACACTAAGCAGATCAGCGACCAACTATCAAATCTGTGTTATCCCGCCTGAAGGCTCTTCCGTTATGGGGTGGACGATTCACGAACGGGAGCGCACCAATCTTCGCGCCCTTTGCCCACCCACTTAGCGCTCTTTGCGTGAACCACAACAAACAAAAGTATATCAGTGACCATCCGCAAAATCCGCCTCATCAGCGTTCCAATCTTCACGCCTTTTGCGTGAACCACAACAAATCTCTCCCCTATATATTTGGCCGTCTTATCTCCCTGCCTTATTTTTGACTAACTTTTTAGTCAATAGAAAATAAATGGCGCCACGTACCAAAGAAGAAAACCTAAAAATACTGGAGCAAACGCGACAGAAAATTGTGATGGCCGCCTTAAAGGCCTTCGGTGAAAAAGGCTACTCCAGCACTACCGTTAGCCAAATTGCCAAGGAAGCTGGCATTTCCAAGGGTTTGATATACCACTACTTTAGTGGTAAGGAAGATGTGTTGAAAGGCATTTTCGATATGATGGTGGTAGAAGGACAAAGCCTGATGGAAGATTGGGAGAAAAAAACGCCCAAAGAACAACTCCGTCAGCTCATCACCGGCTCCATACATTTTATGAAAGCCCAGCCCCACATAATGCGATTTATGACTGCCCTGGCTATACAGCCTGCAGTAATGGCTAATCTGGAGGAAGTATTGGAAGCTCAGAAAAACGGAATGATGAAGCAGTATGAGCAAACCTTCGAACAGCTGGGCTATGACGATCCTGAACTGGAGGCCTATTACTTAGGAGCCTTCCTGGATGGAACGGGCCTGGGATTTATGGTTATAAAAGATTACCCAATCGATAAAATGGAACAAAAACTTTTAAAGCGTTACAACTTATGAAAAGCCATACTATACTGGTTCTGCTTTTGGCAGTTTCCACATCCTTTGGCCAAACGGCCAGTGAAATCATAAAAAAATCGGAAGACAAACTCAGGGGCACCAACAGTAAGGGCGCCATGACGATGACCATAGAGCGGCCCAGCTGGAAACGTGAAATAAGCATGAAAATGTGGAGCAGTGGCACCGAGAACTCCATGATAGTGATTACAGCTCCGGCAAGAGATCAGGGCACTGTGTTTCTAAAAAAAGACAAGGAGATTTACAATTGGATCCCCAACATTGAGCGTACCGTAAAAATGCCCCCCAGCATGATGATGCAAAGCTGGATGGGATCTGATTTCACCAATGATGATCTGGTTCAGGAATCTTCGCTGGAAAGGGATTACAACCATAAACTGGATGGCACCAAAACCATAGATGGGCGCGAGGCCTGGAAAATTATACTGGAACCCAAACCCAATGCTCCCGTGGTTTGGGGTAAAATTGTAGTGTACATCAGTAAGGACGAATACCTGCAGTTGCGCTCCGAATTTTATGATGAGGAAAACGAATTGGTAAACATTATGGAGGGAAAGGAAATCAAAAAACTGGGAGGACGTCTTTTACCTTCCAAATTGATAATGACGCCCGTAAATGAGGACGGTCATCGTACCATTCTCACCTATCAAAATCTGGAATTTGACGTGGAAATATCCGAAGGATTTTTCACCACCCAAAATATGAAACGCCTACGCTGATGCTTTTTAAACTGGCCTGGCGAAATATATGGCGCAACAAGCGCAGAAGCCTCATCACGGCTGCCTCGGTAACCTTTGCCCTCTTCTTTGCTATTTGCATGCGATCTATGCAACTGGGCACTTATGACAATGTGTACACCAATGTAATTAACAGCAGTACCGGCTATTTACAAGTACATACCAAGGGCTATTGGGATGAGCGTTCTCTAGAAAAATCACTGGAGCTTTCGGACGAGCTGATGGAAACCATACGCAGCACCGAGGGTGTGATCGATATTGTTCCACGGCTCGAAAGCTTTAGCCTGCTCTCAACAGGTAATGACACTAAAGGGGCACTTATCATGGGGATTATTCCCGAAAAGGAGCAGCAGTACTTTAATATGGATGAAAATCTGCACCAGGGGGCTGTATTTTCAGACAATGAACAACAGCTGATACTGGCTGAGGGTTTGGCAGATTATTTTGATGTGTCCCCCGGAGATACAGCTGTGATGATCGGTCAGGGCTATCACGGTGTAAGCGCAAATGGCCAGTATCCAATTAAGGGTATAGTGAAAATTAACACTCCTGATCTAAACAACAGCCTCGCCTATATGCCCCTTAAGGAAGCGCAGTTTTTATATGGAGCCGAAAACAGGGCCAGCTCACTGGTGATTGTACCTGATGACCCAGATGATTTTGAAGATGTAAAAACCAAACTCACGGCCAAACTCGATACAGCTCAATATGAAATTATGACCTGGCGCGAAATGATGCCCGAGCTCATACAGGCCATGGAGGCAGATAGTGCGGGCGGATTAATCATCCTCTTCATCCTTTACCTGGTAATTAGCTTTGGCGTATTTGGAACCATCTTAATGCTTACCGCAGAAAGAATTCCGGAGTTCGGAATTTTAATTTCCATTGGCATGAGCCGCTGGCGTATTGCCCTGATCACTTACCTGGAAACAGTTTTTCTATCTCTGATTGGCCTTATTGCCGGAGGGATATTGGCACTACCCATCACCTACTTTTACCATTACAACCCCATAAAGCTAACCGGAGCAATGGATGATGCCATGACGGAATATGGCTTTGAACCGCTGATGCCGGCCAGTATAGATCCCTCCATCCCTCTGATACATGGGGCCGGAGTATTAATTATCACCATGATATTGGGCTTATATGCCGTGTGGATCATCTATCGCCTAAACCCTGTAAATGCCATGAGAAGATGAAAACAATCTTAAAAATAGCATGGCGAAATATATGGCGTAATCGCCTGCGCAGCCTGGTTGTAATCGGCTCCATTGTTTTGGGTATATGGTCTGGGGTAGCTGTAGGCGGCTTCTCCTTTGGGTTAAATGCCCAGCGTACCCGAAGCATGATAAACAACAACCTCTCTCATATACAGATTCACAATAAGCATTGGCAGGAGGAGCAAAAACTAAACTACTGGCTGAACGAACCTTCTGAGGTAGAGGATTTTTTACAAAGCTCAGAGCAGGTAAAAAGCTTTACCAACCGCGTGCTTATTAATGGAATGATTGCCTCCGCTCACTACACTTCAGGTATTAAAATAACAGGCATAGACCCTGCCTCTGAAGCCAGGGTAACAGGATTGGAGAGTAAAGTAGATTCAGGCAAGTACATTGGTGAAAAGGGTAGAAATCCAATTTTAATTGGAATGGCCCTGGCCGAAAAAATGGATGTAAGGATTGGCTCAAAAGTGGTGATCACCTTTACGGATGAAAGTGGCAACATCATTTCAAGTGCCTTCAAAGTGCGGGGTATATATGATGTTACCTCCAGCCAGCAGGAAAAAATGCAGGTGTTTGTTCGCAATACGGATTTGCTAAACTTAATTGGCCGTGAAGAGGGCTCACATGAGGTTGCCCTTCTCCTTAAAAACGAAGAAGATTTGGCAGCTTTTAAAGATCAACTGAAAAAGCAGTTTCCCAATTCAGACATCCGAAGCTGGAAGGAGCTCGCTCCAGAACTGGCTTATGCCGATGAACTTATGAGCACCATGCTCTACATCATTATCGGCATTATTATGATGGCACTTTCTTTTGGGATAATAAACACCATGCTTATGTCTGTATTAGAAAGGCGCAAGGAGCTGGGAATGCTGATGGGTGTTGGGATGAGTAAAACACGCCTGTTTTTTATGATTCTTTTTGAAACGCTTCTACTGGCCATTTGTGGCGGGCCACTGGGTATTTTGCTAGGCTACATTACTATTAGATGGACGGGAGCCACAGGCATAGACCTTGGCGTATTTGGCAAAGGCCTTGAAAGTCTGGGTATGGAAAGTATTATCTACCCCGAGGTAGTCACCAGCTTCTATTTTGGAACGGCCGCTATTGTAATGATCATGGCTTTGGTGTCGTCTATTTGGCCGGCACGCAGGGCTTTAAAGATGAATCCTGTGGAAGCTATACGAACGATATGATGGCTGGTTACAAATCCCGCTGACTTCGTTGTGCTCGGCTTTAAAATGCTCATTACACAAAAGGTAACTGCGCTTTTTCACCCGGAGCACGGCCTCGTCAGCGAACTTTCTAACTCAGCCATGCTAGAGGAAGGTAGAAGAAGCGTAAAAGGATAATGACCCCAGAGGGGTCACATAGTAATAGCTGCAGGTACAAACCTGCAGATTTAAAAACAAGACGCCAGCTGATTTTGGCGTGTGTTTTTGCTCCAACGGGCAAAGACCATGACAAAATCACTTGAACTAAATAAAATAAATATGTCTGTAGTAATTGAAACCAAAAACCTCGAGCGCAGCTATCAGGATGGAGACCATACCATTAAGGCCGTAGATGGTATAAACCTAAAGGTGGAGAAAGGTGAATTTACGGCTATCGTTGGGCCATCCGGCTCGGGTAAAACCACTTTACTCAACCTAATTGGCGGATTGGACAAACCCACTGCCGGTGAAGTGATTGTGGATGGCAAACAGATCGGACAACTATCGGATAATGAACTGATCAATTTTAGGCTCAAGCACATTGGCTTTGTGTTTCAGGCGTACAACCTTATTCCGGTGCTTACCGCTAAAGAAAATGTAGAGTTTATCATGCTGCTGCAAAAATGGGATAAGCAAGAGCGGGAATCACGTTCCAAACAATTGCTGGAGGCTGTTGGCATTGGCGATAAAACCAATAAACGACCAACGGAATTAAGTGGCGGCCAACAACAGCGTGTGGCTGTGGCCAGAGCTTTAGCTTCACGCCCGGCCTTTGTGCTGGCTGATGAGCCTACGGCCAATCTGGATAGCCACTCTACTGCCAACCTGCTAGACATTATGGCCCGACTCAACAAAGAGGAAAATATGACTTTTGTATTTGCCACCCACGACCAAAGGGTGATCGACCGAGCCCGAAGAGTGATAACCGTGGAGGATGGAAAGATTAAGAGTGATGTACAAGTAAGCAGTAGAGAGCATGAAATGGGAAGTTAATAAAGCTCAGCGGCCAGTTGATAGTTGGCATATGGCAACCTCTGCGAAACTCTGCGCGCTCAGCTTCTCTGCGTTGAAGCTAAAAAGCTCCAGGATAAAAACTCTTATACTTGTACTTCTCACCACCCTGTGCATTGCCAGTGCTCAGGATTCCACACAAAGCAAAATCGACCTATCGGGCTACCTGAAAGCACTCGGCACCTTCAGTCACTTTAATAAGGATTACCTCCCTCCCATCATTAGTAATGCCATACCTTCCAGTTCTGAGGATTACCTGATGCACAACCGATTTGACCTGAAATATTACCCTACCAAAAAACTAACTTTTGGAGTAGGCATGCGCAACCGCATGTTTTATGGCTACCGCGTGAAGGAAGATGCCACATTTTATAATACCCTGGATGAAGATATGGGTTTAATGGACCTCTCCTACCTTTATTGGGATAGCAACGAGCTATTACTTCACACCATCTTTGATCGTCTTTGGGCACAGTGGGAATCTAAAAAATGGATGATAAGGCTTGGCCGACAACGCATCAACTGGGGTGTAAATACCGTATGGAATCCCAATGATATTTTTAATCAATACAATTATCTGGACTTTGACTATGAAGAACGGCCGGGTTCTGATGCGCTGAGGGTTCAGTACTTCCCAAATTTTAAAAACACTGTGGAGCTGGCCTTTTCACCCGCCCGCAATTTCAGTCAATCTGTTGGCGCACTGCTCTTCAAAACCAATAAATGGAATTACGATTTTCAATTTTTGGGAGGATATTTTAAACAGGATATCGTAACAGGCCTCGGCTGGGCCGGAAATATTAAAAATGCAGGATTTAAGGGAGAAGCCAATTATTATGCTCCACTCACCGCCCAAACCCAAAGTAACTTTACCAGCTCCCTCTCTCTTGACTATATGTTCAGTTCGGGGCTGTACGGCCAAATTTCCTACTTGTATAACGATTTGGGCAGCGCCAGTCCTGGCATTGCAGACTTCACTTCGTTAAACACCCGATTGCTTAGTGCCAAGGATATTTTCATCTTTAAACACACTATACTGGTTTCAGCCGGGTTTAACATCACGCCCTTATTCAGGGCCGACCTTGCGGCAATGTTTACTCCGGAGTTAAACAACTTCATTCTCTTCCCTACCCTTAGCTATTCGCTAAGCAAGAATTTGGATGCCTCGCTGGTAGTTCAGTATTTCATTTCCGAAAATCCGTTGGAAAACAATCAGGTGGAATGGCTGTCTTCTTCTATTTATGGCAGATTAAAGTATTCGTTTTAGGCTAGATGAAGCATCACAATCACATCACGCTATAAGCAGTCTTCCCATTAACCCTCGTGGCACGTAATACCTGATTTCGGTTATTGTCTTTTTTGATGCCAATGTGCACCCAGCCAGGGTTTTGATCATCCCCAAATTCGTAAATCAGTTGGTCAAACTGGAGGTTTGCCCGTACATAGTCAAATATCTGGCGATTGGTAATACTGCCACGGCCATCCATATCAAGGTCCAAGGCTTCGCCATTGCAATGGCTACTCGTGGCTGAGCCGCCAATATGGGTATTGAGCTCCACACATCTAAACCCAGAGCTCACATAAATGGGTGTTGCAAAATGCTCACGTACCGGCTGAAATATTTTCTCAGCCACCCTCTTCAGGTTTTCCAACTGCGCAGCATTTGGGGTATTGTCAATACCGTGACGTATGGCGGTTTGGCTTTTGGTTACTTCTGTCAGACTTAGGTTTGCACTCAAGTTCATAAGGTTGGTTTTTGAGATTTACACTTGGATTATTATTCTGAAAGATAAGTATTTTGGTGAGAGACAGTAAATTCAAAACAGCCAAATAAAAACACAATTAGCGTTCAAACATTGATTTATGATAACCGATCCCTCCGCGGCATAACTTTTGAGTAAAGTGCCGCAATCCGTGAGATTTTCGTGATTTTCATTTCCTATTTTTACAGTTGTTTAATCCTATTACTATGGACGCTCGATTTTGGCTTTTAGATGATGTTAACCTTTTTAATGTAATGTGTCCGCACAAACTGCAGGCTCACGCTGATGAAGGTGATCATTTTAAACATTATTCCAAGGGAGAAAACATCTACTTCACAGATGACCCCTCCACAACCATGTACCTTATTGCCAGTGGTAAAGTGCGCATACTCAATTACAGTGAAGATGGCGAAGAAGTAGTGCGCGCCATACTGGGCAAAGGAGAAATGTTTGGCGAACTGTCTATACTAGGCGAAGAAAAACGAACCGAAATTGCCGAAGCCATGGACGACAATACCACGGTGTGCCCTGTTCGTAAAGACCAGGTTTACGAGCTTATGCACGATAATCAAGAGTTTACCTTTAAAATCTACAAGTGGATTGGCTTTCGCATGAGGAAGATGGAGCGCAGAATTGATAACCTTATTTTTAAGGATGTGCGCTCAAGATTAATGGACTTTATCCGTGAGCTGGCCATAGAAAAGGGAACGAAAACTGGCGATACCGTAAGAGTTGAGCATTTTTATACTCATAAAAATATCGCCAATCTCATTGGCACCTCTCGCCAAACAGTTACTACTACATTAAATGAGCTGCGAGATGAAGGCCTGATAGACTTTGACCGCAAGCATATCAATATCCTCAAGCCCTCAGCATTTTAGAAACCTGGTTTCACCTCCGGAAAAATCATATTTCCAAGCTCCCTGATTTCATCATCAAAACAGGCTTGAAAGGCGGTATCATTTTCAAACTTCTTCCAGCGGTCCAAAACCCTTAGTTCTGAAGCTCTGCCATTGTAGACCATGCCATCAAAGGAACTTCCATAGCCGTTTACACTCATCTTCTGGCGTCCCTTGTCGGTGAATCTTAAACCGAGCTTTTTGGCTAAAGCTTTTCTGTATTCAACTTCCTGGGTCCAGCGATTGTAGTTTATACCTATCCTCATTTCTGTGGAATCACCATTTGTCAGTTCTCTACTTTGCCATTCAATAAAAACCCGCGCATAGTCCTTCCATAAATTTATGGTGTGTGCCCTAAACTCCATGTCTTCACGGAAGCGATCCCCCAGTTCATCCTGCCAGGCATACCAACTGGCCAGCCAATTATATGGATCACGGAGAATAAGGAAAACATACTTCTCACTGGCCTTTCCAAATAGTCCCTCACTATAGTTGAGGAAAAAATCTGTGAGAGGGCGATCCTCATGAGATACCAACAAATTACTTTTGCCCAAGGCAGGTATCAATTTTTTGTTGGGTGTAATCAAAGGTTCGTGCTGTTGCATGTTGTCCAGAAAAATGATGGATCCCTCCATATGTCCCAACAACCAGTTGATAATGGCGTGGTTACCGCTTCTGCGCATACCCAATATCCGATAAAACGATTTATCGCTATTGGCGCGAACTCGCTTGAACCATTGGTTCTTTATACCTTTCAATAAGATGTTTTTCACGTACTTCCTGGTTCTGGCAAAAATTCATTCTTAGCAAAAGTGCTAAAAAAGGAGGCATACAAATGCCGGGAAACAACCCAAAGGGGTTAAATTAAATAACTTCCTCGCCTCAATTTTGAGGTTTACAATGGATAGCTGATATCACTTTGGGGCCAAATTAAAATAATCCTGAACCTATTGCACCACTGCATCCGCTAAACTACATTTGGCTGACCAACAAGTCAGCACTATGGCAACTACAGAAAATCCAACAAAACCCGACACTAAGGAATTAATAGTAACCACCGCCTTCCGGTTGTTTTCGCGGCAGGGCTACAGAGATACCAGCGTAGCCCAAATTGCCCGCGAGGCAGGACTTAGCAAGGGTTTGATGTATCACTACTTCACCAGCAAGGAGGAACTGTTGAAGGGAATTTTTGCCCACTACCAAAGTGAAACGGTACACAAAATGGATTGGGACAGCACAGCTCCACCTCTTGAAAACCTCAGGAAACTGGTGGATTTATCATTTTATTATTTACAAACTCAGGCAGAGCTGCGAAGGTTTTCACTACTTCTCACACTTCAAAATACAGTTTCTGAAGATCTGAAAGCCATGATTGCCACGGGCAAAAAACAATGGGAAGCAGCCTTTGAGGAAATTTTCCGTTTTTTGGGATATCACCAACCACATGCCGAAGCATTGTACCTCTCTGCCTTATTGGATGGTGTAGCCATACGACACCTGGCAACGGACAATTATCCCCTGTCAGATGTAAAGCAACTTATTAACCGTAATTACGGAATTTCTCCATCCAATTAAATTGGCTTTTAAATAATTGGGGATTTATATAGGTAAATCAATTACTACATTTGGTTTAACTAAAACCTCTATTATGAAATCAATATTACCTTTCTGTTTTCTGGCTCTGGTCAGCCTATGCAGCTTAGCCCAACCAGGTGCCGGAAATACCCTCGAGTTTACCGGAACCAGCTACACATCCACTCCCAACAGCCCTCTTTTAAATCCAACCACGGCCTTATCTGTTGAGGCCTGGATTTACCCTACATCCTTTGGAGCTACATCCTGGGTAAATACCATAGTAAGTACTGATGCCTGGACAGGCGGAAATGGCGAGGAGGGTTATGTTTTGCGCTGTGGCGACAATGGTAAACTATCATTCAATATTGCAACTGGCTCCGGATGGGAAGAGGCCGTGAGCCCAGCGTTAATGACCACTAACCAATGGCAGCATGTGGCCGGAACCTTCAACGGATCAGTTTTAAAAGTTTACCTCAATGGAGTGGAAGTGGCCAGCTCGCCCTATACCGGAACGATCAAGCCCTCATTACGTGAACTGAGAATTGGCCGTATGGCAGATGCCTCTCAAAGCCGTGAATTTAATGGTCAGATAGACGAAGTACGGATTTGGGGCAAAGCACTTACACTAAATGAGATCAGAGACCGTATGTGTAAAAAACTTACAGGAAGCGAAACCGGATTGCGTGCCTACTATCGCTTTGACGAAGGCTCCGGCACCTCTGTGGCCGACCTTAGTTCAAATAGTTTTAATATGTCATTGAGCACCCCTGCTCCTTCATGGAGAGGTTCCGGAGCGCATATTGGCGACACCAGCGTTGCCCTTTTCCCAACGGCATGGACAGGAGCCTCCCTCCACCTTCGCCATCCCGATATGGATAGCATGACGGTAAGTAATGTTTCCGGGGCGCCAGCAGGTATTCAGCTTTACCTTGTAAATGGCAGCCACCCTGATAGCATTCCGCCAACAGGCGTATTTGGATTGCTAAACAGCCGCTATTGGGGCGTGTTTGTAAGCGGAGGAACTTCTCCTTCCTACAAATTGGATTATGATTACAGGGGTTTCCCCGGGGTATTGAGCAGCGGGGCGTTACGGTTACTTTACAAAACAGGTGCTGCATGGACGCTTTCGTCAACTGCCCCGGCAGGAGGAAAAATTTCACTTACCGCCAATACCAGCAGACAGTATGTTTTAGGAAGTCTTGCGCCACAAGTAACCTTTAACCTGCGCTTGCCCGCAGATAGCAGCCAGATTAACTTACAAGGTTGGGGCGCTCAAGCCATCACCTACAGCTGGGATAAAGTAGCCACCAAAACTCCCGAAACCTACTGGTGGTATTTTGATGCCGTTGGTGGAAACTTCAGTCCACCAAAAGCTAAACTCATAGCAGACAATGGCGGAGCAGACACCACCTTCACACTGAACTACTGGCGCATGGACAGTGTGCTCAATATTTCCTCATTACCAAAGGGACAGAGCCGATACTTTATCTGGACTATACAAACGGCTAATGGAATTCAGGCTGCAGAACCATTTTATGCCCGCTATACCCGAGGCACCATTGGTTTGGATGAATGGAAAATGATAAAGGGTTTTGAACTTTACCCAAGCTCAACCACCGGACAAACCGTAAACTACAACTACACCGGCCATGATCCTATCCGCGGAAATGTGGAAGTAATGGATATTAATGGCAAGCTTTTGAAAACCACTGTCATCAACATCAATGGCCCCGAAAAAGGAACTATTGAGATGGGTAGCCTCCCAACGGGCAGTTATTTAATTAAGATTGGAAATGAGGAAAGGGCGTTTATTGGAAAGATTACGAAATTATAACCCTGTAGTTCTATACACTAATAGCTTCTGCGCTACTTTGCGAACTCCCCACCTCTGCGTTGAAGCAAGTTTACTTTACCACAACGGAAAGAACGCTGAGACGTGCGGAGCTTGATTGTGATTAAGACCTGTCAGAATTTAAAATCTTGACAGCATTGATGTCATATGGTGCTAAATGATTTAATATGTGTTGATTAGGTGAATGTTAAAAATCATATTAGGGCATAGAATCACATAAAAAACTGCAATTTGCTTGACCTATGTTCGACCTAATGTCGTATCTTAGTGACTCTAAATCAGTTTTCTATGGCCTCCATCAAAGTCGTTCTCAAGAACAAAATCAATCCCGAAGGCAAGTATCCTTTGGCAATTCAAATCATTAAGGACAGAAAATCCGCCCTGATCTTTTTAAGTCAATATGTCGATAAGAACCACTGGGACGTGAATGGTCATCGTGTGCGTAAGTCTTGCCCGGGATCAGCACGATTGAATAATTATCTGCGTAAGAAGGTGGCAGAGGTCAACGACCGGCTGATTGAGTTGGAGTTGGAAGGTAAGACCATAACAGCCGCGTCATTGAAGGCAGAGTTTGTAAAGGGCAGGATTAAACAATCCTTCCTCAAAATGGCGCAGAACTATTTAGACCAGATAGAGAAACAGAAGAAGTTTAATCAACTGGCAGCTGATAAGCCAAAGCTGAAATACTTCAAAGAGTTTCTAAAAGGTGGGGATGTCAGTTTTAAGGAAATCAATGTTTCCCTGTTAAAAAAGTACCAGGTGTTTTTACAGGTCAACAAAGAGTTGGGAAAACGGACAATTGCCAATCATTTAACTTTTATCCGTACTGTTTTTAACCTGGCCATTGGTGACACTCCATCACTCGCTAAATATTATCCCTTTAATCATGGCGGCCTAAAGATTCAAATACCGGATAAAAAGAAGGTTGGGTTAAATGTGGACGAAGTGCAATGGTTGGAAGAATTGCAACTCGTAAAGGGTTCCCCTCAATGGCATACGCGCAATGTTTGGCTCTTTTCCTTCTACTTTGCTGGAATGCGCATTGCTGATGTGGTGGGCATCAAATGGGATGAACTGCGCGATGGCCGCCTTCATTATGCCATGAGCAAAAATGACAAAGTGGGGTCGCTTAAAATACCTGCCAAGGCATTGGCGATTATCGAGCAGTATAAAGACGATAAGTCAGGGTTTGATGATTTTGTGTTCCCTGAATTAAAGGAAGCCAATCTAAATGATGAAAAGGATATTTACAGAAAGGTCAAAGCGGCCAAGCAAAAATTCAATGAACATTTAAAAGCACTGGCAAAATTGGCCGATATCGACAAGCCCCTGACCAACCATATTGCCCGTCATACTTTTGGCAATATTTCGGGGGATAAAGTGCACCCGCACATGTTGCAGAAGCTTTACCGGCACTCATCTTTGGCTACCACGCTCAATTATCAGGGCAATTTTATCTACCAAGATGCCGATGATGCGTTGGCGGCAGTGATTGGGAAATAAGCTTCTGGGATCTTTCAGCTAAAATGCTTCGATCAATTAACCCAGACTTGAGACGCCAATTCCTTAATTTAATAACCTTTAGTGTTTTTGAACGACTTCATCACCTATCATTTTGATTCCTTTTGCAAGAGCACTTTCAAGTTCAGCAAGTGAATTAATAACTTCATCTAGATTAGATAGGTTTAAAGCTATGTGTGCTTTTGAAATAACGGAGTTAGGATGTTTAATGTGAAGGTGAGGTCCAGATTTATAAAAATAGTACTCAGTATCCTTGCCCTCTGTTGGGTCGCAATGAAGAGACAACAGTTCACTTTCATTTCTTTCACTGGTTTCTAATAGTGTTAAATAGGCTTTAGATAAGCTCCAGTTCTTATTGGAATTTTCAACCCAAATCTCAAAATAGTTTCCTTTAATTTTATTAGAAACTGTTTTAAATCGCCATTCCTTGTGGAGTCCGGATATAGGACTAGAGCCACTAAATGCAGAGAAAATAACCGATTTTGAGCTTGCCCCAACTCTCCTTGCTGAGACTTGCTGGTTTCTTCCAAGCAATGGTTGTAATAATTTCCTTATTCGTCCTTCTCGCTTAAATAGAACAGGCTGTGTACAAGTTACTGGCATAAGCTAAATCACTCTAAACCCAAAAATAAGTTCTCCTCAGTTGAAAGGCCATATATTTCCGCTATCAGCTTTTCCAATTTTTTCTCAACGCCTAAAGAAGCGGCCAAATCACCTAAAATCATTTCTTTACCCAACGATATGATTTTTTTTAATTTCAATTTATCAATTTCCTTATGAGAAGGTACTGGTAAATCTTTAAGATATTTCGGTTCTAACATAGCATATCCATGTTGATATTTTGGTGCATGATTAAGTAGGTACCAAAAGCATACGCTGGAATTAAAAATAGCCATATAATAATATAAAACATCTTGTTGATCTTCCGATTTTTCCCTCAAGGTAATAAATGGAGATCGAGAAACAGCGAACCTCCCTTCTATATCTACTGTGAATTTTGGTGTATATACCAAATGTGGTGTTACTATTTTCGGCACCATCATAAACTTTGGGGCACGAGGACGATTAGGATACCACCAAGGAATTTTTCCAGCTTTAACTTCAGAACGCTTTTCTAGTTTAGTCTTACTCCCTAGTAATTTTCTATAATAGATTGGATATTTAGTAAGAAGCGTTTCCTCCGAAATTTGATTATCACCTTCAAACGGATAAAAAAGATATTGATCAGTGGTTTTTAAATGTTTGTATGCGCTAATGTCCCGGTCATCCAGAAATGGAATAAACGCACTTTGCTCTTCTTTAGCTATATCATTGATTTTCTGTATGAAAACTTCACTTGCACCAGACGAGAAACCTGTCCTTACCTCAAGTAAATCTTTCACCTTTGGAAAACGTTCCAATTTACTTTTTAAATCAAACTCCATGGGAGGTAGCAGGTACCACTGATTTGAGTCATAAAAGCTTTGATTTACCTCATAAATTGCATAAGAATTAGTGACAACCCTATTGCCAGAGAGAAGTTTTTGAAGTCCTTCGCCAACATTATCCTGAATTTTAGCAACTATTGAGAGGGGTTCCGAGCCATAAGCCTTTCTTTTTCGCCTGTATTCCGTATCAACTTTTTCAAATATTAGAAGTATAGTATAAACACTTTCCTCAAAAACATTTATCTCAGTTAAATCAACAATACATCTTATAAAGGTGTGTTCAAGCAAGTATCGTCTCAATCCCTTGGCGCTATCAGATGTCATGAATGTGTTAGGGATAATAAACAAACCTAATCCACCTGGCTTCAATCCATCGATTGCAATTTTTAGAAAAGGCAGATAAAGATCAGGTCTGCCAAAGGCCAAATCTCCTAATAAGTCCCGTATCTGAATCCTTTCGACATCATTTAAATTGTTGTAAGCAACATATGGGGGATTGGCAATTATTACATCCTTTGAATTTGAAAAGCCATCTAAATGTTGAAAATAATCTAACGAATTTGCCTCAAAAATATTTAAGGGTTTATTTGGCAACTGGTCGGTTACGACCAGATGCAGTAGTGTTAATGATAATTTGGCCGCATCACAGGCTGTTGGGTTTATATCTACACCTTCAACTAGTTCAAAACTTTTCTGAATTTCGTCTAGATTATTGTTTCCTAGGATTTCAGCTTTTCTTTCCAAAACAGTTCTTAAAAATATGCCCGAACCAACTGCTGGTTCCAAAACCGAAAATGCAGAATACTTTAACTCCGGTTTGAAATTTTCGATGAAACGTGCAAAGAAACGTGCCACAAATTGTGGCGTATAGTAAGTTCCAGAGGATTTTTTCTTTTCTTCTTGTGGTATTGGGCCACCCCAAAAGCTGAGTTGTTCTGTGCTATTAACTCTTAAAATAGAAACATATCGTTCATAAATTCTACTCAGGGCATGTTTAGAAATTATGGAGAAATCGTATCTATAGGGTGCATATTTATTAAAATAAAAATCGTTAAAAAGATTGTGGATTGTATCACGTGCAACAGTATTAAAACACTCAAGGGAGTCTTTATCGGAGATAAAATCGGGGTACTTGTTAATACCATACCTATTCAATGTTTGAAAGAAAGTGTCTGATATGGACAAGCGTGGTGATTGATGGAGTAAAGCTAGTAAGGCTAAGTCGGAATCACTACTATCGAAATTTTTTCTTTTATAGTGATCTTCAATCGCTCGGCTGAAAATGATAGTATTGAATAAATTGGAAAGCTGACGATTACTAATTGCATTATTTAATTCTGCTGAGAGAACTCTTTTCCAGTGAGAGATAGTCTCAATCAGTGCGTCATCAAGCGACTTGATATTGGGAATTATGTTTTTTTCACGTAAGAGGTTTTCGAAAAAATCACTTTTAAGATTGTCTACCGAACCATTAATTATGTCGGTGTAGAATAAAGGCTTGTCAGTCAGCCTGTTATGCATTCCGTTTATATAGTCATAATCAACAGAAATATGAAGGTCAACTAAGTTATTATAGGATATTTTCAGTAAGTCCTTCTGCTGATTTGAGCTTAAATTCCGGAATCTAAAATCCTTATTTATAAAAGATATTACAGCAGAATTTTCAAGTCCGTGTTCAACAAAAATATGCCCCGTGATAAATTCATTTGTAGAGTCTTCTATAACATCGCTAGGATACCACCCCAAGCTTTCTGCAAAAACCTCGAGCTGCTTATGAATTTGATAGTCCTTATTCCACGGACTTGTTAAGTCATCTATGAATGATCTCATTTTTACCTTTTGTTTTTAGAAGTGAGATTGCCCACTGTCTACTTTGTGATTGAAATCTTCGAGAAGCTCTTCATAATGAAGATCTTCATAATTTATGCAAGCACAGAATTCCCATAGCTCAATAAGATCGTTTTTGCGTATCATTAATTGCGGATATAGCTTGTTATCTGATGAGAGAATGATTGTTTTGGAATTAAAACTATGAAGACGTTTGTAAAGAATACCTTGATCACGAACTACAACAATATATTTTTCTTTAATTTTAATTGAATTTAAATCAGAAATATACTTGGCTATAACAATAGAGCCACTTGGCTCGGGGTTCATAGAGTCACCTGTAATTTCAAAGGCTCTATAGGTTCCAGTGCCTAACTTCGGAATAGAAAACCTGTAAAGGTCCTGAACAAAATCAGGATCGGAATAGCCATGCAAATAACCTGCGCTAGCTTTTACAGGAACGAACTCAATGAGTTCATTGCCCCCGGCATCAACAGAAACAGTTAAAACATTAGGAAAATTACTATCTAAACTAGATTTACCTCTTACTAACCGGTCTAAACTAATTCCATAATAATCTGCTATTTTGACTAAGTTCTTCATGTTAGGTTCGCTTTTGCCATTTTCGTAATCAGCAAAAGTTGATCGACTTAATCCAAGTTTCCCAGCCACCGCTCGTTGAGTTTTGCTTTGAGATAGCCTTAATTTTTTTAAAGTTTTACCTAATTCAGCTGTTATCAAATTTGCCATTATGACGGTTTTCCCGTCAAAGGTACTTTATAATTTGATTGTTTTACATGCCGTATTCAATTTGCCTCGGGCCTGACTCAAATCGCTCGTGTTACTCAGTGGAAATAAGCATATTATAATTACCTGCCTAAAACGAAAAACTAAATTATGCCATGATACTTATCCATCTTATTACCAATAGGGGTGATTTTATCAATCTCAGATCCCGTTCCTCAATTGGTGACTATGGATGGGAGTAAATGAGAGTTGTGGTTTTAATTGTATGATAACTTATATTAACCGATTAGAAAATATCGGTATTGAGGGAAAGTCTGTACTTTAAAACCAAGAATTATGCACACTATTATTCTCTATTTTTAGCTCATGGAAGTCATCTGCCTAGAAAGCGAAGCATTCTACACCCTTGTTGAAGAGGTGGTGCAGCGCATTGGTGCCAAGGACAAATCGGAAAAAAAGAAGTGGATAGGTAAAGACGAGGCTATGGCTGAGCTTGAAATCAAGTCGCCCACTACTTTGCAGAAGTTAAGGGACGAGGGTAAAGTCCGGTTCTCTCAGCCTCAAAAGAAGATCATCCTTTACGACCGGGAATCCATTTATGAGTATTTAGAAGATAACGCCCAAAACACCTTTTGATAT
The DNA here is from genome assembly GCA_048267305.1 of Owenweeksia sp. Taxonomy (GTDB): domain Bacteria; phylum Bacteroidota; class Bacteroidia; order Flavobacteriales; family Schleiferiaceae; genus Owenweeksia. The sequence goes on along the minus strand of JBLWXT010000001.1, from coordinate 139,796 downwards.
GGAACCATCACAGAAATATATTGAAGGATTTAATAGTGGTTATATCATTCGTAAGGAGTCACCCGAATTAGCTAAAAAGCTCATTGGAAGCTTAAAAGAACAGGACGACTATATCCAGGGGTTGAAAGATGGGAAGCAGCAATTTGAAAAAGAACTTGATAAGGAAATCCATCGCTGGGCTGAGCAGCACAAGGAAAACACAAGCGAACTACCATCTCCTGAAAAGGGCAAAGACAAGGGAAAAGGACATGGTTACGATGACCTATGATTGTATTTCTTCTGCCCAACACCTTGACAATTCAAGCTCTTGTTTTCTATACTAAAAGTATCACTACGTGAAAAACCCCGCGACCGAGTTCGTTTGGCGACTAATCGGAAGCGGGGTTCTCTTAATTATCCACAAACACAGGAGAGATCAGCTTGCAGCAAAATCCTACTCCCTATTGGGACGACCTTATATTTAGCATAAACTCAGAACAACTGTCAATAAGACATCATCTGCAGCCTTGGATGAAGTACTTAAGGGTTACCATTTGCGAACACACCACTGGCAACATGGCCATCATCAAGAAATATCCTTGTAAATACGGCCATTCGCCCTCCATAGAAGAGCTTTTATCGTACCTCCTAGACAAATCACAGCTCTATGCTGATGCACTAAATAGTCACTTGGAGCCTCATTGTTTCATGATACAGCATTTCAAGCTGAAAGATTGCAGCCAGGGGCTGACAACATTCCTCCACGCCAGAGATTGTTTCAAATCTCTTTGTGCCCTTCTCTCGGGCACGGGAGTTGATGTTGAAATGCTCACAGATGTCATTCGACAAAAGTAGACCCAGCTCACAACTCAAACATTGAAGGAGGATCAATTGACCCAAAACCCATCAATCAAAATCTTGCGTCTTAAATCAGTCATTAACAAAACAGGTTTGTCTCGGAGCAGCATTTACGCCTATATCAATGAAAATAGGTTTCCTAAATCCATCCCCATTGGAAAACGTTCCGTTGGATGGCTGGAGAAAGAAATAGAAATTTGGCTGACACAAAAAATAAAAGAGGCTCGCGAGTAATAAAATAAAAGAGGATAGTGCCTAGCTAGGCACTATCCTCTTAATCATTAATCTACTAAATTCCTTTGACTGAAAATTTATGCAGCCCTAGAGTTTAACAGAAGTCCAAAAAGAGCCACTAAAGACAATCCACCAATCCAGTTGCCAACCTGAGGGCTTTCAGCACGGGCATGTTGAACATAGTTAGCATAATGCTCACAATTGAAATTCAAAAGGCTGTACTTTTTTCCTTTCAAAGAAAGAGCTCTCTGAACAGCAACATATCTGTCCTGTTCATCACCTGCAAACCGCTTAACTGAAATAGGTGCGAAACGATTAGAATAAGCTGAAAGGTCATCTTCAGACATTACTGTAACGCCTTTACCAATTAAATTGGCGGCAAAGTACATATGACCATATTTCTCTCCTAGAAAAACCACATAATGATCCAGAATTCGCCATCCTGTTTTCTCGACTAAAATGACATCAGCTGGCTGCAGCCAATTGTCATGCACAAATTTCCTTATCATTTCTTTTTCTCTTTAGTCACTCCCTTAAATGGTGTGCCACCTTGTTTAACATCCATGAACTGTCCGTTTGCGGTATTTCTTTTAACCCAATCACCGGAAGGGGTTTGAGTCTGTGAACGTCCCTTCACAGCTCCATGTCTGCGGTTATCACCGCTTTTTCCATTTGTAGCCATTTCTTTATTTTTAATTTGGCATTAATGGTATTCCCACCTGTCACGGGGTAGGGAGTGTGACCGGAAGGATTCTTGATTTTTTAACAAGATAATTGGTGATGTGATGGTCATGCATTACATTCGCCAAATCAAATTACTACATTGTCCTCTTTCAAAAAATCTCCGCTCCTTCGGGCGGTTTTGATTGAAGAAACTCCTATTGGCATAATGGGAGTTTTTCCAATTACAAAGAACCCTATTCTTTCCTTAAAAAGAAAGCGTTTTTAATAACGTTTGAAAACTTGCTTATCTTACTGGCTTTTGCTATAAATATATTCATCCCGCAGTCCAAGATTGTGTGATTACAGCCGACTGTTTAGTGAGTAGAGTTGAGAGTAGAATCGGTTCTTTAATAATCCAAATTCAAGTAATTTCAAAGCTTTATTTAGGTTTTTAGAATCCCATCCCCTCCTCCAGCAACCTTTTCCAAAGCCATCCCAAAAAGTCTTAGAACCATTATAAAATATGGCTTTATAGCGAAACTGAGTTCCAGAAACTTCCAATACAATTCTTGACAACCCATCTCATTTGTGAGTAGAATGGTGAGTAGAATTTAGGGAGGGACTCTAACAATGCCTTTGACCGAACTGGCACTAAAAAACCTTAAACCAAAAGCCAAACTTTATAGAATCACTGATGCGGATGGGCTGTGCATAGAAGTAACCCCATCAGGTGGCAAACACTGGCGTTGGAGGTACCGATATAACAACAAAGGGCAGATGATGGCCTTAGGACAATACCCTGACACTTCCTTGGCTGAGGCGAGACGTTTGAGGGATGACCAAAAAGATATATTAAATACAGGAAAGCACCCCGCCCGAGAGAAGAAAGCTCAAAAGCTGAGGCAGGAATATGAAGAGGACAATACCTTTAAAGTGGTAGCCCTTAAATGGCTTGAGACCCGAAAGGAAAAGTTGAATAGCAAATATCACCAGCAGTGTAAGGCCAGACTAAAACAACATGTTTTTCCAGTCATTGGGGATACCCCAATTACCGAAATAAAAGTGCCTGATGTAGTTTATATCATGGAACTAATTGGTCAAGATGGTAGAATTGAAACTGCAAAGCGCATGAAACAAATGATATCACAAACATTCCGCTTTGCAGCTCAACGGGGGTTGTGTGAAAACAATCCAGCATCTGATATTCGTGACATACTGCCTCAGAAAAAGGAAAAACACCATGCCTGCATTCCAGTAGATGAATTACCCGAACTTTTGGAGGCTATTGAAAATTATCATGGGAATGACCTAACCCGCTATGCCCTACAACTGCTTGCTCTCACCTTTGTACGTACCAGAGAATTGATAGAGGCTAAATGGGATGAAATAGACTGGAAGGGCAAAGAATGGCATATTCCAAAAGAGCGAATGAAAATGCGAAGACCTCACATGGTACCTCTGTCAAGACAGGCCGTTGGCATTTTAAAGGAGGTCCAAAAAATTACTGGAAAACGGGAATTCATTTTTTATAGTGCCAGAAGTAAAAACAAGCATATCAGCAATGGCTCTTTTTTAATGGCACTAAGACATATGGGGTATGGAAAGCGAATGACCGGTCACGGGTTCCGATCCTTGGCCAGCACTATTTTAAATGAAAGAGGGTATGATCCTGATGTGATTGAACGTCAGTTGGCCCATCAGGATACGGACAAAATTAGGGCGGCTTACAATCGGGCGCAGTATGTTCCGCAACGTAGAAAAATGATGCAAGACTATGCTGATTATCTTTTTGAGGTAAGTGAGTGAGTTTAATGCTTGTTAGAAGATAGTAACAACAATTCTTCCATGCTATGGCTATTTACAATTATTTATAGCATTCTTGTCTAAAATTGTTAGAACTATTGTAAGCGAGATTGATAGGAGTTCAAAGCTTCAGATAATTCAATTGAAATTCCACTTTCCCAAATGGTTTCGAATTCAGAAAGATGCTGCTCATAATAGCTCTCATATTCGTGAGTCCAATGAAATAGGTCGCCATGCAACCCCATCTCATCACGCAATTTAGGATATGGATTAAAGAAAATTATGCCCTCTAAAGAAGGGTTCTTCAAAAATACAATTGACCGGTCTGGAGTTGATGAATAATACCTCACTTCAATTCTTGATTTATTAGTACTGGATAATGAATCTTGCATTCCCTTTAATGTGTACAAAAAAGCAATTCCTTCTGCCGCAATTCGACCAACCTCGTCACCTTCGCTATCCATCCTTTGAGTAAAGGCACTTGATTCGGGATTCAATAAAAGAAACTTAATATTTCCACCTGAATTGAAAATTCTTCGAATCGTTTTCTTTCCTTGGTGTACTGGGCCTAGGCAGTTTATGCCAAGTATGCCTAATTGAACATTCCGTGGATGGTGGTCCAACCAATTGTTCATTATTCGAATTGCATATGAGATTTCTCGTTTGTGTAATTTCTTCCATTCATCCGTCTCAGTGCTATAACAATCGTCCAACCTACGCTGTAGGTCTATGACAGTGAAGCTTAGGGAATCATATTTGGATATCGGAGCATATTCTTTTGAAATAATATCATTGGTTTTGTAAGATTGTTTTAAGATTATTTCTTGTCCGAGTATTTCATCCCAAGCATACCTAGCGCTGAAGCCAATAAGAAAAACTGAAGTCCAGAGCCCAATCAAGTATATTGTGGTGTTCTTCTCAAAGCCTTTGCGTAAAAGTTGATATATACTTTTTTTCTTATCGTTCATTTTCTATCATTGTGCATTACTACCAGAACAATTTAACGATTTTTATCGCACCTTGATCAACTCCTGATTGTACATAATTGCATATTACTATCGTCTACCCCTAAAACTTGCTATAGATTGACCGCAAGCAAAATCTATCCATGGCGACTTAGGTTTAAAACAGTGGGGGCTGAAACTAACTAGCCAATGCCAAAAAAGAAAAACCATCACTACATTCCCCGGTTCTATCTCAAGAAATTCTCAATTCGTGAAGAAGATAAACTCATTGGTCTATATAATCTTGAAAACAAAAGGTTTATTGCCAAAGCCCCTTTAAGGCATCAGGCCTATGAAAAATTTCTGTATGGAGAGAACGATGATATCGAAAATGCACTAGCTGAAATGGAGGGAACAATCTCTCAATTTTTTTACCATTGGACTGAAAAAAAACAACTATATCCGCCTCCTTTAGGTTCTGAAAGCTTCAAGCTATTAAAGCAATTTATCCTATACCAGGCATTCAGAATCCCAAAAGCTGGTGATGACATGATGGAATCACTAAATAAAGGGATGAAGGTTCTAATCAATGAGCTTGAGCCACAAATGGCAGATAAGATGGGAGGCAGCCAGTTGGAACACGAAAACCCTGTCTTGATGACACTACTTAATTCCTTGAAGTATGAACATCTCTTGGACTTCTTGGATTTCAAATTTTTGGTCAATCTTTCACCACTTTCATTTATAACTTCCGATGCACCTATTGTCTTTTACAATCAATTGATGGAGAAGGCAGGGGAATACATGGGGGCTACTGGCTTGGTAGCGAAAGGCCTTCAAATTTTTTATCCAATTCACCCAAGACTCATGATCTGTTTTTATGACCCTAAGATCTATGATTTTGGCGATGGATGTGAAAATTGTATTGGAACGGAATCAATAGAAGAGGTACATCAGCTTAATGGCCTTCAACTAATTAACAGCAATTCTCAAATCTTTTTTGACGAAAGCATTTCCCGAGAGTATATATCCGACTTATCCAGTCATTTTAGTGAGTTTAGGCAAACCAAAAGGGATATAAGCAAAATTATCAAACAAGGTCATAGAAAATTCTTTTTTAAAAGCTCTGAAGATGCTCATATTGATCTGACCTTAGATTTTTATTCGCTTAAGGTAAATCCTGAAGTTTTCAAAGGACAGTTAGCCCCTTTAAGGCATCCCTCGCTAGGATCAAATACCTAATACATACCCATTAGCACTAGCAGCTTAAAAGTTATTGCCAGTCCATGATTTCGTTGAAAGACCTGTGAGGCTTTGAACACTTTTACTTTACCAAAATCACAGCCATCTTCATCGAAATGAAATATTTAGTTCCAAAACTTTTGGGCACCTGCAACGCCATAGGGCGATGCACCGGGCTATTCGCTTTATCTCCGTCAGAACGGAGGATGCCGCTGCTATCACTGGCGCAAATGGCCTGTTCTAAAGATGGAAGGGCCATATCAACATCAATAAAGAGCGATGTTCAACAATTTTGAGAAGCCTTTCCCAACCTCCGTTCATTAAAAGCCCACCATTCCTACATCCGCCCCGTTAAGTTTCAAGGAATGCTCCCGTTGGAATTCCTCCTTGAGACTAGTCTTTAGGTCTCCTGTTTAGTTCTGGCCATCTTTTAATTACAGAACCGGAGGTTGCCATGAGTCCCTATCAAAACCAAATCGTTGATTACCTGAAGAATATTATCAAAACCGACCCCAACTCCATTAAAGCATTAGTGGCCAAGGAAGCTATCGAATATCCAACTGAAGATATCCCAACCTTCTTAAATGACCTGATGGAATATGGCTGTGAAAGCGGAATTGCCAGTTGTATGATCTACTACAGGGATACACATCAGTTTTTTGACACGCACTATAATGAGATAGAAAATATCCGCTATGACTTTGAGGATTGCTTCGGGCATCCGCTTACAGTAGTAGGCGACCTGAAGAACTTCTATGCCTGGCTGGCCTTTGAGCAAACCGCTATCAAATTGGCAGGTGAAATTGATGAAGCACTTTGACCATATACCCTGAAAAAGGGGCACAATGCCCCTTTTTACTGTTTAATCCTTTTCGTTTTTTACTGAAATGGTGGTAAACGCTATACCACCGTATGGCCCGAGTTCTCTTTTCCAAAGGCATTATAGGCACCCTTAAGGTAATTGGTCAAAAGGATGGAAATAACGGAATGACCAATAATAAAAACGGGGAACAGACCACTACCTGAATTGTGCGTAAACCCTCTGTTGGTCATTGAGTATATTACAGCGAACAGAATGAAATAGGGAATGATTAACCATGCCAAAGAGAATAGTGCAACTATCAGGTAGCCAAAAATCCCATTCCCCAGGCGCATGCTCCGTTCATTCCGGTAAACTGTTCCGTTTTCGGACTTAATGGCTACCAAAGATTTAGGCATCAAAACCCAGGGCTTTAAAATGGACACTTCAATTTCTTCTCCCAGCAAGTTCTCCATACGATCACTTAGATAGGAATCCATCTTGACATCCCGGATCATATAATTTCCGATTTCAAGAAAGTCATATTTACTAACAGTACTCTTGGTTCCGCGGAACCCGCTGGATATTTGTTTCAGTTTTCCTTTAACTATCATAATTTTTGGTGTTTAGGTTATTAGGCTTTGATGTAGGAGTCATAGAAGTATTGCCAGGCCTCTGTATTTTTCTCGGAAAAGCTTCCTTCAAAGTATTGCCCTTCTTTATCTCGGGTTTCTTCTTTCTTCTCCATAAACCCGCCATTGATAATTCGGAACTGAACCGCTTTACCGTTGAGGATGGACTTTAACTGTGCCTCAGTGATGGCGTAGCGAGCATTGGTAGATGAGCTCCGTGTGCCGTTACGGCTGACATTGAATTCTCCTGCGGTGGATAAACCAATACGCTTTCCATCCACGAGGAGCACAAGGGATTCACCCCTATCAATGTAGAAACCGGCATCATCCTTAATTACAATGGAGACTATTACTGACAATTCCTTTTTGCCGTTGGCTTTCGTGAATTGCTCCAGGTTTAGTTCAGTGGTAATACGACTAATCTGCAAACCTCCTTTTATGACGGAGATACCGCCTTTAATCAGGGCACTTTGGGCCACTCCGTCCACTTTGACTTTGTTTCCATCCATCAGAACAGTCTTAGTGCCTTCAAAACTGTCTTCGGTTTGTTTAATCTTGATACCTGTGGGCTGGGCATAAGTTGCTATGCTAAGGGTAAGGCATAGAATTGTGTTAAGAAATAGGTTTTTCCTCATGGTAAATGGGATTTGGATTATTGAATAATGAAATTCAAATATAGCAAAGTTGCTATAAGACAAAGCAAAGCTTTATAACAATTTTGCTATGTGCATAAAGTCAGAGATGAAGAAGTATTAAAGGCCTTTGGAGCCAATTTGAAGAAGGTGAGGCTTGAAAAAGGCAAGACTCAAGAAGAGCTGGCAGAGGATGCTGGGATTTCTCAAGTGTCCATTGCACGGATCGAGGGAGGAAAGCTCAACTCATCGCTATGCACAATTCAACGAATTATCAAGGCATTAGAAATAGATTCAAACTCACTGTTCAAATTATAACACTTGATCTTGACATTTTTTCTTTACACAAAAAAAATCTTATGGTAATATAAGCCAAATTTTTGGTATGGAGAGGTTCAATGACAATTCGCAAACTTTTTAAATTAACCGCAAGTGCGTTCTGTTTGATAGGCACCGTATCCTGCAGCAACTCCCAAAAAACCGTCTACTCTGAGGATAATGATTCAAAAATTACCCTCACCGAAGATAGAACCAATATTGATAAGGATAAACTAATGCTTTTTCATGATAGTAAAGATATCATGTTGATCATAGGTTATAAAGGTCATTTTAATAAGGATAGTGTAGACGCAGCCGTTGAAGAATACACTCGATCTGGCAAAATACCGCTTATGAAGGATCTTAACTAATTCGGCTATGTACCTGTAATTAGTATGACGTTAGAATCCCAACCATGTATATTCTGATTCTCAGAATATGTACGATTTAAGGCTGAACGGAAAATAAGCTCTTTAGATACGTTTTCATTCAAAACTTTGTAGTTTTCCACTAAGATCAAATGTTTGATGAAAGCTTCGTTTCCATTTTTTATGAATGAATTCTTTACCTTGGAGAACAATCTATTATCTTCATCATTACTGAATCTAAATTCATGCTCAGAATATTCTTTTAACTTGATGGTTCGTGTCTGGACAAACTCAGCTCCAGACAGAATAAAAGTCTGAAAATCCCCTTCCGACAGCAGGCTTCTAAGACCAGATAGATTTCCAAGTCTAACGTTAACATTTAAATCTTCTCTTTCTTTAAAGCGCTCATCTTCTTTGAATTTGTACCTATTATACCTTGTCATTGAATTAAATTCATTGTCTATCTCTTTTGGAGTGTTAATTATGTATAGGTATATCATTCGCTCCCCGATACTTGCTTTAAAATCCTTATTGATTTCAAGATCACGAAGAAATCTTCGCAAGCAAAAATTTACGGTGGAACTAAAGCCTTGTGTAATGAATATCACGGGCCTATCCTTTCCTTCAATAAGCCAAGTTTTCATTTGGGATTTAAATTTTCTTGATATCTCTCTTCTTTGAAGCAACTTGTTATTATCAAAGCGATCAACCATCCGTTGAACTCTTTGTTGTAAATCTAGATAGCCTGCGTTTATTAACCATGACGTTTGGTTTATCAAGTCCTTTCGTTGAGTCATATTCTTTAATAGGTCATAAAAATCCCTATCATCTTTAGATTGGCTGTGTTTAAAGCAATTCAATAGAATGGCATGTAAATCAAAGCCAGGGTACATGCGTCTTTTGTGATAAATGAAACTTAATTTCTCTGCCACCCTATTTACGTTTACTTTAGTATTAATATCAGATTCTCCCTTAGCACATTGTTGAAGAGCCATGCAGTATGAGCTTAATGCGTTCGAAAAGCCATAATCCGTTGATAGGTCAATAATATAAGTATGTAGTTGTGAATGATGAATTATTTCCTCCTGATAATCCTTTCTTCTTTTGATAGTCTCAATAAACGCATCAACTTCCTCGATTTTATCAATAATATTACCGTGGCGAACTATTTTTCCTGGCTTAATAGTATTTAAAACTTGTCTCATTCGTTCCGTAGTGATTCGGTGCTCGTGTAGGTAGATATCGGGACTAAATTGAAAGAGATAATCACTAAGCCTTTGAGGGGGCATATCCATGGATGCCGCTAAACTAACAATCATCTGATCTATCTTCTTTATCCGATTAAAGCGTTTGCTAAAACGTTTATCAAGTTCCATAGATTTAGATGCCAAAGTGATAATATCTTCGCTATCAAGTTTTCTTTTTATTAGAAGTTTTTGAAATCCATCCAGCAGAATTTTGTCCTTTTCAATATAATGACATTCTTTCCATATTTCATAAGAAATGTACTTAAAGGCATCTGAGAGTTTACGGCCAGAAATACTAAAATTTGCATATTCATCCGGTGGTAAGGCGTTAAAGAAGAAGCGTGCACCTAGTATTGTAAAACCTGTTAGGAGGAATGCGATTATTATGAACAGCCAGGGGTTAGCATTGTCAAAATCGCTGATTCCAAAAGGATGTTCAAATGAAATAAAAATGGTTATTATTCCAATCAACAAGCTGGGAAGAACAGAGGTATTAGTCAATAATCTTACAAACTGAAGATTTCGTGTATTTATATACCATAGTAATCCTAAACCATTAGAAACCACCTTGACTTTAGACCAATAGTACTTAGATCTACTAATATTTCCAACGTTGCTATTCATAGTTTCTTAGTTCTGAGTTACTGCTTTTTCGACTTTTCAAAATAATTATTAGACCCGAGCAAGTTGTGACCTTTTTTCTTTTTTTATTAACAAATAAAACTGGAACAGCCATTACTCGAATAGAACATTCACAACAACAGGCACCCCCTCCTTCAAATTATCATTCACCGGCCTTAAATCCTGATACCTGTCCAACAATTGAGTATTCACCTCCTTCACCCACACCAGCCTCCTATTCAATAAATTTTCATAGATAAACTCAAGGTTCACCCCTTTGATAATGACCTCCCCAACAGAAAACTGCACAACAACAGCCTCATTCACCGGATCAGGATTGTACCCTACCTTTTGGAGGTAGCTGTAGGCCATCCCAAAACGGTTTCCATCCAGGCACCGAAAATCAATCGCCAGCGGGGTTTCACCCATGGCAGCTAATTGATACGACTGGAACGGCATTGGCTCAGGTTTTTTCTCTAAAACCTTAGAAGGCTGTTTATCCGTAGCCTCAATACTGTCGATCCTAAATTGACGGGCCTTGTCCATAGCGTTTGGGCTTTAAGGTTGGAGGTGGAGGAATGGGTTCTTCTTTCAAGATGGGCTCTTGTGAGCTAGGGGCTGGCTTATACACATCATCCAGCCCATGAATAAAAGGGTGGATTTCCAGTTCCACAGCAGAGAGCCTACGACTGGATTCTTCGGCAGTGGTGCGCAGGGTTTCCACATCATCGGTGTAGATGGTGACCGCTTCGCGGCCCCGTGATACCGACACATAAAACTGCTCCTGGGAAGTGGCTGGAAAAGTAGCAGCTGGTTGATGGATAAACACCCGATCAACGGTCTTACCCTGAGAGGCATAAGAAGTTTGGCAATAGGCATAATCAAGGTTCTCATGAAAACGGTCAATGAGGTACTCCTTGTGATTGGCCTTATTGCCCGAAGAGGCCGAAAGGGCTTTGATATGCCCCTGTTTGGTAAACCCTTTGATCTCCAAAATCTGGCCGTTGTCCAGGCGGGATTTGTTTTGGTCAAAACCGTTTTTGTTGATACGGATCAGGTCACCTTTTGATAGGGCAATGCCCTTGCGGTTAAACACATCAAAACGGTCGGCATGTTCCAGGGGCAGGGAGCATTCTTTGCCCTTAGCGCTTTTGAGCCAAACTTTGCCACCTTCCACACGCTCCACAGTGGCCTTGCTTCCCTTGGTCAGCTCCCCACTGATCTTAAGATGGGCCTGAACGACCATACCCACCTTGTAATTGGCGGGATCAGCCTTTTGGGCATCCGTAAAGTTCAGGGACTGGAGCTTCGTAAAAAACCGTTCCCTCTTAGATACCTTTTTTAAGGATTGCAGCTCCGAGCGAATGCGGTCATTGACCTTTTCCCGCTCTTTGTGGGTGGGGGAAACCACCAACGCCAGTTTGCCCTTTTTGACCGTTTCGATATAATCAGCGGTAAGCCTGTCAATGATCTGATCCGGTTCCAGTTCTTTGACAGCTTCCATCTTTTCCAGCTTCTTAAAACCTTCTGCGGTTTTGCCTTCCGCCAGGTCGGCCACCGCAGAGCGGTAGGCCTCCTGCCGTTGTCTGTAAATAGTGCGTGTTCCAGCGGTTGGTAAACCGGCCACTTCACGCAGGACCCGGAACGCATCACCACGGGCTACGGCCCGATGCTGGCGGTCATCTCCCGTAAGGATAACACGGCAGTTTTGCTCATCGGCCACCCGCAATACCCGGAGCATGTCCCTTGATCCAATAAGCCCCGCCTCATCGATCCATAGCACCTGGTCTTTGACCGAGTGCTGCAGTTCCCTGTCTGCAAGAAGAGCGGCCACGGTATCTGCCTTTTCAAACCCCTCAGCGCGAAGCACCCCACGGGAAGCTTCCGCAGTCGGGGCAAAGGCAAATACCTGTTTACCGGAGTGTTGGATGGCCTTGACGGCCTCGGTCATCATCGTGGTCTTGCCCGTCCCGGCACGGCCCTGGATCAAAGTAACGGAATCGCGGTTGAGCAAAATATGGTTGATGACCTGTTTCTGCTCCCCGCTCAGGCGTTTATTGTCAAAATCCGATACAGGAGCCATGGCCAGCGGTTTGGCCGCGCCACGGCCCTGTATCGCCAAAGAAACCATTTCCTGTTCTTCCCGAAGGACTTCCCTTGTAGTGCATTGTATCCGCCCCTGTTGCACCACGCGCACCAGTTGGCTGTCATTTTCAATACTGCGATGGATATCCTCAATGGAAGCAGAGCGGCTCCCCATACTGTGACGGACAGCTTCCCGGATGATTGCCCGATTGGCGACCACAGAGTGGCGTTCAAAGCTATGGCGCAGGGCATGATCCTTACACTGTTTTACAGAGTAAGGATACATAAGGACGCCCTGCCTGGCCTTAAGAAGGGGTGTTTTACCGAGCTGTTTTTTCCATGATTGTCGCAAATCAGGCATGGAGAGGCCTTTTTGTTTAGCAGATCGGGTTTTGGCCCCGAGTTTATCGAGTTCCCCTTTGTCGGTAATGCCTCTTTCCTGCGCGACCTGACCAATGTGATTGGTGCGCTTGGAAAACTGTTGAACGGCATGTTCTGTGACTTCTAAAACTTCAAAAGCATCTTTTGTTTTTTTGATGGTATAGCCCAGATCCTGTAAACGGTCGGCCAAACGTTTATGGAACAAAGCCTGGTAATACATGCCATCCCGCTTAAGGCCTACGAACTGACCCGCCTTAAAACGGTTCTCAGAAGAATCGAAGGTCATATTGAAAGTATAGCAATGAGCGTGGAGATGGGGATCTGGAGGGGCTTCGGAAGTAGGACGAGCCGTTTGATGAACAAAGCTTGCCCACACCATATTGCCCGTTTGGCGGTCGTCATACTGACCACCCTTGCGGATACGGGTCTGCATATCCTTTTCCATGTCCTGCATGGTTTCATTAACGCTGAGCTCAAAGGCCGGAAGGATACCGTCATTCAAGCCCATGGCATGCAATACCGAAACGGACTTCGGGCAATGGAAGTTGATGTCATAGCCTACCCTGCGGTGCTCCCGATCACCACCAGGGGTGATGGTGAGACCCGTTTGAGGGTGGCAATTATCCGCCAAAGCAAAAAAACCTTCTTTGGTCACCTCTCCTGACAAACCCAATCGTTCAGCGGCCAGCCCGTGCCATTGGCCGGGCAATTCCTGATCGGACAGGTAATAATCAGATTTTAACAAGGCATCAGAGAAATAGCTTTTAGCAGCATGTGCCGACATGGAGACGACCATACGGAGCATAATTCCAGTGTAAACGATTATAACATTTGTGTCAAGACTACAGTCCTATAATAGGCCTGCAATCCTATTTTAAACCAGCAGAGAAAATCAAAAACAACCACCGTAAAAAAGATCAAAAACAGAAGAAAGAAACAGAGTAGAGATAAGTAGAGAAAGAGTAGAATAAGAACATCAGACATCTCCCCTCTGCAGTATAAACCCGTCTAATCCTTGTCTATATCAATGGCTTTCGGATTTCGGTGTTCCCATTCCACTTCGTGGGATGGTATGGATTCAGCGATATGCTTTTTAAGCATATCGGAATACTCTTTTAGCAAGGTGGGGTGATCCGTTTTACCTTCCATAAAAGAGAGGACCAGTTGGTCATGTTCCAGTTCCTGGTGAATGGCCACTTTATTGGCCTTCGGGTCTTTGGCCCGTTCCAGTAGTTCCTTTTGGCGCTTTTCAATTAAAACTTCATTGGATTTGGAGGGGTAGGGATCGTTCGGAAAGCTCTTGTCCCATTGGTGTTTGGAATGCACTTCATGGTACATTTCAATGCGCTGCTGTACGTTTTGCAAAGCATCCCTGTGGGTTTCATAGTTGCGGACACAACGGTTCACCCTGGCTTCCCGCACCATGGGGTGTTCATGGGCACATTCCTCAAAAATCCTCTTCAAGTCATTCCCATGTTTTTCGTGTAAGTCCCCTAGCTCGGCTTTATGCTGGAGCCTTAGATCTTCGCGGTGCTCAGTAAGTTCCTTCTCAAAACCGGTAAGCTGGGCACGGGTATCTGTGGTGATATCGTGCTTGTTGAAAGCGACTTCCTTTGAACGATCCTTTCCCATCTTTTAGAGTGTCAGGTATTATTGTAATTCCTTAGAATTACCCTTATTCAGTTCATCAAAAAGAGCCTTTCGCCTTTCCATGTTTTCGGGGAGGGGCATCTGTACCATTACCCCACGGGTTTCTGCAGGGGGCTTATCTTCCATGAAAACAGATTCCATTTCCGCAGACAGGATTTCATTGTCTATGAGGTTCAGGAGCCAGTCGCGTCCCCAGGCATATTGAATACTGGTGCGCCAGTAATACATCAGGCCGCAGAAAATGATCACCAGACCAAAGGAGCGGGAAAAGGGCAGGACAAGAAAAACCAGGCCAATAAGGATCACAGTAAAGGGTTCATAATAACGCCTAAGGTTGGTTTCATTGACGGGCAGGCGTTCATAAATGGATTCAGGTAAGTATTCGGCCAGTTTGTACCAATAGGGTCTCGATTCACCCTGAGAGAGGCTGAACCTCTGGAAATCCACGGTACGGCCTTCCTTTTTCTGGTTGCGGTGGTGCTTTAAGGATTGGATAAAAGCCAATACACCAAAGGCAGCGAACAAAATATTGGAAAAACTGAAATCATCCCTTGAAGGGGGCATTTCCTGAAAAAAGATGATGTACAGGGCATCCTGCCAGCTGGTCCATATTACCCCTAAAAGGAGCATGACAAAAATGGCGGATACACAACTCACGAAAGGGAAGTAGCGTTCCCCAAACCGGTGTCTGGTAAAGATTTCAACCAGAAGTGCCGGGTAAGAGGCGATAATAGCAATAAAGGATTGAATGAAAGGCTTGATGATGTTTTGCCTGACCATAATGGTGTAAAAGTTATTGTATTCCATGATTATAATTTTTGAGGGAATGTTACTAGAAGTACGGGGGACTGATTGATTTTAAAAACGGTTCCGGTTTTGACGATGTAGCCATCCACCAGGTAGTTATTCTTTCTTCCACCTGTGCGGAGTTTATGAAATGCCTCTGGTCTCAGGACGTAATCAAGGCTTTCCTGCTCACCCTTGCTGAAGCTTACATCCCCGCCCATAGAGCGGTTTTTGGATTTCGTCCAATTGGTGTGCTTACCTATTAAGTCGGCTGCATAGGTATTTGTACACAAATCTGAATTTGCCAAAAATACCTGGGTATTGAGGTTGGCAACAAGGGCCTTGATCCTGTTCTCTGCATCAGGGCCTCCACCGGCTGCATTATATACATTGGGGAGGTTTTGAGTCAGGTACACAGTGGCCACGCCACTGCTTCTGGCTGTGGCCTGATAGTCCACATCATAGGGATAAAAGAAGGTCTGGAATTCATCCGCAAAGAGGAACATCTTGGCCCGGTGCTTAATATGATCCATGGAGCGTTCAACCGTGCGCTGAAACATGAGCTTCATCAGTTTTTGGGCAACGATGCCCACTTTGTTGTAGTTGCGGGCAGGGAGGTTCACTATGATGATTTTACCAGTAAGGCACGCTTCAGGGGTAATGGTGGTGTCCGAACAAAAGAGCTTGCGGTTGGGGCGTCTGTTAAACTCTGTAAAGAAGCTCGTGAACATGGCCCGCACAATGCCCCTGGTTTTCTCATGAAGGCGCAGGTGCTCCAACAGGAAGTAATCCTCAAGGACATGGTAATCGTCAATTTCCTCCTCTGTCAGCTCGTTCCTCTCGATCCGTTGCCGGATTTTTAAAAGGGTTTGATAGCAATGGGAGCTATCGCGCCATTTTTTGGAGTCCAGCTCTTCATCGGAAGAGGGGGCCGAAATGACCACATCATAAATGGATTTGGGGGTGAGTTCATTTCCGGCCAGTATAACTGCTTCGATGGGATTGATAAGTGACTTCAACCTTTCCCCTTCCCAGAAGCTGTCGTTTTGTTGACCGCTGTTACCCGCCACATCGGACAGTTTCAGGATAATGTCGGCAATGTTGGCTGCCAGTCCGGCCCCATCGCCCTGCTGTTGGCGGGCTTCATAATCAATGAAATTGAAGCGGTAAGGCCCTCCCGGCTCAATTACCCTGAGGTCATCCAAACGACCGGCAATCTTGCAATAGGTCTTCCATAGCTCGATTTCAGGTTTTGCCAATAGTACCAGGCCACCATAGCCGTTTCGCAACATTTGCAGGGCCACCTGTGCGCCAACGGAACTTGTTTTTCCTGACCCACTGGTGCCAAAAATCATAAGCCCTTCCATGCTGTCCTTGCAGGTGAAATGGTCGTCTTTTGAAAAGCTCAGTAAGGGCACATCAAGCTCTTCCAAACCCAGTATTGTGTTCAGTGCTGTCATGATAAAATGTGTTAAAGGGTGAGATAAAAAGGTGGAGGTGATCAGGCTCCGACCTTTTGAGCTTTAACGAATCAAAAGTTTGCTCAGGGCTTTTGATTGAGGGGGTAATTAAGAGAGTTAGCTACTTCTGACTTTCGCTAAGTCTCCTGCCAGTTTGATGGGTAGAGCCGGTGTTCTTGCCACCAACAGACCAGCCATTGGCCGATCTTCCTACCTGCTCCCTGGTCTCCTTGGTCAAGCCGTTGCTGTCAACGTGCTTGGGAAACGGATTGCTCATAATGCAATGGGTTTTAATTAATAATTCCGTGAACACACAATTGCCTTTGTTGCTATAAGCTTGAAAAGCATTGTAAAACTCAAATCTTTTTTTCAGAGGCGATGGTGTTTTTCAGGCTTGTTTTTTTTATAATTTTTTACAGAATTTCTATAATTCCTGAAATTCCTGTAAGCAGCTGATAATCATTAAAATTCCATAATAAATGGCTCATTCGAGTATTAAGCTTTGTTACGAACTTTACAAAGAATTATTGGAGCTTGCCAAAAAGGAGCTGTCCAGAGAGCAAGGTTTGGGGTCAGCACACTTGATGAGCGACCATAAATTCTGGAATTCCTATTTCGATATCTTCAAGAAAAGTATAGAGGAGAAATATAAGTTGTTGGGAAGGTCTGTCAGGGATAACGATTTTCCTAACCCCATATATTATTATTCAAGACTGATGGCCTTTATAAGTCAGGATAAAGGTCAGAAACCTGGAAGAATAGTATACTCACCGGTCAGTTTTACATCAGAGCATTTAAACTTTTTACTTGTGCAATGTGGTATTGAAGATTTTGAATCCATATTTACTTCAGGAAAGATCGATATAAGTGCAAAGGAGGCTCAATTGAGAAATTCCAGATGCACTCAGCCAGAGTCAAGTCTTCCTGTATCAGCATCCTTAACCCCACTTGAAAAAGTTTTGGGTAATTATGAGGACACAAATTGGTGGCTTTATTTTCATGATTTTCTAGAACATGAGGTATTGGGCCGTTTGAAACTTAGGTTTAGAAGGAGGGTTGGGGATTCATTTCCGGTAGAAATAGAAAACTATAAAGGGCATTCTGATTACGAAGGACATATCCGAACAGATGTTTCTTCGCCAAATCTTCTGATTATGGAGCTGCAAACAAAAAATGCCGGTCTTAAATTCTTGCATCTGAAGTTTGTTACCTATCCTGAGGTACCTGAAATAATTTTGGGAACCTATTCAAACTATGAAAACTCAAGGCTTATTTGTGGCTCAATCATTCTTCACAGGGCTGGTGATGATTTTCCAACCACTCAGCCCATCGAATACCAGCTTAATAGTGAAAATATAAAGGAACTTAAAATCCCACCGGTCATTCCAAGATTTCTTGAACAACATCTAAATAATTCAGTAAAGATGCCCAGCGTAAATATTAAAACGATTAAAGAACTGGAGCGATGGAAGAAAAGAAAAGATGAACCTAAGAGCAAAATAAAAGGTTGACATAGTTTTAGGGTTATGGAATATTATGTTGAACTAAAGTTATTGGAGGAATGACCTTAAATGTCTGTATTGATTCAAGTAGATTATGGCCTGGATTATCCTATCAGAGCGGCCATCATCTCAGGCTTCGATGAGGAGCCCTTTGTTCAATTTGCTCAAAGCAATGTAGCCAATGGTAAAGAAGGCGAAGAGTTGATAGAATTAATCATTACCCACCTGTCCTCAAATATTAAAGACATAAGTAGGTACTGCGGAAAGGCTTATGAAGATGGGCCTCAGGGGCAACCTCATAAACAACATTTTAGTCAGGGACGCCTCACTAAAGTAGAACATTATAGAAATGACCTTAGAAATGACAGTAGTAAGGGTGAACCGGCTCTTCAGGTCTATAATTGGAAAGGTCAATCCTCACAATTAAAGTACTCCGCGAGATATAAAGAGGGGCTAAAGCACAATGGTGCCAATGGCGAACCTTCAGTACAGTCATTTAATGATGAAGGTACATTGACCTGGCAGATTAGCTATCAAAATAATCAACTGTCAAATTATCTGGATTGCTATCCGGCCAGCGCACAGTGGCATGGTAACGGACAGCCAAAGGAATTTCAGTGGGTGGACGGAAAGGGTGAGTATCATGATCCTTCAGGCGGTAATCCTGCCATCCAAAAATGGGATTCTGAGGGTCAAGAGGTTTATCGGGCAAACTACACTCACGGTAAACGTGTTCACGAACTGGTCTCCGAGAGCCGAAAGGAAAAAGAATTAGATGACTTTAGAGATAACCAGATTTTACTTGCAAAGCAATCTTGTCCAGCACTTAATTTCAAAGCAGATTTGAGCTTACTAAGGGTTGGTTCTATTTAACAAGGCTAGGGCAACATAGCTAAAGTTTTGGGGTGACTTAAAAGTTAGTCTTGAGGCAAAAAACCCGCCAACCCTCCGCATCACTTGTTTTTGAGACAAAGTTTTTAATGATAAAAACAAGAAATGCTGCGCCAAGGGTGCTCCACCCGGCCTTTGGCCGACCTGCGCAGGCTATCATGTTTTTTGCTTATATTTTCACATCCAACAGAACCCCTAAATTCTTAGCCGCTTTTGCTCACTTCGAGCGAGGGGGTGCCCCGCCCTTGTTGCACACAGCTACTAAAATTTAATCAGCTAAACGTGAATCTGACATCCACCTGAAAACCTGAACATCCCTTTCACTCATTTAACACTTTCTAAAAATAGGGTCTCGTTTATCTTTGAGCCGTAGCATAGAATTTTGGTTGACGTAAACCCGCCCCTGTTTTCCCTATAACCCCTGATGGGGCGGGTTTTTTCCCATACCAATCCTACCATCTTTATCGTTTGTCCAATATCCCTAAATTTCACCTGAAACTCTAAGCCCTTATATAATGCCCGGAATAAAGCTTGAAACAAACCTTTCCAACTTTTTCGAGAAGATCGATGAATCCTTCGAAGCCAAATACGGGATTGCACCCAAAGCCTATCTGGCGGGCAACAATATATTGATGGCCTGTTCCAACCATCCACAATCCAAGTTGATAAAGCAAAGTACACTGACCAAGAACTGGGAGTGGAGGGAGAGAAAGATATTTTTTTACGTCACAGCTTTCACCGAACGATGGGATGGGTATTTTGATTTAGCCAATATGGGCTTTCACATTGGACAGAACAGACAAATCCCAAAAAACCCTTCAAGACTCTGACAAGGTTGGGCTGGCCTTCCGCGCACGGGAAGGTTCTGTCTCGTGAGGTGCTTGGATGCTCATTCTTAGCGATGAACCACAAGGCCAAAACATAAACTTTCTTCAAGCCAACCATGATCCCTAAGAATTGGGCCTTTGCGCTGTGTTGTTCCTTTTGACCTTAAATGCACCAAGTGGGTCATTCCCAGCATCAGGGATGACCTTCCATTATTTGTTTAGGATTTCAGCGAAGCTAACAGATGGCCGGTGCACTGCAATCCCGTTCCTTGAAAAAATATCCCCTGCTGCCTGAAGCCAGCATTCACCGCCAACACATTTTTTACTGCGTCAGGGTTGCCTTTGCACCTTTCTCCACCTGTATGTGCCTGCCTCATCAAACAAATTAAATGGAGGTACATCATGAAGAATGCTAAGAATTCACCCAAGGACATCTATCAGGAAATCACCAACCTGATCATTGAAAAACTGGAGCAGGGCTTTATTCCATGGCACAGGCCGTGGAGTGCTTATGGAGCGGCTGCAAGCTACATCACTAAGAAGCCCTACAGAGGCGTAAACGCACTGCTAATGAACATGCTCAACCATGAAAAACCCTATTACCTGACGTTTAAACAGGCCAAGGAATTGGGCGGCATGGTGAGAAAGGGCTCAAAATCCGTTCCTGTACTATACTGGAATTTTTATTTCAAACATGCGGAAACGGGTAAAAAACTTACCGAGGCAGTAGCCCGAAAACTACCTGCTGATAAGGTCAAAAAATTAGCCTTTCTAAGGGAATACAACGTCTTTAATATTGATCAGATCGACAATATTGAATTTAATTTTCCCGAAGTGGTGATAAAGCCCGAAAACGGGATCATTGAATCCTGTGAATCCATCGTCACCGGAATGCCGAAGGCCCCAGCGATCAAACACGATAATGCGAAACGTGCCTTTTACGTTCCTTCTCAGGACTACGTGAATATGCCTGACATTAAGTTTTTTGACAGTTCTGAATTTTACTATGATACATTATTTCATGAGTTGGTCCATTCAACAGGGCATCAATCAAGGTTAAGCCGTCCTGAGATCACTGAACACAACAGCTTTGGCTCTGAAAACTACAGCAAAGAAGAGCTGGTGGCCGAGCTGGGCGGTTCATTCCTCTGTGGCCATGCAGGGATCCAAAATGACCGCACCGTTGAAAACAACGCGGCTTACATCCAGGGCTGGGTGAAGAAGCTTAAAAATGACAACCAGTTGATTATACAGGCCACGGGCAAAGCGCAGAAGGCCGCTGATTACATCCTGAATTTAGAAAGGGGCTGATCCTCGGCCATTTATCCATTGTAGTAGTTTCCTGATCTGCTGGAAATGCTTTTTATTTGCACGAAACAAATGAATCATGGCAAAGCAACATATTACACCAGGCATTCTGGTAAGCACCCTTCGTGAAAACCAGAACAACAACAAGACCCTAAAGGCACTCTTTTCATCCCAGTTTTTAGGAAAGTTGCACATGGAAGAACTGGAAGGCCTCCAAAATGGAATTAATAAGGAAATGAAAAAACGTGAGGGCAAGGTTATCCAGGAGAAAATTGAATTTCTGAAGAAGCACGGATACCAGGTCAATAAGTAATCCGATAACCCCGCGCCTGCAGCCGGTTCATTTCGGGCCGTTCGTTACCTTCTTCCCTTAATTCACCCGCTTCCGGCTCCGCATGAGACAAGAGTGGCCTGCATTTCCGCTTTGTCCCCTGCGGGGAAGCTCTCATTACTGCCACACTTGCCCTTCGCCAAGGCTTGGATGAACAGCATAAAAGAAAAGAGTAAAGCAAATTTGGCGGGCTTAAATTGGTGTAATCGAGAAAATCCCGTCTTGCGCTTGTCAAGGTCAGGACCTACGGGTTTTGTGCCAAAAACCTTGACTAGCTAAACCGCCCACCTGAAAGAAAAGCTTTCTCTTTTCTCTTTTGGAAATGTTTAGTCAATGATATCATGATGGATACTCCTTTTCGACCTATGTATTTAGCGATAAGTATTATTTTCGATGTAAACAACCAAAGTATTTTTTTCAATGCAAGCCTCATTACGAAAATTTCGGGACAGACTGCGAATCATAATTATTTTGTACACCTTCTGTGAACGTTTGGCTGATGGAGCTGATACTTATGGTGTATTCCATACGGAGATCAAAATCCAGGCATTGGATTTTCTATTGCGCTATCCCGATTTCTTATCCCTTGAGCTGATGGATTTAATGGATCATGATACATCAAACACCGATGAAATAAAAAGAACTATTGAAAAAATCTATCAAAATCAAGAGCCAGAAATCCGTGTCGAAGAAATGGAAAAGTTCTTTCATGGAGCTTATGAAAGCATAGATGATGCAGTTGCTTATTTGATCAGCGTGGGTTTCATCCAACACGACAGTAAGAAGAGAACTGATGGCAAAACCTACGACAAAAACTATTTTATTACCAAACAGTGCGCAGATAAGATTGAAAGCCATCTGAAAAGTATTCCTACGGTAAAATGGTATTTTGATCGTTGTGAACTGATTAAGAAGTATTTTAACAAGTTCTCAGGGTCAGAGTTAAAAACCCGGCAGTATAGATATACTGAATATAGCGAAGTTTCATACAAGAGCCATATTCAAAACATCAATGATAGAGTAAAAATTGCGTTTAATGAACGATTTTTGGAGCAATTGGTATGAGTAATAGTGATCTAAAGTATAACGACTTCATTAAATATGTTCATGTCCATTTTGAAGATGATCTGGATATCGATGAAGTTCGAGAAATACTTCATCTAGAAGAAGACTATAATAAGGATAATCCAACATCATTAGGTAAGTCATTGGTGCTGAATCGTTTAATTTTTTTTGGTCAGAAAAACGATAAAACAGATTTTAAATATGACCAAAAATTTTATTTGGGTATCAATACTTGGATAGCTGATAATTTCAAGGGTAAATCGACAATTTTTAAGATTATCAAATTTGCTTTAACAGGTGTAGAAAGCTACAAGCATGATATCAAGAAATGGTTAGATGAAATAATTCTAGAGTTTGAAATTGGCAAGGCTGTTTATACCATTCATATTGATAAGACAGGGAGAGACAGAGGAGCATTATATTCCTTTGGAATAGAAAAATTTCAACAACTACGAGATAACCACCAGTTAGATGCTGTTGAGAAAGACAAAGAATTTGAATTCAAGAGCAAAACACTTCTTGAGGAACATATGCAAGAGTTTTTCTTCGATCACTTTACTTATTACTCATTAAAATATACTCAGAAAAGTAGTGCCAAAGAAGATCACAGTTTAAGAACTGCTAATCTAAGTTGGAAGTCATATTTTAAGTCTATCTACCTGGAATCCAGCAATTATGAATATCTCTTTTTTGACAAGGAGTATATGGGGGATCAAGGTAGGAAAATATTTGAAATGATACTTGGGTTGCAACTCACTTATCCTATTAATATGTTGGGTGTAAGACGGGATCGAACCTCTGAAGAAATAGGCAAGCTCAAACTCACAGACGAAACCAAGCAGAAAACAAAGAAGTCTGTAAAGGAAGAGATTGAAAAGAGATATGCCACAGTAACGCAGGATCTCCAAAAACTCCAAGATGGCGGTAAAATACGATTTGACGATAAAGTCTTGGTTGAAGAGTACAACCAGATCCAAGAAAGGGTGAATGAGAATCGGAAAAAAGCTCGATTGGCAAATGAAGCCTACCAAACAGAAAAGAGGAAGATAGACCCATTAGAAACGGAAATCAGGTATTTAGAAAGTGATCAAGCAAAGATTAAAGCCGAAATAAACCGGCTTTCGAAACAGGAATTGAATGTTGAACTGTATCAGAAGGCGGGTAGCTTCTTCAGCAATTTAGACATCAAGGTCTGTCCACATTGCGAGGTAGAAGTAACGGAGAACAGAAAAGAAAAGGAACGTCAGAGCCATGAATGCAGCTTGTGTGGTGAAACCTCCACTCAACAACGAGTAGAGGAAGCTGAATTGCAGGCTAAGCTTACCAAAGTTATAGAAGAAAAGGTAGACCATGAAAAGAAGCTCGGACAACTTAAGAACACCTTAGAGACGCAACAAAAGAAAGCACAGGATCTGAAAACTTCGATTACTGCACTTTATAGCAAGGTTGTGGCAGTTCCTTCAACAGATGCAGATATAAAAAGATTAAAGGAAATCGAGGCACGAATAGAAGCGATTAATCAAGACCGCAAGAGTCAGCAAAAACTGATTGAACAAGAAAGGAAGCTAATTCAGGAGCAAGCGGTACTGAAGTTTAGATTGGATGAAATCAAGAAAGAAAAGCTCTCCGATAGTTCCCAGAAAATTACCAGACTTAATCTTCGTAAAGCGGTTCTTTCCTTTGCTTTGCTTTGGAGGCCCTGGAGCAAAAGCGCAGTAGGCTTAATAGAGATGTGATTTCAAAGTTGGAAAACCTCATTCTAAAAGAAATACATGCTTTCGGTATTCATAGCATTACCACCCTACAAATCAATAATAAATATGACCTTGTGTTTACTCAAAATGGAGAACTTGAAGGTTTTAATGATCTAACCGAGGGTGAAAAACTGCGTGTCAAATTGGCCTTTTACTTAAGCCTGATACAACTAGACATTGAGCATAATTTAGGCAGGCATCCGCGTTTCTTGATATTCGATTCTCCGGGGAGCGAAGAAATGATTGAAAAACATCTGCATGGGCTTTCGGATATTCTGAAAAATGTTAACGCAAGATTCGGGGAAGAACTTCAAATCTTTATTGGTTCCGCACTTCGTGAGTTCTCTCAAATAACAAGTCCTGAGAAGGCTCTGATAAAAGGGGAAGATGAATTTATTTTTTGATGGTGAACCAGAAATCACATTTTCAATTATTTAAAACCGGAACTGACTTTGAGCAGATTCATTTCCTCGACAACTTTCATGAGCATGTTGACGGAGCCTCAGACCAGGAGGTTTCCGATTTACTTAAGTTAGCCTGTGGGTCGGACAATGCTTATATCAAGCGTTCAGCTTTCAAACTCTTATGCGACCTAACATTAGCCCACAGAATTGGAAATCCTTTTCAGGCACTAGATCAATTATACAATTTGATAAAGTGTGACAATCCAGTATTGCAGGTAATTTCAATTAAATACCTCCCATATTTCCAACAAGCTCGAGATGATGCGGTCGTTGAACAACTCAAAGAACTCTCTGACAACCCTGATGGTGATGTTGCAAGCCAGGCATATTTCTGCCTAGGACTTTTTCAGCTTACAGATGCGATTTCCTATTTAACCGTGCCAGAAGTAATAATCAGTTTGGAAAAGGCTAAACCAAATTTTCAAGCAGCATCTCAATCAACGGAAAATAGAGTTGATGCTGAATTCTACCTTACCGTAATACACTGGTTGAAATCCGTTCTCAGTCACGACTCAAACATGATGAAAGAAAGCTTGGAAAAGCTTAAGAAAAATCTGCTAATTCGAAATCTGTATGAATCTGGTAATGAAGGATTAGAATTGGATTTTCTAACTTTTCTTTTGGCCGATCAATTACATACCAGTTTCACTACATCCAGTTCAGTAGATAGGTGGTTGGAAGTAAAACAAGAAGCAGAGGCTTTGTTCCAAGCCTCTGAGGGACTTCGGATGATTAGAGACAGTGCAACATCGAGCCAGTTTCTAGCAGAACGACTTTTTTCTAATGTATTTGAAATTATTGAAGAAAGTATTTACCGGGTGCACCTTACATCCAATAAGTCCCGATTAGAGGTCCTACGGGATCAGGAAGCTAAAGCCCCACTTGGGCAATATCTCCAAAATTTAATTGAAAGGCTGCCTAGTAATGGACAAGGCGTTGAAGAAAACTTGGGATTATTAGCACTTCTTTCGGATATAGAGGGAACGGAAAAAGGTTTAGCTATCTACAATGGCATCCCTAATAAAAATGTATCTACCGAAATACTGACTCAGTTCGAAACTATTGCAAAAAAATATAAAAATCAACCACTCCCTTATAAGACCGGAACAGAGCGAGGAGAAGAAGTTTACAAAGACTTAAAAGTTAAAATAGAGCAATACTTACCAAGTTATCCACAAGATAAGTTGGAAGCATACTTTGGAGTTGTTGAGGAAACTATAAGATATGCAAGAGACACATTGGTAAAAAATGATCGAAAACTATTCCCCTTTTTGTACTCGAAGTCGAAAAACTTCCCTCAGGGTAAGGGTCAGGATACGAAAGAAGAAGACCTTCAAGATAGCATGCTTCACTTTTTTAAATTTTCAAAGATCATGGATGGCCTCGACCATGAACAAGCTAGATTTGTGGATGGTGGGCGCGTTGATATACTCTACAAAAAAGATCTCATCACTATTCCAATCGAATTAAAAAAGTCCCTTAATCGACCAACAATCAATGATATTGAAAGCAATTACATCGCCCAGGCTCAAACTTACAGCGCAGGCTACGATCAACTGGGAATCTTTGTGCTGCTTGAGCTAAGTGATAAGGCAAGTGAGCCACCTCCAAACTTTAAGGACTGGTTCAAAATTCATCACTTACGACCTTCTACAAATTCAGAAATTGAATATCCAGACTATGTTATCTCGGTGGTTATTCCTGGCAATAAAACATCTCCAAGCGCAAAAAGCAAATATAAATAAAAGTGATTATCACCAGCCTGCAACCGGTTCATTTCGGTCGCTCGTTGCCTCCTTTCCTCAATTTCACCAGCTTCGGCTTTGCACAGGCAAGAGTGACTTTCATTCCCGCTTTGTCCCTTGGGGAGCGCTTTCATTACAGTCACCCTTGCTCTTCGCCTTTCCAAAAACAAAACAGGTCTAAGAAAAGAGAAAGCTAAAAATAGGCGGGCTCAAATTTTCTAAGTAAGAAATTTACATTTTGACTTGTCAAGGTCTAGCCCTGGGGTTTTGTTCCAAAAACCTTGACAAGCCAACACACCCGCCTGAAAGAAAAGCTTTCTCTTTTCTTTTTGTCCTTTTTGTTTTCTCTTTTGAAAAATATGTTGAAAACAACAATTTGCCTAAAGGATTTGCCGAAGATGCACTTAAGTACTGTTAATCACATATATCAAAATTTCATTCGTGCCATGAGCTAGTTTTTTTTTTAAAAAAGCTCATGAGAAGTTCTTAAACTATAATTCAAGCTAGTGCTCTAATCAGAAACCTTGAAATATTACCTACCTCCTCACGAGCTGAAATCTAAAACGTTAATGACTATATGACTTAAAACAGGCGATCACAAAAATTAATTATTGTTTCTGGATTAGGGTACTGATAACCCCAGTAATTGCCATTAACGTCAAACATGAACTTCATTTTATTATGACCTGTATTAATGGATCGGGTTATGAGTTTATGAATATGGGGATCACTATGCAAAAAATCCAGATTAGGATCAATATTGTTATAGCTCACCAAATAAACTTCAGGGTCATCCGCGTCAATTAAATCAACCAAATGTAGATTCGGGTAATCTATAGTGGTTCCATTACGATACACGAGCCCTGTCAATGCCTGAAAGGCAGGTTTACTCATTTCATTTTGACAATAGGCTATAAGAGCCGGATCGGAATTAAAAATAGTTGTCTCCCATTTACCTGTATCCAATGAGGCCTGAGGATCGAAGCAAACCATACCTTTAATGTTTGGATAAATATTCTGCAATCCAATCCACAACGAGGCAGATGCCCCGGCTGAAAAACCCATTAGGATAATCCGGTTTGGATCAACATTATATAGAGCGGCTTTTACCGGGTCGCTAAAAAAATCTACATAACTCCTGCAATCCTCAAGTGCATCCTGTATGTTTATGTTATTGTCATTTTGAGCTATCGCATAGCTCACAGCAGCGTAGGCAATTTTTCGATTGTTCAGATTTGCAATCGTGATCCATGGGAAATTCCGGGGAGCTGAGTTAAATACTGCGGGGTACATTTCAGATCTATGTCCACTTGCAAATCCTCCTCCATGGAAAGCTATAATAAGTGGAACAGGCTCTTCAGAAGGAGGGGAGTAAATATCAAATCTTCGTACCTGAAATTCTGAATAGGTATTGATTTCATCGAAATAGTATGTGCCTTCGCCTTCCTGCTCCCATTCTATGACGTCCCCTTCTACTTCATCCTCGGTTGATTTGAGCATTTTATTGCCGTCATCTAACGGGTAGCTTCTATTTATTTCCTTTTCACACCCAAGGCAAAAAGCACTACCGATAATTACAATTGAGAGCAGCTTCTTCATAATAATAATTTTTTATAATTAAGAGTCTAATAATAATTTTAAGGATCGCTTCTGAAGCTACCTCATTAAGGAGTAATCAACTTAAGTCCAAACATCTTTTTTCCACTATTAGCCATAGAAAAATCTACAAACAAAGGATTACCAGCATTTGATGGATTAGCAGATAACTCAGATACTGTATGAATAACAGAGGAGTTAAGATAAAAATTAATGGTGTTTCCCACTCTCTCTACTTTTAAAGTATCTCCTATTTGATAATCGGATGCAGTGGTTGCAAAATTGCCATTGACTTCCACGCGAACATCATCATTAGTCCCAGATTCAATGGCATAATCGATGGATGCCTTGTCAGGCCCCCCGTCCGAATAGGAAAGACCACAACAAACCCTAACATTGTCTGATAAAGACCCATCAATTCTTCGTATCACATAGCCGTCACCATTCAATGGAATAGATTCTTGGGAAAATCCTCCGGCAGTCCACCCATAAGCTCCGGATTTTGTAATTAATTCGGCACCCGTATCAATAATGATATCAACATCATTTATTATAGTGGGAAAGCCAGAAAACCCACTCGGTGGCGGGGGAGGTGGTGGATTGGATCCTGCAGCTTGCAAGAATAGATTATATAGTTTCTTACCATCGTTGGCCATTGAGAAATCAACATAAAGGGCGTCACCTGCCATTGAAGGGTTTACGGTGGATTCTGAAACAGTATGTATTTTGGCAGAATTCAAATAGAAATTGATATCATCTCCAAGCCGCTCAACTTTCAAAATATCTCCCAATTGGTAATCTGGCCCAGCACCAGAATAACTTCCATTTACCTCTATTCTTACATCATCATTTGTACCTGACTCAATACCGTAGTTAATACTTGCTTTATCAGGGCCTCCATTAGTGTATGACAATCCGCAGAATACCCGGACATTATCTGATAATGTGCCTCCAATTTCCCTTTCTACATATCCATCTTGACCTGCTCCAATGTATTCTTCTGAAAACCCACCTGCATTCCATCCATAAGGGCCAGATTTAGTAATTAACTTAGCGCTTTCATCAACAACTATATTCACACGATCAATGATTGTTGGGAAGCCTGAAAAACCTGTTGATGCAATCTCTTCGCCCAAAGTCAGTATTTCATCATTTCTACTGCTCAATCCTGAAGCATTGATTACTTCAACCTTAAAATGGTGATAAATAGCATTCCCCTGGTCGTCAACAATCGTAAGGTTATTGTCCCCTAAATCAGTGGTGGCTAAATCCACTGAAAGTTGAGCCGAGTTATCCCCTGAGATATCATGGATTTTATTCCAGTTCCCGCTGCTATTCATCTTATACAGAATATATCTTGCGTTGTGGACAACCTTGTCCCAGCTTAGTACGACACCCGTTAATTCAGCAGGGGCCCCGCTGGGGCCAGAGTAAGTTGCTGTAATTTCAGGAGCCAACGGGACGGTGTTGTCTATGACATTAGAAAGCAAGATTTCTGAAGGCAAAGAATCGATAAGTTCATTGCTGCCATTTTCATTCAAGATTGTCTTACAAGCTACCAACCGATAAAAAAGTGGCTCATTGAAAGGAATTCCACTAGATAAATCACTAAAATCATCTTCTATAGTACCGGACAACGGCAATGGGCCGTTCGTATTTGCCAATTGCATGGTGCGAACGGATTTAGCATCTTCTGGAGTCAATGACCTATAAACCTTGACATGGGTTACATTCAGGGCATCGTCATACTCGCCAATCTCGAAAGATACCGCAGGAACCGTTCCATTTGATGGGTTGGCCGCCACACTTTCTATATTCTTAATCACGGGTGCACTGAACGGCATGGTGTTCAATATTCGAATGGGCTCAAAAACAGCGCTAAACTCACTAAAGCGATAATCATTCGATAATTCTCGAGCAGTGTAGAAATATAAATCTTGGGATGCCCCATCCAAGTTATAATCCGTAAACCGAACCTTTGAACCCTCACTATCACTGAATTTAGCAGCCATGGGTGCCTGATCAAAATCCGGGGAGCTCGGAGGCAATATATTGCCGTATGCATCACGAATGTTGGGTTTTTTAGAGGATGTGACCTTACCTGTTTGAAGATAAAGATATAGAACGGGATCTGCTGTGAGAGGAACAAAAGCGTTCATCAATTTATCCCGCACTTTATCCTGATACTTTTGATTCATCCCCGGATTCTTACTCACATCAAACTCAGAGGCACTTTGATCGTACACACGATCGGGATTAGGAAATTGAAAAGAACTGCCAGGGTAAACCTTAAATTGGCCACTGACCAATACCATATTGATAAGGTCAATCCAAAAATTATTATAGTATGGATCATCTTCTAAGGTTTTCAGCTGTGCTCTCAAGGTCTGATAGGTGGATTCTTTATAAAGTGCTCTCAAAAGACCTTCGGTGTTTGCTCGGTAAAAAACAAGAGCAAATGGTTGCCTACCACCCACGGTATCAACTAGTGTATCAAAGGTATAGGTGGCCTTGCCATAGAAATCTGGCCGGGTGGCAAAACTGTTACCTTTAGGAGGTAAAGGTGTTTTAGGATCAATGATTTCCCGTGCTATGATAGGTTTAGCAGGTGAAATATAGGAGTTGACATCCAGTACCGAATCCCGCGTCCTGGTGGCGATGTAAGTCATTTTTGTCATTTCTCCAAGGCCGGGAAGGATTTCAGTCTCTCCAAAACCAGTTTCCGCATATAAATAAACCATATAGCCTGGGAAGAAATTAACATCGATGTTGGTTCCTGTGGTAATCAGATCTGAAGGGGTTCCATCATACACCTTTAATTGTAAATTAGAGGTAGTGTCAATTTGAACCACTTCAAGCTCTTTCATGCGGTTTGGATCAGAAGCACTTGCAATCCGGACAATTCCACCCCTCCACTTGACAGCAGTATCAGGGTGAGCGGGCAAGTTGTAGGAGCTAAAAATGATATTGTAAAAACCCACATTGGTATCAGCCTGAATAGAAGCCTTCGCAAAGACTCCCCCTATATTTAAAACTCTTTCCGTGCCATCGGCCAAGTAGGTTGTTTCCTTATGACTACTATATTTTATAATACTTATTTCCTTGGAAAGCTGATTCCAACGGTTAGGGTTGAGGAGATTTTCAGATGCTGTAAATTTCTTTCCTGCTTTTGGGGATAAATATTGAGAGGAAATGGCTTGCTGGGCAGTTCCCGTGGCCACTATGGAATTGTCCTTTATTTTGGCCAGATCAAAAATAGGCCCTTCTCCAGAGACGCCAGATTGTTGTACTGCCAATATCTCAAACTGCTCATTCTCGACAACCAGAAAACTTCCAATATAATGACTTTCCTGACCGTTTGAAATAAACGGCATAATGACTGTATTTACACTGGCCTTGTTATAGCTCTCTGTCCTTAAACGGCAAGTAACCGGAGATAAATCCACAACAGACTTTACCTTACCTTCGACTATGTTGGTAGGATTTTCCCTAAAAAAAAACTGGACTTTATTAGCATCCTTATGTGCGATGTTGTGTCTATGATCTATAACGAATTGTAGTCGCAATAATGTTTTATCTGACCCTTGAATACCATCATAAAAGCCTTGTTCAGCCGATGTAGTAAAAATCAAGGGATTCTCTCGTTGGATAAGTTGAGGCTTGATATCAAGTGGTGGCAATAATTTTAGCCGGTTCGGAAAACTCGTGGTTTCTGACTTAGTATTGCTTAACGCAGAAGCCCTCGAAAACCAATTAATCCCGTAAATTGCATAATTATGGGTACCCTGAGATACTTCACTGTGTAGATACAAAGGATTGCTTCCCGAAAAGAAAATCATTTCAGTTTCTTCATCACCATTATTGTCCAGGTAAGGGGTATTTGCGGAATTATCAGGATTTTCTTCATCGTGGCTCAGTTCAGGGCTTACCCATGAACTTGCCCCCGAATTTTTATATTCCACTCCATAGGCCACAGGCCTGGTATATTTTGAAGTCTCGATAGTTGTATTATTTGCAAAAAAAGGTTCTATAGGTCTGGGGAAGGGATTATTAACCAAGTTGACTCTTACATATCGTTTGTCCTCTGTTAGGGCATACCCCTGTTGATCTGTAATATAGGTACGTTGGCCTTGACCCTGATCATAATACAAGCCAAATTCCAGATCATCCTGAGCCGGTGTTACAGGCAGCCGTTCTGTCTGCTCCGAAACTGGAAGACTCATGAAAAAATGTTCTTTTGTACCGGCAGCTCCACCAGTCTCCAGAGGGTCTTGGGTAACATAATGAGCCAAGTATATATACTCACCTGAAGCTGGAGTGTCTATGAGTCCAAGGCCCAGCATTCTGGCAATATGGAAGTCCATCGCCATTAATTTCAAAATATCTAGAACACTGATTTCAATTTTGGCATCATCATCATTTCCACCACTGTTTGCGGGATTGCTTTGCCCATAGACTTTGGTGGCAGATACATTTGTTTTGCTAAGGGTCAAATAATCTTGCACAGCGGTCTGAATACCGTTATTAGCATCCCACCTGTTCTTGTAGTTATTTTTTACAACCGTGGCTCCATCATTGTATTTGGGCCAATTGGTTAAAATAAATCTGGAACTATCCTCTAGCCTTAGATAAGCATCGGCATCCAAGTCACTTAAGGAGTACTGACCAACAGATGTCCAATTTGGACCATAAATCTCTGCTTCATAAGTGTAAATATCAATCGATAGACTTGGGCTTTCTAAATTGGCAAACCGCACATAATCTAGGTTTTCTTCAAAAAATTCATAGCTCAAAGTGGTTTGGGACAACGAAATTTCCCTGCGGTGCGAAATTACCTGTGAGGTATTTCCTTCACGTCCTTGAGAAATGCCCTCCACCCGAAAAAATGTAGACGCATTTGGTGAGTCTCCAATATTGAAATTTATCCCAAAGAAAAGTTTATTGACATGAAGCTCAATTATCCCTTTATAATCGTTAAGCACGTTATTGGATGCCGTGCTGGGATTGTTGTTCAGATCATACTTAGCTTTTAAAACGTTATATTCATTTGGGTCTGTAAAGCGAACCGTTAATACCGTACTTCCATTCTGAAATATCCATTCCTTGGAAGTGCCACTGTCCTGTATATTTCCTGAACCAAGCGTGTTCATTGCAAAACTTACAGGTGAAAGGGGTTTCGGCCGCCTGTAGATTTTTACAAAATCATTGCTTTTGTTAAATCCTATATTAGTTGCATAAGTGCCTGATGCCGAAAGGTTACCCTTGGGAAGGTGTTGATCCCCCAAGGTGCCTCTAAGGCTCCAGCGCAGGTGAATGCCTGCAGCACTGCCATCAGTGTTCCCAGGAGATCCGGCCGCCTGAAGGTATAAATAATCTGATTGTGTTAAAGAATCAACTGTATTGGTAAACTGAGCCATATCTATGCAATTGTAAAAGTGAGGGTGGAAGAAGCTTCGGACATATATGCCTGCCCGTCATACAAAAGGTAATCCAAATCGATGGAATAAGAGCCTTGTGGAACAGTGGTGGAGGCTGTGGTTATAAAAATTTCAGACATGTCTTTTGAATGAATGGTTTTCACATTGCCTAAGGCCCCGCCATCAACCTGGATTGAGGTAGTATTGCCCCGTTCCTGTATGGGCAACCTTGGGTCATTTAAGGGTTCTGTTGATCGGATCCAGATGCCGTTGATCTCTTGGTTGACACCGCGTACTATATTCACTTCCAATCCAGTAGCTGGAGGGGTATTGGACAAAGGCAGTCCATCCACGGATAATTTCAACACACCTGTTACCAATTTTTCAAAGTCATTGGCATAATTTTCATGTAATGCATTGTCCGGTAAAAGAGTGTTGTCCAAAATACCTTGAACAGTACCCTTTATATCAGGTGTAAGGCTTTCTATTTCTAAATTATATTGCGCCTTTATACCACCCCCAAGGTCAAAAGAAGAAATATGTTCCTGAAATGATCCATACCTGGATGTTTGAAAGTTAAACCTGAAAATTTCTGCCGGATCAGGGGTTTGACCCTCAATGTGAGAGGTAATCACCACTGAGTACATTTTTTCCGGTTGGAGTCCTGTGGGTGAAACTGATATTTTAAATTCAGGCGGATTAATTTCACCCAAACCTTCACATGGATCACCATTTTCGCTCAAACTGCTCATCATTTGGGCCCCTATGGATATTGGGGTCGTGTTGGTTTGTACCTTTTTAAAATTCTCAATTCCCAAAGGTGTCTTGACCGAAGCGGCAGGGCGTGGATCATATATATCCACACTCATCTGGGCATCTACCGGGTCATTGCCATTGTATTCAGACCAACGATTGTACATGGCTGTCAGGTAGTTCATTACATAAAAAATATTTATCTCTGGGCCAGTATAATAAAGAGGCTTGGCATTCAGGACATTACCACTGGGACTGGGATAGGATTTATCATAGTCCAGATAAAACTTCAAATCCTTGAGTTTGATCTGTTCTTTTTCATTCATGGACAGGCCAGCGTATGGTGGGTGGACATGGTGAAAATAACCCATTGGGCCATTGGTATTAAAGCCCAATACAAATTGTCGATCATAGGTTCTGGAGTCCGGCCCACTTAACTTGTCCCTGGTTTTGGCTAAAATAGCATAGGTTGTATATGGCCTCCAAATCGGAATAATAGTATTGGTGACCGCCTCTTGAACAGCTTGATTTTGTGAATTTATAGCCGTTTGGGAGGGAATGTTTGCATTGTAAACAACATCTTGTTCTCTGAGGAAACATAGTTCATGTAAAAATGTACTGCATTGATCCACGCACTGAAAAATGGGAAAACAAGTGCTTCCCCTTAAGGTTATCGCTATCCCATCAATCATGACGGTACATGTAAAGTGATATATCTCACTTGTAACAAAACTATCCTGCCCATCTGACCTTGTATGTAAAGAGGGGTTTGGAACTATTGGATCCACTTGAATATTTGAAATTGAATTCACCTGGTTGAGGCTATATCCTTCAGGAAGGTCAAAGGCAAAATAGCAACCATTGACAGGCTCTGAGTTTAGAAAAGTTTCAGCCACAAAATACCCTGCCTGAACATTACAAATATCACCGGAAGTGGGATGGGTGAACTTGAGGTACATTAATTCTTCCTCACAATTGATTCCGTCTTCGTAAAGCAAATTACATAGTTCTAAAGGGAATAGGCCTTCGCTAAGCTGAGCACTACCCCCTTGTCCTTCTCTGAACAAAAGGCCTTCGCTGATCAGATTGTTGATCATTAACTCAAACATATCCAGGTAGTCATCATTAGGACTGAGCTGACATCGGTCTTCGATTAAAGTACAAGAAACCAGTTCAAGGCATGACTCAACTTTAAGAGTAACCAAGGTTTCTCCTATCACAGCATCTATCAACATTTCATTCCTTGAGGTAGCTGCAGGATTAGGCCTAGGGTTTATGAGTTGGGTCACATTTATATAGGAGTCGTTAAATTCAGGAGGATTAACTATAGTTATATTGAGCAAACAGGTGCCGGTGGCTTCTGAACTCAGAAAACCTTGGAAATTTAGGCCATCCAAGGTTTCTGTGGTATAACTTATGCTGCTAACAGAGATCGTAGGGAAAAGGACTGATAAGTATGTAGGGTAGGGTGACTGGGAAAGTGTTCCACTTCCTTGATCCAGAAAACCATCAGCTAGCATTTTTTGCAGAACGTAAAAAAGATAATGCCCTTCCGTGGCTACATTACATATCTCCTTTTCACAAGAAGGCGCTTCAACAATAATCCGGTCAATACCGTTTGAATCATTATAATCAACTGCGCTGCTCAACTGGACAGGGCCAAGGGTTTTAGAATGTACCTCAGTCCATTGGTATTTTTGTAAACCATTGTAATCCACGCCATCCGGACTTTGGGCATAATATCGTACAACCACATCCTTATCATTTAAAGTGGACAGTTTTAGGGAGGTCTCCAGAACGGTTTCGTCAAAGTCAATTCGTAAGAAATTGCCGGATTTCAGTCGCAGTGCCTCGTTAAAACCAAACTCAGGCTTTGCGACCTTATCGGCATCCTCGGATTCAATATAAAACACAGTTCCCTTTACTGTCCCACTTTCAAAGGCTTTAAATCCGTATGCTCCTGGTAAATCAAAGTTGACACAGGTGGGTGGTAAAACCTCGTGCTCACAAAAAATACCCTCTGTATCAAACCCAAAATCCTCTGCCGGATTCTCCCCGGTCATTTGCTCCATAAATGAAAATGGCGTTTGTCCCAGCACTCTAATCCTTTGGTAATGATTGGGGCGTAAGGATTGCCAGAATCCATACTTCAGGTTATCCAGTACACTTTCTTCCTGAGCCGTTAGGTCTGGGTGAGCGGGTTCTCCCTCTCCAGGCAACATGGCTCTATAAACATCATACGGATCCCAGGAGCTTGTCTGAGGGTTCCATGAGTATATCTCAAATTGCTCTAATGTAAATTCGTGTTTTACTTGCTGTTGCTTCCCTTTTTTAGGAGGTACCAGTTCAGTGTGTTTAGGGCTACCATAAATTCCACCTATCTTGTCAAGTGACTGATGGCTTGATGGTTTAACAGGCTTTAAGAACTCAACATCAATATAACTATCAAGTGGTATAATTGTCTCATTGAAGATTTCCGGGTTTGCAGGTAAACTATCGGTAATTGACAATTGGAATGTTTCACCTGTCAGTATATTGATAGCCTTGGCAGCATCCTCAATATTGTATAGGATAACTTCTTCTAAGTTGTAGGATTTATTGAAAGCCCATACGAAGTCAAGACTTAAGCTAATGTCTTTAAATGGCCATGGGAGTTCAATCTTTAAATAGAAATAACCGGCCACGATGAATGGTTTGGGGGCTTCTGCGGAAAGTCCCGCACCAAGCTCAAACCCAAAGCCGAAACCAAATACTTTAACTTTAAGATGAGCCGCTGCCGCAATGGAACCACCCAGCTGAGTAGGGCTGAAATTAATAAAGCCTCTCATATCCAGCGAAGCTCCGGCTGAAACACCAACTGGCCCGTATTTTTTATCAAAACTCCAACTGGCCCCTGCACCCGCACGGATGCCGGAATTGCTGAACATCATGAAGAAATAAGCTTGGAACAGGGTCAAGATTTCTGCCTGTACCCTTTTTTCATCAGGCGTTTCCCGACCAACATTCACATACCATGCACTGGCGTTTTTAAAGAAAAAGGCCAGCTCAATACTGCCTTGAATTTTGGCTATCTCTCCACTTTCCGGGAAATTTAAGTTGACCCCAAAACCAGCCTCCACAGAATCAGGGCTGATCGCCAGCATCGCATAAAATGGAGGTTCGTCTGTCGCGTCCAAACCAGCTCTTTGCTTAAGGAGTGCCCCACGGCCCTCCAGCAAAAAGACTTTTGGTAATGATAACAAGAAGAATACATTGGCATTAAACGTCTTTCCGCCATCGGTAGCTGTTCCCACCTGTACTCCGGCACCCAAGGAAAAACCAGGTTCTGCCTCAAACTTCGGCAGTGATACTCCTAAAGGAGGGGTTTTGTAATAATCAAACCAGGAAGCCTCTTCATCCAAGTTCACCTTTTGTTTATTGGCAACATATCTTTGACCAATCAAACCTCTAAACGCATAAATACCAAGTCCCGTTGGCCCAAGTGGAATAGGTGCTGGTAACGACAATGACATATCAACTGCAAAAGCAGGTAAACTTGGTGTGTAGGCCATGGCTACAGAAGCCCTAATGCCAATCTGGGGTAATTCCGCACTTATTGAACCTACATAGGACTCACCGCCCGAAGGAGAGTCCGTAACAGATAGGAAGCCCTTGAGGATTAAAGCGGCTGAACTTGCAGAGGAACTTCCTGGTAGAATGATGTCAATGCCTATACCCTCAATCCTGAAGAAAGTGTCTAAAGCTCCCCCATCAATTGAGAAATAGAACTTAATTCCATTCCCTCTTGCTTCCACACCTCCCGGATCAACTTTCAATGCCGCATCAAAGCCAAAGTATGCGTATTTCCTTCCTGATCTCTCCTCGGTCCCAAAACTGATGGAAGTCACATCAATCTCCACGGGGCCTAATTTGATGTGGACTGGTTTGGTGGGGAATACAACACCCCCCACAAATTCAAAGCTGCCGTCATCCCATATTCTAAGTCGATCAACCTTTATACCCTTTGGGAGAATATTCTCAGCAAACGACACAGAGGCCACTATATCAACGGTTCCGCTCACTTCTACATAAAAACGTGATGCGAGTTTCGCTACAGCTAAGCTCTTCACTGATACAGTGAACACATCTTTAAGCCCAATCTTGTCAAGCAGCTGAGATGTATTTGCGGTTATTTTAAAATTGCCTCCGGTATCAAAAGCTGCCTTAATTCCAATGACTGCGTCTGCATTGGTGTTATTCTTTTTAAAACCAGGAATGGTTAAAAAGCCATCGATTGAAGAACCAGTAATGGAGTTTTGGAGGAAGGTGACATCAAAGGAATTGAACCCAATTCCGAAATCACCGATCTTTTTATACAGAGGCGCTCCAGTAGTAACCAGCCCCACTTTTCCGGAAAATCCTCCTGTACCAATTAGAAGGTTCGTGCCTTCTAATTTGATGCCCGCAGGATTTTGGTTACCAGGATCGTCACTAAAAAGTTTAGGCAGTCCAATGGCCGCAAGTTGGACAAAGACTCCTTTAAATTCAGGTCCATAACCAGCCGCTGTGGCTTCCGGTATGTTGGTGCTGGCACTTAGGTCTAATTTCACACCAGTAAGGGTCAGTGTTAATCCAGTATTCCCAATTTGTGAAACATGAGAAAGAGAAGCACCTGGATTATCTATATATTTAAAACTATCAAAATTTTCAAATAGTAGATTGCCTTTGGCAAACACTAGAGTGGATCGGACATTTGTATCAGCTATGACTTCACCTGAACCATCTAAGGGGACAAGTACTGTTCTTGGAAACTCCAAACCTATACCTAAATTAACTAGAGCTTTAATTTTTGGAACAACCATTCGTTTCATGGTGTCCTTTGGCGTCAACCTTAGTTTTCCATAGAAGAAAGTGTTCAGATTCTGCTCTTTGGATATTCCTGAGTTTTCATAATAAACCTCAA
This sequence comes from Owenweeksia sp., assembly GCA_048267305.1. Taxonomy (GTDB): domain Bacteria; phylum Bacteroidota; class Bacteroidia; order Flavobacteriales; family Schleiferiaceae; genus Owenweeksia. The sequence continues at coordinate 100,499 of JBLWXT010000001.1, read as the reverse complement.
ATAAAACATCCCTAGCGTCCTTTCCAACGGTGGAAAAATAAGATAGGGCGTTGATATTAATTATAAGGTCGGTAATGTCGTCCTCAACGTTTCCATTGTTTGGAACACTAAGCACAGGGCTAAGTGAATAGAATGAATTTATGTCCGCTACCACAGAAGCGACCTGTCCATCCAAAGTCTTTATTTCCACGCTTCTCTTAAAAAGCTCCTCCAAAGAAGTACCCGTAAGATGCTCTGCATTTTCGAAAAAGGCATCCTCTGAAAATGAAAAACTGTTGGCGTTACTTGATCCAGTTAGCTGCAAAAATTCATTTTGAAAAATAAATTGAAAAGAAATTTCTGTTACCCCCGAAATAGCGTTTTCTGAGGGATTAAGTGTTATTTTAAAACCTGTATCTGCCAATTCCCAGCTAAGAGTGTCATATAGAACTAAACTTAGACTGCCAGTAGTAGTTGCCCCATCTATACTTTTTGATAATCTGTAATTTTTGACAAATATTGTATTCAAAAAACCACTGACAGAATCCATTAGTCCACTGAGGAACTCAGGTAATTTATCAGCACTAATGTAAGCACTTAAGGGCGGGTATTGACGAATGGCGGGTGTTGGCATAACCTTAGTTTTTACATTGATTCTTAATAAATTCTTCCTGACTCAAGCCATTAATGCTCTCAACCTTTAAATAATCAGGGAGGAAGTAAATACCCGGCAGATACTTAAGGTTATTCACACTATTGGAGGGTATTAATTCATTCTTAAAGTCACTTCTCCATTTTAGATGAGGATAATACCTCTCTATTTCTCTTACGTGTATTGAAAAGACCGCTGTGCAACCTATCTTTTTAAGAAGTTGAAATGGGGGGAGTCTGAGCGAGCCTATGGACTGTATTGAAAGCGCTGTATCATTTGGGTTCAACAAAGGGAATGGCCCTTCTTCTAATTTTTCTTTCGCATAACCAGAGATTTCGGGGACTATAAAAATATTTTTTGAAGGAATAAAAGTATTGGGAAGCATGCATTTAAAATTCCCAAATGCATGAAAATCTAGAAGCTTTTTCCATTTTCTTGATTTTTTGATTGCATTATATGAGGTACCTTCAGCTATCAAATAAAAAAGATTTTCATGTAGATATTTTATTAATGGGCGATTATCATATATTTCTTTATAATTTTCGAAAATCAACCCGTAGCCATAGCTCTTTTTTTTAAAAGACGAGGCCTTTAGAGCATTCATGTGTATCCAATATTTTATAGGATTTATTAAAAGTTTATTACCATCTTGATCAACTATCAAAAAATGGGGATCGCTGTCGCTTCTATTGAATATCCAATATATCCCTTCTCCAATACTTCTATAATCTATATAGTTATTAAGATCTTTACTGAACGAAAAGCTGTCTATCAAGAGCGTAGTAGTATACTTTTCATTAGGCTGGCAAACGCAAAATTCGGATGAGCAAATATAGTCTTTGAAATTATTGAAAACCGTATCATCAATAAGTAAATTCCGACCTTCTAGATTTGTAATTGTGTCTATTTTTTCATAAACAAAGCTATAGATATACTCTTTATTCCAGTAAAAGAGATAATTTAATTCCGCTTTTAAGTGAACTTTCATATTATTAATGTCAATGGGCTTCTTTAGTTGATCGGTCTTTAGTGAGTCCTCATTGGGCAATTTGTCGCTGGTTATGCTATGCTGTTTTAAACTAATAGCTATTTCTGAAGTAGATATGGAATCACTTACAAATGCTTTGTACGAACTCTTTTGACAAACTCCACTTTGTTGAAAATAATTTGTATTTAGAATCGTATCTATAGAAACTTGAAGATTATAAATATATATTTCTTGTGCGAAGCTCAGTTTACATAGTAAAAATATTATTGCGATATATTGACATTTATTAAGCATAATTTTTTTAGAAATCGCTTAGGCTATACGTGGAATATAAAGATATAGTAGTGGGGCTGCTGGGTCCATAGAAGCTTAGTCTACTTTTATTATCTTGTATGTAATCTATACATAGATATACCTGTATTTTCTCGTGGTTTTTTTGTCCAAATTGACGCCATGCTCGAGTGCGGTATAAACCACCCCATGAATTTGCTTGTATGAAATCTTCGGTTGAAAAGGAAACTGTTTTCAATGCACCACCATTAAAAATATCGGTATAAGTGACTGAGGATCCACTTATAACAAATGGATCGATATTGTTATATTCTTTAAGGATGGTTACAATATCATAGCGTTGTACAGCAGCCATGTAGTTATGCTCCCAGTTTCTTTCAGGATTTATGATGTATCTATCTTCGTCACCAAAAATTATATACCACTCGTATAAGCTAGGAAGTACTGCTGCAAGCTTTGTATAATTAGTTGTTGTTGCCACAGGGTCATATACACGGGAGTCAATCAGTAAAAAATTCACTACCCCGTGCATTAATTCATGCACAATGGTTGAGATTACGGAAACTTCTGTAGTGCGGTTTACATAGTTTTGATCTAACTCAATTACAACAGTGTCATTGGGAACCCCATATAGCCCGGGGGGTACTGTGACACCAGATGCTTGACTGCCATATTTAGTAAAAATGTCAGCGATGCCAAATTTTAATTTAACTGTTTTAGCGGCCCGACAAATTCCTCTTACTTTTTCTTTAAAGGGTTCAATTTGCTCAAGGTTATTAAAAATATCTCCAAAACCATTATTGTTTAAGGCTGTAGTCAATGCTCCTTCAACCTCTATTTCATACAATTCTGAAATCGGACTAAGGCTTACTCCTTCCTCATTTGTTGCCCCATCAGAAGAATAAATATACTGGTCAATGGAATAAAAATCGCTACCAGTGCTCATTTTACCAATCTGTATTGTTGAAATCTGGTCATCTATAAGACCCTTAAATTTTAAGTTAGCATTGTAGTAATCCACACTATTGTTGTCATTTCCTACAACCTGACTAAAAGTTAAAAAGATAGGGTGTATTGCAGAATCATAATTATTACTACTAATACGAGTTATTAAACCCTGATACTCCACCCTTGTCATTGATATACTGAGCATGTCCCTTTCACTACTTTCCCAATAATCAGTAAAAAGTTCTTCTTGATACCTCAGTATTTCAATATCTCCAGAGTTTAAACTTAATTTGTGTTTGGCGAGTTTAATTCCTTTAAGCCATTGCTCGGCAATTGCATAAAAACTATCATAAGGATATAAACTTTCATCAAAGGGTATGGGAATATCATATCCTGTTTTTGAATTCTTAATAGAAATAGGCATCGCAAAAAATATCACGCGATTTTCTTCCCAGGCTATTCCAAGCTCATAAATTGCTTTAAAGTTGTCATCAGGACGTTCGATATATTGTAGATGACCTGTTTTTTCAATATATGTTTCACCCGAAGAAACCGATTGTTCTATAGGGGGAACTATAAAAATGCTTCCCAAATGATTCTCCGGTGTGAAGTTTAAACTAGCGTACAAACCCGATTCTTCAAACGATTGTAGCTTGAGATAAAAGGCGCTTAAACCACCGTTATAGGGTATGCCAATTAGCCACTTTGCATCATTGATTGACGTCAAGGGCGGGGAAGTTGAAAAATTACTGATCTCCGGAGAAGTTATTATTCTGCTTTCATTTAGAGGATGTTGAATTAATTCCTTCTCAATATTCTGCCACTTAAATCCAGTCGCTAAAAATAACACTCTTGTGGCCACATCAGTTTTAGTTGGGTAAAGAAAGGACAATCCAGTCACAGTTTGTTGAGGTAATGCTCCAGCTGAAGGGTGGTCTAGGTCGTTGATAATCAGAATTGGCCAAAAGTCTAAACCAAAATCTTTAGTTATTGAGCTAACTTCTCCTTCAAATTGAAAATCATCTAAAATATATTGACAGTCTTGTTCAAAGAAACTTTTTGAAACTCCTGAATCTATTCTCAAGTCTATATAAAGCGTTCTATAATTATTAAATCTTATTACGTTATTCGCAGAATCGGTAAGCAGATTCTCATAAATGGAAGACTCGGCATAATTTGTTACAGCCCCACCTTCTGTTGCTAAAACACCTTGAAAATAGCTCAAACCATAAAATGCTGCAGGGTCAATGTAACTCAATATGGCTTCACGGATCACTTTGTTTTCAAATTGATCTTTAGAATTGCCACTACTTGGATAAGCTGGTGCGGTAATAATGTGATCAAGTTGGCGAACTTTTCCAAGATCAAAATCGGAATGATAATTTTCGATAACCACTTGAATACCGAATTCGGTACTGTCAAAAGTACCAATGTGCCACCCAGCGAAAACATAAGGACGGCAAAAATTGGTAGAACCATCGTAGAAGAGCTTGTCCACCGAGTCGGTATCCGGCAGCGATTGATGTTGTAAACCTAAGATATCCTCTGGTGGCTCCCCCGTATCTCCACTGCGGTTGTTATGAGCGGCTTGGCTATTCCAAATAGACTCTGTAAGGTCGTTTTGAGTAGATGTTGCAACAATAGAGGCCGAACCCAAAAGGCTGTCTGCGCGTATACCACGATAGATAAAATACTTTATCCTAAACCCGTCAATACTTCCCTGAGAAGTTGGCTTCAAAATTATGTTCACTAAGGCTGGCATACTTCCTGTGATCCTTTGAACCGCAACGGTACCATCATTTATCGCTATAGCTTTGGGATCATTAGTAGCGGTATGCAAAGAGCAAACCCTATATTGAGTGTTTAAATTTTGAGGGGCTGGACCAAAAGCTTTATCTGCCGTTTGGTTTTGATCCAGCGAAGAGGGGTCCGTAAAAAAATAGTTTGAAGGCATAAGCGTTACAAAGCGTTGGTATAGAACTGAACGACTTTATAAATCTATTTATTATTGAAACAAATAATTGATTTTTTATGTTAAATTTATGAATAATCTTACAAACTATTGTCTTTCAGTGCTTTGAGGAATGTTGCTTTTTCGGCAAGTATTTTGTTGTAATAAAAAAAAATCCCAATGTCCAAAATTGCTTTTTTATTTTTCCTTTTTGTTGCATCCTTTAGTTACGCGCAACCCCTCTCTGGAACTTACACCATTGGCGGCTCAAACCCAGATTACATTAATCTTTTCTTTGCCGATGCAGCTTTGGACTCTTTTGGAATAAGCGGCCCGGTTACGTTTAACATCCGCAGTGGCGCCTATTTGGGTCATATAATCATCGATTCTATAACGGGTGCTACCGATACTTCATGGGTAACCTTCCAATCTGAAACCGGGGATAGCTCGGATGTGGTACTTAAGGGAATCAAGAATACTTCACAAAACCGGGCAGTTGGATTGGACTACTCTCGGTTTATACGATTTAGAAATGTAACTTTTGAAGCGGGTGACAAGACGGATGCAGCAGTCATTGTCTTCCTTGGACATGATTTTGAATTTCTAAATTGTGTGTTCCGTGGTGACACAAACACTGTACATGATGATGCATTAATGTCAGGAATTGCAGATTCCAATTTGTTAATTAGAAATTGTCTATTTACTGGTTCAGAGGAGGATTTTGTTAGCTTAAGTATTAGTTCCCGAAATAACATACGCCTTGAGAAATGCATCTTTAATGCAGGCGGTTATGGCGTGCGGGCCGCTGACATTAGCAATTTTGAAATTGTAGGTTGCCGGTTCTATGATACTTTTGATCGTTCTGGAATTAACAGAGCCATTTCCCTTCGCACCATCCAAGGTTTTAAAATGTATGGAAACCTAATTGATTTTGGGGACGTAAACTCAGAGTACCGTGCTGTTGAGTTTCTTGGGCTGGGTTCAAGGGACAGTGCCTACATAGCAAACAATGTGATTATTACAGCTACAGATTTAAGTACAAATAATGCAGCCATTACGTTTGGTTTTCTTTCGGGCAGCGTACGCAAGGCGGTAGTTGCTCACAACACTTTTGTTTTTAAAAGCCCAAACCCCAACAATGCTGTATTCAAAAGTTTTAACTGTGACCTGGCGGGCACCCGCATCTACAACAACATTATTGTAAATGAGAGCGGGGGCTACCTGTTCGATAATTGCGCGTACCCCACGGATTACAACCTGCTTTACACCACTGGGGCTATTTCTCCACTTGATTCAAGCCTGGCCCAGTTGCAGCAGAGCGGACGCGATTCCAATTCGATCTTTGCCCTGCCCATGTTTGACGCGCTCATCCCCGGCCTTTCTCATGCCCCACAAATTGACAGCGGTGGGTACTTTTTCCCGCGCATCTCCAAAGATATTCTGGGCAACTTCCGCGACCCCAAGTTTCCTGACATTGGCCCTTACGAATTCATCAATCCGCCTGTGGTCCGCTTTCCGATAGATAGCACCGTTTGCGAAAGCGTGGAGCTAAACGCTGGCAATCCCGGCTCGCAGTTTATCTGGAGCACAGGCGATACCACCCAAAGCATTTTGATAGACAGCACGGGCAACTACTGGGTTACCGCCACCAATTCCAAGGGTAGTAATACCGATACCATATTGGTTATAATTGATTCTTTGGCCCTGCCGCCCTATCAGTTAATTTCCAGCCTGGATTCCCTTTGCCTGGGCGGGTGCGCTACCCTTTCCGTTTCACTGGACAGTACCCTTTTTCAGCTGGTGTGGAACGAAAGTACCGGACAAATAGGGGGTGGAGGTGTGCAAACGGTCTGCCCTGCTGCCCTGCCGGCCACCTACTATTTAGAAATATCAGATGGAGGGGCTTGCCGCCAAATGGATTCCATTACCATTTATCCAAAAACCGCCTTGCCCGTATTGTCCATTTCCAATGACACCACTATTTGTTTTGGTGACAGCGTTCTTTTAAGCGTAAATTCTCCCGATGCCATTCAGTCCGTACAGTGGTCGCCACAATCCGCTATTTCTGGAATTAATGGCAACAGTGCCTGGGCAAGCCCTGACAGTATTGTAAAGATAAAAGCCGTGGTGAATTTTTTGAGCGGCTGCAAGGATAGTGCGGAGGTGGAAGTAAGTGTGCATTATGTAGCTCAACCTATTGTACAATTGGTTTTTGATACGCTGTATGTGGACGACCGTTGGGACACCTATCAATGGACTGTAAATGGCAGCCCGATTGCAACGGCCATAGATACCTTCTGGGTGGCACTACAGAATGGTTCTTATACATTACGGGTAACTGATAGCAGTGGCTGTAGCACTTTTAGCAACCCTTATAACTTCAACCGTTTTTCACAACTTGAGCGGTTCAAGAAGTTACTTTCTGTTTATCCTAATCCGGTGCGTGAAATTTTATCACTGGAGGTAGGTTCTGGGTTTGCCAATTCGCATCTTGAAATACTCAACAGTGTAGGTCAGGTAGTTCCAACAATTTTTGAACAAATTGGACTGAATTCCTTCCAGTTGAATACAGAAGGACTTCCATCTGGGGTTTATTTGCTAAAAGCTAGTTCTGATGGCCAGGTTGGTATTGTTCGTTTTATCAAGCAGTGAGTCTGCATGCTTGTTTAAAATCTTTTATAGCTTAATAATAAATTTGAGCAAAGACGCACTGTCTCTTGTAGATAATGTGAATCGATTTAAGCGAAAATTGGATAACAGCAGCGTTAATAACGATTGTGTTGAAATGAGTAATGGAAACATCAACAGTATTAGGTAATTATTTTAAAAATGATCTTTCATATTTTGTTTGACCTATGTTCGACCACTTCTTATTTTGTAAATCATTAAATTCCTTAAAACCTTTCCGGAAAAGGATTTTAAGCTGAATAAGCAAAAGTACCTGTCAAGCTTTTAAATCCTGACAGGTCTTTTTATTTGAATTATTTCCAATTTCCAAATCCCTACTGACACACTGCTGTCACCTGCCCGCAATAATTTTGGTGTAAATAATAAAACATCCTAATTATGAATACCCAAACAAAGGAAGCACCACAGCTAAAAACTGTACTTACCGCTGAAGAATTATTAAAGCACTGGCAAGGCCACAGGGCCCTAACACGGAGAGTGATTGAAGCCTTCCCTGAAAAGGAATTTTTTGAATTTTCAATTGGTGGCATGCGCACCTTTGCGGAGATTAGCATGGAACTACTTGGCATTGCAGCCCCCGGGCTTAAGGAAATTGTATCGGGCACATCAGGTGAACTAAAAGAGCATTTTGACCACGGAAATAAGAAAGCCAACATTCTTAAAGCTTGGGATGAAGCTACTGAAGACCTTAACAAATACTGGAAGCAGATTCCCCTGGACAGGTTTCAGGAAGAAGCCACCCTTTTTGGGCAATATCACGGAACGGGTATTTCACATGTATTCTACTTCATCGATAATGAAATTCACCACCGTGGTCAAGGCTATGTGTATTTACGTGCCTTAGAAGTTACGCCACCATTCTTTTGGGAGAGATGATAAACTCTTCTATCATTATGAATAAGCAGGTACTGGTATTTAAAACCAGCGTAGAAAATGCGGAGCAAGCTGAAAGCCTTCGTATTGCCCTGAATAAACTGATGACGGATAATGAAAAATGGAATTTTGACCTGGAGGATTGCGACAACATCCTCCGGGTTGAATCCCACTCCTTGAGCATTGATACCGTTCAGTCTCTTCTTAATTCCCGAGGACATCATTGTGAGGAGTTGCCCGACTGAACCTTTTCCAAAGTTTTAAGAAGAACCTCTTTAACTCTTTCCCTTAAACTTTCGGGCTCAAGTATGGTGGCATATTGACCAAACATTAGGTACCAGCGTGCAAAACCATCATTTACATGAGCAGTTTTAAAAACCATCTCCACTTCCTCTCCAAGTACTTCTTCTGAAACAAATCCGTAGAATTTTCTATGATTTTGTAAAAAGCGGGCTACCTTTTTATCAACCCGTATTTTCACTGTAGTCATCGGGCCTGCTACTGGGTTATTTCTATAATCGTCTACATGGCCATGCTCGCGGATAAACGAGTAGTCAGTCCGCTTAATAGCCATTATTCTATCGGTTCGAAACTGGCGGTAAGCTTTTCGCAAATGGCAGTATGCCATCAGGTACCAAAAATTATTTTCATGAAAGAGACCTACAGGCTCAATATTTCGGTCGGTAAGTTCATTGGCATGAAAAGACTCATAACACAATGAAACCTGTGTTCTTTCTGCAATGCTTTCAAAAATTACTTCCAAGGAGTTTGGCACCTTATGGTTGAAGAGCTCCTGAGCGGGGTTTACAAAAACCTGATTTTCGAGTACACTCACCCAGTCCTTCTCCGCACCTCGCAAAACCGATTTCAACTTATACATGGCCGATTCGTAATAAGCGCCAAGCGATTTATCCGTAAACTTTTGCATCAGTTTTTCCGCTGCTACAAAGCTGCCGGCTTCCTCACGGCTAAACATTACCGGAGGTAACCGATAGCCATCCATAATGGAATAGCCAACGCCAGCTTCACTTACAATGGGCACCCCAGAAGCCTCCAATGTGCGGATGTCGCGGTAAATAGTACGCAGGCTCACCTCAAAACGATCGGCCAGATCTTGAGCCTTCACAATCCTTTTGGATTGCAGCTGAATCAAAATAGCGATGATTCTATCGAAGCGTTTTGGGGTATCGAGAGACATGAGTGAAATTTGGTTTTAAATATATTTCTGTGCGTTTTTGCCTTGACGCAAAAAGAACCAAAAAAGTCAAGGCTTCTTATAGATTTCTTGAAAACTACGGTTTCAACTTTCTCCCGAAGCCCTAAGCGTTCCACTATGCTCCACTCGCTGGCTTCTCATTTCATCGAAACTCTCAACCTTGTTTTCGTACAAAACCTCTAAAATGCCAGTCATGGGTTTCGCAATGGCACCAAACAAGGCCGCTAATCCAAAAGCCCGTCACCCTGAGAGATAGTCGAAGGGTAATAAAAATTATGAAAAAACCATAATCACATCCACACCGACATTTCCTCTAAACCCTTCCTCGCTAAATCTGGTACGGTAGCATCAGGAGCTGGTTGCCCAACAGGCAACAGCAAAAACGGCTTTTCATTATCTGGCCTCTTCAGGATATCAGTCAGGAAATTCATTGGGCTGGGAGTATGGGTAAGTGTTACCAAACCCGCCTGATGAATGGCTGAAATCAAAAAACCACAAGCTATACCCACACTCTCCTGCACATAGTAGTTTTTAGATTTCCCACTGGGGCCGTCATTCCAGGTTTTCCTGAAAACAACTATTAGCCAGGGAGCCGTTTCCAAAAAGGGCTTTTGCCAATCAGTACCTATGGGTGCCAAATCAGCAAGCCACTCCTCCGTGGCGCGATGCTCATAAAAGTCCTTTTCCTCCTTTTCGGCAGCAATGCGAATAGCCCTTTTAATGGCAGGGTCCTGCACTGCAACAAACGTCCACGGTTGTTTGTGGGCCCCACTTGGCGCGGAAGCTGCCGTTTTAATAATGTTCTCAATCACCGCCTTATCCACCGGCTCGTCCGTAAAATACCTGCAACTCCTCCGTTTATCCATCTCCTGATAAAACTGTAGACTCCGATTCAATACATCTTCGGAAGAAACAGGTTGATGCTTTAGTGGAATGAAAGGATGGTTCTTGGTCATAACGAAGTTTTTCCAAAACTAAAGAAATTTAAAAATGCCATAGCCCAACAACTCTCATGGCCTTAAGCACTCTAAATCCACACCCTATTTACAAGTCAACATCCTTCCCGCTAAACGCGGTTGTTAAGCCCATCTGTTGCAATTATAGTAGCTTAGGCAGATAGCCGCAACTGCTTTATCTCAAATATTTATTTCCTTGCCTTGAATTTACAAACGGCCTGAAACGCATCTGCAAAAAGCAACACTATGTCAGAAATCAGAAAGTCCTCTATCACAATGGATAAGGAAGAATTTCGGAAAATTGGATATCAGCTAGTTGATGATATTTCAAATTTCATCAGTTCAATAGATGAAAAGCCTGTTGCGCCAAATGAAAGTGCCAGCCAGCTACAAAGTATACTGGGGAATATATCCCTACCGGAAAACGGACAGCCGGCCACTGAGCTGATTTCTAAAGCAACTGACCTGTTATTCAACCACTCCTTACTTAATGGCCACCCCCGCTTTTTTGGCTACATCACATCGTCTGCCGCCCCCATTGGTGCCTTAGCTGATCTGCTTGCTGCCTCCATTAATCCCAATGTTGGGGCCCACATTTTAAGCCCCATGGCCACTGAAATTGAAAAGCAAACCATAAGATGGCTGTGCGAATTTATTGGGGTGTCACCAGATTATGGCGGCATATTAGTCAGTGGTGGAAACATGGCAAACTTCACTGCCTTTTTAGCCGCAAGAACAGCCAAGGCGCCAAAGAGTGTTAAGGAAGATGGTATTCAAAGCGAATCAAACAAACTAACTGTTTACTGCTCTAAAACCACTCACACCTGGATTGAAAAAGCGGTGATTCTATTTGGGTTAGGCACTAAGTCCGTGAGATGGATACAAACCGATGCCTCCAACAAAATGGATATGCAAGCTTTGGAAACCACTATTAATGAAGACTTAGAAAAAGGCTGCAAACCCTTAATGGTAATTGGTACCGCTGGCGATGTTAGCACTGGTGTAGTTGATAATTTGAAAGCCATAGCAGCCACCTGCCAAAAACACAACTTGTGGTTTCATATTGATGGCGCTTACGGTGTGCCTGCCGCAGTTATTCCAAAACTCAAGAATTTGTTTGAAGGCATTAAGGAAGCCGACTCTATTGCAATAGATCCACACAAGTGGTTGTACAGTCCGCTTGAAGCAGGATGCACTTTGGTCAAAAATCCTCAGCACTTAATCGACAGCTATAGTTCGCACCCTGAGTACTATAACTTTAGCAATAGCGGAGATGAAGTAGCTCAAAACTTTTATGAGTATGGACTTCAAAACTCACGGGGCTTCAGGGCTTTAAAGGTTTGGCTGATGTTGCAACAGATAGGACGAAGTGGTTATAAAAAACTAATCAGCCAAGATATTGAGCTCTCCAAAATGTTATACGGATTAGCCGAAAACCACCCTGAACTGGAAGCGGTATCTCAAAATTTAAGTATTACCACTTTCAGATATATCCCATCAGAGAAGACTAAAGACAATGAGTATCTCAATAAACTAAACGAAGGTGTATTGAATGAGCTACAAACGGGTGGAGAAGTATTTTTATCCAATGCCATTGTTTTTGAAAAATACTGCTTAAGAGCCTGTATTGTAAATTTCAGAACTTCCGAAAAGGACATTAAAGAGATTGTTGAAATAATAGTACGGGTGGGGAGAAAGATTCATTCGGGATTGACCGTCACATAGGAAAATTGAACGAAATATTGCACTAATTCTCCTATTGTTTAGTTAAGCAAAATTTATCATTTTAGCGTATATCAAATATAATTCTTAACATACCGAAAAAACGAGTTGCAATTAATGAAAAGTGAATATCATGAAAAATTTGCTTAGTTTATTTTTTTTCGTCACTATTTTACTATTTGGAAATACGGCAAAAGGACAATTTTCCAATCAAGGATATTCTGTTGGATTGAAAGTTGGACCCGGGGCATTTGATGGTATCTACCTAGAAGGTATAGACCTAAATTTTACAACAGCCAAGTTCATCTATTCGGCAGGCTATAACTACAATGCAGAACTTCAAATTCTCAATCCTGAACCACGGGAGTATTTTCGGCAAGCTAACCTCCTTTTCGGCTCACTTGTAGCCAAAAAATCTTTCAGATTTGAGTACCAGGGAGGTTTGGGGGTTGTGTGGGGTGTTCGGAGAACGACTTTAAAATCTTCAGGATTTCTTGTTGATAATTACAATTCAAAAGAGTTTAGAACAATGAGTTTACCCTTAAAAGGTAGTATCAAGTATGTTCCATTTCAATTTATGAGCATTGGTCTTGATGTACTTGTAAATATTAATCCCGAAAAAACCTTCACAGTTCCTATGTTGACTTTGAATTTTGGCAGGATGATGAACAAATGATTAGTGCCAATACAAAACACACTTAAGTTCCTTTAAACCCGCTCCTGCGTGAATTTTGCCGTTGGCATAATACCATCGAAGAAGCTGGCCGGAGTTTAGCCAAAACATAACCAACCACGCACAACTTTCTACATATTGACGATTATGCTCTTTTTAAGAGATTGTTTGAAATAATTAGGATTGGTGGGGAGAAAGCTTTGACTAAACTGTTTCAAACAGAGCAACAGCGAAGTCTGTAACTATTGTAAGTGTTCCGGGAAGGTGATTACATTATACTTAACACCAGTATTCCCAATTGCCTCTGCGTAAAGAAGATCGAGGAAACTTAATTAATTCAAAAACAAAATGAGAATGTGATATCAACTGTAGATTTTCTTAGTTTCGTACAAATCATTTCTGAGACACCTCGTTTTCCAGAATTGAGTTAACCAGTAAAACAAAAAGCTATGAAGAAGATTATTGCCACGGGTATAGTAGTTTTAGGCCTATCTGTAAGTAGCCTATCGGCTCAATCATGTTGTCAGGCCAAGGCTAAAAAAGACTGTAGTACCGCACAAGCCAGCAGTTGTTCCTCCGAGTCAAAGTCTGAAGCAAAGGCTGATAATAAGGATGGAGAAGTGAAGACTGCCGCAACGAAAACCAAAAAATCTGCAGCTCGCAAAACTAAAGCTGTAGCCGAAGTTAAGAAGTAATTTTCCTTCTAACATAACAGTACACTGAAGCCTCCTCGGCTTAGCCGAGGAGGCTTTTATTTTGTATGAGTTAGCTAAAAGCCTAATTTTCATAACTAAAGAAAATCGTGTTTTTGAATACCAGCTGCCTATCTACAACATGCTGTTATTGCCGCACTATGAGAAAAGGATTATACTTGTTATGAAATATTACGGCACGTTGAAGAAAACTATCAAAAAATCAGATCTGGACAAATATTTTCGAGAATATCTTCCTATTATCTCAAGTCTAACATCCAGAGGGGTGAAACCTGAAAGCCAGATTACCTTCTCCGCGATCATAAACTGTCCTTCTCACAAATACGCAGAGGCCATTGAATCACATCTGTTACAAAATGAAATATTAAGTCCAATTCTGATCAACCTTAAATTTGAGAGGAAAATAATAAAGAACGGGATTTTTAGCACTAAGAGAAGTGTTGATCTTCATGTTTCAAGTGGGACGTTTACATTTCAAGACCTTAATGATGAAGTCTACTATTTGCTAGTTGGATTCATCTCTGACCTAGCTGGAAACTACTATTCAACGGTCAGAACCTCAGGATTGATTTTGTAGGTAACAATTGTGAATGTTAACATCGTGCTACTTGCTAAGGTCTGCTGAAAATACTCGCCTTTATCTAAGGTCATTTCGCACCACAAATATTAATTTTTCTGTTTCTTTTTTAATAATTGATGTTGTTAATAGTATTTTTTAACCAACTCTTCACTATGGTGAAACACTTTGTAGATGCCGGGCTATATGCCGAAAACACGGTCCGAAACTATTTAAATGAATTGGGTAAAAAATGAGAGACATCATTATTACCTCAACTTAGAGCTATATCATATACCTTCGTATAGCTTCATTATAGCTATCAACGCCTCTTAAACAAAATTTACTTTTGGAGTCAGTTAACTAAACTTTAAACAATGCCTGGCCTACAAAAATCACCAGCACCGATTTAAAATCTGATGGAAATAAAGTGGCCGTTGAAACCCTTGAACTGGCTCATGCGGGATTGGTCATAGCTAATGGCTGAATGAGGTAGAGCCTTCTTAAAACAGATGAAAAGGAAAAGAACTGTTGTTCATCGTATGTCATTTTCCGAACTTGCGCCCCATTTCACAACCTAAACAATTTACATGTCCGAATTTCCTCCCTGCCCAAAATGTCAATCTGAATTTGCATATTCAACCGGAGGGCCTCTACTGATGTGTCCTGAGTGTGGCCACGAATGGGATCCTAACGAAGTAGTGGTTGATCCTAATGCGCTAATAGTAAATGATGCAAACGGCAATCAACTTGAAGATGGTGATACCGTGGTGGTTTTGAAAAACCTCCCTGTAAAAGGTTCTCCACAACCCATAAAAGCCGGTACTAAAGTGAAAAACATCCGCCTTACGGATGGTGATCACAATATTGATTGCAAAATTGATGGCTTTGGCTCTATGGCCTTAAAGTCGGAGTTTGTAAGAAAGGCTTAAGCCCCAAAATTCTAGTATACTTACTGAGTGCTATATTAGTGGTGTGAATTTTTTTTATTCCATTTCAGATGCACTACAGACTTATTCCGTTTTTACATTCCTCCATATTAACGGAACTGGTGTATGACATCTATGAGCTAAAGTGCGATAAAGAAAACTACACCTATACCACCGCCCCAAATGGTATTTTAGGTTTGTCTATAATTACCGATGGCAATGCCTTTATAAAACAAAATGGAATATGGAATACCATTGCTTCCGAATCCGTTTACGGCTTGATAAATAAGCCTGATGCTATAAGGATGAGTGCCGGTTTCAGAGAATTTGCCATTGGGTTTAAACCGTACTTTTTTCATCTGCTTACCGCAGAAAAGATGTGCAATATTGTAAACGCACCAAACCTGGAGGCTCAGGATGTTTTTGGAAAGCACGAAATAAATCGCCTCTCTGATTTGCTAAAGCAGAGTAAAACAGACGAAAGCATAGTTAAGGCGCTGGAAGAATTTGTGACGCTCCATTTTAACCCTTGCAGGTTAAACAAAAGGCTGCGGGTTGCAATGGACCTCATTTACAATAAGGAGGTTTATAATGTAACAGCCCTGAGCAATTATTTAAACGTTTCAACAACGGGTCTCAGGCAGCTTTTTCAAAAAGGCATAGGCCGTTCTCCAAAAGAAGTTGCACGCATTATCAGAATCAACAAAACTCTCAAATCTCATAGGCCACAGCCAGGTACATTAACTGAACTTGGTTTGGCGTCTGGTTTCTTCGATCAGGCTCATTTTATTAAAGATTTTAAATCCACCATGGGCATAACACCCAAGGCCTATTTTAACAATAAGGCCCTCACTTTCGATTTTTACAATTACGGAAGGTGGGAAGGTGATATCATTGTTTCCTCAAACGAAACACAACACTAAAGTGAGACGCCTACAATTACTTCTGTTTTTAGCCCTTCTACTACCATTAGCGCAAAATTTCGCACAATCCCTCAGCCAATTTGATGCGGCCATGAAATCTGTGGAGCTTACTGTGCTTGGCATAAATGAGCGAGACTATAAGCTTATGAAAAAGCCCTGGGGATTTATTGGTAAAGTAATTATTCCTAAAAAGCACTTACAAAGGGAATTTGAACCGCTGCTCAACAAATACGGAAAAGCCATTATTGATACCCTCGTGATGACATCCCCGTATACCGGAACTGTAGAATTACGCCATGACTCCATTAAATACAAACGAACATTTTTAAGGTTCAACTTTACCGACAAGGGAAAGATTGAAGGTTTAGGATTGGGATATCCCACATTTGTTTACTCCAAAAAAGGCAACTATCTACCTGCAAATAACCTAACAAAGGAAAAGGCTATAGACTCGCTAGTAAAAAGACGTGCCTCCTTTAAACCTCCATATAATTTTAACGGATGTCTTATGGTTTCAGAGGGAGGATCGGTACTTTATAAAAACTGCTACGGCCAAAGCGACTTTACATCAAATGAGACGCTAAACGATAGTTCAATGTTTTTACTGGCCTCCTGCTCAAAACAGTTTACCGCTGTGGCTATAATGATGCTTCAGGAAAAAGGACTACTGGAGTTTAATCATCCTGTCAGCAAATATCTTCCTGAATTTCCATATCCAAATATTACTGTTGAGCAGTTGCTGTGCCATACCTCAGGTTTACCTGATTATTTTACCCTTTTGAAAAAGTATTGGGATAAATCAAAATTTGCAACTAACCGAGATGTTCTTCTCCTCTTAGCCGAGCACAGCCCAAAGCCAGCTTTTGCCCCCAACCAGTATTTTAGTTACAGCAATACCGGTTATGTGATGTTATCACTCATTATCCAAAAGGTTTCGGGGCTTACTTATGATGAATATTTAGCCGCTAATATTTTTAACCCTCTGGGCATGAAGCACAGCCTGGTATACAACAGGAGGCTCAAAGGCGATTCCATTGAGAATTACGCTATAGGCCATGTTTATTCTCGTGATAAGCAGATGTACATACTTCCTGATAGTTCTGCCAATTACAACTATGTTTCCTATATGGATGGTATTACCGGAGATGATGGCGTAAGTTCAACCATTATGGATTTACACCTTTGGAATGAAGCATTGAAAAACCACAAGTTGCTATCCTCTACACTGATGCAAAAAGCCACCACCCCACATATACTAAACGATGGCAACAGCTCTGATTATGGATATGGAATATTTTTAAAACAAGGGAAATACATAGAAAACCTCGAATATCACACCGGAGGTTGGCCCGGCTACTCAACCATGATAATAAGATTTACAGAAAGTGATAGAAGCATCATTATTTTAACCAATAACGATTATGATCACTTTGCTCAGTTGGCAGATGAAGTTGCCGTTGTTTTGCTTAAAAAATAAAACTGAGCAATTCACCAAGGATCTGAAAATGAAAAACTCCCTTTCTACTATAACAAATGTCTTGATAAGTGAACTCCACTATGAAGTTTTCAATTACAGGGAAGAGCCCGAAAGCCGGGAATACGAGGCATGCAGGTTTGAATTAAACGGGAAACGGATAATTTGCAGAACAGCTAAAACCACCCCAACAAAAGCAGGGCAGTTTGTAACCTTTTGGAAACGCAATGGCAAAGGCCCTATTGAGCCTTTTGAAGAAACTGATCCGTTCGATTTATTTCTTGTAATAGCAGAAACCGAGAGTCGGTTCGGGTTTTTTGCATTTCCAAAATCAGAGTTAATCAAGCGGGGAATTATCTCCACGTTAACCAAAGAAGGCAAAAGAGCTTTTCGGGTCTATCCACCCCGGGATGCCGTAAAGAGCAAGCAGGCTTTACAAACTCAAAAATGGCAAGCAAACCATTTTTTCACCATTGCCGAACTTGACAGCCTAAGCAGGATTAAGGCCTTGTTTATAAAATCTGAGTAATTTTATAACATGAACATACATCCGTTTATAGGATCATATTTGAACACCACTCCCTTGCTACTTTTTCTTTTGAAAAGTAAAATTAGACACTTTGGCTATCCACAATTGGAGAGTTTGACCGTAAGGTTAAAGAAATCAAAGAGTCTATAAAGGAGTTAGTATACTTATATAAATGCCCAACCCCACTCTCTTTTCCGCACGACTTATTCTAAGGCCCATCCATATCAGCGATGCCCCTTTGGTTTTTGAATATCGGTCTGATGCTGCCACAAACCGCTTTCAGGGCTTTATCCCAAAACAACTTGCCGAGGTGGAAAACTTTATTCAAAACAAGGTAGCCACAAAAATAAACCTTCCCGGAACCTGGTTTCAGTTTGTGATTATTAAAAAAGAGAGCAACACCATTATTGGTGATATTGGACTTCACTTTAAAGCTGGCAAGCCTGCAGAAATTGAATTTGGCTGCACCCTAAAAGCCAGTGAGCAAAGACAGGGCTTCGCTCATGAGGCCCTCCGGGAAATCGCAAACTATGTTTTTACTGTTCTACAAAAGAAAAAAGTAACCGCTTCGGTTGACCCCAGAAACACGGCCTCCATAAAAATGGTGGAGCGCCTTAATTTCATAAAAGAAGCTCACTTTGAAAAAACGCTATATTTAAATGGTGAATGGGTAGATGATGCCATCTACTCTCTTGTAAAACCAAAATAAAGCCCACTTAACATGAAAAACCAACAAATCAACAGCCGCAGAAGCTTCATTAAATCCTCCACCCTGCTTACTGCAGGACTAGCGGCTGCTCCCCTCTTAAATCTGGCAGGAGCCACGTCCAAGGCCGATGAAAGCCTTTACATGATTGGCCCGCGAAAGGGTTATTCTCCGGCTGTGGGCACGCTCCTCTCTACCATGACGATGATGCGAACCTGGGTAATTGATAATGTGAAGGACCTTACTATGGAAGAGCTGGACTTTCAACTGGATGATAAATCAAATTCCATTGGTGCCATGTTGCTGCATTTGGCGGCTACGGAGCGCTACTACCAGCTCAACACCTTTGAAGATAAGGAATGGGGCAGTTGGAGCCAGGCTGAGAAAGACATTTGGGACCTCCCCATGAATCTGGGGGAGGAAGGCCGTAAACAGATAAAGGGGCACGACATTGATTACTACCTCTCCAAACTGGAGGAAGTCAGAGAAGTAACTAAAAAAGAATTTGCCAAACGCGATGATAAATGGCTTATGAAGTCAGAATCCTTTTTTGGAAACCAACCTACCAACAATCATTGCAAATGGTTTCATGTATGTGAGCATGAATCCAATCACAATGGGCAAATTAAGTTTCTTAAAAAGCGTATTACAACTTAACATCAAAAGAACATTCCCAAAACCATTTTACAAAATATAAAAAAGGGGAGCGATGAGTTGAAAACCACTCCCC
Organism: Owenweeksia sp.; assembly: GCA_048267305.1. Taxonomy (GTDB): domain Bacteria; phylum Bacteroidota; class Bacteroidia; order Flavobacteriales; family Schleiferiaceae; genus Owenweeksia. The sequence continues at coordinate 81,002 of JBLWXT010000001.1, read as the reverse complement.
TTTTAACTAACTAATCGTAAGGTTTACATTGATTTTCTTAGCAGGCCCTTGAGACTTTGATTTTTAGGGGTTATCAATTATCGTCAATGGCGAAAAATCAAATGTCAGTAGTTTTGGGTCTTCAAAACTGCTTTGATAAAACCGATTAAAGCTGTACAATAATAATGGTGAATTATTGAAATCTGATTTGTTTTAACCTATTTGTTACCAACGGCAAGAAATATGTGATGAACGGTAAAAAATAGCCCTTAAAACCAGTGTTTTTTTCTCAAAAAACCCTCCCCAGTTAAACCGGGGAGGGTTGCCTACATAATTATATAAACCTGTTTTAAAAAGCAGGTACTATGATAAACTTACAGCTTAATAAATCTTGGTGCTGTTTCTATAAGTACCCTCAGCAGGGTTGGTATGCCAGTCCTGAAACAAGCTACCGCCACTTTGTGCCCAGGTAGCCATTTTCAAAAAGGCTTCTACTATATCCGTCTTCTCATTAGGATAAGCACTTCCTGCGGAAGAAATAGCCCATGGTAAACCATCTACAGAAACGTAAAATACATTATTACCTAAATCGCTAGCGTCCATTTTGGTGCCAAAAAGCGACATATTAGCCAGGTCCGTTGGAGCATTATTCATTTCATGAATTTCATGAGAACGATCATCCGTTCTGAATGAAAAGAAGTTGTAGTAAAGATCACCGATTTGTACAGCACTGCTTTTCTTAAGCTCTATCATTAGGGTTACCGTATCGCAGATACCGGTTGGCGAACCAGCTACAGTATTAAAAAATGCACCACCTGCCCTGTTTATCACATTATTGAAATTATCAAATACAGGAATCACCGCATGGGTTTGGCCATTTTCTGTACCGTTGCCACCCAATGACATTACGTTGTCAGTAACATTACTACCTACTACGCCAACAACATCAGCGGGATTAATACCTGTAAGCTCCAAGGCCCAGCCTTGTGCCATACCGGCACCGGCAGCATCAACAGCGGCCTTTACTTTTACAAAGCGCACATCGTTATCAGCATCAGTAATTACTTCCCTTTCGGCAGAAACCACCATATCATTAAAATCAAAATCGCCATAAGCAGGAAAAAGATCTTCGTACATCCATGTCATCCATGGCGCGATAGAACTATAAGCTTTGTCGCCATCATTAGGGAAATCATCTACGTTATCACAAACGCCATCGCTATCCGCATCTGGGCAAGCCACTACGGTTGAGACGCTACAGCCAGAGGTAGGTGGTGTATAAGTTGCGTTAGTAATCTTGACACCATGATATGCCACACGATCATATGTGTTGTTCCAAATATAAAGACGACCAAGTCCACTGTAACCCAAATTGGTATAAGTTAAAGTAAGCATGGTGTCATTCTGACCATTTGGGTTCAACTGAAACACCGCGTTATCCCACAGAGCAACGCCACCATTAGGACTTACCAAACCAACCATGATTAATGAGCCGGATTTCTTTAAAGTTACATCTAATTCAACCACAGTATTACTATCTAAATCCAATACAGGAGTTATAAAACCAGGCTTATTAGAAGTGCCATTCCAGTCTAAGGCATCTAAAACAGGATCATAGCTACTTCCGTTTAAATTTAAAAAACAACCGCTATTAGTTGTATAGGGATTTCCGCCAGTATAGGGGGTAAATGAAGTTGCATCAAAATCGAGAGAAAACTGAGCATTACCAGTATTACAGAACATCACCGTCAAAACTGTGACAACGCATATTTTTATTCTATTCATGACTATTGTTGATTTAAAATTAGTTGGCTTCCTTTAAGTGACAGTGCCTGTTTAGCTCCATTCGATTTAACGATATACAATTCATCAGCGGTAGCTGCAACTTCCAACGGGAGCTCAAGGCCGATGGCATGATGATATTTGTATTTTAAAATGGTTTCACCAGCAGCGTTTTCAAGGATCAGAATATCCCAAAGACTAGAGGACATGCCTTTAATTGCCGGTATTGTTACAGTAACCGTTTTCGTTGCAGAAAAATCAAATCCCTGTGGCACAGTTAAATCCCCAAAGGATTGAACATTGTTGTTTGGGTCTTGACCCACATTGGATGCCTCTTTGGAGCAAGCTCCTAAGGCCATTGCCGCTATGGCAATCATAAATACGCTTCGTTTCATAATTTGAAGGGTTTAGTAATTAATAAAAGATCACATTGGTTAGAGTGATCGTTCTTAATGTTTCCTATTTTATTCCCATTTTAAGAACACGTCCCAAAAACTGACAATGTTTTCTATATAGGACTGCAATACTATAACGGCAAATTGGATTGACCCCACAAAAAACCAAGTTTGTGACGAACGGTAAGATATATGTGATAAACGGTAAATAAAAAAGCTATCTCATTATTTTTCAGGATTTTGTTGTATCATTTTATTTACACTATTTCTGAGAAATTAAAGTGTTTTCCACCCTGATTTTACTCCCAAGTGGATACTATGCCCACAAAAAAACCCGCCCCGGCAAAGCCGAAACGGGTTCCATATTGGTTTGTTAACCCTTCTAACTAACCATTACTGCTTTACTACCTTTTGGGTAAAGGTTTCTGCGCCTGAAGTTACTTTTACTAAGTACACTCCGGCTGGCAGGCTATTAAGATTTAACTCTGTTTCGCTGTAAATAGCCTTGCTGATAACTTGCTTACCGCTAAAATCAAATACAGTTACTGTACCTTCTACCTTTGACTGATTACTATGATTCATTAAGACCGTTACATTACCTGAAGTTGGATTCGGGAATATCAGTAGTTTCTGATTCTCCGCTATTGAAGAGCTAACTTGATGATTTCCGGTATTAGACTTCTTTACAGCGCCTTTATCCAAATCCATACGGAAAGAGAAACCGCCCAGGTCAACCTTTGAAGTACGGTTACGAATTGCCACTACAAGGCTGTTGGTTCCTGCTTTCAGGATAGTATCCAGGTTTGCCCCGGTTACATAATCAAAAGCATCTCCACCCATATTGGCATTGGTGTAGGTTCCATCGCCATTAAACAACAGGTCATGATTTTCGGTACGGAAGTTTACCACACCCATTCCATCTTCAAGTGCTATCCAATGGCCATTGATGAATATATGCATATCATCATCTACAAACATTCTAAAGCGGGCTTCTATACCTGCTGGGTCAACCAAGTCAAACGTTTTTCGGTAAAAGGTCACCCCTGACAAGGATGAAATTACTTCCGATCCGGGTACTGAAAATATGCTTAAGAAACCATAAGGTTGCTCTAATACCACTGGCAAGGTAAATGTTGCTTCCGCAGGCAATGAACTTACACCTGGCCAGGGGTAACTGTTGGATGTAGCTGTTCCAACTACTGTGCTCAACCTCCATGTACTATCTGAAACAAGGGCAAGTGCCGTATCTGCAACAGCACATACAGAAGCCGTATCCGATACAATTACTATAGCATTAGTAACAAAAGAATTTCCATTTATATCACTTACGGTTACTGTCACATTGTTTGCTCCAAGGTGTGAGCAATCAAAAGTGCTGATTGAAAGGCCGATAGTTGCCACTCCGCAATTGTCATCAAATGTCAAAACCAAATCAGTTCCACTAATAGTTGTCATTCCAGAACCATCCAATTGAACAGAAATATTTTGTGTGGTTGCTGTAGGGCTAATGCTGTCAACAACGGTAACCATAGAGGTAGCCGAATCAACATTTCCGGTAGAATCGATAACAGTAAGAACTACCGGATGAACTCCAACCCCAAGGGAAGCAAGCACATTAGAAGGTATAAAGGCAGCATTCACATCCATGTTCACAAGAGTACCATCATTACTACTTGTTGACTTGTCATTAACGGTTGCACTTCCGGGGCCATCTTCATAATCATAATAAACAAAAAGACCAAACTCATTACCACTTAAGGAAGCATTCATAGAAGCCTGAATTTGTGCTTGACTTCTCGCCACGCTCCAAATTCTGGTTTCATCCAAGGCATTTTTAAAATATGGGTCACTATATTGAGATTTCCCCAAAAAGTTTTGAGTTGTTACTCCCAAATCATTAGGGGTAAGACTCATATTGCTGTTTCTACCAACTTCTACCCCATCAATATACATGATACCTTCTACATCGCCAGTAGATGAATTTTGAGCTAAGGTAACAGCGATATGGTGCCAACCCTCAGGCATAGGCACATTCGCATTAATTTGTTGTTCTCCCAGAATACCAGAAGTAGTTATAGAGAATCGAGGGTAATCCAGAGCGGATCCATTACTTATTCTACCATTTCTGGGCGTCAAAAACATGTTCACCGTTGAATTGATACCTATATCAAATAAACGCGCCCAGATTCCATTATCCTGATAATCCACCCAGGTTTCAAAGGTAAAGTCACTTAAGCCGTTTACTATCCCATTGGGCATTTGAACATGGTCATTAGTTCCATCAAAGGCCAGCGCAAAAGCCGCACTATTACACCCAAAGTCTGTGGCCGATATTCCATAAGTTTCAATTCCATCATTGTCAGAGCTACCATTATCTATATCTGATGGGGCAATTATAGCTTCTCCATTAGCATCCAAATAAACCGTTATATCCTTTGTAATAGCGTTAGGCTTAATGGTGTCTGGTGGTGAAACAAAAGTGGTATCTCTATACTTGGCTAAAAATACATCAACAGAGCCATTAGAAGTGTGGTTAACGCTGCTGGCAGAGGGGTCAAAATCAACTGTACCTTGATAACCTCCTGTTAAAAAAATATTACCCAAACCATCAACTGAAACGTCATAGCCAACATCATTTCCTGACGCTGATCCTCCAAAACTAAAAGCATTCACATAATTCCCTAAAGAATCATATTTAGCTAAAAAAACGTCAAAACCACTCGATGCGTAGAGAATCACAGTGTTAGCAGAAGGGTCAAAATCTGCGTTTCCAGCAAAGCCTCCAGTGACAAAGGCATTACCAAAATCGTCAACTGCCAGGGAGGCACCAAAATCCGCACCAGTCCCCCCAACGTTAATGGCGTAAACATAGTTTCCAAGTGCATCATACTTTGCTAAAAATATATCATTACCACCATTGCTATTTAGGCCGGTTACTGAAGCAGATGGGTCAAAGTCAACACCAGAATTTCTAAAATCTCCTGTTATAAATGCATTACCATTAGCATCTACTTCTACAGAGCTAGCATTATCATTACCGCTTCCTCCAATATTAAAGGCATAAAGAAGAGAGCCAGATGCGTCATACTTAGCCAGGAATGCATCAAGATTTCCGTTAGAGGTTAAATCAAGAGTGCTTCCTGAGGGATCAAAGTCAGCCGTTCCTCTAAAAGATCCTGTTAAATAAACATTGTTATTTAGATCTACTGCAACCGAAAAACCGCCATCATTTGCTGTGCCTCCCATGCTAACAGCAGAGATATAAGCGCCTGAAGGGCTGTACTTTGCCAAGAAAATATCGCTACCTCCATTGGGTGTTAGGTTTGCGGTAGCTCCAGATGGATCAAAATCAGTGGTGCCAGAAAATCCTCCTGTTATATATGCATTCCCACTTGCATCTACGGCCACAGCGCTGGCAGTGTTATTATTTCCACCAAGACTAAAAGCATACACATAGGCTCCTGTGGGATCGTACTTAGCCAGAAAAGCGTTGGTGCCATTAGCGGTGAGTAAAGCGCTATTAGCTGAAGGGTCAAAGTCTATATTAGTACCCTGAAATAGCCCTGTGATATAAACGTTGCCACTTTGATCCAAAGCAATACCGTGACCACCATCAAGAGCTCCACCTATACCAAAAGCATAAACATAAGCTCCATTGGCATCATACTTTGCCAAGAAAATATCTCGTCCATTGCTGGAAAGAAAAGCGGTATCCCCAGGGGCAGGTGATGGATCAAAATCTACATCGCCACCAAAGAATGTTCCGGTAACATAAGTGTTGCCATTGGCATCGGTTGCCGTTGCACGGCCTTCTTCAAAAGCAAACGCACCACCAAAGGTATTGGCGTACTCGTAGTTTTGGGCACTGAGGTTATAACCTATACTTAAGACTACCGAAAGGCTAAAGACCCTTAAGCTCCTAAGCCATGATTTATTATTTCTGATTTTAATACTTGTCGTTTTCATTGTTCTTTGATTAAGTTAAGATATTACTGAGGGTTAACATTCAGTATCTCTGCGGTTTATATTTTATTTGTGAAGAAAAAGAGAGATACGGTTGGCAATGATAAGGCAGGACATAAAAATAGATAGTGCTTAACACCAACTTTGTTATGAACGGTAGGATATATGTTATGAATGGTAATAAAAAGACCTAATTCTCTAATCAGCAAAGAAACCGACTGGCTATTTTTTATAAGAAAGATTCTACATACGAGTTATCTGAGCCATCATCTCCATAAAGCCTTTTTTATGACCTCTTGATAAAGGTATTTCCACATCATCGATACTAACGTGATTAAGACCATAGCTTACCACAAAATGAATGTTGACCATAGCGGTGCGATGTGTTCTGTAAAAATCCCGGCTGTCCAGCATTTCCAGCATTTCCGGCATGGTGCTTCTAACTAAATATTCCTCCTCCGCAGTAACCAGCCGGATGTAATTACCATCGGTAAGAGCATACTTTAGGGCCGCCTTTTTAAGGCGAATAACACTGGAGCCATCTCTTATCTCCACTATCTTCTCGGATTTTACCTTCCGCTGAAGGGCCAGTTTTACGCTGGCCAGCACATCTATTGAATTGAATGGTTTTGTGAGGTAAGAGGCAGGTGAGGTTTCTAAAGCCTTAAACATTATTGAAGGCTCATTATTAGCTGTTATGTAGATGAAAGGAATTTTATATTTACTTAAGAGATCGTTACCAAGCTTAAGGCCACTGGTTTTTTCCTCTATATTCATATCCAGCAGGGCCAAATCCACCTCCTCAGTAAGCTGCTCATAAGCCGAGGCGCTATCCAGAGCAACCAGGGCATTGAAACCACTCTTCATCAGCAACTCCTGCAAATGGTGGGCAATAATGGCCTCATCCTCTACTATAAGTATGGTTTCTCTATTCTCCATGCCGTTCTATCGGAAACTTCATTGTTAGTTTAAAGCCGTTTTCAAACTCCATTACAGGATTACCTTTTAGCTGTTTCGCAAAAAGCCGAATCAATCGCATACCCATTCCTTCGGTGTGAGGTGATTTAGTTCCGGTTCCGTTATCCTGATAATTTAAAGTAATCAGATTTGAAGTGGGCTCTTTGTTCAGTTTGATGATTATTGTTGGGCGCACCTCCACATTATCCTCAAATGCATGCTTTTGACTATTGGTAACCAATTCGGTTATAATCATTCCTAACGCTATTGTTCGGGAAGTATCCAGTAATAAGGAGTAAAAATCAACGTTTAAGGTGACACCCTCAATATTGATGAAATTGTGAAGGTTTGTTAATATATTCTCGATGAAAACCGATTGATCCAGCTCCATTCCGTCTTGCGGGTTTTGATAGAGCTTTTCATGCACTGAGGCAATGGCTCCTACCCTTGTTAATACCGACTCTAAAACATCCTTCACTACTGTCGATTCGGAACTTTCCATTTGCAGGCTTATCATGGATATGATAAACTGTAGATTATTTTTTACTCTATGATGCAACTCGCTCAACAAAAGCTCATTTCTCGAAAGCAGATCTTCAAGTTCCTTATTTCTCAATTGAATCAGCTTTCGATCTTCAAGTATAGTTTTCCCCTGACTACGCTTTAAATAGTATAGATATAAAATGATAACCAACATGGCCACGAGTAAAAACAGGAAAAGCGCAATGGTATTCCTTTCATCGGTTAAACTTTCCCTCTCCGCTTCGCTCTTCTCCTTTAATTGATACAGCTCCTGTTGCTTAACATGGTTGGCGTTGTACTTTTGGCTGTACAATACAGCCTGCTTTTGCTGCTCATCCAGCTTACTTAAGAGAGCTGTGCTTGCTTTAAAAGCTTCAAGAGCCCTGTTGTAATCCTTAGTGTCTTCATAATAATAGGCCAGTTCAGACTGGTAACTTGCCTTTAGGCGAATAAAGTTTGAACCCCTGGCATACAGGCCTGTAGAATCTAAAAAAGCCAGGGCTTTTAATACCTCATTGCTTTCATAATACAGGCTGAAAAAGTTCAGATACATAAACCCTATTCCATCAGTATCATTGAGGGCCTTGTATTCCGCAAGAGCACTTCTCAGGCTTTTATATGCAGCCTCGGGCTCGCTCTCCATGAAACCCAAAAGAAGATAGGCGTCTGCAATGTTCCAACGGCTGCCGGCTTTTTGGGCTGCCGGTAGTGCTTTACCCGCATAATAACGTGCTGAATCGATATCGCTATAAATGCGGTGATAGGAGGATCGTCTTACCAAATACTCAGCATACAACTCTGGCCACTTATGCTTTGCTATAAGTTTTTTTGCCTTGTCCAGTTCTTCAACACATTGCTCAGGTTGTTCTATTTTTTCAAAAACCACCGCTTTTAAAACATGAAGCCTGGCGATATAATAAGGCAAAAACAATCCGGTTTCAATCCATTTTTCGGATACCTCAAGTGCCGTTTGATATTGATCTGTACGCTCCAGGATACGCGCAAACTGATAAACCAATTCCTGAAAGGATGAGTCCGTTCTTTCTTCTTTTAACTCCTCGTAATACAGGGGTACTAATATTTTCAGCGCCTTTTCCTGATGATTGGAAAGCAGCAAACGACTACTACCCTGAAGTAAACTATCTAAATCTACAACGGAATTTTGCGCATTACCGGAAGTAAAGCACATAAAAAAGACCACTAAACAACTAAGTATGAAGCGATAGGTAGGATAAGTTGCCAGCGGCAACAAGTTTTGCATTAAGTTTTTTGTTAGGATCCGTACTATTCAAAGCAAGGCACTTATGCCGTTAAATACAAACTTTTTCGGCAAACGACTTACAAAAAAACACTAAACAACTGACTTACAGACCCTAAAGATTTACAAAGCTTAATAAAGTTTTAAGTCGTTGAGCTATCAGTGGCTGATCAAGCTATTTTTGGTCGGGGTTCTGGTAAAATCTAATAATGGCATCAAGCAATCCACTTTCAATGCCCTTCCACCAAAAGTTTACAAAGGGCTCCTTCGCTGGCCGCTTATAATAGATAGTTCCCTTATCTGCATCCATGGTATTGTTGGAATTTACCAACGCAAAATTACCGAGGCCCTCTGCCACCTTTCCAAAAATTTTCTGCCCCTTTTGGTTGGGCGGTATGGCAATTTTGAGATCGGTATACGCTATATCCAAATCTCCACGCACTTCATAATCATTACCGGCCATGTATACTTTGGCACCACTGCAGTAGCCACTTTTTGCCTTTATGCCAATGGTGGGATAAAGCATATCATTAAAAACAGCAATTGGGGTTTCCGACATAGAAAGGTCAACTTCAAAATCATGATTGGGTTTATCCGGAAAAAATTGGGCCGCCATTTTAACCAAGGCTTTATTTTGAAGACGAGCAGATGCGGAAATATTAACATCTGCTGCTGTAGTATGCCCCAAATTACTCACCGGGAAAATTTTTAGCGTAAGCTGATCCACCTTTAGGTTGGCCAAACCTTTTTCAGAAGTTTTGCCTTTGTGATTATAATCAAGATAGGCCCTTTTTACCACAACCGAATCTATCTCCATAGGAATCGGAATTTTAGCAATCATCTCAGAGGGCAATGGTTTGCGCACCTCTGGCCTGTCTTTCCTTATATCCTGGTAAATTTTAATATCGCAACTATCAAGGGTGAGCTTGCGTGCAAATAATCCTCTGTTTATTAAGCCAAGGTCTATCCCGCTAAGGGTTGTAGTGGAAACGAATAAATCAGGCTGTGCTTTTCTAAAGGGATATTTATCGGCAAACTCCTCAGATGTTAACCGCGGGGTCATTTCAAAACCACCAATTATAAGGGCGCTGTCGCGAGAATCAAAATCCAGTGATTTATACTTCAGATCAAAATCCTCTACCACATTTTTAAATATGGCGTCTTCGGAATGAAGCACCGCTCTTCTTAATCTCCATTGCACACTATCGCTACGTGTAATGCTAAGGCTGTCTAAGGTTAATGATGTTTGCAGGCTTATGGCAAAGGAATCGCGTGCCAGTTTTAGATCCAGATTTTCAATTTGCAACTGCCTCAGCAATATGTCGGGTTTTACTTTTCCCGTTGAAACTTCAAATCGCGCGGTATCAATTGTAGCAATTTGGGTTACCCTCCACCTCAGGGCTCCCTCTCCAATTTGTATAGATGCAACATCCCATTCCTTATTTTTCCATGCCTTGTACCAATCTATCCCGGCAACCTTGGCATGGCCGATTTCGCCATTCCATTTTACCAGCACCGTATCCAGGGGCAGGTATAAATCCAAATAGGCATCTTTAATTTTGAGGCCCACCGGAAAAAAATTGATTTGCACACTGCCAATGCTTATCGAATCGCTTTGGTAGTAAGTAAGCTTATCTTCAATAGTGGATTTAATAAAGGGAGCTGCGAAAATGGAGAAGGCCAGCCAAATCAATAAAAAGAGGCCAGCCACAAAGAGCAAAATACGAATGAATATTTTCAATGGAAAGATTTAGCTACTAAACCTAATTTAAGGAAAAAGGTTGCAGATGGAGATTATACGATGCCGGCCACCTCAAATTCTATCCAAAAACTCGGATTTTTTACTGCGGCTTACACTTACGTTATCGCCATTATCCATTACAATTACACCGCCACTTCCCTTATGGTATTTACGGATGTGCCTGAGGTTTATCAGGTGAGAGTGGTGTACCCGAACAAAAGAATCCGGATCGAGCATACTCTCCACATCCTTTAATGTGCGGGAAACCACAATGTCCTTTTCCGATTCCAGCACCACTGTGGTGTAATTGCTGTCTGATTCACAACGAACAATGTCTTCCTGTTTTACAAACTCAAAACCCTCTTGAGTAGGGAGAGCTATTTTGCCAAGTACGCGTGGTGCCTGACTGCCGTAGCGGCTTAAGAATATTCTAAACCGTTCTCCAAAGTCCTTATCATCCTTAAATTTCTTAAACTTGGCCACGGAGTTTACCAACTGCTCACGTTCTATGGGCTTCAGTAAATAATCAATAGCACTAACCTTAAAAGCCTCAATGGCAAACTCATCATAGGCCGTGGTGAATATGATATCAAGATCCTCAAGCTCTATCTGCTTTAGCAGCTCAAAGCCATTCATTTTAGGCATTTCTATATCGAGAAACAGCAAATCCGGTTTCTCCTGCCTGAGGACGTCAATAGCCAGAATCGGATCATTAATTTCGGCTACAATTTTAATTCCCTCAACATACTTTTCTGCCAGTAGTTTTAGCGACTCCGAACAGTGTTTTTCATCATCTACAATTATAGCTCGTATCATTTTATTCTGATTTTAATAATCACCCTGGTTCCTATTGAATTTCCATCATCATCCACAAGGTCTTCCACCTCATAGCCCGTTTCTCCGTTTTGCAGTTTTTCCATGAGTTTTAACCTGTCTCTGGTTATCTGCATACCCATGGATTTATAGGTTCGGCTTTGTTGTTCCCCTTTTATTCTTTTAGACTCTTCACGTCCAATGCCATCATCTTCAATAACAACCTTCAATGTATTCCGGTCGTGCATACTTATGCGTACCAGCAGCTGTCCGCTATCATCCATATGCATTATGCCATGCCAGATAGAATTTTCCAAAAATGGCTGAATAATCATGGGTGGAATCTTGATGGCATCAGGTTGCACATCAGCGCTCATATCAATGGTAAATTCAAACTTTTCCTCAAACCGTTGTCTTTCAAATTCAAGGTACAACTTTAAAGCTTCCAACTCTTCCGAAAGCTTGATAGATGTTTGCTTACTGTGTTGCAAAATCATCCTTAAAAGTCTGGAAAAGGAAGTAATATAATCCGAGGCCTTTTCGGAGTCTTCCTTTAGAATAAAATACCTGATGGAGTTTAAGGCGTTAAAAATAAAGTGTGGGTTCATTTGAAGCCGAAGGGCGCTCATCTCACTTTCGGTAAGTTGTTTTTCATACTTTGCAGTAAGCTTTTCCTCCTTCTCACGCTCCAGCTCACGAGTTTTATCCAGTATTTCGGAAGTACGGGCATTTACCTGTACCGAAAGCTCCTGATTGCTAAGTTGAATAATTTCTTCATTCCTGATCAATTGGTCAATATAGGCCTTCTGTAATTTTTCCTTCTCGCGGGCCACCATAAATATCCTCCGGCCCAGCCCCAGCGAAAAACAGAGCATCTCCAACATAATACCGATCTGCATAAAATTGATTGGATACAAACTGGTTTCGGGCAGCCACTCCACTCGCAAACTGTAAAGCATGGAGGTAAGTGTAAAAAGCAAAAAGAAGATAGATCCCACCACTATATAGGGCACCAGCATGGTGCGTACTTTTCTAAGGAGTTCAACTATCATTCCTGCAGCAATAATTACCACTGCCGTTTTTGAGAATATAAACAGTTGCCCCTGGGTAACCTTATCAAAGGTAGCCAGCATAAAACTCAACTCACAAAGCATGTAAACCAGGTATACAATATTGAGAATCCTGAGTGCCTTGTAGAGCTTTTTAGAGTGTTTCTCAATCTCTAAAAAGGACATTACAAAGAGGTTGTAGAATATATATATCAACCACTGAAAAGGTTCGTTTAGCAAATGTCTTACTATGGCGTTATCCTCAAAAAGGAAAAAGAAAGGCCCGTCACCGGAAATTTTTTGAAGGAGATAATACATCCCACAGAACATATAAAGCCCATAATACAGATACGTTCTATCCCTGTTATTTTGAAAGTACAGCAAGAACATGTAGAGCATCATTATCCAAACTGCCCCCTGAAAAAACACTGAAATACTGAAACCCCATAAATCGTCATCAGCATTTTGGTAAAGGCGCTTGTAATGCTCGCTTTCTGTCATTAGCTGTACATAATCCACATAGCTTCTCCGAGTGCTTATGTTATAGGTTTTGAGGAGTATCTCACGTATTTCTCCCGGCTCTACCACCAGGTCAAACACGTACTTTTGGTCAGGAACATCCAGCCATGAGTGGTTTTCCAAATAGCCGGCATGTGCCAGGGAAACCCTGCCTTCGTCATCTCTATCCACAAATTCCCAATACTCATTTTGATTGAGATGAATGTAAATTGTTTGGGAAGTGCCTAAGTCATTTTTGAGGTAGAATTGAATAAACAGTGCACTATCCCGTGAAACAGAGGCCGGTTTGTGGTCACTAAACACTAAATAGCTAAAGCTCTTCTCTTGCTTGTCGGCAGCATAGCTGGCATAATTTTCCACCAGCTCTTTTCCACTAAATTTTGAAAGCAAAAGAGTATCGGGGCCTGCAAATGAGCAATAGCCCGTAAAAAGAAATAATATTGCAAGAAGCCTGGTCAAAAAAGGTTGAGTTGAATTGAAGTATGAAGTCAAATGTAGAATCCCAAAAACGTTCATGCGATTCAAAATGAGTAAGTGGCTAAAATTCAGACCAAATATTCAACAAGGACCGTCAAATAGTGCCTAGTCCAACTTTTCAGTAAGCTTACGCATCACCTTCTTAGGATTCTTTCCTTCATACAAAACCTTATATACAGCCTTGGAAATTGGCATCTTCAGGTTCTTTTTATCAGCTATCATGTATACGAGCTTTGTGGCATAATAGCCTTCAGCCACCATGTTTAACTCAAGCATGGCCGAATTTATCGTGTAGCCTTTACCTATCATATTCCCAAACATGCGGTTACGGCTAAACTGCGAATAGGCCGTTACCAGCAAATCTCCCAAATAGGCAGAGCCGTTTATATCCCGCTTTACAGGATGTACGGCCTTCATAAATTTTTTCATTTCGCGGATGGCATTGCTCACAAGCACCGCCTGAAAGTTGTCGCCATAACCTAATCCATGGCAAATACCTGCTGCCAGTGCATAGATGTTCTTCAATACAGCAGCGTACTCCGTACCATATATATCATCTGATTTTGTTGTGTTTATAAAATCACATTCCAGATGAGAGGCCATTACATCAACATGCTCATTATTGAGGCCGGCAATAGTAAGGTAAGAGAGACGCTCTAAGGCAACTTCTTCTGCATGGCAGGGACCGGTTATTACCCCAATATTTTCCAGAGGCACATGATATTTTTCATGGAAAAACTCACCCACAATAAGGTTTTCATCTGGAATAATGCCTTTGATGGCACTAAACACCACCTTATTTGAAATATCTACCGACAGCGACTCCAGGGCGTTTTTTAAAAAAGCCGAGGGAACTGCAAATACGAGGTAGGTAGCCTCATTGATAATGTGATTGAGGTCGGTGGATACATCTATCTTTTCGGTCATCAACTCCACCGAACTGAGGTAACGCGGATTATTGTGAAACCTCTTAATGTGAGATACACTTTCCTGATCACGCATCCACCAGCCCACATAATCATTGTTTTCAGTTAAAATCTTTACAATAGCTGTAGCCCAGCTTCCTCCTCCTATTACCGCAATCTTCATAATTGTTGTTGTTCGTTGTTTCTGGTTCTAATGATTGTTTTATTAAAACTTCACTTTTCCTTCCATTTTCTTCCCATCACGCAAATACTCAACCTCCACTTCGTCTCCTTTTTTAAACTGGCTAAGTGCTTTCATATAGCTCATCATATCCACCACCTTTACCTCTCCCAGTCTTATTACAACATCTCCTTTTACCAGTCCTGCCTTGTGGGCAGGCCTGCCTTCGGTAACTCCGTCTATATGCATACCCTCACCTTCATACATATAATCGGGCATCACCCCCAGGGTTACACTAAATTTTGGTGCCATTTGCGATGCTTCACTAGTAGGCTTAAACTCCATTTTAACCTGATCCGTGGTATTCAAAATCAAACTTAGAATGTACTGAATAACCATTTCCTCACCCTTATAATTTATCTTATCGGCATCATCGCTGGGTTTGTGATAATCCATATGAGTGCCCGTAAAAAAGTGAAGTACAGGAATATCGAGGTAGTAAAAATTGGTATGATCGGACGGGCCAACACCACTAGCCGAAGACTTAATCCTTATCCCCTTGCATTCCACCTCGTTCATAATAGTTTCCCATTGTGGAGAGGTGCCTACACCACTCACTTCAATCATTCCATCCTCCATACGACCAATCATATCGAGGTTTATCATAAATTTTGGCTTTCTTTCTATATCACTCAAATTCTGGGTAAAAAAGGCAGAGCCCAACAATCCCAGCTCTTCTCCTGAAAAGGCAATAAAAATGTAGTTGTATTTTTTATACTCTTGATTTCCATTCACCACATTGCGCGCAATTTCCAGCATCCCGGCTACACCACTCGCGTTATCGTCAGCTCCGTTATGAATTTCAGGCTCCTTATCTGCCGACAGTGAACTGCTTCCTCCCATCCCCAAATGGTCGTAATGAGCGCCCACCACTATGGTTTGCTTCACCTTGTTATCAATATATCCCACCAGATTATAGGCACTTACTGTTTTAGGTTTTAAGTCTGTTACAAAGGCTATGTGCTTTGCCTTTTTGGCTTTTGCAGCAAGCTTATTATTGGTTACAAAAATCACAGGAATACCCTTGCTATGGATGTTTTTAAATTCCAACGGCAAGTCATTAGCCGTGCCTTCCAGGTTTACCAAAATCACTCCAACGGCACCCTTTTCCCTTGCCAGGGTAATACGTTCTCCCAAATCGTGGTACTTCAAGTACTCCGAATGAAAATGAATACCATCAGGAGATGAAACATCCATCACAAACACTTTACCCTTGAGTTTGGATGGCTTCAGTTTTTTGTAGTCGTCATATTTTTTTTCAGGGGCCACTATACCGTATTTTACATATACGGCCTGGCCTTCCGCCACACCATTGGAAGAGTATTGTGTAGGATAAAAGTCTTCTCTAAGTTCAAATGATTTTCCATTTACGGAGAGGCCATTTTGCGTGGTAAACTCCACCGCTACAGAAATATCAAATTCCTGGCGAAATCCATCACTCATAAAGGGCTGAAGATTTAGAGCATTAAATTCCTCCAATATATACTGTGCGGCAAGTTCAATACCCGCACTGCCGGGGGCCCTGCCCTCCAGTTCGTCCGATGCCAGATAACCAATATCCTTCCTGAGGCGCATCCTGGTTTCGGGAAGCAATTCAACACATCGCATTTGTGCCTGCGCAAAGAGGCCTACTAAAACGAAAAATGGAAGTAACAGATACTTAATCATAATTTGGCTTTATAAAAAGAGGGCCAAAGATAGTAAGAGCGTGCAGAGTGAAGGTTGCAAAGCGCGTGGAACTATCGACAGGTTTATCACCATCCCTAAAAGTGAATTAATCCGTTAAGAACTACTTGACCATGGCCGGCAATAGCCAATGAAGCTTACTACATTTACCAAAATTTGAGCAAGCATTGTCAACCTTAAAGAAACTGGCCGGACAAACGGCTATTTATGGACTGAGCAGCATCCTTGGACGCTTCCTTACATTTTTCCTTACCCCGCTGCATACCACGGTTTTAAGTAAAGAGGATTTTGGTATCAACACGGATATCTACTCCCTTATTGCCTTTCTTATGGTGATACTCACCTTTGGTATGGAAACCACCTTTTTCCGTTTCTACCAGCAGAAGGAAAATGAAAGTGACGCCCGAAAAATCTTCAGCCACACTCTATTCCCCGTAATAAGCTTTTCATTAATTTTTCTTTTGGTCTTGCTGCTCTTCCTTCCGGGAATAGCTTCATTGCTCAAATATGAAGATCACCCTGAGTTTCCCATTTACATGGGATTGATTGTAATGATGGATGCCGTTTCGGCTGTGCCCTTTGCAAAGCTAAGAGCGCAAAACCGCGCCATACGCTTTGTTTCCGTTCGTATGTCTCAAATAGGTTTGTTTTTTGCGCTCAACTACTTTTTCTACTATTTCTGTCCGCTAATGCTGGAGCACGGCATTGCCGTAGATTTTGTGAATGCCATTTACAAACCAGAGTTGGGCGTGGCCTACATCTTTATCTCCAACCTCATAGCCAGTGGCCTGATGCTGCTTTTGCTTTCGCCAGAGTTTAAAAAGCTTCAGTTTATTTTTGACTGGGCACTGGAAAAACGCTACCTCCTCTATGCTGCTCCCCTTGTAATTGCCGGCCTCGCTGGTATTGCCAACGAAATGGTGGATCGCCAGTTTATAAAATACCTGCTGCCGGAAGACAGCTATCGCGCGCAGCTGGGTGTATATGGCGCCAATTATAAGATTGCCACCTTCATGATGATGTTCATTCAGGCATTTCGCTTTGCAGCAGAACCTTTCTTCTTTGCCCAAAATAAAGAGAAAGACCAGCGAAAGACTTACGCCCAGATCCTCAAGTTCTTCACCATCTTTCAGGTTTTGATTTTTGTGGGCCTGGTAGGATTTATCGATATTATTAAAATGTTTATTGACGAAAAATACTGGATAGGCCTGCCCTTGGCGCCCATACTCATTTTTGCCAACCTGTTGGTGGGCATCAACCTAAACCTCAACATTTGGTACAAGCTAGAGGATAAAACCCGTTTTGGCGCCTACATCACCTTCTTTGGGTTTTTCTTTACCGTAGTACTCAATATCCTTTTAATTCCAAGGCTTGGGATTATGGGTGCCGCCATTGCCACCTTAGTTTCCTATGCCGCTATGACGTGCTACGCCTATTACCTCAACCAAAAACATTTTCATACTCCCTACGAAACCGGCAGAGTGCTGCTTTACCTGTTAATTTCCGCAGGCCTGGGCTACATCTGCTTTATGCATACCCGCGAAATGTATTTACTAAATGGCTTTATCCTTTTTACCTTCATGGGATTTTTAGTGTTTATGGAGCGAAAGGAACTTGCAGGACTAGTAGGACCAAAAACCCCCTAAAATGTGTGGAAAAGCCACATAAACACAGAAAGTGTTAACACCAGGTCATTATGAACTATGTGTCTCTGTGTTTAAATTTATAAAACAGCAATTAATTCCAAAAACAAATGTCTGATACTGTAAAAGTTAAAATCGTAAACCGCTCCGGACTTCCCTTACCTGAATATAAAACCGCTGAATCTGCCGGAATGGACCTTAGTTCTGCGGAAGCAGAAGCCATTTCTCTAAAACCCTTAGAGCGCAAACTGATTAAAACAGGACTTTTTATTGAATTACCCAAAGGCCTGGAAGCACAGGTACGTCCAAGAAGCGGCATGGCTTACAAACACGGTATTTCTGTACTTAACAGCCCCGGCACAATTGACTCTGACTATCGCGGTGAAATAGGCGTAATTGCCGTAAACCTCTCAAATGAGGAATACATCATTGAAAAAGGGGAGCGCATTGCCCAACTTGTAATCGCTAAACATGAAAGAGCCGAATGGGTAGCTGTGGAGACTTTGGAAGAAACTGAGCGGGGAGCGGGTGGATTTGGGAGTACGGGGAAGTAGTGTTTCAGTTTGCAAAAGAGAAAATTTGCAATTGGGAAAATCAATTGCTGCCAATGTTAGCTGATTAAAAAAGCCTTTTGCGGAAATCGGACAGTTACATGCTCTATGTCCTATTCACCATAAATACGTATATACGGTGAACATATTCACCAAATATGCACTTTTACATACACGCTATGCTTTATCCAGCTTTACAAAATCTCAATCTTCCGGCTCCTTTGCTTGGGGTCATTATCGTGGCGACCAATGGAGATTTTTAAAATTCCATCTTCAAAACGGGCTTCAATTTTATCCTCGTTTACATCATCCGGCAAACTGAGCGAATGGCTGAAACCCATCTGGTAAAATTCCCTGCGGCTGTAGTTGCCTGTTATTTCAGATTCTTCAATATCATCAGCCGTAATGGTCAGAACATTTTTCTCTACTGAAATATCAATAGAGCTCTTTTTATAACCGGGCAGTGCCAAGTGTACCTCGTAACGGTCTCCCTTAGTAATAGTATTGGTGGAGGGTCTAAATGCATTTTCCATTTCTCCCTCAAAAAAGTTGTCTTTAAAAAAACCTGAAAAAGGGTTATGGCGCCTCATATTCTTTTCAAAACTTCGTTGTGGCATAGCTTCTCTATTTTAATGATTAATCTTATAGATATATTAAAAAGAGAGGGGTGGGTTTTGTTCATTTGACAGATGCCTTACGCTGTATATTACAGTTTCACATCAGTTGTGGGCATTTCATCTTTTGAGCCAAGTGCTGAAGAATTCAGCTTTATTCTCAACTTTGCCTTCGATTCAAAAAAACCAAAACAATGAAGCTCTACTTTATTATAATTACTTGCATGACTTTTATGATCTCTTTAAAAAGTCAAAATACAATAGTTAAAAAAGATGGAGAAAGAATCGATTGTAAAGTAATTGAGGTTACACCTGAAAGAATAACATTCAAAAAAAGCGAAATAACCAACGGTCCAGTTTTTTCACTTTTTTTTAGCTGATGTAGACACAGTTTATTATCAGGAAAACTATTTCGAAGTTTACAATTCCGAAATCCCAAAAACTGTCAATGCAGATAACAGTACAGCACCTGAAACCCTTGTTGATGAAAGAGATAGTGCTTTATACAAGATAGTACAAATAGGCCAGCAATATTGGTTTGCTGAAAACTTGGCTTTTGACACCACCGGCTCAGAGTTGTATGAACATAACACCTATTACCTCAAAACTTCCGGAAGACTTTATTCCTACGAGACAGCTGCAAAGGTTTGTCCATGCGGATGGCATTTGCCTTCGGATAACGAATGGAAAATGCTGGAAATAGAGTTAGGCATGCTTCGAGGAGTTCATGATGCGGGTTGGAGAGGAACCAGTCCTGGACAAGGCGACCTGCTTAAAACTGGAACTCCAATTGGATTTAATGCAGAATTTGGTGGTGCCAAGTTAAATGGACAATTCTGGTACATGCAGAAATCTGCATTCTTTTGGACGAGTTCTGAACGCGAGTGGAACCCAAATGAAGCATGGATTCGCCAAATAAGCGAACGAGCAAGTATCAATAGGGATCATCAACCAAAAAGCTCCATGTTAAGCGTCCGGTGCATTATGGATTAACGTCCGAGAAAAAACTCTCCACCCCCTCATTTCCCCTTTTCCTTTGAAATCCCCGCAGTCGGGTTATTTTTGCGCACTGTACTCAAAACCAGAAAATACCTAAGATGAAAATAATCGTTCCTATGGCTGGCCGTGGCAGCCGCTTACGCCCACATACACTCACCATTCCTAAGCCGCTTATCCCTATAGTGGGCAAGCCCATTGTGCAGCGCCTGGTGGAAGACATTGTAAAAGTGGCCGGCCAAAAGGTGGATGAAATCGCTTTTATTATTGGCGATTTTGGTAAGGAAACCGAGGAACAATTAAAAAAGATAGCCGAAAGCCTAGGTGCTAAAGGCTCCATCTATACACAAGATCAGCCGTTGGGTACTGCACATGCCATACTTTGCGCTGGCCCAAGTATCACGGGCAATGTGGTTGTGGCTTTTGCCGATACCCTTTTCCGTGCTGACTTTACACTGGATAACGAGAGCGATGGTGTTATCTGGACCAAGCGCGTGGATGACCCAAGTGCCTTTGGTGTGGTAAAGAAAGATGCGAATGGCTATATCACAGATTTTATAGAAAAACCCGAAACCTTTGTCTCTGATGAGGCCATTATCGGCATCTACTACTTTAAGGATGGCGACTTTTTAAAGAAGGAATTGCAATATCTTTTAGATAACGACATTAAGGATAAGGGCGAATACCAGCTTACCAATGCCTTAGAGAATATGAAGACCAAAGGCAGCAAGTTTACCAGCGGAACGGTAAACGAGTGGATGGACTGCGGAAATAAAGACGTTACCGTAGAAACCAACGGCAAGGTTCTTGGTTTTGTAAAAGACGATGAGCAGTTGGTACACAGCAAGGCCACTATAGAGAATTCTGAAATTATTGAACCCTGCTTTATAGCCGAGGGAGCCGTAATTAAGAATAGTAAAATTGGGCCTCTGGTAAGTGTTGGCAAAAACACTGTGATTGAAAACAGTACTATTGACAATACGATTATCCAAAATGATAGCCATGTGGTCAACGCCCAACTCACCAACTCAATGATTGGTAACAAAGCATTTTTTGATGGTAAATTCAAATCCGTTAGTATCGGAGATTTCAGCAGGCTTGACTAAGCGTTTAGCTTTCATCCTCACTATACTTTTCCTTGCCCCGGTTTTTCTGCTTTCGCAGGAAACCAAGGACCCCCTGAGCAGTAAGCAAAGGCAAAAGTTTAATGAGATGTTCTTTCTGGCTGAAAAGCAAAAAAACCTTGGTAATGAGGAGGAGGCCCTGGAACTTTATACGGAACTCCACAAGCTTGATGATGAAAATGCCACCATATGTTTTGAATTGGCGCAACTCTATGCCCGAAAAAATCAGGCGGAGGAAGCTCTTGAATATGGCGAACTTGCTGTAAAGCTGGCACCCGACAACAAGTGGTTCAAAATCCTTCTCTCCTCCATTTATGGAAAATTTGGAGAGTCAAAGGATCAAATCCGCATTTTAAGGGATTTGGTAAAAATGGATAGCCTCAACCTGGATTACCGCTATGAACTGGCGGAGGTTTTGGCGAATAACAACAAGCTAAAAGAGGCCATTACAGAGCTCAATGCACTGGAAGCTATTACGGGAATCAATGAAATGATAACCGATCAAAAAAAGTTGATTTACCTGGCGGATAACAATGTGGAAGGTGCTGCTTCGGAAATGAAAAAGCTCATAAAGGCTTATCCCAAAAACCTGGATTATCAGGGAACCCTGGCTCAGCTGTATATGGCCAATGGCGAAGAGAAAAAAGCAATGGACCTTTACGAAGGCATGCTGATTGTTGACCCCGAAGATCCTCGTCCGCACCTCGACCTGGCGCAATACTACCAACAGCAGAAAAACTTTCAAAAATCCATTTACCACCTCAGCAAAGCCATGAAGAGCCCTGCCTTGGAAATTGACAAAAAGGTAGCAGTGTTGATGTCTTTGTTTGATGCCTCAAAGTACGATACCCTTCTACGCAAGGAAACTTTCGACATGCTGCAAACGCTGGTAGATCAAAATCCAAATGATCCCAAAGCTTTTGCTATTTATGGCGATTTCTTGAGTCGTGATAAACGTGATGCAGAAGCGCTAAAAATGTATAAAAAGGCAGTTAGCCTTGAGGGCGGAGCCTTATATGAAATCTGGAACCAGATATTATTGATTGAGATACAGTCGGAGATGTACGACAGCCTTGTAGTAGACGGCCCGCGGGCTATTGATGTTTTCCCAAATCAGCCCCTTCCCTATTTTTTTACAGGAGTAGCCCTTAGCCTTACCAACAGAGAAGAGGAGGCTATAGACTACCTCGAATCCGGATTGATGTATGTAATTGGTAATCCACGTTTAAAAGAGCAGTTTTACACTCAACTGGCCGATGTATATCACAAACTGGGGGAGCACAACAGCAGCGATTCGTACTTTGACAAGGCTATAAGCATCAATAACAGCAACGCTTCCACACTAAACAATTACGCCTATTATCTCTCCGTAAGGAATAAAGATTTGGACAAGGCCCTGAAGATGTCGGAGCGCAGCAATACACTAGACCCCGGCAATCCTACTTTTTTAGATACCTGGGCATGGATTCTCTTCCAAAAAGGAGAACATGAGGAAGCCCTGAAAAAAATTGAGCAGGTAATGCGCCTTGGTGGTGATAAATTTGGTGAGGTGGTAGAACACTATGGCGACATCCTTTACAAAAACGGCCGTACCCAGGAAGCTATTGAGCAATGGCAAAAGGCCAAAAAACTTGGTGATACCACAGATACTATTGATCAAAAAATAAGCGAAGGCAAAATTGTTGAATAAACTACCCATCTTCTTCGGAATCCTGCTTCTGGCAGTAGCCTGTAAATCCACCAAAAATTTACCGGAAGGCTCTCCTGTGGCTATAAAGCAAAAGCCTCTGGTAGAAAGAATGCTCGCGGCTGAAAACAGCTTTCAGTCCATACGTGTTTCGGGCAATGCTACTTACACCAAGGGAAGTTCATCTCAAAGCTTTAAACTGGAGGTACGCATACTTACCGATAGCCTTGTATGGGTTGATATTGCAGACCCCTTTCTGGGAATAAAAGTGGCGCGTGCCGTGGTTTACAAGGATAGTGTTGCTTTTGTAAATCGTCTTCAAAAAGAATATTTCATTGGCCGTGTAGCAGACTTGCAAAATAAACTGGAGTTGAACTTTGGCTTTGAACAAATTCAGGCCATACTAAGTGCCAATTTGCTTTTTGAGTTGGACAAGGATTTTGGAATGTACTACAAGCCCGGGGCTTATTTGCTTTCCGATTTTGACCCTAATCCCAAAAATGACCAGCCAGTAACTGGTAATCTTTCCAAAACAAAATTCAGGCAGATATATGTGGAGCCTGCGAGCTACAAACCACAAATGCAAGTGCAGCAGGAAGCTGCACTGGGTAAAAACTCAACCATAACGTTTAAGGATATTAAGAAATGGGAAACCGGAACACTATATCCGCAAACGCTAAAAATTGAGCGCCTTGAAAATGGCGAAGAGCTACAGCTAACATTTGATGTAAAAAGAGTGGAGCAAAATGATCCACAGTTGAACTACCCATTTAATATTCCTTCGGACTATGCTCAAATGCGTTAGACAGCTGGTATACATACTTTTTGTTTGCGCTCCGATATTATTATCCGGGCAAACTGATGGCCGTAAAGCCAAGCTGGAAAAGCAAAAAATCCGTCTACAGGATGAGATTGAACTGGCCAACAAAATCCTTCAGGAAACGCAGAAAATCAGGAAGTCTTCTGTAAGCAATGTACAAACGGTAGAGCAAAAACTGCGCTTACGGGAAAACCTTATTGCCACCCTAGACCGTGAAACAGACCTCATCAATAAAGAGATGAAGGATTTGCAAACGGAAATTGACACCCTTGAAGCGCAGGTACATCGCCTAAAAGAGGATTATGCCAAAATGATTCGCCAGGCGCGGAAAAGTAGCGACAGCTACAGCCGACTCATGTTTATTCTTTCCTCACGGGATTTTAACCAAGCCATTAGGCGCCTGGAGTATATGAAGCAGTACAGTGAATTCCGCAGGCGGCAGGTGGAGGAAATAAAGAAAAAGGAAAACGACCTGAACGATAAGCTGGCTGAACTGAACCAGAAGAAGGTGAAGAAGGAAGCCGTAAAGGCCCAGATGCTTCAGGAGCGCGGAAAATTGCAATCTGAAAAACAGGAACAGGAACGCTCCATTGCTGAACTGCAGAAAAAGGAAAGCGAGATTACCAAAGACCTAAAGGATAAGCAGGCCAAGGCGAAACAGCTGGAGGGCGAAATTCAGCGAATTATTGCAGCCGAAATTAAGAAGGCCAAGGAAAAGGCCATTCGCCAGAATATTGAGGAGGAAGCAAAGCGCGTAGGGCTTGTTCCCGGTAAGGATTACACCAACAGTACTAACAACCGCAAGCTCGAAAACCTTATTGAAAAGAAAAAAGATGAACTGCGTGCTGCCAATAAAGCAGTGGCTGCAGCTCCTGCAAAAGCCGCCACTCCTTATGGGCTTACGCCAGAAGCAAGTAAACTGGCGGCAAGTTTTGCGGCCAATAAAAGCCGATTGCCATGGCCTGTTGAGCGTGGACTAATTGTTTCAGGGTTTGGCCCGCAACAACACCCCATTGCCAAAAGTGTGGTGATAAACAATAATGGAATTGACATAGCCACCGAAAGTGGAAGTAAGGCCCGTGCCGCCTTTGATGGCGAAGTGGCCAGCGTAATCCGTATTCCGGGAAGTAACCTTGCCGTGCTGGTGCAGCATGGTAACTACTTTACCATTTACAACAACCTCAGTGAGGTTTATGTAAAATCTGGTGATAAGGTTACGGCCAAGCAGCAACTGGGCTTAGTTTACACGGATGCCACAGAAGGTAAAACCATTCTCCACTTTGAGCTTTGGAAAGAAAGCCAGATGCTGGATCCGCAGCCTTGGCTGGCCGGGAAGTAAAACGGTATCAGGTAGGAACGACCTTCTGTTTATCGATTCAATTCTCACCCAGGATATAACTCAGACCTACCATTATTGAATAGTGATTGAGGGGAACCTTAAACGTTCTATAAAAATCTAAATCTCTATCAGTGCCAAAGTCATAATTTGGTGGGGGATTAAGTTCGTCCACCCTTCCAAAAGTCTTGTACTCATATTTTATTCCCGTATTCCGATATTTAAGCTTCTCAAAGTTGCTTTCTGCAAACACGCTTAAAGGCTTACTGCACTGAAAGACAATTCGGAATGACGCTCTTGCCCCCACACCATAGCCTTTTAAAGTAGACTTTGCTCGTACTTCGTCAAATGGAGATTCAGGAGTTGATTTGGATGTACTTACAATATTTGGTTCATTATAGCTTAGGCCTGCCCGAAGCTGCACATATACCCGTTCTAAAATTTTACTACGTACAAAGCGGTCGTTTCGCCCTAAACTGAGTGCTGCACCTGTTCTTATAGCATAGTTTTGACTTTGTATGGAATGCTTTTGTATGCCCGCATAATTATTAGATGGCCATAGCTCGGCATTGATAAGTGTATTACTATACCCCACGCCTTGAACAAAACCAAGGTTACCCCACAAAGACCAATGTTTACTAAGGAAATACTCATAACCAAGATCTAAACTAAAGCCCTGCATAAACCTGGCGGTAATATCCTCAGAAACCATTAACCCATTGGGCCCTTCCCCCAAGTCATTTCTGCTGTATGAACTCAAATCCCCTTCTTTATCCAGAGGCAAGCTATAACCTGCACTAAACGAGATATTATGTGATTGGGCATTTACGGGTAAAGGGTTCATCATAAAAAGCCATGAAATCACCATGAAACTAACTGCTATTTTCATACTTATGTCCATTAGTTTAAAAATTAAGCTATTTCATTTACTACGAGCTTTGTAGAGTCGTTCTTTATACAGAGAATCAATATCCAACAGTTCTTCACTTTCAACAAAACACAGCATGTGAGGAGTTTTGAGAAATTGAAAGCCATCGTTCCATTTTTCATTAGCTTGTGGGTAAGGTGGAATCATCTGCCAACTCAAAATAGTGTCCCTATTCTTTACTATTCCTTCAAAGTAGGCTTCATAAATCTCCTGCCTCCTGCCTCGTCCATACAGGATAATTGGAATTTTTGCTAAAAGTGTATCATTCCTGAGTAAGTATTTACCAACTCGACTCTCGAAATGCTTTCCTAAGAATTGCTCATAAAACTCAAACGTCATAGGTTGATTATCAAAATATCCAACGTAATTACCCCAACGAAGTGCTGTGTCATTTATAATGAGCAGAGGAGAATAAATTTTGTAATGATCATTTACTTTAACACCACATTCCATTAGTGAAGTATCATGCAGGGTATATAACCCATCATGTCGCAAATCTACATTCACAACTGATGACTGCTGCCCAAATAATTCCCCTTCAATAGGGTGTACGTAATTATTTGACCTACAACTCACCAAAAGAAGTATAAAACAATTTAATACCCAGTTGAATTTCATGCTGTTATTTAGTAATATAGGTAGTATGGATAATACCCCCCGTAATGAGCATAAGATTGAGAAGGAACCATTCTTCTTCCAAAAGCCAACATCTAGGCGGTGGCAACTTCTCTAGTGGGGTGAAAATGGCTTTTGAAAACTTTTCCTCACCTACACATTCTTTATTCCTTGAACTTTCATGAATTGCGCGTTTACATAAAACTTTAAGCATAGTCCTATTTATTACAAGAAAATCCATTTTGTAAGCAGTAAACCCACCATTTACAGTTGGATGACTCATAAAAATGGTGTGAATGGTATCGCCCGAGGTTTTATACTTTCCGCAATAAACAGAGTAATATTTCGAGTCAATTGTATCCGATTTATCCAGAAAAGTTTGATAATTAAAAATCCCCGATTCATCAAAATAGATACTTAACACTAGCCCCGTTTGCTTTTCATGTAATGTGTAGTATCCATTGATATTAATTAGTGAACTTAAATTCTGATTTCTATTATAGAAAATATTAAACTCATCTCTAATATAATCAGGGTAAAGAATTGACTTGCAACCAATTATTAGGCTGATGATCAACATTGTGTAAAAGACTAGCCTTGAATTTAACATTAATAGTAGTAAATTGAAAATGGGTTATAAGTACCTGTTTGACAATACACTCCATTGTAGTTTGTGTATTGATTATAAAAATCTAAATCTCTATCAGTGCCAAAGTCATAATTCGGTGGGGGATTAAGTTCGTCCACTCTTCCAAAAGTCTTGTACTCATATTTTATTCCCGTATTCCGATATTTAAGCTTCTCAAAGTTGCTTTCTGCAAACACGCTTAAAGACTTACTGCACTGAAAGGCAATTCGGAATGACGCTCTTGCCCCCACACCATAGCCTTTTAAAGTAGACTTTGCTCGTGCTGCATCTACAGTACTGGTTGGCAAGGAGGTCGGCTTATAGTTCTATTGCTTCACAATCACCCATTCCTTGTGCTGCCCATTCAGTTTCATCTTAAGAATGTACCGCCCGGATGGATATCTCCGCAAATCCAACTGGATTTCCTTTTCCAGTGTTTCCGATTGCATCAGCACTACACCTTTTTGAGAAACCAGCATCCAATCACCTCCATCAGCGTCAGTATCAAAGCTGCCAAGCTCTACTTGCACCTGGCCGCGGGTGGGATTGGGATACAAATACACCTCCCGTCCGGCTATCATGCTTAAAGCGGCATCCTTTCTTTCGCTTGGTGTGATGGTTTCATAAAAAGCTTGTGAACTGTCCACACCGTAAGAACTGCTCTCCGGCAGGTACAGCTTTTCGCGTAGAATGCGATTCCCTGATTTATCATAGGAGAAGATGACATCCATGGGTTGGGAGTATAAAATCATGGAAGGTAGTACGCAAAAGAAAAATACCATTTTTCTGTTTAATAAATTTTCCATTTCTATGATTTGTTGTGTTATTTAATATTCGTAAAGAACCAATCTTCTTCTGTTAGAAAACACTGCGATTTCGGAACTATATCCAACCGTGTGAAAACAGGCGTTGAAAAAAACTCCTCTCCTAAACACCCCTTATTATTAGCTGAAGTATGAATTGCCCGCTTGCATAGAGGTTGAATTTGCCCGTTATTAAAAACTAAAAAATCAAATTTGTATGCAGTAAATCCACCATTAAATGATGGATTACTCATGTAAGTGGTATGAATGGTATCACCTGATTGCCTATATGTTCCACAATACACAAAAGCATATTCGCAATTTTCATCAGAAGTACCTAAAGTGGTGTTATAGTGAAAAATCCCATTTTCAAAAAAAACAAAACTAATTTCCATATGAAATTTTTTATCCCGCATTTTATAATACCCATTGGTCTTTACATCTGTTATCTGAATACTATTCCTTACCGAAGTAAACTCACTTCGAATATACTCAGGGTATAACATTGACTTACAAGATGTAAAACTTATAAGGATAGCAATTGCTGCTATAATGATCAAGAAACTCCTTTTAATCATTTAGTAGTAGTAAATTGAAAATGGGTTATAAGTACCTGTTTGATAATACACTCCATTGTAGTTTGTGTATTGATTATAAAAATGTTGGTTTGCTTTCCTTATTACTGAGTTTGTATGAATACCATTCTGCGTTATATCCTGAACAACAGGGTGGTTTAGGCCCACGCGATGAATTGAATTACCATTTTTATAGCCAATATACACTGGACTACTACTCACAACCCCATTTAACCATGAACCATATATTGGGTTTCCATGACTTCCAAAAATTTTACTCTTACCGTTTTCATTAATTCCACTATTATCTCCTTTCGGGTCATTTGTATATACCTGACTTCCAAAAACGAAATCACCAATAGTTACTTCTGCCCCTCCAGTTCGCCATCTATCCTCTCCCTGAAGGGCAAACACGTCATTTTCAAATCTCAGGCTCCACTCTTCTCTGTTTATACTTAGTCCTGCAGTGGTTTGCGCAGTACTTGTTCCCATGCCTACGGATGAAACATAAGCGCCCAAGCCCGACTTATGGGCAATCCTTAAGCCTTGTGAGCCTCCGTTAGTACCGGCACCTACACCTACACCTATGCTACCGCTATCAAAAATTGGAACATCTAATCCTACATTTACACCATGAACAAGCCCTTCGGGACCAATACCTATATACGGGGAAGCAGATATAGTTCCAAATCCTGTATTGAAACTCATACTAGGCGCGTATAATGACAAAACTCTGGTTGCAGTTGCGCCTCCTGCGTAACCTAGGGCCACGGTTGCTGCATGAGAACTATATCCGGCACTTGCAAATCCGTTAGCTATGCTTGCTTGACTAGACGCACCTCCAGTATAATACCCTAGAAGAAATGTAGCCGCGCTAATGCCACCTGATGCTACAGCGTCCCATCCCCAGTCATCTGTAGTAATTCCATGATTTACATAACCCACCGCAAAACCAACTACACCAACAATTACGTCATCCCATATATAGACTTCCCCACTCGGATCGGTATATTTGAGAGGGTTATTTACAGCATAGGAATATCTGTTATAATTCACTGAACTAGTCACATCCTGCACAAAATTGTCCGGACTCATCATCATTCCCACCGTAGGATCATAAATCCGCCCGTTCATATTGATGATGTTAAAGCCATCAAACAAATGTTCATGAGCGGTATAACCCCGGTCAAACAGCCTTTCAGTTTCTATGTCGTCATAACTCCAGTCTTTAGGATTCCTGCGCCTGCCCCATGCATCAAAACTGTACTCTTCCACCAGCTTACCTTCTTCATCGGTAATCGCAAGTATGCTACCGAGATAATCCTTATGAACATAATATAACTGGCAATCATCATTTTCATCCATGGTACATATAGCTGCAAGGCCATCACCACCGCTTATGTAATGTAGACGTCTTTTTCCCTTACCAATATGGTCTTCAATTTCATAGTCGCCACCAATGTATAATCTCGAGTAAAAATTCCCGTCTTCGTTCTCTACGCTCATTATCTTCCTTTGCTGGTTTGGCCCATATACAAAGCTGGCCGTGTACGTATTTTCACTTATGTAGGAAATCTTGTTGAATGCGGTGTATTTCACCTCTTGTCTAAATTCAGGAATGCTACCGGGATTATTCGTTATTTCAGTTACTTGATTATTTCCATTATAGTAAGCATAGATGCCCACATCACTCTTGCTGCTTATTCTTCCCTTATCATAGGCCAGGGTAGTTACACCAGGGTTTGGGCCTGCTATTTCCGTAAGCTGATCCAATCCATCATAATCAAAACTTTCCGTGAGTTTATGGATATTGTCTTTTCGCCATTGCAGATTACCTGATTTGGCCTCAAACAGAAATTCCAAATCCTGCACATCACCAGTAACAATAGTGCTGGGCTGGTGGTATTTGTCAAATGTTTTTGTTGTGCTCAATCCATTACCCAAATGATATTTGGTAAGCTGCCCCATGGCGTTGGCCTCACCAGCCCTCCAGATATATCCCGTACCGGATGCATTTTTCACCTCGGTGAGGAAGCCGTTGGCATCATAGACATTGTGCACCTCGAAACCAGAAGGGTAGGTAATGGATGTGGCCACAGATTGGTTAGCATAGCCATAATGGAAACTATAATCCACCCCTTCTATTTTCTCCCTTCTTTCGGCTAACCGGCCATATTCATCATAATAGTAATGATATTCTACACCAGAAGGTGCCGTGGTTTTGGATAACTGGCCTTTAGAATTCGGACCATTTTGACCGTATTCATAGGCATACATACCTTCTGGGGCCGATTTAGTCTTCAATCTTCCCAAGTTATCATAGGTGAATTTCCACAATTTTCCGTTCTGATATTGCTCCGTCATCTCCCTAAAACCGTTGTACTTATAGGTAAGCTGACCGGCATCGGCATCATCAAGTTGAATTTGATTACCATAAAGGTCAAAAGTTTGTATCATAGTATTGGCCCCCGCCATAATAGTAGTGATACTTCTATCTGCAGTTTGAGTATATGAAAAAGTTATACTGCTTCCATTGTCATCTATGCCCAGCAATTTACCGGTCGCATCCTTCGTTGCTTTTTTGTACTTGCCGGAGTTTTGATTGACAACCGTTATGCTATTACCAGCATAGGTGTAAGTAAAACTTGCGGCCGCGCTGTGGACATTCCGCAGGCGGTTTAAATTATCATAGCTTCGGCTAACCCATACTACTGAACCATTAGCCTTATAAGGTTCTGATACCTTTAACAACCTCCCTTTTGTGTCGTATTCTGTATCGGTAAATATTTTTTCATTATTAAGGCCATAAGTAACTTCACGTAATACCTGGCCTGCTGCGTTGTAAAAAGCAAATTGGTCTGGTGACCCTTCAGAGGATTTTGTTTCTGTGTAAAACAAAGCACCTGCCGGGGCATCGCTGTGCCCCGCTGCCCATTCTTTTTTATACGTGGAAATGATACCGGTGGGCGAAGTGGACTTTCTTACTTCTCCATTACCACCATATTCAAAAGTCACCTTGTTTCCCAGGATATCAATTTCCTCCACTGATTTATCAAAAAGCTGATGAAAGGCATATTCCTTTTTCTGACCAGCATTATTAACCTCATTAATCATTTGCACGGTGCCTGGCTCATAATTAAATGTACTTTTCCTTGATCTTCCCTGACTTGATTTTGTCAAACTTGTAAGATTACCGTACCCATCATAGGTAGAGGTTGTGGTGAGAGCTTTAGGCAATCCAAAAAAACTAATGTTGTCTTTTACCTTACCTGTAGTCGAAAAATAGGTGTATTTCTGCTGCACAGATTGATCAGGAGAACCGGGCAATGTCTTTGCTGTGATAATTAGCTCCGGAAAGGAGGGATACCAAACCCCTGCTGCTGTGGTATAAGTAATGGTTTTTGTTAATTTCTGACACAAATTTGAGAAAGAGTAGTCATTGTAGGTTAGCTCCTCTGTTAATATGGGATTGAAATTAGAATTGTAAACCTTAACCTCAGTTGTACTGCTAATATTCTTTTGATAATCCTGTTTGGTGGTGCGGTAGTTTTGAAGAACCATATTGGTGGTAACATTGGGCTGGGCTCCGGTATGATTCACCTCTATAAGACGATTAAAACTTTGAGATTTGCTCAATAGAGTACTATTGTATTTTAGTGTGGTTGTTTTGGGCAGCATACTTTCATTCACAAATTCCGCTACCGTGGTTTTCGTAAATTCAGTCAAGCTATTAAACACCTCAACAGTTTTAAAGCCCTGAAAACCTAAGCCAGTACCATGAAATACGGGGTCGGTATAGTTATAGGTTTCAGTTTCAGTATGTGCCCCTGCAAATGATTGCACCTTTGACTTCACCAATTGCATCGGCCACACCCTTACAGAATGGGGATACGAAACTGTTGTTGACCTCAAGGGGAGAAAACCCTGGCTGCCGGAATAAGGCGAAAAGAATTCATAATTGAAGGTGGTGATATTGCCGAGTCCATCCCTGATCCGTTTTAGAAAAGATGAGTTATTTCTGCCGAAATCTACCAGTATTGCAGAACTTGCTGTGTACATAGAGTCGTAAAGCAGTATGTCGGCCGCACCATTGCCATCAAAATCTCCGATATGATATGCATGCTCGGGCCAGTAAAAGGTGGCATTGGAGGCAGTAAACCGCCTTCCATAAAAACCAAAACGGCTGCTTTTATCCAATATTCTGTAATAGATTGTACAGTATCTAGTGCTGCCATCATAGCGTGTCTCCAAGACATCTGTAAGTCCATCTCCATCAAAATCAGCTACTTTGTAAGCACCATCTTTTTCTGAGGGTTCATGCCAAATTGATAGATTATAAGTAGCCTGCTCAAAAGGGGTTGATGAGTTCCCTGTTGTATACAACAAGCTCCAGGATTGACTTTTTTTAGAGTACTTTAGAATATCCGTTTTGCCATCCCCATTAAACTCTCCAAACCAAAATTTCTGATTTGTGCTAACTGCGCTAGTGCTCATAATAGGGATAAACTTGCACTGGCCTTTTCCACTTGAGTTGGCATAGTCAATTTCAATTTCGTAGAAGTGAGTTTTATTATCTACCAGAGCTATGTCTGGTATTCCATTTCCGTTAATATCAGTAACATAGATGGAGTCGGCATTTACTGATTTTTGACCATAAGGTTGAAAGGTAGAAGCCGGTGAACCGGATGAATTGGGTGTCCACCAAGTCAACACTTCATATTCCAGAGATTGCCACTTGGTAACAAATATGTTCATTACCTGCTCATAAGCTGGGTTTTGGGAAGTTATTTCCATTTCGCGAGAACAAAGGAGATCATCTATTCCATCCTTATTAAAGTCTGCCACTGTTAATTGGATATGTCCCTTAATATCATCTACCTCGCTAAAAGAAATATTCTTATTCAATGGAGTGTTGAATCTGCCTGTTGCCGGGTTAAATTCGTAAAACTGTAACAAATAAATTCCTTTCTTAGCCCCCTTTCTTACAATTACCAAGTCCCCAAAACCATCTCCATTAAAATCTCCTGAAGCTTTGTTGAATATCGGTCTCCTGACACAATCCCCTGCTGATTCACCAGACTCGAATTCATTAAAAACCGTTATTTTCTGAAAACTTCCGTTTCCATTATTGATATAAGCATCTCCCCTAAAATAATAATAGAGAGAATGTACATTCTTAATTCCTACCCAGCAATCATCCACTCCTAACTTGCCATGGAAACTAAATAAATCCGTTCTTCCATCTCCATTTATCTCAGCGCTCATTATTTGACCTTTTAGAACAGATGGTTTAACCGTTGATACAACCCGTTCGTCATCTCCAAATTCAAATTGCGTGGCATTTACTTCTTCTCCGTCCGCATTGAACAATCTAACAGCTCTCAAAACACTGTTGGTCTTATAGGCATAGTCCATTTTATACTCCTTTAGAAGCATTTGCCTGTGGTATACTGCTATACTCGTCAACAGATATCTCCTAGCGATTTTATTACCTTTCTCGAATCCCTCAGACTGATCTTCCCTTTTCCTATAATTGAAAACCACTTCTGAGTAGGGGCTGAGGCCATTTAAATTTCCATTATAGCTAATCTTCTTAAGGTATGCCGAGCCTTCATCATGAAGGTATTCATACTTAATAATGTTGCCAAACGGATCATTAACCTCGTCAATGAGCCAGGTGGAAATCATATCTGGATTGTTTATTTCAATTCTGGAATTTCTGCTTGATCCAAACTTAATTTTCTGGCCAGAGTTTGTTTCTGCGGTAAATCTTCTCGGCCCATAGGCGGTTGATTCATGAGATCGTATTTTAACAAAAGACTCGATGAAAGTTCCATACTCTGCACCATCAGAGCCGTTGGAGCCTGTCTTAACAATCAGTCTTTGCCCGTTATAGTAAAACGCATCCTTTGGTAGATACTCCACATCATCTAAAAATCCATCATGGTATAAGCTTTTATTACCCCGAGTGATAGCCGAGAGTCCATTCAGATTGAACCCCTCCCCTAAAAGGCCAAGGCCACCAAAGGAGTTATAATACAGAGATAACTCGGGCTGCAACCCGTTTAACCCAGCAGGCAGGGCTATGGGAATGGTGTACGCAGAACCACCTGTTCCGCTCACAGAAGCCTGTCCAGCAATGCTTCCCACACTTAAATCGGTACTGATACCTGTTATAAACGGCCCGGTATTTTTATAACCAATATCAACTGGAGCAGCACTTGTACCCAGAAGTGAAGGGTCAATTTTAGCCGTTGATGTTACTGAAGGTGCTACTGACATTTTTGAGCCAGGCCAAAAAGTAATGCGTTTACCAGCTCTTACATCCTGTGGTGTGTTAGGCCATAATGAGTTTCTGATTTCCACATAATCCTGACCAGAACTTACTAAACCTACTAACAAAAAAAAGATGGTGAATACATTTCTCTTCATAATAACTAGTTTTTACCAAGACTATAGCTTAAGCCAAGCATTATTGAAAAATGGTTTGCATATATTTTGTACGGATAAGGAAAATCCACCTCTCTTGCTTCCTTGGTTCTTGAAGAGTTCATAGATGGATTCAGGACATCTATATTATTAAATGATTTTTCCTTATACACGATCCCTGTAGCCTTATAAGTAAGCCGTTCGATATCGAACTGCAAGAAGACATCAAGTTCACTACTACACTGAAAAGCAGATCTTAGCCCCGCTTTTGCACCTAACCCGTATCCTTTAAGGGTAGATTTTGCACGAACATCGAACTGTGAATCAGGTGTGGGGTTTGACGTGGTTTTTATAACAGGTTTGTTATAGCTTATCCCTGCCCTCAGTTGATAATAAAATCTCTTAGAAAAACTATTGTAGTAATAGCGGTCTTCACGGCCCAAGCTAAGTGCCAACCCTGTATTTAGAGCAAAATTTTGATTGTCTATTTGATGTAAATGGATACCATCCATGATATCTGTGGGCCAAAGTTTTATGCTATTATTTACAACTTCGTAACCTTTGCTATTTACATAATCCATATCTGCCCAAAGCGACCAGTGTTTAGAAAAATAATAATCATAACCTAAAGCTAAATCGACCCCCTGCATAAACTTTGGAGTAATATCCTCATAGACCACCTGTCCGTTAGCGTCCGTTCCCAAATCATTCCTACTATAGGATCTGATGTCGCCTTTCTTTTCTATAGGCAAACTGTAGCCTGCACTAAATGAGATATAATGCGACTGGGCTTTTACGGAAAAAGCACCAATCAAAATAATCAACTGAAGATTCACAAGAATCGATTGAAATATCCTGTTCATAACTTACCGCCTTTAACTAACGTTCTTTAAATACTTTAATCTCTTTTTTAAGCTCAATCAACTCCAGGGTCAACTCCTCAACCTTCTGAAGCAAAATGGCATTCATTACTCCCACATCCAAACCTTGTTCTTTTATATCCTGTGCACGGGGCACCCCTGGTAAATGACCATTGGCCTCTATGAAAGCTTCGGTCTCTTCCAGAGACATCCTTTTATACTTAGGGCTGAACACAAAGTCCGGCCAGTCCTGCTTTAGCTTTACTGTAAGTTCGGTGCAAAGCACTTTTCCATTCACATACAGGTTATAGCCCGTGGGCATATCCGTAGTGTTTATCGCTACTTTTCCGTCTGGTGTAAGAGTCATCACATCAACGGCACTGGCGTTGATGTTTCCGGTTCCGAAAGAAAACTTAAAATGTGCATCTGTGGATGTAGACGTAGGGTGATACCAGAAAAAGGAAGGCTTAGAACTGTAATCTATCTTGAAGAATTTATCCGAACTTTTGTAAATACCCAAATTCTGTTTCGTGGAAAGAAAGGTGTTGTTGTTTGTCATTTGATAAATCCCAAGCCCAAGATCAGTTTTACCAAAAGCGTTAATATTTGAAACGATACCACTATTCAATCCCGTTAAATCCACCCTTAAGGCAAATGGGGTTTCGCTACAATTCGGAGTAGTACCAGATTCGATGCCACCACCCGGCTCAGTCGCGGTGGTCCGCTCCTTAGTACTTAAGAGTAATATCCCTTCACAATCATCAATTTTATCAGGAATATGAAGTCTCGCCCGAGGGTCGTCTGTATCCAACCCTACATTTGAGGTACCTTGGCTTCCTGTAGTAGGCAGAACTGCACTACTAGGTGCGTAAATTTGACAGTAGGATAGACTTGTTGTTAGAAATAATAGACATAAAGCTAATTGAACTTTTTTCATAGTTAGTAGAATTATAAATTTTAGATAACCTGAAATAGCCGCTATATCAATTACTGGAACTAATCTCAAAAAAAAATCCATTTCAAACCAGCCCGTTTTGCAGATGTACTATTTGAATTTGTAGTTGGCCGGTTTCAATTTGTAGTTGTTTTTTAAAGCGTCAAAAAAAATCTTCAGGGCTCCACTTACAACGCCAACAACCGCAACTTTGACAACACTACTGAAAACAACCTCAGTGAGGTATATGTAAAATCAGGTGATAAGGCTAGGCTAAGCAGCAACTGGGCTTCGTTTACACGGATGCCACAGAAGGTAAAACCATCCCACACTTTGAGCTTTGAAAAGAAAGCCAAATGCTGGATCCACAGCTATGGTTGGCGGGAAAGTAAGGTGATACTAAAAACAGGTTTCCACCATAAAGTTGGACGTTCTCAAATCTGTGCAATCCGCGTAATCTGTGGCAACACAACCTAACTCAAAATCCCTAAATTTGCACCCAAATTAAAAATGCTTTTTATGAATCTTGCATCTGTAATGCTTGGTGTTATCGGGCCTTGGCAAATTGTACTGATAGTAGCAGTAGTGCTGCTAATGTTTGGTGGCCGCAAAATACCTGAGCTAATGCGCGGACTGGGCGGTGGAGTGAAGGAATTTAAGAATGCAATCAAAGAAGACGAAAAGGAACCTTCTTCGTCTGACAAAAAGTAAATTCATTTTTTCCTCAAAACTTTCCCCTAATCAATGGAGTTTAAAACCCTTGCCGAAATACAGGTAAAGCTTGCCGATGGCGGCCTTACTTGCACGCAACTGGTAGAACAGTACCTCACCCGTATAGACCAGAATGAAGACCTCAACGCCTTTGTTGAGGTTTTTGCACATGATGCCCGCAGCCGGGCTACCGTTATTGACCTTAAGCTACAGCGCGGCACGGCCGGAAAGCTGGCAGGTATGGTTATCGGTATTAAGGACAATATGTGTTATAAGGGACATGAGGTTACCGCTTCTTCTAAAATACTGGAGGGTTTTAATTCACTGTTTGATGCCACTGCCATTGAGCGCCTATTGGCTGAGGATGCCATTATTATTGGCCGCCTCAATTGTGATGAATTTGCCATGGGTTCGTCCAACGAATTTTCGGTATATGGCCCTGTAAAAAACCCACATGATAAAACCAAGGTTCCCGGTGGTTCATCTGGCGGAAGCGCAGTTGCTGTAGCGGCAAATCTTTGCCATGCTGCCTTGGGTAGCGATACCGGAGGTAGCATTCGCCAACCAGCCAGCTTTTGTGGCGTTGTTGGTTTTAAACCTACCTATGGTCGCATCTCACGCCACGGGCTTATCGCTTATGCTTCATCCTTTGATCAGATTGGCCCTTTTACCAAAAGTGTAGAAGATGCCGCTATACTTTACGAAGTTATGGCTGGTGCCGATGAATATGACAGCACCCTCTCCCGCAAGCAGGTTGAGCCGATTGAGCTTAGCGCAAATAGCGATGGGAAGAAAATGAAAATCGGGTACATTAAGGAATGCCTGATAAACGATAAACTCGATCCGGAAATCCGCGACAGCGTTTTAAACCTGATTGATAAGCTTAAAGCCGAAGGCCATACGGTAGAGCCTGTTAGCTCTCCCTACCTGGATTACATGGTGCCCACCTATTACGTGCTTACCACGGCAGAGGCTTCTTCAAACCTGGCGCGCTATGACGGTATCCACTTTGGCTACCGCAGCCCAAATGCCCACGACCTTGAATCCACCTATAAACTATCGCGCACCGAAGGTTTTGGAACTGAGGTGAAACGCAGAATTTTGCTTGGAACTTTTGTACTGAGTAGTGGCTATTATGAGGCTTATTATGGAAAAGCCCAAAAGGCTAGAAGACTTATTAAAAACCAGGCTGAGGAAATTTTTAAAGATTACGACCTCATTCTGTCTCCTACCACACCGGGCACTGCTTTTGAAATTGGCCGCGAAAAAAGTGATCCTACAGTGATGTATCTCGAAGATATCTTTACCGTGCAAGCCAATATCTGCGGTATGCCAGCCGTTTCATTGCCGATGGGAACCCACAGCAACGGACTGCCTTTTGGCATACAGCTAATGGCTCCCTCCTTTGATGAAAAGGGATTACTTCAGTTTTCACAAAGCTTAATGAACAACCAAGAGTTGAAAAAGTAAGAGCATCCTTCAATTCGAGGAGCTATTATTTTCAAACTTTGAAACTTGTTGTAGAAAAATTACCAATCCGAAAGACTATTGGGCAATATCCCTTCGTTTTGTGGAATGATAAATGATATAACGTCCCACACTTTTTGCGGAGTTAAAATCACGCATATTGCTGTAAACCAACATTTTGTTTGTTATTTTTGATTTCACTGAAACTCTAAAAAATACTCACTTTGACCACTTTTAAGAATTCCATTCTGTTGATTACACTACTGGGCTGCACCTACGCAAGCGCGGGAAGCTTTCATACAGAACCAGAAACAGATACCACCAAAAAGGTGAAGGCCCTGGATCTCACGGCTATTTCCTTAAGTGACGACCCTTATGTAATGAAGCTGGATAGTATGCTTAACTTCAGCTTCTTTATCAGCGATTCTTCCATTGCTTCTACGGAAGAATTTATAGTGGATGAAGGCGACACCGCTTTACTTCCACCCACTTTTGATGATGAAATTTACAAGCAACGCATTGCCAAGCTCAATAATGAAACACCATTTCAGCTTGACTACAATCCCGAGGTGAAGCGCTATATAGACGTTTATGCACTAAAGCGCAGAGAGCAGGTTAGCCGTATGCTCGGACTATCCGAATATTACTTCCCGATGTTTGAAGAAGCACTGGACCGTTGGGGCCTTCCTCTTGAGTTAAAATATCTGGCCATTGTAGAATCTGCCTTAAACCCCATGGCACGCAGCCGCGTGGGAGCTACTGGTCTTTGGCAGTTTATGTATGCCACCGGAAAAATGCAGGGCCTTACGGTTACATCATATATTGATGAAAGAAGCGACCCCATGAAATCCACTGAGGCAGCCTGTAAGTACCTAAACACCCTATATAACATTTTTGGAGACTGGAATCTGGCACTTGCTGCCTACAATTCCGGGCCGGGAAACGTAAACAAGGCTATCAGACGCTCGGGTGGAAAACGTGATTACTGGGAAATCCGCCCTTATCTTCCTCGCGAAACGGCCGGCTATGTTCCTGCATTTATAGCCGTGAACTATATCATGAACTATGCTCCCGAACACTTCATTGCCCCAACAGCCGTTAAGCCTTCATATTTCTCTACTGATACAATTGCCATTCGCGAGCAAATAAGCTTTGAGCAGATTTCAACATTGATGGAAATAACCCCTGAGGAATTGGAATTTTTAAACCCCGCCTATCGCTATAAGGTTATTCCCAAAAACGACAAGGAGCCTTACAAACTGATTCTTCCCTCGCAAAAAATGGGAATGTTTATCGCCAATGAAGACTCTATTTACGCCTTGGCAAAAAAGGATTTTGAGCAGAAAACACCCGAAATACCAGCACAGGAAATTGTGATGGACAAAAAAATCTATCACAAGGTACGCAGAGGCGAAGTATTGGGAACCATTGCCGAAAGATATGGTGTGTCTGTAACAAGTATCAGAAGGTGGAATGGCCTCCGTGGAAATACTATTCGCGTTGGGCAAAACCTGGCCATTTATCCGCGAAACAGCCGCGCCATGGCCTCTTCATCTCCAAGTAATACAGACGCCAAAGGCGAGTATAAAATGCATAGCGTACGCAGTGGCGAAACCTTTTACAGCATAGCCAAAAGATATCCCGGTATAAGTGCTCAAAACATTATGGATTGGAATAACATTAGAAATGCCCGAAGTCTTAAAGTAGGTATGCGCCTAAAAATTTATCCAAACAGTTGATGTTAAAAAAACTTTCACTATTTCTCCTTAGCTCACTCGTATTACTTTCTTGTGAAAGCAATGGACCCGGGCCGGCCATCGATAAAGATCTTTTGCCAAATAGCAATGGCGGACGATTAGACATTATTGTTGTAGCCGAAGAATCCCTTTGGGAAGATGCTCCCGGAGAAGTATTCAGAAAATATTTTACCGAACCTCAGGACGGGTTGCCTCAGTCAGAACCAATTTTTAACGTGCGTCAGGTAACGCCAAAGCAATTCAGCACCCTCTTGCAACGTGCACGAAATGTGGTGATCATAGAAAAAGGTAATCTGGGTTTTACCTGGGATAATAATAAATACGCCAAGCCCCAACAATACGTAACCTTCTCTGCTCCTGACAAGGAAGCCATTATTGCTCTTATAAAAGAGTATAATAAAGAAGTAATAGCAGGACTGCACTACAGTGAAATGCGCTATTTGCAAAAGAGAGTTACAGCCAAAACACAAGCCGTTTCCAAAACTCTTAGCAACCGGAATGTAACGGTAAAGATTCCTCCGGCATTTGAAAAGACAGTTGAACAGGAAGACCTTTTGGTGTACTGGAGTAAAACCATAAAAACCCAGCAGGGCATCATAATCCACTTTGAACCCATTAAAGACGATGAAGGCGCACTTGGACAGCGCATCATCCCCTTAAGGGATAGCCTTACCCAACTCCACGTACCAGGAGATAATGAAGGAAGCTATATGCGGGTAGAAGATTACATTCCCCCAACCTTTAGCAATATTGAAATTGATGGCCGATATACCATTGAAACCCGCGGCCTTTGGCGTACGGAAGGTGACTTTATGGGCGGGGCATTTCTGAGCTACACCATATATGATGATGTGAATAACCAAAAAGTCACTCTCGATGGATTTTTATACGCTCCTGAAGTGGATAAACGCAATTTTGTGTTGGAGTTGGAAGCTATACTCAGGAGTATCGAATTTACGAATTAGTCGCTTAGCTCAGTAAAGTTTTCACCACATCCAGCGACCTCAGCTTTCCAAAATCCTTAATGTGCAGACGGTAATATTCTAAAACCGCTGTAAGCAGCTTTTCGCGAATCTCCTTGTTTAATTTTAGTGATGAAAGATCATCCAAACTTAGGTTTTGTAATTGTTTCCAAAAGGGAGTAACTGTATGGTCAATAAAGTGAAAATGCGGAGGTTCAAAGGAAATGTAGCCTCCATTAAGGAGGTCAAAATAATTGGCGTTTAGCCCGGCCTCCTCTGGTTTAAAACCAAGATAATCGGTAAGCTGCAGCAGAAAAGCCAGGTGAAAATTGCCAACGCCTGCCTGGAGCTCATCAAGTATTACAAGAGAATCAGAAACGAAATCAAACAGTTGCGGATCGGGCTCTTCTTCCTGCAATACGTGACTCAAAACTTCAGCCAAAAACATAGTAAGGCTGCTCTTTACAGAATCAAAAAACAGTTGCTTATAAGGTTTATAAACTGATGCCTCTTTTATCCTCTTCAAGCCTCCACCTTTGCTCTTTTCATAAAAAACAAGGCTGAGCTGA
Organism: Owenweeksia sp.; assembly: GCA_048267305.1. GTDB lineage: Bacteria > Bacteroidota > Bacteroidia > Flavobacteriales > Schleiferiaceae > Owenweeksia. The sequence continues at coordinate 38,706 of JBLWXT010000001.1, read as the reverse complement.
CTAAGCGGTTGAACTAATGCCGGCCTGAGCACCCCCTTTTTATTTTGAAGCCCTCCGGCAATAAAACTCTTTACCCCTGATTCTCTTGTATAGGTTTTGAGGATAATACTACTATCACCATACTTCACCGACCCAAGAACTATAGCGGGTGACTTTACCAGCATGGTTTTACTTTACAATAAGGATTTTAGCTACGGCAGTTGCCGCTCCAAGATCATCCGTAATATAAGCCAGGTAAACACCAGAAGTTACAGGAACTCCGCTAAAGCTTTTTCCACTCCAAATGGCCTGCCCGCCTTCAGCAATGGTTTCAAATACGATGTTGCCTTCAATATCCGTAATCTTCACCTGAGCATTCGTCACCAAGCCTCTTATCAATATTGGGCCGGTATAATCCGGAGTTACAGGATTGGGATAGGCAAATACATCGCTGTGGGTTTCCACACCTCTTGTAGCACCTCCCTGAAAAGAAACGATACCCTGATCGGTGGCGAAATAAACCATTCCGGTAATCTGATCAATTTCAATATCCAAAACATTATTGCTTGGCAGCGGGCTGTTTTTACTGTTGAAATTATATATCTGAACCTTTCCGTTTTCGGAAGTATAAAACACACCGCTATTGGCTGTGGCAAACCACTTCTTATTACTACCGTCAACCTCAATGTCGTTTATCTGCTCGGTGCCCAAAACCCTTTCGCCATTACCATCTCCATCTTCGTCAATCACAATAATCTGAGCATCAAAATTCCGCTCAGCATCAAAAATATTCTGAGGGCTGTAGAGTACTGCCAAACCTTCATCGGTACCAATCCAAACCTCGCCATCCATATCCTCGGCAAAAGTGAGCACCCGCTCCGTGGGCAAGTTTCCGGTGCCCTCTGATTGTCCCAATCGAGCAGGAGTAAGCTTACCCTCCTCCACATTTACCACCACTATACCATTGCTTTTGGTTTGCATCCACACCTGATCCTGACTGGTATACATAATATTCTTTATCTCCACACTACTGTTAGCCACAGATCCCAGCGAAAAACTCTCCACCGATCCGTCCGTTCTGATAACTCCAAGTGGCTTATCCGTTTTACTGTTTGTAAACCAAATATTTCCTTCGCTATCCATACTCATACCTCCCACCCTGTGCTCTGTGCTGTTATTAATAAACGGAAAGGCTCCATTGGTGCTGGTAGAATTTATCAGCTTCACAAACTGATTGTCTTTAAACTCTAAAATACCCGTACCATAAGAGGACGCATAAAAATGGGTTGGATCCAGTGGATCGGTAATAAAGTCCACAATATCCTTATAGTTATTAAACTCTGCATTCGGATGATTGGTCCACTGATACTCCTCCAAATCATAAAATCCATCATTATTAAAGATGGGAGAGTAAACCTCACTTATACCGCCCGGAGCCACAAAAAGTCGGTTATCATCATGATACATTTTATGTACACTCTTAGAAATCGGGCTATTAGGAGTTATATTCTCCTGATAGGAGTTTATGCCATCATAACGGATGGATACAAACAATCCATCATTACTCGCCACCCAGTAAAAGTTAGGCGTTTTACCTACCGCAGCAGCCTTTAACAAAACGGCATCAGCCGATTTCTTTGAGACATTTTGTGCAGCAAGCACTCCTGTCTGCACATTCAACACATTGTTAAAGGAAGTATCATAAGTACGAGCACTTGAACCATTGGCAATAGAGAGCTGCCCTCCGCTTGCCCGTATATCGAGGTTAGCTACCGAATCCGACACTTGTGTTACCAGCTTCCACTTCCCTCCTTCACGATAAAACAGAGAATCAAAAACCGGTGCCGAAGCCGAGGTATTTACCACAATGCGCTCATTAAAATTCTCAACATGTGTAACGCGAGAACTTAATCGTGGATCGGGCTTCCAGTTTTCAAAAAAGATGAGCGGATCATTGACATTAGCCACCAACAAACCCGTATTTGTTGCGGCATATATACTGTCATTAGCCAAAGCCACATCATTTACACCAACAATATTTCCCTGATTGCCAATAATAAAAGTTTCCTTGATGATATCTCTTGACAGGTCGTAGGATACAATTCCAAACTCGGTACAGATGTAAGCCATGTCATCATCAATGGTAATGCGATTAATTCGCTTAAGACCCGTATAGTTACCTGCCTGACGTATATCCGGAACATTCTTCACAGTGCTGCCTGCCACCAAATCGACATTTCCGTTTTCGTAACCAATCATCAGGGTTTTATGCTTATCCGACCAGGCAATGCAGGTAAGTCCCACATCATTAAGACCATTTATCTTAGAAAGACGCTCAATACTTTTATCATCATGGTCATAAATAAAGAGGCCTTGCTCGGTAGCGCAATAAACAACATCGCCTACGGCATGGACGTCAACCATGTTGCTGTAGGGCAGGTGATCGAGCCACACACCAATGTCAGTACTGGTTTGAGCTAAAGTTGAAAAAGAAAATGAGCCGGCAATCAGGGCGTAAAGGAATATCCTCATAGTGAAGTAAATACTTGCTTTGGCAAAAGAAACGCTAAAGCTATTCAAAAATGATATGAAAGGCCGATATTCTTCGTTGAGGGATATTAATATCTTTGTTCGCAGTAAGAGGTACGCCTGTGGCGTACCTTCCAATTTTTGAAATACATGATTTATAATGGGATGCAGTAATTGTAGTAGTAACGGGCTCCCAAACGGATGTAAGAACAACGGTGCCTGTGGCACAAGTGGTTGCGATAAATTAACTGTTTTTGACTGGCTCTCCAATATGGAGCAGCCTTCTGATAAAGGACCTGGTTTTATTGAAGTACGCTTTAAAAATGGGCGTAAGGATTTTTATAAAAATCTTGAAGGTCTTACGCTACACATGAGTGATGTGGTAGCCGTAGAAGGAAATCCCGGTCACGATATAGGCACGGTTTCCCTAACGGGAGAACTTGTTCGCCTTCAGATGAAGCAAAAAGGAGTTGATCCTAAGAGTACAGAGTTTAAAAAGCTGTACCGCAAAGCCACACAGCGTGATCTTGACATCTGGGAGAAAGCCCGGGAGAGAGAAAAGGAAACCATGATTCGCAGTCGTGGTATGGCTGCCAGCCTAAATCTGGCGATGAAAATTAGCGATGTGGAATATCAGGGCGATGGCAATAAAGCCACCTTTTATTATACAGCTGAAGAGCGCGTGGATTTTCGTGAACTTATCCGGCTTTTAGCTTCAGAGTTTAAAATACGAGTGGAAATGCGGCAGATTGGTGCACGCCAGGAAGCCGGCCGTCTTGGTGGCATAGGCTCTTGCGGACGTGAGTTGTGCTGCTCCAGCTGGCTTACTGATTTTCGATCTGTAAACACCTCAGCCGCACGATATCAGCAATTGGCATTAAACCCACAAAAGCTTGCCGGCCAATGTGGAAAACTAAAATGCTGCCTTAATTATGAGCTTGACACTTATGTTGAAGCTTTAAAGGGTTTTCCGGATACATCTATATACCTCAAAACCAAAAAAGGGGAGGCTGCCTTCCAAAAGATGGACATCTTTAAGGGTATGCTGTGGTATTCTTACAGAGATACTATTGCGGAATGGGTAGCACTTGAGGTGGATAAAGTAAACAGCATTATTGCCCAAAACAAAAAAGGAGAGTTTCCTCAGGCGTTGGAAGACTTTGTTACAGAAGTTGAAAAACAACCGAGCTTTGAGAGTGTTATCGAGCAGGAAAGCATTACCCGATTTGACAACAAGGGAAATCAACGCAAAAAGAAGCGCAAAAACCCCAAGGCTCAAAATGCAGGTGGCGTTCAGCGAAGTAACCAAGCCAAACCCCAGGCCAAGGCCAGGGCTAAGCCTGCCGCTGATGGGAAAAAACCTTCTGCCAACCGAAATAGAAACCGCCCCACCAATAAGCCTCGCAACAAACCGGGAGGAAATAACAGAAAGCCAAAACCAGGAAATGCGGATAGTCCGAAATAGTTTTATTGTAGCAGCCATTTGCGCTACAGCCCTGGCATGTGAACCCACTCCTCTTTATGAAGAGTATGTTCCCGTTGCCGGGAATGCATGGTCCGCAGACAGTAGTGTTTCCTTTGAAATTGAAATAGAGGATACTACCGCTGTTTATCAGGCCATTTGGCATCTTCGCAATAATGATGACTACGAATGGAGCAACATTTACCTGTTTAGAAATGTAACGTCTGAGCGCGGAATTGAATTTGCCGATACTGCTCAGTTTGTACTTGCCGACAATTATGGCAAGTGGCTCGGCAAGGGTGTTGGTGAACTAAAAACCAACAGTTGGCCGTTCAAAAATGGCTACCTCCGCTTTAAGCACAGCGGAAAATATACATTTACTTTACAGCAGGCTATGCGCACTAATAAGCTTAAAGGCGTGGAAGACGTAGGTCTTGGTATATACAAACTTGAACCAAAGGAGAATGGCAAAGAAGGCAACTAAGGACGATTTCAGTAAATACGTTAAGTGGTTTTGGATATTGGTACTTGCAGGAGTATTAAGCGTATTTATAGTTGTTGGTTTGGCTGCAGCTGGTGGTTTAGGGTCGCTGCCCGATTTTAAGGAAATCGAAAACCCTAAGAGTAACCTGGCCAGCCAAATCATTACCTCTGATGGTAAACTGATGGGTAAGTTTTATGTTGAAAACAGAACCCATTCAGATTATGAAGAACTTTCCCCCCACCTCATTAATGCGCTGGTAGCTACTGAAGATGAGCGCTTTTACCAACACAGCGGTATTGATTTTGAAGCATTGGCTCGCGCTGTTACCAGAATGGGTCGAGATGGTGGTGGCAGTACCATTACACAACAGCTGGCAAAACAAATATTTCACCGTCCACCAGAAACTCTTTTTGGAAGGATAATGCAAAAATTTAAGGAATGGGTAATTGCAGCACGCCTTGAAAGACAATACACCAAAGAGGAAATCATTGCCATGTACTTCAATCAGTTTGATTTCCTTTATCAGGCGGTAGGTATCAATTCGGCAGCACGCATTTACTTTAACACCACGCCAGATAGCCTTACTATTGAGCAATCTGCAATTCTGGTGGGAATGGCCAAAAATCCATCTTACTACAACCCCAGGCGCGATACTACGCGAATGAAAGACCGTAGAAACGTGGTTTATCGACAAATGCTCCGAAACGACATGATTTCTCAGGAGCAGTACGATACTCTTAAAACCAGGCCTCTTACCATCAGCTTTACGCGTGAAGGCCACCTTGATGGAATGGCTCCCTACTTCCGTGAATACCTGCGATCCTTTATGAAGGATTGGGTAAAGGAAAACAAAAAGCCTGACGGAACTGAGTACAACATTTACACTGATGGGCTAAAAATTTACACTACCATAGATTACCGGATGCAAACCTACGCTGAGGAAGCTGTAGCCGAGCATTTCTCCAATTTACAGCGCGTATTTTTCCTCAAGGAAAAAGGTCGAAAAACTGCTCCTTTTCACAATGTGAATGATGAGCAGATAGAATCCATTATGAACAGCGCCATGCGCAGGAGTCAGCGGTACAAGGCCATGAAAAGGGCAGGCATCAGTCAGGATTCTATTGAAAAAACATTCAACACACCAACACCTATGACTGTGTTCTCATGGGACGGTGACATCGACACAGTGATGACTCCCATGGACTCTATCAGGTATTACAAGTTTTTTTACCAAACCGGACTTATATCGGTTGAACCGCAAACAGGTTTTGTAAAAGCCTTTGTTGGTGGTATCAATTACAAACACTTTAAGTACGACCACGTAATACAGGGCAAAAGACAGGTGGGCTCTACCTTCAAGCCCTTTGTATATGCTACGGCTATTAAGCAAAAGCATTACTCCCCCTGCTTTGAGGTTCCCAATGTGATGACTTGTATTGAAAAAGGAAAATTTGGACTCCTTCAGGATTGGTGCCCTTCTAATTCCAATAATGAATATGGTGGTGTTTATTCTCTTAAAGGGGCTTTGGCCAATAGTGTAAACACTGTAACGACCTTTTTAATGAAACAGGTGGGTCCGGACCCTGTGGTTCGCCTTGCCCAGGCCATGGGAGTAAAAAGCGAAATACCATTGCAGCCTTCCATAGCTTTAGGTACTGTAGATCTTTCAGTATATGAAATGGCTGGTGCCTATACCACCTTTGCCAACAAGGGGGTGTACACCCAGCCGATAATGATTACCCGTATTGAAGATAAAAATGGTGTGGTACTTCAGGAATTTACCCCAAACACTAATGAGGTGATGAGTGAGGAAGATGCCTATATAATTCTTGATTTACTTAAAGGGGTTACTCAAGGAGGTACCGGAACACGTCTTCGGTCAAAAAACTACAACTCTATTAACAATGTAGTAACTGGCGCACCCTGGGGCTTTGAAAACCCAATAGCCGGAAAAACGGGAACCACCCAAAATAACTCTGACGGTTGGTTTATGGGTGTAGTGCCTAACCTGATAACGGCCGTATGGGGAGGTTGTGAAGATCGTGCTGCTCACTTTGGCAGTGTTTATTATGGACAGGGAGCTACTGTGGCTTTACCCGCATGGGCACTGTTTATGGAAAAGTGCTATGCCGATAAAAAGCTCAACGTAAGTAAGGCCGACTTTGAGAGACCTTTAGAGCCCGTAAGTGTGGAGTTAAACTGTAGGATGTACACCGGAGATGATGACGAAGGCTTCACAGAAGAACAGGTAAGAGGAGGAGTTCCTGAAGAATTTCAATAAAATAAACTAATGTTACCATGATCAATAAAGTAGTAGAAGGAGCAGAAGTTGCTATCAAAGGCATAGCAGATAACATGACTCTTATGTTGGGCGGATTTGGCTTATCGGGTATTCCTGAAAATTCTATTACAGCCTTGCGCAACAGCGGGGCAAAAAACCTAACCTGCATTAGCAATAATGCCGGTGTAGATGATTTTGGTCTCGGCTTGTTATTGCAAACCCGCCAAATCAAAAAGATGATTTCATCTTACGTTGGTGAAAATGATCTTTTTGAAAAGCTGATGCTCAGTGGAGAACTTGAAGTTGATCTTATCCCCCAGGGTACCTTAGCCGAAAGATGCCGCGCTGCAGGAGCAGGTATCCCTGCATTTTTTACCCCCGCAGGTTATGGTACAGAAGTAGCCCTCGGTAAAGAAGTGCGCTGGTTTAATGGAAAACCTCACATTTTGGAGTCTGCCTTTGAAGCTGATTTTGCCTTTGTAAAAGCATGGAAAGGTGACGAAGCTGGTAATCTTATTTTTAAGGGAACCTCACGAAACTTTAACCCACTTATGGCCATGGCCGGTAAAGTTACAGTTGCTGAAGTTGAGGAGTTGGTGCCTGCCGGTCAATTGGATCCCAACCAAATCCATACCCCGGGTATATTTGTGCAGCGCATTTATCAGGGTAATAATTATGAGAAGCGCATAGAGCAACGTACCGTTCGTCAGAGGTCGGTTTAATCAGTTCAACTTTGAGAACATTCTCTCCCAAAACAGAGAAGCGACTATTTACGGCTTTAGCCGCCATCGTTTTTGTGTATATCGCCATCCGCACGGTAACCGTTCCTTTGGCTAACGATGAGGCTGCCACCTTTTTCAACTTTATACATACTTCCAACTTTTTACCCTTTGTAAATGATTATTGGACAGCCAATAATCACTACCTCAACTCCGCCTTAAGCTGGGTTTGCTATAAAATATTTGGTGTAAATGAGTGGGCTCTAAGGTTGCCCAATTTGATAGCACTGGTTCTATATCTATTTTTTGTTTTTAAAATTGGCTTGCGCCTGAAAAACTACTGGTTGCGCTGGTTATTCTGGCTGCCCCTAATTTTTTCGCATTACCTGATGGAGTTTTTTGGCTACTCGCGTGGGTATGGTCTTTCTATCTCAATGCTTATGGGCAGTATACATTTTTTACTGCTTGCGGTAGAGGTGCAACCTCAGCGATACCGAAACCTCCTATTAAGCTTACTATTGATTTCTTTGGGTATTTTCTCTAACCTTAACCTGTTGGTCAGTTACCTGATTTGGCTGACGCTTGCCCAACTCCCACAGCTCAAAAATTTTAGTTGGAAAAAATGGCTTTCCTTTAATCTACTGGCTATTGCACCAGGTGCCGTGGCCATTGTTATTTCGTTTATTCTAAAAAATAAGGAAGAGTTATACATCGGTCAAAATTCATTGATTAAAACCATACACACATTAACCGTAAGGTTTGCCGATATTTTTAATGACCCCGGACTTTACACTTTCATAGCTTTTCTTTCCATAATGTTGGTAGTAGCCGTGCTTCAAAATTTACGAAAGCTTAAAGCCAAATTTAACCTAACGCCCGGCCTGGTGTTTACTACACTTTTAGCGTTAAACCTTTTAGCAGCATTGCTTATGCACTGGTTATTGGGCATTTTATTTCCATTAGAGAGAACAGCCATGCACTGGATGCCATTAATGGTTGGCTTTGTGGCTTTTACACTTGATTCCTTAAGGGGAGTTCTCAAAATCCTCTTAATAGTTTTCAGTGTGTTCATCCTCTCCATACCTGTTATTCAAAGCATCAAAATGGTAAACCTTCATGTTTCGTCCGATCCATTTTGGGCTCTGGAGCAAGTTCCTCCTGAATTCTATTTTGCCGTAAAAGAAAACACTGCCGATGGTGAGTTTCCTCCGAGTGTTTCTAGTAGTACAAGCTTAAATACTTATACATGGGCATTCAACAATTTAAAATATAATGGTGGTATGGGCTCCTGTGTAAACTTCAACTTCTGGAAACCGCAGTATGTAGCCGATTACCTAATCTTAAACCAAAAGGAGTTCACCACATTTACAGGGTTATATGATACTCTGCTATATGACCCCCATTCGGATATGACCTTGCTGGAAAGAAAATCCAAACTGACTAAGCAATTGATTGATTCAGCTTTTGTATCTAAAGAGGATGAGAGCAAGGGGGAGTGGGAGGTGCTGGGAGAATGGAAAGATATTGATAGCCTCGTTGGCAAGGCCCTTAGATTAGATTACACCCTCCATATTCAGTCTCCAAAGCACCCATTACGGAGTTTAATAACTTTAGAGTTGAAGGATAGCGCACAGAATATTACTTACTATAACCAGTTTAATCTTGACCTTTTTAAAACTGATTTTCACGATGCCTCACCTATTCGATCCAGTTTACTGCTAGATAGCATCCCCGAAAATACCAGCAATATTAGAACCCTGTTCTGGAATAGAGAATCAAAGCCATTTACACTAAATTCGTCCCGTGTGGACTTTTACCAACTTGTAGAAAATTGAATTATGCCATTAGATAAGAACGGAATCGCAAAGCGTATAGCAAAGGAAATGGAAGATGGATATTATGTAAACCTGGGCATTGGTATCCCCACATTGGTGGCCAATTATATCCCGGAAGGTATTTCTGTTGAGTTTCAATCAGAGAACGGAATTTTAGGCATGGGGCCATTTCCATATGAAGATGAAGTGGATGCCGACCTGATTAATGCCGGAAAGCAAACCATTACCGCTATGCCGGGAGCAGCCTTTTTTGACTCTGCCATGAGTTTTGGAATGATCCGTGGCCAACACGTACAACTTACCGTACTTGGTGCCATGGAGGTTTCGGAGCAAGGCGATATTGCCAACTGGAAAATACCGGGTAAAATGGTAAAGGGCATGGGCGGTGCCATGGACCTGGTGGCTTCTGCCGAAAACATTATTGTGGCCATGATGCACACCAACCGTGCCGGCCAATCAAAATTGCTGGCCAACTGCACCCTTCCCCTTACCGGAGTGCGTTGTGTAAAGAAAGTAGTTACCGATTTAGCCTTACTTGAAATTACCGACCGTGGCTTTGAGCTAAAGGAGCTTGCTCCCGGAGTAACTATCGAGCAGGTAAAGAATGCTACGGAAGGAACCTTAATCGTTGAAGGGGATATACCTGAAATGCAACTGGATTAATGAACCCATCCCATTCTCTTTTTAAAAAAGCCTTCGTCATACTGGCGCTTGGCCTCGTCTGCTTTTTTGCAACTGCCCGTTTGTGGGAGTCCAAAAAAGTAATTGAATGGGATATTACACTCTATTACTCCTACTTGCCAGCCACCTTTATTTACGATGACCTCGCCTTCAATCACCGTGATACTATTTGGGATGAGGCTCTTTTTTTCATGAATACTGATTCCGATGGAAATCAATATGTGAAAATGACCTCAGGCCTGGCCTACCTCTACGCCCCCTTCTTTTTTGGAGCACATGCCTTTGCTTTGTCAAATGATTCCTTTCCAGCCGATGGTTTTTCCACTCCCTATAAATTTGCATTGCTATTATCCGATTTGGTTTTTGCCTTATTGGGGCTTTGGTTTTTAGGCAAACTATTGCTCCGGTGGTTTAACCAAAAAGCCGTTATAATCGCGCTTGCGATTCTGTTTACCGGCACAAATCTCGCTTACTACACCTTTGTATCGCCTATGAGTCATGTTTACAATTTTGCTCTCATAAGCATGATTTTGTATTGGTTCTATAAGTACCTGGATCATCAAAAATTAAAACACGTTTTGCTTTTAGGAGCAGCCTGTGGCCTTCTTGTTTTGATTAGGCCCACAAACATTATGGCCCTCCTGTTTCCATTAGTAATATTGGTTTTTAAAAGAGATCAGGTTGATTTTTCAAAATTCTTCATTCATGTTGCCATTGCAATTACAATTGCCTTTTTAGTTTGTGTGCCTCAGTTGCTCTATTGGCATTATACCACAGGCAGTTGGATTGTTTACTCCTACAATGGTGAAACCTTCTTTTTTAATGATCCTGAAATTTGGAAGGGCTTATTCAGTTACCGTAAAGGTTGGTTAGTTTACAGCCCCGTATTAGTCTTCAGCTTTATTGGATTCATTTTTCTGTTTCGTCAAAATTATCAGATGGCCCTTGCTGCCATTTTTACACTTTTGGTTGCTTTATGGGTTACGTTTAGTTGGTGGTGCTGGTGGTATGGTGGGGGATTTGGCGCCAGGGCCCTTATAGATTTTCTGCCTTTTATGGCAATTGCAATGGCTGCACTTATTCAACAAGTATTAAAACTAAAATGGTGGAAACAGATTCCTTTATTTGCCATAATGGGCTATTTCTGTTTTACCTCACTATTTATGTCGGTTCAGTACAATAATGGTATTATCCACTTTGATGGAATGACTAAAGAATTATTTTGGCGCCAGTATTTAATAAATCACTACCTCCCGGATTACGATAAATTTGTTGACTCACCAGATTATCAGGCCGCCCTCAAAAATGAAGATGAATAGAGTAATTCCCATTATTGTTCTCTTACTCCTTTTAATAGTATTCACTTTTACTTTTGGAGTAGCTTACTTCCCTACTCTTGATGCCGACAATGCCGTTCAGGTGATTATGATTGATCACCTCAGCTTTCCGAGCGACCTATACTATATGGGGCAGGACAGGATTGGCAGCATCGTCCCAGGGCTAGGCTGGATATTTTATCAATTTGGCGCCACCCCCATTTGGGCTGTAACACTTACTCAGGTTTTGATTTACCTTATATCAGGACTTATCCTCATCCGCCTTTTTAAAAATCCATTAGTAGCTTGTTTAGCATTGATCATAATGCTCTTTCCCCTTTCCGAGTATGAGTCGCAGGTGTTATCAGGCCATCCCTATTTAGGGCACGTACTGGTGCTCATGCTTTCGATATGGGCCTTCAAAAAATATGGTTTGGAAAGGCCAATTTGGCTTTTGTTTATAGGCATTGGAATGTGGGCCTCCGGCATATTCGCAGCCAATATTGCCGCGGCAGGTTTAATCTACCTGGCCTCAGGACACCTTAAGCTTAAAGACAAAAAATACTGGCAATGGGTGTTGAAGTCTTCACTATGGGCCTTGCCAGGCCTGGCCCTCCTGATACTTGCGAAAAAAACCGCAACAACAACCGACAACAACTATACTCATAGCTCATTTGTAAATGGAGAACAACTACTCGCTAACATAAGTACCTTCTTTAGCGACCTTTGGCACTTTATATCCTTCGAACATCCCGACCCATGGCTCAGCCTTGCCTTTTGGTTTCTACTTCTGATATTGGCTGTCTCTGCTCCGGTTATTAAAAGAAATGGTTTTGTGTCGTGGAGTAGCTTTTTTCTGCTCTCTGGTCTTATTACCATACTTGCCATTATCCTGTCAGAATGGGCCTTTAAAATGGGATTACCCCGAAGATATTTTTCCATAGCCTATATACAGGTGATTTGGGGCTTAATGCTAGCCTGGGACAATGCCGAAACTTTTCGATTTAGAAAATATGGAATCGCTTTATTGATTGCTTCTGCAATCCTCACGGCATGCTCAGGATTAATGTCTAAAGGCCAATTTTGGCGAGAAGTGCCAGACAGACTCTACGCAAACTCTGCACGAAAACTGGCAGCCGCCATAAAAACAGAAGGCATATTAGGCTCATATTGGTATGTTTACCTTACCGAGGCTTTTGATCCGGAAAATATCACTTCAGTAGTAGAGCAAAATGGAATAAACCGTGACTTTGCTGCCATGAAGCGCTTTGTTGCTCTGGATACCATCACGATTATCAAAAACTCCTATTTAGCCGAATTGACCGATACTGTGGTAGACCATGGCACAGTTTTCATTAAATCAGGGCCTACCCAAAAAGTAGATAATGTAGAGTTTGCCGAATATTATAAACCCTCTCCTTTTAAGGACTTCTATTTGTTTTCTGACTTGAATATCAATTATGGGGATATTGACACGAACAAGGCGGGGGAAACCGTCATTCGCTTTACACCTGAAAACTTTACCGGAAATAACTTCGCAGCATTTGGCCCCTACCTAAGCCTTCCTTCGGGTGATTATCAGGTTTGTTTTAACCTCGTGGCAAGAGGTGATATTGGCCCCGAGGCATTTGTAGATGTTTATCGAAGAAGACATCCCGTAAAAAGAATTCAATTGTTGGAAAATAAGGAGAACCCCTGCTTTAACTTCACGCTGGATGAACCCGCTGTACACGTAGAAATGCGCGTGGGATATTTTGGTCGGGGAGAGATTGAATTTAAAAAAATAGGGTTGAAAAAAATTTCGCAATAAGACTTTAAGAAAAAATGGGCCACGAAGGCGCAAAGACTCTAAGTTCTTCTTCGTGCCTTTGTGCCTTCGTGGCAATTTAACTACCGTCCTTTCCCAGTTGAAAGCTGTATCAAAAACTCCTCCACACACTCAAGTATAATCTCGCCACCTGCCAGCTCTTCTTCGTGCCTTTGTGCCTTCGTGGCATTTTAACTACCGTCCTTTCCCAGTTGAAAGCTGTATCAAAAACTCCTCGGGAAACTCAAATGGAAACAGATGTAAGTTGGCTTCGGTAGCCAAAAGGATGACCGCATCCGCTTCGGAGGCCAGCTTCACAGCGTCATATTCCTCCACTGGATGTCTTGTACCATCAAAAGCGATATCGGTGTTGTTATAATACCAATAGTGACTTGAGGAGTCCACAACTTCGTAAAAAGCATCAAGCTGATAAAGGTTCCAGTAAAAGCTATCGCCAATCACAAAGAGTTTAGCTTTCCGTCCATTCTTTTTCACCTCAATATTTGGAAAAAGGTTTTGCTGTCTCTTAATCGGATACCACAGGTTAAGATCATTACTCAAATCAATATCAGACTCCACAATACTATCTCGCTTAATAAAGCCATTTATCGCAAGATCATTTATTGCTCCATTTCGTTTGCGATCTGTAAAACTTATAATACTGTCCAGGCACATGCCCATACCATAGGCAGACCAGTGCGTGCCCGTGTTTGGGAACATTGCTTTGCCAATCTCAGGCTTTAAGCCGATAAATACTTCGTTAAAATCCACTACAGTAATTCCCGCCTGTTTTAGGGCCGGCAGATAGTTTCTGTAATTATTGGGTAGTCGCTCTTCCTGCTGAAGATCATCCGGCAAAAATTCCGGCATATACCTCACTTTATTGGCACCAATAACCACCAGTAGTGGCACGCCCATGGAATCCAGTTTTTGTTTTAACAAAACCATTCTGTTCACTCGTTGAGTAACAGTATCATCAGGAACCAAATCCAAACCCCAGTAAGGTGCCCAATAATTCCAGGCAAACAGCTGATCCTCTTTTCCTACCGAAATGTAGTTGGTGGATTTGTGATACGTCCAGTAATAAAGTTGATTGCGGAGCCTCACAAATGACGGCCTGAAACCCATGTCATATTCATAAAAGGGGCTGTACTTTTCCTGAAACTGACCGCTCGTCCAATTGTCAATTGTTAGAGGCACAGTATCCGGAAGATGGTACGCGCCTGATAAGGGTATCTCCTCAAAGGGTTTAAAAACCTGCTGCAGCAGTGGCAAACAAAGCAAGCCCAGCAAAGTGAAAAACACTATGTTTTTAAGCACTCTCAAAACCTGAAATATATAAAGGGATTAAAGCCCGAACTGGCGATTACGCTTATACACACACTAAGCAATACAAAGGTTGCCAAACCATAAGCTAAGGTGCGGATAATGCCTGCCGGCTCAAACAACATACGGTGTTGCCAGGCTTCTACCTTTGGCAGCATCGCAAAAAATGAAAACGCTATAGCTATGGGCAGGGTGAGTTCAATTTCAGGTCGCTTGTCAAAATAGGCAAAGTCAAAAGCAAACATGCTTTTTATAAAACCAATGGCTGTGCCCACATCGCTTGCGCGGAAAAACACCCAGCCAAAAACCACAATCAGGAAGATTATACCTGTGCGTACAAAACCCGGAATACGGTCGTAAACTTTCAAAAGAAACATGCGCTCCATCACAAGGAAAAACCCATGATAGGCGCCCCATATCACAAAGGTCCATGCCGCACCATGCCAAAGCCCCGAAATGATGAATACCGTCCAAAGATTTACATAAAGCCGATTTGTTGAAACCCGATTTCCACCCAAGGGAATATAGAGATAATCTCGCATCCAATTGCTTAGCGTAATATGCCAACGCCTCCAAAACTCAGTTATGCTTTTAGAGATATAAGGATTGTTAAAGTTCTCCGGAAACTTAAAGCCCATCATTCGCCCCAAGCCAATGGCCATATCAGAGTAACCCGAAAAATCAAAATAGATTTGAAAAGTATAGCAAATGGCTCCGTACCATGCCTGATCGGTTTTGATGTCATACGGGCTTATAGCAAACATTTTATCGGCTTCAGCCCCCAGCACATTGGCTATCAAAACCTTTTTGGCTAAGCCAAGGGAAAATCGAAAAAGCCCAAGAAGCCTGTTATCAGCGGTAAGGTTTTGCTTTCTGTCTTTTAGTTCATCAGCAATCTCGTTATAACGAACAATGGGCCCGGCAATAAGTTGAGGAAACAGAATGACATAGAGGGCATGATCCGCAAGGCTGTCCAGAGGCTTCCTTACACCCCTGTAAACATCAATAATGTAGCTAATCTTCTGAAAGGTGAAAAACGAAATCCCAATGGGAAGCACTACTGCTGTCCACTCCACATTTTCAAAACCTGCTTTGGTCAATAGCACATTGGTATTTTCAACAAAAAAGTTGGCGTACTTAAAATAGGCGAGCAATGCAACATTGAGAACAACCGATGTCCACAGCCACAATTTCTTTTTGGCCGCGTGGTCAAATTGCTTTACTGCATAAAAATCAAAGGTGATACTCGCAAAAAGAACAAATACAAAGAGTGGCGCTCCCCAGGCGTAAAATGCAGTGCTTCCAATAAGTGCCCACGCATTTTTCAGCCGATAAGGCATAAGGTAGTACACCACAAAAAAAACCGGCAAGAATGCCAGTAGAAACAGATTGCTGCTAAATACCATTAATGTTAGCTAAGAGGCCGTCAAAGTAACAAGAAAATGAGAGATGCATCCCCATGGTAAATAACATCAGGAGAGCTTTTAAAACTTTTATCTTCGACACCTTCAAAATTCGTGGTATGTACACCAATACCTTTATTAAGACTTTTATCCTTGCGCTCGTATTTGTTGGTGGGTTTAATAGCCATGCACAGCTAAAACCGGCACAAATACTTAGTATATCTGAATCCCCAACCGACTATCAGGTATACCAACGAGACAGCACCGATAAGTGTACCGTTACCATAAGGGGGAAGTATTTTGGATCCGGCCCCTTGCTAATTGTGCGCAAGAGCCGCTACCGCTATAATTCCAGGTATTATCGTATCAATTCTTTTCCTGTAGCTGTAAAGGCCGATAGCACATTTGAAATTATTATTCGCATTAGCGCTGAACTTCGCGAATGGGGCTTTAGTCTTAATGTTGGCGAAAAAAGCATTGCAAGTTTTGAGAATATCCTTTGTGGAGATGTATACGTGGTACTGGGGCAATCCAACGCCACCTCTGATCTAGGTGGCCCCGATGCCAGCTATGAGCAAAATGGCGACACTTTTGACAGTGCATACGCAAACCGCTATGCTAGAGCTGTAGGGCAGGGAATTTGGGGACTGGAAGCTGCAAAATCCGAGTATCAATGGAGTGGATGGGGCCCGGCCAGTTCTATTTATCATGATTTTCACCATGCGGGTGGCTGGCCCTTAAAATTGCAACACAATATTATCAATAGCCAAAATATACCTGTGGGTGTAATCAATGCCGCACTGAGCGGATCCTCTATAAGCGAGCATTTCAAAGACTCTGACCCCATTCCCGGCTTAAATAATTCTGATGGCAGCATTATCCATAACAATCCTGAAGAGTACAATGCCAGGCAGTACCTCGAATCCAAACTAGCCCGTGCAGCTGTTACAAATTCGCTTAAATATATTTTCTGGTATCAGGGTGAATCGGATGGCGTCTTCCACTTGTGTAAATCTCATTATGTTGACCTGTTAAACCAGCTCATTGACGAATGGGGAACCGAATTTCCAACCCTGGAAAGAGTCTTTGTTTTCCAGCTGAATACATCTTGCCTCACAGGTGATAACAGCGGTGCCTATGCCGTAAGGGAAGCCCAGAGGCTGGTTTGCCTAAACAACCCAAAGGCCACTTTGATACCCACTTCCGGACTTTCTGTATATCACATGTCTAATGACGAGGTAACACTGCACTCCTTCGACAACAACCCCTGCCACTACAACCGTTATGGAATGGAGTTTTTGGCAGACCGCGTACACACAGTACTTAGAGGACTGATTTACAACAACATTGAAATTACTCCCCAGGAGGTTCAGGCTAATAATATCTCCAGAGCAACATTAAATAAAGAAGAAAACAAACTGCTTTTGGAGTTTCTG
This sequence comes from Owenweeksia sp., assembly GCA_048267305.1. Lineage (GTDB taxonomy): Bacteria > Bacteroidota > Bacteroidia > Flavobacteriales > Schleiferiaceae > Owenweeksia. The sequence goes on along the minus strand of JBLWXT010000001.1, from coordinate 21,448 downwards.
TTTGATGTGGAGCTTATTGACACCAATGATGCTGAAATGGACGTTGACCTAAAGGAATATTTCTATGATCAGGACTATGACCCCATAGCTATATCAAAACTTGAGATAAACAAAAATGTAGTTACACTATCGCTAAGCGATACAAGCCGACTTGAAAAAATATCCATTTATCCTGCGGCCTTTTACAATCATAATAAAAGAACCTATTATGGTCCGTGGCTCCAAACTAAGGGAAGCAACCTGGGCCTTCCATTTTTTGCAGATGTAGCTATAGACCAGACTCGTCACGCTAACCCCGTATTTAACCGAACATGGACCAACAACGGCTTGGGCACCATTGGCAACTGGGTGCTTCACCCCAACGATTTGATTATAGGGGGGCAATTTAGCAAGTCTGGGCCATCACAACTCTTGCTTATTGATTCTCTCGGAAGTGCCGCACTACTGGAGTATCATTCACCGTTTTGGGGAAATACAATCGCTAATGAACATTTAAGATTTCCTCCAAACCTAAAGGGGGCTTACAAGGGCGATTTTGATGGCAACGGCATTGATGAGATTTTAACCTTAGACAAAAACCTTAACCTTTATTCCATTGACTCCACAGCTTTGCATCTACATTGGATTTCTGATAACGACCTGATTGCTGCACTCAGTGAAAGCACCATACTAACAGGTGATTTTGACGGAAGCGGAACCACGGATATACTTCTGGTGAATACCCTAAAAAAGGAGATTCGCCTGTTGAGCTTTAATAGAGGAAACAATGGGCAATATCACCTTAGTGAAGACCGAGATCACCCCAAAATAGCGACAACTCCACTTCAGTATGCCAAAAGATTCTATAGCGGTGATTTCAATGGAGACGGGCAGGATGAGCTCCTCGCCTTTGGGGAGGGAGCGGTATTGTCAACGCTTACAAATGGAGAGTGGAGTTGGCTATGGAGCGCCAATTTACATGATCATTTTAAAGGATGGAACTACCCGTTGGACACAGACAACCTGACATTATTGGTGGGCAAGCTCGATACATCCCACATTGGGGATGAACTGATGATTATTGGGGCAAACCCCAAAGAAACAGGCATTTCTGTTTATGGTTTTAATCCCGAAACCAAAAATTGGAGTGAAAATGAAACTCATCTCTCCAAAGATCCATACTTGGGAGATTGGCCGCTTAAAGAAGAAAAAGGAAGAAATACAGCTTACACACTTATTCCCAACGGTATTGCATCTGAAAGCCTATTAACCTTTAGAGAGTTTGAATGTGGAGGCGTTTGGCGATATGAATCGGGACTTTACAACCTTAATCTCAACCTGGCCCCTATCAAACATGCACCTTATACTCCTGATGTCAATTTCTACATATATCCCAACCCTACGTCAACACTATTGCATATAGAATCAGAGCAGCAGGCCTATCCGCCAACTCTGGTAAAAATCTACAATCAAAATGGCAAAATGGTATATCAATACTCAGAGCGTTTTACACCCAATAATTTTATTGTGGATTTATCTTCATTTCGCTCTGGCATATATTTTATAGAATTGCATTCCAAAGAGGCAACTGAAACCCACAAACTGATTATTATCCACTAACCTTTGTTCTTAGACCTCAATTCAAACTATCCTCTCTCCCTAAAATGGAACAGGCCTCCGGCATAATCTACCAAATTGCAGCAGCAACAATAGCTATCAGCATCCTTTTTCATTTTCTAATGAAGAAGAACTGGCCCGTATACCTCTTGCTCCTTGGGGGCTTTCTATTGTCTATGAGTGCCATAACACGTGACTCCTACTTACACCCATGGGATGAAAGGTACCACGCCCTGGTAGCTCAAAATGTAATGGACACACCCTTTGAACCAAAATTGTACAAAGAGGCTCCATTGGATAATTTTCCACATACTGAATGGTATCGTGCACATACTTGGCTTCACAAACAACCCCTGTTTCTATGGCAAATGGCACTCACCATGTCCATCTTCGGAACTGATTTGGTAGCTATGCGACTGACTAGTGCACTAATGCTATTGTTATTCGCTTTTTCTGTTTACAAAGCCAGTCGTCTCTATTTTCCAAAATCATCATTTTGGGTAACTTTTATAGCTGCTACTCAACCTTATTTGCTACTACTAGCTTCCGGACGATTTGGTATGGATCATAATGACATCGCCTTTATAACATGGGTGTCAGTAGGTTTTTGGGCGCTTGTGGCTTACCTCAAAAATGGAGGATATAAATGGATCATCATGGTAGGCATAAGTGTGGCCTTTGCAATGCTCACAAAATGGCTGGCGGGTTCATTCATCCTTTGTTTGTGGGGCTTACATCTGTTAGTCACCGCAAATTTCCACAAACGTCAATGGCTGAATTTATTAATTGCGGCCTCAATTGCTACTGTTCTTTTTGTTCCCTGGCAGCTTTACTGTTATCACGCATTTCCCGATGAATTTTTGAAGGAATGGGAATATAACAGTCGACACCTTACAGAAGTTATCGAGCAACATGAAGAACCCTTCCTGTTTCACTTTCATATTTGGACAAAGTACTTCGCAACTTTAGGTGGACTTTTTCTCCTCGCTATAATCTTCATAAAGAGACGCCCCATCCATATCAAACTTTTAATTTCCTCAATTCTTGGAGTTTTAGCAGTGATGGTTTTTTACTCCTTCGCCAAAACAAAACTTAATTCCTATACACTCTTCCTTCTTCCCGTTGTGCTCTTTGTTTCCGCCTCTTTACTTGAGAAAATCCGGTTAAAGTCACTCCAGATTGTTTTGAGCCTTACAATAGCTTTTTTGGTTTATATAGAGTTCAGAAACCAATATTTATACAATACGCAAAACGAAGAATATGCCACTCGCCAGCGAGAAATAAGACAACTTTCGCATAAGCTTGCATCCAGATTACCTGAAAAGGCTGTAATCTTTAATACACCACCAATGGAGTTTGTGGAATTCATGTTCTATACCGAGAGGCTGGCCTATGAGTTTATCCCATCTAAAGAGCAACTTGAAAAGCTAAATCAATTAGGTTATAAATCTGTCATTTTATTGCCCGATACTACAGAGTTAGACCCTCAATTAAGAGAGATGGCCGAGGTTGTCAGGGCTGACATTTGGTAAGCCTTCTTGTAGGCTATTTATTCAAAGGTTGAAGCAATCAACTTCCGGGTATAATCGGTTTGAGGATTTTCATACAGATAATCGGATTGCCCCTCCTCTACCAACTGTCCATCCTTGAGCACTACTATCCTGTCAGCAAAGTACTTTACCACCGCAAGGTCATGAGATATAAACAGATAGGTAAAACCGAACTCATCTTTCAGGTCATTTAGCAAGTTCAAAATCTGGGCCTGAACCGAAACATCGAGCGCACTTACTGATTCATCACAAACTATAAACTTTGGGCTTACTGCCAAGGCTCTGGCAACCCCAATACGCTGCCGCTGACCTCCCGAAAACTCATGAGGATACCTATTGAAGTAATCGCCTTTAAGACCCACCTTTTCAAGAAGTTCCATACTCTTACCTCTACGTTCCTTAGCGCTTAGTTTTGTTTGAACCTTCATCACCTCCATAAGTACTTCCCCAATTTTCATTTTTGGATTTAGCGAAGAGAATGGATCCTGAAAAATAATTTGAATTTCCTTGTGAAGATTGCGCCATTCCGAGGAACCTAACCTGGTAATGTCTTTCTTCTTATAAAAGATGTTTCCGGCAGTGGCCGTTTCCAATCCGCATAAAATTCTGCCAAGGGTAGTTTTACCCGAACCCGACTCGCCTACCAACCCCAGAGTTTCACCTTGAAAAATGGAGAGGGCTACAGAATCCAGAGCCACCACACCTTCGCTCTTTTTAAACAGCCCCTTCCCTCCTCCAAATATCTTATTCAAATCAGTAATTCTCAACAATGGTGCAGCCTCCATCAATTTCGCCAGCTGCCTTTCACGCCCCTCTCTTGTTCTGAGCTTCAGCTTTGGGCGGATACCTTTCATAAAATCTCCTACTACCGGCAATCTCTCAAAACTTGTTTGTGGAGTTGGTCGGCAAGCCAAAAGGCCTTTAGTGTACGGGTTTTCCGGATGATTAAAAATCTTTTGAGAGTTGCCATACTCCATCATTTCACCCTGATACATCACCAAGATATCATCAGCGATGTTCTTCACCACGCCCAAATCGTGGCTTATAAATATCATTCCCATTCCATACTCATCCCTTAATCCGTTTAAGAGTTTTAGTATACCTCCCTGTACCGTGGCATCAAGTGCTGTTGTAGGCTCATCAGCAATAAGAATCTTTGGCTTACAGGCAATGGCCATGGCAATCATAACTCTTTGCTTTTGACCTCCGCTTATTTGATGTGGATAACTCTCAAAGATGACGCCTGGCCTCGGCAGATCTACTTTTTTGAAAAGCTCTATTACCTGATCATGGGCTTCTCTTTTTGAAACGCTCGTATGCCTTCTAATGATTTCCACCACCTGCATTCCGCATTTCATGGTGGGATTGAGGGCCGTCATAGGCTCTTGAAAAATCATGGAAATATCATTTCCACGGATATTCAGGAAGTCACTTTCCTTAAATTTAACGAGGTTTTTTTCCTGATATATTATCTCTCCGGATACGGTAAGGGCCTTGCTCAATAAACCCATTATGGCCAAAGAGGTCAATGATTTGCCCGATCCGGACTCGCCCACTATCCCCAGTGTTTCACCCTTTCTCAACTCCAGGGAAAGGCTATTGACAAGATCGGTTGCACCAACCTTGATGCTAAGATTCCTTATGGAGAGTAATGGGCTTTCAGTCATTATTGATTATGATTTCTTCATCCTGTACAGTTGGGAGGCCTTCCATTTTTAAAAAAACCCTGGCCACCGTAACCGCATCTTTCTGGCAATAGGTTACTATACGCTCGATATCCTTTTCCTTCCAATAAACCTCACCCACCATACTGCCGTCAATATCGTCTTTGGGTGTTGGTATATCAAAAAGAGCCGCCAGAAGTTTTATGGATGTATAACTTTTCCAGTCGCCAAATTTCCACATTTCCATCGTATCAAGATGAGGAACTTCCCACGGCTTTAAACCACTGGTGTTTAGGCAATTTGGCAAACCTATACCATGAACTATCATTCTGCGGGAAAGATAGGGAAAGTCAAATTCCTTACCATTGTGAGCGCAGAGTAAAAAATCACGATCAAAATGCCTCAACAGCATTTCCGCAAAGTCTTCCAGTAACTTTTTTTCATCATCTCCATAAAAAGAGCGAACCCGAAAGGTACGATGACCATCAATGTCTTTCAGGTATCCGCAAGAAATACAAACTACCTTTCCAAATTCAGCCATTACAGCTGCTCTTTTGGGATAATATTCAGCCGGACTATCATCCTGTCGTTGATATTGGGTTTTCCCATCCCACAATTGTTTCCAGTGGTCGTCCAGCTTTTCAAATTCCTCAACCTGGCTTACTGTTTCTATATCCAGAAATAAAATTTTGTACGGGTTTGTTTTATAAAGAGGCATACTCGCAATTTTAGTCTTAGATGAAATTATAGATTTTATCTTATTTAACCTTTTGGCAAGGGCAAATTTTATAAAGACAGTTTACTTTCAATGGAATAGCAAGAAGTAGTCTTTTTTATATTGCAACTCTTTTCAGCCCACACTTTTTGCAATGATAAAATTAAGGTGCCGGGCAACTTTATTCACTACTGAGATTAGCCAGGTTAAAGAAAAACAATGAAAGTTTGTATAGCCGAAAAACCCAGTGTAGCGCGCGAAATCGCTCAAGTTCTTGGTGCTTCCACCAAGCGTGATGGCTACTTTGAAGGCAATGGGTATCAGGTTACCTGGACCTTTGGGCATTTCTGCACTTTACTTCCCCCGGAAGATTACAAACCACACTGGAAACGCTGGGATTTAAGCACACTCCCCATGCTTCCTGAGCGATTTGAAACCAAGGTAATGCCCGATCCGGGAGTTAAAAAACAGTTCAAAACCATAAAGAGCCTTTTTGACAAGGCCTCTGTTGTAATAAACTGTGGTGATGCCGGACAGGAAGGGGAGTTGATTCAGCGATGGGTTATTAAGCAGGCTAATTATAAAGGTGAAGTACAGCGGCTGTGGATTTCATCCCTTACTAAAGAAGCCATACAAACCGGGTTTGAGAAACTGCGGCCTGCCTCAGAGTTTGACAACCTTTATTATGCCGGCAGTTCACGCGCTATTGGCGATTGGCTCCTGGGCATGAATGCCACCAGGCTATTTACATTAAAATATGGCGCACCTAAGCAGGTTCTCTCTATAGGAAGGGTTCAAACACCAACCCTGGCCATGCTCGTGCAGCGTCATCACGAAATTGAAAATTTTAAGCCTCAGCCTTATTGGGAGCTGCAGACTGAGTATCGCGAAACCATATTTAACAATACGGAAGGAAAATTCTTCACCAAAGAGGATGGCGAAAAGCTATTAAATGAAGTAAGCGGGAAAGATCTTGAGATAATTGACATTGACAGAAAGGAAGGCAAGGAATATGCACCTAAGCTTTTCGATCTTACTAGTCTTCAGGTATATTGCAACAACAAGTTTGGAATGAGTGCCGATGCTACCCTCAAAACAGTACAGAAGCTCTACGAAATGAAAGTGGTCACTTATCCCAGGGTTGATACTACTTTTCTTCCAAATGACATGTACCCAAAAATTCCGGCCATCCTTCAGGGGCTAACCAACTACTCATCATTTACCGAAAGCCTTCTTGGCAAGAAAATCCCAAAGTCCACCAAGGTTTTTAACGACAAAAAGGTAACTGATCACCATGCGATTATTCCTACAGGAGAACAAAAACCACTGGATGCAATAAGTCAAAACGTTTACGACATCATCGTCCGCAGGTTTATCGCTGCCTTTTACCCAGACTGTAAGGTGGCCAAAACGCAGGTTATGGCCAAAGTGGAAACCGTAGAATTTATTGCCCGGGGCAAGGAAATACTAAAAAAGGGTTGGAGGGTACTTTTTGAAACAAATAAAAAAGACAACACAGACGGAGATAAAAGCGATGTGGAGGATGACAGTATTTTACCTGCATTTGCAAAAGGAGAAAAAGGGCCTCACAAGCCTTCATTTATTGAAAAAAGCACCAAGGCCCCAAGCTATTACACAGAAGCCTCATTGCTACGTGCTATGGAAACAGCAGGCAAACAAGTGGATGATGAAGAGTTGCGCGACTTAATGAAAGCCAACGGTATCGGAAGACCATCAACACGTGCGAGTATTATTGAAACCCTCTTCAGGAGAAACTACACTCAACGAAGAAAGAAACTGGTAATCCCCACTGAAATGGGTATCCAGCTCATCAATACGGTTCAAAATGAATTGCTAAAATCTGCCGAGCTGACCGGTCAATGGGAAAAGCAGTTGAAGGAAATTGAAGAAGGGGAATTCAGCGCCAAGCGATTCATCTACAATATGAAAAAAATGGTACATGAGCTTGTTTATGAAGTCCGTATGGAAAGTGGAAAGCCAAGGTTATCCCAGGTAGCTGAAAAAGCTCCCACTCAGGAAAAAGCACCAGCAAAAAAAGCAAAGGCAAAACAAACTTGTCCGAAGTGTAATAAGGGACAACTCATTAAAGGCAAGAGCAGTTATGGCTGCAGCCGATGGAATGAAGGATGTTCTTTCCGCATCCCGTTTCTCTTTATGAAAAAGAAGCTTACCGAAGCTCAGGTGAAGCGCTTGGTAGATAAAAGAAAGACCAATAAAATCAAGGGCTTTGTTTTGGAGGGCAATAAAGTGGAGGGTATTTTAACATTTTCCGACTCATGGGATCTGAAATTTGAAAACACTACACCGGCCCCGGTAAAAAAAGAAGCCACAATGCCCCGCTGCCCAAAGTGCAAAAAAGGAACATTGATAAAAGGAAAAACAGCCTACGGCTGTAATCGCTGGAAAGAGGGTTGTGACTTCAGGTTTTCCTTTGAAGACATTAAAACCAAGGCCAATGGAAAACCTTTGACCAAGGAGTTGGTTTTGGAAATTATTTCAGGATAAAAAAGCAAATAGCCAACGACACATGTTATTCATTCGCCCGGAATAAAATCAATAACACGCAGCCATAATATTACAAAGCTTATAAAGCAATCTGGCTCCAACATTGGCATCCCACTCATCCTCTCCCGGAGATACCTCATTTAAGTCAAATCCGATTAACTCACGTCCGCTTTTCACCACCATTTCCAATAGAAAAAGCACCTCCTCTACCTCAAAACCACCCCCAACAGGTGTACCTGTGTTAGGACAAAGTTTTGGATCCAGCCCATCGATGTCAAAACTCAAATAAACCTTCTGAGGCAACTCACTGATTATCTCACTGCATTGTGCTTCCCACGACTTCCCCCTATATCTGGCACCTTTGAGCTCACGGTCAAAAAAGGTAACAATGCGTCCTTTAGAATCCCTGATCATTTCATCTTCGGCCTGGCAATAATCCCTTATCCCAACCTGAACAAGCTTCTCCACCTCAGGAGTTTTAAGGGCATTATACATAATGGAAGCATGAGAATATTCGAAGCCTTCATAAGCCACGCGCAAATCTGCATGAGCGTCAATTTGCAGAATTCCAAAGCTTTGATGCTTTTCAGCTAATGCATGAATATAACCCAATGGTGTACTGTGATCTCCGCCCAAAAGGGCCAATCGCTTGCCATCAGCAAGTATTTGGCGACACTGTATTTTAGCCCACTCCACCATATCGGCACAGGCCTCGTTTATCTCAACAAGCATTTCGGAATCCTCCTCACCTGCCTCCAAACTCGAAATATGCTGCTCTGCCATTTGGCGATAGCGATAACTTTTTACCGAAAGCTCCTGATCTGTGGGCAACATAAAAATCCCGCGCTTCCAGGCATCCGGCAAAAAGGCATCAAATAAATCTACCTGCAGAGAAGCCTTTTCAATAGCTTCTGGCCCTTCGGCAGTACCTGCTGAATAGCTTACTGTAACCTCCCAGGGAACTGGCAAAACCACAGTTTCCGACTCGGCATAATTAAATGGCAAACCAAAAAGATTGGTTGTTGTGGCAAACCCATTGGGGTCGAAGTTTTTGATTTTTTCGATTTTATCCATTTCAAGATTTTAACTAGTGCAAAACAAACGATATTACTTAAACGGTGAATAATTTATCTGCTCAAAACACAGGTTTCTTTAAAAATCTCGCTTATGCCATTTGCATTAAAATATTCCACTACGATTATATAAACACCCGTATTGAGGAGCTGCCCGTTGGAATCCACACCATCCCAGGTAAAAAATCCCTCAGCGCCAACGCTTACCGAACTCTGCAGTTCTACCAACTCATAACCCTCTGTACTCCAAACAGAAATCGAAACTACATTGTCAGTATTTTTAAAACTATATGCGATTTTAAGCAAATCGTTATACCCATCCTGATTTGGCGAAAACACCTTGGGGTCAACGGTTATTCTTCCTGATACTTTTGGCCGGGAATATTGACTATTAATATAGCCGGGAGTAGCATAGCCTGCCGAGGCAGCAGCACTTTGCCAATTATCCCTGTCCGAGCTTGCTTTGTCAAAATCTACCCGCTCCAAACTCACTCCTTCCTGGTCTTTTAAAACGGGAAGGTGCAAATCATCTTCGTATTGAAGCTGATCAACAATCGTTACTAAATCCGAAGTAACAACAGCAATATTACCCTCTGAGTCGTCCATACCCGGCAACGACTCAGCAGGTTTCAAAACGTTCGCGGGTATCCTTACATCATAGTTTCCCCTCAGAAAACCAGGATCATTAGTTAATACCAGATATCTCCCGGGTTCAAACAAAAAACTATCATCAGAAATCAACTTTGGATTATTAACAGAGTTGAAAACAGGGTCAACATTGCTCAGTCTTAATTTTGACAGATCAAATATCTTATCCGAATTGTTATAAATTTCAACAAAATCACTGCCTCCCGGCTTGGGGTTAAACAGGATTTCATTAATCAGAATATCCCCGATTTCCGGATGAGAAGGCAGGGCAAAGAACATTGTATCAGCCTTCATTTGATTGCCGCTGCAATCAAAAGGGTAATTTAAAAACGACAATTCATAAACAAGCTGTGAGTTTATGGCCTCGTTGAAAAACAATTTTACTTTTTCATAGCCGGGGCTTACCAGCTTTAAGGAATCCAATGGTATAGGAGGAACAATCCTGTAATTTGCCCTATCAAGCAAAACCGTGTCATTCACCGTTTCTGAAAAAGAAATGACCAGGCTACTATCACTGCTTATTGCAATTCTGGAAAACACAGGAGCAATAGTATCCGGATTCACCCCAAAAACACTGTTCTCCATTCCGGGAGTTCCGCCATTTGGATTTATACTCGCTCTCCAATTGGCCATACCTCCACACCTGTTTGCCGGATCAATAAGTTCGAGCGACCAACCTCCATTGTCTTTATTTTCATCCTGATACCAGTCATCAGTATAGCTTACCGCTGAAACAATTTTTCCGTCCGGAGATTTGAGAAAAACCGTATTCCCCGAATTGGTCAATGCAACGGAAGACATATCCAACCCCAATATGGGCAATGAAGAGGGAAATTCACTTACGCCCTCATCCTTTGTGATTACCACAAAGCCCTTTGCTGGCAATGTGTAGGCAGGCAAAACCTCCTTTGCACCACCAATGTCTAAAACCCAGTTTTCCAGATCAATAGCCAAAGCGGTGGTGTTATATAACTCAATATACTCCCTTTCGGGTAATGCATTTGGAGGAAGCCCAACCACAGGTTTCGGATCCACCATCAGTTCGTTAACTATTACATCTCCAGCCTCTGCGTTATAAAATGAAAACTCAGCAGAATCATTAGCCCGGTTTCCATGTAAATCCTCCACACCACGTGCCACTAGCTGATAAAACTGCCTATTCTGAAATGGTTTTGAAAAACGCAAATGAACGCTTGATTTATCACTATCCAATAGTGCGGAAACCGGCTGCCCCACACCTTCATTCACCTCATAATTAAACACAGTCTCAGACGTCACCTTATCGAGGGGCTCAGAGAACAACACGTCCAATGAGGTTTTGTTAACTATCTTTAAATCTGTTATTAAAGGTGGTTTTTTATCCAAAAAAACATTTCCCAAAAGAGAGAAGTTATCAAAGAAAAACTTATCAGATCGTGTACTCGTATAAATACACTCCACTCCAAAATACGCGCTGGAGCTGTGGGTATTTTCCCAGGCCGAATCAATTGGGACATAATTTTTTCCTCCGCCCGTATCCACATTAAGCACCCAAAAACCCGAGCTATCCCTGCTTACCTTTACACCTATTTCCACCACACTCTGATCCACCCAGTTATCGGAGGTTTCTACAATTAAAGAAGATGTATTTCCTGATTGCTTATATAAACTCACCCTATCATTGGAACTACCCCCTATCCTCACATAATATCCATTAAGAGCACCGGATAGCTTTGGCTGATCACTTGCCAGATAAATTTTTGTGTAATTGCTCGAAGATGGATTAAACTCCAGGCGGGTGTAAAATTCCCAGGTGGCATTATTGATAATCCCGCTGTAAGTAGAAAGGTAAGCACTACCAGCGGCTGCGTCCTTTAAGTGTAATTCAAGATTGCTATTCACCTCAAACACCGTGTCGCCAGTCCACCTAGGCGAGGATGAATAGTTTCCATCCGAAAAATCATCAACAATGGTAACTTGAGAAAAAGCTGTTGTAGCGATTAAAAGTAAGATGACGGTCCTCAGCATCGTTTACAATTAGGCTAAATTTGTAATGACTTAAATAAGGTCATTAAATTAAACTTAATTTTTAAAAATTATGCGTTTAGCGTTGGTTGGTGCCACAGGTATGGTTGGCTCCGAAGTTTTGAAAGTTCTTGAAAAGAGAAATTTACCCATTGATGAGCTACTATTGGTTGCCACCGAAAAATCTATAGGAAAGGAAATTACTTTCAAGGATAAAACTATAAAAGTTATTTCTATAGATGATGCCATTGCCGCCAAACCTGACTATGCTATATTTTCTGCAGGAGGAAGCACTTCTCTGGAATATGCGCCAAAATTTGCCGAAGTGGGGACTACCGTAATTGACAATTCTTCTGCGTGGCGGATGGATCCTGACAAGAAATTAATTGTGCCCGAAATAAATGGCAACACTTTAACAGAAGAGGACAAAATCATAGCCAACCCCAACTGTTCTACCATTCAGTTGGTGATGGTATTAAAGCCACTTCACGAAAAGTACACTATAAAAAGAGTGGTGGTGAGCACCTACCAAAGTATTACCGGCACTGGCGTAAAAGCCCTTGACCAGATGACCAATGAGCGTGAAGGCAAGAAAGGTGAAATGGCCTATCCTTATGTTATTGACCAAAATTGCATTCCACATTGTGATGTATTTACGGATAACGGCTACACCAAGGAGGAGATGAAACTCACCAATGAAACCAAAAAGATACTAGGCGATGATAATGTGCACGTTACAGCTACCGCTGTGCGCGTACCTGTAATGGGAGGACATTCTGAAAGTGTAAACATTGAGTTTGAAAAGGAGTTTAATACTACCGATGTAAAAAAGCTCTTGGCCAATACTCCCGGTATTACTTTACAGGATCAACCGGAAATGAATACCTACCCCATGCCACTATATGCCCGTGGAAAAGATGATGTGTTTGTTGGTAGAATAAGAAGGGATCTTAGCCAGATTAATACCCTTAACTGCTGGATAGTTGCCGATAACCTTAGAAAGGGTGCTGCAACCAATGCAGTGCAGATAGCGGAGCTATTGATAAAGCAAAGGGAACTAGTATAGTTTTCCATTAAGTCAAAGGCCAAAAATGACAAAGGCGAATTATTTCAACAAAATAGAGTCGCAAGCAATTAAAAACAAATTGTTCCTTACCAATAGAACAGACCTGTTGGACAAAGAAATCTCTGAAAACCTTTGGTCATTCAGCTTGACAAAGGAACTCGCTGAACAAGTCTCACCTGCAGACTTTTTAGACTTGTTTGATAAGATTTGTGCGAACGGACAAAAACAACTTAACGTTTCGGATTTACCACTAGATCTAATTTATTACTTATGGCATGACGAACAAGCTGGTCAACTTAGATTGAATTTCATCAATTCCAATCACAAAAAGTTACCATTTGGCTGCATCCTTGACTTTGTGGAATCAGAAAGTGAGATAATACAGGGGTTCTTAAAATCAGAATACATGGTAGGAATACCAATGGTTGATTTTCGGGACATTGACACTGGTGAAAATGAGGAAGAAATACCCTATACCTTGAAAGTGTTTAAACGGATATTAAAGAAGGAACAGTAGTGAAGCTAGTATCAGTGGTATTACGAATGTTCCCCTACTGACGAACCAATGGCGTGCCTTTTGCGTAATTAGTAGCTAAAGAACATGATGATGAAAAAGTGGTTCATAGTATCAGTTGGCTTGTTGCTCGGTTTAGGGGCAATGGCGCAAACTCAAAACAAACAAAAGAAAATGGAAAGAGCATTATTTGCCTCAGGATGCTACTGGGGTACTGAATATTACCTGCAGCAGCAGGAAGGTGTAATCTCCACTACAGTGGGATATACGGGTGGACACGTACCTAACCCCTCCTACAGACAAGTGTGTACAGGAACTACAGGTCACGCTGAAACAGTGGAGGTAATTTATGATCCTGAAAAAACGGATTATGAAACTTTGGTTAAGATTTTCTTCAACACGCATGACCCAACCCAGGTAAACCGCCAGGGACCGGATATTGGTGAGCAGTATCGCTCGGCTATTTTTTACCTCAGCGACAGCCAAAAGCAAATTGCCGAAAAGGTAATTAAGGTATTAGAAGACAAAGGCTACAAAGTGGCCACTGAACTTACCAAGGCTACTGAGTTTTACACTGAAGTTGATGACAAGCATCAGGATTATTACGTAAAAACAGGGGGGACGCCCTATTGCCACAAGTATACGGAGAGGTTTAAGTAGGTCTTCTTAAAAAAATAAAAAGCGGGCATGAATTTGATTCATGCCCGCTTTTTTATGTGTTATACCCAGAAAAATCTAAAGCCTAATCGTCATCCTCATCAGATGGCTCTTCAATGTTAGATTCTGTTGTTTCATCGCTACCGGTGTCATCATCATCGTCATCATCAAGGAAGGCCTCAATCTTCGCATCCATCTCCACACTTACCTTGATAAGGTATTTGGCGTCTTTGGTTTCAAAGGGAACAGCTTTTACAAGCTCACCCTTGGCATTCTTAAATTTGATGATGTCTTCATCCTCATATCCATAAGGATATCGATCAGAAAAGAGATCTAGAATCTCTTTTGTAACATTTTTGTAATCTACGATTACGCGTTTTTTGTCAGAAGAAGGTGTAGGTTTCATAACAACTTACCGGTTTCAATTTAATAGTTTAGGAGCCAGGCAAAAATTAGGGGTGCTACAATGGTAGCATCCGATTCTACAATAAATTTAGGAGTGTCAATATCCAACTTACCCCAGGTTATTTTTTCGTTGGGAACAGCTCCTGAGTAGGAACCGTAACTGGTAGTGGAGTCAGAAATCTGGCAAAAGTAACTCCAGAAAGGTATTTCCTCCATCTCCAAATCCTGATAAAGCATAGGAACTACACAAATTGGGAAGTCACCGGCAATACCTCCCCCTATCTGGAAAAAGCCAACACCTTTACCTTTTGAATTTTCCACATACCAATCAGCAAGCCAGGTCATATACTCAATACCACTCTTCACGGTGGTAGGCGTCAATTCCTTTTTCATGCAATAGCTGGCAAAAATATTTCCCATAGTGCTATCTTCCCATCCCGGGCAGATAATTGGAAGGTTTTTCTCGGCAGCAGCCAGCATCCAGCTGTTTTTAGGATCAATCTCGTAGTACTGCTCCAAATCTCCACTAAGCAGCATTTTATACATATACTCATGCGGAAGGTAGCGTTCACCTTTTGCTTCGGCATCCTTCCATATTTTTTCAATGTGCATTTGAAGTCTGCGGAAAGCTTCCTCTTCCGGGATACAGGTATCGGTAACCCGGTTAAATCCACCATCTAAAAGTTCACGTTCCTCTTGCGGGCTTAGGTCGCGATAATGAGGTACACGCTTGTAACTTTTATGTGCCACAAGGTTCATAATGTCTTCCTCCAGGTTTGCCCCGGTGCAGGATATT
Source organism: Owenweeksia sp. (assembly GCA_048267305.1). GTDB lineage: Bacteria > Bacteroidota > Bacteroidia > Flavobacteriales > Schleiferiaceae > Owenweeksia. Next base: position 6,234 of record JBLWXT010000001.1, on the reverse strand, counting down.
ATGTCTACTTTATCCTGACGGATCATCTCGGCCAGCGTTTTCCCCAGCTCGGCTGTGCTCATCGCACCCGCCAAAGTGATCATCATCTTACCACCTTCTTCAAGGTGCTTTTCGTAGCCCTTTGCGGCATCCATCAAGGCTGCAGCATTGAAGTGCAGGTAATTTTCCTCAATAAATCTTGATATCGTATTTCTTTCTTTACTCATAGCTTTTGTAAATGCAAGGTTTTAAAATGGTTTTGATTTGGCAAATGAAAACTTACTAGTAACCTAAAATTTTCATCATGGACTTATAACTCTGCTCTTTGGCAAAGAGTCGGGTGCGTATTTCACCATCCTCATCCCGATCAATAACCACGTGCTTTGGAGCAGGTGTAAGGCAGTGCTGAATACCTCCATAACCACCTACACTCTCCTGATAAGCACCGGTATGAAAAAATCCGACATACTGCTTTTCATCGGGATCATATTTTGGTAAGTAGATAGCATTGGCATGTTGCTCGCTGTTGTAATAATCATCGCTATCACAGGTCAATCCACCAAGTAATACCCTTTCATAAGGTTTATCCCAACGGTTTACCGCCAGCATTATAAACCTTTTGCTTATGGCCCAGGCATCTGGCAGTGTGGTCATAAAAGAACTGTCGATCATATTCCAGTTCTCACGATCATTCTGTTTTTTCTGATCCAGAATAGAATAGAATGTGGCCCCACTCTCTCCTACGGTAAATGAGCCAAACTCGGTAAATATATGCGGCTCGGCCACATCCTGCCTGTTGCATATTTGTTTGATCTGAAGAATTATCTCTTCAGCCATATACTCATAGTTGTAATTAAAGGTAAGGCTGTTTTTAATAGGGAAACCACCGCCAATATTTAAACTATCTAAAGTAGGACAAACCTTTTTGAGTTCCACATAAACATTCACACACTTTAGCAACTCACTCCAGTAATAAGCCGTATCGTTTATACCGGTATTAATAAAGAAGTGCAGCATTTTCAGCTCAAACTTCTTATTGTGTTGAATCTGCTCTTTGTACCAGGGTACGATATCCTTGTAGCCTATTCCGAGCCTTGATGTATAAAACTCAAACTTCGGCTCTTCTTCCGATGCAATCCGGATACCCACCTTAGTTGGATTCTTGAAATTTTGGTCAAACAACTCCAGTTCATTCTTATTATCGATAATAGGAATGATGTTGGAGAACCCCTTATTTATTAGTCGGGCAATGTTATCGATGTATTGATTTCGCTTAAAACCGTTGCAAATAATGAAGTGATCTTTGGTAAGCTGCCCACTCTCATATAAGCTCTCCACAATGTTAATATCAAAGGCGCTGGAGGTTTCAATGTGAATGTTGTTTTTAAGCGCTTCTTCCAACACAAATGAAAAGTGCGAACTCTTGGTACAGTAGCAGTAGTGGTACTGTCCCTGATATTCGGCTTTGGCCATAGCCACATTAAACATACGCTTGGCACGCTGTATCTGAGAGCTTATTTTGGGCAGGTAGGTTATCTTAAGCGGAGTTCCGTATTGCTTAATAATGTCCATCAAGTACACCCCGTTCCAGGTAAGCGTACCGTCCTCATCCAGGCTAAATTCTTCCTGTGGCCATTCAAAGGTCTGATCTATAAGATCAAAATATTTATTTCTCATCGGGGTGAATTAAGTCGTAATCCAAGTTGCTTACTTCCTGGAATTTTCAGCAAAGTAAACTACTTACATAATACGTTTGTAAAAGATTTGTAGCTAAATTGTATAAATATTTCGGCAGCCCGGATGAGTTAAATGGCACAGTATTGGAATGCGCTGCCACATCTTTTTATGATGAAGCTTTTCAAGAACACAGTAAAAATCATAAGCTGCCACTTGTTGGTGTTATCCATATTAGGCAGTAGCCTGTATAACAGCAGCCTGGTGGTAATGGAGCCGCAGGATGCTGCCTTTAGGCTTTGTAAAAACCGGCTGGCATTGGTATTAAACGGAAAAGCAGATATCAACGGAGCTTCAAGCACCCAAAGCCCGGATGTTCCACAACCTAAAACCGAGCTACACTCCTCCTGCTTTAATCTTTTTCTGCACCTAGCCTTTATAAAGCAGCCTCAAGCCCCCTGTGGCAACGCCCTTGCAACTCACTTAACACCATCTACAACTCATAAAGGATTTAAGGAAAAAATCCTTCAGCCACCGCGGTTCTAAAAATATCTACCCACCGTTTTTTTTCTAAAAACCCGAGTAAATATTTTTAAAACTATTATATGAAAACTGAAAATATCAAGCTGCAGTCGCAGCACTATACCCAATACCTTCCTCTCATTATACGCCTGGTAACCGGCTGGATTTACTTTTCGGCCTTTTGGCGCAGAACGGCCCTGGCCAATAAACTAGACCCCGAGGCCGCGGGCTACATCGGTGAAAAGTTTAACAACTTTTTACCCAATGCACTTTTTATTAAACCCATGATACAATGGCTGGTGGAAAATCCGGAGGCCCTTTGGATAAACATGGTGGTCTTTACGGTGATAGAAGGCATAGTAGGCCTCTTCCTAATCCTGGGTTTGTTTAGCCGGCTAGCCGCTTTGGGAGCTTCACTACTGGCTCTGGGCATACTGCTGGGTGCAGGATGGCTGGGCACTACCTGCCTTGACGAATGGCAAATAGGTGTATTTGGCATTATCACCGGGGCTTACCTTTTCTTTAGCGGAGGCGGGGCCTACTCCCTTGATAGTAAGCTAAACCTGAGCAGTAAATTTCAATTTTGGATGAGTCAAGACTTGAGCACAAGATTCTCTAACCGTGGAATTTCCAGGGCCATTATAATTGTAAGTCTTGCCGCCTTAGCCATTACTCTGGGAACCAACCAATACTTTCATGGTGGGGTATGGGGTACGCTTCATAATCTGAGCAAAAATCCTAAAATAGAACTCTACTCTGCTTCCCTCCAAAAGGGAAGTGTAAGTTTTGAAGCTATGCGCACGGAAGGCATTGATACTTACGGGAGCTTTGTGATTGAAGCCCGCCTTACCGATGGCACTGGCAACGTGCTCTACACCTGGGATGACCGGCAACTGGCCGCCCTGCCACAAACAGCGGTGGTAAACCGGCATGTGTCTAAAGTGAAGACGGCCGCCCATGGCCTGGAGTTTCCCCTGGGAGCATTGGCAAGCATAAAGCTTCCCCTGAAGGAAAAAGTCTATGAACAAAAAGGACTAAAAATTATACTTGAAGATGTATCTGGCAAAACATGGAGCCGGACTTTAGAATAATTTAAAATCCCTGGCCTTAAACTTAGGGTCAGGGTTTTTTTATTGAAGAATCACCAACCCTACAGGGCGATCGCGCATCCAACCGGTTATACTATACCTATCCTTTTCAGTAACAAGCACCTCGTGTTCTACCGTATCACTGCGGAAAATAGCCAGCCGCCCAGCCAGGGGAGCAATGTCTAAAACGCCATCAGGTCTATAAAGGCGCAACTCGCCTCCATCACCGGGCTCCCAGTTTTGATTGAGATAAAAGGCAAAGGATATCTTTCGGTTGTTGGTACTTTTAAACTGGTCGAGATGTTTTTCGTAAAAAGTTCCGGGCGGATAAATGGCGTAGTGGCATTCCAAATCCTTTAAACTGAGGAAGAGTAATCTGTTTAGGGATGCCATTAAATCCTCTACACCTCTCAGAAAAACCAAGGTAGCCGGTTGGGCATCCTCCTCGTAAATCCACTTTACGTAATCGCCACGTATTTGCTTGTCTACTGTAAAGAGGTGAGCGTTGCCAATACCCGCTTTATGAAAGTTTTCCTCTTCACGATGAAAAGCCACAGCCTCCAGCAAACTTTCAACCAATTCCGCTGAAGCAAAATCATCAACCACACAAAACTCCTGCCCGGCAAGGCTGTCGGCAATTTTCTCGAGTTGTGATTCTGTTAGGTTTATTGGCTTCAAGTGATGGTTGTATTAAAAAAGCAAGCCGCAAAGGACGACAGTTTTTGCGTTCCGTGCGGCTTGCATGAGATCTGTTAAAAATTTCAGATAACCTCCAGCTCCTTACCCACTTTGGCAAAGGCTTCAATGGCCTTGTCTAAATGGGCACGCTCATGGCCGGCACTTAGCTGAACTCTAATACGCGCCTGACCTTTCGGTACCACCGGATAAAAGAAGCCAATTACATAGATTCCCTCTTCCAAAAGGCGGTTGGCAAATTTTTGCGAAAGCGCGGCATCATAAAGCATGATAGGCACAATGGCTGAATCGCCATCCTTAATATCAAAACCTGCAGCCTTTATTTTTTCCTTGAAATAGGAAACATTGTCCATCAGCTTATCGCGAAGGTCCGTTGAAGCCTCAAGAAGCTCCAGCACTTTTATAGAAGCACCCACAATGGCCGGTGCCAATGAGTTTGAGAATAAGTATGGTCGTGAGCGCTGACGAAGCATTTCAATAACTTCCTTTTTACCTGTGGTAAATCCGCCCATGGCACCACCAAGCGCCTTACCCAATGTTCCGGTAATAATATCCACGCGACCCATGGCATTGCAAAGCTCGTGTGTTCCTCTTCCGGTTTTACCGATAAAACCTGTGGAGTGGCATTCGTCCACCATCACCAGGGCATCATACTTTTCGGCAAGGTCACAGATTTTATCAATCTGCGCCACATAACCATCCATAGAGAAAACACCATCGGTTACAATAATTTTAAAGCGGCTGGTGCCGGAAGCTTCCTTGAGTTTAGCTTCCAGGTCTTCCATATTGTTATTTTCATAACGATAGCGCTGCGCCTTACAAAGTCTTACTCCATCAATAATAGAGGCATGATTAAGTGAATCTGAAATGATAGCATCTTCCGCAGAAAGCAAAGGTTCAAACACTCCTCCATTGGCATCAAAAGCCGCAGCATAAAGGATGGTATCTTCCATTCCTAAAAAGTCGGCAATCTTTTTTTCCAATGTTTTATGGATGTCTTGTGTACCGCAAATAAATCTTACGGAAGACATTCCAAAACCATGTGTATCCAAAGTGTCTTTGGCAGCTTGAATTACTTCGGGATGAGAGGAAAGCCCCAGGTAGTTATTAGAACAAAAGTTTAAAACGGTTTTCCCATTAACGCTAATTTCTGCACCCTGCTCGCCCTCAATAATGCGTTCGCTTTTATACAGGCCATCGGCTTTTATGCTTGCCAGTTCTTTCTGTAGGTGTTCCTGAAGTTTTCCAATCATGGTTATGCTATTTTTTGGTGGAGGGCAAAGATAGGAAGGCCGCTGTATTAAGGTGTTTTGATAGGAAATTTATCTTTCTCTAAAAAGATTCTTTCACTTCTAAAATCAAATTAGAGTCATGATTACCTTCGCGCCTAATGCCCAGCACAAATCATCAAAAAGCTATAAAGGCCACCTACCTCAGCATTGCGGGCAATTCTGCTTTGGCGTTGGTTAAGTTTATTACCGGTTTTTTTGGTAATTCCTATGCGCTTATTGCGGATGCGATAGAATCTACATCCGATATTTTTTCTTCTTTATTAGTATTGGTGGGGCTTCGCTATGCCAACAAACCTCCTGATGAAGATCACCCCTATGGGCATGGACGGGCAGAGCCGCTTATCACTTTTGTGGTTGTTGGGTTTTTGGTAGCATCGGCCACCGTTATTGCCTACGAAAGTATTGAGCACATACAAACACCACATAAAACCCCAGCTTCCTACACATTAATAGTGCTGGCTGTAATTATTATAGCCAAAGAGATTTTTTACCGGATAGTTAAAAAGAAGGGAGAAGAAACCAAAAGCACGGCCATCACTGCTGATGCCTGGCACCACCGCAGTGATGCCATTACTTCACTTGCAGCATTTATAGGTATTTCCATTGCCTTATATATGGGCCCGGGTTATGAGAGCGCTGATGACTGGGCCGCATTGGTAGCCTCGGGTTTCATTCTTTTTAACGCTTACCGCATATTGCGCCCTGCCTTAGGGGAAATTATGGAAGAGCACCGCTATGATGATTTGGTAGAAGAAATCCGTAAAGCCGCGGTAGAAGTGCCGGGCGTTATCATCACAGAAAAATGCTATGTGCGCAAAATGGGCATGACCTTCCATGTAGACCTCCACGCCATAGTTGACGCTGAAATCTCCGTAAGGGAAGGGCATAAAATTGCGCATGATTTAAAAGATCACCTTATAGCTGTAAAGCCAGAGCTTGTGGATGTGCACATCCACATCGAGCCCAACGACCCTGAGATAATG